>NZ_QAOG01000002.1 GCF_003050705.1 Sphingomonas aurantiaca | reverse complement strand
GCCCGGAAACCGCAAGCCGCCGCCCACATGTCCCTTCATCTAAACCTACAATGTCAAAGAGCCGACAAAAATACCGACACTCGCATAACCTCCCTTGCAGGAAGCTTGGAGCATCTGGTTTTTTGCGACCGCTGCAGAAGCCGGTGAGGCACTCCGCTGCGGTGACACCCCTCTACGGCCACCCCACACACCCGTCAAACACTTTCTTGCATATTTGTGGCAATTTTTGCCCGCCCACTCGTTCTGCGCCCCCAACCCACCCACACGGACCTCAGCCAAGCGATTGGAATGGCCCAGTCCCGTACATTGCGCACGGAGATGGATCAGCGGTCACCGACCCGATCGGGCATACGACGCCATAGTTTTCATGCTCGCGACGTATGACGCCTGGCGTCCGCGGTGGAGGCACCGGCCCGGAAACGCGGACCGGCGATACGCAAATGGCATGTCTGACCCGTGTGTTCGCGTCCGTCGTTCAGCTTGCCAAAGCGTTCGGTCCCGTATGCGACCGATGTTACGGGCCGAGCGTTTGGAATCGCGACCGTTTGATCAGCTTTCAGGATTTTGTTTGTTGCTTATACACTTGTGTCGTTCATGGCGGTGTTCATGACTGGTCTGATATCCCGCCTGACGCAGCTCCGGCACTCTGATCACGCTATCGCCGCCTCTGTGCGCGAGACGCTTGTCGGCTCGCTCTACGCGTCCCCGCAATCGCTCGTGATCGGTGCGATCACCTCAAGCGGAATGATGGGCGTGGTCGCGCTCGTCAGCGGCAGTCGATCGATGATCCTGTGCGCCGTGGCGATCCTGATCGTCGCCGGCATCCGGGTTAGCGATGCGATCGGGATATGGCCGCGATCGGCGCGGCGCGGCGCCGCCACCGCGTCGCAGCTTGCCGACAAGGAGATGCTCTATCGGTTCGGCGCGCTGTCCTACTCCGCGCTACTCGGCGTGTTCGGGCTGCTGGCACTGGTCTATACCGACGAGGCGGTGCTCCAGCTGCTCGCGGTAACCACGACGATCGGCTATGCGGCGGGTATCGCGGGACGCAATGCGGGCCGCCCCTGGATCGCGCTGTCGCAATTATGCTTTGCCTCGTTGCCGCTGTCCTTTGGGCTGATCCTGTCGTTCGACCCGCTGAAGATCGCGCTTGCCGTGGTGATCATGCTGTTCGTCGTGGCGATGATGGACATCACGCTGCAGACCTATGGCGTGATCCTGCAGGCGACCACGGTCTCCCGGGAGAAGGTCGCGCTGGCGGAATATCATGCCGCGGTCGCACGGCGCGACGATCTGACGGGCGTCGCCAATCGCACCGCGTTCCGCGAGCAGTTCGAGGCGCGGCTGCGGACGCTGTGCACCGCGGAACGGTGGCTGACGATCCACTGGATCGATCTGGATCGCTTCAAGGAGATCAACGACTCGTTCGGGCATCTTGCGGGCAATGCGCTGCTTGCCGGAGTCGCACGCCGGCTGAACGAGGCGTTCGGCAGCACGGGGATCGTCGCGCGGCTGGGCGGCGACGAGTTCGCGGTTGTCTGCGACGTCGAGCACCGCGACGGCGCGGCCTCGATCGGGCGCAGGATCATCGATCTCGTCGAGCAGCCGGTTCATTATGACGGCCGCCTGCTGCATGTCGGTGCGTCGCTGGGCATCGCGATCGCGCCGGTCGACGGCACCGATGCTGACACGTTGCTCAAGAATGCCGACCTCGCGCTGTACCGTGCGAAGGACAGCGGGCGCGGCCAGATGTGCTTCTACGAACCCCTGATGGACGAAAAGGTCGAGCGCAGCCGCGATCTTGCCAGCGAACTCCAGGGCGCACTGGAACGCGGCGAGTTTCAGCTGATGTTTCAGCCGATCTTCGACCTTGCGGGCCAGCGCATCCTGTCGTGCGAGGCGCTGTTGCGCTGGACCAATCGCCGCCACGGATCGATCTCGCCGGCCGAATTCATTCCGATCGCCGAAGACAATGGGTTGATCGTGCCGATCGGGAGCTGGGTCATTCGCGAGGCCTGCCGGACGGCGAGCAGCTGGCCGGCCGATGTGAAGATCGCGGTCAACCTGTCGCCGGTCCAGTTGCGCGCGACCAACCTGCCGATGGTCATCATGAGCGCGCTGGCCTCGAGCGGGCTGGAGGCGGAGCGGCTCGAGCTCGAAGTGACCGAGTCTGTGCTGCTCGACGATATCGAGGCATCGCTCGCGGCGCTCGACGCGATCAACCGCCTCCATGTCCGCACGACGCTCGACGATTTTGGCACCGGCTATTCGTCGCTCAGCTATTTGACCAAATTCCCGTTCCAGACGCTCAAGATCGACCGGTCGTTCATCGCCGATCTCGAGCAGAGCCCGGCGTCGGTGGCGATCGTGCAGACGGTCATCGATCTCGCGGCCAAACTCGGCATGCGGACGGTGGCCGAGGGAATCGAGACGCAAGCGCAGCTCGACCAGTTGCGGCGGACGCGCTGCGATGCGGTGCAGGGCTATCTCCTCGCACGGCCGATGCCGGCGACCATGGTCGCGACCATGCTCGCCGGCGACGGTATCAAGATACAAGGACGGTCATGACCGCCGCGATCAGGCCGCCTTGTCGAGCAACCTGGTCTGCGCGCCGACCAGTCGCCGCATGAGCTTCAGGTCCGCGTCGCTGAGCCGCAAGGCGGCGTCTGCCCAGAGGTCGACGACCGCCTGAAGCTCGGACAGGGGCAGCGGGTTGACCGAGCGCGACGCCTCGTAGATCGCGCAGTGCCCGCTGTGACGGCGCCGGTTCTGGCGGATATACGTCTCGACTTCGGCGCGCCCCTGGCCGGGATGGGCGAGCGCGTGGACGATGCCCAGGTCATACAGCTCTTCGGCACTGTACGATCGCCCGCTCAGGATCATGTGCTCCGCCCGCGCTGCACCGAGCCGGCGCGACAGGAAGCAGTGCGCGCCCATCCCGGGGAACAGCCCGAAATTGGTCTCGGGCAGCCCGAATTGCGTGCCGCGCTCGGCAATGACGACGTTGAACGACAACAGCGCCTCGAAGCCACCGCCAAGCGCATCGCCCTCGACGAGTCCGATCGTGATGATCGGCCGGTCGAGGCTGCGCATGTTGCGGTGCAGGATCTCGACGCAGGCCCGACCGTAGCGGACCAGCGCGTCGCGATCCCCGTTGCGGATATGCGCAGCGAACAGGTCCAGATCGCCACCCAGCGAGAAGACGCCGGGAAACCGCGATCCAAGGACGACATACCGGATCGGCATCGATCCCGACGATTGCACGGTCACGATATCGTCCTGCCACTGGCGGAATTCGGCGAGCAGCCCTGGGTTGAAGCTCGGGCGGCTGCGTTGGCGCATGTACGTCCAGAGCGTGTCGGTGATGGGATCGAACTGGGAGTCGAGGTCGATGGCTTCGAAGGGCCGGCGCGGCTGTGCACGATGTGCTGGCGGCGAATCGCTGTGGATTTCGTGGCGGTCGGCCGGCACGGCGGCGGGGTATTCGAGGGTCATTACGACGTCCTTCTGCACACGCAGCAAAGGTGCTGCGGGCGAAGTCTAGTTTGAACTGGACGCAGGACCGATCACGCGATGCGCGGACTCCGCGAAAACTTCGCCGCGCGCAGATTTCGTTCCGCCCGACCTTGGCCGAGTCCTAGTCGCCGATGCGCGCCGCGCGCTGGTTCAGCACGATCCGCATCCCGCCCTTGGGTGTCGTGCCGGTAACGGTCGCCTGCCCAACGAACCCGGTCGCGTCATAGCTGCCCGCGCGCACGATCTGCATCGGTTCGCCGCGCTTTTGCGGACAGCTCAGCGTCTGCGCGTAGCGTCCGTCGGCAATCCGCTGACTGTCGACCCGGCATCCTGCCTTCGGATCGGGGACGAGCAACGCCTCGACGCCCTGCGCCGCGGGCAGCCGCTTGTGCTCCGCCTTCGACTTGCCGCGCATCATCCGCAGGATGAACCCGGGCGCGCCAGGAACGGCGATGTCGGTGACGGTGGAGGTGACGTCCCAGCGTCCGGCGGCCAGCACCGGCCCCGCCGCCATCGCCGCCATCGCCGCAGACGGCAGCAGGACGAGCGCAACACCAAGTGCCGCAGCACAGGACGGGGCGAGGGATTTGGACGCGGGGGATCGGGGCATGCGCTTGTTTATACGCCGATCTTTGCAGGCGCCAGCGCCGAGTGGCGCGGTGTATCGTTGCCTTGGTCGCGACAAGCCGCGAGAACGCGCCATGGTTCCGAGTACCCGACGCCCCTCACCTCTTCCCTCCGCTCTAACGGTACGCGACCGTGCGTGACGTGCCGCCCGAAGCGCCTGCCCCGCTGGCCCAGCCCCCCGCCCGCGCAACGCTGGTTCTGTTCAGCGCCGGGGACTTCGCGTTCAATCTCTACTGGCAGGCGATCAGCCTCTATCTGCTGTTCTTCTACATGGATGCGTTGGCGTTGCCGCCGGCCACTGCCGGGCTGATCTTCATGATCGGCGCGATCTGGGACGGTGCCGCCGACTTTCTTGCGGGTGCGGCGGCGGAGCGGATGCGGCTGTCGTATCGGCGGATGGTCGGATGGGGCGCGCTGCCGCTGGGGCTGGCATTCGCCGCGATGTTCGCCGTGCCCGCGGGTGCGGCACTGTGGGCGCTTGCGACGCAGATCCTGTTCCGGACGCTCTATGCGTTCACCAACATACCCTATGCCGCGTGGACGACGCGCGTGGCGCAGACGAGCCGGGACCGGTCGCTGGTGGCCGGGCTTCGCATGGGGTTCGGATCGGCCGCCGCGGCGCTGGTGGCACTGGCACTGCCGGGGCTGGCGGAGACGACGGGCAGCTATGGCGCGGCCAGCGCGCTGCTCGCCGTGCTGGGCGTGCCCCTGCTCGCAATCATGGCGTGGCGCGTCCCCGAACCGAGCCTCCCTGCCCCGCGCATCGAGGCTCCTGCGATCTTCGCCGGCCTCGTAACGCTCGCGCGCAACCGGGCGTTTATCGCGCTCAACGTCGCGGCGGCCCTGGGTGGCGCCGCGACCGCGCTGACCACGCAGTCGGTGCTCTATTATTTCCGCTACGTGCTGCTCGATACCCCCGGCGGCCCGCGCGCACTGGCCGGTATGGCGCTCGGCAGCCTCGTCGCGGTGCCGGTCTGGACCGCGCTTGCCCGTGCGCAGGGCGCGCGTGCCGCCTGGATCGGCGCGGGCGCGCTGGCGCTGGCGGTGCCCGCCGTCTTCGCGCTGGTCCGCGACCCCGGCAGCGCGGGGACGGTTGCATTCCTGCTCGCGATGCAGGCGGCGTTCGTCGGGTTCGCGCTCGCCGCGTGGACATTGCTGCCCGATGCGGTCGACTGGGACGAAGCGCGGACCGGCAAGCGCGTCGAGGCGCTCGCGTTCGGCACGTTCGCGCTGGTGCAGAAGATCGCGCTGGCCGGCGCGGGGTTTGCGATCGGCGCGATCTACCAGGCGAGCGGCTTCGTCGCGGGCGCCGTGCAGGGCGCGAACAGCCTGCGCGCCATACGGTGGCTGATGCTGGCCTGCCCCGCGGTGCTGATCGCGGCGATGCTGGTGGCGGTGATCGCCATCCCGCTTCGCCGCGATACATTGCTGCGGCTCAGGCGAGCGTAAACGCGCCCGAGACGCCTTCGGCCTGCGCCGAGGGGGCGATCCAGATCTGGAACCGGCCGGGCTCCACCGTCGGCCGCAGATCGCGGCCGACGAACAGCAGGTCGCTGCGGCGGAGCGTGAACGACACGCGCTGGCGCTCGCCGGGCTTCAGCGCGACCTTCCGGAACGCTTTCAGCTCGCGCACCGGGCGGGTGATGCTCGCTGCGAGATCGCGGATGTAGAGCTGCACCACCTCCTCGGCGGGGCGCGTGCCGGTGTTGGCGATCGTCGCGTTCACGGTGAGCGCCCCGTCGCTCGCCATCCGTCCGGTGCCGACATCGAGATCGGTATAGCCGATCGTGCCGTAGGTCAGGCCGTGCCCGAACGCGAACAGCGCGTCGTTGGCGAACTCGCGGTAATGCGCCTTGTATTCGGTGAGCGGGCCCGGCGCGTTGGGACGCCCGGTGCTCTTGTGATCATAATGATAGGGCGCCTGCCCGGTGGCATGCGGGAACGAGACCGGCAGGCGCGCCGAGGGGCCTGTCTTGCCGAACAGCACGTCGGCGATCGCGGGGCCGTCCTGCGATCCGAGGAACCAGGTGACGAGGATCGCGGGGACGTCGAGCAAGGCCCCGTGCAGCGCGAGCGCGCGGCCGGTGCGGAGCAGGACGACGATCGGCGTGCCGGTCGCGGCGACTGCCTCGACCAGCGCCATCTGCGCGCGCGGAACGACGATGTCGACGCGCGACTGCGCCTCGCCCGACATGCGCTGGCTCTCGCCGATCGCAAGCACGACGATATCCGCCGCACGCGCGGCGGCGACCGCGGCGGGGATGCCGCCTGCGAGCGGTTCGTCGATGCCCGAGCCGGGCGAGACGCTGATCAGCGACGGATCGGCGACGGTCGCGCGCACGCCGGTCGCGAGGTCGACCGCCTCGGCGTCGGTGCCATAGACGTTCCATGGACCGATCAGGTCGTGCTGCCCCGCGGCAAACGGGCCGATCAGCGCGATCCGCTTGCCCTGGCGCGGCAGAGGCAGGAGGCCGCCGTCGTTCTTGAGCATCACGATCGATTTCGCGCCCGCTTCCCGTGCGAGCGCCAGGCTCTCGCGCGTGCGGATCCGCGTCTTCTCGCGGCGCGGATCGATCCGGCGGAACGGATCGTCGAACAGCCCGAGCTGGACTTTCAGCGCGAGGACGCGGCGGACCGCTTCGTCGAGCCGCGCCATCGGCACGTCCCCCGACTCGACCAGATCGGGCAGGTGGTTGAGGTAGAAGCCGCTCTGCATGCTCATGTCCACGCCGGCCATGAAGGCCAGCTTCGTGGCCTCGCGGGCGTCGGCGGCGAACCCGTGCGCGATCAGCTCCTCGTCGCCGGTGTAATCGGACACGACCAGCCCGCCGAATCCCCATTCGCGGCGCAGGACGTCGGTCAGCAGCCAGGGGTTGGCGGTGGCGGGCACGCCGTTGATCTCGTTGAACGACGCCATCACGGTCGGCGACCCCGCCGCGAACGCGGACTGGAATGCCGGGAAGTAGGTCTCGCGCAGCGTGCGCTCCGAAATGTCGACCGAATTATAGTCGAGCCCAGCTTCCGCCGCGCCATAGGCGGCGAAATGCTTGGCGCAGGAGGCGACCGCGTCGGGCGCCGCGAGGCCGCGCTCGCCTTGGAACCCGCGGACTCGCGCGTCTGCCATCATCCGGCCGAGCAACACGTCCTCGCCCGCGCCCTCGACTCCGCGGCCCCAGCGCGCATCGCGGGCGATGTCGACCATCGGCGCGAAGGTCCAGTCGATCCCCGACGCCGCCGCCTCTGCGCCCGCCGCCCGCGCGGTGCGCCGGGCCAGCTCGGCATCGAAGCTCGCCGCCTCGGCCAGCGGCACCGGAAAGACGGTGCGCAGGCCGTGGATGACGTCGGCGGCGAACAGCAGCGGAATCTTGAGCCTCGACTCGCGCATCGCGGTGGTCTGCATCCGGTGCGCCATGACCGCGCCATTGCCGTTGAACACGCCGCCGAGCCGGCCGGCGCGCACGTCGCCAAGCTGACCGTCGAAGCTGGCCGAGCCGCCCGCGGGATTGAGCGACGTGGCAGCCCCCCCTGCCCAGGCCGCCGCCATCAGCGTCAGCTGGCCCGCCTTCTCGATCACCGTCATCCGGCCGATCAACGCCTCGACCGAGGCGGGTAGCGCGGTCGCCCCGCCGCCCGCCTGCTGGAGCAGCGCGCGCGCGGGATTGGCCGCCCAGGCCGTCACCGCCGCCGCGCCCATCATCATCGCGCGCCGCGACATATCCCGCCGTGAATTCGTTGCCACCGTCATCCGCTCACCCTTGTCCATGCCTGTAGCGATCCCCCGAAAGGACGGTCGTCGCAAGGTTCTTGATCACCGCTTCTGGATCATGTAACCGGTTACATCAAGAATAAGATGCCGGTCGCAGTGAGCAACACCGGTGCCAGAGGGGAGCCTGACGCTTCATGCCGCACGCCACGATCCGTGATATTGCCCGCGAAGCCGCGGTGTCGGTTGCGACCGTGTCGCGGGCGATGAACGGGCACAGCAACGTCCGCCCCGAACTGCGCGCGCACATCGAAAGCGTGGCGACGCGGCTGGGCTACGTCCCCCATGCCGCCGCGCGCCACCTGAGTTCGGCGCGGTCGGGGATGATCGGCGTCGTCGTCCCCGACCTGCACGGCGAGTTCTTCTCCGAATTGCTGCGCGGCATGGACCGCGAGGCGTCCGAGCGCGGGCTGTATTGCATGATGATGGTGATGCACGGCGATGCGCAACGCGGCGTCGCGGCGCTGCACGCGATGCGCGGCCGAGTCGACGGCTTGGTCGTGATGGCGCCCCAGGTCTCGGCGGACGAATTGCTGGCGCATCTGCCGCGCGACATGCCCGCGGTCCTGCTGAACTGCGCACCGGGACAGCCGGGTCGCGCCGAACTGCGGATCGACAATGTCGCGGGCGCATCGGCGGTGGTCGAGCACCTGATCGCGAGCGGGCGGCGCCGGCTGGTCCATATCGCCGGGCCGGCGGGCAATATCGACGCCGACGAGCGACTTCGCGGCGCGCAGGATGCGTGTGCGCGCGCGGGCCTGTCCCTACGTGTGCTGCCCGGCGACTTCAGGGAGCCATCGGGCGCCGCCGCCGCCGCGACGTTGATCGCGGAAGGCATCGACATCGACGCGATCTTCGCCGCGAACGACATGATGGCGATCGGCGCGATGATGGCGTTCCGACGCGCGGGGATCATGGTGCCAGACCGGATCGCGATCGCGGGCTTCGACGATATTCCGCTGACCCGGCTTATCTCGCCGTCGCTGACATCAGCCAGCATCGACATTGCCAGCTTCGGCGCCAGCGCGGTCGCGCGGCTCGTGAAGGCGATCGCGGGCGACGACGATGGCAGCATCGAGCAGCGCGTCCCGGTCGTCATGGTGCGCGAGTCCACCGGCCCCGCGCGCACCGACCACACTCTTTCCAACGTCCACAACAACACACCCGAACAATCGGGAAAAGGGGAATATTCATGACCAGGATGATGTTGCGCGCGGCGATCGTCTCGATGACGGCGCTGTCGAGCGGGCTGCTGTTTGCGCCGACGCCGGCGGTGGCGCAGGTCGGCCAGGCGTCGCTGCGCGGCACGATCACCGCACCCGCCGACAACCCGATCGTCGAGGTGACGGCGGTCGAGATCTCGACCGGCTTGCGGCGCACCGTGCCCGCCGAGGCGAACGGCGCGTACAACTTCGCGTCGCTGCGCGCGGGCACCTATCGCCTCGAGATGAAGCAACGCAACGGCACGCGCAATTCGGACGCGTTCACGCTGCGCGTAGGTCAGGTCGCCGGGCTCGATCTCGACCTGTCGGCGGCGACGGCACCCGCTGCGACCACCGGCGCCGAACCCGCTGCCATGCCCGATGCCGATGCGCCCGCGACGGGCGCGGCCCCCGCCGGCGATGAGATCGTCGTCACCGGCAACCGTATCCGCTCGCTCGCCGGTGGCCAGGTCGGCAGCGTCATCTCGTCGCGGTTGATCGAGCAGCTGCCGCAGAACAACCGCAACTTCCTCGCCTTTGCCGATCTGGCACCGGGCGTGCGCTTCATCGAGGACGCGAGCGGCGCATCGCGCATCCAGGGCGGCGCGCAGGACAGCCGCACCGTCAACGTCTTCATCGATGGCGTCAGCCAGAAGGATTACGTCCTCAAGAACGGCATCACCGGCCAGGATTCCTCGCCCGGCAACCCGTTCCCGCAGCTCGGCATCGGCGAGTATCAGGTGCTGTCGTCGAACTACAAGGCGGAGTTCGACCAGGTCAGCTCGGTCGCGATCACCGCGGTGACGAAGTCGGGGACGAACGAATTCCACGGCGAGGGCTTTTACGACTTCACCAACCAGAATCTGCGCGACCGTCGCCCGAGCGAGATCTTCCCGACCACGATCCCCAAGGTCGACACCAGCAACAAGCAGTTCGGCGCGGCGCTGGGTGGCCCGATCATCAAGGACAAGGCGCACTTCTTCGCCACCTACGAAGGCAAGCGCATCTCCAGCCCGTACGACGTGCGGCCCGAGAACGGCTATCCGATCTCGTCCATCCCGCAGCAATATCAGGGCAATTTCGGCACGTTCGCGCAGCGGTTCAAGCAGGACCTGTATTTCGCCAAGATCGACATCGTGCCGACCGACAATGACCTGATCGAACTGTCGGGCAAGTATCGCAACGAATCCGGGCTGCAGAACGCGACCGGAATCAACGCGGCCAGCACGTCGACGCTGAACAAGGTCGTCGACAAGCGCGGCCTGCTCCGCTGGCAGCATACCGGCGACAAGTGGATCAACGACGCACGCCTCTCCTACGAGGACGCGTTGTTCGCGCCGACGCCCGCGACCGACGGCAACACGCAGTTCTTCCAGGCCACGCAGCGGATCGGCAACGGCATCCAGCGCACCGACCTGCTCCGCGCGGGTGGCGGCGGCAACTTCCAGACCAAGGGCCAGAAGGGCTGGACGATCCAGGACGATTTCACGTTCACCGGACTCCAGGGGCACACGATCAAGGTCGGCGCCAAGGCCAAGTGGGTCAAGCTCAACACGCTCGAGCAGAACCTGACCAACCCGGAATACACCTATGACGTGAACGCGATCCCGGGCGTCGCGTTCAACGATACGCTCCCGTACAAGCTTCAGTTCGGTGCGACGGGGCCGGCGGGCCAGGCCAATGTCCGGTCGAACAATTTCCAGATCGGTTTCTATGCGCAGGACGACTGGGACGTCACCAGCCACCTGACGCTGAACCTTGGCCTGCGCTGGGATTACGAGCGCACGCCGTCCTATCTGAACTACGTCACGTCGGCCGAGAACATCACGGCGGTATCACCCGAAAACTATCCCAACCTCAACGGCGCCGACTACGACATCAACGACTATATCTCGAACGGCAACAACCGGAAGGCGTTCAAGGGCGCGTGGCAGCCGCGGCTTGGTTTCACCTACCGCTTCGACGATGCAGGTCGCTTCTCGATGTTCGGTGGCTATGGCCGGTCGTATGACCGCAACCAGTTCGACTTCCTCCAGCAGGAAGCCAGCCAGGGCGCGTACCAGGTCCGCACGTTCAACTTCATCGGCAACGACTCGCTCAACCCCTGCGTGCCGAGCCAGACGTGTATCGCGTGGGATCCGGTCTATCTGACTGCGGCGGGACGCCAGCAGCTGGCGAGCACGGCCATCGGCGGCGGGCGCGAGTTCCGTTTCCTCAAGAACGACCTCAAGGTGCCGTATTCGGACCAGTTCAGCCTCGGCCTGCGCGGTCGGTTCTCGCCGGTCGAACTCGAGGTCGGCTATACGCATATCGAAAGCAAGGACGGGTTCGCCTTCCTGCTCGGCAATCGCCGGCCCGACGGATCGTTCTTCTTCAACGATCCTGCCGATCCGGGTGACGTGCCGCAGTCGCCCTTCTCGTTCTCGCCAAACGGCTATGGCTCGATCATCCTTGGCACCAACGGCCTCAAGACCAACTCCGACGCGGTCTATTTCAAGCTCACCAAGACCTATTCGGCAGCGTCGCCGTGGAGCATCGACGCGACCTACACCTACACGCAGGCCGACGAGACGGGGAAGTTCGGCGACACGTACCTGCTCGATTATGCGCAGCTCTCGGATTACCCGATGCTGCGCTCGTCGGGCGTGCCGCGGCACCGGTTCGTAATCGCGGGCAGCGTCGACACGCCGATCGGGGTGACGATCTCGACCAAGTTCCAGATCGAATCGCCCATCTATCTCAAGGCGTTCGTCGACCGGTCCGATCCGTTCTCACGCGAGCTGGTCGGGCGGCAGGCGGATAGCCTCGGCGATCTCTGGGGTCGTCGACAGCTGGACTTCGCGTTCACCAAATACGTCCCGCTCGGCTTCATCACCGATCAGACGCGCGTCCGCATGCGGCTCGATATCCTGAACGTCATGAACGACCGCAACTACACCGACTTCAACAACAGCCCGCTCGATCCGAATTACGGCCAGCGATCGACCTACAGCACGGGCGGCAATGCGCCGCGCACGGTCAAGCTGTCGGCGGGCTTCTCGTTCTAGCATGCTTGCGGGACGCAGCCCGGCTGCGTCCCGCGTCCTCTCGCGTATCAGTAACCAAAGGACGTCATGATCGATCGCAGGCAGTTGCTGGGCCACACGACGCTGGGCCTGGCGGGACTCATGGCCGGTTGTGCCATGCCTTCGCCCATCCGCCTCGGCGGCCCGACCGGCAGTACCGGGACCAGCAGCGGCACTGCGCTGCCGACCGCGCTGCTCGCCGATCTTCACCAGCGCAGCTTCCGCTTCTTCTGGGAGACGGCCGACCCCGCGACCGGGCTTGCCCCGGATCGCTGGCCGACGCCGTCCTTCGCATCGATCGCCGCGGTCGGGTTCGCGCTGACCGCCTATCCGATCGGCGTGGTCAATGGCTGGATCACGCGCGACGAGGCGCGCACGCGGACGCTCGCCACGCTCGAATTTTTCGCCGCCGCGCCGCAGGGCGACAGCAAGCGCGACGACAGCGGCTATAAGGGGCTATTCTACCATTTCCTCGGCACGACCAAGGGGCACCGGTTCGCGCGCGCGGAACTGTCGACGATCGACACCGCGCTGCTGATCGGCGGCGTGCTGTTCGCGCAGAGCTGGTATGATTCGGATCACCCGGGCGAGCTTCGGATTCGCACCTTGGCGGACCAGCTCTATGCGGCGATCGACTGGGCCTGGATCATGCCGCGGCCGCCGTTCCTGTCGATGGGCTGGCACCCGGAAAGCGGGTTCATCCCGCACGACTGGAACATCTATAACGAGGCGCTGCTGCTGTACGTCTTGGCGCTGGGATCGCCGACGCATGCGTTGCCCGCGGAAACCTGGGACGCGTGGACCGATCGCTTCGACCGGCAGTGGACCGACAAATGGGGCGAGCCCCATATCCATTTCGCGCCGCTGTTCGTCCATCAATACAGCCATTGCTGGATCGATTTCCGCGGCATCCGCGATCGCTACATGGCGAAGAAGGGCATCGATTATTTCGAGAACAGCCGCCGTGCGGTGCGTGCGCATCGGGCCTATGCGATCGCCAATCCGGGCGGGTGGACGGGCTATGGCCCCGACATCTGGGGCCTGACCGCCTGCGATGGCCCGGGCGACTTCACCACCGATATCGGCGGCCGCAAGCGCGAGTTCTTCAGCTATTCCGCGCGTGGGCCGGACGACCGCGACGACGGCACGCTGGCGCCGACCGCCGCGGCCGCCTCGATCGCGTTCGAGCCCGAGCTGGCGCGGCGCGCGATCGAGACGATGCACAGCCAGTACGGCGCGCAGATCTACGGCAAATACGGTTTTCTCGACTCGTTCAACCCGACGCTGACGACCGCGTCGGCGCCGCTGAAGCATGGCAGCATCGACCCCCGCCTGGGCTGGGT
Organism: Sphingomonas aurantiaca; assembly: GCF_003050705.1. Lineage (GTDB taxonomy): Bacteria > Pseudomonadota > Alphaproteobacteria > Sphingomonadales > Sphingomonadaceae > Sphingomonas > Sphingomonas aurantiaca. Next base: position 757,372 of record NZ_QAOG01000002.1, on the reverse strand, counting down.
CGACACGGATTATCTCGGGATCGACCAGGGCGCGATCGTCGTCATGATGGAGAATTGGCGGACCGGCCTCGTCTGGTCGACGATGCAGCGCAACCCGCATATCCGCCGCGGGCTGCAACGCGCGGGGTTCACGGGGGGCTGGCTGGCCTGAACGCTGACGTCAGCGTTCGACCGCGGAACCGCCGAGCGTCTTGAGGTCGATCGACAGATCCGCGAGCAGCGCCGGCGCGACCGCGACCGATCCGGCGACCAGCGCACGACCCTGCACGTAATCGCGGACTCGGTTGACGCAGTCCAGCGCGATCACCCGCCCCTCTTTGAGATACACGACCGAGAAGCTGCGGCTGTCCGGATCGCCGCGCACGACCGCGTGGTCATATCCCGACAATAGCCCGACGGTCTGAAGCTTCAGATCATATTGATTCGACCAGAACCACGGCACCGCGTGATAGGCCTCGGACGTCCCGGTGAGCAGTTTCGCGACGATCGTCGCCTGGTCGTTGGCATTCTGCACCGACTCCAGCCGGATCACGCGCCCGCCCGCAAACGCATTGGCGTGCGCGGCGCAATCGCCGATCGCGAAGACGTCGGGCAGCGTCGTGCGACACCGATCATCGACACGCACGCCGCCGCCGCTGTCGGCACCGACGCACGCCGCGCCGGCCGCCAGCAGCGGCGCGACCGCGGGGACGATGCCGATCCCGACGATCACCATCTGGCACGCCAAGACCTCGCCATCGCCGAGACGGACGCCGCTGACCGCGCCGGCGGCGTCCTCGACTCCCGCCACCGCGACACCCGTGCGGATCTCGACGCCGTGCGCGCGGTGCTCCGCCTCGTAGAATCGCGAGAGCGCCTCGCCCGTGACGCGCGACAGCACGCGGTCCTGCGCCTCCAGCACCGTGACCTGCTTGCCGAGCTTGGTGAGCACGGCCGCCGCCTCGAGCCCGATATACCCGCCGCCGATCACGACGACCCGATCGACCGTGGGCATCTCCGCGATCATCCGATCGACATCGGCGCGCGTGCGGACACTGTGTACGCCGGTGAGCGCAGGCGGCATGCACGAGAGGCGCCGCGGCACGCCGCCGGTCGCCCAGATCAGCGTACCATAGCCGATGGCGCCGCCTGTGGCGGTGGTCACACGATGCGCGGCGGGGTCGACCGCGACGACGGCGCACCCCGGCAGCAGCGTGATCAGGCGATCGCTCCAGAACGAAGCCGGGCGCAGCAGGATACGCTCGAACGGCTTGTCCCCCGCCAGATACTCCTTCGACAAGGGCGGGCGCTCATAAGGCAATGACGCCTCGTCGCCGAGCAGCGCGATAGTCCCCTCGAACCCGCGCTGCCGCAACGCGATCGCCGCCTGCGCGCCGGCATGGCCCGCACCGACGATCAGCACGTCGTACCGCTCAGGCTGCGGCATGCGCTATCCTTGCGAAAGCGTAGCGACGCGTCGTACGTTCAAAGGCGGGCCGAAAAACAACCATCATCGCTATGGGCTATTGCGAAGCCATGGGCCCGTCAACGCACGCCGCACCACGGCGGCCGCCAGCAGTCGCTACCGACCGCCGGCCGCGCCGACCATCCCGCCTAGTCGATGATCTCATGCAGGTGGCGCGCGGCGCGTCGCCGCTTGTCTCGCTTCTTGGGAAACAGCTTTTCGAGCATGATCAGCGTCGTCGCGATGACAGCAAACATAGTGATCAGGAAGATCGCCGAGTCCGATGTCCAGTCTATGTTGATCAGGCGCATGTTCTTTGCTTACCATTTTTGCATCGCGAGCCGAAGATATAGCGGAAAGGGGGCACCGCGCCAACCGATGCTTCGCGCGATACGGGCCTGCCGCCCGGTATCAGTCGCCAGCGAACGTCAGCGCCGATGTCCGCCGCTCGCGTTCGTTGATCAGCAGCGCGCGGCCCGCGGGGGCGATCGAGCGCTGTGGGCAGTCGTTGCGGAAACAGGCGCGACAGCCAAGGCCGATCGGCATCGCCCGCCCCGCCAGATCGAATCCGCTCGCCGCCGCCAGTTCGCCCGCCTGCGACGCCGCGACGCCCAGGCCGATCGCGAATTCGGCATGGACCGCGCCGTAGCGGCTGCCCTGCGGCGTCACGGTGCGCGCCATCGTCAGCCAGCGCGCGCCGTCCTCGAGTTCGACGAGCTGGACCACCAGGCTGCCGGGCCGGTCGAACGCGTGATGCAGCCGCCACAAGGGGCAGCGCCCGTCCGCCTCGACCAGCGCGGCGCCGCTCGCGCCGGGATAGCGCTTCGACGCCTGCCCTGCGCGGTCGATCCGGATCATGAAGAAGGGCAGACCGCGCGCGCCGACTCGTTGAAGCGTCGTCAGCCGGTGCGCGACCTGCTCGAACCCTGCGCCGAACCGGCGTTGCAGCAGCTCGATGTCGTAGCCGGTCGTCTCGCAGCCGCGCAGGAACCGCGCATAGGGCATCATCAGCGCGGCGGCGAAATAGCCGAGCAGGTGGCGGCGATACAGCCGTTCGGCGGCGCGATCGGTGAAGCCCGCGCCTTTCGCCAGCGCGTCGATCTCCGCCTTTGCCTCGATCTGCCCGAGCTGGAACGCGACCGCGAAGGTTCGCGAGGCGGGGTCGAGCATCTCGCTCAGCTGCAACTGGCGCGCATGCAGATCGAGCCGGCGCAACATATCGGGCAGCACGTCGGCGGGCAGGACCCGGATCGTCAGCCCGTGCTTGGCGCGCAGCCGCTCGGCGATCGCGCCGTACAGGTCGCCCGCGCCCAGCCGCAACTCGTCCGCCAGCGCCTCGGCCGCCGCGTCGAGATCGGCGAAATGGTTGCGCCAACGCTCGATCTCGCGGCGGACGAGAGTCACCGGATCGTCGCCCGCCTCGACCACCGCGCCGCCGTCGATCCGGTCGAACACGCGCGCGAAGGCCGCGGCGCCGCCGGGGGCGCTGGCCAGCCATTCCTCGACCTCGTTGCGGTCGATCTCGAGATCGGCGAACATCGGGTCCGCGAGCCGCCGGCGCAGCGCGTCGGCGCCACCACCGGGTTCGGCCGCGGTCAGCGAGCGCGGATCGAAGTCGAAGCTTTCCGCCAGCTTGATCAGCAACGTCGCCGAGACGGGCCGCTGGTTGCGCTCGACGAGGTTGAGATAGCTCGGGCTGATCGCGAGCCGGTCGGCCATCGCCGCCTGCGTGAGCCCCGCCCCGCGCCGCAACCGCCGGATCGCATGCCCCGCCAGCAATTTCCGTTCCGCCATCGCAAAGCCTCCTGTCACGATGTTTACAGTTCGACACGCGATATACAAGGAGGGTGGACATCGCGACGCTGGTGCAGTGCGATGCCGCCTTCCAACCCCGCGGCATCGCCCGCTATTGATCGTGCATCGCCTCTCTCGGCACACCGATACTGTAAAGAGAGAGACAAAGTGATCTTGCCGGTGCCTTGGAGGCAACCGCGCGAGCCCTGCCGATCCACCGGCCCTATATCGAAGGAGGCAAGCCATGCAGACGACCACCGAACAACCCCGCGCCCGCGCCGTCTTCTCGACCAACGATTTCGCGCTGATGAAGGAAGTGCTCGGCGAGATGATCAGCAAGACCTCGATCGACGACGCCCGGCTGATGCGGATGAGTGCGCTGTACCACCGCCTCGGCCGGCTTGGCTGACCGTTTCACACCGTTTCCTGGGGAGGAAAGAGGTCCGCCGGTGGTTCGTCCACCGGCGGGCTTTCTCGTTTTCCGGCAGGGCGCCCTGCCCGCTCCTCCGTCATCCTGACGCAAGTCAGGACCCAGGGTTACGAGCGCCAGCGTTTGTGGCTCTGGGTCCTGACTTTCGTCAGGATGACGGATGGGTGGTAATCGATCGTGATTTTCCCATCAGGCGTTCATACCCCAACCCGTTACGAAACCGCCCCTTTCCAACCGGGCCCTCTCGTGTAGGACGGCGCGATGGCCAAGACACTGACCGCTCGCATCAAGGACGACATCGTCCTGTACGGCGCCCTCGCCGCCAATCTGGGGATCGGCGTGGCGAAATTCGTCGCCGCCGGGCTGACCGGATCGTCGTCGATGCTCACCGAAGGATTCCACTCGGTGGTCGACAGCGGCAACCAGGTGCTGCTGCTCTACGGGCAGAAAAAGGCCAAGCGCCCCGCCGACGAGGCGCACCCGTTCGGCTATGGCCGCGAGCTGTATTTCTGGGCGTTCGTCGTTGCGATCCTGATCTTCGCGATCGGCGCGGGCGTCTCGATCTTCGAAGGCTGGCGGCATATCCAGGAGCCCGAACCGCTGACCAGCCCGACGATCAATTATGTCGTGCTGGCGATCTCGTTCGCGCTCGAGGGCAGCAGCTGGACGATCGCGGTCCGCGAGTTTGCGAAGGCCAAGGGCGACATGGGCTGGTGGGACGCGATCCACCGGTCGAAGGATCCCGCGGGCTTCATCGTGCTGTTCGAGGATTCGGCGGCGCTGGCAGGGCTGGTGATCGCCGGGGTCGGCATCTGGGCGAGCCACGCCTTCAACGAGCCGCGGATCGACGGCGCCGCCTCGATCGCGATCGGCGTGATCCTCGCGCTCGTCGCAGTGCTGCTCGCGCGTGAATCGAAGGGCTTGCTGATCGGCGAGCGCGCCGATCCCGCGATCATCGCCACGATCCGCCGGATCGTCGCGGCGCATCCGGCGATCATCTCGGTCAACCATGTCCGCACGATCCATACCGCGCCCGACAGCATCTTCGCCGCGATCAGCGCGGATTTCGACGATGCGGTGACGATGGGCAATGGCGAGACGATGATCGAGGCGATGGAGGATGAACTCCGCGCCGCGGTGCCGACGCTGTCGTCCATCTATATCCGCCCCGAGAAGCGCGAAAACGCGACGCTCGCCCCGGTGACGACGGCGACGGGCGCTGCCGGCAAAACTACCACGCCAAGCTGATCCAAATCAGACGCATCCTACTGGCAAGATTGAAGATTCGGCGATAGCATCCGCGCATGAAACCGCTCCTACGCCTGATCGCCCTGCTCTGCCTTTGCGTCGGATACGCGCTGCCCGCGCAAGCGGCGGTGACGATCACATTCTGGAGCCACGAGCTCGGCAACAGCTTCCCGCACGCGTTCTTCACGTTGCGCGGCGTGCCCGATGCGGGCGGCGCGCCGGTCGATGCGAATTTCGGCTTCACCGCGAAGTCGGTCTCGCCGGCGTTGCTGATGGGCCCGGTCGCGGGGAAGCTGGACATCGCCCGGCCGACCTATATCGCGGGCAGCGACGCGCAGTTCTCGGTCGTGATGACCGACGCGCAATATACTGCGGTGCTGCAGCTCGTCGACGCGTGGAGCGAGGGGAAACCCGACAGCGTCTATCGGCTCGGCGACCATAATTGCGTGCATTTCGTCAAGGAGGCGGCGCGACTGGTCGGCCTGTCCGCGCTCGATCAACCCAAGCTGATGAAGAAGCCGCGATCCTATCTGAAGGCGGTCCTCGCCGACAATGCCGGGCGGGTCACGCCCGTCGAGATGCACGGCAAGGCCTATCTCGCGAGCCTGGGCCCCGTCGCACCGGCGATCGCGGCGGCGCAGGCCCCGTCGACCGTGCCCGGCATCGTGGCGACGACCGCCACGCCGCCGCTGCCCGTCGCCGCGCGCTAATCCGCGGGGACGAGCTCGACCACGTCGAGCACCGATTCGAAGCGCGGATAGGGTAGCACGACTCGCCAGCGCCGCTCGGCGATCCGCTCGATCAACCCCGCCATGTCGCGGTTCGCATCGCGGCCATACGACATCGGCCGCTTTTCATCGCCGAGCTGCATCGTCCCGAGGAAGATCGCGCGCGCATCGGTGTCGGGATAGATCGTGCCGACCGGACGCTGCGACCCGTCGAGCTTGGTCAGGCTGACCACCGACTCGCCTTGCGCCGTACCGATCCGGCAGGCGAACCAGCCCGACGCCATGAAGGTCGGGCCGATTCCCGAACGCGCGCCGAGCTTGAACGTCCGGCACCGATAGGCACCCTCCGGCGGCAACGGATCGACGAGCGAGCGATCGGGGTTGAACAGCACCGGATCGCGCGCGATCTCGCGTGGATCGACCTGCGGCAGCGCCGCGACCCACGCCGCACGCCAGCCCCGCAGCCGGCCACGATCCGCCTCGGTCGCGGCGCGGCGCCAGTTCATGTCGCGGTCGCGACTATCGCGAGCGGAAGCAGGCGCGGCCCCGACCGAGCCGATGGCGACGGCGATCGATCCGTACGTCACGAGCCTCTTGCCCGCTACAGTCTTCAGCCAGGTCCGCATCGTCGCTGATCCTCTGTACAAAAACGCGGGTGTTCAGGCGGCCGTCCAGCCACCGTCCATCGACAGGTTCGCGCCGGTGATCGCCTTGGCCTCGTCGCGGCACAGGAACAGCGCGAACGCCGCGACCTGCTCGGGCGTGACGAACGCCTTGGTCGGTTGCGCCGCGAGCAGCACGTCGTTCATCACCTGATCGCGAGTGAGGCCGCGCGCCGCCATCGTGTCGGGGATCTGGTTCTCGACCAGCGGCGTCCAGACATAGCCGGGCGAGATGCAGTTGACGGTGATGCCGTCGGTCGCGGTCTCGAGCGCGATCGTCTTGGTCAGCCCGGCGATCGCGTGCTTGGCCATGACATAGGCGGACTTGTTCGGGCTCGCGACGAGCGAATGCGCGGACGCGGTCGAGATGATCCGTCCCCAGCCCGCCGCGCGCATGTGCGGCACCGCCGCGCGCATCATGTGCCACGCCGAGGACAGGTTGATCGCGATGATCGCGTCGAAGCGGTCGATCGGGAAGTCGGCAATCCCGGCGACATGCTGGATGCCGGCGTTGTTAACGACGATGTCGACGCTGCCGGTTTCCGACGCGGCGCGCGCGACCATCGCGGCGATCTGATCGGGCTTCGTCATGTCGGCCGGATCGTACAGCGCCGCCGCACCGCTGGTCCGCGCGAGCGCCGCGCGATCGGCCTCGATCGCCGCTGCATCGCCGAAGCCGTTGAGCACCACCGCGGCGCCCTCGGCCGCGAACGCCCTGGCATAGGCCAGTCCGATCCCCGAGGTGGATCCGGTGATGACCGCGGTCTTGCCCTTCAGGAACATGCGCACTCCCCCCATCGCTTTGGCGCAGCTGATCGTGCTGCCGTGCAACTCTAGCGCCACCTTGCGCATTTCGTTCCCAAGCAGAAACGAAAAGGGGCATTTTCATGCGGCTCGACGATTACGATCCGAATATCAACGTCGAGGACCAGCGCGGCTCGGGCGGCGGCGGCGGCTTTGGCGGAGGCGGCGGACTGTTGATGGGGCTGTTGCCGATGATCGGCAGCCGCTTCGGGTGCGGCGGCATCGTCGTCGTGTTGATCCTGATGGCGGTGTTCGGCGGCATGGGCGGGCTCGGCGGCCTGCTCGGTGGCGGCCAGTCCTCCGCTCCCACCACGCAGAGCGGTTCGCCCCGCGCGGGCACCGACACGACATCGAGCTGCAACCTGACGCCCGAGAGCAAGGCCGCGTGCAACGCGTTCAGCTCGGCCGACAACACCTGGGAGGCGATCTTCCAGAAGAACGGCCAGCGTTTCGAAGCACCCAAGCTCGTCTTCTTCGACGGCAACGGCCAATCGGGTTGCGGCGCGGCGCAGTCGGCGATGGGGCCGTTTTATTGCCCGACCGACCAGGGCATCTATCTCGACACGAGCTTCTTCAACGAGCTCTCGACCCGCTTCAAGGCTAATGGCGACTTCGCGCAGGACTATGTGATCGCGCACGAGTTCGGCCATCATATCCAGAAGCTGCTTGGTACCAACGCACAGGTCCAGCAGGCGCAGCGCCAGGCCAGCGAGACCGAGGGCAATGCGCTGTCGGTGAAGCTTGAACTCCAGGCGGATTGCTATGCGGGCGTCTGGGCGGCGGCGAACCGGTCGCGGCTCGAGGCAGGCGATATCGAGGAGGGCATGACCGCCGCGCAGGCGATCGGCGACGATACGCTGCAGAAGCAATCGCAGGGCCGCGTGGTGCCCGACAGCTTCACGCACGGCTCGTCGGCGCAACGCCAGTCGTGGTTGAAGCGCGGGCTGGACAGTGGCGACCCTGCGCAGTGCGACACGTTCTCGGGCGCGGTCTGATCTGAGCCGACGATCCTCCCTCGAGTGGGGAGGATCGCCGGCCCGATAGCGGCCTAGGCGACCGTCACGCCCTTCCAGAACGCATAGCGTCCCTCGATCTCCGCCGCGGCGGATTTCGGCGTGGGATAATACCAGACCGCATCGACGTTGCGCTTTCCGTCGACGACCAGCGTCTTGTAACTCGCGACGCCCTTCCACGGGCAGTTCGAGTGAGTCGCGCTATCCTCCAGCAGCGCCGCATCGATGCTGTCCGCGGGGAAATAATGATTGCCCTCGACGACGACCGTATCGTCCGACCGGGCGATCTCGTGGCCATTCCATGTAGCGACAGGCATTCCAATCTCCTTCAAGCGTGACCCAGCCCCGCTGCGTCATACCGCTCGGGCGTGAAGCCTACCAGCAGCGTCTCCCCCGCTTCGAGCACCGGGCGCTTGATCATCGACGGCTGCGCCAGCATCAGCGCGACCGCACGATCGGCGTCCAGATCGATGCGCTCGGACTCGGGCAGCTTGCGGAACGTCGTGCCGCTGCGGTTGAGCACCACCTCCCAGCCGGCAATGCCAACCCAACGCCGCAGCCGATCCTCGGCGACGCCCTCTTTCTTGTAGTCATGAAAGACGTACGCGACGCCGTGCGCGTCGAGCCAGGTCCGCGCCTTCTTCATCGTGTCGCAGTTCGGAATTCCGTATAGTTCGACCGTCACGCGTTCATCCTCCATGATCGCCGACGCTTAGACGGTCATCGGAGGGGTGGCGAGAGCGCGGCAGCGGCAGTCAGGGTGCGACCGAGCACGGCGTCGCCACCAGTACCGGGTTGCACCGCGCCATCGCACCACCGGGCAGCGTGACCGCGAAGCCGAACGCCTGCGGATCGGGTGCGCCCGGATAATAATCGGTGCTGACCGCCTGCGCGCCGCTGTCCGCCGCCGCCTTCGCCTTGGTCAGGTCGTGCGTGCGCGCTTCGACGGTGTTGGCATCGGTCCGCGTCCGGACGATCACGCCGGCCTTCACCCAGGCGCGGATCCTGGCGGCGTCGACCAGCGGATCCTGGACGATCTGGATCGCGCTTTCGGGCTCGCCATCGGGATACCAGCCGAACATCGCGCGCCCGCGCAGCGATGGATGCCCCGCACGATAGACATTCGAGACCGCGGGACGGACGTCGAACAGGACGTAGATCCGCCCCCGTGCGGCCTCCAGCGTCGGCCATCCGGACTCGTGGACTGCGGCGGACAGCGTTGCCGCCCTGCCCCGGACCTCGTCCGGAACGATCAGCCGCCGCCCCGGTATCGCCTGCCGGATCTCGCGGTCCAGCGAGTCGAGCAGCGCTCCATCGTCGAGCGGCAACGGCGCCGCGACCTGCGCCGAGGCCTGCGTATCGGCGGCGTTGATCGTGATCATGATCGGCAGGTGCCGCGGATGTGCGCGCGACCACGCATCGACCACGCCGAGGCACCGCCGCAGCGTGACGCAGGTCGAGATGTAATCGATGTCGGGGACGTGGAACACCTTGTACCCCGGTCGCAGCATCGCCGCCCGGTCGAACGCGGTCGTCTCGCCTGCCGCCTGCGCGAGCCGTTCGCCCTTCGGATCGGCATAGCGCCCGCCCTTGGGATCGGCGAAGACGTCGATCTCGATCTGCCGCACGCCGCGGTCGAGCTGCGCGTCCAGCGGCAGATGATAATAATCGAGCGCCGCCGCGGTCTTCGGATCGCGCCGCCTGAGCTCGGCCATCACCGCATCCGGGATCCTGGCCTTGAAGCTGTTGTGCGAACCGACGACCTGGACCTCGTTCATCCGGGCCGGCGCGCGATCGGGTTTGGCAGCCTGGGTCGCGCCGCCGATCGACAGCGCGGCGAGCAGCGCGAGACGTGCGATCCGCATCAGAATTCCGCCCGCACGCCGAACAACACGGTCCGGCCCCAATAGTTGATCTCGCCGAACCGCACGTCCTTGTCGTTATAGGTGTAGAGATGCGCGCCCGACAGGTTGATCGCCTCCAGGCTGACCGTCACCCGATCGCTCGCCTTGACCGAGATGTTGCCGTCGAGCGATCCGAACGGCGCGGTATAGACCGGCGCCTGCGTCGTGCTGCCGGTGCCCGACAGATACCGGTCGCGCCACACATAGGACAGCCGGGTCGAGATCGGCCCCTTCTCGTAGAAGCCGGTGATGTTGGCGCTGTTCTTCGACAGCCCGATCAGCTCGTCGCGGATCGGCCGCGCGCCCGCCGTGTAGCTCGCCTTGACCGAGGTGTGCGTATAGGACGCCTGCACACCGAGCCCGTCGAACGGTGCGGGCAGGAAGGTGAGCACCTGGTTATACGCCGCCTCGACGCCGTAGACCTTCGCGTCGCCGCCGTTCACCTGCGTCGACAGCAGCACCGTGCCGCGACCGGGGATGTCGATATTGACGTTCTGCTGCGTGATGTAATCGTCCATCGCCTTGTAGAACACCGCACCCGTCAGCGACCCCGCGCGGTTGAAATACCATTCGAGCGATCCGTCGAACTGCGTGGCGAGGAACGGCACCAGCTGCGGGTTGCCGCCGCTCGCGGTCGGCGCGTCGGTCGACACGGTGATCCGCGGTGCGCTGTCGGTGACGTTGGGGCGCGTGAGAACCCGGCTCGCAGCGAGGCGCCCGACCAGGTCGTGCGTCAGCTCGGCGCGCAGGTTGAAGCTCGGCAGCCAGTTGTTGAACGTCTTGGGAAAACTGGCCGGCGTCGCGACGTTGCCCGTCGTCAACGTCCCGCTCGCGACCTGATCGGTATGGACGTAGCGGACGCCGATATTGCCCGTGACCGGCACCGCGCCGACGTCGAAGCCGTAATCGGCGCGGGCATAGGCGCCCCAGATCTTCTCCTTCACGACGAACGACGAGCGCAGATCGCCCGCGGTCAGCGGCGATCCCTGGACCGCCGGCGTGAAGAACGCGTCGAGATAGGCCTGCGTCACGGGGACGAGGAACTGGCGTATCGTGTTGCCCGCCACGCCTTTCAGGAAATCGTCGTACGGCAGCTGTTCGTAGGCGCCCGACCCCAGCGACGACAGCGGCGTGTTGGCGGCCGGGGTGACGTTGAAGTCGCGGCGGAAATAGTCGCGCTTGCGCCAGTGATATTCGCCCCCCGCCGCCAGCTTGGTGACGAACCCGTCGAAATCATGCGACAGGTCGGCGCGCGTGTAGAAGTCCCAGTCCTTGCTGTCCTTCGGCGCGATGTTGAACTGGTATAGCTGGTAATTGGCGGGATTGGTCGCGTCGACCGGCGTCGTGAAGGTCGGGATCGTCTTGTACCCGGCCGATCCGTCATAGGTGAGCGGCGCGAAGAACATCGCGCGGCTGCGTACCGTGCCCTCGTTGTAGTTCGGGTGATAGCTGTGCGCGCTCGACCAGTTCACCGCGCCCGACGCATGCCAGGCATCCGAATCCCAGGTCTGCCGCAGCCCGATGTTGAGCAGGTCGTGGCGGTTGAGGCTGTATTCGCGCGACGCCATGAAACGCACGTCGTTGATCGTCGCGGCGACCACCGTATCGCCGTCGAGCTTGACGCTGCCGGGGACGATCACCGGGCGATGCCCCGCGACGCTCGCATCGTCGGGATAGATATCGAGCCCGAACTCGTCATAGGCGACGTCGAGCCGGGTCGCGAGAATGTCGAGCGTCGTCTCGAACTCGGCGTTCGGCTTCCACTGCGCCGACACCATGCCCGAGATGCGCTTGCGATCCTCCGTCTCGATCGTCGGCCGCGTGCGAGTCGGCGTGTAGAGACCGGCGGCGAGCCCGCCCGAGGCGGGAGCGGTGAACTTGTTGAGGTTCCACCCGAAGTTCAGGAAACGATCGTTGCGGACCGCCTTCTGCCAATATTGCGCGCCCGCCAGGATGCCGAACGTGCCGCTGGCGTTGGTCGCGCTGGTGATGACCGTCGCGTTCGGCTTCACCTTGTCGGTCTGGCTCGTATAGGTGCCGCGCAGGTTGAGCGTCGTCTTGTTGCCGACGTCGAGCGGGTGGAACGTCTTGACGTCGATATTGCCGCCCAGCGCGCCCTCGGTCATGTTGGCGGTCGGCGTCTTGACGACGTCGATGCTCGAGGTGAACTCGGCGGGCAGCATCTCGAACCGGAACTGGCGGCCGTTCGCGCCGCCATTCTCGATCAGGTCGTTCAGCGCGACCGTGCTGCCGTTGAGCAACGTGCTCTGGAACTGCGGCCCCAGCCCGCGCACGCTGACATACAGCCCCTCGCCGCGCGGTCGCGTGATCGTCACGCCCGGGATCATCTGCAGCGCCTCGGCGACGTTCTGCGTCGGGAACTTTCCGATGTCGGTCGAGCTGATCGAGTCGACGCCGTACGCCGCGAGACGCTTGGTCTCGGTCGCGGCGCGCAGGCTGCGGGCGTAGCTGCCCGTGACGACGATCTCGCCAGTCTCGTCGGTCGTCGCGGTCGTGCCGGGAGCGGGAGCGGACGTCGCTGGGGTCGTCGTGGGGCGATCCTGCGCTTGCGCGGCGATGCCGCCGGATGTCAGAACAAGCGAAACCGAGGCCAGCAACAGACCTTTACCCATATGCATCGATGATATTCCCCGGTGGCAACGCCGCCACTCCCGGCGCCACTAGGTCTCATCCGCGTCATTTGGACGAACGTTCCAAGACAGTCGCGTTACGTAGCGTAATATTGTGATCCAGCCGGTCCGCCGCGGGAGATCAAGTCGCCGCGGGCGCGACGTCCCAATAGGTCGCGTAGCGGTCATGCGCGATGCGGTGATACGGGATCAGCCGCACCGGCTGGCCACTGGCAGAGGGGATGGTGAACTCGAGCGGCCGGTCGCCCGCGCGGATCGCGCCGGCCAGCGTCTCCGGATCGCCCGCCAGCTTGGGCGCCGCGAACGGCTCCGCATTATACTCGCCATATTTGCGTTCGTTGACGATGATGTCCGAACCGGGCGCCAGCCCGCCCCGCCCGAACGCGCCCGCCAGCACTAGCGGCCCCACCGTGAACGCGACGATATTGGGCGCCCCCGGCAAGCGCTCGGCGACCGGATGCATGTCCAGGCGGAGTTCCACCACATCGTCGTTCCGCCAGACGCGCGCAATATCGAGGTAACGGCCGGGCGCGGTCGACCGCAGCACCTCGACCCTGTTGACCAGCACGATCGCCGCACGGCTCCAGCCGGGATGCCGCAGCTTGAGCACGACGTCGGTCGGTCGCTTCACCGTCCAGCGCAGCCGCGTCACGGGCTCATCGGGGAACGTCGTCGTCTGCGTCAGCACCATTTCGCGGTCCCTCCACCGGACGGCCGAGGGCACGAACGCGTTGACGTACAGCGCGCGATCGTCGTGGAAATAGAGCGAATCGCGATATTTGACGTGGTTCTCCATCCCCGTGCCGGTGCAGCACCAGAATGCCGTTTCGGGGGTGTGATACAGCTTCATATAGCCGGGCCGCGCGCCCTGGAAATAGGTCGCCATGCCCGTATCCGGATCCTGCGACGCGAGAATGCCGTTATACAGCGTCCGCTCGTAATAATCGGCATAATGCGCCTGCGGATCGTGCAGGAACAGCGCGCGCGTGAGCTTCAGCATGTTGTGCTGGCAGCAGGTCTCGGATCCCTTTGCCGAGAAGACGTGGCTGGCAAAATCCGCGACCGGAAAGAAATGCTCGTTGTCGCCATGCCCGCCGGTCGCGAACGACCGGGTCAGCGCCACCGTCCTCCAGAAGAACGCAGCGGCGTCGCGATAGTCGGGCTTCCCCGTGATCTCCCACACGCGCTGGAAGCCGATGACCTTGGGCACCTGCGTATTGGCGTGCAGCCCGTCGAGATGATCGCGGCTCCGCGCCAGCGGCGCGAGGATCGCCTTGTGCGAAAACCGCTCCGCCATGACGGCGTAGTCGGCGCTGCCGGTCATCGCGTACAGGTCCGCGAACACCTCGTTCATGCCGCCATGCTCGGTATCGAGCATCGTCTCGAACTGCGCCGCGTCGAGCGGCCGGCTCGCGACCACCGCCCAGTCGGCAAGCCGCAGCAGGACGGCGCGCGCAGTGTCGCTGTCCGCGAGCAGCGTGGCATCGCGAAGCCCCGCAAAGACCTTGTGCAGCGTGTACCAGGGAACCCCGGTGATCGGCGCGCCGCGCAGATGCGCCGCCACCACGGCGGCGCCGTCGGGAAACGCGCAGACCAGCCCGCTACCCGACGCCGCCTGGCACGCGGCGAGCTCGCGCGCGATATGCTCGATCCTCGCCTTGAACCGCCGGTCCCCCGTCGAGCGATAGGCGAGCGCACAGGCGGACAGATAATGGCCGAGCGTATGCCCCTGGCAGTTGATGTCCGCCCAGACCGGATCCGACTCCCAGCCGCCATAGACGCTGGCCTTGGGCGGCAACCCGGCATTCACGCGAAAATTGTGCAGCATCCGGTCGGGTTCGAGCGAGAGCAGATAGGCTGACGTCTTGCGCTCCGCCTGCAGGAACGGCCCCTCGCCCAGCGTCACGTCGGCCAGGTCGAAGGGCTTGAGCGCCGCGACCGGGATCCGCGGGGCAGCGTCGGGCGCTGCGGCATAGGTTCCCGCAGACCCGGCCAGCATGCCCGTGAGCAACGCCGCCTTGCCAACGCCGGTCAGGACATGACGACGCGAGGGGCCGCACTGGCAAGGGTCGGTCATCGCGGCATCCTCTTCGACGTCTTATATTTGTCGGAGTAGAGCATGCTCGGCGCCGTCAGGCAACCGTGTCGGCGGCCCTCATTCGCGCGGCGTCGATCGAAGCGCGTCGCCATTGCCGATAGCCGAGCACCGCCAGCACGATCATCGCCGCATACAGCCCCGCGGTGAGCGCCAGCCCTTTGACGAGGAACATCCCGAAATACAGCGCATCGACACAGATCCACAGCAGCCAGCTCTCGGCATGGCGGCGCGCGGTCCAATATTGCGCAACCAGGCTGAAGCTGCTGAGCCCCGCGTCCATCCAGGGGAGCGCAGCATCGGTATAGTGGCTGGTGAACCACCCGATGGTCACCGCCCCCGCCGCGCCCGCCGCCAGTCCCAGCAGCGCCCGCATCGGCCGCAGCGGCGCGACGACGACCTCGCCCGCATCGTCCTTGCCGCGCGCCCAGGCGATCCACCCATAGAGAATGGCGATCCCGAACAGCGCCTGCAGCACCATGTCGGCGTAGAGCCGGACGTCGAGGAACAGCTTGAAGTACAGCGCGCAGGCGACGAGGCTGACCGGCCAGCACAGCATCCGCCGCGATGCCGTCAGCCAGATTCCGGCGAAACTGACGACGACGGCGACGATCTCGAACGGCGTCATGCGCGCTCGATCCCGCGCAGGAAGCGCCGCCCGGGGGGTGCGAAGAACCAGTCGGCATGCGCGATCAGATAGCCATCCCACGCCATCGCGGCCGAGGCCGGATCGGCGACGACGGCGGTGAAATAGTCGACCTCCGACAGCGCGAATTCGAGATGGACGAGCGGCAGCAGCCGGACGATCGCGTCGACATCGGCCCGCCCCAGCGGCACGATCGTCGCATAGCCGTCGAGCAGCGCCAGCGCCGAGGCGGGATCGGCGATCGTGTCGTCGTTGCCCTGCCCCAGGTCGAGCCAGCGGATCGCCGTCCGCTCGATCGCGGTGGCGATGTCGTGGACCGCGGTCGTGCGATCCGCGAGCCCGAAGTCGATCGCGGTCCGCACCGTCCCGTCCTCGCGCCAGAGCAGATTGGACGGATGCCAGTCATTGTGAGTCCACAAAGGCGGCTGCTGCGCCATCAGCGCCGGCAGGTCCGCGCCCGCCTGATCGAACAGCCGCGCACACTGCGCCTGCCACGGCCGGCCGGCGAGAAACGCGCGTACCGCCGGTCGCGCGGCGACATAGGCGCTCATCGCCGCGATCGGGTCCGCGGCCGGAACGATGCCGAAGCTTGCGACCAGCGGCTGCTGGCGACGCGCCGGCGCATCGAAACCGCGTGCCGCGCCATGCAATTCCGCAAGCGCCACCCCGGCGGCGTGCGCGTGATCGCGCGACAGGAACGGTGTCCATGACAGCCGGTCGCGGTACAGGTCCGCGCCCGGCGACTGGCGATGCAGTTCGTACGACCAGTCGCCAACCTTCACGGCGCTAGCCCCGTCGGCCGCGCGCAGGACGTCGGGCACCGACAGCCCCGATGCGGCGAGATGCGCGACGAACGCATGCTCCTCGCCCAGCCCCTCGCGCGTGCGGACGTGATGATGGTGACGCTTGAGCAGGAAAGGCCCGCGCGTCGTCTGGACCAGCGTAGCGGCGGAAAACGGCCGCGGCGAATGCCAGTGCAGCCCGGTCACCGCCCCCGCCGCCGGAAAGCGCGCGAGCACCGCAGCGGCTTCGTCCGGCGTGATCGCCGGCCAGGTGGGCGCCTCCCACTCGGTGCCCATGCCGTGGACACGGTGGTCTTCAGGCTCAGGGACGCGCGCGGGGTTCGCTACCATCTCAGAACGCCCGCGAGATCGTCGCCATCACCGCCGCGCCGCTGCCGACATAATAAGCGGGCGCGGCGCCGGCGATGACGGTGCCGTTGCGCCCGATCGTGTCCTGCGCGTTGGTGCTGACCGACTGGACGCCGGCGAGGACGTGCGGGTCGGTGACGTTGATCGCGTTGACTCGCAGGTCGGTGCGCTTGCCGTCGAGCCAGTCCGCCAGGTGCATGCCGACCGACAGATCAAGCGTCGCATAGCCCTTGATCCGCTCGTCGTTCATGAAGCTCGCATATTGCGCGCCGATATATTTCGACGCGACGCTGCCGAAGAACCGGCCGTCGTCATAGGTACCGCCCGCGCCGAACTGGACGGTCGGGCTGGACACCGCGCGGCGGCCGCTGGTCGGCAGGAAATCCGTACCGACGGGCAGGTCGTCGTCGATCCGCGCGTGCAGATATTCGCCCGACAAATAGAGGCTGACGCCTGCCACCGGGCGGTAGTCGATCTCCGCATCCACCCCGTACGAGGTCTGTCCGCCGGCGTTGATCGTCGTGTTGACCTGCGCCCCGCCATTATCGATCACCGTCGCCAGCTGTCGGTTGCGGAACTTGTAATGGAAGCCGGTCACCGAGGCGGAGAGCTGCTCGCCGATGAAGCGATAGCCGATCTCCTGCGAGACCGAATATTCGTTCTTGAGGTCGTTGGTCCCCTGCACGACGACCGCGCCGCCATAATAGCTGTTGTAGAGCGTGAACTCGTTGGGCGTGCGGAAGTTGGTGGTAATGTTGGCGAACAGCTGCTGGCGATCGTCGAGCCGGTAGTGGATCGCCGCGCGGGGCAGCGCGGCGAAGCTGTCCTTGCGCACCGCGTCCTGCGGTCCGGGCAGATAGGTCCGGCCGTTGCGCAGCACGTTCACGCCCTTGAACCCCGCCTCGATCGTCAGCCGCGGCGTCAGCGCGATGCTGTCGGCGACGAAGACGCTCTTGGTCACCGTGACGGTACGCTGGTTCTCATAGGCGAGCAGGCGGCCGTCGGCGGTGCGGATCGCCTTTGCGCGATACCCCCAACGGTCGGTCGGCTGCCCCTCGGCATCGATCGACGTGTAGGACTGCGTGACGCGGTCGGTGCCGTAATCGAACCATAGGCCGGCGGTGAGCGTGTGCGCGCCGGTCTTTAGCGTGAGCTTGGCGACGGTGCCCGCGCGCATCTGATCGCCAGTATAGTTGCCGAGCACGGTCGCCACGCCATCGACCGCGCCGGGCAGCGCGATCGGCTGGGCCAGTTCCTCGGTGCCTAGGAAATTCCCCTCCGTCGCCAGCTGCGTCCCATAAGGCGCATTGCCATAGCCGAACTGGAGATAGCTGGTGGTGTCGAGCGCGAGCCGGTCGCTCAGCGCGAGATGCACGGGGGCGGACGCGTAGAGGTTGCGGAACGGTGCGCGGTACAGCCGCCAGTAGTTGGTGTTCCCCGCGGTGTAGCGCGCATCATAGTTGAACCCGCGCCCCTGCGCGGTCCACTCGGCGAGCGTCGGGCTGGGATAGCTCGACGTGTTCGCATCGTTATACGACAGCGCGAGGCTGGCACGGTTGCCCGCGCCCCATTCGTTCAGGATCTTGGCGTCGATGTGCTGGCGCGTGTCGAAGCCCGGCCCCCGCCAGTTATCCGCGCGGGTGTTCGAATAGGACAGGAAGGCCTTCAGCCCGGTTTGCCCGATCGTACCGCTGTCGACGCGCACGAAGCCGCGCCGCGCCGCATAGCTGCCGAGCGACAGGTCGACGAGCGCACCGGGGCGCGCCTTCGGATCGTCGAGCGCGAGCGACAACAGACCGCCCGCGCCACCCAGCGTCGGCGAATCGATGTCGACCGAGCCTTGCGCGATCGAGATGCGTTTCAAATTCTCGGGGTCGGCGAACTGCGACGGATAGGCGTAATAATAGCCGATGTCGTTCTGTGGCGCGCCTTCCATCAGCACGCCGATCTCGTCCTGGCCGAGACCGCGCAGCGTCAGGCTGGAGCTGGTCGACAGGCCGTAAGGATCGCTCGACGCGACATTCGCGCCGGGCAGCAACGTGACGAGCTGGAACGCATTGAGCGTCGGCGCCTGCTTTGCGATGAAGTCGGCAGAGATCGCACTCTGCGCGCGCGGCACTTTCTGGTCGGGCAGAAACCCGGCCGGATCCTGCTTGCCGACCACCCGGATTTCGGTGGGTTCGACCGGATCGGGCGCAACCTGCGCCGCGGCCGAGGAGGCGACGAACGCCGCCGACAGCGTCAACGCGACGCGTCCCAACCGCCTGCGGTTGCAAGAGGCCGACATCACGACGGAAAACCGATACTGAAAAACGTCACGTCCACTCCAATCGGAGGGACGACGGGCCAGCCGCAGACCCTCCCTACGCCGGTATCAGCCGGATCAGGTTCAGCGGGTCATGGGCTGCAGCCCACCTCTCAGCCGCGCATCAGCGGCCCCCCGGGGATGCGCGGCGCTTAAGTGGTTGGAGGAACGATGGGAAGCGCTATCGCGACGACGGTGTCACGCCAGTGACACCCGCGGTGCCTAGGGGGCGATCGGCGACTGCCGCACTCTATCGAACCGAGACCCGTATAATGCCCGCTCCCCATCCCGTCTCGGCTGCGTTCCGTGCTGCCCTCGGCCTGTCGCTGTCGATTCTCCCTGCCGTGACGCAAGCGCGCCCAGCGTCGCACGACCTGCGGCTCGAGCGGGTCGTGATGCTGATGCGGCACGGCGTGCGCGCGCCGCTGGCGGGCGAAGTGCCCGACGCCACGCGGACCGCGCAACCCTGGCCGACCTGGCCGGTCCCCGAAGGACAGGTGACCCCGCACGGCGCCGCCGCGATGCGGTTGCTCGGGCGGCATGACCGTCGCTGGCTTGCCCCGCTCGGGCTCGCCCGCTGCCCGGTGCCGGGCTCGATCCGGATATGGACCAACACCGCCAGCCGGACGATCGCGAGCGGAGAGGCCTATGTGCAGGGGTTCGCCCCGGGCTGTCGCGTCGCGGTCGGCCACCGCCCCGTCGGCCAGACCGACCCGATCTTCGAGCCGCTCTCTGCGCGCGCGACCGCATTCGTGCCCCGCGAGGCGATCGCCTCGATCGATCGCCATACCGGCGGGATGGACGCGCTCGTCGCCCGCCATCGCCCGGCACTCGCGCGGATCGACACCGTGCTGGGTTGCGATGCTGGCCCATGCAGCCCGGTCGTGCCGGCGACCGTCCGCGCGTCGGCCGATGGGCACGGCATCGATCTGTCGGGCCCGATCCGCGCCGCGTCGGGGACCGCGCAGGTCCTGCTGCTCGAAGAGGCCGAGGGCATGCCCCGCCGCCAGGTCGGATGGGGCCGCGCCGATCCCGCGACGATCGCGCAGGTCGGTGCGGTGCACGCCGCATTGTTCGATGTGTTCACGCGCTCGCCCTACATGGCGGCGCACCAAGCCTCGGTCCTCGGCCAGCGGATCATCGACACGCTCACCGCGCCCAACACCCCCCGGCTGGACGTGATGGTCGGCCACGATACCAATGTAACGGCGCTGGCCGCCGCGCTGCATGTCGATCTCGAGGCACCGGGCTTTGCCCGCAACGACGTCGCACCCGGCGGCGCGCTGGTGGTCGAGCGACTGCGCGACACGCGATCGGGCGAGCGGTTCATCCACCTCTATTACCGGGTGCAACCGCTGGCGGCGATCCGCGCGCTGAAGGCCGACGTCGTCGTGACGCCGCTCTCCATCCCTGGCTGTGCGTCGCCCTGCCGGCTCGACCGCTTCGTCACGCTGCTGCGGTCGAGGATCGCCGTACCGCGCCTATAGGATGGCGTGATCATGGCGATCCACTGACACGACTTAAGGAGAAACTCGCTCAGCCGCGAGTGCGGGCGCGCGCCTTCTCCGCCTTGGCCTGCTTGGCATAATGGTGATGCGCGACGGCACAGCCGACAGCGGCGCCCATCACCGCATGCCCCTTGCCGACGAAATGGCCGCCAACACCGCCCGCCGCCGCGCCGCGGATACAGCCCTTGGCCAGCACGGGAGACGCGCTCATGGCCAGCAACGGAAGAGCAACGAGTGTAATATACCGCATGCCTAAGTCCTTCATCGACAAGATAAGGACCTAGAAAACACGGTCAACTTGCTCACGTTCCGTGAGATTTCGTTCATGTTCTCCGGCATCGCGTCCAGCCGATCCGGGAGGCAAAGCCTCGGCCCGCCCGGAACGCCCATGCGTCCGAGCAGGCCGGGTTCAACCGATCACACCGCGCCGTGGCACTGCTTGTACTTGCGGCCCGATCCGCACGGGCATGGCGCGTTGCGGCTGACCACGCCTTCCCAGTTCGCCGGATCCTCGCCGATATCGGCCTCCTGCGGCTGCGGGATCTGGAGCGGCGGCATCGTCGACGTGATGTGGCCGCGCGTGCCCGCATCGAAGTCGTTCGAATTGTCCTCGCCCGTGAACGGGTCGAAATGCGTCGTGATGAAGTCGGGCAGTTCGGGAAGACCGACCGGCGCCTGCATCTGGAACTGCGCATGCGCGATCGTCTTGGTCACGTCCTCGCGGATCGTCTCGAGCATCCGCTGGAACAGCGAGAACGCCTCCTGCTTATACTCGTTGATCGGCGTCTTCTGCGCGTAGGCACGCAGATGGACGACCTGGCGCAGCGCGTCGAGCGTCGCCAGATGCTCCTTCCAGTGATGGTCGAGATTCTGCAGCAGGATCGACTTCTCGACCGATGTCCACGTCTCCGCATCCAGATCCGCGGCCTTGGTCGCGATCGCCTCGTCCGCCATCGCGCGGACCCGCTCCTCGATCACCTCGGGGTCGACCGATTCCTCGAGCAGCCACGCATCGATCGGCGGCTCGAGGTTCATCACCTCGGCAAGCCGCGTCTTCATCCCCGCCACGTCCCACTGCTCGGGATAGGAGTTGGGCGGGCACGCGTCGCCGATGATCACGTTGACCGTTTCCGCGCGCATGTCGGTGACCACGTCGCCGACCGTCTCGGCGTCCATGATGTCCGCGCGCTGCTCGTAGATGACCTTGCGCTGCTCGTTCATCACGTCATCATATTCGACGACCTGCTTGCGGATGTCGTAGTTGCGCGCCTCGACCTTCTTCTGCGCGGTCTCGATCGCCTTGCTCAGCCACTTGCTGCCGATCGCCTCGCCGTCCTCGATATTGTTGCGCATCATCTTGGCGAACAGCGTGTCCGGCCCGAAGATCCGCAGCAGATCGTCGTCGAGGCTGAGATAGAAGCGCGACAGCCCCGGATCGCCCTGACGCCCCGAGCGCCCGCGCAGCTGGTTGTCGATGCGCCGGCTCTCGTGCCGCTCGGTGCCGAGCACGAACAGGCCGCCCGCGGCGAGCACCGCCTGCTTCTCGGCCTCGATCTCGACCTCGATCCGCGCTGCCTCGGCGGCATATTCGGGCGTGCCCTCGACGAGGTCGGGATGCTCGTCGAGCATGCGGAATTCGAGGTTGCCGCCGAGTTTGATGTCGGTGCCGCGGCCCGCCATGTTGGTCGCGATCGTCACCGCGGACTTGCGCCCGGCCTGCGCGACGATGTGCGCCTCCATCTCGTGGAAGCGCGCGTTCAGCACCTTGTGCTCGACCTGTTCGCCAACCAGGAACTCGCTCAGCAGCTCGGACTTCTCGATCGACACCGTGCCGACCAGCACCGGCTGGCCGAGATCGGCGTGATGCTTGATCTTCTTGGCGATCGCCGCGAACTTGTCCTTGGTGTCCTTGTAGAACTCGTCTTCCTCGTCAACGCGCTTGACCGTGACGTTGGTCGGGATGCTGACGACGTTGATCTTGTAGATGTCGTAGAATTCGGCCGCCTCGGTCGCGGCCGTGCCGGTCATGCCGCCGATCTTGGGGTACATGCGGAAATAGTTCTGGAAGGTGATCGAGGCCATCGTCTGGTTCTCGGGCTCGATCTGGACGCCCTCCTTCGCCTCGACCGCCTGGTGCAGGCCGTCCGACCAGCGCCGGCCGTCCATCATGCGGCCGGTGAACTCGTCGATGATGATGACCTTGCCGTCCTTGACGATGTAGTCGATGTCCGACTTGAACATCACGATCGCGCGCAGCGCCTGGTTGAGGTGATGGACGACCTGCGTGTTCTCGAAGTCGTACAGGTTCTGCCCCTCGAGCAGCCCCGCCGCCTCGAGCATCCGCTCGACCTTCTCGGTGCCGTCCTCGGTGAGGATGATCGTCTTCTGCTTCTCGTCCTTGTCGTAATCGGCGGGATCGAGCTGCTTCACGACCGCGTCGACCTGCATGTACAGCTCGGACTTGTCGTCGGTCGGCCCCGAGATGATCAGCGGCGTGCGCGCCTCGTCGATCAGCACCGAATCGACCTCGTCGACCACCGCGAAGTTGAACGGGCGCTGCGTCATCGCGCTGCGCTCATACTTCATGTTGTCGCGGAGATAGTCGAACCCAAACTCGTTGTTCGTCCCGTAGGTAATGTCCGCGGCGTAGGCGGCGCGGCGTTCCTCGTCGGACAGGTTCGGGATGATCACGCCGATTGTCATGCCGAGGAAGGTATAGACCTGCCCCATCCACTCGGCATCGCGTGCCGCGAGGTAATCGTTGACGGTGACGACGTGGACGCCGTCGCCGGGCAGCGCGTTGAGATAGGTCGCGAGCGTGGCGACGAGCGTCTTGCCCTCGCCGGTGCGCATCTCGGCGATCTCGCCGCGGTGGAGGACGATGCCGCCGACCATCTGCACGTCGTAATGGCGCTGGCCGAGCACGCGCTTGGCGGCTTCACGGACGGTCGCGAACGCCTCCGGGAGAAGGTCGTCGAGCTTCTCGCCCTCGGCGAGACGCGCGCGGAACTTGACGGTCTGGCCCGAGAGTTCGTCGTCCGACATCGCCTGAAGCGACGGCTCGAACGAGGCGATCTTGGCGAGGATCGGGTTGAGCGACTTGACGTACCGGTCGTTGGACGAACCGAACAGCGATTTGGCGAGGCCACCGAACATGGGCAGAATTCCTGGATATGAGACGCGGCGGCACGCTTTGCGCCCGCACGCGGAAGAATAGGGAGCGGCCCGCAGGCCAAGGGATCACACGCCCGACGCTATTCGCGCCGACGGTCCGCCCAGATCGGGGTGTTGCCGAGGTCGATGGCGCGCAAGGACGCCGACACGGCAATTTCCGCCAGCGAGGCGAGCGCCGCAACCGGCCGCACCGCGACCTTCGCCACCGCGACCACGGCCGCCTGCGCGCAGATGCTGCCCTGCGCCACCGCCTGCGCCGACTGCCCACGCACGCCCGGTACCGCGCCGGTGAGCGCGGACAAGAGGGCGGAAAGGAGAAGCAGCAGGTTCATGCGTCCCGATCCATTATGGCAATGCTGTTGAGACGTCCATCCTGTAGATCGACTTAAAGCCGCTCAGTCGGCGGGCTTGGCAACGGCCGAGTAGCGGTAATGTACAATGGTCCGAGATGGCTGGCCATTACGGACATAATTGCTGTACGTCGGCGATCCTGGAACAAGCTTCATGCAGGGGTCCGGCTGCGCCGCATCGGATTTCGTGATGACGCGGCAGCTCACGATATTGCCATCCGTCCCGATAACGCTTTCGAATTCCGTCACCTGTTCGAACTTGCCCGACGTCAGGTCGATCGGCGGCGCGGAGTCAGGAACCAGCCAGCTGACAGGCATATGATAGGTGCCAGCGGTCGGTCGGCCTTTCATGTCCGTCGCGGGGTTGAACCGTCCGCGTTCCATGACGATCTCGCACGTCTTGAGATCGAGGCTGGTGGTGCCACTCGACTCGCTGACTTTGCACGATATGACTTTTCCGTCGGAGCCGACGTCGACGTCTGCGACGACCCGTCCAGATCGATTGGCTCGAACGGCCTCAGGCGGATAATCATCAGCCGTTATCCACGTACCCGGGTTGCCGATCGGAACCGGCATCATCGGCCGCTGCGCCGCGGTTGCAGTGGTTACCGAGCAAATTGCGAAAGCTGCCCCAACCAATCGCTTGCCTGTCAATGTCATGTTGCTACCCCGCTGCCCGACCCAGAAGTAACCTAGGCGATCCTGCATGTCATCACCGCTCGCGCTCCCCTTCCCGTCAGCACCCGCCATTGCTGGGGTGACCGCATATGTGGCCCGCGCGCGGTACAAGGCGTGGGATCGGTGCGACCTGACCTTCGTGACGCTCGATCCGGGCACCGTCGTCGCGGGCGTGCTGACGACGAGCAAATGTCCGTCGCCCGAGGTGGAATGGTGCCGCGCGGCGCTGACGCTCGGGCAGGCGCGCGCGCTGGTGGTGAATGCGGGCAATTCGAACGCGTTCACCGGGTCGCGTGGCCGGGCGGCGGTCGAGGCGATCGCGGCGCGGACCGCGGCGCATGTAGGATGCCAGCCTTCGGACGTGTTCGTGTCCTCGACCGGCGTGATCGGCGTCCCGCTGCCGATCGACAAGGCCGAAGCCGGGCTGGATGCCGCGTTCGCCGCCGAACCCTGCGGCTGGGAGGATGCGGCCGCGACTATCATGACGACCGACACCTTCACGAAGGGCGCGGTGACGACCGCGGTGATCGGCGAACGCACGGTGACGCTGGTCGGCATCATCAAGGGTTCGGGGATGATCGCGCCGGACATGGCGACGATGCTCGGCTTCATCTTCACCGACGCCGCGGTCGAGCCCGAGTTCCTCCAAGCCGCGCTGTCGAAGGCGAACGCGCCAAGCTTCTCGTGCATCACCGTCGACAGCGATACTTCGACCAGCGACACGGTGCTGGCGTTCGCGACCGGCAAGGCGGGTAATGCGGTGCTAGCGGACGATGACAGCGTCGGCGCCGAGGCGTTCCGCGCGGCGCTGGCGGACCTCTGCCATCAGCTCGCGATGCTCGTCGTCCGCGACGGCGAGGGCGCGCAGAAGCTGATCGAGATCCAGGTGACTGGCGCCGAGAGCGACCGCAGCGCACACCGCATCGCGATGAGCATCGCCAATTCACCGCTGGTAAAGACCGCGATCGCGGGCGAGGACGCGAACTGGGGGCGCGTCGTCATGGCGGTCGGCAAGGCCGGCGAGCCCGCCGATCGGGATACGCTATCGATCCGGTTCGGGAATACGCAGGTCGCGGAAGGTGGCCTGGCGCTGAGCGGCTATGACGAAGCGCCGGTTGCGGCGCATCTGAAGGGCCAGGAGGTCGAAATCGGCGTCGATCTTGCGCTCGGCGACGGCCGGGCCACCGTGTGGACCTGCGACCTGACGCATGGCTATATCTCGATCAACGCAGACTATCGCAGCTGAAACCCTCGTCCGTCACCCCAGCGAAAGCTGGGGTATCCCGGTTGGCTAGGGTGCGGCCCGAACCGGGAGGTCCCAGCTTTCGCTGGGATGACGGAAGGCGCTAGTTCAGGCGAGCTCACCCTCGAGCCAGGCCTTCAACCGGCCCTTGGGCTCGGCGCCAACCTTGGTCGCTGCCGGTGCGCCGCCCTTGAACAGGATCATCGTCGGGATACCACGGACGCCGTACTTGCCCGGCGCGTCGGGGTTCTCGTCGATGTTGAGCTTGGCGATCGTCACCTTCTCGCCCAGTTCTTCCGAGATTTCCTCGAGCGAGGGTCCGATCATCTTGCACGGGCCGCACCATTCCGCCCAGAAATCGACGAGCACGGGCCCGTCCGCGTTCAGGACGTCTGCATCGAAGCTGGCATCGGTAATCTGCTTGGTCGCCATCGTGGATTCTCCTTCGTTGAACGCAATCTAGGGTCGCGCGTGTGTTCGCTCAACCACCGAGACGCTAGCTTTGCTCCGCGGGCCGATAGTGCGGCTTGTTCGCGGCCAGCGTCGCATCGCTGAGCACGATCAGCCGCGGCCCCGCGGTGTAGAGCAACGCCGCCTCGACCGATCGTCCCGGAAAGATCACGCCCAGCGCCTCGGCATAGGCCGCCATCTGTTTCAGATGATAATCGGGGACGTCGTCCAGCCCACCCGGCGCGCGCCGCCCGGTCTTGAAGTCGACGACCCGGATCCGGTCGGCCTCGATCAGCAGGCGATCGACCGTGCCCGACACGACGATACCATTCGGCAAGGTCGCCGCGATCGGCGCCTCGGCGAGCGTATCCGCGCCGAACAGATCGGCGAAGCGCGGATCGTCGAGCACCGCGACGACGCTGCGCACGATGTCCGCACGCGCCGCCGCGTCGTCGACGCCACCCGCCTTTGCCAGCCAGCGATCGGCCGCGGCGACACGATCGGCGGCAGCCACCGCGGGCAGCCGCTCGAACAACGCATGGATCAGCTGGCCCCGCTCCGCCGCGACTCGCATCGCGGGCGTCGGCGGCGGATCGGACACGGCGTCATCGCCCAGCGCGGACGGCGACAAGGGGCGCGGCGGACGCGCCTCGAGCGGCGCGGGTTCGTGCGCCCACGCCGGGAGATGCGCATCCGCCGGACGTTCGGCCAATGCCGATGCCTTGGCGCTCACCGCGGGCTGCGGATCGACCCCGACGAAACGCCGTTCCTCGCCGCTGCCCTCCTCGGAGGGCGGCACCGCAAGCGCGGTCAGCGCACGATCGGCCGCCGCGTACCAGCTATTCTCCGGCGGTACGCCTTTCGCGCGCGTGCCGAGCGCCCCCGCGATCACCAGCCGTTCCTCCGCGCGCGTCGCCGCGACGTAGAACAGCCGCCAATGCTCCTCGAGTTCGCGCTGCTCGGCCGCGGACACGACCGCATCCAGTGGCCCGCCGCGCTCGTTCGATCGCGGGCGGAACACCGGGATCGGCGCGGCCCCCGGCTCGGGCGCCCATTTCAGGATCGATCGCGGCGCCGCCGACGGGTCCGCGGTCGCATCCGCCAGGATCACCAACGGCGCCTGCAACCCCTTCGCACCATGCGCGGTCATCACCCGCACCGCATCGAGCGGCGCGGACGGATCGCGGACGATCTCGACATCGCCGCGATCGAACCAGTCGAGGAAGCGCTGCAACGATGGCGTCGTCGTGCTTTCGAACGTCAGCGCGGCGTTGAGCAGCTCCTCGATCGGATCGCGCGCCTCGGTCCCCAGCCGCCGGATCAGTTTCCGCCGTCCGTCGAGCGGGCCCGACAAAAGCTCCTCGAGAAACTGATACGGCGTGGCGATGTCCGCGCGCGCGAGCATCGCGAGCAACGGCGCGAGCCGCGCAGGCGACTGCGTGCGTTGCAGATGCCGCCAGAGCGGCCCCGCCTCGCGCGGCGCCGCCGCCATCAGCTCGTCCTGCGTCCACCCGATCAACGGCGACACGAGCAACGCCGCGACGCTCAGATCGTCCTCGGGCTGCAACACGAAGCGGATCGTCGCGAGCAGATCCTGCACCGCCAGCGGCGCGTTCAGCCGCAGCCGGTCGACCCCCGCCACCGGCACGCCCTCGGCATAAAGCCGCGCGACGATCAGCGAGGCGAGGTCGCCGCGCCGCTTGACGAGGATCATCACGTCCTCGGGCCGCAGCCTGCGCCCCTTGCTCTCGAGCATCAGCCCCGTGTCGGGCGCGAGCCAGCGCTTCACCGCGCGCGCGATGTCGCTGGCGAGCTTGCGCACCGCGTCGTCGACCCAGCCTTCCTCGTCGTCCTCGCTGCCGCCCGCCGAGACCGGTGGCCACAGCGTCACCGTCCCCGGCCCGGCCACTTCGCTGGCATGACGCTCGACCGCGCCCGCGATGCCGAGGCCCGGCTCGCCGATCGCGTCGATCGCTGCATCGACGAACTCCAGCACGGTCCGCGTCGAGCGGAACGAATGCCGCAGCGACAACCGCGCGAGCGGCAGCCCGCGCTCCTCCTCGGGCCAGTCGTCGTCGCCCAGCGCCTCGGTCGCCCGCCCGCCGAAATACTGTTCGGCCGCCTGGAAATTGAGCGGGTCGGTGCCCTGGAAGCCGAAGATCGCCTGCTTGTAATCGCCGACCGTGAACAGCGTCCGCGTCGACGGCGCGTAGATGCCGCGGCCGACGAAGAACTCGTCCGCCAGCGCGCGCACGATCCGCCACTGATGCCCGTTGGTGTCCTGCGCCTCGTCGATCAGCAGATGCTCGGTCGCCTGGTCGAGCTTGTAGCGCACCCATTCGCCGATCCCCGGCTGGTCGAGCAACGCCACCGTCGTCGCGATCAGGTCGTCGAAATCGACCGCGCCTGCGCGTCGCTTGGCCTGCGCATAGCCGCGCGCATAATCGCGCCCGACCTCGAGCCCGTCGCCGAGCAGATCGCAATAGGTCGCGCGCTGCACCATCGACAGCACGTCGGTGCACGCCTCGCCCAGATCGCGCGCGAGCACTTCGTAATCGGGATCGGCATCGATCAGCTTCTTCGATGCTTTGCGCAGCTCGCCCTTGCCGGTCAGCACGACGCCAGCGAGCTCGGACAGGGTCGCCGCGCGATCCTCGGAGCCGAGCCAACGCTGCACGGTCGCCGCCGCCGCGAGCCCCGTGGCCGTCCCCCAGGCACGATTGGCCGCCGCGATCCGCTCGATCGCGTTCAGATCCAGCGCATCGCACCACTCCGCGATCGCCTCGTCGATATCGCCCGACGGCAGGCCGAGTTCGCGGCGCAGCCACGGCTGGATCCCGACCGGCAGCGCCTCCAGCGCGGGCAACGCGCGCGCGCACGCCAGCAGGAACGCCTCCGCCCCGCCCTCGCCCATCCGCAGGCTCAGCCGCCCGACGATCTCGACCGGACGCTCGCGCCCCTCGCGCTCGGCATCCGACAACAGGCTCGCCAGCGCCTCGCGCGCGAGACCCGCCTCTTCGCGCGCCTCGAGCGGCCGGAACCCCGGCGTCAGCCCGGCCTCGACCGGGAACGCGGCGAGCAACCCCTGGCAGAAGCCGTGGATCGTCTGGATGCGCAAGCCCCCGCCCGGCGCGTCGAGCACCTTGGCGAACAACGTGCGCGCCCGATCCTGCAACGCCTGGACCGGACTCTCGCCGAGCGCGATCAGATCGGCCGCCAGCGCCGGCGCGGGCATCCGCACCCACGCGGCGAGCCGCCCGTTGATCCGCTGCGCCATCTCCGCCGCGCCCGCCTTGGTGAAGGTCAGGCACAGGATCGCACCCGGATCGACGCCGCGCAGCAGCAGCCGGAACACGCGCGCCGCCAGCACCTGCGTCTTGCCGGTGCCCGCCGACGCCGACAGCCAGACGTGCGACGACGGGTCGCTCGCATTGGCCTGCGCACCTCTCAGGCGGGGCAGCGTGGCGAGCGTATCACCGCTCACGGCCATACCATTCGTCGCGTCGCATCAGTTGGTCATACTCGGCATAGGGGGCATATTCGGGCACGAGCTTGGCGGTGAACGCCGCGCTGCCCGTGAGCCATTCGCCGACCACTTCGGTGAAGTTGTGCGCGGCGATCGCCGTGAACTCGGCGGTCGGGATCTTGTCGCGCTTGCCCTCGGGATCGACCGGGCTCTCGATATAGCCGAACGCATCGCGCTTCTTGCCGAGCGACCAATATTCGAACGCGCCCGCGGTGCCCGAGACGTCGGCGAACCCGCCGCGCTCGGCGATCAGCCCGAGTAGCCCGAGCTGGAGGCTGTAGCCGGCGCGCACCGCGGTCGGCGATGGCGGCTTGCCGGTCTTGTAGTCGATCACCGCCAGGCGACCATCGGCGAGCCGGTCGATCCGGTCGTAGCGCCCGGACAGGGTCACACCGGCGATCTCGATCTTGCCCTTGCCCTCGGCGCTGGCGACGCTGCGGCCATCCTCGCCCTGCGCCACGATCGCCCCCGCGATCCAGTCGATCGCCTCGAGCAGCCGCGGCTGCCACAGCGCACGCATCATCGGGTGCGTCCGCTCGTCGTCGAGCATCGCCTTGGCGCGCAGCCGCAGCGTGTCGACGGTGCAGCCGTCCTGCTTCCACCATTGTTCGAGAATATCGTGCACCGCGGTCCCGCGCCACGCCGCGCTCGGATCGGCATCGACCGGATCGAGCGGCATCAGCCCGAGCACGCGCCGCGCGTAAAAGGCGTAGGGGTCGGCCTTCAGGCGATCGACCTCGGTGACGGAAATCGCCCTGGGCCGCAGCAGCGCGGGCGGCGACGGCGCGGGACGATCGGCGGGCCGATGCTCGCCCGGATCGTCGAGCGCGCGCGTCCAGCCCTCCAGCGCCGACGCGCGCTCGAACCGATCGCCCGCCAGCGCCTGCAACCGAAGCCAGAGCCGCGACGCCAGCGCCGGCGACTTCGCATCGCGCCGCGCGCGCGTCACGACCGCGCGGGGGGCGCCCAACGCCTGCGCGAAATCATGTGCCGCGGTGCCGACACGCCGCTCCAGACCCGGCAGGCCGAGCTCCATGCGGATGCGCGGCGCGAGCCACGGATCGGGCGCAGGCCGCCCCGGCCAGACGCCTTCGTTCAGCCCGCCCAGCACCATCACGTCCGCGGTCTGCAACCGCGCCTCGATCAGGCCATAGATCGCCAGCCGCGGATGCCCGCCCGGCGCCGGCCGCACCGCGACCTCGTCGAGCAGCGTCCGCAGCAATTGCGGCACCTCGCGCGGATCGACCCGCGGCGGTCCGGCGGGCGCTTCGGCTTCGAGATCGGCGAGGAACTCCGCCGCGGCACGGCCCGCGAGCCCTGACCAGAGATTGTCGCCGCACAGGCTCTGCGCCGTCTCGCGCAGGCAGGCGAGCACCGAGGCCAAGGGCTGCGGTCCCTGATCGAACGCGCCGGCCAGTGGCGTCAGCAGCGGCTGTACGTCGCCCCACCACGTCGCCGCGGTGCCCTTGCGCTCCTCCAGATGCCCGGCGATCCCGTCGAGCCCCGCCGCAGGCCGCGGCCCGCGCAACCGTCGGTCGAGCGCGCGCGCGCCGTCGAGCCATAGCAACCGATCCTCACCGCTGCGCACCAGCGGATGCTTGAGCAGCGCCAGCAACGCGAGCGGCGAGAAGCGCTGCGCCGCCGCCTCCGCGAGCGCTAGCAACAGCGTCCCCGGTGGCAGGATCGACAGAGGTCGCCCCGCGCTGTCGTCGATGCCGATGCCCCAACGCCCGAGATGCGCCGCTACTCGTCGCGCCAGCGCACGATCCGGCGTGACGAGCGCCGCGGTCCGCTCCGGCACTTCCAACGCCTCGCGCAACACGAGCGCAATCGCCTGAGCCTCCTCCGCCGGCGTTGCGAGTTCGGCGGCCGTGACCCCCTTCAGGCGGCGATCCTCCGCCGCGATCTGCGTCCACTTGCCCGTGAAATCCGCAGGCGCCAGCGCGTTGGCGATCGCCCGGCCGCGCGCGGCATCGGCGTCGTGCCCGCCGCCCTCGCGCCACGTCTGCACCTCGCCGCGCGCGACGCCCATGCGCAGGAGCATCAGCTTGGCATCGAACTGCGGATGCGTCTCGATCGAGCGCCGCGTGAGCCCGGTCACGGGGTGCGGATCATGCGGGCCGAGCGCGTCCCATTCCTCGTCGGGCAGCGCCAGATCGAGACCGGCGAACACCACCATCCCGTGCGGCATGTCGGCGATGCAGCGGAGCAGCCGTGCGACCGCCGGTGCAGAATCGGTCACGCCCGCCGCACACACGATCCCGGCGGGCGGCGCGCTCCGCCAACGCTGCGCAAGCCGGTCGAGCAGTGCCGAGCGCCGCGTCGCCGCATCGATCCGCTCGAGCCGCGCGAGTTCGCCCGGCCAGCGCTGCAGCACGATCTCGAACGTCGCCAGCGCGCGACGCCAATGCTCGGTCAGTTCGGGGCCCAGCTCGATATCGCGCAACCTGGTCGGCGGCACCTCCTCGACCAGCAGCTGGTCGAGCGTCCGCGCGAGCTCCCCCGCCAGCCGCACCGCCTCCGCGGCATCGACCGGATGCCCTTCGCGGGCCCGCTCTTCGGACACCAGCCGCACGAGGATCATGCGGCGCTGATAGGGCGGCACCGCGGGCAGCGGCGGATCGATGTCGTCGGCGGGATCGAGCGCGGCGCCGACCGCCTCGCCCATCTCCGGATCGCCCAGCGCGACCAGCCGCGGCAGAACGAGCCCGCCGCCGCTCGCACGCACGAACGCCTCGGTCACCGCCTTCACCGCGCGGTTGTTCGGCAGCACGACCAGCGCGCGCGCCAGTGCCAGCGGATCGCGCCCCGCCTGCCGCATCAGCCCGGCGACCAGCGCATCGGCAAACGCCCGGTGCGCGGGGATCGTGTACAGCGTCGGACGACCCGCCGTGGCGCTATCAGCCATCCGCGAGGATCGCCTCGGTCCGCGGAATCGCGGCGGGCGTCCCGACATCGAACCACAGGCCCTGATGGACCTGCCCATAAGCGCGGCCCGCCGCGATCGCGCGGTCCCAGAACAGGTTGGTCGAGAACGGCCCCTCAGGCCAGTCGGCGATCAGCCGCGGGTGGAGGATCTGGATGCCGGTATAGGCGAACGGCGCGAGCCGGCCGGACTTGCGCCGCCCGCTGATCCGCCCATCGGCGGCGAGATAGAAATCGCCCGGCCCGCGGTGATTATGCGCGCGCGCAAGCGGCACCATCAGCAGCAGCGCATCCATCTTGGCATCGTCCCAGCGCGACGCGAGCAGCTTGATCGCATCGACCGGTCCGTCGATCCACAGATTGTCGCTGTTGACCACCAGCACCGGCGCGTCGCCGAGCAGGCCGCGCGCCTGGACGAGCCCGCCGCCCGTCTCCATCAGCATCTTGCGCTCGTCGGAGATCACGACGTCGATCCCGTCGAACCGGTCGGTGACATGCGCCTCCAGCGTGTCCGCGAGGTAATGCACGTTGACGACCGCGCGCTTGATGCCGGCCGCTTGCAATCGCGCGAAGACGTGATCGATCAGCGGCTTGCCTGCCACCTTGACCAAAGGCTTGGGCCGCGTCGCGGTCAGCGGCCGCATCCGCTTGCCGAGGCCCGCCGCCATCACCATCGCCGTCTCGGGTACGGTACCACGCGGGACGGGGCGGATCGTCTGCTGGCGGCTCATGCCGACAGCACCAGCGGATCGCCGCGCAACGCGGGCGGTATGTTGGCCGCGAACCAGGCCGCGACCGGCGCCATCACCGGCTGTGCGAGGTCGCGCTCCAGATACGCCCAGACGCGCGGGCACATCGTCGGGTAATGCGGCTTGCCATCGCGCTGCCACAGCCGCGTGAAGATGCCGAGGATCTTGGCATTCCGCTGCGCACCGAGCACGTGATACGCATCCATGAACGCCGCGTCGGCGTCAGTGGCCGCGCGATACCGCTCCAGCATCGCCGCCTCGACCGTCGGATCGACGGT
Source organism: Sphingomonas aurantiaca (assembly GCF_003050705.1). Classification (GTDB taxonomy): domain Bacteria; phylum Pseudomonadota; class Alphaproteobacteria; order Sphingomonadales; family Sphingomonadaceae; genus Sphingomonas; species Sphingomonas aurantiaca. The sequence goes on along the minus strand of NZ_QAOG01000002.1, from coordinate 723,616 downwards.
CCGCCGCGCATCCTGCAACAGCGACACGAGATCGTAAGCCGGATGCCCTGCGAGCGCGTCCTGGAAATCGAGCAACCCCAGCGACCGCTCCGGCCCGACGAGCATCAGATTTTCGGCATGATAATCGCGCAGCACGGTGACCGGCGTTTCGGCGATCGCATGGTCGAACACCGCCTCCCACGCCGCGTCCCAGCCGGCGAGATCGGGCGCGATCCCGACCGCCGGGCAATACCATTCGACGAACAGCCCCGCCTCGCGCCGCAGCACCGCGCGATCATAAGGGGGGACGGGTCCAGCCGGCTCCGCGCGCAACCGCACCAGCAGGTCGATCGCCGGCGCGTATAGCGACAGCTCCTGATCGGGCGCTGCGTCGACCGCCTCGCGCAACCGATCGTCGCCGAAATCCTCGATCAGCACGAGCCCCTGGTCGAGATCGCACGCCAGGATCGCCGGCGCCGCGAAGTCGCGCTCGACGAGCCATTCGGCCACCGCAATGAACGGCCGCGGGTCCTCATGCGGCGGCGGCGCGTCCATCAGGATCGCCTGCCGCTCTCCATCAACCGCGCGAAAATAGCGCCGGAACGACGCATCGCCCGCGACCGGAAGGATGTTCGCCCCTCCCCAGCCATGAGCGTCGAGAAAAGCGGCGGCGCCGGGCGGCGGGGTCATGTCGGCCATCGCGACCTCCAAGCTTCCGGCACGCCGATAGTCAAGCCGCGCGTGCCATCCGGCTCGATCGTCAGGCTCAGTCGAAGCGCATCGGGCCAATAGTCCGGCCCCGCGCGCTCGGGCCATTCGACCAGCAGCAGCGAATCATAGCGTGCGTCGTCGAGCGCGAGTTCCTCTATCTCGGCGGGGTCATCAATCCGGTAGAGGTCGACGTGCATGACGGGAAAGCGAACCTCAGGCGGCTCGTAAGGCTGGACGATCGCAAAACTGGGCGACGGCGCCTCGCCAACGAGCCCAAGTGCCGCAAGCAGTCCCCGCGCGACACTGGTCTTCCCCGCACCGAGTGTGCCCTGGAGCGTGATGACGTCGCCGGGACGAACTCGCTCGGCCAGCAGAGCGCCGAACGCCTCGGTAGCTTGTGGATCGGGTAGCAGGATCACGCGCATGAGCCCTCTCCCCCTCGGGGAGAGGGTTGGGTGAGGGGCCGTTCCGGGCGCAGCACTGCGTGGCAGCCCCTCACCCCGACCCTCTCCCCGCAGGGGAGAGGGAGCAGACGTTGCACGCTCATCGCCGCGGCAATTCTACGGTAATCAGCGTGCCCGCCCCCGGCTCCGACACCAGCTCGATCGTCCCGCCATGCGCCTCGACGAACTGCTTGGCGAGCGGCAGGCCCAGCCCCAACGCCCGATCCCCCATCGGCTTGGACTCGGCAAACCGGTCGAACGCGTGCGCAACGGCCTCCGCATCCATCCCGACCCCGTCGTCCGACACGACGATCCGCGCCGAGGTCGCATTGCCGTCGGTATGCAGCAGCACGCGCCCGCCATCCTGCGTCGCCGCAACCGCGTGGCGCAGCAGATGCTCGACGACCTCCTTCAGCCGCTTCGGATTGCCGTTCACCCGCCCGGTCGACCGCGCCACCTCGACCGCGAAGTCGAGCTTGCGCCGCTTGGCGGACGGCAGGATCGTCTCCGCCGCCGCGCGGACGGTAGTCGCGAGATCGACGTCGCTCCGATCGGTCTCCTCGCGGTCGCTCTCCGCGCGCGTCAGGTCGAGCACGTCGTCGACCAGCAGTCCGAGCCGCTCGACCGATTCAAGGATCGCGCCGACATAGCCCTCGGCCTGCGGCGTCATCGCCCCCGCATAGCCGCCGTGCAGCATCTCCGCGAACCCGCTGATCGAGGTGAGCGGCGTGCGCAACTCATAGCTCATATTCGCCACGAACGCGGTCTTGACCTTGTCGGCCGCCTCCAGCGCGTTCGCCCGGTCGCGCAACGCCTGCTCCGCACGCCGGCTGTCGGTGATGTCGAGCATCGTGAACAGCGCGTTGCCATCGGGCAGCGGCACGCCCGCGAATTCGAAATGCCGCCCATCGGCAAACGCCACGCGCCCGCCACGCTGCTGCCGCTCGACCGTCGCCGAGCGCACCAGATCGGGGATCAGCGCCGACCGGTTGGGCGTCAGCAGCTTGCCGCCCGCCGCCTCGGCAAACGCGTCGACCCGCGGATGCGACGCTAGGAACTCCTCCTCCAGCCCCCACAACAGCCGGAACCGGTTGTTCCACAACTGCAACCGCCCATCCGCCGCGAACACGCCGAGCGCCTCGAACAGATTGTCGAACGTCGCGGTCCGCACGCGCAGCAGCGTATCGCGCGCGCTGGCGAGCTGGACCTGCTCGGTCCGGTCCTCGAAGATCAGCAGCAGGCCGCCATCGGGCAAGGGCTGCGCGACCACGCGAAGATGCGTGCCGCCGCGCAGGTGCCAATTCTCCTCCATCGCGCCGCCGCTCTGCCCGCCGGCCTGCGACGAGCCGGTCTGCATGAACCAGTCGCGCCGCTCCGCCTTCCAGCTCGGAAAGTCGCGGACTTCGGGCAGGCGGTTCGCCTCGCGCATACGCTCCAGCACCCGGTCGAACTCGGGCCGGTCGGCGAGCCATTCGCTCCGCATCGCAAACATCCGCCGGAACGGCTGGTTGCAGAAGACCAGCGACCGGTCCCCGCCGAACTGCGCGACGCCCGCCGACAAACGGTCGAGCATCGCGCGCTGCGCCTCGGCAAACCGCTTGGCGCCCGACCGCGCCTGCTCGAGCTCTTCGATATCGATCGCGAACCCGGCAACGCCGCCGCTCGGCAACGGCACGTCGTAGATCTGCAGCGACCGGCGCGCGCCGTCGATCGTCGCAGGCAGGACCTGCTGGTGCGGCCGCCCCTGCTCGCGCGCGACCGCGGCGCCGGCCAGCGGCCCGCCACGCCCCGACCCCTCGACCAGTTCGAGCCCGCGCGCGACCACGTCGGCGGCGTCACGGCCCTCGACCGCGTCGACATAGGCGGTGTTCACCATCGCCAGCCGCAAATCGGTTGCGCGGTACCACATCGGCATCGGCGCGGCCTCGATCAGCCCGGTCAGCGAGTCGTAGGCGGACCCCAGCCGTTCGGTCTCCGCCGCAAGCCGCGCAATCTCCGCCTCGCTGTCGGTGGCATCGAACGCCCAGAGCAGCACAGCCCCGCTCGCACCCATCTCGCCCGATGCGCGCGCGCCACGAAACGTAATCGCCCGCGTCGAGCCGACCAGTCGCACCGAGCGCACGAACGCCCGCCCCGACCGCTGCGCCGCGGTAATGTCGGCGATCAGCCGCGCGGCATCCTCGGGCGAAAGCCCCGTCCCACCGGTGGCCAGTTCGCCGATCGACCGCGGCGGCGCATCGAGCCCGAGCCAGTCCGCCATCCGCTGCGTCATCTCAATCCGCCCGCCCGAGCGGATCACCGTCACGATCGCCGGCGACCCGTCGAGCACCGCGCGCAAATGCGCATTGGCCTCGACCGCCTCCGCCGCAGCCCCGCGTGCGCGTAAGCCGAGAAACACCAGCACGCCCCCTGCAACCACGAACGCGAGCAGGAGTGCACCCGCCAGCAGACCCGTACCGGCCCCCAGGACCATCATCGTTCAAGCATGCGCGCGACCATCCCGCCATCTAGGCCAACCCCGTGCCGATAGGGAAGAGGATGCGGCGCATTCGCGGAGGTGATGATGGCGCCGGTGCCCGGCTGGCCGAGGCTGGGGCTAATCGACATCACGCCACGATACCTCGGCGTGCACGCGCGGCGGCGGCTACCCCCACCCTGTTGCAGAATTGTGTCACCATGGGGCGAAAGCGACAACATTAGTGACCATTCGTCGCATTGCGCTTTCCAAATCAACCGCGGAACGGTCTGGGGCCGCATCATCGTACGCGTTAATGACGAAGGAATGGCGTTTGCCTCGGACTCTGCTTCTCACTGCAACAATTCTCGCTGCTGGCGCACTCGCCGTACCGGCATCTGCGCAGGACGTTCCTGCTGCGGCCCCCGCCGCGACACAGGATCAGGCCACGGTCGCCCCGGCCGCAGAAGCGCCGGCAACCGATGACACGATCGTCGTGACCGGCTCGCGCATCCGTCGTCCCGATCTCGAATCCGCCTCGCCGGTCGCGGTGGTCGATTCCCAGCAGATCCAGTCGCAGGGCATCGTCAACACCCAGGACCTGCTGCAGAAGCTGCCGCAGGTCGGCATTCCCGGCCTCAGCCGCACGAACAGCAACTTCGCGACCTCGGGTAACGGCATCGCGACGATCAACCTGCGCAACCTCGGCGATTCTCGAACGCTGGTGCTCGTCAACGGCCGTCGCTTTGTACCGGGCGTCGCAGGAACCTCGGTGGTCGACGTCAACAACATCCCCGCCGATTTCGTCGAGCGGATCGAAGTCGTCACCGGCGGCGCGTCGGCAATCTACGGATCCGATGCCATTGCCGGCGTCGTCAACTACGTGACGAAGACCGACATGCAAGGCATCATCGCCCGCGCGCAATATGGCCTCACCAGCCGCGGCGACAACCCGAACTACACCGCCAGCATTACCGGCGGCACGAAGTTCGGCGAGGACGATCGCGGGTCGATCATCGTCAACGGGACCTATTCGAAGGATCTCGGCCTGCTGTCGCGCAAGCGCGGTATCTCGGCTGAAGACTGCTCGGCAGCGGGTTGCGGCCCGCAGTCGTACAGCTCCTATTCCGCGCAGGGCCGCTTCCAGTTCCGGAACGGCGCCAACGAGTCGACGAACGCCGGCGGCTATGCCAGCAACCTGTTCTCGTTTAACCCGGACAATTCGGTCGTCGCCGGCGGTGGCACGGGGTTCAACCGCAATTCGGTGCGCCGCATCTCGACGCCGGTCGAACGCTATCTCGCAGCCGGCGCCGCGCAGTACAAGTTCAGCGACTCGGTCACGGCCTTCCTCGAGGGCACCTACGCCAAGACGAAGTCCAGCTCGCAGCTCGAGGCGCTCGCACTCGATTCGCAGCTCGATACCGGCGTCGGCTACGGGATCGACAATCCGTACATCCCTGCATCGATCCGCCAGCAGATCACCGCGCGCAACAGCGATGGCATCGCATCGAACGACGTGACCTCGATCGACTTCCGTCGTCGCCAGAACGAGGTGTTCAGCCGCAGCAATACGAACGATCGCGACACCTTCCGCATCGCCGGCGGCTTCCGCGGCGATATTAGCCCCAAATGGCGCTACGAAGTGTCGGGCGTCTATGGCCAGCTGAAGGACAGCACCAGCAGCCAGGACATCGACATCACGAAGTACGCGAACGCGCTCGACGCGGTCACGGACGCCACAGGTACGATCGTCTGCCGCGATGCCACAGCCCGCGCAGCCGGCTGCGCCCCGATCAACCTGTTCGGGTACAACACAGCGAGCGCCGCCGCATCGAACTATGTCCAGTCCGACGTGCCACGTTCGGTCGAGATCAAGAATACGCAGTTCGTCGCCAACGCCAGCCTCAACGGTTCGCTCCTGACGCTGCCCTATGGCGATGTTCAGGTCGCTCTTGGCGCTGAGTATCGCCGCGAGAAGAGCAGCGAGAATTGGGACGCGCTGACCAACGCAGGTCTGAATTCGGGCAACCAGACGCCCGATACGGTCGGCAAGTTCAACGTGAAGGAGCTGTTCGGCGAGATCGACATTCCGATCCTGAAGAACGTGCCGTTCGTTAATTCGCTGAGCCTGCAGGGTGCTGCGCGCTATTCGGACTACTCGACGATCGGTACCGTGTTCAGCTGGAACGCCGGCGGTGAATATTCGCCGGTCCAGGGCCTGCGTTTCCGCGGCAACTATGCCATCGCGAACCGCGCGCCGAACATCAACGAACTGTTCTCGTCCGCGTCGGAGACCTTCCCGCCCGGCATCCAGGATCCGTGCGACGGCGTCACCGCCGCATCGGCCGGGACTTATGCCAATGCCTGCCGTCAGATCCCGGCTATCGCCGCTGCGGTGCGCAACGGCGGGACGTTCCAGTACACGCTGGCGGATATTCAGAGCATCAACGGCTTTGACGGCGGCAATCGCAACCTGCAGGAGGAGAAGGGCAAAACCCTGACGCTCGGCGCAGTGATCGCGCCGGATCAAGTCCGAGGCTTCAGCCTGACGGTCGACTATTTCGACATCAAGCTGAGCAACGCGATCGGCATCATCCCCCGCTCGACGTCGATCCAGCAGTGCCTGCTGACCAGCGAGCCGCAGTTCTGCAACAACGTCATCCGCTACGACAACACCGGCTACATCAAGACGGTGAATGCGCAGAACATCAACATCTCCGACACCAAGACCCGCGGCATCGATGTCAACGCACGTTATGGTCGTGCACTCGGCCTGACGACGGACGATCGTCTCGACGTCAGCGTTCTGTACACGCACACGCTCCGCTATCAGACGCAGTCCGATCCCGCCGCCCCGGTCAACAGCGGCGTCGGTAACCTGGAATACGGTGCGGCATTCCGCGACAAGGTCAATGCGACGGCCAGCTACCGCACGGGTCCGTTCAGCGTGAACTGGACCACGACGTATCTCAGCCCGATGCTCGATACCCCGCGTGACGAGTTCGCTGAAACCTCGGAAGGCCTTTCGCCCGAGATCGCGGCGCATAACGAGATCGCGTCGCGCTTCTATCACGACGTGCAGGTTCGTGCGCGCGTCGGCGAGGAGAGCAAGCAGATGGAGATGTTCTTTGGCGTCACCAACCTGTTCGATCGCAAGCCGCCGAAGCTCGAAGACAACGTCTTCTACGGCTCGATCACCGGCACCACGACCGCAGCGGACGTCTACGATCCGATCGGCCGCCGCTTCTATGTCGGCGCTCAGTTGAGGTTCTAGTAACCGACCGTCTTCGGACGATCAGGCGAGCGGGGCAGGCAACTGCCTCGCCCGTTTGCGTTTAGGGTGGCCGCGCTAGGGGTGCGATAGCCTTGGATCGAAGATCGCTCGCTAGCGTCTACCGTAGCCAATTTGACAAAGCCTAACCGCTCATCCGCCGGCCGGCAGGATACTTGTGCTTTGGGTGAATGCCCGTGCGCCATTCCGGACCGTTCAAAATGTCGCCGCTACAATGCCGCCCGGTGGCCGCATCATCGCGACCTTCAACAGCGTTGCGGATCGCATGTCGAACGGCGTGACCTGATACGCGACGAGCAGGGCGGCGCTTGTCAGCATGACCAGGGGCTTGGCGCTCGACCTCGGACTTCGTTCGCCTCAACTCCATCTCGGCCGGTGCGCACCTCCGCCGGGAAAGCGCAAACTCCATCCAAAATGATATTCTTTTTGCCGGACCGAAGCTGGGCGCCACGTCGCGCCTATAAAGATTTCAAGCCAGCCAATTGGCAAGGGATCTCACATGAACCGAGTGAAAAAAGGCGCGTTGGGCGCAGTGATGGCGCTCGCCTCCACTTCGGCGACGGCACAGGATTATTCGGACGTTCCCGCCTTTTTGGCGGGGTCCGAGATTGCCGTCGGGGTGCTCGAGCATGCCGCCAACTTCCATCCGCTGTCAGGCAGGATGACGCTCGACATGCCCACGCGCAGGATCGGCCGCATCTATGGCGCCAAGAAGGAAAACTGCAAGGCCGACGTCCAGTTCACATACCGGAGCCCGCCGCTGAATTTCTTCTTGAAGCCGCGGCTTACCGCCAAGATCCAGGTCAGCACCGGCGGCCGCACCAACTTTGCCAGCTTTGGCCAGGAGTGGCGGCAGGACACCCTGCATGGCTGGCTCTATGGTCAGGCCGGCATCGGGATCGCCGTTCATGACGGTTATAGCTTCACCCCCGATCCGTACGCGCACGACCTGACGGCCAGCGAGGTCCATCGTAGACGCCAGATCTCCTCGCGCCGCACGTCGTTCGGATCGCCCGTGCTGTTCAACCCCAACGCTTCGATCGGCGTCCGCGTCAGCGAGCGCTGGGCGGTCGAGGCAAGCTGGGAGCATTTCAGCCATGCCGGCCTGTTCTCCAAACGGAATCCCGGCATCGACAATATCGGCCTTCGACTCGTGCGAACGCTGGGGCGATGAAGCGCCGAGCGCGATCGGTAGGGTCGTCCGCCAGTCCCAGGCTACTCGCCGATGCTGAGCAACAGCGCGCCGAGCTGCTCCAGCTGCTCCGGCAATGCGGCGGCCGAGCCCTGTAGGGCGTCCTCGCGCGCCGCCTCGGAAGGATAGACCTCGCGCAGCGTCAGTCGCGTCGCCCCGCCTTCATCCTCGAAGATCACGGTGGTGACGGCGCCCTCCTCCCCCTCGTCGTTGGTCCAGACGATCAGCGCGTCTTGCACCACGTCCAGATATCTGCCGTGGAACACCATCGTGTCCGTCCCCCCGGCGCCGAATTCCAGGCGGTATGTGCCGCCGGTTCGGACGTCGAGATCACACGCCATCAGCGCGACGCCGGGCATCGAGTCCGGTACCCACCAGCGCCGGAACAGCGTGGGCTCGCTCCACGCCCTGTACACCGTGGCGGGTGCAGCGCTGAACCGCCGCGTGACGACGAGCGCCCGGTCGCCCCTGCGCTCGACCGTCGCGGCGATCGTGCCAGACCCGGGATGGTCAACGCGCGTATCCATCGGCTTGTCCTTCATCCAACCGCTGATATCGTCCAATGCTGTGAGCTGATCTTCGAAGAGCGTTCGGTCCGCGTCGATCCCCTCGCCTGCGCGCCGCGGCCGGGCCGCCGAGCCTCGCTGCCCCCGCACGTCCGACGCTCTGTAGCGCGAAGAGCACCGTCCGCTCGAGGACTTGCATGCGCTGGTCGGTTTCAGTCTGCGCCATCGGGAGCGTGTCGGCAAGACTGGTGCCGCATGTCCCACGCGGCTGACGTTTCCCGATCCCGCGGCGGTCGCCGGATCCCTTGCGTCGCGCGGGACTTGCGCGGACGCCGGGGTTGAACCCCGGACAAGTCGCAACGAAAAAGCCGCGCCCGCCTGATGGCGGACGCGGCTTTCGAAACCCCTACGGCATCCCGAGGATCAGTAGCGGTAATGGTCCGGCTTGAACGGGCCTTCGACCGGCACGCCGATGTACCCGGCCTGCTTGTCGGAGAGCTTCGACAGCTTCACGCCGAGCTTCTCGAGGTGGAGCATCGCGACCTTCTCGTCGAGGTGCTTCGGCAGCACGTACACTTCGTTCTTGTAGTTCTCGCCCTTGGTCCAGAGCTCGATCTGCGCGAGCGTCTGGTTGGTGAACGAGGCCGACATCACGAACGATGGGTGACCGGTGGCGCAACCCAGGTTCACCAGGCGACCCTTCGCCAGGATGATGATCTGCTTGCCGTCCGGGAACTTCACCAGGTCGGTGCCCGGCTTCACTTCGGTCCAGTCATAGTTCGACAGCGCGGCGATCTGGATCTCCGAGTCGAAGTGACCGATGTTGCAGACGATCGACATCGGCTTCATCGCCTTCATGTGATCGGCGGTGATGACGTCGGCATTGCCGGTCGCGGTGCAGAAGATGTCGGCGCGGGTCACGGCCTCTTCCATCGTCACGACTTCAAAGCCCTCCATCGCCGCCTGCAGTGCGCAGATCGGATCGACTTCGGTGACCATCACGCGTGCGCCGCCGTTGCGGAGCGACTGCGCCGAGCCCTTGCCGACGTCACCGAAACCGGCGACGCAGGCGACCTTGCCCGCGAGCATGACGTCGGTCGCGCGGCGGATCGCGTCGACCAGCGATTCCTTGCAGCCGTACAGATTGTCGAACTTCGACTTGGTGACCGAGTCGTTGACGTTGATCGCGGGGAACGGCAGCTCGCCCTTCTTGGCGATCTCGTACAGGCGGTGAACGCCGGTGGTGGTCTCTTCCGAGACGCCCTTCAGATTCTTGACGGTCTCGGTCAGATAGCCGGGGTTCTTTGCGACATACGCCTTGAGCGCACGCTGCATCTCGACCTCTTCCTCGTTCTCGGGCTCGGGCATCGTGTGGCCAGCCTCGAGCTTGGCGCCCCAGAGCGCGAACATCGTCGCGTCGCCGCCGTCATCGAGGATGATGTTGGCGGTCTGGCCCTCGACGTCGCGATCCCACGAGAAGATGTCGCCGACATAGTTCCAATAGTCCGCGAGGCTCTCGCCCTTGATCGCGAACACCGGCACGCCCGATGCGGCGATCGCGGCAGCGGCATGGTCCTGCGTCGAGAAGATGTTGCACGTCGCCCAGCGGACGTCGGCGCCGAGCGCGGTCAGCGTCTCGATCAGCACCGCGGTCTGGATCGTCATGTGCAGCGAACCGGTGATCCGCGCGCCCTTCAGCGGCTGCGCTGCGCCGAATTCGGTGCGCAAGGACATCAGGCCGGGCATCTCGGTCTCGGCGATGTTGATCTCGGCGCGGCCGAAATCGGCAAGGCTGATGTCGGCGACGACGTAATCCGTCTTCGCGGGCGCTAGGGTGGTGGCCACGAGGATATCTCCTGGGAATAATCTTTGATCGGCGAGCCTCATGCCCGTGCCGGATACCGCATCTTAGGCGGTTGGCGGCGCCAGATCAAATATAAAGATATCTTTATATGACGACTTGGCGCCTCACGGGTAGTTCGCGCCCCCACAAACTATCCTCCCCCGCCAGGGGGAGGATCGGCTCACGCCCGGCCCGTCTCCGCCACCAGCAACCGCGGGTCGACGCCCGCCTGCGCGAACGCGTACGTCCAGCGATCCTCCGCCCCGGTATCGAACAGCAGTCCGGTATCCCCGGCCACGTTGAACCACCCCGGCCGCGACAGCTCGCCCTCGAGCTGCCCGCCATCCCAGCCGGCATAGCCCAGCGCCACCACCCACTGCGACGGCCCGCGCCCCTCGGCGATCGCGCGCAGCACGTCGACCGTGCTCGACAGCTTCCACCGCCCCGCGACGTCGACGCTATCCTGGCCGCCCCAGTCGGACGAGTGCACCACGAACCCGCGCCGCGGCTCGACCGGGCCGCCGAAATGCACCGGCGCGTTGGGCGCATCGCCGGGCTCGATCCCAAACTGTTCGAGCAGGTCGTGAAAGCCCAGCCCGTCGATCGTCGCGCCCAGCCCGATGCCGATCGCGCCATTCTCGTCATGGCTGCACATCGCGATCACCGCGCGGGCAAAGCGCGGGTCGCTCATCCCCGGCATCGCGAGCAGGAATTGTCCGGAAAGAAAGGCCGTCTTGTCCATGCGTTGGAACATAGCGGCGCAGACCGGCGCCCGCCACGCTTGAAATACGTACGGCTGAGTCCAAGGTACGGCTCGCGCGCGACCACCTCGCGGCGACAGGAGATTTCAGATGACGATCAGCGTCGGCGACCGGCTTCCCACCACCAACCTCGTCAAGGCAACCGCAGACGGCCCCGACCAGGTCGATACCGACAGCTTCTTCAAGGGCCGCAAGGTCGCGCTGTTCGCGGTCCCCGGCGCGTTCACGCCGACCTGCTCGGCCAAGCACCTCCCGGGCTTCGTCGAGAAGGAAGCCGAGTTGAAGGCCAAGGGCGTCGACGAGATCGCCTGCGTCTCGGTCAACGACGCGTTCGTGATGGGCGCGTGGGGCAAGTCGGCGGGCGCCGGCGACATCACGATGCTTGCGGACGGCAACGGCGATTTCGCCAAGGCGATCGGGCTGACGATGGATGGCTCGGGCTTCGGCATGGGCACGCGCAGCCAGCGTTACTCGATGCTCGTCAACGACGGCGTGGTCGAGCAGCTCAACGTCGAGGCCCCCGGCGAGTTTAAGGTGAGCTCGGCCGAGCACCTGCTCAGCGAGATCTGATGTAGGAGGGCGGGCGCGATGCCCGCCCTTATTCCCACCCCGGCGAAGGCCGGGGCCCAATTGGCAGGACCGAGGTAACTTCGGGCTGCCCGCCGTTATATCTCTTCCCCAATTGGGCCCCGGCCTTCGCCGGGGTGGTTTCAAACCGGAGGTCGCCCGCAGTCTTGCCACCGTAACCTCGCCCGCGTAACACTGCGCGATGACACTCGCATCCGACCTCGTCGCCGACCTCGACCGCCTCTACCGCGCCTCCGTCGAGCGCCTTCAACGCGCCATGAGCGCCTATATCGCGGACGGCACCGTCCCCGATCCCGCCAGCCGCACCGATGGCTCGTTCGCCTATCCCGAGATCCGGCTGACCTATAAGGGCGGCGTCGACCGTCCCACCCCGCTGCGCTCGTTCGGCCGCATGGTCACGCCCGGCGAGTATAAGATCAGCGTCACGAAGCCCGCGATCTTCGCCGAATATCTGATCGAACAGCTCACCCTGCTGATCGAGGATTACGACGTCACCGTCGAGGCCGTCGAAGGTCGCCAGGAGATTCCGTTCCCCTACGTCATCGAACCCGGCCACGCGCTGAGCCTCGACGAGGTGTCCGCGACCGAATTGTCGCGCCACTTCCCCGCCACCGAGCTCGCGCATATCGGCGACGAGATCGCCGACGGTATCTGGGTCGCGCAGGACGATACGCGCCCGCTCGCGCTGTTCGACGGCCTGCGCACCGATTTCAGCCTCGCCCGCCTGCGCCATTACATGGGCACGCCCGCCGAGCATGCGCAGCGCTTCGTGCTGTTCACCAACTATCACCGCTATGTCGACGAGTTCGTCCGCTGGGCGGGCACGCAGCTGGGGGAAGGCAGCCGCTTCACCAGCCTGTCGGGCGCGGGCGGGATCACCATCTCGTCGGGCGACGACATCGACAAGATCATCTCCGACAGCGCGTGGCGGCGGCACCAGATGCCCGCCTATCACCTGATGGCGGACGACCGCACCGGCATCACGCTGGTGAACATCGGCGTCGGCCCGTCGAACGCGAAGACGATCTGCGACCATCTCGCCGTGCTCCGCCCCGAGGCGTGGCTGATGATCGGGCATTGCGGCGGCCTGCGCCCCAGCCAGCGGATCGGCGACTATGTCCTCGCGCACGCCTATCTGCGCGACGACCATGTCCTCGACGACGTGCTGCCGCCCGAAATCCCGGTGCCGGCGATCGCCGAAGTCCAGGTCGCGATGGCCAAGGCGGCCGAGATCGTCTCGGGCCAGTCGGGCGAGGAGCTCAAGCGCCGCCTGCGCACCGGCACGATCGTCACCACCGACGATCGCAACTGGGAACTGCGCTATTCGAAGTCCGCGCTGCGCTTCTCGCTCAGCCGCGCGGTCGGCATCGACATGGAGTCCGCGACGATCGCCGCGCAGGGCTATCGCTTCCGAGTCCCCTACGGCACATTGCTGTGCGTCTCGGACAAGCCACTCCACGGCGAACTGAAGCTGCCGGGCCAGGCCAACCGCTTCTACGAGCGTGCGATCAGCGAGCATCTGCGGATCGGTATCGAGACGTGCGAGCAGTTGCGGCTCGAGGGGGCCAAGCTGCACAGCCGCAAGCTGCGCGCGTTCGACGAGCCGCCCTTCCGCTAAGCGCGCACATACGGAGCGGATCGCGTACCAATGCGTTACGCATCCGCAATCATTTCTGAGGGAGCATAGCCGTGGCCGACACCGACCCACCCGAGACGGACAGCAAGAAGCCCGTCACCCGGCGCCGTGCCCCTCGCAAGACCAGCGCGCCGAAGTCAGTCGCGGCGACCTCGACCGCCAAGCCGGTCGCGCCGTCGAAACCGGCTCCGGTAAAGCCCGCATCCGAGGCAAAGTCATCCGCGGAGTCGCCCCCGCGAAAGGCCGTGCCGAAGCCCGTCCCAAAACCACGCTCGACCAAGCGCAGCACACCGCGGCCAGCCTCGGCACGCCCGATCGTGCCGCTCGCTCCGGTCGTAAAGCCGGAGCAAAAGGCGCGCGGCAAATGGGGTGCTGCGGCGATCTTCAGCGGTGTCGCCGTCGCCGGCGCCGCGATCGGCGCGCTGCTCACGCTGCGCGGCAGCACGCCGAAGCTCCCCAGACTGCCAAAGCCCGACCCGGCCCCCGAGCACGCCCATCAGGCCGACGGAACCGACTCGTCAAAGTCGTTCGCCGCCGGCATCGCCGATCCGGGCTCAGTCCCGGAATAACCGCCGTCGGATAATTGCCCCACGCTACCACCACCCCGGCGAAGGCCGGGGTCCAAGTGGAACGTCCTGAGTAAGGACGCACATCGCTCCGTTAGCCCGGTCCCCCCAATTGGGCCCCGGCCTTCGCCGGGGTGGTGGTAGGTCTCCAAGCGCTCCGTTCCCCCGCGGAGGCGCGGGCCCAGCTAAAACCAAACATTGCGCGCGTGGCCCTGGATCCCCGCCTTCGCGGGGAAACAGACAGGCTGCTCACCACCCAGTCGGCTTGCCCTTGTTCTGCACGTCGAGCCACGCCTTCAACGGCGCGAAATACGCCACCAGCGCCGCGCCCGACATCTGCCGGCTGCCCGTGAACACCTGCAGCGCATCCGGCCACGGCTTCGACTGGCCCATGCTCAGCATCGCGTTCAGCTTCGTGCCGACCGCCTTGTCGTCGTAGAACGAGCAGCGATGCAGCGGCCCCTTCCAGCCCGACTGGTCGCACGCCGCCTTGTAGAACTGGAACTGCAGCACGCGCGCCAGGAAGTAGCGCGTATACGGCACCGCCGCCGGGATATGGTATTTGGCGCCCGCATCGAACTTGGTCTCGTCGCGCGCGACCGGCGGTTTGATCCCCTGATATTGCAGCCGCAGCTGGTCCCACGCCGCCTGATAACCGGTCGCCGGGATCTGCCCCGAGAACACGCCCCAGCGCCACTTGTCGATCAGCAACCCGAATGGCAGGAACGCGACCTTGTCCATCGCCTGGCGCAGCAGCAGCCCGATGTCCTTGTCCGCGCTCGGCACCTTCGCCGCATCGAGCAGCCCGATCTTGACCAGGTAATCGGGTGTGATCGACAAGGCGACGGTATCGCCGATCGCCTCGTGGAAGCCGTCGTTCGCGCCGTTCTTGTAGAGGAAGGGCTGCGCCTTGTACGCGCGCTGATAGTAATTGTGGCCAAGCTCGTGGTGGATCGTGACGAAATCGTCCGCGTTCACCTTCGTGCACATCTTGATCCGGATATCGTCCTGGTTGTCGAGATCCCAGGCCGAGGCGTGGCAGATCACGTCGCGATCCGCGGGCTTGGTGATCTGCGACCGCTTCCAGAACGTCTCCGGCAGCGGTGCGAAGCCCAGCGACGAATAGAACCCCTCGCCCTGCTTCACCATCTTGAGCGGATCATAGCCCTTCGCCTTGAGCAGGTCGCCGGTATCATAGCCGACGTCGCCCGCCCCCTTCGGCGCGACGATGTCGTAGATATTGCCCCATTCCTGCGCCCACATATTGCCGAGCAGGTCGCTGCGGATCGGCCCGGTCTTCGCCTGCACCGCGTCGCCGTACTTCTCGTTCAGCTTCCACCGCGTATAGGTGTGGAGCGCCATGTAGAGCGGCTCGACCTCTTTCCAGATCTTGTCGGTCAGCGCCGCGA
The DNA here is from genome assembly GCF_003050705.1 of Sphingomonas aurantiaca. GTDB lineage: Bacteria > Pseudomonadota > Alphaproteobacteria > Sphingomonadales > Sphingomonadaceae > Sphingomonas > Sphingomonas aurantiaca. The sequence goes on along the minus strand of NZ_QAOG01000002.1, from coordinate 708,235 downwards.
ACTGCTCGGGAGTCATGTCGTAGCCCGAGCGCCACAGCGAACCGACGTCCTTGTAGCCGAGCTCGCGCGCGCCTTCGTTGGAGATCGCGGTCATCTTGGCATAGTCGCCGCGCATCGGTGCGCCGACCTTGTCGTTCCAGCTCGTCCACATCTCGGTCAGCTTGGCCGGATCGCGCACCGACCCCATCGCCGCCTCAATGTCCGACCCGTTGATCGGCTTGCCGTCGAGCGTGCCCATGCCCTTGCCATAGGATGACGACATCTTGGTGGTGAGCGTCGACAGCTCCTCCGACGCGCCCGGCCGCGTCGGCGCGGGCAGCGTCAGCCCGCCGCGCAGCAGATCGAGCTTGCGCTTGGTATCGAACGACAGCCCGGGCAGCGACGCATAGCGCGCGGCCCCCAGCGCATACTTCACACCGAGATCGGTCATCTCCGCGCCCGACTTCGCCGCCAGCGCATCGGTGTCATCGGTGATGTAGGTCGCATTGACCCACGCCACGCGGCTCGCGTCGATCGAGGCGGCCGCCATCACGCGCTCGGCCTCGGCGACGAACGCATCCGCCTGCGCGACGGTCGGCTTGCCCGCTGGAGTCGGGGTCGCTGCAACGGCAGCCTGCGCGCCGGCGACGGACGGCACTGCGCACAGTGCCCCAGCCAGAGCGAACATCGAAACACTGAACCGAACCATCATCATCCCCTTTTATGCGGGGCACTGATGGCGGCTCGACCGCGCCGTGGTCAACCCGCGATCACAAATGTCAGCCCCGCCCCCGCCCCGCCCGCCCCCCGTCATCCTGACGAAAGTCAGGACCCAGAGCCAAGCACGGCAGCGCCCGTGATCCTGGGTCCTGACTTTCGTCAGGATGGCGGAAGAGGTGGCGGAAAGCGTGCCAATCCCGTGCGCGTCAGCGCGCCAGGAAGTCGGCGATCGCCTGCCCCAGCTCGGGCTTCACCACCGCGCTCATATGGCCGCCGGGTGTCTCGACATACTCCCCATGAGGCAGCGCCGCGGCCAGGTCCGGTGCCGACCCGTTATCCTGGTCCTCCGCCCCGCACACGACCAGCGTCGGCTGCTGGATCGCCTTGACGGACTCGATCGGCGTGTCGACGAACGTCTCGAGGATCCCGAGCAACGCCACAGGATCGCCGCCGGTGGTCTTCAGGAACGCCTCGGCCAGCCATTCGGGCGTCCCCTGCACATGCTCGCCGAGCTTGGTCAGGATGTTGCGGAAATGGCCTGCCCGCCGCGACGTCTGCGTCAGCCCCGCAAGCCCCATCCCCGAGAAGATCACCCGCCGCGGCGTCGCCCCCGTCGCGAGCATCCGCGACGTCGTCCGCGCGCCCAGCGAATAGCCGCCCAGATCATAGTCCGTCAGCCCGAGATGCGCGACCAGCGCGTGCCCGTCCTGCGTCAGCGCATCCGCCGGATACGCCTCCAGCCCATGCGGCTTGCCGCTCTCGCCATGCGCGCGCAGGTCCGGCATGATCACGCGAAAGCCGTTGGCGGCGATCTTCGCGGCATGGCCGTAGCGGATCCAGTTGGTCTTCGCGTCGGAGAAATAGCCGTGGATCAGCACCACCGGCCGTCCCTCGCCAAGCTCGCGCCACGCCAGCCGCGTGCCGTCGAAGCTGTCGAAATACTGGGTCTCGCTCGGGGTGCTGGCCACGGTCTCATCCTGATATGGTTCGCCGCCAGTTCGTAGCGCGCGCGCCGTCTGTCAACGCCCGCGAACGAAAACGGGCGACCCGAAGGCCGCCCGCTCACGTCTATCTCAGGGGGTGTCAGAACTGATACCCGATCCCCCCCGACGCCCCGGCCTTGCCCTGCGAGTCATAAGTCCCGCTCAGCTTCACGACGGTATGGCCGTCATGGAACGCCTTCGACATGCCGACCGCGACCGCCGATTGCCCGGCATAGGTGCCGCCACCGATCGCGAGCATGCCCTTGCCAGCCTCGTACGCCTGCGGAAGCCCGGCGGCGGCCAGCGCGCCCGACGTTCCCGCATAGCTGTCGCGGCGGACCGATCGGAGGTCGAAGTCGAGCGCCGCGATCCGTCCGTCGGTATAGGCGTTGGCCTGCGTCACCGCCGAGTTGATGCCCGAGTTGAGCTGCCCGACATTGACCGCGTCGGTGGTCGAAACGCCCGCCGCGACGTTGCTCAGCACGGTCGCCGCACCGCCTGTGTTGAACGTCACGTTGGTCCGCCCGGCCCCATATTGCACCGAGTTGCCGCCCAGCGCCAAGGCAGTGTCCGCCGTTCCCTGCGCGGCTGCGACCGCCTGGTTGGTCGTGTAGAGCTGCCCGCCATTCACCGCCTCGGCAGAGCCTGCCGCCAGCGTACCCGCCGCGACGTTCGCCACGGTCACCGGGGCCGCCGCGTTACCCCCGGCGAGCGTCACGGTGTTGGTCCGCGCACCGGTCGCATCGGTGTTGTACGACACGGCATTCGCGGTGGTCAGCGCCAGCGCATAGACCTGCCCGCCATTGACCGCGTCGGTCGATCCCGCGGCGATCGCACCCCCGGCGACGTTGTGCAGCCCCACCGGCCCTGCCGCCGCGCCGACCAGCGTCAGGTCGTTGGTCCTCGTGCCGCCGTTCGGCGTGGTGGCGCTGCCGGGGTTCGAATATTGGACCGGACCAGTGCCACCATTGCTGATCTGGTTGCCCAGGTTGGTGATCGCGGTCGTGTTGTTCGCGACCTGGACGTTGGTGGCGTTCAGCTGCGATCCGTTGACCGCATCGGTCGATCCCGCCGCGAGGCTGCCCGCCGCGACGTTGGTGATCGTCGTGCCCCCGGCGCCGCCCAGCGTGATGCTGGTCTTGGCGCCATCGTCATACTGCACCGCGCTGGTGCCGAGCGCCGCGACCTGCGCTGCGACGCCGGCGACCTGCCCGACATTGGCGGCATCGGTCGCCGCGGTGCCTGCCGCGACGTTGGTGATCTGCCGCTCCGCACCCGCGGACCCGACCGACACTTCGCCGACCGAGTTCTGCACCCCGCCCAGCCCCAGCGCCGCATAGCCGAGCGTCCCGCCGCGCAATGCCGAGGCGCCGGTGCCGATCGCAACGCTGTTGGCCGCGCTCGCAGTCGCCTCCGGGCCGATCGCGAGGCTGTCGACGCCCGTCACGCTGCCGTCGCCGCGCGTCGAGAGCACCCGGAAGTACCGGATCCCCGCCCCGCCATTGACCGCACCGTCGACCGCATCGAACACCGACTGCACACTGCCATAGCGCACGCCGCCAAACCCGATCGAGGCCAGCACGCTGTTGGTTGCCGCGTCATAGGTCGACGCCCCGCCAAGGCTCGCCGCGACCGACGTCCCCAGCCCGACGAGCTGCCCGCCATTGACCGCCTCGGTCGATCCCGCCGCGAGCGTTCCCGCCGCCACGTTGCCCAGCACCACCGGTGCGGCCCCCGCCCCACCAAAAGTCACGCGTGACCGGCTCGGATCGTCATATTGTACCGCCAGCGCGGCCAGGTTGCCGAGCTGCCCCGACACGCTCGCCAGCTGGCCGCCATTGACCGCGTCGGTCGATCCCGCCGCGACCACGCCGTTGCCGACATTGTGCAACGCGACCGTACCCGCGGCACCGCCGACCAAAGTCACGTCGTTCGACGGCACGCCCCCGTTCGGCGTCGTCGGCGCCGCCGCACTCGAATATTGCAGCGCACCGATCGCACCGTTCGCGATGTTCGTCGTCAGGTTCGTGACATTGGTGTTGGTTGCGAACAGCTGGCTGCCGTTGACCGCCTCGGTCGAGGCAGCGCCAAGAGCGCCCGCCGCGACGTTGCCAAGCGCGACGGGGGCCGCCCCCGTGCCGACGCCGCCCAGCGTCACGCGTGCCCGTGTCGTATCGTCATACTGAACCGCCAGCGCCGACAGCCCGCCGACCTGCCCCGACACGGTCGCCAGCTGGCCGCCATTGACCGCATCGGTCGAGCCGGCCGCGACCACGCCATCCGCCACGTTGTGCAGCCCGACCGGCCCCGCCGCCGCACCGACCAGCGCGACGTCGTTGCTCGGCACGCCACCGTTCGGCACGGTCGGCGTGGCCGCGTCCGTATATCGCACCGCGCCGATCCCGCCATTGGTGATGCTCGTCGTCAGGTTCGTGACATTGGTGTTGGTCGCGAACAGCTGGCTGCCATTCACCGCTTCGGTCGACGCAGCCCCGAGCGTTCCCGGTGCGAGGTTGTCGATCGTGGTGCCCGCGGCTCCTGCCAGCGTCACGCGGTCCTGCGCGGCGCTGTTATATTGCACCGCGCCGGTTGCGAGCGTGCCGATCTGCGCCTGCACGCCGGCAAGCTGCCCGACATTGACCGCATCGGTCGCCGCGGTTCCGGCGGCGACGTTGGTGATCTGGCGTTCGAGCCCTGCAGAACCGACCGACACCTCGCCGGCCGAATTCTGCACGCCCGCGAGCCCGATCGCGGTGTAGCCGGCTTGCGGTGCGCGCGTGGCGACGCTGCCAGCGCCGAGCGCGACGCCGTTGACGCCGGTCGCGCTGGCATCGGTGCCGAGCGCGATCGCCCCGGTCGCGCCCGCGCCGACCACTGCGCGAGTCCCGAACGCGATCGATCCCGCCGCGGTCGCCGCGGTCGCCGCCGAATTGCCGAACGCCACCGAGTTCGCCTCGCCCGCCACCGCGTCGAGACCCGTCGATCCGAGCCCGGTGATCCGGTTGCCGCCGATCGCGATCCCGGCGGGCGTCCGCAGCGAGAAACTGTCCGCCTGCGTGTCGCAGCGATCCGCGGGCCCGACGACCGTGCCGTTGGCGTTCAGGACCTGCAGCGTGATCGGACTGCCGTTCGCCGCATTGTCCAGCAGGCCGGTCGCGTTGATGTTGAGGTTGGACACCGTCAGCGGCGGCACGAGCGCCGAGACGAGCGGCACGGAGATGACCGCGTTGACGCTTCCCAGGATCGGGTTGACCGTCGACTGGATCGGATCGACGACGCCGTTGATCACCGGCCGCAGGATGTCTGTCACCACCGACCGCGGCAGGCTGACGCCCGAGCACGCGCTGACGATGTTGGGCGTTACCGTCTGCGCCGAGGCGGTCTGCGCGGCGAACAGCGTGGTTGCCGCCACCCCGATCAGCGACACCCCTGCGCGCAGCCGGCGCAGCGCGCGACTGCTCCTGCCAGCCCCCGCCACGGCGCTGGCGGAGGGCATCGTCGCGACGGCGCGGGACTCGGTAGCGGCGGCATGCGGGCGAACAAACGCTTGGTACATCGAACAATCCTCCACTGGCGGCTGCACAGGCAGCGCGAACACTTCCGGATGGCCGACCGTCTTCGGGTCCGACTACCGGAACGGGGCGATGTTCGATCCAACAATACTAACAGTAAGTTACTATAATAAATAAGAAGAATCTAGGAACTCTAGACTTATACCTCTGTTATTTGACACTCAATACTACTCAAAATGGATCCAAACCGAAACCGTTCCAGGTTTTACAGGGTTAAATTCATTAGCGATGCCGGCATCTCGTCTTGCAACGCTGCTCACTAATCAGGTCGAAGTGGCAGATATCACCGCATCCGGTCTTTATGCTGGCATAAGTGGTTGGATCCGCGTCGTTTCATCGAATCGGTCCGGCCGTCGACGACTCGCAAAACACCGCGCCTTCACCCTGGGTGAGGACGCGGTGTCGAGGTCGCTTTCGAAGGAAACGGGGGCCCACCCCCGCGGCGGTTACGCCTTTTGCAGATGCCGGCGCCCGAGCAATTCGGCGATCTGCACCGCGTTCAGCGCCGCACCCTTGCGGAGATTGTCGCTGACGCACCACAGGTTCAGCCCGTTCTCGACGGTCGGATCCTCGCGCACGCGGCTGATATAGGTCGCGAAGTCGCCGACGCATTCGATCGGGGTGATGTAGCCGCCGTCCTCGCGCTTATCGACCAGCATGATGCCGGGCGCCTCGCGCAGGATGGTCTGCGCCTCCTCGGCCGAGATCTCGTTCTCGAACTCGATGTTGATCGCTTCCGAATGGCCGACGAACACCGGCACGCGGACGCAGGTCGCGGTGACCTTGATTGCCTTGTCGAGGATCTTCTTGGTCTCGACGACCATCTTCCACTCTTCCTTGGTCGAGCCGTCGTCGAGGAAGCTGTCGATGTGCGGGATCACGTTGAACGCGATCTGCTTGGTGAACTTCTTGGGCTCGGCCGGATCGCCGACGAAGATGTTGCGGCTCTGCTCGAACAGTTCGTCCATCCCCGCCTTGCCCGCGCCCGACACCGACTGATAGGTCGAGACGACGACGCGCAGGATCTTCGCCGCATCGTGCAGCGGCTTCAACGCGACGACCATCTGCGCGGTCGAGCAGTTCGGGTTGGCGATGATGTTGCGTGCCCGGTAGCCGTCGATCGCCTCGGGGTTCACCTCGGGCACGATCAGCGGCACGTCGGGGTCCATGCGGTACAGCGACGAATTGTCGATCACGACGCAGCCGGCCGCGGCCGCGATCGGCGCGTAGACGGCCGTGCCTTCGGAGCCGATCGCGAACAGCGCCATGTCCCAGCCATTCCAGTCGAAATGCTCGATATTCTGGCATTTGATTTGGCGGCCGGTGTCGCCATAGTCGACCATCAGCCCCTGGCTGCGCGACGACGCGACGCAGGCGATCTCGTCGGCGGGAAACTCGCGTTCCGCCAGGATATTGAGCATCTCGCGCCCGACATTGCCGGTCGCGCCTGCGACCACCACCCGATAACCCATGTCATAACTCCGATTGGACTTGCCCGCGCAGTACCGACGTTGCGCGGGCAGGTCCAACGGCTTTCGACTTGTTGCGCGGATAGTGGGGGTTGGGGAGTGCCGAGACTGCCGTCGCCCTCCCCCCTTGTTCCCCCGCGAAGGCGGGGGCCCAATCTGGCCCCCCGCCTTCGCGGGGGAACATCCTTTTGCTGCACCACCCCGGCGAAGGCCGGGGCCCAATTGGAAGGTCGCAGTAACGAAGCGCAGCGCTCCGTTAACGCCGTCCCCCAATTGGGCCCCGGCCTCCGCCGGGGTGGTGACCTTGCGCGCCCTCAATCATGCGTCCGCGCCTGCCACGTGGCATGCTCGATCCGGTGGACCTTCGCGAGGTGATCCGTAATCGCATCCAGCTCCTCCGCCGGCACGTTCGTCGCCACCAGAGTCACCGCGATCTCCACCCGGTCCTCGCCGCGCTCGGTCACGTCGAGTTCCGCCACCTGCAACTGCACCGCCTCGAGATGCTCCACCACCAGGTCGCCGATCGGCCCGGCATCGGCCGCCGCCGCGGTCACCATCACGCTGTAGGTCGCCTCGATCGTCCGCCCCTCGGTCGGGATCCGGTTGATCCCGTCGACCAGCGGCCGCAGCGCAGTGTTCGCCAGCAGCACGACGAAGGTCAGCAACCCCGCCTCCGCGATCATGTCGCTCCCCGCGCAAGACCCCACCGCCGCCGAGCACCACAAGGTCGCCGCGGTATTCAGACCGCGGACGTTCATCCCCTCCTTCATGATCACGCCCGCGCCAAGGAAGCCGATCCCCGACACGACATAGGCGATGATCCGGATCGACTCGACATCCCCGCCCAGCCGCTGCCCCAGATCGACGAACGCCGCCGATCCGAGCGCGACCAGCGTGTTGGTCCTGAGCCCCGCGGTCCGCTGGCGATATTGCCGCTCCGCCCCGATCAGCGTCCCGAACACGAACGCGGCGGCATAGCTCACCACCGTGTCGAGGAACGGCCACAAATGAAACGTCTCGACGAACCGCACCGGCGCTTACTTCACCGGTGCTGGCGCTGCCTCGGGAACCGGCTTGTCCTTCACCGTCCGGTCGAGGAAGTTCAGGATCGTCCCCCAGACATGCTCGCTGATCCCCGGCCCCGCCACGCGGTGCGTATAGCCGGGGTAGAACATCATCTCGAACGGAGTCGCGGTCGCCTGCATCCGCGCGGCGACCTTGGTCGAATTGTCGAGGAACACATTGTCGTCCGCCATGCCGTGGATCAGCAGCAACGGATCGACGATCCTGTTCGCGTCCTCGACCGCCGCCGAGGTGGAATAGCTCGCCGGGTCCTTCGCCGGATCGCCCAGATACCGCTCGGTATAATGCGTGTCGTACAGCTGCCAGTCGGTCACCGGCGCGCCCGACACCGCCGCCGCATAGACGCCCGGCGTCTTCTCCAGCATCTTGAGCGACATATAGCCGCCATAGGACCAGCCATAGGTCGCGATCTTGCTCGGCTCGACGAACGGCAGCGACTTCAGGTAGTTCGCGCCCGACAGCTGGTCCTCGACCTCGACCGTGCCCATCGCGTGATAGATCTGGTCCTCGAACGCCTTGCCGCGATTATACGAGCCGCGATTGTCGATCTTGAAATAGATCCAGCCGCGATCGACCAGATATTGCGGCAATCCGCCCTGCCAGCCGCGCGTCACCTGCTGCCCGGTGCCGGGTCCACCATAATGTTCGAAGAACACCGGGTATTTCTTGCCGGGCTCGAGCGGCGGGGTGATCATCTCGTAATAGAGCGTCATCCCGTTCTTGGCCTTCAGCGTCCCGAACTTGGTCTCCTGATGGCTCTGCAGATACGGGTAATAGGGATGCCCCTCGACCACCGCATTCTCGTTGATCCACGACAGCCGCTTGCCCGTCGCGTCCGCCAGATAGACCTGCGTCGGCTGTTTCGGGTTCGAGCGCGAGATGATGAACCGGCTCGCGGCCGCATCCATCGTCGCGCTGTTCCACCAGCCCGCCTCGGTCAGCCTGGTGATCACGTTCGGCTTCGCGACGTCGACCGAATAGAGCTGCTGCTCGAGCACGTCGTCCTTGTTGCCGAGGAAGAACAGCCGCCCTTTTGCCTCGTCGACCCCGACCAGATCGGTGACCACCCAGTCGCCCTTGGTCATCTGCGTCCACTTGCCCGACGCGAACCGGTAGAGATGCCCATAGCCGCTGCGCTCGGACCGCCAGATCAGGCTGCCGTCCTTGAGCACATGATAGGCGTCGGACAGGTTGAGCCAGCTCTTCACCCCCGATTTCTCGGTGAACAGCACGGTCGACTTGCCCGTCGCCGGATCGACGCGGAGCATCTCGAGCAGCTTCTGGTCACGGCTCTGGCGCTGGACCAGCAGCATACGGCCATCGGGCGTCCAGTCGACGCGCGCCAGATAGATGTCGGGGTTGGTGCCGAGATCGACCTTCACCTGCCCCGAACCGTCCGGCTTCATGATATACAGCTCGACCAGCACGTTCGGCGTGCCCGCGGCGGGATAGCGCTGCTCGTACACCTTGGTCCCCGTCGCGCCGATCGACGCGCGCGTCGCGGTGTGCACCGGCGCCTCGTCGAACCGCTCGACCGCGACATAGCGCTCGTCGGGTGACCACCAATAGCCGGTGCGGCGATCCATTTCCTCCTGCGCGACGAACTCCGCCTCGCCGAAATGCACGGTGCCGCCGCCGCCCTTGGTGACGGCCTGCGCGGCGCCACCGGCCAGCGGTTGGACGAACACGTTCTGGTCGCGGACGAACGATACGAAGCCGCCCTTGGGGCTGACCACCGGGTTCAGCTCGCCGCCGGGCGTGTTGGTCAGCCGGGTGACCTTCCCGTCGAGCCCGGCGAGATACAGGTCGCCGTCGAGCGGCACGAGGATCGACTTGCCGTCGGGCGCCCAGTCATAGGCGACGATCCCCTTCTGCCCGCCGATCCGCGCGCGCTCGCGCTGCATCTTCTCGGCTTCGGTGAGTTCCGCGCCGCTGCCGACGCTCTTCGAATCGACCAGCATCCGCGCCTGCCCGGTGGCGGTATCGACCGCCCACAGATCGAACCGCTCCTTCTCGTCGTCGCGGTTGCGCAGCGACGTCAGCAGCGTGCCGTCGGGCGACAGCCGCACCGCGCGCGGCTGCGATCCCGACAGGTCCGGATTGCCGAACACGCGCGCCATCGTCAGGTCGCCGGGCGCCGCCGCCTCGACCGGCCGCACCGGCGCAGGCTCGGCCACAGGCGTCGCCGCCGCAGGCTTTTGGGCCGGCGTCACTTGGTCAGCAGCCATTGCGGCGGTTCCGACCGAGGCAAGCGCAAGTCCGAGCAACCATGTTCGCATCCTGTAGACTCCGTGGGATCATCCCGCCGGATACCCCCCGACGGCCCGAAGATATTCGGTGGCGCGTTATCGCGACGGCATGCCGGGACGTAAAGGGCACATTGCAGCGTCGATTTCGGCGCGGAGGACCGCCGCAATATTCGTCACCGCGTAAACCGTGTCTTTACGCGCATCGTGTAGAGCACCGGCAGGCACCATGCCGTGGACGATCGGTCCGCGGTCCAGCACGAGCGAAGTATGATGGTCTCGACCGCGATACCACAGGGCAGCGACGCCGCGGGCGTACCCAGCGCATGGCAGGCGCTCGTCCGGCTGGGCGAGGCCGATGGCAGCGCCGCGCACCCGCATTTTCGCCGGCTGGTGGGCGGCGAGCAGGGGCAGCGCAACCTGTCCGACGCGGTCCACGCGCTATGTGCGGTGCATGGCGACCATCCCGGCCTGATCGCCGACGTGATGGCACGCGCGGTCCAGCCCGAGGCGCAGGAATGGCTCGCCGCCGCCGCCGCCGGGTTCGTCGACGAACGGACCTATCTCGCGCAACTCACCGCCGCGGTCGGCCCGCTGCCGTCGACGCCCGGCCAGGCGGAAACCGAATCGGCACTGGTCGGCGAACGCCACGCGCTCGAAATGCTCGCTCGGTCCGAACGGCGCGGCTGCGCGACGGGCGCGGTCGCGGCGTTGTTGCGCGACTGGGCCGCGATCCGCGCGATGCTCGATGTCGCCGCCGACTATTTCGGCCTCGACGTGCCTACGCCGACGCTCCCCAGCACGGCCGATACCGCCGCCGCCATCACCGATCTCGGCAGCGCCCCCGGCCCGCAGCGCGCGATCCTGTTCGGCGCGCAACAGCTCTTCGCGCAACATCGCGGCCTGTGGGCGCTGCTCGAAGCCAGGGCGAGCGCACGCGGCGATCTGTAACGCGCTTGCGCTGGACGACGCTTCCCCTCTATCCATACCCGGTATTCAGAACCGGACGGGATATCGCATGAAGCGCTTCGAGGGCACCCAGAGCTACGTCGCGACCGACGATCTGAAGGTCGCGGTCAACGCCGCGGTCACGCTGCGCCGCCCGCTGCTGATCAAGGGCGAACCCGGCACCGGCAAGACCGTGCTGGCCTATGAGATCGCGAAAGCGCTCGGCGCGCCGCTGATCGAGTGGAACATCAAGTCGACCACCAAGGCGCAGCAGGGCCTGTACGAATATGACGCGGTCGCCCGCCTGCGCGACGGCCAGCTCGGCGACGCGCGCGTCCACGACATCGGCAACTATATCCGCAAGGGCAAGCTCTGGGAGGCGTTCACGCAACCCGCCCCGCCCGTCCTGCTGATCGACGAGATCGACAAGGCCGATATCGAGTTCCCGAACGACCTGTTGCAGGAACTCGATCGGATGGAATTCCACGTCTACGAGACCAAGGAAACCGTCCGCGCGGTCGAGCGCCCGATCGTCATCATCACCAGCAACAACGAGAAGGAACTGCCCGACGCGTTCCTCCGCCGCTGCTTCTTCCACTATATCAAGTTCCCCGATCGCAGCACGATGCAGGCGATCGTCGACGTCCATTTCCCCGGCATCCAGAAAATCCTGGTGAGCAAGGCGATGGACCTGTTCTACGACGTCCGCGACGTGCCCGGCCTCAAGAAGAAGCCGAGCACAAGCGAGCTGCTCGACTGGCTGAAACTGCTCCTCCACGAGGACATGCCCCTAGACATCCTCCAGAACCGCGACCCCACCAAGGCGATCCCCCCACTCCACGGCGCCCTGCTCAAGAACGAGCAAGACGTGATGCTGTTCGAACGCCTCGCCTTCATGGCGAAGCGACAGAAGAACCAAGGGTAAGGGCGCCGGACCGCTAGCGAGGCGGTCTTCCCAAGGCACCCAAGCGCCGACCTGCCCGAAAAATACGGTCGACGTGTGCGTTAACTATAGCCCGAAACCGGCCAGTCACCTTGATCTGGGTAAGTCTGGGGTATGAAGCGAATCCCCCGAACGCTACTCTGCCTCACCCTCGCCGCCCTCACCGCGACGAGTGCCACTGCCGGTTCGCTGCTCAACTATGTCGGCGAGTGCGTGCCGTTCGCGCGTGCCGCGTCGGGGATCCAGATCTACGGCAACGCCTGGACCTGGTGGAGCCAGGCCGACGGCAAATACGAGCGGACGCACAAGCCGAAGGAAGGCGCGGTCATCGTCTTCGCCAAGACCGCGCGGCTGCCGATGGGGCATGTCGCGGTCGTCAGCCGCGTCGTCGAGAAGCGAGTCGTGATGCTCACCCACGCCAACTGGTCGCGCCAGAACGGCGAGCGCGGGCACGCCGAACAGGACGTGACGCTGTTCGACGTCTCGCCGCGCAACGACTGGAGCGACGTGAAGGTCTGGTACAAGGATGTCGACGGCCTCGGCGGCGGAATTTACCCGGTCTACGGTTTCATCTACGGCCACGCGCACGCCGCCGCCGAACTGACGAGCCGCAACCCCGATTATGTCGGCGCGCTGATCGACGCCTATGTCCCCGGCAGCGGCGAGCCGGTCGCGCGGTAAGCGCTCTTACCGTCATCCTGCCCCCCTACCGTCATTCTGCCCCCCCCTACCGTCATCCTGACGAAAGTCAGGACCCAGAGCCAAGAACCGCGCCGCCCGTAACCCTGGGTCCTGACTTTCATCAGGATGACGGTGCGAGCGGTGTTGCCGCCACCCGCCAAACCGTGCCACCACCGTCTGCGAAAAGACGGTGAGGATGACGATGCGGTTCAAGGCTTTCACGACGATCACGCTGGCCCTGCTCGCGACGTCCGCGCCCTCGATCGTCGGCGCGCAAAAGGAAAAGACCCCGCCCCCCGGCGGTGACATCCCCGCCAAGTTCGTCCCCGCCAACGCAAGCTTCGATTTCGACCGCCGTGAGGTCGATATCCCGATGCGCGACGGCGTCACGCTCCATGCGGTCATCGTCCAGCGCAAGGGCCTCACCGACGCGCCGATCCTGCTCCAGCGCACCCCCTACAACGCCGATAGCGTCGCCAGCCGCTCGTCGAGTTCGAGCGGCGCGATGAACCTGCGCGCGTCCGACGCCATGTTCTTCGACGCGGGCTACATCCGCGTGTTCGAGGACGTCCGCGGCAAGAACGGCTCGAACGGTGCCTATATCAACGAACGCCCGCTGATCGGCCCGCTCAACAAGACCAAGGTCGATCACTCCACCGACGCCTACGACACGATCGACTGGCTCGTGAAGAACCTCAAGAACAGCAACGGCCGCGTCGGCATCATCGGCGGCAGCTATGACGGCATGATGGCCGCGATGGCGCTGGTGAACCCGCACCCCGCGCTGAAGGCCTCCGTCCCGATCAACCCGGTGATCAACACCTGGAAGGGCGACGATGACTTCCACGGCGGCGCCTTCCGCCAGGTCGGTTACGACTATTATTACAGCCAGGACGCCGCAAAGGGCGAGGCCGGCGACCTCTGGCGCGACGCCTACGACGATTACGACACGTTCCTCCGCGCCGGATCCGCCAGCGATTTCGTGAAGAGCCGCGGCCTCGGCCAGCTCCCGTTCGTCGACCGGATGCACGATCACCCGACCTACGACTCGTTCTGGCAGGGCCAGGCGCTCGAGACGATCCTGCCGAAGCAACCGCAGACGGTGCAGACGCTCTGGGTCGCCAGCCAATGGGACCAGGAAGACATTTACGGCGCGGTCGCAGCGTATGAGGCGGTGTCGAAGGTCGATCCCAACCACGTCAACCACCTCGCGCTCGGCCCCTGGGCGCATGGCGGCGCGAACGGCGACGGCTCGACCTTGGGCGCGATCCGCTTCGATGCCGACACCGCGCTCTGGTTCCGCAAGAACGTCCTGCTCCCCTTCCTCGACGGCGCGCTCAAGACCGGCGCGACGCCCGCACCGCTCGCCCCCGTCACCGCGTTCCAGACCGGCACCAACCAGTGGCAGACGCTCGCCGGCTGGCCGAGCTCCACCGCCACGCAAAAACTCTACTTCCAGCCCATGAGCGGCCTCGCCCCAACCGCGCCGACGCAGGACGGCCGCGACGACTATGTCTCCGATCCCGCCAAGCCGATCCCCTACCGCCTCCGCCCGATCCGCCCGACCTATGCGACAGGGTCGACGTGGCGGCAGTGGCTCGTCGACGACCAGCGCCCGTTCTCCGACCGCACCGACGTCCTGACCTACCAGACGCCGCCGCTGACCAGCGCGGTCGCGATCGCCGGCGCGCCCGTCGCGGACCTGATCGCCAGCACCACCGGCACCGACGGCGATTTCGTCGTGAAGCTGATCGACGTCTACCCGGCGGAATATTCCGACAAGCCCGACATGGGCGGCTACCAACTCGCGGTCTCGATGGACATATTGCGCGGCCGCTACCGCGACGGCTTCGACAAACCGACCCCGATCGTCGCCGGCCAGCCCACGCACTTCCGCGTCGTCCTGCCCAACGCCAGCCACGTCTTCCTCCCCGGCCACCGCATCATGGTGCAGGTCCAGTCGAGCTGGTTCCCGCTCTACGATCGCAACCCGCAGACCTATGTCCCCAACATCTTCGACGCCAAGCCCGCCGACTACCGCAAGGCGACGATCAGCGTCTTTCACGCGCCGACGCAGGCCAGCGCGATCGAACTGCCGATCGCCGCGGCGAAATGAGGAAATGACCCCATGTTCCTGAACTTCCTCGACGAACTGCGGAGCGCCGGCATCCCCGCCAGCCTCAAGGAGCATCTGATCCTGCTCGAGGCGCTCGACGCCGAGGTGATCGAGCGGACGCCGGAGGATTTCTATTACCTCTCCCGCGCGGTGTACGTGAAGGACGAGGGGTTGCTCGACAAGTTCGACCAGGTCTTCGCCAAGGTCTTCCGTGGCCTCGCCACCAGCTACGGCACCGCCCCCGGCGAGGTGCCCGAGGACTGGCTGAAGGCCGTCGCGGAAAAATTCCTGACGCCTGACGAAATGGCCGCGATCAAGTCGCTCGGCTCGTGGGACGAGATCATGGAGACGCTCAAGAAGCGCCTCGAGGAGCAGAAGGAACGCCATCAGGGCGGCAACAAATGGGTCGGCACCGGCGGCACGTCGCCCTACGGCAATGGCGGCTACAATCCCGAAGGCGTCCGCATCGGCGGCGAAAGCACGCACAAGCGCGCGCTGAAAGTCTGGGACCAGCGCGAGTTCCGCAACCTCGACAACACGCGCGAACTCGGCACGCGCAACATCAAGGTGGCGCTGCGCCGCCTGCGCCGGTTCGCGCGCGACGGCGCCGCCGACGAACTCGATATCGACGGCACGATCGCCGGCACCGCGCGCCAGGGCTATCTCGACATCGTCATGCGCGCCGAGCGCCGCAATGCGGTCAAGCTGCTGCTGTTCCTCGACGTCGGCGGCTCGATGGACCCGTTCGTCAAGCTGTGCGAAGAACTCTTCTCGGCCGCGACGACCGAGTTCAAGAACCTCGAATTCTTCTACTTCCACAACTGCCCGTACGAGGGCGTGTGGAAGGACAATATGCGCCGCTTCGCCGAGCGGACGCCGCTGTGGGACGTGCTCCACAAGTTCGGCCATGATTACAAACTCATCTTCGTCGGCGACGCGTCGATGAGCCCGTATGAGATCACGCATCCCGGCGGCTCGGTCGAGCATTTCAACGAGGAGCCGGGCGCGGTCTGGATGCAGCGGCTGACCAATACTTATCCGGCGGCGGCGTGGCTCAACCCGGTGCCCGAGACGCAATGGGGCTATTCGCAGTCGGTCCGGATCATCCGCGAGCTGATGACCGACCGGATGTACCCGCTGAGCCTCGCCGGGCTCGACGACGCGATGCGCGAACTGACGCGCAAACGCTAGGCTGTCGACCGTAACGGAACCGTCATGGTGGCGGTCGGTTTAACGTGCATCATTTCCAACCCAAGGAACGCCTGATGTCGTCGATCCCCAACTCCGCCATGCCGCATGCCAAGGTCCATCACGACGACGATCACAAGCCCAAGCCGCCCAAGCCCCCCAAGGCGGCCGCGAGCGACTGGGTCGAGGACGCGACCGACGCGGCAAAGGCCGGGCTGGCGACGGCGACGGACGCCGTGAAGTCGCACCCGAAGACCGCGATCGCGGTCGGTGCGACGGTCATCGCAGGGATCGCAGCGGCGATCGCAGCGCCAGCCTTGCGCGCCAAGGACTCGGCCGAGAAGAAGCCCGATCCGAAGAAGCCAGCGCCGCACAAGCCCGAGCCGAAGAAGCCGGCCAAGGCGAAGAAGCCGCACTGATCCGCCCGCGGCCCCTCCGACATACCACCCCGGCGAAGGCCGGGGTCCAGTTGGAAAGGTCGCAGTAACGGAGCGCCCCGTTAGTTAGCCACGTCCCCCAACTGGACCCCGGCCTCCGCCGGGGTGGAAGAAGAAGCGGTGCAAGAGACGGGGGCGAGCGCTCTAACTCAGGCTCCCCCCGCCCCCTTGTTCTCCCGCGAAGGCGGGAGCCCAGTCCGGGCTCCCGCCTTCGCGGGAGAACATACTGTCTTCGGAGGTCACGCCGCCCCGACTCAAACCCGGTCCACGACCCCGCCAGCCATCGCCGCCGGCACCCCCGTCGTCCCCGGAAAGCTGATCGGCAGCCCCCTGAGCGTCCGCACCGCCATATAGGCAAAGCCCTCCGCCTCCAGCGCATCGCCGTTCCACCCAAGCGCATCGGTCGGCTCGACCACCAGCCCGGTCAGTTCCGCAATCATCGCCAGCATCGTCGGGTTATGCCGCCCCCCGCCCGCCACCAGCAACCGCACCGGCCGCGCGGGCAACTGCCGCACCGCCTCCGCCACCGTCGCCGCGGTAAACGCGGTCAGCGTCGCCGCGCCGTCCGCCGCCGACAACCCTCGCGCCGGCTGGATCGTGAAGTCGTTCCGGTCGAGCGATTTCGGCGGCGGCGTATCGAAGAACGGATGGTCGAGCATCGCGGTCAGCACGCTCTCGTCGACCCGCCCCGACGCCGCCAGCGCGCCCCCCGCATCGTAGCGCGCGCCCGTCTCCGCCTCGACCCAGCTGTCGATCAACCCGTTCGCCGGCCCTGTATCGAACGCAACCAACGCTTCCGCCCCGCCGGGAATGAAGGTGATGTTCCCCACCCCGCCAAGGTTCAGCACCGCGACCGGCCCGTCGAGCCCCGCCGCCAGCGCCGCGTGATAGACCGGCAGCAACGGCGCGCCCTGCCCGCCCGCCGCGACATCCGCCGAGCGAAAGTCCGATACCGTCGTGATCCCCGTCGCGCGCGCGACCGCGGCACCGTCGCCGATCTGCCACGTCCAGCGGCGGTCGGGGCGATGCGCGATCGTCTGGCCGTGAAAGCCGATCACGCCGACCTCCGCCGCCGCCACGCCCGCATCGGCGAGCAGCTTGTGCACCGCGAACACGTGCGCGCGCGTGATGAGCTCGCCCGCCGCGACGACCGGCGGGCTCGCGCGCGGCCGTTCGAACGTCAGCGCCATCCGCGTCGCCTCCGCGAGCTGAGCGCGCGCGGCATCCGAATAGGGTTCGCCGCGGAACGCGATCGCCCGCACGAACGCCTCGCCGTCGGTTTCGATCAGCGCGGCATCGATCCCGTCGAGCGACGTTCCCGACATCAGTCCAATGGCCAGCATTTAAAATCCTTCCCGGGCACCGCGTCTCGCAATCGGCCTCCCCATGGATGATGCCCCTCGCGCCGCCTAGAAAAAACCGAACTTTTCGCCTATGTGCGCGGGCTTCATGGCAACAACACTCCCCTCCCCGCCGAAAATCGGCATGGTCTCGCTCGGCTGTCCGAAGAACCTGGTCGATAGCGAACGGATCCTCACGCAGCTGCGCGGCGACGGCTATCAGATGTCGCCCGATTATGCCGGCGCGGACGTCGTGCTGGTCAACACCTGCGGCTTCCTCGATTCGGCAAAGGAAGAAAGCCTCGAGGCGATCGGCGAAGCCATCGCCGAGAATGGCCGGGTCATCGTCACCGGCTGCATGGGCAAGGAAGCCGACGCGATCCGCGCGCGCTTTCCGCAGGTGCTCGCGATCACCGGCGCGCACGAATATGAGCAGGTCGTCGGCGCGGTCCACGACGCCGCGCCGATGCCGCCATCGGCGTTCCTGAACCTGATCCCCGACGCCGGGCTGAAGCTCACGCCGCGCCACTACAGCTATCTGAAGATCTCGGAAGGCTGCAACCACCGCTGCTCGTTCTGCATCATCCCGAGCCTGCGCGGCGACCTCGTCAGCCGCCGCCCCGACGCGATCCTGCGCGAGGCCGAAAAGCTCGTCGAAGCCGGCACGAAGGAACTGCTGGTCATCAGCCAGGACACCTCGGCCTACGGCGTCGACCTGCGCCACGCCAGCTGGCCGGTAAAGTCCGGCGGCCCGATGTCACGCGGCGAGGCCCGCGAGGTGCGCGCGCACATGACCGATCTCTCGCGCGAACTCGGCAAGATCGCCCCCTGGGTGCGCCTCCACTACGTCTACCCCTATCCGCACGTCGATCACGTCATCCCGCTGATGGCGGAGGGCCTCGTGCTGCCGTATCTCGACATCCCGTTCCAGCACGCCGCGCCGTCGGTGCTGCGCCTGATGAAGCGCCCCGGCAACGACGCCAAGGTGCTACAGCGCATCCACAAATGGCGTGAGATCGCGCCCGACATCACGATCCGCTCGACCTTCGTCGTCGGCTTCCCCGGCGAGACCGAGGAGGATTTCCAGTATCTGCTCGACTGGCTCGACGAAGCGCAGCTCGACCGGGTCGGCGCATTCCGCTTCGAACCCGTCGAGGGCGCCGCCGCGAACCTGCTGCCCGACCATGTCCCCGAAGAGCTCAAGGAAGAGCGCTACGCCCGCATCATGGAAAAGACCGCGGCAATCTCCGCGGCGAAGTTGCAGGCAAAGATCGGTCGGACGCTCGACGTGATCATCGACGCAGTAGACGAGGAAGGCGCAACGGGCCGCTCGAAGGCCGACGCGCCCGAGATCGACGGCGAGGTCTTCCTGCGCGACGCCGGCCATCTGACGGTCGGCGATATCGTACCGGTCACGATCGAGGACGCCGACGACCACGATCTCTACGGCGTGCCCGTATAAGTCTCCCGGGGTCGGGGCATCGGGATGCTATGCTGGATCGCCGTACCAGCCCGATCGCCCTAGACCTTCCGACCCGCTGTCCCGCGCAGCGCGGCGAGCGACCCGACCGCCGTGGCGGCGAATGCACCGCCGAAGAACGCCGTCGTCGTGACGGCGGTCAACCCTTCGGGCAGCAGCGTTCGGAAGAGACCGACGGCGATGATGCCGCCAATGCTGCCGATCACCCCGATGGCGAGGTCCCACCAAGGCTCCGGGTCAGGACCGGGGCCTGGATGCGGCCAGCGCCAGCAGCCTGGCCACTTCGTTCCACACCAGCCGATCATCGCAAGATAGGCGTATAGCATACAACCTCCTTCGATCCGAAGAGCCTGCAAAGTGGCTGTACCGGATCAATGGCAATCATTGCATCTCGCGGGAGGCTTGCAACATGTAATGGGTTCGATTTGGCGGTGTCTTTGCAAACACCGCCGAACTCGATAATTTTAGTACAACCCATCAACCAATTTTACGGCATCGGCGTTTTCTATTTGGGCATGTACTTAATCTTGTAAACCGACTGGCAATAACGCCATGATGCCGGTCAGACGACGTTGCGCCCGGTGAACAGCTTCACCAGCACGACGATGACCGCGATCACCAGCAGGATATGGATCAGCCCGCCGGCGACATGGAAGGCGAACCCGGCCAGCCAGAGAATAAGCAGGATGATGGCGATGGTATACAGCATGGTTCTAGTCCCCTCGGAAGTGACGGGCTCCCGGCCCCGCCATAAAACGTCGCCATATTGATCCATGTTCCGTCAACATTTCTGCCATAGCCTAACCCCCTCTACCGACGCGTAATTAAAATCACGGCGTTGCACCGACGACCCGGTTCTGCTTCGTTGCGGCGATGTTGACCCGCCTTCTCGCCGTCGCCGCGCTGCTGCCGGCTCCCGCCATCGCCCAGTCGCTCACCCCTGCCGAGACCGCGCAGATCGACACGCTCGTCGCCGGCGCGCTTGGCGACACCGGCGTCCCCTCCGCCTCGATCGCGGTGGTGCGCGGCGGGCGGATCGTGTTCGCCAAGGCGTACGGCAAACCCTCCGAGGCGATCGCGACGGCGGACCCGAAACTCCCCTACCAGATTGCCTCGATCTCCAAGCAGTTCACCGCCGCCGCGATCCTGCTGCTCGAGGACGAGGGCAAGCTGTCGCTCGACGACACCGTCGCCAAATACATCCCCGGCATCACCGGCGGCGACCGCATCACGATCCGCCAGTTGCTCAGCCACACCTCGGGGCTGCAGGACTACTGGCCGCAGGATTACAGCTTCGCCGCGATGGCCAAGCCCGTCACGCCGCAGCAGATCGTCGACCGCTGGGCCAAGAAGCCGCTCGATTTCGCACCCGGCACGCAGTGGCAATATTCGAACACGGGCTATGTCGTCGCGGGGATGATCGTCGAGAAGGTGTCCGGCCAACCACTCCTGTCCTTCCTCCAGCAGCGCATCTTCAAGCCGCTCGATATCCGCGCGCTCGACCAGGACAAGGCGATCGGCAAGGCGTTCCCGCAAGGCTATGGCCGGTTCGCGCTTGGCCCCGTCCGCGCCGAGACGCCGAGCGCGGATGGCTGGCTCTATGCCGCCGGCGAACTCTCGATGAGCGCGCAGGATCTCGCCAAATGGGACGTCGCGCGCCTCTCCCGCACCACACTGCCCGCCGACGACTGGGCCGCGCAGGAAACCCCCGTCAAGCTCGCCGACGGATCGAGCAACGGCTACGGCCTCGGCGTCTTCACCGGCAGCGCCGACGGTCGTCGCTATGTCGAACATAGCGGCGAGGCGGTGGGCTTCCTGTCCGAGAACATCGTCTATCCCGACGACCAGGCCGCGATCGTCGTCCTCACCAACAGCTGGTTCAGCGACGCGGTCGGCCGCATCTCGAAGGGCGTCGCGAAGATCGTCCTGCCCACCCCCGTCGCGAACGCCGAGGACACCGCGGCGCTCGCCCACGCCCGCGCCGTCTACGACCAACTCCGCACCGGCACGCTCGACCGCAAGGGCCTCACCGAAGATGCCAATTACTACTTCAAGCCGGTCGCACTGGCCGACTATAAATCGAGCCTCGGCATCCTCGGCGAGCCGACCGCGTTCGCACAAACCGGCAAGACCCGCTTGCGCGGCGGCTTCGTCAACCGCACCTATCGGATAACCTATCCCGACCGCGCGCTCTCGCTCAGCACCTATGCCGAGCCCGGCGCGACCGGCCGGTACGAACAACTTTTGGTGGCACCCGCTTCATGACCGACTTCGCTTCGATGCTCCTGCCCGACCGTGGCCAGCCCGCGCGGACGATCCACGTCGTCCATCCCGACGCGTACGACACTTGGCTCGGCACGCAGCCACAACGAGTCCGCACGACGGTAGCAGCGCACCGGCTGACCGGAAAAGCCGGCGACCGCGCGGTCCTCCCCGGCGACGCCGCCGACGACTGGGCGATGCTGCTCGTCTGCAACGAAGCGCTGACGTCGCCGTGGCGGATCGCCTCGCTCGGCGCGTCGCTGCCCGCGGGCACCTACCGCCTCGCGGACAGCCCGGTGGGCGCCGCCGGGCTCGGCTGGATGCTCGCCCAGCACCAGTTCACGCGCTACGTGAAGCCCGATCCGATCGGCGCACGCATCCTGCTGACCGCCGACGCCACCTCGATCGACGAGACCGTGCGCCTCGCCGAAGCCACCGCGATGGTCCGCGATCTGGTCAACACCGGCGCCTCCGACATGGGCCCCGCCGACTTGGAGGCCGCCGCCGAGACGCTCGCAAAACGCCACGGCGCAACCGTCACGGTCACGCGCGGCGACGCGCTCGCGACCGGCTACCCGATGATCCACGCGGTCGGCCAGGCCGCCGCCAAGGACCGCGCACCGCGGCTGATCGAGCTCGAATGGGGCGACCCCGCGCACCCGCGCATCGCGCTGGTCGGCAAGGGCGTCACCTTCGACACCGGCGGGCTCGACATCAAGCCGTCCGCCGGCATGCGGCTGATGAAGAAGGACATGGGCGGCGCCGCGCACGCGCTCGCGCTGGCGAGCCTCGTGATGGCGGCAAAGCTCCCCGTCCGCCTCCACCTCCTGATCCCCGCGGTCGAGAACGCGATCGCGGGCAACGCCTTCCGCCCCGGCGACGTGCTCGCCACGCGCAAGGGCCTGACGGTCGAGAACACCAACACCGACGCCGAAGGGCGGCTCGTCCTCGGCGATGCCCTCACCAAGGCAGGCGAGAGCAACCCGACGCTCATCCTCGACTTCGCGACCCTCACCGGCGCGGCGCGCGTCGCGCTCGGTCCCGACCTCCCGCCGCTGTTCACCGACGACGAGACGCTCGCCGCCGACCTGCTCGCGGCCGGGATCGAGCAGATTGACCCGATGTGGCGCCTGCCGCTTTGGAACGCCTATGACGAGATGCTGCGCTCGGACGTCGCGGACATGGTCAACGCCCCCGATGGCGGCTTTGCCGGCGCGGTCACGGCCGCGCTGTTCCTCCGCCGGTTCGTGCCCAAGGGCACCGCCTGGGCGCATCTCGATGTGTTCGCCTGGCGTCCATCGGCGAAACCGGGCCGGCCGAAGGGTGGCGAGGCCTATGCGCTGCGCGCCACCTTCGCGATGCTCGCGAAGCGGTATGCGCGCTGATCGGAAACATCGTACATAGGCTCGTCATCCCCGCGCAGGCGGGGATCCATAGCCTCAAACGTCAGCGATTTATCTCGTCCGCCAGCCAATATGGGTTCCCGCCTCCGCGGGAATGACGGCGGCGAAAGGCGACGCCAGCCCTTACCCCGTCGCGAACTGCCCGAACGGCAGCAGCTTGTCCGCCAGCGCCTTGGTCGCATCCGCATCGCCCGCGCGCAGCGGCACCAGCACCGCTGCCGCCGCCTTGCGCACGAACCCGTCGATCGCGGTCGGCGTCGGCGCCTTGCTCGCCGTCTCGACCAGCGCGCGTCCCCGCGCATCGTTCGGATCGAGCTCCAGCCGCAGCAACCCCGCCAGCCCCGCGAACATCGCGCGATTGCCGCCGAGCGCCACCGACTTGTCGAGCGCCTCGAACCCGGTCGCCTTCTGCGCCCCCGCCACCGCCCGCCCGACGAACCGCCCGAGCTTGGCGATCACCCCGACATGCCACGCGCCGAGCGCCGCCTGCGCCTCGGCATTGCGCGGATAGCGGGTCACCAGCGCCTCATATTGTTTCCGCGCAGCGATCGCCTGCGCGCGGTTGCCCAGCAGCTTGGCGCGATAGCCGTTCGCCATCGCCTGCATGATCGCGGCTTCCTGGTCGCCCGGCGCGCGACTGAGCGCCTGCCCCGCGACCGCGGCGGCCTTGTCGATCCGCGCCAGCGCCATCCCGCGGTCCCGATCGACGAACCCTGCCTGGGTCAGCAATTCGCGCGGCGTCTCCGCGCTGGCGGGGATCGCCGCCACCACCGCGCAGACTGCGATCGAGGCACCGACGCACCCGCGAAACCACTTGGCCATATCAATCCCCGCCCGAATGACAGCGTCTCGCCGCTCAACGAATCACACATTAATTATGAGAGCACAGTGTTTATCGACACTTAACGCTGTTCGACGCAAGCGTTCACAGCGAAGCTGCGGCCTCGATGATCGGCACGAACTTCGCCGCGGTCAGGCTCGCACCCCCGACCAGCGCCCCGTCGACGTTCGGCGTATCGAGGATCGACGCCGCATTCGCGCCCGTGACCGAGCCGCCGTAGAGGATCCGCACACCGGCAGCCCTGTCGCCGATCAGCATCCGCAACTTCGCGCGCGCGATCGCGTGGATCGCCGCGATCTCCTCCAGAGTCGGCGTGCGCCCGGTGCCGATCGCCCAGCGGGGCTCATAGGCGAGCGTGAACCAGCTGCCGTCCGCATTGTCCGGTACCGACTTCTCGATCTGCGCCTGCACGACGCGCTCGGCCCGGTCCGCATCGCGCTCGGCCTCGGTCTCGCCGCAGCACAGGATGACGTTCAGCCCCTGCTTGTGCGCCGCCGCTGCCTTCGCCCAGGCGTCGTGGCTCGTCTCGTGCTGGTCCGACCGGCGTTCCGAATGCCCGACGATCGTGAACGACGCGCCGACTTCCTTGACCATCGACGCCGACACGCACCCGGTATGCGCGCCCGACTCCGCCTCGTGAACGTCCTCGGCGCCGATTGCGAGGGTCGGCACCCGCTCGGACGCCGCCGCGATCAGCGTGAACGGCACCGCGACCGACACGTCGATCCCGGGCGCAGCGCCCGCCGCCGCGGCGATCGCATCGAGTTCGACGAGCATCGCCCGCGACCCGTTCATCTTCCAGTTTCCTGCTACAAGCTTGCGACGCATCACTATCTCCCGGATATTTCGCCCAGCGATAGCGCCGCACCCGCCCCGCACAAGTCCGCAACGTCCCCTATACGTCCGCACGCCCTTTGCAGCGCCTGACTTGAAGAGCTGCCCGCGCGCCCGTAAAGCAACGCCGTTCCCATCCCTGTCGATCGGCTGTCCATGCTCGCTTTCTTCCGCCGCCTTACCCATTCGAAGGTCGGCGTGATCATCACCTTCCTCGTGCTCGGCGTGATCGCGCTCGCCTTCGCGGCGGGTGACGTCACGGGGCTGAGCTCGATGACCGGTGGCGCAGGGATCACCGGCGGCGACGTGGCCACGGTCGGCAAGGCCGAGGTCAGCGCGAACGAGCTCAAGACGCAGGCGCAGACCCAGCTCGAAGGCTTCCGCCAGCAGCAGCCGACGCTCGACATGGCGACCTTCGTCAACCAGGGCGGTTTCGAAGGCACGCTCGACCGGATCATCTCCAGCATGGCGCTCGAGCAGTTCGGCCGCGCTCAGGGCATGGTCGTCAGCAAGCGCTCGGTCGACGGCCAGATCGCCAGCATCCCCGCGTTGCAGGGCCCGACCGGCAAGTTCGACGAGAATCTCTATCGGCAGGTGCTCGCGCAGCGCAAGCTGACCGACGCGCAGATCCGCAGCGACATCGTCCGCGATACCTTCGCGCAGCAGCTGACGATCCCGAGCACCGGCGCCACGCAGGTCTCGAGCCAGCTCGCGCTCCCCTATGCCTCGCTCCTGCTCGAGAAGCGCACCGGCACGATCGGCTTCATCCCCGCCGCCGTCGTCCCCGCCGGTGCCGCGCCGAGCGATGCCGATCTCAACACCTTCTACACGCGCAACATCGCGCGCTACACCGTGCCCGAGCGTCGCATCGTCCGCTACGCGGTCGTCTCGCCCGATCAGGTCAAGACTCAGGCCGCCGCGACCGACGCCGAAATCGCCAAGGCCTATCAGCAGGACCGCGCACGCTATGCGGCCACCGAGAAGCGTACGATCACGCAGGTCGTCGTCGCCGATCAGGCCGGCGCCACCGCGCTCGCCGCCAAGGTGAAGGCGGGCACCAGCCTCGCCGATGCCGCACGCGCCGCAGGCCTCGAAGCCTCGACCCAGGCGGGCGTCGAAAAGGCTGCCTATGCCGGCACCGCATCCGCGCAGGTCGCCGATGCCGTGTTCGCCGCCGCGAGCGGAGCCGTGATCGGCCCGGTCCGTACGCAGCTCGGCTGGACGGTCGCCAAGGTCGACAAGATCGAGAACGTCGCCGGTCGCTCGCTCGACCAGGTCCGCGGCGAGATCGCCGCTGCGCTCGGGATCCAGAAGGCAGCCGCCGCGCTGTCCGACATCCACGACAAGATCGACGATTCGCTCTCGAAGAACGCGACGTTCGACGAAGTGATCGCCGACCAGAAGCTCAAGCCCGTCACCACGCCGGCGCTGATCGCCAGCGGCATCAATCCCGACGACGCGACCAGCAAGCCCGATCCCGCGATCGCGCCGCTCGTCGCCGCCGCGTTCCAGGCCGCCGATGGCGATGGTCCGCAGCTCGTCCAGCTCGGCACCGATGGCGGCTTCGCGGTCGTCGCGCTCGGCCGTGTCGTCCGCGCCACGCCGCGTCCGCTGGCACAGGTCCGCGCTGCCGTGCTGAAGGACGTGACCGCCGATCGCTCGCGTCAGGCCGCGCGGAAAGTCGCCGCCGACGTGCTCGCGCGCATCAACAAGGGCATGACGATCCAGCAGTCGCTCGCGCAGACCAAGCTGCCGATCCCCGCCGCTCGCCCGCTGACCGCGTCGCGCGCGCAGATCGCCGCCGATCCGCGCGGTGCGCCGCCCGCGCTCGCGCTGATGTTCAGCATGGCGCCGAACACCGCCAAGACGCTGGCCGCGCCCGACGACAGCGGCTGGTTCATCATCAAGCTCGACAGCATCGCCAGCGGCAATGCGGCGGGCAACGACGCCGCGATCAAGGCTGCGCGCGCCAATATCGGCCGGTCGGTCGGTCGCGAATATGTCGAGCAGTTCGCCAAGGCGGTCCGCGTCGATGTCGGCGTGAAGACCAACGCGACCGCACTCGCCCGCACCCGCGCCGAGCTGCTCGGCCAGGCCGGCACGGCGAACTGATCCTCGGATGACGCCTCGTGAAGCCTTGGCCTATGGGCGCCCCGCGCTCGTCTGGCGTCGTCAGGTCGCCGACACCGAAACGCCGGTCGCCGCCGCGCTCAAGCTCATCGAGCCGGGGCGTGGCGACTTCCTGCTCGAATCGGTCGAGGGCGGCGAGACTCGCGGCCGCCACAGCCTGATCGGCCTCGCGCCCGACCTGCTGTTCCGCGCGCACGGCCAGCGCGCCGAGATCAACCGCCACTGGGCGACCGATCGCGAGACGTTCGAACCCTGCGACGTGCCGACGCTCGACGCATTGCGCGCGCTCGTCGCCGAATGCCGTGCGGACGTTCCCGCCGAACTCCCCCGCGCGCTCGCCTGCCTCGTCGGCTATTTCGGCTATGAGACGATCGGCCTGGTCGAGACTCTGCCGCAACCGCCGGTCGATCCGCTCGGCCTGCCCGACATGATCTTCGTGCGACCGACCGTCGTGCTCGTCTTTGATCGCCTGACCGACGCGCTCTATCTGGTCGCGCCCGCCTGGCCCGATCCCGCGCGCGATGCCGACGCGATCGTCACCGAAGCCGAGGAGCGCCTCGACGCGGTCGCGGCCAAGCTCGCCAGCACCCCCGTCCCCGCCCCGGTTCGCGCCGACGTCGCCGAGCCCGTCTACACGCCCGCGCTGCCCGAGGGCCGCTACGGCGAGATGGTCGCCACCGCGAAGGACTATATCCTCGCCGGCGACATCTTCCAGGTCGTGCTCGCACAGCGGTTCAGCACGCCGTTCGCGCTGCCGCCGTTCGAGCTGTACCGCTCGCTACGTCGCATCAATCCGTCGCCGTTCCTCTATCATCTCGACCTCCCCGGCTTCGCGCTGATCGGGTCGAGCCCCGAAATTCTCGTCCGAGTCCGCGACGACGAAGTCACGATCCGCCCGATCGCGGGCACGCGCCCCCGCGGCAAGACCGCCGCCGAGGACGAGGCCAACCGCATCAGCCTGCTCGCGGACCCGAAAGAACGCGCGGAACATCTCATGCTGCTCGATCTCGGCCGCAACGATGTCGGCCGCGCCGCGTCGCCGGGGTCGGTGCGCGTGACGGCCAGTTACGGCGTCGAATTCTACAGCCACGTGATGCACATCGTGTCGAACGTCGTCGGCACGCTGTCGCCCGCCAAGGACGCGCTCGACGCGCTGTTCGCGGGGTTCCCGGCGGGCACCGTCAGCGGCGCACCAAAGGTCCGCGCGTGCCAGGTCATCGCCGAACTCGAGCCCGAGCGCCGCGGCGCCTATGCGGGCGGCGTCGGCTATTTCTCGCCCGACGGCTCGATGGACTCGTGCATCGTGCTGCGCACCGCGGTGGTCAAGGACGGCACGATCCACGTCCAGGCCGGCGCCGGCATCGTCGCCGACAGCATCCCCGAATACGAACAACGCGAATGCGAAGCCAAGGCCGGCGCGATCCTGGCAGCGGCCCGCGAAGCGGTCAGCCGAGCAAAAGCGCCAAGCTTCGGTCAGTAAACTAAACCACCCCGTCATCCTGACGAAAGTCAGGACCCAGGGTCACGAGGACCGCCCTTGCTGGCTCTGGGTCCTGACTTCCGTCAGGATGACAAGAGGGGGCGAAATCACGGCGTCGTGGTGGTCTCGCTGCTCGGCGCCCGCCGCTCAGCCGCATACGCGTTGTTCCGCGCCAGGAAACAACCCGACTGGCCACCCGTGCCGACCGCCGAGCACGTATCCGGCAACCCGCCCGCGACTCGCCCGATCTGATCCATCGACGCTGCGCGGTTGACCCAGCTCTGGTTCTGCGCGGCGATCGGCTTGTCCTCGCGCAGCGCCTTGGGGATCCGATACGGCTGGTCGAGCGTCGAGCACACCACAACTTCGCCGTTCGTCGACGGCGGGCACTTCTGGTCCCCGGTCAGCGTGACGCTGCGGATCCGCTGCGGCGGCGAGGCGACCTGTGCATCCTGCGCGGACGCCATGGCGGGAAGCGCGATCAGTGCGGCGAGGACGACGGTACGAAACATGGGGGAAGGCTCCTTTGAAGGGATAACGTCCGTCACACAGCATTGCTCCGCACTGAATGAAGGTCGCCCGCGCCCCTCATATAGGGACGACCATCGCCATCCGCGACCGCCCCGCGGCACTTTGCGGCGCGCCGCCGCCGCGCGCCTTGCATGGCCCCGCGCTTCGGCTATGGCGGCGCCATGATCCTCGTCGTCGACAATTACGACAGCTTCACTTGGAACCTCGTCCATTATCTGATGGAGCTGGGCGTCGAAGTGGAAGTCGTCCGCAACGACGCGATCTCCGCCGGGCAAGCCTTGTCGTCGGGCGCGGACGCGTTCCTCATCTCCCCCGGCCCCTGCACGCCGACCGAGGCGGGGGTCAGCCTCGACCTCGTCGCCGCCTGCGCGGACGCGGGCAAGCCGCTGCTCGGCGTGTGCCTGGGCCATCAGGCGATCGGCCAGCATTTCGGCGGCAAGGTCGAGCGCGGCGGGCTGATGCACGGCAAGACCTCGCCCGTCCTCCACGACGATACCGGGCTCTACGCCGGGCTGCCCTCGCCGTTCATCGCCACGCGCTACCACTCGCTGATCGTCAACGCCGTGCCGGACACGCTGGTCGTCAACGCGACCGCGCAGGACGGCACCGTCATGGGCTTCCGCCACGCCACGCTGCCGATCCACGGCGTCCAGTTCCACCCCGAAAGCATCGCCACCGAACACGGCCATGCGATGCTGGCGAACTTCCTGAAGATGGCCGACATTCCCCATCAACTCCCCTCCCGCCTGCGGGAGGGGTCGGGGGAGGGCAGCGCCGCAACCGCCGCGCCCACGAAGAACGAAGCCCCTCCCCTAACCCCTCCCGCAAGCGGAAGGGGACTATGATCCTCCCCGACCCCCGCTCCCCCCTCTCGCGCGAATCCGCCCGCGAAGCGTTCGCCGACATCCTCGACGCACGCGCCGGCGAAGACGCGATCGCGACTTTCCTGATCGATCTGTCCGCACGCGGCGAAACCAGCATCGAGATCGCCGAAGCCGCGCGCGCACTGCGCAACCGGATGATCCCGATCGACGCCCCCGCCGGCGCCATCGACGTCTGCGGCACCGGCGGCGACGGCCACCATACGCTCAACGTCTCGACCGCGGTCGCGCTCGTCGTCGCGGCCTGCGGCGTCCCCGTCGCCAAGCACGGCAACCGCGCCGCCTCCAGCAAGGCCGGCGCCGCCGACACGCTCGAAGTCCTCGGCCTCGACATGGACCGCGCCGGCGCCACTGCCGAGGCGAGCCTCAACGACATCGGCATCGCCTTCCTGTTCGCCGCCAACCACCACCCGGCGATGAAGCGCATCACCCCGATCCGCCAGCGCATCGGCAAGCGGACCATCTTCAACCTGATGGGCCCGCTCGCCAACCCGGCCGGCACCACCCGCCAGCTGATCGGCATCGCGCGGCCCGACTACGTGACGCTCTACGCCGACGCGCTCGAACAGCTCGGCACGCAGGCCGCGCTCGTCGTCTCGGGCGAAGAAGGCCTCGACGAGCTCTCCGGCGCCGGCCCCAGCATCGTCGCCTCGGTCGGCAGCGTCTCGCTCCCCGCGCGCGTAACCCCCGAAGACGCCGGCCTCACCGCCCACGCCATCACCGACATCCGTGGCGGCGACGCGCACCACAACGCCGATGCGCTCCGCCGCCTGCTCAAGGGCGAAACCGGCGCATACCGCGACGCCGTCCTGCTCAACGCCGCCGCTGCCTTGATGGTCGCCGGCACCGTCCCCACCCTTGTCGATGGCGTCGCGAAAGCCGCCACCGCCCTCGACACCGGCAGCGCCGACGCGCTGCTCGCCCGCTGGATCGCCTACTGACATGACCATGCTCGACCGTATCCTCGAGACCAAGCGCGCCGAAGTCGCCGCACGCAAGGCCACCACCTCGCTCGCCGACATCGACGCCGGGATCGCCCGCATGTCCAAACCGCGCGGCTTCCGCGCGGCTCTTGACGCCAAGCCCGGCTACGCGCTGGTCGCCGAGGTCAAGAAGGCCAGTCCCTCGAAGGGCCTGATCCGCGCCGACTTCGATCCGGTCGCGCACGCCCGCGCCTATGAGGCCGGCGGCGCCGCGTGCCTGTCCGTCCTGACCGACGAAAAATGGTTCCAGGGCGCCGACGCCTACCTGACCGCCGCGCGCGACGCCGTCTCGATCCCGGTCCTGCGCAAGGACTTCATGGTCGACCCCTGGCAGTCGACCGAGGCGCGCGCGATCGGCGCCGACTGCATCCTCATCATCGTCGCCGCGCTCGACGACGTGCAGATGGCCGAGATCGAGGCGTCCGCGCTCGAATGCGGCATGGACGTCCTCGTCGAGGTCCACGACGCGCACGAAATGGAGCGCGCTCTCAAGCTCAAGTCGCGGCTGATCGGCGTCAACAACCGCGACCTGCGCGACTTCACCGTCGACTTCAACCGTACCTACGAGCTGGTGAGCCGTGCCCCGAAGGACTGCACCTTCGTCGCCGAAAGCGGCCTGACGACTCGCGCCGAACTCGACGCGATGGCCGAGCACGACATCCGCTGCTTCCTGATCGGCGAAGCGCTCATGCGCCAGGACGACGTCGAGGCCGCGACGCGGGCGCTGGTAGGATGACCGGCCTCACGCATATCGACGAAGCCGGCGCGGCACGGATGGTCGACGTCGGCGGCAAGGCGGTCACCGCCCGCGAAGCCGTCGCCTCGGGCCGCATCACCATGTCCGCCGAAGCCGCCGCCGCGATCGGCGCGGGCACAGCCAAGAAAGGCGACGTCCTCGCCGTCGCGCGCGTCGCCGGGATCATGGCAGCCAAGCGCACCAGCGACCTGATCCCGCTCTGCCATCCCCTGCCGCTGACCAAGGTCGAGATCGACCTGACCGTCGACACAACCGGCGTCACTGCCACCGCCACCGCCTCGACCGAAGGCAAGACCGGTGTCGAGATGGAAGCGCTCACCGCCGCGACGGTCACGCTGCTGACGATCTACGACATGGCCAAGGCGATCGACAAGACGATGGTCCTCTCCGACATCCGCGTCCGCGCCAAATCAGGCGGCAAATCCGGCAACTGGACCGCCTGAGACCCTCTCCCCAACGGGGAGAGGGAAAGACGCCAAAGGCGTCGAGGGTGAGGGCAAGCCAAGCAAGACGCCCCCACCCCTCAAGCCCGATCAGTCATCCATAGCCCATTCATGGTCCTCGACGATCGTCGACTCCACGGGCCGCCCCGCCGCATCGAGCGAGGGATCATACCGAAACCGCTGCTCGATCAGCCGACACGTCAGCGCATCGAGTTCCCGGCTCCCGCTGGACCCAGTCACCCGACACCGCGTCACGCGGCCATCCGTCCCGACCACATACCGCACCGACACCCGCCCACGGATCCCCGTCTCCGCCGCCTCGCGCGGATAGTCGGAGTCCTTCAGCCGCCCCTTGCGCCACTGCGGCGGCGTCTCCTCGCCACCCCCACCGTCGCCATCGCCAGACCCACCGCTCCCGGTGCCATTGCCAATCCCGCCGCTCCCGGTCCCCGGCCCGCGCACGTCCGACGCCCCCGCCGTCGCCTGCGCGCCCAGCCCGGCCTTCTCCGCCACCACTAACGGCGGCGGCACCACGATCGGCACCACCGGCGGCGGCGCCACGAGCTCGGTCGCCTTCGACTTGAGATTGGGCGGCGATGCAGCCCCCTCGGGCTTCCGGCTGAGCGACGGCCGCGGCTTGACCTTTTCGACCGGTGGCGGCGGCGGTGGCGGCGCCACCCCAAAGACTTTCAACGCCTCGCCGACCGCCGCCGGCATCGGCACGACCAGCCCATTCAGAAGCGCATAGCCAAGCACCCCCGGCAACACGACCGCCCCGATCGCCGCGCCGATCCTGTCTCTCGTCCGTGGCTGCGTTACGGTCATCCTATTGATCTGGTGCGTCATTGCGCACCAGAAAAGCCCCTCCCCGCATGAACGCACGCTGGCCAGCGCCCCCGCCAACACCACCCCGGCGAAGGCCGGGGCCCAATTGGGAAGGCCCAAGTGATAACCAGCGCCACCCGCCCCACCCTGTTTCCCCGCGAAGGCGGGGACCCAGCCTGGGCTCCCGCCTTCGCGGGAGAACAAGGAAGCAGTCGCTGAAGTTCGGTATCGACCGATGCAGCCGAAACGCGCGACCGCCGCCCCCACCCCAACAACACCTGTCCTACACAACAAACGAGTGGCACAGCACGGAACATACCGCCCCACCCCCGCGCTTCCCCTTACGACACCCCGCCAAACGACGACCCGCCAAACACCTCCCAGCGTCTCTACTTCCTATACTTCACTTTTCCGAACCGCCCGAAAACAGAGACTTACGCATGACCCTAGTCCCCGTCGCCGAAGCCCAGACCCGCCTCTTCGCCATGGCCCCCCGCGTCGGCCATGAGACCGTTCCCCTGCGCGACGCCGCCGGCCGCTGGGCCGCCGAGGATATCCTCGCCCGCCGCACCCAACCCGCCGCCGACCTCTCGGCCATGGACGGCTACGCGATCCGTTTCGCCGACCTCCCCGGCCCCTGGACCGTCATCGGCGAGAGCGCCGCCGGCCGCCCCTTCACCGGCGCGATCGCGACGGGCGAGGCCACCCGCATCTTCACCGGCGCCGCCATGCCCGAGGGCGCCGACACCGTCATGGTCCAGGAAGAGGCCGAGCGCGACGGCGCCACATTGCTCCTCGCCGGCGAGGGCCCACCGACGCTGGGGCGCAACACCCGCCGCAAGGGCCTAGACTTCTCGACCGGCACGCGTCTGATCGCGGCAGGCCAGCGCCTCAGCCCCGCGCGCATCGCCGTCGCCGCGACCGGCGGCCATGGCAGCCTTACGGTCAACCGCCGAGTCCGCGTCGCGGTCGCCGCCACCGGTGACGAACTCGTCCCGCCGGGCTCGGCCACCGATGGCGTCGCGCTCCCCGAATCGAACGGCATCATGCTCGCCGCGATGCTCGCCGACATGCCCGTCGACGTCATCGATCTCGGCATCCTGCCCGACAATCTCGACGTCCTGCGCGACGCCTTCGCGAGCGTTCAGGCCGACCTCCTCGTCACCACCGGCGGCGCGTCGGTCGGCGACCACGACCTCGTCCGCCCGGCGATCGAGGCGGCGGGCGGAACGATCGATTTCTGGCGGATCGCGCTCCGCCCCGGCAAACCGATGATGGCCGGCAGGATCGGCGACATGATGGTCCTCGGGC
This sequence comes from Sphingomonas aurantiaca, assembly GCF_003050705.1. GTDB lineage: Bacteria > Pseudomonadota > Alphaproteobacteria > Sphingomonadales > Sphingomonadaceae > Sphingomonas > Sphingomonas aurantiaca. The sequence goes on along the minus strand of NZ_QAOG01000002.1, from coordinate 674,369 downwards.
TGCCCGGCAATCCGGTCTCCGCCTTCGTCACCGCGATCCTGTTCGTCAAACCCGTCGTCGCGCACATGGCCGGCGCAAGCGATCCGCTACCGCAAGCGACGCACGCGCTACTCGGCGAAGACCTGCCGGCCAACAACGCGCGGACCGATTATCTCCGTGCCGAACTGCGCGACGGCAAGGCCTATGCGTCGACGATCCAGGACAGCTCGATGCTGCTGACGCTCGCCCGCTCGACCTGCCTGATCGTGCGCCCCGGCAGCGCACCGGTGGCAAAAGCGGGCGAATCGGCGGAAATCCTCGTCATTGCGTGATGCGGGCGCTTGACGGGGTCAACTATGTTCCATAGAAGTTCCTCGTCTGTTCCGGACGGAGAACCGCCATGCTCACGCGCAAGCAGCACGAACTCGTCTGCTTCATCAATGATCGCCTCAACGATACCGGTGTGTCACCGTCGTTCGAGGAAATGAAGGACGCGCTCGACCTGAAATCCAAGTCGGGCGTCCACCGTCTGATCAGCGCGCTCGAGGAGCGCAACTTCATCCGCCGCCTGCCGAACCGTGCGCGCGCACTCGAAGTGCTGCGGATGCCGGAGCGTCCGGAAAAGCCCGAGAAGAAGGCGCCGGCAAAGTCGTCGAACGTGAAGGCGGCGCCCGCTGCCGCCACGCCGCAGCCCGCCAACGACGTCATCGAGATCCCGCTCCACGGTCGCATCGCCGCGGGCGTCCCGATCGAGGCGTTCGAAGGCAGCACGATGCTCGCCGTCCCCGCCGCGTTGCTGGGCACCGGCGAACATTACGCGCTCGAGGTGTCGGGCGATTCGATGGTCGAGGCCGGCATCCTAGACGGCGACTATGCGCTCATCCGCCGCACCGATATCGCCCGCGATGGCGAGATCGTCGTCGCGTTGATCGAGGACAGCGAAGCCACGCTCAAGTTCTTCCGCCGCGAAGGCGCAATGGTCCGTCTCGACCCGGCCAACCGCGCCTACGACCCGCAGCGCTATGCGCCGGCGCAAGTCCGCGTCCAGGGCAAGCTCTCGGGCATTCTCCGCCGCTACGACTGAAACCGGTACGCCGGCGGGGTGAAACGCCGGGCTGGTCGAGGCCCGGCGTCGAGCGTCGGCGGATCGCGCCACGGATGACGATCGCCCGGCGACAGGATAGTCTCCACCCGGCCAGCGCCCAAGGTGACCGCCACCCCGCCGGTCCGCCGCAACATATTTCGGTCGAGCCGCAACCATCGCGGCGTGCAGCGCCTCGGCAGGTTCCGCTCGCTGACGACGATATCCGCGGTCCGGCACGCGGCGAGCAGCTGGTCGATCGGCACCATATACGCACTCCGCGTCGCAAGAACCCGCCACGTCCGCCCGCCCCCCGCGATATCGGTCACGCAAAGATCCCGACTGCACCGCGCATCGGGCTGGTCGGCCAGGAACAACGGTTCGCCATCAACCCCGCCATTTTCGGCCAGCGTAGCGCGCGTATAATCCCCCGCCCGGTCCCGCAACATCGCCAGTCCCGCCACCGTCCGCACCGCGACATGCCGCCCGTCTCCCGTCACCAGAATGTCCGGCGGGGGTGTCGTCAGCGCCCAGATCGCCCCCACCGCCAACGGCAGAGCGCCCAGCCGTCGCCACCGCGTCCGCCACAGCGCAATCCAGATCCCGCCAACGACCATCAACGCAAACGCCGCAGTCGGCATCGCCGGCAGAGCCCGCACCGACCCCGGCGCATCGGCCACGCGGTGCGCAAGCCACAACAGCGCGTCGAGCGACGCCTGCACCAGCCACCAGACCGGTGCCCCCATCCCCCCGACATCGAGCAGCAGCGCCAGCGCCTCGAGCGGCATCACGACGAACGTCGTCAACGGGATCGCGATGATATTGGCGAACGCACCGTACAAACCCGATTTATGGAAATGAAACACCGCGATCGGCATCAGCGCGACTTCCACCAACAGCCCGGTCAGCAACAGCGACGCCACCCCGCGCCCCAGCTTCCGGACGCGCCCCTCGTCATGCGCGCCGAAAAAGGTCCGGATCGCCGGATGTTCGTGAAACGCCATGATCGCCGTGATCGCAGCAAACGAGAGCTGGAAGCTCGGCCCGGCCGCGGACTCGGGCAGCACGAGCATCACGCACATCGCGCCCGTCGCGACGAGCCGCAACGTCATCGCCTCCCGCCCCATCGCCAACGCCACCAACACCAGCAGTGCGGCGACGCACGAGCGGATCGTCGGCACCTGGCTTCCGGTCAGCAAGGTATAGCCGATCGCCGCCGCCGCCCCCGCCAGCGCCGCGATCACTGGCAACCGCGCATGCAACGCCAGCCACGGACTGAGCGCGAACAGCCGCATCACGATCAGCATCGTCGCCGCCACCGCCGCGGTGATGTGCAACCCGCTGACCGACAGCAGGTGCGCCAGTCCAGCCCGCCGCATCGCCTCCGAATCATCCTCGGTGATCGCGCCGACGTCACCCGTCGCGAGCGCCGCGGCGATACCACCGGCGCTGCCCTCCAGCCGGCTGACGATATGACGGGAAAGCGCGACTCGGATGCCCGCGCCCGATCCGCTCGTCGCCGTCACGACGACCGGGGCAAACCCCCGCCCCGTGGCACCGATCCCACCAAACCACGCGACGCGCGCGAAATCATAGGCACCGGGTACCGCCGGCTGGGGCGGCGGCATAAGCCGCGCGCGCAGCCGGACGATCGCGCCCGTCCCAAGCCCCCCCGGCGCATCCCGCTCGGCCAGATTGACGCGGATCCGGTGCGGCAAGGCGACGGCGTGCCCCGCGGTGTCCGCCCCCTCCCCGACCGGCAGCAGCGTCAGCCGCATGAGCCTGCGCGCCACCAGCGGCTCGATCACCTCGACCTTGGCCGAAAAGCTGGCGATCATCGGGCCACCAAGTACGGGCGCCGCAACCGTTTCCGCGCGAAACCAGATCAGCCCCAGCCCCAGCGCCGCCGCCGCCATGCCGAGGGCCAAGACCCGCGCCGCCCGACCGCCGCGCCCGGTCGCAACACATGCGAGCCCGATCGCCACCAGCCCCAGGATTGCCGACCGCCACGCCGCCGCATCGGGCAACGCAAACCAGAGCGCGATGCCGCCGCCCAACATCACCGGCAGCCACAATACGAGTTGGTCGCGCTCCGCCTCCAGCCAGCACTCGATCGTGCGGCCCGCTCCCGCCATCCAGGGCGGCACGCCTATTTGTCGCCGCCAAGGACGCATGCTAGGGCCGGCGACGGCTGATCCGGCCATCGTTTCTACAGTCTGGGAGCACCCGCGGTTGGGCGCAATATCTGATACGGGCACCGCCAATTCGGCCGCACCCGTTGTTACCCGTTTCGCTCCGTCGCCGACGGGGTTCCTGCATCTTGGCGGCGCGCGCACCGCGCTGTTCAACTGGCTGTTCGCAAAGGCGAACGGCGGCAAGTTCCTGCTCCGGATCGAGGATACCGACCGGGTCCGCTCGACCCAGCCCGCGATCGACGCGATTCTCGACGGGATGCGCTGGCTAGGCCTCGACTGGGACGGCGACGCGGTTATGCAGTTCGCCGGCGCCGAGCGTCATGCGCAGGTCGCGCACGAGATGGTCGCGAACGGCCATGCCTATCGCTGCTACCTGACCAACGAGGAAATCGCCGCTATGCGCGCCGAGGCGCAGGCAGCGAAGAAGCCGCTGCGCATCCGCAGCCCGTGGCGCGATCGCCCGGCGAGCGACGCGCCCGATCTTCCCCACGTCGTCCGCCTCCGCGCGCCGCAGGAAGGCGCGGTCACGATCGAGGACCGCGTGCAAGGGTCGGTCACCGTCCGCAACGAAGAAATCGACGATCTCGTCCTGCTCCGCTCGGACGGCACCCCGACCTATATGCTCGCGGTCGTCGTCGACGATCACGACATGGGCGTCACGCACGTCATCCGCGGCGACGATCACCTCAACAACGCGTTCCGCCAGTTGCCGATCTATCGCGCGATGGGCTGGCCCGAGCCGCTCTACGCGCACATCCCGCTGATCCACGGTCCCGACGGTGCCAAGCTGTCGAAGCGCCACGGCGCGGTCGGCATCGAAGCCTATCGCGACGAGATGGGAATCCTGCCCGAGGCGTTCGACAATTATTTGCTCCGGCTCGGTTGGGGCCACGGCGATGACGAGATCATCAGTCGCGAGCAGGCGATCGAATGGTTCGACCTGTCGGGCGTCGGCAAGTCGCCGTCACGCTTCGATCTCAAGAAGCTCGAAAACCTCAACGGTCACTACATTCGCGAAGCCGACGACGCACGGCTGGCAGAACTAGCCGCCGCACGTCTGGGACACGACCTCCCGACCGGCGGACTCGATCTTCTGACTCGCGCAATGCCGGTCCTGAAGCCGCGGGCAGCGAACCTGAACGAGCTGGCCGAGGGTTCGAATTTTCTGTTCAGCCAGCGCCCATTGGCGATGGATGACGCTGCGGCGAGCCTTTTACAGGGCGAAGCGAGCGCAATTTTGGTCAATGCCCATGCCGAACTTGACGCGCTCGACAAGTGGGATACGGAGGCGCTCGAAGGCGCGGTACGGCGCGTGGCCGAAGCCCGGGGCGTAAAGCTCGGCCAGGTCGCACAGCCGCTTCGCGCCGCGCTGACGGGACGCAAGACGTCGCCGGGGATCTTCGACGTGCTCGACCTGCTCGGGCGCGACGAGAGCCTGGGACGGATCGCCGACCGGATGGCGAGCTGATAAGATTTCGAGGAAGGATACAAGCATGAGCGAGACCGCAAACCTCAAGGTCGACGGCAAGGAATTCGATTATCCGGTAATGTCCGGAACGGTCGGCCCCGATGTCATCGATATTCGCAAGCTGTACGCGCAGACGGACAATTTCACCTATGATCCGGGCTTCACCTCGACGGCGTCGTGCCAGTCGAAGCTGACCTATATCGATGGTGACGCGGGCACGCTGCTGCACCGCGGCTACACGATCGGCGAGCTGGCCGAGCAGTCGAACTTCATGGAAGTCGCCTATCTGCTGCTCAACGGCGAACTGCCGAGCCAGGACGAGCTGGCAAACTTCTCGAACACGATCACGCGCCACACGATGGTGCACGAGCAGCTCGCGCAGTTCTTCCGCGGCTTCCGTCGCGATGCGCATCCGATGGCGATCCTGTGCGGCGTCGTCGGCGCGCTCTCGGCCTTCTATCACGACTCGACCGACATCCACGATCCGGCACAACGCGTCATCGCGTCGCACCGCCTGATCGCCAAGATGCCGACGATCGCCGCGATGGCGTACAAGTACAGCGTCGGCCAGCCGTTCGTCTATCCGGACAACACGCTGAGCTACACCGGCAACTTCCTGAAGATGACGTTCGGCGTCCCCGCCGAGAAGTATGTCGTGAACCCGATCGTCGAAAAGGCGATGGACCGCATCTTCATCCTCCACGCCGATCACGAGCAGAACGCGTCGACCTCGACCGTCCGTCTCGCCGGGTCTTCGGGCGCCAACCCGTTCGCGTGCATCGCGGCCGGCATCGCCTGCCTGTGGGGCCCCGCACATGGCGGCGCGAACGAAGCCGCGCTCAACATGCTGCACGAGATCGGCACGGTCGACCGGATCCCCGAGTTCATCGCGCGCGCGAAGGACAAGAACGATCCGTTCCGCCTGATGGGCTTCGGTCACCGCGTCTACAAGAACTACGATCCGCGCGCGGCCGTCATGCAGACGACCGTCAAGGAAGTGCTCGGCGAGCTGGGCGTGACCGATCCGGTGTTCGACGTCGCGATCGAGCTCGAGCGTCTTGCGCTGAACGATCCGTACTTCATCGAGAAGAAGCTCTTTCCGAACGTTGATTTCTATTCGGGCGTCATCCTGTCGGCGATCGGCTTCCCGACCTCGATGTTCACCGTCCTCTTCGCGCTTGCCCGCACCGTCGGCTGGGTCGCGCAGTGGAACGAGATGATCACCGATCCCGACCAGAAGATCGGCCGTCCGCGCCAGCTGTACAGCGGCCCGACGGCGCGTGACTACGTCCCGATGGACGCACGCTGATGACGACGCTCCGGCCGATCCTGATGATCTTCGGTGTGCTCAGCGCACTGATGGGTCTGCTCTGGATCGGCCAGGGGCTCGGATACGTCCATTGGCCGCAGTCGAGCTTCATGCTCGACCAGCGGCCATGGGCGGATCGCGGCGCATTCCTCGCCGCGTTCGGTTTAGCGCTGATCCTGGTGGCGCGCCGGATCCGCCGGTAACGTCAGCACGAACCGCGCGCCTTGACCGGGTGCGCTCTCGATCGTGAGATCCCCCTGCATCGCCCGCGCCAGACGCCGCGCGATGTACAGGCCGAGCCCGTTGCCGCCGGCCTCCGATGGATCGACCCGCTCGAACTTCTCGAAAATCCGCACTTGGTCCTCAGGCGCGACCCCCTTGCCCGTGTCCGCAACCACGACGGCTGCGCGACCGTCGATCTGCGTCGCGGTGACGATCACCTGCGCCCCACGTGGTGAATAGCGCACCGCATTGCCGACAAGGTTGACGAGGATCTGCAACACGCGCCGGAAATCGCCGAGCGCCGCGACGCGCACGTCGACCGCGGGCCGCGTGATCGTAACATCGGCATTGGCGGCACGCACCGACAACAGCCCCGCCGCGCGGCGGGCGACATCGGCCAGATCGATGGGCTCGGGCACGAGCGTGAAATCGGACCGTTCGACCGCCTGGAGATCGACCAGATCATCGACCAGTTCGAGCAGATGGCGTCCGGCGCTGGCGATGTCGGCGGCATAGTCGGCATAATCGCCCTGCACCGGCCCATCGGCCTGCGCGTTGATGCTGTCGGCATTGGCGACGATCCGCGCGAGCGGTATTCGCAACGCCTTGTCGAGCCCGCTGGTAAAGGTCGGCGACAGCGTTTCCGTCTCGGCCGGCGGTGCGACATCGTCGACCACCATCCGCGCCGCGCCGACGAACCCGGCGAAATCGCCCGAGGCATCGTGACGGACGCTGGCCGTGAGCGTCACGGCACGCCCCGAACTCCGCAGCCGCGCAGGCTGCGCGATCAACGGCCGGCGCCTTGCCAGTGAATCGAGGATAGGCAACGTCCCGTCGGATCCGGTATCGAGCGAGAACATCGCCGTCAGCGGCTGGCCGAGCAGCGCGAACGCGTCGAAGCCATGCTTGGGCCCTGCATCCAGCGTAACGAACGTCAGCCGCAGCGCCGCATCGGTTTCCCACCGCCAGTCGGTGTCGCTGCCGAGAAACGCGTCCTGCGTATCGGGCGAGGCGCGTACCGGCCGCCACGCCGCGATCTCGCGCCAGCCGCTCACCGTCAGCCGCACATTCTCGCCATCGGGTTGCGCACGCACCCAGAGATCAACATCCGTCTCGTCATCGGCGACCACCACGCCGCGCGACACGACGATACCGAGCCGCCGCGCGAGCCGCGCGATCGTCGCGAGTTGCGGCACCGCCAGCGGCGCGCCGCGCATTCCGCCCGCGCGCTGGTTCAACGCGATCAACGCGGGGTCCGCGAACGACAGCGAACCGTCGGGCGCGACGATGGCGTGGGCGATCGGGCTTTCGGTCGAAGGGTCGAACGCGCTCATCGGCGTTCCGTACGCGCCAGCGCGCGCAACGCCATGCGAAAATCGCGGTTCAGTGCCAGCGGTGCGATGGACGCCCGCGCGTCCTCGACGCCGATCGAAACGATCGCGTCCAACGCGTCCGCAAACGCCTCGATATCGCGGCGCGGATCGGCTTCCGACAGCGCGAGACCGATCCTGGCGATGGTCGGTCGATCCATGTCGAGCGCCCGCAACGCGAGCCAGAGTCGGTCGCCCTCGGGATCGAGCGTGATCGCCCGCGCCTGATCGAACGCGATACCCAGCGCATGCGCCAGCACCGCGACGAACAGCGAGAGCCGCCGATCGCCGATCGATTCGACCAGCACCGCGGCCAGTTCATTGGGTCGCGCATCGAGCGCCGCGGCCAGTCGCGTGGCGACCGCATCGGGACGCTCGCCCTCGTCATGTGCCGCCAAGCTGCGCTGGGCCGCATCGGTGATCGCGCGATCGCTGTCGCGTGCCGCGGTCTTCAAGCCATCGCGGATCGCCGCGGCCACCCACCAGACCAGGCGATGATGGAGTTCCGCGGGCAGTTCGCTGCCCCCGACATGCCCCTGTTCGTTCGCCACCCGCCGCCGGCTTTCCGCGGCCAGCAGCGCCGAGGCCGCCGATGCGACGACGCTGTCGGGCACGCCCGCCAACCGCACCAGCAGGCTCGCTTCATCGGGTTCGGCCACCTCGACCGGCAACGATGCCGCGATCAGATCATGGCGAACCCGCGCGATCAGTTCGTCCATCAGGTCTTCGTCGCGCAGCAGCCCGGCGCGCGTCAGCCGCTCGAGCACGGTCCCCGCCCCCGCCTTCAGCATCGCTTCGCCCGCACGCGTCGCGCCGCCGCCGACCAGCAGCCGCGCTGCGTGCCGCCTTATGTCCCACTCGATCGCCCCGACGATCGCGCCGAGCACCTGCGCCAGCAACAGACGCGTGCGGTCGTCGAGCCGCGCGTCCGCATCCAGGAAAAAGTCGGCGATCGTCCCCGCCAGCCGCGTCTCGGCGCGCAGACGCGCACGCTCGGCCCGTTCCATTGGATCATAGGACGGCATAGCGTCTTGCATCGTTGGGCCGGCCGACATGATCCGTGTTTAGCCCCCCGGTCGTTAAGGTCCGCCTAAGGCGCGCGACGCAATCGTTCGATCGCCGCCGCCAGCGTGGTCGTGGCATAGACCGCGGTCACGCCCAAACCGAACACCGGAAATCCGATCAGCGCGAACACCGCAATCACCAGCAGATACGCGGCCGGACTGCCCCACCACAGCCGGCGCTCGCGTTCGAGAATGGCGCGCTCCGCCAATCCGCCGAGCGCGACCGTCGCGGTCCCGATCGCCAGCGCGGTGTTGTCGCCCGCATAGCCGCTGACGAAGAATGCGAAGACGAGAATCGCAACCGCAACGACGCCGCCGATCGCCATCGTCTGCCAGCGCGCCATCGGTGCCTCGTCGCGAAGCCCGCTCAGCACCGAACCCAGCGCCAGTGCGATGCACCCGACCAACGCCAGCACCAGCCCCGTCGACGACAGGCCGAAGCCGATCGTCACCAACCCGGCGACACCGAGCGCAAGCCCGGCCGCACCGACGGTCGTTCCCGCCGCACCGCGATCGACCAGCAATGGCAGCGCGAGCCGCGCGATCGGCGCGAGCACGAACCGGTCGAACCAGCCGCGCCGCCCCGACACGATCGTCATCAGCACCGCGCGGCCGCGTTCCTCCAGCGTCCGCGCCTGCCGCTCGATCCCGTGGCCGCCGCGCACCGCATCGGTCGGCAGCAGCACGTGGATCGCACGCGACTGCACCGCCAATCGCAGCAACGACGACTGAAGATCATAGTCCTGTGGCAGCGCCGCCACCTCGGCGATCCGGCTCGAGCTCAGCCGCGCCACGCCCGCCCACGCCATTTGCCCGCCGACGCGTTCGAAACCGGGCCCCGCATCGCTCTCGGGTACGACGAGCAGGCAATCCCCCTCCTCGCTCGCCATTGCCTTGACGATCGCGTCGGTCGTCACCAGCCCGTCGCCCAGCATCAGGACGCGCGCGAGCGGGTGCAATCTCTCCACCGCCTCGGTCGCGGAGCGCACCGTATCGACGCTCACGCCACGCCGGCCGATGCGGTTGATCGCACCGAGCAGTTCGGGCGTCATGCGCGCAACGACGACGATCACCTGCGACACACCGGCCGCGATCAGCAACCGCGCCTGATACTCGATAAGGGTGACGCCGCTGAACGGCAGCGTCGCAGCCAGACGATCAGGGCGATCGTCGGCGTCATGAATTGCAAATAATAGGCCGGCAAGCATCGTTGGCTGTTAGGCCGTACGCGTCGTCCTGCAAAGCCCGCGTTCTGCCGAACCACCGTGCGCCGCGGTTCGGTTCGACGTGAGGCCCGCAAAATAGGGCCGAGAAAGCGCTCTGGACCCGCGCGACCACGTCTGGGCCGCCGCTATGATAGGCCGTGCCGCCCTCATTACCCGATGGATGCGTAACGGATCGTCGCATCATCCGTTTTGTCCGGCCGCAAACCGTGATACCCCCAATGTTCATGAACGGGGGTTCGTCAATGATCGGGTTTCGTGCGGCGGCAGGCAATGCCCATCCCATTCGCGCGGACATCGTGATGGATCCGGTGATAGAAGACATGTCCGAAACCGTCGCTGAACATCAATTCGACGAGGTGTATCAAGAGCCTGCGGCTGAACGTGGCAAGCTTTACGCCAGTATCGCCGTCGCGATCGTGGTCGTCTGGCTCGCCGCCATGCTGTGGATCGCGCGCGGTGCGCTCGCGACGGTCGAGCCCATCGCGCTCGTCCAGTTCATCGCCGCGCTGTGCGTCGTGCCGGCGCTTGTCGGGATCGTCTGGCTGCTCGCGATGCGCACCAGCCGTGCCGAGGCGCACCGGTTCGGCATCACCGCGCAGGCGATGCGTGACGAGGCGGCCAGCCTCGAGCGTACCGTCGCCGCGCTGTCGAACACCATCGACGCAAACCGCGCGCAGCTTGCACAGCAGCTCGACGCGCTGATGGCGATGGGCGGCGGCGCGACCGAACAGCTCGCGGCGATCGGTCGCGGTATGGTCTCCGAAATCGACCAGGCCGCCGCGCACGCGCGCAATCTCGCGACCTCGACCGCCGGCGCGCAGACCAGCCTCGGCGTCCTGATCGCCACCCTCCCCCGCGCGCAGGCGGATATCGACGACGTCGCCAAGCGGCTCGAACGCACCGGTCTGTCAGCGAGCGAACACGCCGCCGCGCTCGACGCGCAGATCGTCGCGCTCGCCGAACGCGGTCGTGAGGCCGATACGATGGCCAGCGGCGCGGCGCAGCGCCTCGCCGCGCATATCGTCCGCATGGAGGCGACCAGCCAGACCGCGGGCGCGCATCTCGAATCGGTCACCGATGGCATGTCCGGCGCGGTCGACGCGCTGCTCACCCGCACCGCCGATGCGGTCGACGAAGCACGCAAAGGTATCGCCGCACAGGGCGACGCGATGCTGGCGATGGTCGGCGCGAACCAGGCGGCACTCGACAGTGCCGCACGCGACAGCGCCGAAGCGCTCGCCCGCCGCATCGCCACCGTCGAGGATGCGATCGAGCGGGTCGCGATCCGCCTCGACCTGCAACGCGGCGCGGTTGAGCGGATCGTCGACGACCTCCACACCGGGCTAGGAGAAGTCGAAGCGCGGATCGAGGCGCTCCACACCCACGGCACCGAACGCACCCGCGGCCTCGCCGCATCGATCGGCGCGCTCGGCGGATCGGCGGATGCGATGACCGAAGCGCTGCGCGCCGGCGACGCGATGGCGCACCGGACGATCACGACGACCGAGACGCTGCTGGTCGCGCTGGACGCGGCCGCGCGCGAGATCGACGAGACGATGCCCGAAGCGCTCGGCCGGCTCGATTCGCATGTTCTCGCGAGCAAGAGCATCGTCGTCTCGGCTCGCCCCGACCTGCTCGCGCTCGTCACCGCGGCGGAGAGCACGCACGACGCGATCGAGGCGATCGCGGGCGTCATCGGCGAACAGCGCCATGTCCTCGATACGCTGTCGACCGACCTGCTCAACACGCTCAACACCGGCCGCGCCAAGGCCGATGCGCTCGGCCAGATGGTCGACGAGGCGATCGGCCGCACGCAGCATTTCGCCGAAGACGCCGCGCCGCAGTTGATCGAGGCACTGCACAGGGTCCGCGAAACCGCGACGGTCGCCGCCGACAAGGCGCGCGAGACGCTCTCGAAGGTCATACCCGAAGCCGCAGCCGCGCTCGGCGCCGCGAGCGCCGACGCCATGCGCCGCGCAACGAACGATACCGTCGAACGCCAGGTCCGGGCGCTCACCGACGCCACCGACGCGGCCGTCGACGCCGCAACCGGTGCGACCGAGCGGCTGGCGCGCGAAGTCCAGGCGATCGTCGACAAGACCGCAATCGTCGAAACACGGATCGAAGAGGCGCGCACCGAACGCGAGGACGCGGACAGCGATACCTTCGCGCGCCGCGTGTCGCTGCTGATCGAATCGCTCAATTCGGCCTCGATCGACATCACCAAGGCGATCGCACCCGAAATCTCCGACAGCGCATGGGGCGCGTATCTCAAGGGCGATCGCGGCGTCTTCACGCGCCGCGCCGTCCGGATCCTCGACGCGAGCGAAGTGCGCGAGATCGCCGGCCTCTACGACGACGACGAGACGTTCCGCGAGATGGTCAACCGCTACATCCACGACTTCGAGGCGATGCTCCGCGCGATCCTGACGCAGCGCGACGGCTCGCCGCTGGGCGTGACTTTGTTGTCGTCGGACATGGGCAAGCTGTACGTGGCGCTCGCGCAGGCGATCGAGCGGCTGCGCTGACCCGCATCAACCAGGAGTTTTCGAAATGATCCAGCGCCACCGCTAACGCGGCCCTCGCCAGCGGAGCAATCCGCCGACCGGACTCACATTTCGAGACTCCTATGCAAAGATTGAACACCAAGACGTGCGTCGTCACCGGCGCAGCGCGTGGCATCGGCCGCGCCATCGCCGAGCGCTTTCATGACGAGGGCGCGGACGTCATCCTGACCGATATCGACGAGACCGCCGGCCAGCAGGCCGCCGCGGCGATCGGATGCCGCTTCCAAAGACTTGACGTCCGGGACGAGGCGGACTGGCAGCGACTGGCGGACTACGTCCCGATCGTCGACGTGGTCGTCAACAATGCGGGTGTGACGGGTTTCGAGGGCGGCATGGGCCCCCACGATCCCGAACAGGCCAGCCTCGCGGACTGGCGCGCAGTCCATGCGGTCAATCTCGACGGCACGTTTCTCGGCTGCCGCTATGCGATCGGTGCGATGAAAGCGGCGGGTAATGGCGCGATCATCAACATCTCGTCGCGCTCGGGACTGGTCGGCATACCCCTCGCCGCGGCCTATGCGTCGTCCAAGGCGGCGATCCGCAACCACAGCAAGACGGTGGCGCTCTACTGCGCGCAGCAGGGGTGGAAGATTCGCTGCAACTCCGTGCATCCCGCCGCGATCCTGACGCCGATGTGGGAACCGATGCTGGGCACCGGGCCCGACCGCGACGCACGGATGCAGGCGCTGGTGGCCGACACCCCGCTCAAGCGCTTCGGCATGCCGCACGAGGTCGCCGCCGTCGCGGTAATGCTCGCCTCAGACGAGGCGACGTATATCACGGGTACCGAGATCAACATCGACGGCGGCCTGCTGGCCGGCTCGGCCGCGTCGCCGGGGTGATAACCCTCCCTAATCCTCCCCCGCAAGGGGGAGGTGGCACCGAAGGTGACGGAGGGGGAGGACACGGAACAGAGGTTTGCGCCTACCGCCCCCCCCGTCTGGCAAGTGCCAGCCAGCTCCCCCTGGCGGGGGAGGATTTAGCGGGTCACCATATTCCCGCGGTCGAACAGATCGACGCTCTGCGGCGTGATCCACCCATAATAATAATTGAGCTGGAACAGCACGAACAACACCGTCGCCACCACCGTCACGCGCAACGCCGTCCGCCCCGACCGAAACTCATCCGGCGCACTCTCAGCCTGACCGGGGACGAGTTCGCCCCCGGCCTCCGGCGTCGTGCGCACGCCGAACGGCAGGACCAGGAACACCGAGAACGCCCAGAACAGGACGTAGATCGCGAGTGCCGAGGTCCAGCGCACGGGCTCAGCCCTCGATCAACAGGACGTCGACGATCGGCTGCTTGCCCGTCCAGCGCTTGGCGACCTTGCGCACCGCGAGCCGGATCTGCTCGCGCATCTTGTCGCTCTCGCGCTTGCCCCCACGCACCGTGTCGCCCGCCGCCTGCACCGCGTCGGTGATGAACGCCGCGCGGTCTTCCTCGACCGGCACGCCCTGCACGCGCACCTGCGGCTGGCCGACCATGCGGCCATCCTTGCCGAGCGCGACCGCGACCGAGATCTGGCCGTTGATCGCCAGCTTGCGACGCTCGGCGATCGTCGCGCCGTCGGCGGGCAGGATCACGTCGCCATCGAGCACGAGACGCCCGACGGTCGCGTTACCGATCTTCACCGGGCCCTTGGGCGCGAGCCGGACGATGTCGCCATTGCTCTGCACGAGCGCGCGCGGGATACCCTGTTCGAGACCGAAGCGCGCATGCTCCATCATGTGGCGCATCTCGCCATGCGTCGGGATCAGCACGTCGGGGCGCAGCCAGTCATACATCTGCGCAAGCTCGGGGCGCCCCGGATGACCCGAGACATGCACGTGCGCCTGCCGCTCGGTGATCATGCGGATGCCCTTGGCCGCCAGCGTGTTCTGGATGCGACCGATCTGGACCTCGTTGCCCGGGATCTGCTTCGACGAGAAGATCACCGTGTCGTCGGCCTCGAGCGTGATAGTGTGGCTGCCATTGGCGACACGCGCCAGCGCCGCGCGTTCCTCGCCCTGACCACCGGTGGCGATGATCAGCACCTTGTTCTTGGGCAGACGCATTGCCTCATCGGGGCTGATCGTGTCGGGGAAGTCCTTCAGATAGCCCGTCGCGCGCGCGACCTTGATGATCCGGTCGAGCGAACGGCCCGTCACGCACAGCTTGCGCCCGGTTTCCTTGGCCACTTCGCCGAACGTGTGCAGACGCGCCGCGTTCGAAGCGAAGCTCGTGATCATCACCCGGCCCTTGGCCTTGCTCACTTCCTCGAACAGACCCTTGCGCACGGTGCTCTCGCTACCCGAAGCCTTGTCGTTGAGGATGTTGGTCGAATCGCAGACCAGGACGTCGACGCCCTTGTCGCCGATCGCCATGAAGCCCTCGGGCTTGGTCGGGTTGCCGATGACCGGCGTCGCGTCGAGCTTCCAGTCGCCGGTGTGGAACACGCGGCCAAAAGGCGTATCGATCAGCAGCGCGTTCGCCTCGGGGATCGAATGCGACATCTCGACGAAGGTGAAGCCGAACGGCCCGAGCTGGAAGTTGCCGCCCATCGGGATCATCTTGAGCTTCACGCGGTTGGCGATGCCCTCTTCCTCGAGCTTGCCGCGGATCAGCCCCATCGTGAACGGGGTCGCATAGATCGGCACGCCAAGGTCTTCGGCGAGGTACGGCAGCGAGCCGATATGATCCTCATGCCCGTGCGTGATGACGATGCCGAGCAGATCGTCGATCCGGTCCTCGATAAAGGACAGGTCGGGCAGAATCACGTCGACGCCGGGATATTGCGGATCAGCAAAGGTGATGCCGAGGTCGACCATCACCCACTTGCCCTGGCAGCCGTACAGGTTGACGTTCATGCCGATTTCGCCGGAGCCGCCTAGGCCACAGAAAAGCAGTTCGTTCTTCGGAGTCATTGATTACTTTCAGGATTACACAGGAATATGGCCCTCAGGCCGGTGGCGCGAGCCAAATGGCCCTAGATATGGTGACGGTCCCACATCATCGCCAGCCCCTGGATCGTCAGGTCGGCTTCGATGACGTCGAACACGTCGGTCTGTTTCTCGAATAAGGTGGCGAGGCCGCCGGTGGCGACGACCTTCACGGGGCGGCCGATCTCGCGCTTCATGCGCGCGACCAGCCCCTCGATCATCGCCACATAGCCCCAATAGATGCCGATATGCATCTGCGAGACGGTGTTGAGCCCAATGACGCTCGTATCGGTCGGCGCCTCGATCGCGATGCGCGGCAGCTTGGCCGCCGCGGTGACGAGCGCGTCGAGCGACAGGTTGATGCCTGGCGCGATGATCCCACCCTTGTACGCGCCGCTATAATCGACGACGTCGAACGTGGTCGCTGTGCCGAAATCGATGACGATCAGGTCGCCGGCATGCAACGCATGCGCGGCGATCGTGTTGACCGCGCGGTCCGCACCAAGCGAGGCGGGCTCGTCGACATCGATCGCGATGCCCCATTCGACCGGGGCATGCCCTGCGATCAGCGCGTCGGTCCCGAAATATTTCGACGCGAGCACCTGGAGGTTGTGGAGCGCGCGCGGCACGACGGTGGCGACAATGACGCCCTCTACCGCAGTACGATCATGCCCGCCGAGCTGCATCAGCTGGCTCAGCCACACCGCATATTCGTCCGCAGTACGCCGCGGATCGGTCGCGATCCGCCAGCGCGCGACGATCTCGCCGCTCTCGACAAGCGCGAACACGACATTGGTATTGCCGGCATCGATCGCGAGCAGCATCAGCGGGGCCTCAAAGCAGGAAGACGTCGGCAGCGTGAATGACACGCCGCTCACCAGACGCCAAGCGGAGGATGAGCGCGCCATCGGTATCGAGCCCGACGAACAGGCCATCGATGCCGCTCCCGTCGGGCAGTCGGGCGGTCAATGCGGTGCCGGCGGAGTGCGCACAGTCGACCCAGCGCTCACGGACCGGCGCGATGCCTTCGGTCCGCCAGCGACCGATCCAGCGCGAAAAACTGTCAGCCAGAATATCGAGGAACATCGCGGGATCGACCACCACGCCATGCGCCGCGAGGTCGGTCGTCAAGCGGTCGGGCAGGTCAGGATGATGCGCGATATTGACGCCATAGCCCACGATCACCGCATCATCCGCGCGTTCGAGCAGAATGCCCGACAGCTTGGCGTCGGCGAGCAGAAGGTCGTTCGGCCATTTGAGCACCAGCGTGGCACTCGCGTCGGTCGTGCCCTGGCAGATGCCGGCGACCAGGAACGTCGATACGGTTTCCTGCAAAGCGACCGCGGCGACCAGCGCAAGGCTGGCGGCCGGCGGGTCGGTCGGGCGCAACCGGACGAGCGTGCTCGCGTAGAGGTTACCCTCCGGCGACTGCCATTCGCGCCCGAGACGCCCCCGCCCCGCAGTTTGCCGGATCGCCCGCAGCCACAGGCCATCTTCGGCGCCATCGCGGGCGAGCGCCAGCAGGTCGGCGTTGGTCGATCCTGTTTCCGCGACGGTGCGTATGGTGATCAGAACAGCGCCCGTGCAGCCGCCATCGTCCATGCACCGAGCACGGGGATGAGGAGGTAACCGGCCGGCGAGACGAACACTGCGGCAACGGCGATCAGACCGCCCTCGACCTTGCTCTCCATCGGCGCGAACGCCGGCGCCGGATCGTCGAAGTACATCGTCTTGACGACACGCAGATAATAATAGGCGCCGATCACCGAAGCGGCGATGCCAACGACGGCCAGCGGGAACAGCCCGGCGTCGACCGCCGCACTGAACACCGCGAACTTCGCGTAGAAGCCGAACAGCGGCGGGATGCCGGCCAGGCTGAACATGAAGATCGCGAGCGCCGCGGCCAACGCGGGCTTGGTCCGCGACATGCCGGCGAGGCTGTCGATCGTCTCGACCGGCTGACCGTCGTCACCGCGCATCTGCACCACGACCAGGAACGAGCCCAGCGTCATAGCGACGTAGATCGTCAGGTACATCAGCACCCCCGACACACCCTCGGGCGTACCCGCGGCAAGACCGATCAGCGCGAAGCCGACATTGTTGATCGACGAATAGGCGAGCAGCCGCTTGATGTTGGTCTGGCCGATGGCGGCAACCGCACCGAGGATGATCGAGGCGAGTGCCGCGAAGATCACGATCTGGCGCCACTGATCGGTGGCAGGCCCCATCGCATCGACCGCGACCCGCACCGCCATCGCGAGCGCCGCGACCTTGGGGGCCGAGGCGAAGAACGCGGTGACCGGCGTCGGTGCGCCCTCATAGACGTCAGGCGTCCACATGTGGAACGGCACTGCGCTGATCTTGAACGCGAGCCCGGCGAACACGAACACCAGCCCCAACAGCAAGCCCAGCGACTTGGTGCCCGCATAGGCGTCGGCGATCCCCGAGAACAAGGTCGTGCCGCTGAACCCGTAGACCAGCGAGATGCCGTACAGCAGGATGCCGCTGGCAAGCGCGCCGAGCACAAAATACTTCAGGCCCGCTTCGGCCGACCGCCCGTCGCGCCGCATGAAGCTGGCAAGGACATAGGCGGCAAGGCTCTGGAGCTCGAGACCGACATACAGCGTCAGCATGTCGCTGGCCGAGACCATGATGCCCATGCCGCACGCCGACAACAGGATCAGCACCGGATATTCCGGGCGCAGATCGTCGCCATGCGAGCGCGCGAAGAAGCTCGGCGCCATCACGATCGCAACCGCCGAGGCGATATAGATCAGCACCTTGGCGAACGCACCGAACGCATCGGCACGGTACAGCCCGTCGAACGCATAGCCGCCCGACGATGCCGGACCGACTAGCGCGATCGCTGCGCCCACCAAAACGAACACGGAGGCGATCGACACGGCGCGCGTCGACTTGTCCCCGCCCCAGGCGGAAACGAGCATCAGGGCGATCGCACCCAACGCCAGCACCAGTTCGGGCAGCGTCATTGCGATGTTAGCGGCGTAGGTCATCAGTGTGCCTCCCCGTGCGCGGCGTCATGCACGGTGGCGGGCTTCCCCGCAGTTGGGTTCGAATCGCTGGCGGGCTTGGCGCGGTCGACGCGGGCGAGCAACACGCTCACGTCCTTGCGCATCGGTGCCAGGAAGCTCTCGGGATACACGCCCATCCACAGCACGACGGCGGCGATCGGAGCGAGCAACCAGAATTCGCGTGCCGAAAGATCGACCATGCCGCGAACCTCGTCCGACTTGATCTCACCGAACACCACGCGACGATACAGGTACAGCATGTACGCAGCGCCGAGGATGATGCTGGTCGTACAGAGCAGCGCCGTCCAGGTCGAAACCTGATAGGTGCCCATCAGCGACAGGAACTCGGCGACAAAGCCGCTGGTGCCCGGCAGGCCGATCGACGCCATGGTGAAGAACAGGAAGAAGATCGCGTAGCGCGGCATGTTGATCGCGAGACCACCATAGCGCGAGATCTCGCGGGTATGGAGCTGGTCGTAGATCACGCCGACGCACAGGAACAACGCACCCGATACCAGCCCGTGGCTCAACATCATGATCATCGCGCCTTCGATGCCCTGCCGGTTGAACGCGAACAGGCCGATCGTGACGATCGCCATGTGCGCGACCGACGAATAGGCGATCAACTTCTTCATGTCCGACTGCACGAGCGCGACGAGGCTCGTGTAGATCACCGCGACCGCCGACAGGCCGAAGATCAGCCAGGTCAGCTGGCCCGACGCCTCGGGGAACATCGGCAGCAGGAAGCGCAGGAAGCCGTATCCGCCGAGCTTCAGCAGCACGCCCGCCAGGATCACCGACCCTGCGGTCGGCGCCTGCACGTGCGCGTCTGGCAACCAGGTGTGGACCGGCCACATCGGCATCTTGACCGCGAACGATGCGAAGAACGCCAGCCACAGCCATGTCTGCACATGCGCCGGGAAGTCGTAGTTCAGCAGCGCCGGGATGCTGGTCGTGCCCGCCGTCTTCGCCATGTAGAGCATCGCGATGAACATCAGGACCGAGCCGAGCAGCGTGTACAGGAAGAACTTGTACGATGCGTAGATCCGGTTTGCCCCGCCCCAGATGCCGATGATCAGGTACATCGGGATCAGGCCGGCTTCGAAGAACACATAGAACAGGAACAGATCCTGCGCCGCGAACGTGCCGATCATCAGCACTTCGGTGAACAGGAACGCCGCCATATACTCGGGCACGCGCGTCGTGATCGAGCGCCAGCTGGCGCCGATGCAGATCGGCATCAGGAACACGCTGAGCATGATCAGCATCAGCGCGAAGCCGTCGATGCCGAGCGACCAGCCGAACGGGCCGAAGATGCCCGGGGCATGCTCGACGAACTGCCACTGCGCGCCGCCAATGTCGAAGTTCATCCACAGCATGATGCCGAGCACGAAGTCGATCAGCGTCGCCGCCAGCGCGAGCATCCGCGCCGTGTTCGCCGAAACGAACAGGCACACCACGGCCGCGATCATCGGGACGGCGATCAGGACGGAGAGGATAGGAAAGCCGGTCATCAATAGAGTCCGATCGCCCAGGTGACGGCTGCGGTCAGGCCGATTAGCATGACAAAGGCATAGGTGTAGAGATATCCCGTCTGGAAGCGGCCAGCGACGCGCGCGCCGATCTGGACCAGCCACGCCGACCCGTCGGGGCCGAACCGGTTGATCGTCTGCTCGTCGCCGCGGTGCCACAGGAAGCGGCCGATCGCGAAGGCGGGACGCACGAAGATCAGGTCGTACAGCTCGTCGAAATACCACTTATGCAGCAGGAAGTCGTAGAGCACGCCGAACTGCTCGACGACCTTGGCCGGGAACGACGGGTTCTTGATATAGGCGTACCAGGCGGTCAGCAGGCCGAGCAGCATCGCGATCGTCGCCGACAGCTTGATGAGCAGCGGCACGCCGTGCATCTCGTGCATCAGATGTTCGCGGAACGCGAGTGCGCCCTTCCAAAACTCTTCGCCCGCCGTAGGCTCGATGAAGTAGCCGTGGAACACGAAGCCCGCCAGCACCGCGCCGATCGACAGGACGATCAGCGGGATCAGCATCGGCAGCGGGCTCTCATGCGGGTGATACCCGCCATCGCCTTCCGCCGGCGCATGTGCCGCGTCGTGATGATCGTGCGGCGCATGCCCTGCGTCCTCGGCCTTGGCCGGGTTCGCATGGTGGTCGTCGGCATGATGCGCGTCGCCGTGATGGCCGTGCGCGTCGTGGAGCGCGTGCTGGATATGCTCCGATGCGGCCCAGCGCGGCTTGCCCCAGAAGGTGAGGAACATCACGCGCCACGAATAGAAGCTGGTGAGCAGCGCGACGAGCACGCCGACGAACCACACGCCCGGCTGACCCGCAGCCCAGCTCGCCTCGATGATCGCATCCTTCGAATGGAAGCCGGCGAACCCGAACGCGGTGTTGCCGAAGATGCCGGGGATGCCGACGCCGGTGATCGCGAGCGTACCCGCCATCATGCCCCAGAACGTCACCGGGATCTTCTTACGCAGGCCGCCATAATAGCGCATGTCCTGCTCGTGGTGCATCGCATGGATCACTGAACCGGCACCCAGGAACAGCAGCGCCTTGAAGAAGGCATGCGTGAACAGGTGGAACATCGCCGCGCCATAGGCGCCGACGCCGGCTGCAAAGAACATGTAGCCGAGCTGCGAGCAGGTCGAATAGGCGATCACGCGCTTGATGTCGGTCTGGACGAGGCCGCAGGTGGCGGCGAACAGGCAAGTCGCGGCACCGACCGAGGTGACCACGGTCAGCGCAACCGGGCTCATCTCGAACATCGGCGACAGGCGGCAGACCATGAACACGCCCGCGGTGACCATCGTCGCCGCATGGATCAGCGCCGACACCGGCGTCGGGCCTTCCATCGCGTCCGGCAGCCAAGTGTGCAGGCCGAGCTGTGCCGACTTGCCCATCGCACCGACGAACAACAGCAGGCAGAGCACCGTCATCGTATCGAGGCGGTAGCCGAGGAAGCCGATCGTCGAGCCGGCCATGCCGGGAGCCGCGGCCAGGATCTGGGGGATTGAGACCGTGCCGAACACCAGGAACGTGCCGAAGATGCCGAGCATGAAGCCCAGATCGCCGACGCGGTTTACGACGAACGCCTTGATGGCGGCCGCACTCGCCGAGGGCTTGCGGAACCAGAAGCCGATCAGGAGGTAGGATGCGAGACCCACGCCTTCCCAGCCGAAGAACATCTGGACGAGGTTGTTCGCGGTCACGAGCATCAGCATCGCGAAGGTGAACAGCGACAGATACGCAAAGAAGCGCGGCTGGTCGGGATCCTCGTCCATATAGCCCCAGCTATACAGATGGACGAGCGCCGAGACCGAAGTGACGACCACGAGCATCACCGCGGTCAGCGCATCGACGCGCAGCGACCACGCGACGTTCATGTCGCCCGAATGGATGAAGTCGAGCAACGGCGCGACGGTCGCGGTGCTGGTACCCGCCATGAAGCCGAGGAAGATCGGCCAGGACAACAGGCACGACGCGAACAACGCGGCCGTGGTGACGATTTTCGCCGGCACGTTGCCGATCGCGCGGTTGCCGAACCCGGCAACGATCGCGGCCAGTAACGGCAGGAAGACGATAAGCTGGATCAACCGTATTACCCCTTCATCCGGTTGACGTCGTCGACCGCGATGGTGCCGCGACCGCGGAAGTAGATGACGAGAATGGCGAGACCGATCGCGGCCTCACCCGCGGCGACCGTCAGCACGACCATCGCGAACACCTGTCCGACGAGATCGTGGAGGAACGCCGAGAATGCGACGAGATTGATATTCACCGCCAGCAGGATCAGCTCGATCGCCATCAGGATGACGATAAGGTTCTTGCGGTTCAGGAAGATGCCGAGCACCCCCATGGTGAACAGGATCGCCGCGACGACCAGATAATGGACGAGACCGATCGTCACAGTTCGACTCCCTGCCCGACGACCGGGCTCGTGTTGCGCGTGGCGTCCTGCGGACGACGCGCGATCTGGCGGCTGATATTCTGCGCCTTGACGCCGCCACGCTGGCGGTGGGTCAGCACGATCGCACCGATCATCGCGACCAGCAGGACGAGCCCGGCGGCCTCGAACACGAACAGATAGCGCGTGTAGAGCAGGTTACCGATCGCCTGGATGTTGGGGACCGCATCGTCGATCGGTGCCGCGCGCCGCGCGAGCTGGATCGGGCCGGTGCTCCAGGCGCCGATCGCGATCATCACCTCGGCCGCCAAGGCGACCGCGAGCGCAAGACCGATCCCGAAATACCGCGCCACGCCGGCACGCATCTCGGCAAAATCGATGTCGAGCATCATGACGACGAACAGGAACAGCACCGCGACCGCACCGACATAGACGATGACCAGCAGCATCGCGATGAACTCCGCGCCGACGAGGATCATCAGACCCGCGGCGTTGAAGAACGCCAGGATCAGCCACATCACCGAGTGAACCGGATTGCGCGACGCGATCGTCAGCGCCCCCGAAAGGACGACGACGAAGGCGAAGAGGTAAAAAGCCAAGGCCTGGATCACGCGATCACCCTCCCCGTCACCCCAGCGAACGCTGGGCTCTTAACGTTGGTGAGTGCGCCCGTGCGGCACGAGATCCCAGCCTGCGCTGGGATGACGGAGTTGATCTGTGTCATCGCGGCGCTCGCTTAACGGTACGGCGCATCGGCGGCAAGGTTCGCCGCGATCGCGCTTTCCCAACGGTCGCCATTATCGAGCAATTTCGACTTGTCGTAGATCAGCTCTTCGCGCGTCTCAGTTGCGAACTCGTAGTTCGGGCCCTCGACGATCGCATCAACCGGGCACGCCTCGGCGCACAGGCCGCAATAGATGCACTTGGTCATGTCGATATCGTAGCGCGTCGTGCGGCGCGAACCGTCGTCGCGCGGCTCAGCCTCGATCGTGATCGCCTGCGCGGGGCACACGGCCTCGCACAGCTTGCACGCGATGCACCGCTCTTCGCCATTGGGATAACGACGCAACGCATGCTCGCCGCGGAACCGCGGGCTGACCGGGTTACGCTCATACGGATAGTTGATCGTCGCCTTTTCCTTAAAGAAATAGCGAAGCGTCAACGCGTGCGCCTTCACGAATTCCCACAAGGTAAACGACTTGATGATCTGAGCAACGCTCATGAACCCACTCCAACGCGCGTCAGCATGAGATAGCCCGACACGAGGAAAACCCAGAACAACGACACGGGCAGGAAGACCTTCCAGCCGAGACGCATCAGCTGATCATAGCGATAGCGCGGCACGGTCGCCTTCACCCAGCTGAACAGGAAGAAGAAGAACAGGATCTTGGCGAACAGCCAGATGATCCCCGGCACGTAATAGAGCGGCGCCCAGTCGACCGGTGGCAGCCACCCGCCCCAGAACAGCGTTGCGTTCAATGCGCACATCAGCAGCACGTTCGCGTACTCGCCGAGCCAGAACAGCGCGAACGACATCGACGAATATTCGGTCTGGTACCCGGCGACGAGCTCGCTCTCAGCTTCGGTCAAATCGAACGGCGCACGCTGCGTCTCAGCCAGTGACGAGATGAAGAACATCACCGCCATCGGGAACATCAGCGGGTTGAGGATGTAGCCGTTGAAGATCCAGACATGCGACTTCTGCGCGAGCACGATCGCCGACAGGTTGAAGCTGCCGGTCCACAGCACGACCGAAATCAGGATGAAGCCGATGGCGACTTCATACGACACCATCTGCGCGGCCGCACGAAGCGCCGAGTAGAACGGATATTTCGAGTTCGACGCCCAGCCCGACAGGATGATCCCGTACACACCGAGCGATGACGCCGCGAGCACGTAGAGCAGGCCGACATTGATGTCCGCGAGCACGACGCCGACGCCGAACGGCACCACCGCCCAGACGATCAGCGCGACCGTGAAGGTGATGATCGGTGCCAGCAGGAACAGTGCCCGGTTGGCGGCGGCAGGAACGATCGTCTCCTGCAGGAACACCTTCAGACCGTCGGCGAAGCTCTGCAGCAGACCGAAAGGACCAACGACGTTGGGGCCGCGACGCAGCGCCATCGCCGCCCAGATCTTACGATCGGCATAGATGATCATCGCGACGGCCAGCATCAGCGGCAGCGCGATCACGAGGATATCAATGATCGTCGCGAGGAAGAACGCCCAGTCGTAACCGAGCGAGGATTCGAACCAGGAGATCATTCGGCCGCCTCCGCAAAGTCTTCCCCGTGGAGAAGTTCTGCCGAACAGCGCTGCATCGTCGGCGATGCGCGGCAGATCGCGTTGGT
This sequence comes from Sphingomonas aurantiaca, assembly GCF_003050705.1. Taxonomy (GTDB): domain Bacteria; phylum Pseudomonadota; class Alphaproteobacteria; order Sphingomonadales; family Sphingomonadaceae; genus Sphingomonas; species Sphingomonas aurantiaca. The sequence continues at coordinate 649,663 of NZ_QAOG01000002.1, read as the reverse complement.
CAGGTAGAAGTCCTTGATCGGATATCCGGCAAGAACCCCCTCACCCGCACCGTTCAGTACCGGCGGGTTCCACTCGAACGTCGCAAGCGCCTGATGACGCAGCGCGGGAACCGCAGCGAACATCTCTTCGCGAAGCCCCTCGAAGCTGTCGAACGGCAGCGTGTGGCCGAGCGTGTCGGACAGCGCGCGAAAGATCGACCAGTCGTCGCGCGCATCGCCGGGAGCGAACACGGCGCGCTCGCCGCGCTGGACGCGACCCTCGAGGTTGACCCACGTTCCCGACTTCTCGGCATAGGTCACGCCTGGCAGGATGACGTCGGCCGCGGCCGCGCCCTTGTCGCCATGATGGCCGACGAACACCTTGAAGCCTGCGAACTGGCTGAAATCGACCTCGTCAGCGCCGAGGAAGAAGCCGAGCTTGGCCCGCATCACGTCGGCGATGCCACCCGTCTGCGCATAGCCGAGCATCAGCCCACCCATCCGCGACGCCGCCATATGAACGACGTTGAAGCCATTCCAATCCGCCTTGATGAGACCAAGCGTGTCGACCAGCTTCAGCGCAGCCGCATGGCCACCCTTCAGCGCGCCGCCACCAACGATCACCATCGGACGCTCGGCCTTGGCGAACGCCTCGGTCACCGCGTCGGGCAGGTTGCCGAGCAGCGCCAGATCGTCGCCGAGCCACTCGACCTTGTACGTCAGGTCCGTCTCCGGCCCGATCGCGAAGACCTTCGCGCCCTTCTTGATCGCTTTGCGCACCCGCGTGTTCACCAGCGGCGCTTCCCAGCGCAGGTTGGTGCCCACCAGCAGGATCGCGTCGGCGCGCTCGGTGCCGGCGATCGTCGTGTTGAAATTGACCGCAGCGATGTTCGACGCGTCATAGGCCATGCCGGTCTGGCGGCCCTCGAGCATCGTCGAGCCCATCTTCGCGAGCAGCGCCTTGGCGGCGTACATCGTCTCGCAATCGACCAGATCGCCCGCGACCGCAGCCACACTCGACCCGGCGTTCACCGCCTTGATCGCCGCGAAGGCCTCGTCCCAGGTCGCCGGGACCAGCTTGCCGTTCACGCGGACATAGGGCTTGTCGAGACGACGACGCACGAGACCGTCGATCGCGTGGCGCGTCTTGTCGGTCGCCCACTCCTCGTTCACGTCCTCGTTGATCCGCGGCACGCAGCGCAACACCTGGCGACCACGGCTGTCGAGCCGGATGTTGGTGCCGACCGCGTCCATGACGTCGATCGTCAGAGTCTTGCGCAGTTCCCAAGGACGCGCCTCGAACGCGTAAGGCTTCGACGTTAGCGCGCCGACCGGGCACAGGTCGACGACGTTGCCCGACAGCTCGCTCTTGACCGCGTTTTCGAGATACGAGGTGATCTGCATATCCTCGCCGCGGAAGATCGCACCGATCTCCTCGACGCCGGACACTTCCTCGGCAAAGCGGATGCAGCGCGTGCACTGGATGCAGCGGGTCATGACCGTCTTCACGATCGGACCCATATACTTCTCGGTGACCGCGCGCTTGTTCTCGTCATAGCGCGAATGCCCGCGGCCATAGGCGACCGACTGATCCTGCAGATCGCACTCGCCGCCCTGATCGCAGATCGGGCAATCGAGCGGATGGTTGATCAGCAGGAATTCCATGATGCCCTCGCGGGCATTCTTGACCATCGGCGAGTTGGTGAAGATTTCCTGCTTGTCCGCCGCCGGCAGCGCGCACGACGCCTGCGGCTTGGGCGGACCAGGCTTCACCTCGACCAGGCACATCCGGCAATTGCCAGCGATGCTCAGACGCTCATGGTAACAGAAACGCGGGATCTCCTTACCGGCAAGCTCGCACGCCTGCAGCACGGTGGCACCCTGCGGCACCTCGATCTCTACGCCATCGACTTTGACTGTAGGCATTACTCTGCGGCTTCCATCATCGGCGCGGTGTCGCCACCACGTTCACGGATACGGCGTTCCATCTCGGGGCGGAAATGCTTGATCAGGCCCTGGATCGGCCAGGCTGCGGCGTCGCCGAGCGCGCAGATCGAGTGACCCTCGACCTGCTTGGTGACCTGCTGGAGCATGTCGATCTCGGACAGCTCGGCGTCGCCGGTGCGCATCCGCTCCATCACGCGCCACATCCAGCCGGTGCCCTCACGGCACGGCGTGCACTGGCCGCAGCTCTCATGCTTGTAGAAGTACGAGATGCGGCTGATCGCACGGACGATGTCGGTCGACTTGTCCATGACGATGATCGCCGCGGTGCCGAGGCCCGAACCAACCGCCTTCAGACCGTCGAAATCCATCGCGCAGTCCATGATCTGCGCGGCGGGCACCAGCGGCACCGAAGAGCCGCCCGGGATCACCGCGAGCAGATTGTCCCAGCCGCCACGGATACCACCGCAATGCGTCTCGATCAGGTCGCGGAACGAGATGCTCATCTCTTCCTCGACGACGCAGGGCTTGTTCACATGGCCGCTGATCTGGAACAGCTTGGTGCCGCGGTTGTTCTCCGCGCCGAAGCTCGAGAACCAGGCCGCACCGCGCCGCAGGATCGTCGGCGCAACCGCGATCGACTCGACGTTGTTGACCGTCGTCGGGCAGCCATAGAGCCCGGCGCCCGCCGGGAACGGCGGCTTGAGCCGCGGCTGGCCCTTCTTGCCCTCGAGGCTTTCGAGCATCGCGGTCTCTTCGCCGCAGATATAGGCGCCGGCGCCGCGATGGACGAACACGTCGAAGTCATAGCCCGACCCGCACGCATTCTTGCCGATGAAGCCGCGATCATAGGCCTCTGCAACGGCTGCGAACAGCGTCTTGGCCTCACGGATATACTCGCCGCGAATGTAGATGTACGCGGCGCGCGCGCGCATCGCGAACCCGGCGATCAGCGCGCCTTCGATCAGCTTGTGCGGATCGTGCCGGATGATCTCGCGATCCTTGCAGCTGCCCGGCTCCGATTCATCGGCATTGATGACGAGGAAGTTCGGCCGGTCGGGCTTGGGCTCCTTGGGCATGAACGACCATTTCGTGCCGGTCGGGAACCCTGCCCCGCCACGGCCACGCAAGCCGCTCGCCTTCATCACGTCGATGATCGCGTCCTGGCCGAGCGCCATCAGGTCCTTGGTATTGTCCCAATCGCCGCGCATGATCGCTGCGTCGATATTCCACGGCTGGAAACCGTAGACATTGGTGAAGATGCGGTCCTTGTCGGCGAGCATCAGGCCCACTCCCCCCGGTAATCGTGGTTCGCGTCGACCATCGCCTTGAGCGAGGTCGGGCCGCCTTCGGGGCAGCTCGCACGGCGGCCGAACTGCGGCCCCGGCGTCGGCGTGCCACCATTGGCGAGCGCCTCGAGGATCTCGGTCGTCTTGTCGTAATCAAGATCTTCGAAGTTATCGTCGTTGATCTGCACCATCGGCGCGTTCGCGCAGGTCCCCAGGCACTCGACCTCGGTCAGCGTGAACATGCCGTCGGGGGTCGTGCCGCCCTTGACGAGGCCACGGTTCTTGCACGCCGCGAGCACGTCGTCCGACCCACGCAGCATGCACGGCGTCGTACCGCACACCTGCACGTGATAGCGACCGACCGGCGCCAGGTTGAACATCGTGTAGAAGGTCACGACCTCGTAGACGCGCATATACGGCACGCCAATCTGGCGCGCCACGAACTCGACCACCGGCACCGGCAACCAGCCCTGCGTCTGCGTCTCCGCGCCGACCTGGCGCTGCGCCAGATCGAGGAACGGGATCGACGCCGACTGTTCGCGGCCCTTCGGGTAGCGCCCGAGGATCTCGTTCGCCTTCACCTGGTTTTCGTCCGTCCATGCGAACGAACCCCAGCGTGCGCGGGTCTCTGCCTCGTCGGGAATTTTCGGAGCTTCAGCCATCAGCGGTCACATTCACCAAAAACGATATCCATCGCGCCGAGGATCGCAGTCGTATCCGCCAGCATGTGGCCCTTCGCCATGAAGTCCATCGCCTGCAGATGCGAAAACGCGGTCGGGCGGATCTTGCAGCGATACGGCTTATTGCTGCCGTCGGCGACCAGATACACGCCGAACTCGCCCTTGGGGCTCTCGGTCGCGACATAGACGTCGCCCGCGGGCACATGGAAGCCCTCGGTATAAAGCTTGAAGTGATGGATCAGCGCTTCCATCGACTGCTTCATCTCACCGCGCTTGGGCGGCACGACCTTGCGGTCGAGCGATGCGATCGGCCCCTCGGGCATGTCGCGCAGGCACTGCTTCATGATCCGTGCCGACTGACGCACTTCCTCGACGCGCACCATGAACCGGTCATAGCAATCGCCGCGCGTGCCGACCGGCACCTCGAAGTCCATCTTCGCATAGGCATCATACGGCTGCGACTTGCGCAGATCCCAGGCGATGCCCGAGCCGCGGATCATCGGCCCCGAAAAGCCCCACTTGATCGCATCGTCACGGCTGACGACAGCGATGTCGACGTTGCGCTGCTTGAAGATGCGGTTGTCCGCGACGAGCGAAATCGCATCCTCGAACAGCCGCGGCAGGCGCGTGTCGAGCCAATCGCCGATATCGGCGAGCAGTTTGAGCGGCGCATCCTGATGCACGCCACCCGGACGGAAATAGTTCGAATGCATGCGCGCGCCAGAGACACGCTCAAAGAAGTTCATGCAGTCTTCGCGGATTTCGAACAGCCACAGGTTCGGCGTCATCGCGCCGACGTCCATGACGTGGGACCCAAGGTTCAGCATGTGGTTCGAGATGCGGGTCAGTTCGGCGAAGAACACGCGGAGATACTGTGCACGCTCGGGCACTTCGAGGTCGAGCAGCTTCTCGACCGCTAGCACCCAGCTATGCTCCATGCAGAGCGGCGAGCAGTAATCGAGACGATCGAAATATGGCAGCGCCTGCGTGTACGTCTTGTACTCGATCAGCTTCTCGGTGCCGCGGTGGAGCAGGCCGACATGCGGATCGACGCGCTCGACGATCTCGCCGTCGAGCTCCATGACCAAGCGAAGAACACCGTGCGCGGCGGGATGCTGCGGACCGAAGTTGATCGTGTAGTTCTGGATCGTGACGTCGCCGGTCGTCGGATCGGCCGCATCGCCCTCGCCCAGAAGCTCCTCTACGTAGAGACTCACTGGTTCTGTCCTCCACCCTTGGTCGGGATCACGTCGGGGTTGGCCGGCTTCGGGGTCGCGTCGGACTCCGACTTGCCGATACCCGTCTGTGCGGTCGACTCGGTGCTCTTGGGTTCGCTCGGCGCCTGCGTCGGCGACTGGGCCGCCGCGGCCTTGGCGATCGTGTCGGCACTGAGCGGCGTCTGCGCACCCTTGGCCTGCGGCAGCGCGCCCTTCTCGTCGCCGGGCAGCACGTAGTTCGCGCCCTCCCACGGAGACATGAAATCGAACGTGCGGAAATCCTGTGCGAGCTGCACCGGCTCGTACACGACGCGCTTGGCCTCTTCCGAATAGCGCAGCTCGACATAGCCCGTCAGCGGGAAGTCCTTGCGCTGCGGATGACCGCGAAAGCCGTAATCGGTCAGGATGCGACGCAGGTCCGGGTTGCCGCTGAACAGCACACCGTACATGTCGTACACTTCGCGCTCGAGCCAGCCCGCGACCGGCCAGATATCGGTCACCGACGGCACCGGCTTTTCCTCGTCGGTCGCGACATGCACGCGCAGGCGGTGGTTCCGCGTCAGCGACAGCATGCAATAGACGACCTCGAACCGCTCGGCGCGATCGGGATAATCGACGCCGGCGATCTCCATGAGCTGCTGATAGGCAAGCCCCGGCGTGTCGCGCAGCGCGATCATCGCATCATAAAGGTCCTCACGACGGACGTGAAGCGCGACCTCGCCGACATGGTCGACCGCGTCGATCAGCATGCCGCCGAGCGCAGCGCGCGCCGCGTCGATCACGCCGTCGTTCGACGTGTAAGCTGGTGCGGGTGCCCTCACCGTTCGATGCTCCCGGACCGCCGGATCTTCCGCTGCAACTGCATGATGCCGTACAGCAGCGCTTCTGCGGTCGGCGGGCACCCGGGGACGTAGATGTCGACAGGCACGATCCGGTCGCAGCCCCGAACGACGCTGTAGCTATAATGATAATAGCCGCCGCCGTTCGCGCACGATCCCATCGAGATCACGTATTTCGGCTCCGACATCTGGTCGTAAACCTTGCGCAGCGCCGGTGCCATCTTGTTGCACAGCGTGCCCGCGACGATCATCACGTCCGACTGCCGCGGCGACGCGCGCGGTGCGGCGCCGAAGCGCTCGAGATCGTAGCGCGGCATGTTCACATGGATCATCTCGACTGCGCAGCACGCAAGCCCGAACGTCATCCACCACAGCGAGCCGGTACGGGCCCACTGGAACAGTTCCTCGGTCGAGGTGACCAGGAAGCCCTTGTCGGTTAGTTCACCGTTGAGGCCGTCGAAAAAACCCTGGTCGGGCGGCACGATCGCGCCGCCGCCAGCCGGTGCCAGCAAGCCAGGCTGCGGTGTGAGCTCTACTCCCAATCGAGTGCTCCCTTCTTCCATGCGTAGACGAGGCCGAGGGCCAATTCGCCGATAAAGATCATCATCGAAATCCACGCGGTCCAGCCGAGAGTGAAGACCGAGACGGCCCAGGGGAACAGGAACGCCGCCTCTAGATCGAAGATGATGAAGAGGATGGCGATCAGGTAGAAGCGTACGTCGAACTGGCTGCGCGGATCTTCGAATGCGGGGAAGCCGCACTCATATTCGCTGAGCTTCTCGGGCGTAGGCTTGTGCGACCCCGTCAGCCTTGAGACAGCCATCGGCAGGAACACGAACGTGCTCGACAATGCGATGGCGACCCCGAGGAACAGGAGGATCGGAAGATAGTGCGACAGGTCGACCAAATTGCTTCTCGCAAGTGCGAACGGAACGGGGCCGCTTTAGGCCGAAGGGCGAAGTGGGGCAAGGCTGCGACGGTGTGAGAATCACTCGCAAGAGATGCGGACTCGTCGGCGGGCAACCTGCGTTAACGGGCGGACGCCGTAGATGCGCCTCGGTCTTCGGTTCGCCCCGCCTTACCCGATCCGGATCAGCCGCAAGACCCGTCACGCTGGTGTGACGGGTCTGGGACAGGGCCTGCAGTCAGATCTTAGCGAAGCGCGTTGGCAACCAGCTTATGCAGGCGCGAATGCAGCGCGTCGTTCGCGGCCAGGAACTCGTTGCGCTCCATCGCGCGCTCGCCGCCCCGGAAATCGGTGACGAACCCGCCGGCTTCCTTGACGAGCAGCATGCCGGCCGCAACGTCCCAAGGCTTCAGGTTCGATTCCCAGAAGCCGTCGAAACGGCCCGCCGCGAGCCACGCCAGATCGAGCGCGGCCGCACCGAGGCGGCGAATGCCGGCAACCTCCGGCGCGACCGCACCGAAGATGCGGCTCCACTGTGCGAAATCGCCGTGACCGAGGAACGGGATGCCCGTTGCGATCAGCGATTCGGACAGGTCGCGACGCGACGACACGCGAAGGCGCTGGTCGGTGAGCCACGCGCCCCGGCCCTTCTCGGCCCAGAAGCTCTCATCGGTCAGCGGCTGGTAGACGAGCGCGGTGGTAACCTCGCGCTTGCCGTTCGCCATCGGCTCCTCGACTGCGATCGAGATGCAGAAATGCGGGATGCCGTGGAGGAAGTTCGACGTGCCATCGAGCGGATCGACGATGAAGCGCGGCTTGTTGGGATCGCCGGCGACCTCGCCGCGCTCCTCCATCAACATGCCCCAGTCGGGACGGGCATGGCTCAGCTCTTCGAAGATCGTCTGCTCGGCGCGCTGGTCGGCCTGGCTGACGAAGTCGGCCGGTCCCTTGCGGCTGACCTGCAGCTGCTGGACCTCGTTGAAGTCGCGGCGCAGGCGCGGCGCGGCCTTGCGGGCAGCGCGCTCGATGACGGTCATGATGCCGGAATGGCTGGGCATATCTTTTACCTTAAGCCCTCTCCCCTCTGGGGAGAGGGTTGGGAGAGGGGCTGTTCCGGGCGGTGTCTTCTGGGGCCGCCCCTCACCCCGACCCTCTCCCCGGTGGGGAGAGGGAGATGACTTCAGTCCGCGCGACGGACGTAGGTCTGCTCGTACACATCGACAACGATCCGCGTACCCGCACCGATATGCGGCGGCACCATAACGCGTACGCCATTCTCAAGCACGGCGGGCTTGTAGCTCGACGACGCGGTCTGGCCCTTCACGACGGCATCCGCCTCGACGATCAGCGCCTCGATCGTGTCGGGCAGCTGGACCGAGATCGGCCGCTCTTCCCAGAGCTCCATCACCACGTCCATGCCGTCCTGCAGGAACGCCGCGGCATCGCCCAGGATATCGGCATCGAGCGTGATCTGCTCGTAATTGACCTTGTCCATAAACGTCAGCGCATCGCCGTCGCGGAACAGATACTGAAAGTCGACGGTGTCGAGCCGCACCTTCTCGACGCTCTCGGCTGAGCGGAAGCGGGTGTTGTTCTTGCGGCCGTCGATGAGGTTCTTCATCTCGACCTGCATATAGGCACCGCCCTTGCCGGGCTGGGTGTGCTGAATCTTGACGGCGCGCCAGATGCCGCCCTCATATTCAAGGATGTTGCCGGGACGAATCTCGACCGCGTTGATCTTCATGACCGATTCCTGCTGGAAAGAGCTAGGGGCCATCCGCGAAGCATGACCCAGAGGTCTGGCCTGCGGAAACCCGAAGCGGCGGGCTTTAGCGGGACGACCCGGTTCCGGCAAGCATCGGGTACGGGTTCACGTTCTCGCCCTGGTACCAGCGGTCACCCGGCTGCATCCGCGTGAGGCCGAAATGCAGGTGGTAATTGCCCGCCCCCGCATCACCGGTATCGCCGACATAGCCCAGCGTGTCGCCGGCCTTCACTGCCAGCCCCTCGCGGATACCCGCTGCATAGCCGGCCAGATGCGCATAATAATAGGTCCAGCGACGATCCGGCGAGCGGACGTAGAGCGTGACGCCGCCGAGACCGCTCTGGAACAGCTTCTCGATCCGGCCCGGTGCGGCGGCGACCACCGGTGTGCCGCCCGCCGCCATGATGTCGGTGCCGTGATGGCCGCGCGTGCCACCGCCACGCGAATCGTTCCAGCTGTCCGCGATCGCCTTGCGGGGAACGCCAGCCACCGGGACGGCGAGCTTGCCCGTCGTCACCGGGCCGGCTGCGACCTCGGCAGGCGGTGCAGGCTTGCGCCACGTTATCCGCCGCACGCTCCCTGCCCCGCCGTCACCGAACGACACCATCGATGCGAACCCGCCGACGACCACCACGATCAGCCCGAGAATGATCCAGAACGTCCGCGTCATCGTCTTATGCCTGGAAGATCGCCTTGGTGCCCGGCTTGATCATCATCGACAATCGCGCGGCATCCCAGTTCGTGAGGCGGATACAGCCATGGCTTTCCGCACGCCCGATGGTTTCGGGGTTGGGCGTGCCGTGGATCCCGTAATGATCCTTCGACAAGTCCATCCAGACGACACCGACCGGACCGTTCGGCCCTGGCGGCAGCATCTCCTTCTGCTGCCCCTTCTTCGCGTCCCAGAACAGCGCCGGGTTGAAGTGGAACTTCGGATTGTAATCGGACCCCTTGATCGTCCACGTGCCCAGCGGCAGCGGATCGTGGCTGGACCCCATCGTCGCGGAGAACTGTGCGATCAGCTTGTCGTTGGCGTCGAGCACGCGGAGCACGCCGTCCGACTTGTCGACGACGACATGATCCGCCTTGGGCTGCACCGCATCGACGTTGAGCATCGTGAGCGTGGCGATCCAGTCGGGCTTCAGCTTCGGATCATAGGCGCGCGACGAGGGCAGTGCGTTCGGGAACACCACCTTGGTGCCGGGCGACAATTTCGTCGTCGGCGCATTGAGCGCCATGATCACCGCGGGCGTGGTGTGGAACATCTCGCCCAGCTTCTCCATCACGGTCTTGTAGCCGAGCGAAGGAAGCTTCGCCTGCTTGGCTGGATCCTTGGGCAGCGGATTGACGAACGGCCCCGCCAGCATCTCGGGGGTCAGCGCGACGGCGACCGTCGGCCGTGCGGCACGGTAGGGATAGAGCGCCTGCAACGTCCGCGCATCGGCCTTGCCCGTGATCGGCAGCCCCTTCGCCTCCTGGAAACCCTTTAGCGCGGCAACGAGCGACTGCCCACCGCGACCATCGAGCACGCCAGGTCCGAAGCCGAGATGATCGAGGATCACCTGCACGTGCAGAATATTGCGATCGATCGGGACGGGCTTGGCGGGCGCGGTCTGCGCCAAAACGGGCGATGCCGCGCCGAACAGGCACATCGCAAGAACCGAAGTCTTCGTCACAAATGCTGTCATGCCCGTCATCCCAAACCGTTACGCTTCTGCATCAAACGGTCGGGACGACGGTTGTTTCCACCGGTTCAGCGCGATCGCGGCGCCGGGGCCAGAAGCTCGGCGAACGCCTTGATCGCCGCGACCTCGTCGCCGGCCCAGACCGCGCTCGACGCCGCGATGAAGTCGGCACCCGCCGCAACGAGCGGCGCGGCGTTCTCAGGCGTGATGCCGCCGATCGCGACGCAGGGCATTTCGAACAGAGTCGACCACCAGGACAGGATTACCGGCTCGGCGTGATGCTCGACCGTCTTGGTCGTGGTCGGATAGAATGCGCCGAACGCGACATAGTCGGCCCCCGCCTCGCCCGCTTCCATCGCGAGATGGCGGCTGCCGTGGCAGCTGACGCCGATCTGCGCATTGGGGCCGAGCTGCGCGCGCGCCTCACGCGGATCGCCGTCGGTCTGGCCGAGATGCACGCCGTCGGCATCGAGCCGCTTGGCGAGACCGATATCGTCGTTGACGATGAACGCGACGTCGCGCTCGGCACAGATCGCGCGCAACGGCTCGCCGAGCGCGGCAGCGGCATGCTGGTCGATGTCCTTCACGCGGAACTGGAAGGCGGCCACCGGCCCGGCATCGAGCGCACGCGCCAAACGCTCGGGAAAGTCGCCCCCGACATCGAGCGGCGATACTAGGTACAGCTGGCAAGCCGGCCGGCGCATGTCCCGGCGGAAGTTCTCGGCGAAATTGGGATCGAGCGGGCCCAGCGGATCTTCGAATTCGGTCATATCCGCCCCCTAGCCGCTCGCGCCTGCCACGTCACCCCGGCGCAGGGCCGGGATGACGTGGCACGCCGACCGCCGCTTATTCTTCGTTCTTGTAGATGCGGATGATGCGGTCGAGCATCGCCAGCGCCTCGTCACGCGGACGCTGGAAGGTGTTGCGGCCGATGATCGAGCCGTTGCCGCCGCCGTCGCGAATGTCGCGCGCGTCCTGGAACACCGCATCCTCGCCCTTCGACGCACCGCCCGAAAACACGTTGATGCGACGTCCGGCAAAGCTTGACTGGACGACATGCTTGACGCGATCCGCCTGCTTCGACCAGTCGGTCCCGGCGTAAAGCGACTTGCATTCCTTCTGCTCGATATGCGCGGTCGGCAGCTTGGTCTTGATGATGTGCGCGCCGAGCAACGCCGCCATGTGCGCGGCATAGGCGCCGACGTCGAGCGCGAGCTCACCGTCCTTGGTCAGCTCGCCGCCGCGTGGGTAGGACCAGATCACGGTCGCGATACCGACCGACTTGGCCTCCTCGCTCAGCTCGCGGATTTCCTCGACGAGGTCGAAGAACTGGTCCGCGCCCGGATAGATCGTGAAGCCGATCGCCGCCGAGCCGAGCCGGACCGCGTCGGCCACGGTCGCGGTGACCGCCTGGTCGATCGACGTCGCCCAGCTGTTCGAGCTGTTGCACTTGAGGATCGTCGGGATCTGCCCCGCGAACGTGTCCGCGCCCGCTTCGAGCATGCCGAGCGGCGCTGCATAGGCGCTGAGCCCGGCGTCGATCGCGAGCTGATAGTGGTAATGCGGGTCGTACGCGGCCGGGTTGACCGAGAAGCTGCGCGCCGGGCCATGCTCGAAGCCCTGGTCGACGGGCAGGATCACCAGCTTGCCGGTGCCGCCCAGCTTGCCCTGCATCAGGATGCGCGCGAGGTTCGCCTTCACCGCCGAGCTGGTGGCTTCGTACTTGTCGAGAATGGTCTTGATCTGCGGTGTAATCGTCGAGGTCATGCTGAGTCCTGTCTTAGAGTTCGAGCCAGCGGCGCAGCGCGTCGTCGACCCTGGTCATGGTGGTGATGGGTATCGTGCCAATGATCTGCGTGATATGTTCGCGGCCAAGCGTGTCGAGCTTGTCGACCTGGATCTCGCTATCGCGAACGAGGCCGGTCTCGGCAGATGCTTCGAGCGACACGCGAAACAGGTTCGTGCCGCTGATGACGCTCGTCAGCGGGCAAAGGGAGATCGTCGCGTGATCGGCGAACACGTCGGACTGGACAACGAGGAAGGGGCGCGGCTTGCCGGAGACATCCCCCTTCCCGACCCCGACGACGATCATCCCGCGCACGATCTTCATGCGATGGGCGACGCGAGCATCGCGGCCCAGTCCTCGTCTTTTGCGCGACTATCCTGCAGGGCGGCGGCGAGCGACTGCCGCTTTGCCTCGGCCAGGAATGCCTCGTCGTGGCGTTCGACGTAGCGACGCACGGCTTCACGTGCGATGTCGCTCTTGCTGCGCCCCTGCGTGCGCGCAACCGCCGCGAGTCGCTCTTCGAGGTCGCTATCGAGTCTGACGCCGAGCATCCGAGTCTCCGTTTAACATGTTAAACATAAGCGCGTAGCGCCCTCGGATCAACCCCGTCTGACTGCTCTCGAACGCGCCATGCTTTCGGATTGACGCACCACGCTTACGCGTCGAGGATGGCGTTGGGGAACGACGGGGGAGTGGGATGATGACGATGTCAGCATGGCGATCGATCGCCGGCGCGCTGGCCGTGGCGGTCGCGACGACGCCGTCCCCCGCGACTGCCGCAATCAAGGTCGGCGAACGTGCGCCCGATTTCGAGATGACGCTGATCGACGGCAGCAAAATCCGCAGTGCGGACCTCCACGGACAGGTCGTCATCCTCAATTTCTGGGCGACGTGGTGCGGGCCGTGCAAGACGGAACTGCCGCTGCTCGATACCTATTACCGGCTGCGCAAGGACAACGGCCTGCGCATCTTCGCGGTAGCAACCGAAGATTCGCTCCCCGTGTCCCGGCTGAAACCGCTCTTCGCTGCGATGGCGATACCGTCGGCGCGGCGGATCAAGGGCGCATTCAGCGTCATGGGCGCGCTGCCGACCAACTACATCATCGATCGCGCCGGGGTCGTTCGCTATGCGAAACCCGGCGCGTTCGACCTGGACGACCTCAACGGCCTGCTGGTCCCACTGCTGCGGGACCCCGCCCCCTAGCGCGTCAGCGCAGCCACCCCGGGAAGATCCTTGCCTTCCATCCATTCCAGGAACGCGCCACCCGCGGTCGACACGAAGGTGAACGCCGCCGCGACGCCCGCCTGGTTGAGCGCGGCGACCGTATCGCCGCCGCCTGCGACCGAGACGAGCGAACCGCCCTCGGTCAGCGCCGCCGCGGTGCGGGCGAGCGCTACGGTTGCAGTGTCGAACGGCGGCGTCTCGAACGCGCCGAGCGGACCGTTCCACACCAACGTCCGGCAGTTCTTGAGCACGTCGCCGAGCGACTCGACCGCTGCCGGTCCAAGGTCAAGGATCATCTCGTCGGCCGCGACCTCGTGCACGTTGACGGTACGCGTCGCGGGGTTCGGCTTGAACTGCTTGGCGACGACGACGTCGTACGGCAGGTGGACGGTGCAGTTCGCCTTGTCCGCGGCTTCCATGATCTGCTCGCATGTGCTGGCAAGCTCATGTTCGCACAGGCTCTTGCCGACATCGACACCGCGCGCGGCGAGGAAGGTGTTGGCCATCCCGCCGCCGATGATCAGGTGATCGACGCGCGTGACGAGATGCCGCAGCACGTCGAGCTTCGAGGATACCTTGGCACCGCCGACGACGGCCGCGACCGGATGCTCGGGCGCCCCCAGTGCCTTCTGCAGCGCGTCAAGTTCAGCCTCCATCGCCCGACCGGCAAAGGCGGGGAGGACATGCGCCAGCCCCTCGGTCGACGCATGCGCACGGTGCGCGGCGGAGAAGGCGTCGTTGACGTACAGATCGCCCAGGCTGGCAAAGCGCGCGACGACGGCCGCGTCATTGGTCTCTTCCCCACCGAAGAAGCGCGTGTTCTCGAGCACCGCGATATCGCCGGGCTCAAGCGTCGCGACCGTGTCCTCGGCGCCTTCCCAATCGATGTACCACACTTCGCGGCCCAGGACTTTACTATACGGCTTCACGACCTGCGACAGCGAGAAGTCGGGGCTCGGCTTGCCCTTGGGACGGCCGAAATGCGCGAGGACGAGGACGATTGCGCCCTTGTCCGCGAGTTCGCCGACCGTCGCGACGGTCGCGCGCAGGCGGGTGTCGTCGGTGACGCGGCCCTCGGCCATCGGCACGTTGAGGTCTTCGCGGACGAGCACGCGCTTGCCCTGGATTTCGCCCATATCGTCGAGCGTCTTGAATGGCTTGCTCATGGTTCTTCGATCCTGATCTCATCACCGACGGCGATCCTGCCGCCCATCAAAACACGGGTACAGGCCCCGCCCCGCCAATCCGGCGTAAGCGCGGCGAACAATCCTGGCGCCAGGGCTTCCATCCGCTCGCACGGATCGGTGTGGCGCGTCACCTCCAGCACGACGTCCGCGCCGAGGCGGAGTCGCGTGCCGGGTATCTGGGGTATGTCGAAGCCGTCGACGAGCAGGTTCGCGCGGCGTTCGTACCAAGGGATATCCTGGCCGACCTCGGCCATCGCGGCGTCCCAGTCGGCGCGTTCGAGCAGCGTGACCTGACGCCGGCCCTTGCCGCCGGGCCTTACATAGCCGCGAAAGTCACCGTGAAGGCCGGCCTCGATGGTGATCTCGACCGTGTCAATGACCTCCATCTGGGCTTTGGCGCGGGCGTGACGCGCGATGCCGGCGATCCTGCCCGTCACTGCTTCAACCATGATCCGCCGCCCAATGGACACGCATACCCGACCCCAATGCCGTCACCCCAGCGAAAGCTGGGGTATCCCTGTTGGCGGGCGCCTCGGCCCGAACGGGGAGATCCCAGCTTTCGCTGGGATGACAGACTAAGGGAATAGAGCGCAGCGTCCGTACGCCTTAGATGAACTTGGCCATCGCGGTGGCGGTGTCGACCATGCGGTTCGAGAAGCCCCATTCGTTATCGTACCAGCTGACGACGCGGACGAGCTTGCCGTCGATCACCGCGGTCTCCAGGCTGTCGATCGTCGACGACGCCGGGGTATGCTGGAGATCGATCGAGACGAGCGGCTCGTCCGACCAGTCGAGCACGCCGACCAGCGGGCCGCTCTCGGATGCCGCCTTGAGCACCGCATTCACCTCTTCGCGCGTCGTGTCGCGCGACGGGGTGAAGGTCAGGTCGATCAGCGAGACGTCGGGCACGGGGACGCGGATCGCCGAGCCATCGAGCTTGCCCTTCAATTCAGGCAGCACTTCGGCGACGGCGCGCGCAGCACCGGTGGTGGTCGGGATCATCGACATCGCCGCTGCGCGCGCGCGACGCAGATCCGGATGGATCTGGTCGAGGATCTTCTGGTCGTTGGTATAGGCGTGGACGGTCGTCATCAGGCCGCGCTCAATGCCGATCGCATCGTTCAGCACCTTGGCGACGGGCGCCAGGCAGTTGGTGGTGCACGACGCGTTCGAGACGATCGTGTGCTCGGCGGTCAGCTTGTCGTGGTTGACGCCGTACACGACGGTCAGGTCGACATTCTTGCCCGGTGCCGAGATCAGCACCTTCTTCGCGCCCGCATCGAGATGCTTCTGGCAGCTCGCCTTGTCGGTGAAGAAACCGGTGCATTCGAGGACGATGTCGACGCCCAGTTCTGCGTGCGGCAGGTTGGCGGGATCGCGCTCGGCGGTGACGCGGATGCGCTTGCCGTCGACGACCAGCTCGTTGCCCTCGGCCGAGACCTCGCCCGGATATTTGCCGTGGACGCTGTCGCGCTTGAACAGCCAGGCGTTCGACTCCGCATCGCCGAGATCGTTGATCGCGACGAGTTCGAGTGCGCCGTTCGACTGTTCGAGTACCGCGCGGGCGACGAGACGGCCGATGCGCCCGAAACCGTTGATCGCAACCTTGACCGTCATTGCTGTATCTCCGCTAGCGCCCGTGAGTCCGTTCCGGGCGCGCTGCCTTTGCGGGGCGGTGGGGCGCCCTGTCAACACCGTGGATCGCGGATCGGCGCCGCGAAAGCGGCTTGTCGCACACCCCGGCCATGCTATCTCGACTGCATGCCAGATACTCCAGACACACCATCGGATCGGGCGTCCGCCCCGACGCCGGAAACGACTCAAGAGACTATAGCGGATACGGCGGCGGTCGACCGGATCGACGCCGCGATCATCCGGATCGAAGCCGCGATCAACGCCCGCACGCGCAGCGGCGACGCACTCGCCAAGCGCCATGCGGCGCTCAAGGCGCGGATGGCCGAAGCGGTCGCGGCGCTCGACGACGTCATCACGCGCGGGAGCCCGAACTAATGGCACAGGTCATGCTCGATATCGGCGGCCGCCCGCATGCCGTCGCCTGCCGCGATGGCGAGGAATCGCGCGTCCGGTTGCTCGGCGCGATGCTCGCCGAACGCTGGCCGATCGCGGACCGTGCCGCGGGCGGCCTGAGCGCCGAACGCGCGATGCTGTTCGTCGCACTGATGCTCGCCGACGACCTCGACGAAGCCGCGCATCGCCCGCCCGAAGGCTCGGCGGTCAGCGAGATCGCACTGACGCGGATCGCCGATCGTCTCGAAGACCTTGCCGAGGCCCTTGAGCTAAGCCCGCCGAGCGCCTAGATTGGCCTTGGCGGGTTCTGCCCGGTACGAGCCTTTATTATCCCTGAGGCTATTCATCATCCATAGGGGGCTGTCCCTGTTAGGATCCTGGTCCGAAGCACATGGTCCCCACCTGACGTACCGTGCGTCAGTGGATAACCCGGCACACGGCCATGGTGGGCCCGCCACACCACCCTGTTTCATTGGCTCGCGCGCATGACCGACAAAAGCGTGCTCAGAGCCTCGCTGCGCGCCGCGCGAGACGCGTGCGCCCCAGTCGCTATCCCCGTGCCCTCGGCGTTCCTGGCGCGACTGAAGCCGGGCATGACCGTCGCTTCCTATGTCCCCTTCGGCGGTGAGGCCGATCCGTCGCCGTTCGCGCGCGCCGCGGTCGACGGGGGCTGCGTCATCGCGCTGCCGCATGTGGTGCGTCGATCGCTGCCGATGCGGTTTCTGTCGTGGGAGACCGAGGCTGCGCTGATCGCGGGTCCGTTCGGCCTCCACCAGCCTGCCGAGGATGCGGCCGAGCTCGCGCCCGACATCATCCTGACCCCGCTCGTCGGCTTCGATCGTAGCGGCAACCGAATCGGCCAGGGTGCCGGCTATTACGACCGCGCTTTCCTCGCCCACCCCGATGCGTGGCGCGTCGGCATTGCGCTGTCGGTCCAGCAGGTCGATAGCCTGACCCCAGACCCGTGGGACGTGCCCCTCCACGCCATCGCCACCGAACTCGAATGGATCACGCTATGACGCCCACCTGGCGCAAACCCGTCGGGATGCTCGGCATCCTGCTTCTGATCCTGGTGTGGTGCGTGGCGATCGTGAGCCTGTCGACCATCGTCGGCAGCTGGCACTGGCTGGCGCAGCTCGTCTTCTACGTCTTCACCGGGCTGATCTGGATCACGCCGTTGAAGCCTGTGCTGCGGTGGATGGAGATCGGGCGGTAGCCACGCACCCCGCCCACCCCACTCCCGTTCGTCCTGAGTAGCCATCGAGTAGCCGCCGCAGGCGGCGTATCGAGAGGGCGTATCGAAGGACGGGTTGGCGCGCGATGACCATGCTTCGATACGAGCCCTCGATACGCTCCTAACGGAGCTACCCGGTCTCTACTCAGCACGAACGGTATGTGGGAGGAATGCTCGCAGCATCCGAAATCTGGAAGGGTCTCGGCCACCCATCAAGGGTGGCGCGAGTGACGGGACTCGAACCCGCGACCTCCGGCGTGACAGGCCGGCGCTCTAACCAACTGAGCTACACCCGCATTCCCAATGACGAACCTCGGCATCCCAAGGGACCCTGCGGCAGGCTCGTCAAAACCTCAACACTTTCTCGAACCATCGAAACGATGGCGCGAGTGACGGGACTCGAACCCGCGACCTCCGGCGTGACAGGCCGGCGCTCTAACCAACTGAGCTACACCCGCTGAAACAGCGTGGAGGCGGCAACTAGGCGAGGGTTCGGATACCGTCAACCCCCATTTCAACCACCTGTTTCACGTTGTGCCTCGGGCGGGTCGCCGCGACGACGATTTCGCCCGGCCTTGGGCTGCACGAGCGTCCCGTGCTCGAACAGGAAGCCGGCGATATCGGGCTTGCCCGCCGCCTTGATGACCGTCTGGAGGATGATGAGCAGCGGGACCGCCAGCAGCGCGCCCGACGTGCCCCACACCCATCCCCAGAAGCTCAGCGAGATCAGGATCAGCAGCGGGCTGATCGTCAGCCGGTGACCGACGACGAACGGCGTGATCGCGTTCGCCTCGACCAGATGCAGCCCGTACATCAGCGCGGGCGGCAGCAACGCCATCCAGATGTCCGAAAACGTCATCAACCCGCCGAGCGCGAGCAGGAACGCGCCGATCACCGGCCCGAAATATGGGATGTAGTTGAGCAACGCGACGATCCCGCCCCACATCGCGGGATAGGGCATGCCGATGAACCACAGCGCGGTGCCGGTGACGATCCCGAGCAGGATGTTGATGACGGTGATCGTGCCGAGATAGGCGGACACGTCGTCGACGATGTCCTGGATCACGCGCGCGGTCGCCATCGCGCCGTCGAAGCTGGTCCGCCCGGTAATCGTCTGGCGCCGCATCCGCGTCCAACCGGACAGGAAGAAGAACACGATCAGGACGCCGAACAGGAACTGCACGATGACCGCAGGCGCTGACGTCGCGGCGAGTTCGAGGATCGAGCCCGGCGCGGCCACCCCGGCGGTCGCCGGCTGCTTGATCGGCGTCGACGCGACCTGGCGCAGCGTCTTGTTCACATATTTCTCGAGGCTCGAATACAGATCGAGCAGCGGCGCGAGGTTGCTCTGGATCCGGTCGAGCCGGGTCGGCAGCAGCCGGAAGAAATCGGTCGCGGGCACGAGAATCGCCGCGATCGCGATGTTCGCGGCGATCAGGAAGACGAGGATGCACAGGATCGCGGCCAGCGGCGACGGCACGTGACGCCGCTCGAGCCATTCGAGCACTGGCACGAGCGCGACCGAGATCACGAGCGCGATCGTGAGCGGCAGGAAGAATTCCGCCCCTGCCTTCAACGCGAACGGCATGGCGAGGATGAGGCCGACACCGGCGGTCAGCGTCAGCGCCGCGAGCAGGCGATCGCGCCGCTGCGCGATTCGCATCGCATCCTCGACGCCGACCGCGATCGGTAGTCCGAACGCACTTTCGGCCGGCGGACCTTCCGCAACGGCGCCGCCCCCGCCCAGCGGCTGGCTTGGTTCCTGGCGAAGTCCCTCGTCCGTCATGGCAATTCCTTTGCCACCCCATCCCGTAATCGCGGTCGGCATACAAGCCGGACGAGAGCCGCACGCATAATCTATTTCGCTCCCGTCATCCTGACGAAAGTCAGGATCCAGAGCTGCAAAGCGTGCCCTACGGTACCCTGGATCCTGACTTTCGTCAGGATGACGCGGAAGTCGTGATCGCCGAGGTCTACGCCGTCACGCCACCCGATCCGCGAACAGCCCCTGCAGGTCCTTCTTGAGGATCTTGCCGTTCGCGTTCCTCGGCAGCGTCTCGTGCACGAACCGCACCGCGACCGGCGTCTTGAACGCCGCCAGATGCTGCCGCACCCAGCCCTGCAATTCGGCCTCGGTCGTCACCGCGCCGGGCGCGAGGTGCACCACCGCCGCGGGCTCCTCGCCCAGGATCCGGTGCGGGATGCCGATCAGCGCCGCATCGGTCACCGCCGGATGCGCGTACAGGACGTTCTCGACCTCGCTCGAATAGATATTCTCGCCGCCGCGGATGATCATGTCCTTGGCGCGGTCGACGATGTAGCAGAACCCCTCCTCGTCGAGCCGCGCGAGATCGCCGGTGCGCACCCAGCCGTCGACGAACGTCGCCGCGGTGGCCTCGGGCTTGTTCCAATAGCCCTTCACGATCATCGGCCCGCGCGCCCAGAGCTCGCCGATCTCGCCCACCGGCAGCTCGGTCATGCCGTCGTCCGCGACGATCTTGAGGTCGGCGACCGCGACCGGTGGCCCCGCGCTGGTCGGGCGGTTGAGATATTCCTCGGCGCCGTGATGCGTGACGGTCGCCATCGTCTCGGTCATGCCCCAGCCGTTGCCGGGCATCGCGCCGAACTCGGCATGGATCCGCTTCACCAGCTCAGGCGCCGCGGGCGCACCGCCATAGGCGATCGATTCGAGCGACGAGAGGTCGTATTTGTCGCGATCGGGATGTTCGAGCAGCTGCCACGCGATCGTCGGTACGCCGCCAGTGATGTTGACCTTTTCGCGCTCGATGATCTCCATCGCGCGGATCGTGTCCCATTTGCGCATGAAGATCATCGTGCTGCCCGTCGCGATCACCCCCATCATCCCCGCCGAGCACGCGGTGACGTGGAACAGCGGGATCACCGTCAGCGTCACGCGCGGCGTCGGCTCCGCGGGCGCCTCGCCACGCCGCAGGAACGACCGCGCCGACGAATAACCACCCGACAAAATGTTCGACATCATGTTGCGGTGCGTCCCCAGCGCGCCCTTGGGCGCGCCGGTGGTGCCACTGGTGTAGAAGATCGTCGCATCGTCGTCGGGCGCGATCGTCGCCTCGGGCAGGCCAATATCGGGCAACGCCGCCCAGTCGTGCGGCGTCCCGATCACGTCCTCGAGCCGCGTCACGATCCCCGTCAGCGGTTCCGCCGCCCGCGCGACGAACACATGCTCCAGCGCGGGCAGCGTCGCGTATGCCGCCTCCAGCCGATGATGCCGCTCGTCGTCAGTGATCAGCACGCGCGCGCCCGAATCGGCCAGGCCATATTCCATCTCCGCGCCGGTCCACCACGCATTGAGCGGCACCATGATCGCACCGATGCTCGCGCCGGCGAAGAACGCCACCGGCCATTCGGGCAGATTGCGCATCGCCAGCGCCACGCGGTCGCCAGCGCCGATCCCCATGTCGCGCAATCGGTGCGCCAGCACCGCGATCGCGCGAAAATTCGCCTCGTACGTGACGCGCTCGTCCTCATACGCCGTGAACACGCGCTCGCCATGCGCACGCGCCGCCTCGGCGAGCCAGCGCAGAGACGGCGGCGCGTTCTTCCAGATCCGCGTCTCGACGCCGTCGATCGCCAGTGTCGCCATCTCGAACTTCGCGCCGGGTGCGGTCAGCAGTCGCTCGGCATCGGCGAGCGACATCGCCGGCCAGGAGGGATCGGATGCGATGATCGGTTCGCTTGCCAAGACCGGTTGACTCCAGAGTTGAATTTCGGGTTTG
This sequence comes from Sphingomonas aurantiaca, assembly GCF_003050705.1. Taxonomy (GTDB): domain Bacteria; phylum Pseudomonadota; class Alphaproteobacteria; order Sphingomonadales; family Sphingomonadaceae; genus Sphingomonas; species Sphingomonas aurantiaca. The sequence continues at coordinate 628,140 of NZ_QAOG01000002.1, read as the reverse complement.
GCTTATCGCCTGTTCGAAGACAGGTTATAGTTGATTCCTGCTCCGCTCAAGGCAATAGAGGCATTAAGTTCGAACTAGGGGTATGGAGCGGGCCGTGACGGGGACGATCGAATCATGAAAATCGCCAAGCCCTCGGCACATGGCTTCGACGCAAGCCGTCTGGCCGCGATCGATGCGCTGCTCCAGACCCGTTATCTCGACTCGGGCAAACTCCCCAATGCGCAGTTGCTGATCGCGCGCGACGGCGAGGTGGTGCACTTCTCGCATGCCGGCGCCGCCCGCGAAGGCGGCAAGACCGTCGACGAGGGATCGCTGTTCCGGATCGCGTCGATGACCAAGCCGATCACCTCGGTCGCGTTCATGATGCTGGTCGAGCAGGGTCTCGTCGCGGTCGACACGCCGGTCCATCACGTCCTGCCCGAATTCAAGGATATCGGCGTCTATAACGGCGGTGGCGGCGGCGTGCCGTTCGTGACCAAGCCGCCCGCCGAGCCGATGCGGATGATCGACCTTCTCCGCCACACCGCGGGGCTCACCTACAGCTTTCAGAATCGCTCGAACATCGACGCCGCTTACCGCGAGGGCAAGATCGAGAATTGGCACGGCGGCCATGATCTCGACGGCTTCGTCGCCGCGCTGGCGCAGATCCCGCTCGAATTCTCGCCGGGTACCGCGTGGAATTATTCGGTCGCGACCGACGTGCTCGGCGCGGTCGTACAGCGCGTGTCGGGGCTGCCGCTCGACCAGTTCTTCAAGACGCGCATCTTCGCGCCGCTCAAGATGAAGGACACGTTCTTCCAGGTCCCCAAGGGCAAGATCGACCGCCTCACCGATTGCTACACGCTTATCCCCGGCAAGGGCCGCGTGATGTACGATCGCGGCGCGGACAGCGCATGGAGCCGGATGCCGAAGCTCGTCTCGGGCGGCGGCGGACTCGTCTCGACCGCGCTCGATTACCACCGGTTCAACACGATGCTGCTGAACGGCGGCGAACTCGACGGCGCGCGCATCCTCGGGCGCAAGACGCTCGCTCTGATGACGCAGAACCATTTGCCCGGGAAGTCCGATCTCGCGACGATGTCGAAATCGCTGTTCAGCGAGGCATCGAACGCGGGCACCGGGTTCGGCCTCGGCTTCGCTATCACCGACGACGTCGCCAGGACGATGGTGCCGGGCTCGCAGGGCGAATATTACTGGGGCGGGATGTTCTCGACCGCGTTCTTCGTCGATCCGGTCGAGCGCGTCTCGATGGTGTTCATGACGCAGCTGTCGCCCAGCAGCCTCTATCCGATCCGCCGCGAGCTGAAGACGATGATCTACGCCGCGATGACCTGATCCACCGACGTCGACATATCTCGTCACCCCAGCGAACGCTGGGGTCTCCCCATTACGAGGAGATACCAGCTTTCGCTGGCATGACGTTCAAACCGCAGGAGATTATATGACCAGCCCGATCCGCACCGAACGCCATGACGACGTCCTCGTGATCATCTCGAACAACCCGCCGGTCAACGCGCTCGGCGCCGCGGTCCGCCAGGGCCTCGAAGCCGCGGTCAAGGACGGAATCGCCGACGACAGCGTCACCGCGATGGTCATCCGCTGCGACGGCCGCACCTTCTTCGCCGGCGCCGACATCACCGAGTTCGGCAAGGAAATGGTCGAGCCCGGCCTGCCGACCGTCGTCGACATGATCGAGGCCTCGTCGAAGCCGGTCGTCGCCGCGATCCACGGCACCGCGCTCGGCGGCGGGTGCGAGGTCACGCTCGGCTGCCATTACCGCGTCGCCGTCCCCTCGGCCAAGATCGGCACGCCCGAGGTGAAGCTCGGCCTGCTCCCCGGCGCGGGCGGCACGCAGCGTATCCCGCGCATCGCCGGCGTGAGGCTCGCGCTCGAGATGACCGCGAAGGGCGATCCGATCTCGGCGAAGAAGGCGCTCGACGCCGGCCTGATCGACAAGATCGTCGGCGAGGACAGCCTCGAGGCCGACGCCATCGCCTTCGCGCGAGAAATCGCGACCAAGCGCCCCCTACCCCGCGCGTCCGAAAAGACCGCGCAGGCCGATCCCGACGCGGTCGCCGCGTTCAAGACGGAAAACGCGCGCCGCTTCCGCAACTTCGACGCGCCCGCCGCCAACATCGCCTGCGTCGAGAAGGCCGCCGACGGCTCCAGCTTCGCCGACGGTATCGCGTTCGAACGCGAACAGTTCATGGCGCTGATGATGGGCGTCCAGTCCGCCGCGCAACGCCACATCTTCTTCGCCGAGCGCCAGGCCGCCAAGATCGACGACGTCCCCGCCGACACCAAGCTGCGCGAGATCAAGCGCGTCGGCGTGATCGGCGCGGGCACGATGGGCGGCGGCATCTCGATGAACTTCCTGTCGGCCGGCATCCCGGTCACGATCGTCGAGATGCAGCAGGACGCGCTCGACCGCGGCACCGGCGTCGTCCGCAAGAATTACGAGGCGACCGCCGCCAAGGGCCGGATGAAGCCCGAGCAGGTCGAGCAGGCGATGGGCGCGCTGAAGCCGACGCTCGACTTCGCCGATCTCGCCGAATGCGACCTGATCATCGAGGCGGTCTACGAGACGATGGAGGTGAAGAAGGATATCTTCACGCGTCTCGACGCGATCGCGAAGCCCGGCGCGATCCTCGCCTCGAACACCTCCTATCTCAACATCGACGAGATCGCGGCCTGCACGAAGCGTCCTGAGGACGTCGTGGGCATGCACTTCTTCTCGCCCGCCAACGTGATGAAGCTGCTCGAGGTGGTCCGCGGCGACAAGACCGCGGACGACGTGCTCGCGACCGTCATGGCGCTCGCCAAGAAGATCAAGAAGGTCGCGGTCGTCGCGGGCGTCACCTACGGCTTCATCGGCAACCGCATGCTGATGCCGCGCCAGGTCGAGGCGACCAAGCTGTTGCTCGAGGGCGCGAGCCCGGAGCAGATCGACAAGGTCCACGTCGCGTTCGGCATGCCGATGGGCCCGTTCCAGATGAGCGATCTCGCGGGCGTCGATATCGGCTGGCACCGCGACCCGAGCCGGATCGAGAACATCCGCGACGCGCTCGCCGCCGAAAACCGCTGGGGCCAGAAGACCAAGGCCGGCTTCTACGATTATGACGAGAAGCGCACCCCCTCGAACTCCCCCCGCGTGACGGAAATCATCGACGATTTCCGCGCCAAGTCGGGCGTCACCCCGCGCGCGATCAGCGACGAGGAGATCGTCGTCCGCACGCTCTACACGATGGTCAACGAAGGCGCGCTGATCCTCGAAGAGGGCAAGGCGCAGCGCGCGTCCGACGTCGATGTGGTCTGGATCTACGGCTATGGCTGGCCCGTCTATCGCGGCGGCCCGATGTTCTGGGCGCAGTCCGAGGGCCTGGCGAAGGTCGTCGCGGGGCTGGAGAAATACGACTTCCCGGTGGCGAAGTCGCTGAAGGATGCTGCGGAATCGGGCGGTCGCCTGAAGTGATCGCGCACGACCGCCTCGTCCGGGCGAACGCATTCTGATGGAGAGGTCTGCGCTCCAGACCGCGGCGGCGATCCGTGCGGGTGAGACGACCGCGCTCGCCGAGTGCGAGGCGGCGATCGCGCGGATCGAGGCACGCGACGGTGCGATCAACGCCGTCGTCGTCCGCGATTTCGCACGCGCGCGCGCCGCTGCCAGCGCGCTCGACGCGCAGGGGCCGGACGAACGTCCGCTGTTCGGTGTGCCGATGACGGTGAAGGAATCGTTCGACGTCGCCGGTCTGCCGACCAGCTGGGGCGTCGGGATCCACCGCGACAATATCGTCGACCGGGATGCGGAGGCGGTCACGCGGCTGAAAACGGCGGGCGCGGTGATCCTGGGCAAGACCAACGTGCCAGTGCGGTTGAGCGACTGGCAAGCCGACAATCCGATCTATGGCCGCACCAACCATCCGCTCGACACCACCCTCACCCCCGGCGGATCGTCGGGCGGCGGCGCGGCTGCGCTCGCCTCGGGCATGGTGCCGCTCGAGCTTGGCTCCGACATCGGCGGCTCGATCCGCGTGCCGGCGGCTTTCTGCGGCGTCTGGGGGCACAAGCCGACCTATGGCGTGCTGTCCGACATCGGCCACCGCGTTCCCGGCACCGACGGGGCGAGCGCCGTCCTGGGCGTGATCGGCCCGCTCGCGCGCGATCCCGAGGATCTGGCCGTCGCACTCGACATCCTTGCCGACCTCCCGCTGCCCCGCCCGAGCATCGACCTCGCCCGGCCGCGGATCCTGCTGCTGACCGCACATCCCGCGGCGCGCGTGGACGCGTCGATCGTGTCCGCGATCGAGCAGGTCGGCGAGACGCTGGGCCGCGCAGGTGCCATCGTGTCGCACGCCGCGCCACCGATCGACCTGGCGGCGCAACATGCGGATTACATGCGGATGCTCGGCATCGCGATGACGCGCGGCGGCCCGGCGCGCGACGGCAAGGTCGCGACGCTGTCGCACTGGTTCGACCTGCTGGATTCGCAGGCGCGGCTGCAACGCGCCTGGAGCGCGCTGTTCGAGCAGGTCGACGCGGTGATCGCGCCCGCCAGCGGCGTGAACGCCTTCGCGCACATCGCCGAGCGCAACGTCGCGCGCCGCACGCTGTCGATCGACGGCGAGGACACTCCGTTCGGCGTCCAGTTCGCCTGGGCGGGTCTCGCCACCTTCCCCAATCTGCCCGCGACCAGCGTGCCCGTCGGGACCGACCCGCGCGGCCTGCCGATCGGCGTGCAGGTCATCACCAACCGTTACCGCGACCACGACGCGATCGCCGTCGCCGCGCTCGCCCACCGATCAAGCAGGAGCTGATCCGATGTCCGACCTCGACACTTTCCGGTCCGAAACCCGCGCCTGGCTCGCGGAAAACTGCCCGCCCGAGATGCGCAAGCCCGTGCGCTCTGAGGACGATGTCTGCTGGGGCGGCCGCCAGTTCAAGCCGTCGTCGCCTGCGCAAAAGGACTGGCTCGACAAGATGGCCGCCAAGGGCTGGACCGTGCCAGACTGGCCCAAGGCCTATGGCGGCGGCGGGCTGTCGCCGGCCGAAACCAAGATTTTGCGCGAGGAGATGGCGGCGATAAAGGCGCGCAACCCGCTCAACTCGTTCGGTATCTCGATGCTCGGACCGGCGCTGCTGAAATATGGCACCGAGGAGCAGAAGCTCGATCACCTGACCAAGATCGCGCGCGGCGAGATCCGCTGGTGCCAGGGCTATTCCGAACCGAATGCGGGCTCCGACCTTGCAGGACTCGCCACCTCGGCAGAGGACAAGGGCGACCATTATCTCGTTAACGGGCAGAAGGTGTGGACCTCCTACGCCGACAAGGCCGACTGGATCTTCTGCCTCGTCCGCACCGACAAGACGAGCAAGCAAGGCGGGATCAGCTTCGTGCTGTTCGACATGGCCTCGCCCGGCGTGTCGACCAAGCCGATCCTGCTGATCAGCGGCAATTCGCCGTTCTGCGAGACGTTCTTCGACAATGTCGAGGTGCCCAAGGTCAACCGCGTGTACGACGAGAACAAGGGCTGGGACGTCGCGAAATATCTGCTCGGGCATGAGCGCGAGATGATCTCCGGCATGGGGCTCGCGTCGAGCGGCGGCAATCCGCTGATCGACGGTGCGATCGCCACCGTCGGTCTCGGGCATGACGGCCGGCTCGCCGATCCGTTGCTGCGCGCGTCGATCGCGCTGTTCGAGGTGCGCGCCAAGGCGTTCGGGGCGATGTCCGAGCGGTTCATCGACGAACTCAAGGCAGGCAAGGCGCACCCCGCGCAGCCGAGCATGATGAAATATTACGGCACCGAGCTGAACAAGTCGCGGTACGAGCTGATGATGGCGGCGGGCGGTTCGGATGCGCTCGAATGGGACAGCGACCGGTCGCGCGGCGGGGCTATTCCCCGGTCGTGGCTGCGGACCAAGGCGAACTCGATCGAGGGCGGAACGAGCGAAATCCAGCTCAACATCATCGCCAAGCGGATCCTGGAACTGCCGGCATAACAGACCGATCACCTGACCAAAGCACGTCACCCCAGCGGAAGCTGGGGTCTCCCCGTAACGAACCGCCCCCCCTGCCGCACGATACCCCAGCTTCCGCTGGGGTGACGGAGGTTTCCCGGGCGTCGGAGCACCAAAATGCCACTCTACCTAGATGACGACCAGACCGCCCTGCAGGACACCATTCGCGATTTCGTCGCGGAGCATGCGCCGGTCAGCCATATGCGGGCTTTGCGCGACGCCGACGACACGACCGGCTTCTCGCGCGATCTGTGGAAGCAGTTCGCGGAGATGGGCTTTACCGGCATCCTGATCGGCGAGGATCAGGGTGGCTTGGGCCTTGGCCATGTCGAGGCGGGCGTGGTGCTGGAGGAGATCGGGCGCAACCTGTCCCCCTCCCCGTTCCTGTCCACCGCAGTCGCGGCGGTCGAGGCGCTCAAGGGCACGGGCCAGGCCGAACGCTGGTTCCCCGGGATCATCGCCGGCGAGACCGTCGCCGCGCTCGCGATCGACGAGCGCGCCAAGCACCGCGATACCGTCGCGATGAAGGCCGAACGGTCGGGCAACGGGTTCCGGCTGACCGGCGAGAAAAGGTTCGTCACGCACGGCCATACTGCCGACCTGATCATCGTCGCGGCCCGCACCGGGGGATCGGACGACGACGCGGACGGCATCACCTTGTTCGCGGTGCCGAAGGACGCCGCCGGGCTTTCCGCACATGCCGAGCGCCTCGCCGACGCCAGCCTTGCCGCGCGCCTCGAGTTCGATGGCGTCGAGGTCGACGCGGATGCGGTAATCGGTGAAGTCGATGCCGGCCGCACGCCGCTCGATCGCCTGCTCCGCGCAGGACGTACCGGCGCGTCGGCCGAACTGCTCGGCGTCGGCGGCGGCGCGATGGACATGACGGTCGGCTACATGAAACAGCGCAAGCAGTTCGGGACGCTGATCGGCAGCTTCCAGGCGCTCCAGCACCGCGCCGCGCATCTCTATTCGGAGATGGAGGTCGCGCGCGCCGCCGTCCTCAAGGCGCAGCAACTGCTCGACCAGGGCAGCGACCGCGCGGACGAGGCGGTGTCGGTGGCCAAGGCGATGACCGCACTGGCGACCACGCTCAGCGTCCAGGAAGGCGTGCAGATGCACGGCGGGATCGGCATGACGGACGAATATGATATCGGCTTCTACATGAAGCGCGCGCGGGTGCTCGCCGAGATGTTCGGGGATGCGAACTTCCATGCCGACAGGCTGGCTCTCGCAGCTGGGTATTGACCCCAACGTGTACCCCCGCGAAGGCGGGGGCCCAGACTGGGCACCCGCCTTCGCGGGTGAACAAGGAGGTCAGATGCCTGCCGAAACTGCCGAAGTAACACCCGAAGCGCTCGCCCAGGGTCTCGTCGACCTGCTCGAGATCGAGGAGGTCGACACCGATCTCTATGTCGGCAAGCGCCAGCCCGGCGGCGTCGGCCGCGTGTTCGGCGGGCAGGTCATCGCGCAGGCGCTCCAAGCCGCGCAACGCTCGACCGAAGGCCCCAAGGCCGCCCACTCGCTGCACGCCTATTTCATGCGGCCGGGCAATGAGGACTATCCGATCGTCTTCCGCGTCGTCCGCGATTTCGAGGGCCGCAGCTTCGCGACCCGCCGCGTGATCGCGATGCAGAAGGGGCAGCCGATCCTCAACATGGCGGCGTCGTTCCAGATGCCGGAAGAGGGCCTGCACCACCAGCACGCAATGCCCGACGTGCCCGCGCCCGAAACCTTGCGCTCCGACCGCGACCTGCGGCTCGAGACTATCGACGGCATCCCCGAGAAGTTTCGCGCGCACATGCTGCGGTGGCGGCCGATCGAGGTCCGTCCGGTCAACCCGCGGAGCTGGATCGATCCGGCGCCGCAGGAGCCGCACTATGCCAACTGGTTCCGGCTCTGCGCGCCGATCGGCGATGATCCGGCGATCCACCGCGCGATCCTGGCATACGCCTCCGACATGGCGCTGCTCGGCACCGCGCTGCTCCCGCACGGCAAGAACTGGATCACGCCCGGGCTGCAGACCGCCAGCCTCGATCATTCGCTGTGGCTGCACGAGGATTTTCGCGCCGACGACTGGCTGCTCTACGCCTGCGACAGCCCATGGTCGGGCCATGCGCGCGGCTTCAACCGCGGCAAGATCTACGCGAGAGACGGCCGCCTCGTCGCCAGCGTCGCGCAGGAGGGCCTGATCCGGATGCGCCAGTAACCCCCCCGCGGGATCGCGGTTACTTGCGCACCCACACCTTCTCGCCGCCGATCCACGTTTCCTGCACCACGGTTGCGCGCAGGTCGGTCGGCGAGGCCGTCGTCGGATCGCGGTCGACGATGATGAAATCCGCGCGCTGGCCGGGGGCAAGCGCACCGAACTGCTTCTCGGCAAACCCGGCATAGGCCGCAGCCCCCGTCATCGCCCACCACGCCTGTTCGCGCGTGACGATTTCCTGCGGCTGCCACCCGCCCTGTGGCTGGCCATCGGCATCGGTACGCGTGAACGCCGCGGCCCAGGTCGCGAACGGATCGGGCTTCTCGACCGGGAAGTCGGTGCCGAAGGCGAGCTTGGCGCCATTGGTCAGCATCGATTTCCAGGCATAGGCGCCCGCCAGCCGGGTCGGTCCGAGCCTGGCCTCCGCCATCGTCCGGTCGCTGGTCGCGTGAGTCGGCTGCATCGATGCGATCGTGCCGAATTTGCCGAATCGCGGCAGGTCGCTCGGATCGACCACCTGCGCATGCTCGATCCGCCAGCGTCGATCGCCCGTATAGGTTTCGCTCTCCACCTGGATCGCGTCGAGCACCATCTGGTTGGCCTTGTCGCCGATCGCGTGGACCGCGACCTGATAGCCGTCCATCGCCGCCCGGCTCATCTGGTTCTGGAGCTGGTCGTCGGTGAGGAAGCCGAGGCCGGACTGCCCGGGCGCGTCGGCATAGGGCTTGAGCAACCACGCGCCACGCGACCCCAGCGCACCGTCGGCATAGAGCTTCACGCCCCCCATTCGCAGGCGATCGTTATACAGCCAAGGCGTCGGCCCCTTGCCGCCGATCCGGCTCGCGGTCTCGACGCCCATCGCATAGCTCATGATGCGGACGCGAAGCCCGCCGATATCCGCCATCCGCCGATAGGTGAGCCAGTCGTCGAGCGTCGTGCCCATGTCCGCCACCGCGGTGACGCCGTAGCGGAGCAGGATGCTCTGCGCGGTCAGGAACGCGGCATCGCGCTCCTTGGGCAGCGGCTGCGGCACGACCTTCTCGATCAACGCCTGCGCGCCATCGACGAACACGCCCGCGGGCGCGCCGCCGGTCTTCTCGATGCGTCCGCCCGCGGGCGAGACGGTCGACGCGGTGACCCCGGCCTCGCGCATCGCCTCGCGGTTCGCCCAGCCGGCATGCCCATCGGCGCGCGACAGCCAGATCGGGTGCCCGCCCGAGACCGAATCGAGATCCGCCGCGGTCGGGAAGCGACCCAGCCCCCACGCCTCCTGGTTCCAGCCGCGCCCGATCACCCACTTGCGATCGGGATTGCCGGCGATGTACGCGGCGATGCGCGACTTGGCCTCGTCGAGCGACTTGGTCATCGACAGGTCGAGCGACAGCGCGCCGAAGCCCATCTCGATCACATGCCCGTGCGCATCGACGAAGCCGGGCAGCACGGTCTTCCCGCCCATGTCGATCCGCCAGTCATAGAGCGGCTTGCCCGCGTTCTTCTTCAATTCCTTGCGGCTCAGCTTCGGCGCCTCCTCGCCCGGGGGAACGAGTCGCGTGACCCGGCCGTCCTTGTCGATCAGGATCGCCTTGAAATGGATCACCCGGCCACCGTCCGCGACCGTGATACCGTTGACGTTATCGACGATACCGTCGGCCATGGCCGGGGACGTGGCGAGCGCGACGACCGCCGCAGACACAAGAAAACGCATCACTTCGCCACTCTCCACGCATGATCACTCGTCGGCCGGCAATATTCCCGGGACTTTCGCCCCGATACCAAAGCCTTGGCATTCGTGCCCCACGATACGCGCGCGGAACGCGCGGAACGCGCCGACGACGTCGCCCGCAAGGTATGCTGTACGCGCGCTGTGTCGAAAACCGATTTTGCCATTGGTCCCGCGCATAAGCGGTGTTCCCCCCTTGCGCCAGATGGTCTAGCGGGTCGGACATGGCTACCCACGCTGCCGTAGCGGCACCCACCCTCCCCGTCTCGATCGACGACGTCCGTGTCGCGCACGACCGGATCCGCGCCTCGATCGTCCGCACGCCGACGCTGATCAGCAAGACGCTGAGCCAGATGACCGGCGCGACGGTGTATCTGAAGTTCGAGAATCTTCAGTTCACCGCGGCGTACAAGGAGCGCGGCGCGCTCAACACACTGTTGCAGCTGTCGCCCGAGGCTTGCGCGAAGGGCGTGATCGCGGCGTCCGCGGGCAATCACGCGCAGGGCCTCGCCTATCACGCCAACCGTCTCGGCATCCCGGCGACGATCGTGATGCCGGTCAACACGCCGACCGTGAAGGTGATGCAGACCGAGGGCCACGGCGCCAACGTCGTGCTCCACGGCGAGACGTTCGACGCGGCCTATGCGCATGCCCGCATCCTCGAGGGCGAGTGCGGCTTTACCTTCGTCCATCCGTTCGACGATCCGCGCGTCATCGCCGGCCAGGGCACCGTGGCGGTCGAGATGCTCGAGGACGTGCCGGAGATCGACACGCTCGTCATCCCGATCGGCGGCGGCGGGCTGATCTCGGGCATGTCGACGGTCGCGCACGCCGCCAGCCGCGAGCCCGGTGGCCACCCGATCGAGATCGTCGGCGTGCAGGCCGAACTGTTCCCGTCGATGTTCAACCGCATCAACGGCACCGACATGCCGTGCGCGGGCGACACGCTGGCGGAGGGCATCGCGGTCAAGGAACCTGGCGCGATCACCTCGAAGATGGTCGCCGAACTGGTCGACGAAATCGTGCTGGTGAGCGAGCGGAGCCTGGAGGAATCGGTCAGCCTGCTGCTCCAGATCGAGAAGACCGTGGTCGAGGGCGCCGGCGCCGCCGGGCTTGCCGCGCTGCTGTCGCATCCCGGACGGTTTGCGGGCCGGACCGTCGGCATCGTGCTGTGCGGCGGCAATATCGACACGCGCCTGCTCGCCAACGTGCTGCTGCGCGACCTCGCGCGGTCGGGGCGGCTTGCACGGCTACGCATCCGGTTGCAGGACAAGCCCGGCGCGCTGTTCCACGTCGCGCGGATCTTCGATCAGGAACGCGTCAACATCATCGAGATCTACCACCAGCGCGTCTTCACGACGCTGCCGGCAAAGGGCCTCATCACCGACATCGAATGCGAGACCCGCGACCGCGCGCATCTCGATCGGCTGGTGGGTGCGTTGCGCGCCAGCGGCTATGAGACCTCGACCGTCGAACTGGCGTAATTGCGACGCCGTTAAAGCGGCTTACCCCGTTAACTCATAATCGTGGTAAACCCGCTTTTCAGCTTTGCCGGACGCGCGCATAGAGCGTGATCCGCGGATTCTCGCGTCTGTCTGAAGGACATCGGCTTCGGTGACTGCGCCCTTTCGTTTTCCGCGCTTCTTCGTCACGAGCCCGTCCCCGTGCCCGTATCTGCCGGGCCGGCAGGAACGCAAGGTGTTCACCGAGCTGACCGGGCCGCATGCCGGCGAGCTGAACGATGCGCTCGGGCGGATCGGCTTCCGCCGCAGCCAGGGTGTGGCGTATCGCCCGTCCTGCGCAGGGTGCACCGCCTGCGTGTCGGTCCGGATCGTCTCGGGTGAGTTCGTTCCGAACGCGACGCAGCGCAAGCTGCTGCGGCGGCACGGCGATATCGAGGTCACGGCGTGCAAGCCCTGGGCGACCGACGAGCAGTTCCAGCTGCTGCGGCGCTATCTCGGGACGCGCCATCCGGGCGGCGGCATGGCCGGCATGGACGAAGACGATTACGCGGACATGATCGAGCATTCGCCGGTCAACTCGCTGATCGTCGAATATCGCGAGCCGGGCGAGAACGGCGCGCAGGGGCGATTGATCGGCGCATGCCTGACCGATCGTCAGGCGGACGGACTGTCGATGGTCTACAGCTTCTTCGCCGCCGACGACGAGAGCCGGACGGGGCTCGGCAATTTCATCATCCTCGACCATATCCTGCGCGCGCGCGATGCCGGGCTGCCCTATGTCTATCTGGGCTATTGGGTGAAGGGCTCGCCGCGCATGGAATATAAGACGCGGTACCGGCCGCTCGAGGTGCTGGGGCCCGCGGGCTGGCGGCGCTTGCAGGATGCCGATCTGGTCACGCCGCCTGCGCGCTCGGGCGTGCTCGCCTAACCAGCGTCCCGTTCGTCAGGAAGGGGGACGCTAGCTGCATTACCTCTTCTTGCGCGCTCAATCCTCGCGCTGGACGACGACGTCGACGTCGAGTTCCTCGCCACCTTCGCCAAGACGTGACCCGGCGACCGGTGCTGCGCCGGCAGCGTCTAGCGCCATCGCCACGCGCACATAATGCTCCTCGGGCGACATGCCCGTGCAGGGATCGAACCCGACCCAGCCCAGACCGTCGACATAGGCCTCCGCCCAGCCATGCGGGGTCGGCAGATGCACGACCGCGGCGTCATTGTGATGATAGCCCGACACATAGCGCGCAGGCGCGCCGAGCGAGCGTGCCGCGACCGCGAACATCTGCGCCATGTCGCGCGGCGTCGCGCTGTCCTTGCGAAACGCCGCCGCCGCCGTCAGCCCCGGCTCCGGACGCCCTGCATCGAACACGAAGCGCTCGTGGAGCGCGCGATTGAGCCGGTGCAACGCGCCGATCCGATCGCGTGCGCCCGCCGCCGAATCAGCCGCGAACGCAGCGATATCGGCGTCATGCGTGGTAGCCTCGGTCCACCGGAGGAACAGCGCCGGCGGCAAGGTCTCATGGACGCCGTGCAGGACGCCGTCCGAGTGACTGGTCAACACCTCGCCCTTCACCGTGATCTCGATCCCGTCGACCGGTCCTTCGGCGTAGAGCATCGTCACGGCGTTACCGAAACCGTCGCGGCCCGGCCGCAACCGCGCGTCGCAATCGACGTCGATCCGCCACGACGCCACCGTCTGGTCATGCGAGTTTTCCGGAGTCAGCCGGAGCATCTGCACCAGCCGGCCCTGCGGCTGGGTGAAGCGGTAGATCGTGTGATGATCGATCGACAGCCGCATTATTGGAACTTGAACTGACGGCCGATCGCGCCGTGGAGCAGCGCGTTCTCGGCGATAAAGGCCTGCAGATACTGGTGCAGGCCGGAGGCAATGACCTCCCCCGACCGGGTCTTGGTCATCCGGCTTGCCCGCATCCGTGCCATCCTGTCCGCCTCCCCGTGGTTGCCCGTGCGTTTCGCGAGCAGGTTGAGCACGTCGACCGTCTCCTCGACCGACGCCGCGAGGCTGCGCGGCAGCTCCGCGCGTGCGAGCAACAGGTCGATCACGTCGGCGGGACGCAAGCCGTCATTATACAGCCAGCGATAGGCGGTCACCGCGGACACGGTCTGCAGGATCGTCGTCCACTGGTCGCGATCGATCGCGCCGCCGAGCCGCTCGCCCTCGGGCAGGAGGATATGATATTTGACGTCGAGCAGCCTTGCGGTGTTGTCCGCCCGCTCGACCGACTGGCCAAGCCTAATGAACCACGTCGTCTGGTTGCGCAGCATCCGGTGCACCGCACCCTCGAACCCGCGCGTCTCGGTCTTCACCGCCTCGACGAGGTTCATCTGGTCGGTCGTGCTGCGCGGCGTCGTCCGGTTCTCGAACAATAGCCACGCACGATTGATCGCGGTCCACGCCTCGCGGGTCAGCGCAGTTCGGACCGCCTTGGCGTTGTTGCGCGCCATGTCGACGCAGCGGACGATCGAACCGGGATGGCTTGAATCAAGCGTGAGGAAACGCACGACCTCGGTCTGGCTGAGATTGCCGCCGAGCGTCGCAAACGGCTCCTCCGTCTCGGTGACGGCGAGCGCAGACGCCCACGCCGCCTCGCCCGCGGGTTGCGACGACAGCACGTCCAGACGGACGGTGGCTTCGACCAGCCGCGCGATGAAATCCGCGCGCTCGAAATAGCGGCCCAGCCAATAGAGCGACGATGCGGTACGCGAGAGCATCAGGCGGCCCCGTCAGTCTGCGCGCTCAGGCTCTGCGACATGCCGCCCATCGTCTGCGTCATCCCACCCGGCCTCATCCGTTGCGTCTGATCGGCCATCAGCACGAAGCTGTCCTTCGTGCCCCCGCCCTGGCTGGAATTGACCACCAGTGATCCTTCCTTGAGCGCCACGCGGGTCAGCCCGCCGGGAACCACCTTCACGCCCTTCGACCCGGTCAGCACGAACGGCCGGAAATCGACGTGGCGCGGACTGAGGCCGCCATCCGCCATCGTCGGCACGGTCGACAGCGCGAGCGTCGGCTGCGCGATGTAACGATGCGGTTCGGCGATCAGCGCGGCGCGGAAATTCTCGATTTCCTGCTTCGACGCAGTCGGTCCCACCAGCATCCCGTAGCCACCCGAACCATCGACCAGCTTCACGACGACGTCCTCCAGATTGTCGAGGACGTACTTCAGGGCCTGCGGTTCACGGCAGCGCCAGGTCTCGACGTTGCGCAGCTTGCACTCGCCGCCCGAGTAGAACTTTACGATGTCGGGCATGTAGCTGTAGATCGCCTTGTCGTCGGCGATGCCATTGCCCGGCGCGTTCATGATCGCGACGTTGCCGGCCGCATATGCCGCGATCAGCCCGGGGACGCCTAGCGCGGAATCGGGCCGGAACACGAGCGGGTCGAGATAGTCGTCGTCGATCCGGCGATAGATCACGTCGACCTTCACGCGCCCCGCGATCGTCCGCATCCAGACGATGTCGTCGTCCACGACCAGATCGGCGGCCTCGACGAGTTCGATCCCCATCGAATCGGCGAGGAAGCTATGCTCGTAATAGGCCGAATTATAATGCCCGGGAGTCAGCAGCACGCAGGTCGGGTTCGCCCCCGTACCGTGCGGCGCGACCGACTTCATCGTTTCGAGCAGCAGATCGGGATAGCTGTCCACCGCCGCCACGCGAAACTCGCGGAAGAGCTCGGGGCACAGCCGCAGCATCGCCTCGCGGTTCTCCAGCATGTAGCTGACGCCAGACGGCGTGCGGGCATTGTCCTCGAGGACGAAGAAGTCGTCGGGACCGGTGCGGACCAGATCGATCCCGCAGATATGCGCCCATACCCCGTGTGGCGGGCGGATGCCGGCGATCTCGGGGCGGAACTGCGCGTTGCCGAGCACGAGGTCCTCGGGAAGGATCCCCTCCTTCAGGATGCGACGCTCGCCATAGATATCGTCGAGGAACGCATTGATCGCCTCGACCCGCTGTACCAATCCTTCGGAGAGCCGCGTCCATTCGTCATGCAGGAACACGCGTGGCACGATGTCGAACGGGATGATCCGCTCGGCTGCCTCGTTCTCGCCATAGACCGCAAAGGTGATGCCGAGCTGGCGGAACGTCGTCTCGGCCGCTTCCTGCCGGCGACGCAGCTCGGCGTCGGGCGTATCCTCGATCCATGTGCCGAGAGCCGCCAGTTCGGGCCGCGCGGTCGTATCGCCCGGCGTGCCCATGATCTCGTCGAACGCTTGTTTCCCCATCGAAACGGTCAATTCCCCATCAAGCGTTGCGGTTCCATGCTGCAACGCATCGTTGCGCTGCACAAGGTTCGAATACGGTCAATCATCCCGCATTTTCCGTCACCCTGACGAAAGTCGGGATGACGGAGCGCGCAGACTCAGGCCCCCAGCCCTTCGAGCAGACCCGGCGTCAGGACCTGCGGCAGGACGGTCGGCTCGGCGGCACCGGGCGCGTAGTAGAGATACAGCGGCACGCCGGCGCGGTTGTGCGCCTGGATGAAGCGGCCCATCACAGGGTCGCCATCGGTCCAGTCGCCGATGAGCGCTGCGACCTTGTGCTTGGCGAACGCATCGCGCACGCCGGCGGTGTCGATCGCCGCCTTCTCATTGACCTTGCACGTCAGGCACCAGTCGGCGGTAAAGTACACGAACACCGGGCGCTTCTCGGCGCGCAGCGACGCGAGCCTGGCCTCGGTAAACGATTCGTCGCCCGCGGTCGCGACCTTGGCGGACACCGGCGGCGCACGCGCGATCACCACCGCGCTGCCGACGAACACCGCCAGCAACAGGATCTGCGTGACGATACCGAACGCCTTGCCCTTGCGTTGGCGCGACCCGCCAATCCAGAGCACCACGCCGACCGCCAGCACCGCGATCAGCGCAAGCGTCAGCGTATCCGCCCCGGTCTGCCGCCCCAGCACCCAGCCGAGCGCGATCGCGGTCAGGAACATCGGCACCGACAGGATGTGGCGGAACGTCTCCATCCAGACGCCGGGCTTGGGCAACCAGCGCCGCCACGACGGGATGAACCCGATCGCGAGGAACGGCAGCGACAAGCCGATCCCGAGCCCGCCGAACACGGCGAGCGCCGCCGGCCATGGCAGCACCAGCGCCGCACCGAGCGCCGCGCCCATGAACGGCCCGGTGCACGGCGTGGCGATGAACGCCGCGAGCGCGCCCGTCGCGAACGCACCGCTCGCCCCGCTCTCCCCGGCAAAGCGCGGCGTCGGCACCTCGAACAGTCCGGCGAGGTTGAACGCGATCGCTGCGCTCAGCAGGAGCAGGGCGACGATCGCCGCGGGATGCTGCAACTGGAACGCCCAGCCGACCGCCGAGCCGCCTGCACGCAGCGCCAAGATCGCGGCGCCGAGACCGAGGCAGACCAGCACGACCCCCGCGGTATAGGCCAGCGCCTCACCGCGTGCGTCCTTCTCGCTCGCACCGCCGCGCGCGAGACTGAGCGCCTTGAGGCTCAGGATCGGGAACACGCAAGGCATGATGTTGAGGATCAGCCCGCCGAGCACCGCGCCCGCAAACGCGATCAGCGCGGTGAGCCAGACGCTCTCGCCGGATGCCGCGGGTTCACCGGTGTCGGCCACCGCGCCCGGCACGGCCTTGACGCCGAGGCCCTGCCCGTTGCCGATCCGCAGCACGCCCTCGATCGGTCCACCGGTCTTGGCGTTCGCCGCGACCTTCGTCGTGATCGTCAGCCGATCGCCGTCGCGCGTGACGCTTTGCGCGGCGCCGTTTTCGATCATGCCCGTGGTGACGGGGAAGAAATACGCCTTGTCGGCCTTCGCGCCCGCCGGGAACGGCACCGCGATCCGCATCGTCCCGTTGCCCGCCGCATAGGTCGCCCCCGCGTCGAGCGGCTTCGGGATCGCCTGCCGCCAGCCCGCGAACGCCGCCGCCTGCGACGGCGCACCATCACCGATCGTCAGGTCGAGCGACAGAGCCTTCTCCTCGGGCACGCAGATCGTCGCCGAGCAGACGAGATAGCTCGTCTTCAGCCGGATCGGGAATTTCGTGCCTGCCGCCAGCCCGGCCGGAACCTGGATCGTCACGAGCGGCGCGTACGGCGCTTCGTAGACATAGTTCATCAGCCCCGCGATCAGCAGCGTCGTCGGCACCGGCCATTCGGCGTCGCCCGCCTTCGCGCCCGCCGGCAGCGTCCAGTCGAACGTCGCCGGAAAGCCCGCATCGCCGGGGTTGCGCCAATAGCCATGCCAGCCCTTTTCAGGCGTGGTCGCAAGCGCGATCGTCAGCGGTGCGCCGGCCTTCGGGTGATCGCTTTCGGCGACCAGCGTCATCATCAGGTGCTGGCTCGATCCGTTGAGCGATTCCGCGAGCGCAGGACCGCTCGCGAAGCCGCACATGGCCAGCAAGACCGTCATCAGGACGCAACGTAAACTGCGCATGGCCATCCTTGTTTCGTTCATCGCGCAAAGCCATAGCGGTGACCTTGTCGTATTGCACTTCAAAGCGACGCGCCGGATCGCTGGCGTCAGCTTGGTAAAGGACTGTTCGTGAAAGCACTTATCGCCGCGCTGCTGCTGACCTCAGCCGCTTCGGTCTCCGCCCAGACGGCGCCGCCCAGCCCCGCGCCTGCCCCCACCGCGACCCCGACGACGCCGCCGAAGCTGATCGTCGCGATCTCGGTCGACCAGTTCGCCGCCGACCTGTTCCAGCAATATCGCAACCATTATACCGGTGGCTTCACCCGCCTGCTAAACGGCGCGGTGTTCCCGAGCGGCTACCAGAGCCATGCCGCGACCGAGACGTGCCCCGGCCATTCGACGATCCTGACCGGCATGCGGCCCGCGCATACCGGGATCATCGCCAACAACTGGGTCGACCAGCGCGCCGGGCGGCCCGACAAGATCGTCTATTGCTCCGAGGACGAGCGCGTCACCGGCAGCACACACGAGAGCTACACCGTGTCCGACATGCACCTGAAGGTGCCGACGCTCGGCGAGATGATGAAGGCGCGCGATCCGCGGACCCGCTCGGTGTCGGTCGCGGGCAAGGATCGCGCGGCGGTGATGATGGGCGGCCATAAGGTCGACGAGCTCTGGTGGTGGGACGGCAAGACCTATGTCTCCTATGCGGGCCGCGCAGTGCCGCCTGCGGTGCAGCGCACGCGCGATGCGGTCGCCGGACTGATCGCCCTGCCGCAAAAGGCACTACCGCTGCCCGGCTATTGCGCGGCGGTGAACCATCCGATCGTGATCGCAGGCAAGACGTACGGCCAGGGCCGGTTCGAGCGCGAGGCGGGTGACGCCAAGGGCTTCCGCGTGTCGCCGGCGTCCGATGCGGCGGTGTTCGCGATGGCGGCGGCGCTGGTGCAGGACATGAAGCTCGGCAAGGGGCCGCAGACCGACATCATCGATATCGGTGCATCGGCGACCGATTATATCGGCCATACCTACGGCACGCAGGGGTCCGAGATGTGCATCCAGATGGCGCAGCTCGACAAGACGCTCGGCGATTTCTTCGCCGTGATGGATGAGACCGGCGTCGATTACGAGGTCGTGCTGACCGCGGATCACGGCGCGCACGACGCGACCGAGCGCCAGCAGCAGCGCGCGATGCCGATGGAGGCGCATATGGACGAGAACGTGCTGGCCAAGCAGGTCGGCACCGCCATCGCCGGCGATCTGGGGCTGAAGGGCAGCGTGCTGCTCGGCACCGAGGGCGACGTCTATATCGACGATACGCTGCCGGCGAAGACGCAGGCCAAGGTGCTCGCCGAGGCGCTCCGCCGCTACCGTGCGCTGCCGCAGATCGCGGGGGCGTATTCGGCCGCCGAGATCATGGCGACGCCGATGGCCAAGACTCCGCCCGAGACGTGGACGCTGATCGAGCGCGCGCGCGCGTCGTTCTATCCGGGGCGCTCGGGGCAGATGGTGGTCCTGCTCAAGCCGCGGGTGACGACGATCGTGTCGCCCGCGGGCGGCTATGTCGAGACGCACGGGTCGCCCTGGGATTACGATCGCCGCGTACCGATCCTGTTCTGGCGCAAGGGGATGACCGGGTTCGAGCAGCCACTATCGGTCGAGACGGTCGACATCGTGCCGACCTTGGCCGCGACGATCGGGTTGCCGGTGTCGGGTCTGGACGGGCGATGCCTCGATCTCGATCCGGGTGCGGCGAGCACGTGCGCGACCGGCGGGTGACCGTTTAGCCACCGATCCTCCCCCGCCGAGGGGAGGATTAGTGGCTCGCTCAGCGCGTCTCGAACGCGCGCAACCCAGGCCCCAACCGGTTCGTCCCCAGTGCCAGCCGGTCGTGGCTGTAATCGGCGAGGAAGGCCGGGCTGCTCGCATCCCCCGGCGACAACCGCGCGTCATTGTCCTCGACGCGCAATCCGGTCGAGCGATACGTCTTGGCCTCCGCGGCGACGACGATCAGCCCGGTGTGGTTCTCCTTCTGCTTCCCCTGCACGAAGGTGTTGCGCGCGATCAGCCCGGTGGCGCCTTCGGGCAAGTCGATCATGTAGTTGGTCTTGGCGCCCGCCGTATCGTCGAAGCTATTGTCGGTGATCGTCACGGTCGGCACGCGCAGCTTGACGTAATGGCCTCCCGTCCCGCGCTCGAACCGCGAATGGGTGATCGTCACGCTGCCCTTGTTCGCCAGATAGATCGCATGCGAGCAACTCGGCGACTCGTCGCACTGGCCGAGCCCCGAAAAGGTCGAACGATCGATCCGGATCGTCTGGCCGATCGGCTCGCCGCCGAGGATCCCTTCCTGGCTGTTCAGGAACATCGCATTGGTGACGGTCAGGTCGCCCATCTCGGTACGGATGCCCGCGCCATTGCCGTCGGACACCCGGTAGCCGCGGAAAACGAGGCCATCGACGACCGAGCCCTGTCCACGCAGGACCAGCGCCGCCTTGTCCTCACACGCGACGCCCTCGAAGATCGCGGTGCCCGGCTGGACCGCCTTGAAGGTGATGTGTCCCCCCGCCTGCACCGCGCATTGCCGGTAGGTGCCGGGCGCGATCAGGATCGTCGCGGTGCCCATGCGGATCGACGACACCGCCTCCTGCAACGTCGCGAACCCCTGCCCGTTCACCGTGAACGGCGCCGACGCCTGCGCAAAGGCGGGGGCAGCGAACAGCGCGAGCGCGATTACCGATCGTTTCATCCGAACATCCTCTTCCTCCGGCGCCAGCAACGCCGCGCGTTCAATCGCATGGAACGCCGCCGTTCGGCGAGCCGATCCATCGAGGCTTCGCCTGCCTGTCCCGAATTGAGGCATCCACAAGACCGGTCCGGGGACGGTTCTGCAACCACGCGCGCATATTGCCCCCGCGCGCGCGGCAGAATATCAACGTGACCGACACAAAGCCGGCGGGGGGAACCGATCGGTGCCGGGGGATCTGCATGCACGCCATGACGCCGACGGAGGTTTTCCTCCTCGCGCTACTCATCATCTTTACCGTGCCGTATCTGGTGTGGCGGCTCGGGCGGACCGATTATTGGGCGCCGCTGGTGGTGGTGCAGATCTTCGGCGGCATCCTGCTGGGGCCGGGCGTGCTCGGCGCGGCCTATCCCGATTATTATGCGACGATCTTCACCCCGGCGACGTTGGGCTCGCTGAACGGCATCGCCTGGTGGGCGGTGATGATGTTCGTCTGGGTCGCGGGCATCGAGCTCGACCTGGGCGAGGCGTGGAAACGCCGCGGCGAGACCGGCGTGACCGCTGGGCTCGCGCTCGCGGTACCGCTCGTCACCGGCAGCATCGCCGCGGTGATGATGCTGCGCTACCCCGGCTGGGCAGGCCCGTCGGGCGCGACGTGGCAGGTGGTGCTGGGCATCGGCATGGCCTGCGCGGTCACCGCGTTGCCAATCCTCGTGCTGTTCCTCGAGAAGCTCGAGATCCTCCGCGAACCGATCGGCCAGCGCATCCTGCGCTATGCGAGCCTCGACGACATCGCGATCTGGGGCGTGCTGGCGCTGATCCTGCTCGACTGGGAGCGAGTCGGCCGACAGGGCGGCTTCCTCGTCGGGTTCGCGATCGCGACGCTGCTGGTGCGCAAGCTCATGGCGAAGATCGAAGAGCGCGACCGCTGGTATGTCAGCCTGATCTGGCTTGCCGGCTGCGGGTTCGCAGCGGACTGGGCGGGGCTGCACTTCATGGTCGGCGCGTTCCTGTCGGGCGCGGTGCTCGATTCCAAATGGTTCACGACGGCGAGGATGGACCAGTTCCGCCACCTCGTGCTGCTCGCGGTGATGCCGGTATTCTTCCTGTCGACCGGGCTGAAGACGCAGTGGGCGGTCGGCGGGTTCGCGGTGTTCGGCGCGGCGGCGCTGCTACTACTGGCGTCGGTCGGCGGCAAGCTCGCGGGGGTTCACGCCGCCGGGCGCATCCTGAAGTGGCGGCCGGGCGAGGCCTCGGCGATCGGCTGGCTGCTCCAGACCAAGGCGCTCATCATGATCATCTTCGTCAATATCCTGCTCGACAAGAAGATCATCACCAACGAGACGTTCACAGCGCTGCTGCTGATGGCGCTCGCAAGCACGATGCTGACCGTGCCGATGGTGGCGCCGAAGTTGAAGAAACTGGCGGGGTTGGTGCGGAAGAGCGGCTGACGCCCACCCCCCATCGTCATCCTGACGAAAGTCAGGACCCAGGGTTACGAACGCCGCCCTGCTTTGCTCTGGGTCCTGACTTTCGTCAGGATGACGGAGGTGGGACGGGGCGGCATGTGAAACATCGGCGCCGTGTCCTCCCCCTCCGTCGCAATCGGCGCCACCTCCCCCGGCCGGGGGACGATCGCTTCACCCCCCCGCGTTGAGCAGGTCGTGGCGTTTCAGGGCGTGGCGAAGCTGGTCGTAGCTCAACCCCAGCGCGTCCGCGGTGGCGCGCTGGTTGAACCGGTGCTCCGCCAGCGCCCTTGCTAGCAGATCACGTTCGAACCGCGATACGCGCGACTTGAAGTCCGACGGCCCCTCTTCGCACGCCACCACCGGATCATCGCCGTCGTCCGCTTCGGCCGGTCGCGACGCCGCCACCGCCGGCGGCTTCGGCGCCGTCGTCGCCCCGGGCCGGTGCGGCGACTGGAACGGATCGATCTCGATCGCGTCGATCGGGCCTGCCTGCTCCCAGCGATACACCGCGCGCTCGACGACGTTGCGCAATTCGCGGACGTTGCCCGGCCAACGATGCGCGACCAGCGCATCCATAGCCGCCGGGCCGAACCCCTCCCAGCGCTCACGCCCAAGCTCGGACGCCATCCGCCGCCCGAAATGCTCGGCGAGCACGACGACGTCACCCGACCGCGCCCTGAGCGGTGGCAACGTCACCACCTCGAACGACAGCCGGTCGAGCAGATCGGCGCGAAACTCGTGCCGGTCGACCTTGTCGGGCAGATGCTCGTTGGTCGCCGCGACGATCCGCACATCGACGCGCATCGGCCGCGACGATCCGATCCGCGTGATCTCGCCATATTCGACCGCGCGCAACAGCCGGTCCTGCGCCGCCATCGACAGCGTGCCGAGCTCGTCGAGGAACAGCGTGCCGCCATCCGCCTCCTCGAACCGCCCCGTGCGTGCCTTGGTCGCGCCGGTGAACGCGCCCGCCTCATGCCCGAACAATTCCGCCTCGATCAGCGTCTCGGGCAGCGCCGCGCAGTTCATGATGACCAAAGGCTGATCCCACCTCGGCGACAGCCGGTGGAGACGCTCGGCGACCAGTTCCTTGCCGGTGCCACGCTCGCCGATCACCAGCACCGGGCGGTCGAGCGCAGCGGCGCGCGACGCGCGTTCGAGCGCCGCCATGAACGTGCCGGACTCGCCGATGACCTGTGTGGTTCGCTCCATGGCGAAGATGTGGCGCGAATTCCCAACTCTTGGCAAGCTCCCGGCGAAACACGCGGCGGCACTTTCGCGCAAAGCCTTGCAATTGCGCCGTTTTCAAAACTGGCACGCAAGATGCAATGGTTCAGGCAACCCGCCAAACCGCGGAAACGACCATCCTTAAAGGGGACCCACCATGATCAAGACCGACATCGCCCGCACCGTCGCCGCCGTCCTCTGCACCATCGTCTTCAGCACGACCTGCGTGCTCGGCGCAGTCGGCCCGGCCACGGCAACCACCGCAGCGCCTGTCGCGGTACACACCGCGATTGTGGCATAAGACCCCGACGGACTCGCAAGAGCGTCGGGCCGACCCCTGGAGTAGGAATTACATGGGCATCTTTTCCCGCACCCGCGACATCGTCGCCGCCAACTTCGCCGATCTCATCGAGAAGGCCGAGGACCCGTCGAAGATGATCCGCATGATCATCCTCGAAATGGAGGAGACGCTGGTCGAGGTTCGCGCCTCCGCCGCGCGCACCATTGCCGACCAGAAGGAGATGCGCCGCCATATCTCGAAGCTCGAACAGCTTCAGGATAACTGGACCGAGAAGGCCGAGCTGGCATTGAGCAAGGACCGCGAGGACCTCGCCAAGGCCGCGCTGGTCGAGCGCCAGAAGGCGTTCGACATGGCCGAGCAGCTTAAGGCCGAAGTCGGCGTGCTCGACGATGCGCTGCGCGCGTCCGAAGAGGACATCGCCAAGCTGCAGACCAAGCTGCGCGAGGCGCGCACCAAGCAGAACGCGGTGCAGACGCGGCTCGAGAGCGCGAACAATCGCACTCGCCTCCGCGAGATGTACAACGGCCCGAAGACGCACGAGGCGTTCAGCCGCTTCGACATCCTCGACCGCCGCGTCGACGAGGCCGAAGGCCGCGCGGACGCGATGGGGCTCGGCGTCGTCAAAACGCTCGAAGAGGAAATCGCCGAACTGCGCAGCAACGACAAGGTCGATGCCCAGCTCGCCGCGCTCAAGGCGCGCATGAAGAAGGACGATTGAGATGGATGATCTGACCCCCGTTCTGGTCTGCGCCGTCCTGTTCATCGGGCTGCCGTGGGTAATCCTGCATTACATCACCAAGTGGAAGCAGGCGCCGCGGATCACCGTCGAAGACGAGAAGCTGCTCGACGAGATGCAGGCGCTCGCTCGCCGTCTCGAAGACCGCGTCATGACCGTCGAACGCATCATCGCCGCCGACAATCCCGACTGGAAGCCGGGACTCGGCACCACGCCATCGCCGTATCTGTCGGACCGCCAGTCCGACCGCACGCCTGACCGCCCCATGGATCGGAGGAACTGAAATGTCCGGCAGCCGCACCCAGTTTTATCTCGATAAGCAGAATGCCAAGTGGAAGGGCGTCTGCGCCGGGATCGCCGATTACACCGGCGTCGACGTGCTCTTCGTCCGTGTCGCGATGGTCGTGCTGACGCTCGCCGGGGGCTTCCCCTGGACGCTGCTGGCCTATTGGATGGTCGCCTGGATGGGCCACGCCAAGCCGATCGGGCTGTACGAGACGCCCGACGACGCGAAGTTCTGGCAGGGCGTCCGCTCGAACCCTAAGCGCTCGACCGCCGAGGTCCGCAGCAAGTTCCGCGACATCGACCGCCGCCTCGCCGACATCGAGACGCATTACACCAGCCGCTCAAGCAACAGCCTCGCGGCAGAGATCGACAGCCTGCGCTGAGACGCACCCCCGGAACAGGGGTTCAAGGAGAAGTGAGATGGGATGGGGTGGACCTGGATTCGTGCTCGCGATCATCGCGATCTCGACGATCGGATGGGTGATCAACACATGGATCCGCGCAAAGCATGGCTATGCGCTGGAGGACGAATGGAGCGGCAAGACTCACCCCGGCGATCCCGACGGAAACCGCAAGGTCGCTCTGCTCGCGAACGAAAATGAGCGCCTGGCCGGTCAGGTCTCCCGGCTCGAGGAACGGATCGCGGTCCTCGAACGCATCGCCACCGATCCCGCCGAGCGTACCGCCCGCGAGATCGAAGCGCTCCGCAATCGCTGAGGAACATCGGTCATGGATGGATTCACGGTTTTCATGCTCGCCATTGTCTGTGTCGGCGTGCCAGTCACGCTCGGTATCGGCAGCGAGATGTTCAAGGGCTGGCTGCGGCACAAGGAAACGATGGCCACCGCGCTGAATGCGCAAACCGCGGAAAAGGCGGCGCAATATGCTGCTCACACGGAACGTCTCGAACAGCGCATGCGCGTCCTTGAACGGATCGTCACCGACCGCGGGATCGAACTGTCGGACGAGATCGAACTGCTTCGCGACGATCGCCCGCGCAACGGAACCAAGACGACACAGGAGATGAGATCATGAATGGTGGACAGGTGATGGTCGTGATGATCGTCCTGATCGTGATGGTCACCAGCCTCTTCAAGGCGCGTCATAGAAGCGCCCGGCGCGGCGCGGGCGTCTCGCTGGTGAACGATCCCGAGGCGGCACGGCTTCGCGACGAAGTGAAACAGATGAAGGAGCGCATCCAGGTGCTGGAGCGCGTGATCACCGACAACCACAAGAGCGTCGATCTCGACCGAGAGATCGAGCGGCTTCGCGACCGCTAAGAGGAGGCGGACATGATCGAACCCAACGTCTATATCACGCTCGCACTGGCGAGCCTTGCGGGCCTGGCGATGATCGTCGGCGCCGGATTGGCCGGATGGCGCGGCTGGCTCTCGCTGCGGCGCATGGAACTGGACCACGCGCAGGATGGGCGCATGCCCGTCGCGGTGTCGACCGGATCGCGGATCGAGATCGCGGACTTGAAGGAGCGCATCAAGAAGCTCGAGGCGATCGCCGCCGGGGTCGATCTCTGAGGCCCCTCCCCCCGCCTTTGCGGGGGAACATCTTGTTGAAGCGCCACCTTCGACCCGCTACCGATCCGCGCCATGGCCACTCTCACCGACATCCGCGAGGAATATGACTTCCTCGAACCCGACGATCGCTATCGCCTGCTGATCGATCTGGGCCGCGAGCTGGAACCGATGCCCGATGCGCTCAAGACCGATGCGACGTTGGTGCGCGGTTGTTCGGCGTCGGTGTGGGTATATCCGACCACGACCGACGACGGCCGACTGCATTTCCTCGCGGACTCGAATGCCGCGATCACCAAGGGGATAATCGCGCTGGTGTTGCTGACGGTCCAGGATCAGGCGCCAGGCGCGATCGTCGCGACCGACATCAAGGCGGAACTCGAACCGTTCGACCTGAGCAAGCAGCTGAGCTCGAACCGGACGCAAGGCATCCCGAACATGATCGCGCTCATCCGAGAAACCGCGGAGCGCTACGCCGCTTAACGCGAAAACCGTGCCCTCACCCTCTCCCCTTGGGGCGAGGGTCAGGGCACGCTAGCGTTCGGTAAGGGTCGCGACGACCTCGCTCGCATCCGCGCCTGCCGGAACGAGCAGCCACCGATCGGGGCGCGCGCCGTCGAGCGTCACCACGGCGTTCTTCGGGCAGATGCCGAGGCACTTTACCTCGACCACACCGCGCCCGGCTTTCCTGCCCTTCTTCAGCCCAAGCACCGCGCGCAGCATCTTGGCGAGCGGCGTGCGCCCCTTCTCGCCGAACCCGCCGCCGAGCTTCTTCGAGCATTTGCCGCAGACCAGCACGCTTCCCTGCCACCGGCTGGCGAGGACGCGGATCATGCCGGCTTCCACGTCCGCGCGTCTTCGGCCGCACGCAGCACTTCATACGCCGCCTGCACGCCCTGGAACCGCGTCGCCGCGTCCTTGTCGCCGGGCCGCACATCGGGATGGTTCGCCTTGGCCATCCGCCGCCAGGCCGCGCGGACGTCCTCGAACGTGGCGTCGGGCTCGAGCTGCAGCACTTCCAGCGCGCGCATCTCGTCGCGCGAGCGGCTGCCGTCACCCGAGCCCGCCCAGGCATAATGCTTCGGATCGGCATAGCCGTCGGCGGTCCGCGTCTCAGCAGCCTCGCGCTCGGCGGCTTCCTCCGCGCTCAAGCCTTCGAAGTAATTCCAGCCGCGATTATATTCGCCCGCATGGTTCATGCAGAAATACCAGCGGTCCGGGCTGTTGGGCGATTTCGGCGCGGGGCAGTTGCCCGGCTCGTTGCAGCCATGCCGGTCGCACAGCCGGACCGTCACCGCCTCCGTGCTCGCCCCATAGGCGCGCCAGCGTGGAAAACCCCAGTCGGAAGATCGTGTCGTGCTTCTCGCCATAGCGGCCCGAGATAGGGGTCCGCACGGACAACGCAACCGCATGCCGTCATAGCGACCCAAACTCCCGCGCTATGGACAATATTTCGCGCCGCAACATTCCACCTTGAGTCAGTCACCGTTCATCGATTAATGAACATGAACTATTTGTCATGTGGCATGGATAGATGCGTCCGGGTCGGACGTATCCCCAGCCGACACCTCAGCGACAGGAGCCCTGGTGCCGACTTTAATCCCCAAGCTTACCACATGGCGCGCGGATCTTCCCGCCTCCATCGTCGTCGCGCTGGTCGCGCTTCCCCTCTGTCTCGGCGTCGCACTCGCGTCTGGCGCACCGCTGTTCGCCGGCATCATCTCGGGGATCGTCGGGGGTATCGCCGTCGGGCTGTTCTCGAAATCCCCGCTGTCGGTCAGCGGCCCCGCCGCCGGCCTGACGGTGATCGTACTGACCGCGATCGAGAGCATGCCGAGCTACCAGATGTTCCTGATGGCGGTCGTGCTCGCCGGCGTGCTGCAGATCTGCTTCTCGCTGACGCGCGCGGGCATTCTCAGCGAATTCGTACCGTCCTCGGTCATCACCGGGATGCTCGCGGCGATCGGCCTGATCCTGATCCTCAAGCAGATCCCGCATGCGGTCGGTTTCGATCGCGAAGCCGAGGGCATCTTCGAATTCAGCACGGCAAACGGCATCAACACCTTTTCGCGGATCCTCGAAAGCCTCAGCGCCGCGGTGACCCCGGGCGCGATCCTGATCGCGTCGGTCAGTCTCGCCTTCCTGTTCTGGTGGGACGGCGCCAAGCCGAAGAACGGCCCGCTGCGCTTCGTCCCCGGCCCGCTGGTCGTCGTGCTGATCGGTATCTTCGGCAACACGCTGCTCGGTGCGGTAAAGCCCGAATGGCACCTCAAGGCGACGCATCTGGTGCAGGTGCCGGTCACGCAGACGCTGTCGCAGTTTCCGTCGCTGTTCACCTTTCCCGATTTCTCCGGGATCACGATGGGCGTGGTCTGGACCAGCGCGGTCACGCTCGCGATCGTCGCCAGCCTGGAATCGCTGCTGAGCGTCAAGGCGGTCGACGAGATCGATCCGCGCCGCCGCACCACCGACAAGAACTGGGAACTGATGGCGCAGGGCGGCGGCAACATCCTGTCCGGGCTGATCGGGGGCCTCCCCGTCACCTCGGTGATCGTGCGCTCGTCCGCCAATGTCGACGCCAAGGCCGAGAGCAAGCTGTCGACGATGCTGCACGGCTTCTGGCTGCTGGTCAGCGTCGCGCTGATCCCGGCGGTGCTCAACCTGATCCCGCTGTCCGCGCTCGCCGCGGTTCTGATCGCGACCGGCTACAAGCTCACCAAGCCCAAGCTGTTCACCGAACGCTACAAGCAGGGCTGGACTCAGTTCATCCCGTTCGTCGTCACGGTCGGTGCGATCCTGTTCACCGATCTGCTCGAGGGTATCGTGATCGGCCTCGCGGTCGGCTTCGTGTTCGTCGTGGCGCGCAACTTCCGCACCGCGATCACCTTCGCCTGCGACGACGAAGACTGCCTCGTCCGCGCGCGCCGCAACCTGTATTTCATCCACAAATACGAGCTGCAGAAATCGCTCGACCGGGTGCCCGACAACGCGAACCTGCTGATCGACCTGTCGTCGACCAGCTATGTCGATCTCGACAACATCGACATCATCAACGCCTTCATCAAGGGCGCCAAGTATCGCGGCATCACCGTGCTGATCCGCGGTGACCTGGCACTGCGCACGGTGAAACTGATCAACGCCCCCCAGACCGAGGTCCGTTTCGCATGAGGCAGTACAAACAGCTCCTGCTCGCCAACAAGGCGTGGTCGGCCGAGATCATCGAGGAGAGCCCCGACTTCTTCCAGCGCCAGCTCGTGGGCCAGAACCCCGAATTCCTGTGGATCGGCTGTTCGGACAGCCGCGTCAGCCCGGAACAGATGACGATGACGCCGCCGGGCAACATGTTCATCCACCGCAACATCGCCAACCTCGTTAAGGACGACGACACCAACCTGATGTCGGTGCTGCAATATGCCGTCGACGTGCTCGGCGTGCGGCACATCATCATCTGCGGCCATTATGCGTGCGGCGGGATCCGCGCGACGCTCGACGGCGGCACCGCCGGCCCGGTCGACGACTGGCTCTCGACCGCGCGCTGCGTGATGCACGATCATGCCGACGAGATCGACGCACAGCCCGACCGCGAGCAGAAGGTCAACCGGCTGGTCGAGGTCAACGTCCGCGACCAGCTCGTCCGGCTCGCGCGTACCGAGACCATCCAGGGTGCGTTCGCGCGTGGCCAGCAGGTGCTGCTGCACGGCTGGGTCTACGACATCCGCGACGGGCTGATCAAACCGATGATGGAGATCGACGCGAGCACGGTCCTCGAAGACGTGGGCCGACCGGACAAGGTGCTGGTGTAAGCGCAAAGCGACAGCCATCTCGGCTACGCATTCAGTGGTCCCACCGCGACGCTAACGATCCTCCCCCGCCACGGGGAGGATCATCAGGAACGAATGTCGCGGAAAGCCCTGCTACCAGACGCCATTTTACCCCGGCAGCCTGAACCGCACGTTCTGCGACAGGCCGCCGCAGCCGACGCCGCCATCGGGGCGATACGTCTTCGTATACCGCGCCCCGGCCATCGTTTGAACGCCAGCTTTCGTGAACACGAACGGGGGGTAGCTCAGCACGGCGCGCTGGTTGATGACCTTACCGTCGGCGCCGACGTCGAACTGCGTTTTGGTCAACCCTTCGAAACCCCAAGCCATGGCCTCGTTCGGGAAAACGCCGCCGGCCGACACAAGCCGCGGTGGAGCATCGAGTATCGCACACTGGCTCGCCGACAGGCCCGACTGATCGAACGTGGTACGGGCCATCGCGGTATCGCCGGCTTGTTGCTGGAGAGATGCGAGACGGATTAGCGCGCCCACGCGCATGGGGTCGTTCGCGGCGAGCCCCGTGACATCGACAACCTGCTGCAACAGCACCGCGCGGCGGCTCCGCGACCTCGTACTCTCCGCAATAAGCAACAAAATCGTCGCGCGCGACTTCGGATCGTTCGCATAGACAGGCATCGACAACAGCGGCGTCACGGCGCGCGCATAGGCGCCGTTCTTCCATATGTCCGCACTCGCCGTTTCGCGCACACTGATTTCGAGCGGCAGCCGGGCGATGGCTGGCGCGCCTTGTGCTTCAGCGATGGCCAGCGCGCGGCGTGCCAGAGCGTTTGTTTCCTCGCGTCCGACGACCGCGTTATTGATCAACTGGTAAAGCGAGGGCAGCGTCGCGATCGAATTCGGCCCAGTCTTTGCCTCCGCCGTTGCGAGCGCCGCCCGCTGGCTCACAACAGCGACGGCATCGGCCCCACGCTCCTCGGCAGGCAAAGACAGCCCCTTCGACTCAAGCCAAGCGGCCATGTCAGCGTCGAGGAACTTGCCGATCGACGGCCGCTCGAACAACGTCGAACACCGCATCTCGACCCGGACATTGTAGCGGAAGAACGTTGGCAAGGCCTTGGCCTGTTCGGGGGTCCAAGACCAGTCGCGCACCGCCCGCGCAAAATCCAGCGCAACCGCGCCGCCACCTGCCGCATAGATTGGCGACACGTTGCGTACGATTCCATCGTCACCGATGGTGAATTCGACGACCGCCATATCGGCTGGTCGCAGATCCGCTTCGCCGCCACACGGGGGCACGTCCATCTGCACGGCGGGATCGAATTCGCCCTTGGTCAGCCGGCCTGCGCCGGTCATCGCCATATAGCGTCGCGCATCCTCGGACTTGCCCGCCAGCAGCGACGCGATCGCCGCGTCCGACCGCGCCGAAACGTCGCGCAGGTCGGTCTTGCTGGTCATGCCGCCAAGCTGCTTGACCGCCTCGACAGCGTACAGCCGTGCCGGCTCGTAGCTGCCGCGGTTGAGCAGCAGGATCGCGTGACGCCGCGCGATATCGGCCTTCAGCACCGCGTCGACGGATACCGTCTTGGCCAACGCGTCGATCCGCGCCAACGCGGCATCGGCCACGGCCGGGTTGGTAAAGGTCGACACATCGGCCAACGCGAGGATCGAGGCGGCCTTCAGCGAGGGCGTATCCCCGGCGGCTTCGGCACTGCGATACGCGTCGCCCGCGCCAGCATAGTCGAGCGCATTCTGGGCGATGATGCCGAGATCGTGATAAGCCCGCCAGCGATCCTCGGCGAGCGTCGGATCGGCGGCCGGCAACAACGCTAGGCCACCGCGCGCAGCGATGACGGCGTCGTCTGACCGATCGAGCTTGAACAGCGCGGCGCTCTTGCGAACAAGTGCGACGCCGCGGCTGCGCGAGCCGGGTTTGGTGCGGGACTCGAGCTTTTCCCATGCGGCGAGGGCGGCCGCCTTGTCACCCTTCGCATCCAGCGCGGCGGCGGCCTCGAAATCCTGTTGCACGGTCGTCGTGGGAGTCTGTGCGGCGACCTGAACCGTCGCGGCGACGATCACCGCCATACCGGCGCCGAACAAACCACTCTTCTTGAAACGCATACCAACCCCCGGTGTCATTTTCCGGCAGTCTGCAATGGTTCGGAGAAGGATGCCAGAGGGTCTGTAAGCCGGGTTCTGTCCATTTCCGATCCTTCGATACGGAAGTTAGGCGACCATTCCTCTAGGACGACGGTTGCCCGCCGTCTCAAGCAATCAACCCGGGTGACGAGCTGAAACGAAGCCCATGTGCCACCCCTATTCGATCTTGCTCCCGGTGGGGTTTGCCGTGCCGCCCCTGTTACCAGGCGCGCGGTGCGCTCTTACCGCACCCTTTCACTCTGACCGCCCCGACTTGCGCCGAGGGTTGGCCGTCTGCTCTCTGTGGCACTTTCCCTGAGGTCACCCTCGCCGGGCGTTACCCGGCACCGTCGTTTCGCGGAGCCCGGACTTTCCTCGCGGATGCCATTACAACACCCCCGCGGCCGCCCGACCCTCTGGCGCGCAGACCCCTAGTCGTCGCCCATCGGTTTGGGAAGCAGCAAAGCGAGAAGAATGCAGCGGCATTCCGCATCGACTTCGCCATCGACCAGCTCGGGGCGGAACCGCCGCTGGAACGCCATCGTCGCCGCCATCCGGTTCTCGACATCATAGCCGAAGCGTTCGAGCGCGAGACAGAAGCCGCCTTCGGTCCAGCCGGGATCCATCAGGTTCTTGGTCGGGCGTGGCAGCGCCAGCCGCCGCCGCGCGAGTTCATGCCACGGGAACAGCTCGCCCGGATCGCGTTTGCGCGTCGGCGCGATGTCCGAATGGCCGACGATATTGCCGCGCGTGATTTCATGACGATCCTTGATCTCGGCGACGAGCGCCACGACCGACGCGATCTGTTCGGGCGGGAACGGGCGATAGCCGAACTCGTGACCGGGATTGACGATCTCGATACCGATGCTCGCCGAGTTGACGTCCTCGACCCCGCGCCAGTGCGACCGCCCGGCATGCCAGGCGCGCTTCTCCTCTGCGACCATCCGCAGGACGGTGCCGTCCTCCTCGACCAGATAATGCGACGAGACCTTCGCCTCGGGATCGCGGAGCCGCGCGATCGCCGACGCGCCGTCCTGCATGCCGGTATAGTGCAGCACCACCATCGTGACAGGCAGCGAACGGTCGTCGAAATTGGGTGACGGTGTCTCGATAAACTTCAAGCCAGCTTCCCTTCAAGCCGTTCGGCAATGCCTAGCTACAGCATTAGCGGCAACCGACCGCCGAGGTAATAGGCTGCGGAAAACAACGCGGTGATCGCCGCGGCGGCTCAACCGACGGCTTGGCTGCGACCCTCTTCACCCTGGAGCTGATAGAAGCCGCGAAACGCCTTGCTGGGTTCGAACGCCTTGGTCTGGCCGATGACCGTCTCGCCGGCGCCGAGCACGAGCATGCCGCCGGGGTTCAGCGCGTCCGCCAGCTTTGGAAACACATGCGTCTTGGTCTGGGTGGACAGGTACAACAGGACGTTGCGGCACAGGATGATATCGAACCGCCCCGGCGGGGGTTGATCGGAGACCAGGTTCATCCGCCGGAAGCTGACCAGCTTGACCAGTTCCGGCTTTGCCACCCAGTCGCTGCCCGTCGTGTCGAACCAGCGGATCATCTGTCGGACGGGCAGGCCGCGCTGGATCTCGAATTGCGAGAAGCGCCCCGCGCGGGCGCGGGCGAGCGCGGCTTCGGATACGTCCGTCGCAACGATCTCGGGCATCGGTGCACCGCTCGTCTGGTGCCGTTCGGCAAACGCCATGGCCAGCGACAACGGTTCCTGCCCCGTCGAGCACCCCGCGCACCAGATCCGGACCCGGCGACGCTCGGCCTGCGCTGCCGCGACCGCCTCGACGAGCAGCTCGAAGACCTGCGCGTCGCGGAAGAACGAGGTCTCCTGGTTGACGAGCGCGTCGACGATCCGGTCGCCGATCAGGCGATCGCTGCCTTCGAGCAACTGCGTCACCAGCTGGTCGAGCGTGTCGAGCTTGCGATCGCGCAACAGCGGCTTCAGCGCGGTATCGAGCCGCCACGACCGATAGGCCGCGATCTGCTGGCCGGTGCGCGCCTCGAGCAGCGCGGTGAGCACGCTGATCGCGGTCTGCGATGCCGCGACCGGCCCAACGACCGGCCCAACGACCGGCATAGCGACGGGGGGCGATTTGGCGAGCGTCATGGCCGGCGCCGCGTCGCGATGAGGCGGCCGATCGCATCGGGCGGCAACACGGCATCGGCGACTCCTGCGGCCGCCACCGCGCCCGGCATGCCCCAGACGACCGAACTCTTCTGGTCCTGCGCGATGACGCAGCCGCCGCGATCACGCACGCGGCGCGCGCCCTCCGCACCGTCGCGCCCCATCCCGCTGAGGATGATCGCGATCATCCGCGCGCCATAGACCTCCGCGATCGACGCGAGCATCGGATCGACCGACGGCATGCATCCGCTGGCGGCAAGCTCATGGGTCAGGCGAAATGCGGCCCCGTCCTCGCCGAGCGCGACGCATTTCAGATGCGCATCGCCCGGTGCGACGATGATGCGCCCCGGACGCACGCGCAGCCGATCGGTCGCAACGTCGCAGGGGCGTCCCGCGAGCAAGGCGATCTGCGCGGCGAAATAGGGCATGAACGATGCGGGCAGATGCTGCGTGATCACGATCGGCAACCGGAATCCGACCGGGAGTTCGCGAAAGACCTGGCTCAGCGCATGGATGCCGCCGGTCGAGGCGCCGATCGCAACGATGTCATAGTCGTCGCTCGCCGCACGGGTGCGATGCGTCGTCGGCGCAGGCCGCGGCACCGGTTGCGCGGACGGCACCGGTGCCGGCGCCGCAGCAGGCGGACGGACGACGATCGCCGGCGGCATCAGCGCCGGATGCTCGCACAGCCGTTCGAGCTTGCCCACGAGCGCGGCGCCGAACCGCCCCGACAGCGCCCCCGCCGACGGCTTGATCAACGTCTCCGCCGCCCCCAGCGCAAGCGCCTGGACGGAGGCCGCCGCGCCATCGTCGGCGGAGGACGATACGATCAGCACCTTGGCGCCCTGCCCCGCCGCGATCAGGTCGGGGAGCGCGGTCAGCCCGTCGACGCCCGGCATCTCGATGTCGAGCAGGATGAACTCGACCGTCGCGCGCCCCAGGAACTCCAGTGCTGCCTGCGCCGTACCGACCGCGCCCACCACCGAGAACCGGTCGCTCGCATCGATCAGCCGCGCGATCACCGCACGCGCGACCACCGAATCATCGACGATCAGAACGCGCGCGAAACCGTCCGCCTGGGGGCCGGCACGATCGGGTCGCGGGACTGGGGGGGACCGACTGGCCATCGTCCGGACCGGATCAGGCCATGCCGACGATCTGGAGCTTCGATTCGAGCGTCTCGCGATCGAACGGCTTCATGACATATTCGTCCGCCCCCGCCTCGATCGCCGCGCGGATATACGCCATGCCGTTCTCGGTCGTGCAGAACACCACCTTCGGCCGGCTCGGGACATCGGCCTCGCGCAGCGCGCGGAGGAAATCCATCCCGCTCATCACCGGCATGTTCCAGTCGAGCAGGATCACGTCGGGAATCGACGCCATGCACGCGGCCAGCGCCTCGCGGCCATCACAGGCTTCGGTCACGGTAAAGTCGAGCGTCTCCAGGATATGGCGCGCGACCTTGCGGATCACCTTGGAGTCATCGACGACGAGACAGGTCTTCATGGAAAGCCTTCCGGGGAAAATCGTGAAACCGGTCTGCGCAGGAAAGCGTAAGCACCGGGTTAAACAGGGGAAGATTCAGGCGGCGAGGGCAGTGTCCGAAATGATCGCCGCGAGATCGAGGATCAGCAGCGGTTCGCCATCGCGCTCGACGATACCGATCCCCGCCGACGCCCAGCCGCGATGCAGCGCCATGCCCGACGACAGCGGCAAGCGCTCGGACGGTGCGACGTCCTCGACCGAGTCGACCAGGATCGCGTAATGATGCCCTTCGAAGATGGTGATGACCGCGCGCCTGACGTCGTCCGGGGTCGGCGCCAGCCCCAGCGCGGTACCGGTGTCGATCACCGTCACCACCCGGCTGCGTAACGCGGCCAGTCCGCGGACGAAGGCCTCCGCACGCGGGACCGCGACGATCTCGCCGATATCGACCACCGATTCGACCTGGCTTGCGGCGATGGCGACGCCGCGACCGGCGACATGCGCCACCAGGAACAATTCGCTCACATCGCCCTCCGTGCTGCGAGCGCGGCGATCAACGCCGGCCGGTCGTACCGATAGATGCTCGGATCGTCGTCGCGCTCGGCGGTCGGCGTCCGGCGCAGCGTCACGACCGGTGCCAGCGTCTCGCGAACCGGCGAGTCCTCCATCGCCAGCGCCACCGCCGCCGTCTCGCCCGCCGCCAGCGCCGTCACGCAGCGATAGCCCGACGCTTCGAGCGCGGGTTTCAGGAACGTCTCCATCCAACCCGATCCGTCGACCTGCAACAGGCATACCGGCAGCGAGCCGAGCGTCACCGGCTGCCCGGCGAACAGCGCATGCGGATCGACCAGCTCGATCTGCTCGCCCGCGATCATGACCACGCCGGCGATCGGCCCGGTGCCGCGTGCGGGCGCCATATCCGTCGGCAGCGCGACGATCTCGATCGCCTCTGCGATCGCATAGGCCATTTCGCTTTCGCCATCGGTCAGCCGCAACACCGCCACCTCGGTGCGCGCACCCAGTTCGGCGACCGCGTGGAGCGGGATGATCGTCTCGCCGATCGACAGACGCAGCGCCCCGCCCGACCAGCGGATCGCCTCGGTCGGCACCGGCTCGACACGGTCGATCACCGCCAGCGCGATCGCCCGGCGCTGGCCGTCGAGATCGTCGAACAGCAACGCGGGCACCCCCGGCACCACCTCCTCGACCACCGCCGCCGCCGCGATGACGGGCGTGAACCGCAACCCCGCCACCGCGGCGATCCCGGCGGCATCGAGCAACAGCATCGGCAAGCCGTTGTCGGGCAATGTCTTGCCCGCATAGACGCCGGTCGCCATCACCGCGGGCGACGCAGGCTTGACGACGAGCTCCTCGGTGTCGAGCACGGTATCGACGCCGAGCGCATAATCGCCCTCGCGCGTCGAGACGATCACCAGAGTCGGGGGCGAATCGCCGTTCAGATCCAGCAGTTCGCCCAGCGATACCAGCGGCATCCGCTTGCCGCGCACCGTGACCGTCGCGGCGTCGCCGATCGTCTCGATCCGCACCTGATTGCCGCGGACCATGACGATCTCCTCGATCGCCTGGCGCGGCAAGGCGAACCGCTGCGCGCCCACGCCGACGATGATCGTCGACAGGATCGACAACGTCAGCGGCACATGGATGACGATCCGCAAGCCCCGGCCCGGATCGTTCGTCAGGACGATGCGCCCGCCAATCTGCTCGATATTGGCGCGCACGACATCCATGCCGACGCCGCGCCCCGAGATGGCGGTGACCGTGTCGCGGCTCGACAGACCCGGCGCGAAGATCAGGTCGAGCTTGGCGGCCTCGCTCATCGCGGCCAGCTCCGCCACGCCGTACAGGCGCTTTTCGGCGGCCTTGGCGACGATCCGCGCGACATCGATGCCCTTGCCGTCATCGGCAATCTCGATGAGGATCTGGTTGCCCGACTGCCGCGCCGACACGATCAGGCGTCCGGTCAACGGCTTGCCCGCCGCACGTCGCTCCGTCGGTGTCTCGATGCCATGATCGATCGCGTTGCGGATGATATGGCCGAGCGGATCGCGCATCAGTTCGATCATCTCGCGATCGAGCTCGACATCGGCGCCTTCGATCACCAGGTCGATGCTCTTGGCAAGCTCGGCGCTGGTGTCGCGGACCATTCGCGGCAACGCCGAGAACAGCGCATCGACCTTTTGCATGCGCGTGCGCGTGACGGTGTCGCGCATGTCGGCGACGGTGAGCGACAGCCGCTCGAGCGCCGCCTCGACCTGCGGATCGACGTCGCTGTCGCGCAGCCTGCGCGCGAGTTCGTTGCGCGCCAGCACCATCTCGGACATGCCGCTCATCATGTGATCGAGCAGGTCGACGTTCAGGCGGACGCTGCGACTTGCGGCGCGGTTCTGCGGCGCTACCTGGATCTGTGCGCGCGGCTGCGCATCGGGCGCGAGGGCGGCAATCAGCAAGTCCTCGTCCGCATCGTCGAGCGATGCGCCGGCGTCGATCGCCTCGACGATCGCCGCGATCCGATCGACGATCCCCAGCACTGCGTTGACGAGCGCGGTATCGGGCGTGCGCTTGCCATCGCGAACCGCAGCGAGGACGTCCTCTGCCGCGTGGCTCAGGCGTGCGAGCCTTGGCA
Organism: Sphingomonas aurantiaca; assembly: GCF_003050705.1. Lineage (GTDB taxonomy): Bacteria > Pseudomonadota > Alphaproteobacteria > Sphingomonadales > Sphingomonadaceae > Sphingomonas > Sphingomonas aurantiaca. Next base: position 589,853 of record NZ_QAOG01000002.1, on the reverse strand, counting down.
GGTCGAGGAACCCGCAGCTTCCCTTGACGGTGTGGACGAAGCGGAAAATCGCGTCGAGCCGCGCGCTATCGGCGGGTTCGGCCTCCCACGCGACGATCTCGCCGGCAATCGCTTCCAGCGTTTCGCGCGTCTCGGCAATGAATTCCTGTAAAAGATCGTCCATGCGAGCCCCGCGTTCGAGGCCTGTCATGCACGGTGGAGGTTAAGAGGGCGTTAGCTCTGGCGCAGGAGTGCTGGAACGGCGGACGCTGCGTCAGCGCGCCGCGAAGACCGCGCCGAAGATCATGATTCCCTCGGCCGGCTCGGACATGATCACCGTCCCGCCAGCCTCGGCGACCACCGTGTGGATCAGATAGGCCGCAGCCGCCCGCGGCGTGACGGTCTGGGCGCCTTCACCTTCGACCAGCGTGCGGCGAATCTCGGGGTCGAGGACGATCCGCGCACCCTCGATCTTCACGACGATCTCGAGCTGCCCGTCATTCTCCTCGCCACCGACCTCCATCGTCCCGCCCCGCACGAGCGATTCGGTAGCGACGAGCACGAGGTTGAGCAGCACCTTCACCGCCGATTTGGGCATTGCCGACGCCTCGACCCCCCAGACGAACGTGATCCGCTTGTTTTCCGCGACCAGCCCCTCGATCGCGTTGCGGGCCTCATGCGTGTCGACCAGCTCGCCGAACCCGCCCGCGGCCCCGAAGGCGAGGCGGAAGAATTTGAGCTTGCTGGCAGATGCGCGCGCGCTGTCGGCGAGCAGCTGCATGACGCGCTCGCGCATCGCCGGATCGGTCTCGTCGGCAAGCAGCTCCAACCCGTTGTTGAGCGCCCCCACCGGCGACAGCAGGTCGTGACACAGGCGCGAACAGAGCAGGCTCGCGAAATCGACCGGGCTGACCGTCATGAAAATCCCCTATTTATGGCGTGTCTTCTGGCGGTGACATTGGCGGCGCGCAAGGGTGGAGGTACGGCACGTCTCTGCCTAACCTCCGTCATCCTGACGAAAGTCAGGATCCAGGGTATCCAGCGCAACGTTCTTGGCTTTGAATCCCGACTTTTGTCACGTTCGTGGTGCGTCGGTATGTCGTGTGTCAAACGCAGCCGATCACCTCCTCGACGAACCCACCGAGCTCGACCGACCGCCAAGCCCGCGCGACACCGCCACCGAGGATCACCCATATCGCCCCGTCCCCCATCGCCTGGGCGGCATCGCGCGGCGAAGGAATCGGCAAGCCCGATGGGTGCGAATGATAATGGCCGATCACCGCCGCGCCACCAGACCTTGCCCGGCGATGTGCCGCGAACAACGCGGTCGGATCGATCTCGAACGCGCGCGCCGGATCGGTCGCGACATTCGCGCACGCCTCCGCCGCCTCGATCCGATCTCCGCCGCCCAGCAACAGCCCGCAGATCTCCGCCTCGGGCGACGCCGCCGCCTGCGCCAACATTCGCTGCAGCACTTCGCTTGAAATTGTCACGCTCATCGCCACATCGCTACGACATGGACCGGGGGGTTTCCATCGTCGAAGCATCGATCACGCCGGCCACGGATGGCTGGCGGCTTGATCGTGCGCTTGCCGAACTGCTCCCGGACATGTCGCGCGAGCGGTTGAAGACGCTGATCGCCGCGGGGCAGGTGACGCTCAACGGCCGCGAATGGCGCGATTCGGCGAAGAAGGCCGCAGCCGGCCAGGTGTTCGCGGTTGCGATCCCGCCGCCGACCCCGTTGCACAACGAAGCACAGGATATCCCGCTCGTCATAGCCTATGAGGACGACGACCTGATCGTGATCGACAAGCCCGCCGGGCTCGTCGTCCATCCGGCGGCGGGCAATTTCGACGGGACGCTCGTCAACGCGCTGCTCCACCACTGCGCCGGCAATTTGTCGGGGATCGGCGGCGTCGCGCGGCCCGGCATCGTCCACCGTATCGACAAGGACACGTCGGGGCTCATGATCGCGGCGAAGACCGACCGCGCGCACGAAGGTCTGGCCAGGCAGTTTCACGATCACAGCATCGATCGCCGCTACAAGGCGATCGTCGGTGGCATCCCCCGCCCGCCCAGCGGTACCGTCGACGCGCCGCTCGCGCGCAGTCCGCAAAACCGCAAGAAGATCGCGATCGTCGAGGGCGGCAAACGCGCGGTGACGCATTTCTCGACTATAAAGACACTACGCGCTGCAGCGCTGATCGAATGTCGGCTCGAGACCGGGCGCACGCACCAGGTGCGTGTCCACATGGCGTCGATCGGCCATGCCTTGTTGGGCGACCCGGTCTATGGTAGAACAAAGCAGGCTCAGAAGTCGCTGCTCGATACGCTCGGGTTTCGTCGCCAGGCGTTGCACGCGGCGCATCTGGGGTTCATCCATCCGGTGAAAAGCATCGCTTTGGCGTTCGAAAGCGAAATGCCCGCAGACATGCAGGAACTGTTCACCCAGCTTGACGTATAGATAATCGACACCATGCCGCAGTGCGGCAATCGGGGTCAGAAGAAAGGGATTACGACCATGGCAGCCCGCTCCAACGTTCCAGCGACGATTCCTGCGCTCGGCAGCGAGGCGGGTCTCAATCGCTATCTCGCCGAGATCAAGAAATTCCCGCTGCTCAAACCCGAGCAGGAATATATGCTCGCCAAGCGCTTCCAGGAGCATGGCGATACCGAGGCGGCGGCGCAGCTCGTGACCTCGCATCTCCGTCTCGTGGCGAAGATCGCGATGGGGTATCGCGGCTACGGCCTGCCGACGTCGGAGCTGATCTCCGAGGGCAATATCGGCCTGATGCAGGGCGTGAAGAAGTTCGAGCCCGAGCGCGGCTTCCGTCTCGCCACCTATGCGATGTGGTGGATCCGCGCGTCGATCCAGGAATATATCCTGCGTTCGTGGAGCCTCGTGAAGATGGGGACGACCGCCGCGCAGAAGAAGCTGTTCTTCAACCTGCGCCGCATGAAGAGCCGCCTCGATGCATTCGAGGACGGCGATCTGCGCCCCGAACACGTCACCAAAATTGCGACAGATCTTGGTGTGGCCGAAACCGACGTCGTCAGCATGAACCGCCGCATGGCGATGGGCGGCGACACGTCGCTGAACGTGCCGATGCGCGAGGATGGCGAGGGCCAATGGCAGGATTGGCTGCAGGACGACGCACCGTTGCAGGACAAGATCGTTGCCGATGCGCAGGAGGCGGATGTCCGCCACTCGATGCTGGTGTCGGCGATGGACGACCTCAACGAGCGCGAGCAGCACATCCTGACCGAGCGTCGCCTGACCGACGATCCCAAGACGCTCGAGGAATTGTCGCAAGTCTATAATGTGTCGCGCGAGCGCGTGCGGCAGATCGAAGTACGCGCGTTCGAGAAGCTGCAAAAGGCGATGATGCGGATCGCTGGCGAGAAGCGCCTGCTGGCGGCCTAAGGTGGCGCGCACCGTCGTCATTGGCGGCGGTGCGTCTGGCATTGCCGCGGCAAGAACGTTGCATGATGCTGGGCACGATGTGGTGCTGGTCGAGGCGAGCGATCGCCTCGGTGGCCGAGCCCGTAGCCTCCCCCTTGCGTCACTGCTTTCCCGTCGGGCCGCGATCCCGGACCAGCTCTCCGCCTTCGCGGAAAACCATGTCGACGCCGGTTGCGGCTGGCTTCACTCTGCCCAGCGCAATCCTTGGACTTCGATCGCGGAGGCGACAGGCTTCTCTGTCGATCGCTCCGAAGCGAACTGGCGCACACAATGGCGCGACCTCGGCTTCACATCTGAAGACCAAGCCGCCGCCTCACAGGCGTACCAGTCCTGGAACGCGCGAGCGCAGGACGCGCTGGACGGTCCGGACCGCCCTCTTTCCGACTTCATAGATGCGGACGATAAATGGCGTCCCAAGATCGATGCGATCTCCGGCTACGCCAATGGCGCGAACCTAACCCAGGTCTCGCTGCACGACTGGGCCGCATACGAAGACGCCTCGACCGACGACAACTGGACGGTGAAGGAAGGCTACGGCACGCTCGTTACCAGCCATGCCGCGGGGCTGACCGTCCGCCTCTCGATGCCCGTCACGCGTATCGATCACAGCGGCCGCCGCCTGAGAGTCGACACCCCCGCGGGCACGATCGAGGCGGACCACGTCGTCGTCTGCGTCCCCACGACCGTCCTCGCCACGTCACAGATCGTGTTCGACCCGCCTTTCCCCGACAAGCATGCCGCCGCTGCCGACCTGCCGCTCGGGCTCGCCGACAAGGTGTTCCTCCATGTCGATCGCCCCGAATGGCCTACCAACGCGCATCTCATCGGCAAGCCGTACAGCGCCTGCACCGCAAGCCACCGCCTGTCGCCATTCGGGTGGCCGATCGTCGAAAGCTTCTTCGGCGGCGACTGCGCGGAGATGCTGGAGGATCGCGACGCTGCACAGTTCGCGATCGACGAGCTTGTCGGACTGCTCGGCAGCGACTGGCGCAACCGGTTCACGCCGCTCACCGCGACGCGCTGGCGCCAGGAACCCTATATCGGCGGCAGCTACAGCCATGCGAGGATTAGTAAAGCGGCACAGCGTGGCGTCCTTGCAGCGCCGGTCGACGGCCGCATTCACTTCGCCGGCGAGGCCTGTCACCCGTATGATTTCTCGACCGCACACGGCGCGTATGAGACGGGTGTCGCGGCGGCGCGCGCGATCATTGGCGAGCCCGCCCCGATCGCTTAAGGAGCGGCGATGGGCTTCTTCCGCATTTTCGCCAAGATCGTCTTCGGGTTCGTCCTAGTCACGGTCGCATGGGTCGGCATCTATCGGTTCGTGCCGGTACCGTTCACTTGGACGATGATGGGCGACGTCCTCAACGGGCATGGCGTGACGAAGGACTGGATGCCGTTATCGGAGATGGATCCGGACATGGCGCGCGCGGCGATCGCGGGCGAGGATTCGCGCTTCTGTTCGCATCATGGCTTCGATTTCAAGGCGATCGCGGGAGCGGCGGCGCGCAATTCGCAGGGCGGGCGGATCCGCGGTGGCTCGACGATCAGCCAGCAGACCGCGAAGAACGCGTTTCTGTTCCAGGGCGGCGGCTATGTCCGCAAGGCGTTCGAGGCGTATTTCACGGTGCTGATAGAGGCGTTGTGGCCGAAGCGGCGGATCATGGAGGTGTATCTCAACATCGCCGAGACCGGGATCGGGACGTACGGCGCGAATGCCGGGGCAATCCGCTATTTCAACCATGATGCGTCGAAGCTGTCGGCGACCGAGGCGGGGCGGATTGCGGCGGTGCTGCCGTTGCCCAAGAAGCGCGCGGCGATCGATCCGCATGGGTTCGTGCGCAAGCACGGAAACACGCTGTCGCGGCGGGTTTCGGTCGTAAGAAATGACGGGTTGGACAGCTGCCTGCGGTGAGGCTGCCAGCGCCGCGAAGCTGCCGCCCCGGTGTTGGCCGGGGCGGTACGTCATCGATTACTGCGTCGACTTCTCGACCGCGTCGCCGGCCTTGTCGGCAGCGCCGCCGACGCTCTTGGCCGCCGAGGTGATCGCTGCATCCTTGCTGTTCTGCGCGCCTTGGCGGCTGAACAGATAGAAGCCACCGATCAGCACCGCGATCAGCAGGACGACTGCGATCATCGCGCCGCCACCTCCGCTGCGGCGTTCGATGACGGTGGTGTGGGTGGTCGGGGTCTCGACGATACGCTCTTCGGCCATGTTACTCTCCCTGATAACTGAGAGGCGCAACGCTGGCCGAAGACCGAATGTTCCCGTCCCGAAACGAACCCGAAACGGTCAGAACGGCAGCTTGAAGCCCGGGGGCAGCTGAAGCCCGCTGGTCATCTTCGACATCTCGGTGCCCGATACCGCGTCCGCCTTGGCGCGCGCGTCGTTGAACGCCGCGGTCAGCAGATCCTCGAGCATCTGCTTCTCGCTCACCTGGATCAGCGAATCGTCGATCGCGATGCCGATGATCCGGCCCTTCGCCGACGCCTTCACCTTGACGAGCCCGCCGCCCGACGCGCCCTCGACCTCGATCGTGTCGAGATTGGCCTGCGCTTTTTCGAGCTCGCTCTGGACGTTCTGCGCCATGGCGAGGATTTCATCGATATTCTTCATGCGTTGCTCCTTTGACCGGGCCAATTTTCCATTCTGGTATCGGGGAACGCTTCGCGCGCTGCCCGGACCAATGGCGAGTCCCAATATTTCAAACGGTTTGCCTCTTCGGCGGAGTCGGCCTGTTCTTTCAACGTCGGCTCGCCGGGCGCATCGACGATCGACACTTTCCACGCGGTCCGCGTCACCGTCTTCAACAGCGTGTTGAGTTCGGCCAGCGTGTCCGCCGACACCGGGCGACTGCCGCTGAGGGCGAATTCGGGTGGCGCATAGCTGACGATCCGCGCACCGTGCCGCAACCGCGCGGCGATCGCGAGACCGCCTTGCTCGTCGAGCAGGTCGACCAGCGCCTCGAATGTTGGCGGCAGGATCGGACCGGTCGGTTCGGGCGCCGTCGCAACGGGCGCGGGCTGGCTGGCGGGCGTCGGCAGCGACGGCGCGGCGGCGGGGGCCGCCCCGCTGGCGATCTGGCGGGCGAGCTCGCCGGGATCGGGCAACGTCGACGCGTAGATCGCGCGCAGCAGCGCCATCTCCGCCGCCTCGATCGGCAGCGCAGCCTTCGCGACCTCGTCATGCCCCTTGAGGAACAGCTGCCACAGGCGGTGCAGCGCGGGGTAACCGAGCGATGCTGCCCATTCTTCACGCGCCGCGCGTTCCTCAGCCGGTTGCGCGGCGTCGGGCGGCGTGCCGACCTTGGTCAGCGTGATGCCGTGGACGGTTTCGAGCAGCGAGCGGAGCACCGACAAAGGGTCGACGCCATAATCATATTGGCGACGCATCGCGGCGAGCGCCCCTGCCCCGTCGCCGGCGAGGATCAGCGTGAGCAGATCGCGCACCGCACCGCGATCGGACAGGCCGAGCATCTGGCGGACCGCATCCGCCGTCACGCCGCCGCCTTCGAGCCCGGCATGCGCGATCGCCTGGTCGAGGATCGACAGCCCGTCGCGCGCCGAGCCTTCCGCGGCGCGCGCGATCAGCATCAGTGCCTCGGGGTCCGCGACGACGCCTTCCTCGGTCGACACCCACGCAAAATGCTTGGCGAGTTGCTCGGCGGAGATGCGGCGCAGGTCGAACCGCTGGCAGCGCGACAGGACCGTTACCGGCACCTTGTTCACTTCCGTGGTCGCGAACAGGAACTTCACATGCGGTGGCGGCTCCTCGAGCGTCTTGAGCAACGCGTTGAACGCGTTCTTCGACAGCATGTGGACTTCGTCGATGATGTAGATCTTGAAGCGCGCGGTGACCGCCGAATAGCGCGACGCGTCGATGATCTCGCGGACGTCGTCAACGCCGGTATGGCTGGCGGCATCCATCTCGATCACGTCGATATGACGGCCCTCGGCGATCGCACGGCAGGGTTCGCAGACGCCGCACGGGTCGATCGTCGGGCCGCCCTGCCCGTCGGGACCGATGCAGTTGAGCGCCTTGGCGATCAGCCGCGCGGTCGACGTCTTGCCGACCCCGCGGACGCCGGTCATCAGGAACGCATGCGCGAGCCGGTCGCGCTTGATCGCGTTGCCCAGCGTCTGCACCATCGCATCCTGCCCGATCAGCTCGGAAAAGGTCTGCGGACGATATTTGCGCGCGAGCACGCGGTAGGCGACATCCCCGGTTTGGGCTGGCGTCTTGGCCGGCTGCGGGGGTTCGCCCAGGTCGAAGGAATCTGACATTGCCGGCGTCATAGCGGGTGTGACGCGCGCTGTCGAAGGGGAGTGAAGTATAGGAAGTATAGACGCTGGGAAGGGTCTGCACTTGGGTTGGCGGGGCGGTGTCACGAGCCGGTCGAGGAGCGAGCGTGGGTCATCGGCGGATGCTGCCACGGCGGCGGCGTGTAGGACACCGGTTTGGGCTTTTCGCAAAATTCAGAAGGAAGTGCGCTGCGGCCAAGCCGCATCGTCAGTCGGCGCTTTGCGCCGCTGGCCGCGCTCATGTTTGCTTGCAAACATTCGCGGTGGGAGCCGGGACGACCCGTAGCTGAGTCGTTGTGGCTGCTTCCTTCCGGATCTGACCAAGTTGGCGACGACCACGTCCGCCCGACTCCCGCGCCGCATATGGCGGGGTCGGGCGGGATGATCAAGCCGCTTTAACGCGAGCGGTTGACGCGCACCGTGCGGCAGACGCGCTGGCGGTGGTGATTGCGAACCACGTTGCGGCACACCTGGCGCGTGCGGACGGCGTGACGGCCATAGCCGGGGCGGCGATCACTGTGGCGGACGACCGTACGCTCATGGACGACGGTGCGCTGCGCCGATGCCTCTGCGGCGATCCCGACGGGCGCGAGACCGGTAAGCGCGACGAGGCCTGCTGCGGCGATGGTAAAGAACTTCATGGGGGTCTCCTACGTGACGCAAGTCCCGATGGACTGGCAACCTATGTTAAACAGAGCGGGAGTCGTTACGGTTCCGTATTATCGACGGAAGCAGCGACGAACCGGGCCGTAATAGCCACGCTCGATCCGGCATACGACGCGCGACCGGCCATAGCCGCGCGGACCGCGATACCCATAACCACTGTCGCGATAGCCGCCCCGATAGCCGCCCCGATAGCCGCCCCGATAGCCGCCATAGCCACGCCGCGGACCGTCCCAGCCACGGCGGTCGTCCCAGCCGCGGCGGCCATGCCAGCCCCGGTCGCCACGCGGCCCATGCCAGTCATGATGGCCGCGCGGGCCATCCCAACCGTAGCGCTGCGCATCGGCGGGGGCCGCGGCGAACAGCGTTCCCGTGGCCAAGGCGCCAGCGGCGAACATTGCGATGATCTTCATGTCCGGTACTCCTCTCAAGACCTCGTACATTGAGGCGATGAGCGGATAATCGGCTTGCGGGCGTGGACGTTCCCTGAACCGCGCGTTGTCTTCCTGTAAGCTTTGCTGACCTACCCCGGAATCCGAACGGTCAGTCCGTCGAGCGCGTCGGTCAGGCGGATCTGGCAGGCCAGCCGGCTGGTCCGCGTGGCGTTCTGCGCGAGATCGAGCATATCCTCCTCGTCCTCGCTCGCGGGCGGGAGACGCGCAAAGTCGGCGGGATCGACGACGACATGGCAGGTGGCGCAGGACAGTTGGCCTTCGCACGTGCCCTCTAGCGGCTGATTGTGCGCCTGCGCGGTGTCGAGCAGCCGGTCGCCCGGGCTGGCCGCGACGCTGGTAATGCTGCCGTCGCGGGCGATGAAGCGGACGATCATGGCCATTGTCCCTCGGCAGCGGCGACGATTGCGTCGATCGCATCGCGCAGTTCGGTTTCGGTGGTGTAGCGGCCGAAGCCGAGACGAATGCTCGCGCGCGCCTGCGCTTCGGTCAGGCCGATCGCGCGGAGGACGTGGCTGGACCGACCCGATCCGCTCGCACAGGCCGAGCCCGCGGAGAAGGCGATGTCGCGCAGGTCCGACATCAGCCGGTTCACGTCGAGACCGTCGCGGCGGACGTTCAGATTGCCGTGATAGCGGTGCTCGGTCGATCCGTTGACGATCCAGTCGGGGCCGAGACGGTTGAGCGCGAGTGGCTTCAGGCGGTCGACATGCGCGGCGTCCTCGATCGTCCGCGCGGCCATCAGCTTGGCCGCGACACCGAAGCCTGCGCAGAGGGCGGGCGAGAGCGTGCCCGATCGGCCGGGCGCTTCCTGCCCGCCGCCGTGCAACAGCGGGGCGAGGTCGACGCCGTCGCGGATCCATAGTGCGCCTATGCCCTTGGGACCGTGGATCTTGTGCGCGGAGATCGCGATCAGGTCGACGGTGTCGGGGATCGGTACGCGGCCATAGCCCTGGACCGCGTCGCAGAGCATCAGCGCGCCGGCTGCGTGCGCGAGATCGGCGAGCGCCGCAATCGGCTGGGTCACGCCGATCTCGTTGTTGACGAGCATCGCGGCGACGAGACCGGTGCCGGGGAGGATCGCGACGCGGGCCACGTCGAGATCGACCACGCCGTCGGGGCCGACCGGGAGGACCGTGACCTGGCGTCCCCTCGCCGCCTCGGCTGCGACCGTGTCGAGGACGGCGGCGTGTTCGGTCGCCAGCGTGACGATGGGGCCGGTCGAGCCCTTGATCGCCCAGTTGAGCGCTTCGGTCGCGCCGCTGGTGAAGGCGACGCGGCCGCCGGGGGGCAGCAGCGCGGCCACCTGATCGCGCGCGACCTCGACCGCGGCTTTGGCGCGGCGGCCTTCGCGGTGCGGGGAGTGCGGGTTGGCGTGCTGCGATTCGAGCCACGGCAGCATCGCGGCGAGCGCTTCGGGCGCGAGCGGGGCGGTCGCCTGGTAATCGAGATAGGTCATGCGGCTTGCTTTATGTCTCGTGCGATCCGGGTCCAGGCCTCGGCGAACCGCGCGACGTCGTCGGGTGTCGTCGTCCAGCCGAAGCTGACGCGCACGACCTCGGCGGCGGCTTCGGGGGTATAGCCCATCGCGGCGAGCACGTGGCTCGGGCGCATGCTGCCCGACGAACAGGCGCTGCCCGCCGAGACGGCGAACCCTGCCATGTCGAGGCGGATCAACTGCGCCGCGGAGCTTATGCCGGGCATGCGGTAGGAGGCGATCGTCGGGATCCTCGGCGCGTCGCGGCCGACGATCTCGCCGTCGCTCGCGAGGATGGCGGTATCGAGCGTGGCGCGGAGGTCTGTCATGGCGGCGAACCAGTCACGCGGTGCCTCCAGCGCGGCGGCGAAACCGAGCGCGCCCGGAAGATTCTCCGTCCCACCGCGATAGCCGCGCTCCTGTCCGCCGGTCGGGTCGAGCAGACTCAGGTCGCGGACCAGCAATGCACCAATGCCGGGCGGACCGCCCAGCTTGTGCGCAGAGACGATGACGAGGTCCGCGTCGGGGAGCGCGAGCTTGCCGGCGGTCTGCGAGCAATCGGCGATCCAGACGTCGGTCGCCGTCCGCTCCGGCACACCGGGGAGGACACCGGTTTCGCTGTTCGCGGATTGGACCGCGACGACCGTGGGCAGGTTTGCCGTTTCGATGCGCCCGCCGTCGTCGACCGGCAGCATGATCGGGCTTTCGGCAGCGCGCAGGATCGCGTCGTGCTCCACCGCCGCCACACCGGCGCCCGGCCTACCGCGCAGTGCGAGCGCCGCGGACTCGCTTGCACCGCTGGTCAGGATCACGTGGTGCGGCCAGTCGAGCGCCGCCGCGATCCGCTTGCGCGCGCCCTCCAGCGCGGCGCGGGCCGCCCGGCCCTCGGCATGCGGCGAGGACGGGTTCGCCCAGCGCGTCATGCCCTCCATCACCGCCGCGATGGCCTCGGGGCGCATCGGCGTGGTCGCGGCGTGATCGAGGTAGATGCGGGGCGCGTTGCGGGACAGGGTCGGTTCCAATTGCGAAAAGAGGCTCGAACCCTATATAGCGCGCATAGTCCGGCACTCCACCCGAGTGCACATCCCAGCTCGCGAGTGCCCATGCCAGAAGTCATTTTCCCCGGTCCCGAAGGCCGTCTCGAAGGTCGTTTTGCGCCGGGTCCGCGCCCGCGCGCGCCCGTCGCGATGATCCTGCATCCGCATCCGTCGGCGGGTGGCACGATGAACAACGCGATCGTCCAGCAGCTGTACAAGACGTTCCAGCGGCGCGGCTTCGCGACGCTGCGGTTCAATTTCCGCGGTGTCGGCAAGAGCCAGGGCGTGTTCGACAATGGCGTCGGCGAACTGAGCGATGCGGCGAGCGCGCTCGACTGGGTGCAGAGCTTCCACCCCGAGGCGCAGACGACCTGGATCGCGGGCGTCAGCTTCGGCGCGTGGATCGGCATGCAGCTGCTGATGCGCCGGCCGGAGATTCGCGGGTTCATTTCGATCGCACCGCCGGCGAACCTGTACGACTTCACCTTCCTGGCGCCGTGCCCGTCGAGCGGGATCATCATCCAGGGCGAAGGCGACGAGGTCGCGACGCCGGGTGCCACGCAGAAGCTGGTCGACAAGCTCCGCACGCAGAAGCACATCACGATCCATCACGACACGATCCCGAAGGCGAACCACTTCTTCGAGCATGAGATGCCCGAGCTGATGGGTAGCGTGGACAAGTATCTCGACATGCGCCTCGACCCGAACTCGCCGATTAGGTGACTTCTGCCCTTCTCCCCTCGGGGGAGAAGGTGGCGCGGTAGCGCCGGATGAGGGGGAGTTGGGATGGGTTCGTTCTCCCCAACGCCCCTCACCCTCCCACCGCAAGGGCGGTGGGCCCCTCCCTCTCCCCAAGGGAGAGGGGTTTAAATTAGAGTGTCCAGATGGCTACGTTGGCCAGCAGGACTGCGGCCATTACCAGCATCAGCATGCCTTTTTTCGTGTCGCGCTTCTTTGCGATGAGCACTGTGCCGCCGATCAGGCAGGCGAACATGCACAGCATGGCGATCGCAGGCGCCGCAGCGGCGATCGAGGTGAGTCCCGCGTTCATGCGGCCATCGCCTTGGCATAGGCGGCCAGATCGACGTTGCCGCCCGACAGGATGACGAGCAGCCCGGGTTCGAGCTTGACCTTGCCGGCGAGCACCGCCGCCAACCCGACCGCGCCGCCGGGTTCGATCACCAGCCGCAACTTCTCGCCCGCCCAACGCTGTGCCGCGGCAATCTCCGATTCGCTGACCGCCACGCCGGTCGCATCGCGGCGGGAGAGGACGTCGAAGGTCAGCGGCGATACGCGCAACGTCTGGAGCGAATCGCATGCGGTCGGCGGCGGATTGGGACCGACGGGTTCGATCCAGGACGCCTCCAGCGACCGTAGCATGTCGTCCCAGCCTTCGGGTTCGACGACGGTGATCGCGCTGTCCTTCAGCGCCAGCGCGATGCCCGCCGACAGACCGCCGCCGCCGCACGGAATGACGACGCGCGTCGGGACACCCATCCCCAACGCCGCCATCTGCGCGGCCGCTTCGATCCCGGTGCTCCCCTGCCCTTCGATGATCCACGGGTCGTCGAAGCTCGGCACCAACGTCGCGCCGCGCGCTTCGGCGAGTTGCGCGGCGATCGCCTCGCGGCTTTCGGTGGCGCGATCGTAGGTGACGACCTCCGCGCCGAGCGCCAGCGTCGATTCGCGCTTCAGCCGCGGCGCATCCGAGGGCATCACGATCGTCGCCGCGATCCCGAGACGCTTCGCCGCCCAGGCCACCCCCTGCGCATGATTGCCTGAGGAAAACGCGACGACACCTTTTTTCCGCGCGCCCTCGTCCAGCGCGGTCAGCCGATGCCAGGCGCCGCGAATCTTGAACGCGCCGATTGGTTGCAACGATTCAGCCTTGAAAGCGACCGGTACACCCTTGATTTCGCTGATAAATAGCGGCGTAGGCGGGAGGATCCGCGCGATCTTTTCCGCCGCATCGCGGACCCCCGCCCGTGTCGGCTGTCGCAAAATCGTCACACACTGGCTCCTATGCAGCCAACCCTATTTACATGGGGGGCAAGCGATCCTAAATCGCGCTTCCGCTGCCCCATGGGACTTCCAACCGCAAGGCAGTGTTTTCGTAATTTGTCTCAGGACATTGGAGGTCCCTTGAATTGCACAAGCATCATAACGCGCTGGGGCTAGCGAAAGCCCATTCGACCGCCGTCTCCCCCAACGCAGGGCGCGGCATCGACATCGCTAAGGGGCGCCCGGTTGATCCGGTCACGCTCGTTCGACCGCACGCCGCTGCGCGCGCCGCCCGATTCTTTGCTGAGAAGTTTCCGGGTCGCTCGATGTACGCGGTGAAGGCGAACCCGAGCCCCGAACTCCTGCAGATCCTGTGGGACAATGGCATCACGCATTATGACGTGGCGTCGATCGCGGAGGTGCGCCTGGTCGCCCGTACGCTGCCCCAGGCGACCCTGTGCTTCATGCACCCGGTTAAGGCCGAGGAAGCGATCCGCGAGGCGTATTTCACGCATGGCGTACGGACCTTCAGCCTCGACAGCCTGGAAGAGCTGGACAAGGTCGTTCGTGCCACCAACGAAGCCGCCGACCTGACGCTGTGCGTCCGGCTGCGCGTGTCGTCGGAGCATTCGAAGCTTTCGCTCGCATCGAAGTTCGGTGTCGCCCCCGGCGAATCGAAGGAGCTGCTGTTCGCGGCCCGCCAGGCGGCGGACGCGCTGGGCATCTGCTTCCATGTCGGTTCGCAGGCGATGACCCCGGAAGCCTATTCGAACGCGATGGAGCGCGTCCGTGCGGCGATCGTCGAGGCGGCGGTCACGGTCGACGTGATCGACGTCGGCGGCGGCTTCCCGTCGTCCTACCCGGGCATGGAGCCCCCGCCGCTCGAGCATTTCTTCGAGACGATCCACCGTGCGTTCGAATCGCTGCCCGTCAGCTATTCGTCCGAGCTGTGGTGCGAGCCGGGCCGGGCGCTGTGCGCGGAATATTCGTCGATCATCGTGCGCGTCGAAAAGCGCCGCGGGACCGAGCTGTACATCAACGACGGTGCGTATGGCGCGCTGTTCGATGCGGCGCATATCGGCTGGCGTTTCCCGGTCGAGCTGCTCCGCGAGCCGGACAGCCGGGCGAAGGACATGGAGTTCAGCTTCTACGGTCCGACGTGCGACGACATGGATTACATGGTCGGGCCGTTCCTGCTGCCCGCCGACATCCAGGCCGGCGACTATATCGAGATCGGCATGCTCGGCGCCTATGGCTCGGCGATGCGGACCGCGTTCAACGGGTTCGGATCGGACGAGACGGTGATCGTCACCGACGAGCCGATGGTCTCGCTGTACGTCGACCGGTATCAGGACCTCGCGTCCAACGTCGTCAAGCTGTAACCAAGCTTTAGTACCGCGCCCTTCTTCCTCCCCTCCCGCCTGCGGGAGGGGTCGGGGGAGGGCTTGTCCGCGAGCGATGGCGTTCGCGGATCGATCAGCCCCTCCCCTAACCCCTCCCGCAAGCGGGAGGGGAATTTCTGGAGAATTCAGACATGACCGAAGACACCCGCATCGACGCGCAGCGCAAGGCTGAGCTCCTGTCCACCACCGTCGAGCATATCGACATCACGAGCTTCGACGCGCGGCCGATCGTCGATGCGATGAAGAAGATGTCGTTCACCAGCCGCGACCTCGGCCGCGCGACCGACATCTACAACCAGATGCTCGCTGACAAGGACTGCACGATCTTCCTCGTGATCGCGGGCTCGACGAGCGCGGGCGGTTGCATGGACCTGTATGCCGAGCTGCTGCGCAACAACATGATCGACGGCATCGTCGCGACCGGCGCGACGATCGTCGACATGGATTTCTTCGAGGGCCTCGGCCACAAGCATTATCAGGCGCTCGAAGTGCCGCACGACGACGTCCTGCGCTCGCTGATGATCGACCGGATCTACGACACCTATATCGACGAGGAAGAGCTCCAGCACGTCGACCACACGATCTTCGAGATCGCCGAGACGCTGGAACCCCGTCCCTATTCGAGCCGCGAATTCATCCGCGAGATGGGCAAGTACCTCGTCGAGCACGGCAAGAAGGACAACAGCCTCGTCAAGCTCGCCTATGAGCATGACGTGCCGATCTTCTGCCCGGCGTTCGTCGACAGCTCGGCCGGGTTCGGTCTGGTCAAGCATCAGGTCGATGCCGCTAAGGCGGGCAAGCCGTACATGGTGCTCGACGCGATCGCCGATTTCCGCGAGCTCACCGAGATCAAGATCAAGGCGGGCACCACCGGGCTTCTGATGATCGGCGGCGGCGTGCCGAAGAACTTCATCCAGGATACCGTCGTGTGCGCCGAGATCCTCGGCCATGACGACGTCCAGGTCCACAAGTACGCGGTGCAGATCACCGTCGCCGACGTGCGCGACGGGGCGTGCTCGTCGTCGACGCTGCAGGAGGCCGCCTCGTGGGGCAAGGTCAACACCGGCATCGAGCAGATGGTGTTCGCCGAGGCGGGGTCGGTCATGCCGCTGCTGGCATCGGACGCGTATCACCGCGGGCTTTGGAAGGACCGCCCGGTCCGCAAGTGGGGCGCGAGCTTCGACAAGGCCTGACTTCTAAATCCTCCCCCGCAAGGGGGAGGCGGCGCGCAGCGACGGAGGGGGAGGCGGCGATAACCTTGGTTCCGTGTCCTCCCCCTCCGTCAGGCGAGAGCCTGCCACCTCCCCCTGGCGAGGGAGGATCAGAGATACCATTGCCCCCACAGGGCAATTGAGGCAGCCTCTCCCGGGGATAACCGGGGGAGGCTTTTTCATGCACAGCGACATCCTGCGTCCGATGGTCGTGCTGATCGCGTGGACGCTCGTCATGCTGGGCGGGGCGCTCGCCACGCGGCTGCCGGCGATGAAGGCGGCGGGCGTCGACCTGCGCACGCTCGTCGGCACCAAGGGGTCCGATGCCGACCGGTCGCTGCCCCCGCAGGCGCAGTGGAAGGTCCACAACTATAATCACCTGATGGAACAGCCGACGCTGTTCTACGCGGTCTGCACCGTGCTGGCGCTGAGTGGCTCGGGCGACGGGCCCAATGCCTGGATTGCCTGGGCCTATGTCGGGTTGCGGATCGTGCACAGCCTGATCCAGGCGACCAGCAACCGGGTTCGCGACCGTTTCGTTGTGTTCGTGCTGTCGAGCCTGACACTGGTGGCGCTTACGCTGCACGCGGCATTGGCAGTGTTTTGAGGATCTTGGGACCGCTGCCGGGAAAAAACGCCGATCGCATCGCGCTCCCCTCCCCCAACGGGGTTGGATCGGCTAGCAGTCGGGCATGACCTTCGACCGCCGCTCGCTTCTCACCATTCCCCTCGTTGCCGGAGTCGCCCCCGCCGCATTCGCGCGGACCGGAGCGCAGTTGGGCGGCGGCCAGTCGCGCGAGACGGACCTGCCGATCTGGCCGCCCGCCGAGCGGTTCGCGCTCTGGCCCGGCATACCGCAGGGTGCCCCGAACCCGCTGCCGACTCCGCATCCGACGATGCCGCGCTATCCCGATGGCTATCGCGATTTCCAGATGCGCGGCGTGGTGCGTCCCGAGGTCGGCGTGTTCCGGGCACCGCGACCCGATGGCCGCGCGGTGCTGATCGTCCCCGGTGGCGGCTATGCGATCACCTCGCTCCGCAACGAGGGTATCGACGTCGCGCGTGCGCTCAACGCGTTCGGGATCACCGCGTTCGTGCTCAGCTACCGCCTGCCGGGCGAAGGCTGGGCGGACCGGGCCGACGTGCCGCTCGCCGATGCGCAGCGCGCGATGCGGCTGATCCGCGCCAATGCGCGCACCTATGGCATCCGCGCGGACAAGCTCGGGGTGCTCGGCTTCTCCGCCGGCGGCCATCTCGCCGGATCGCTGACCGTGCTTCCCGACTTCAACGTCTATCGCCCGGTCGATGCGGCCGACCGGCATTCGGCACGTCCCGCCTGGGCCGGGCTCATGTACGCCGTCTCGAACATGGACCCCGGGCGTAGTCATGGCGGATCGCGCGCCAACCTGCTCGGCCCCGATCCGCTGCCCACGGTCCAGGCGCGCTATGCGATCGACCGCCAGCTGCGGCCCGGCGCGCCGCCGCTCTTCCTGGTCCATGCCGAGGACGACACGACCGTGCCGGTCGCCAACAGCGTCGACACGCTCGCCGCCGCGCGCCGCGCCGGCATCCCCGCGGAGGCGCATTTCCTCCAGCGCGGCGGCCACGGCTTTGGCACGCGCCTGTCGCCGCGGTCGCCGGGATCCTTGTGGCCGCAGCTGTTCGATCGGTGGATGGGCGAGGCGGTCTCGCCATGACGATGCGAGTCAGGCTTACGGACCTAATATCAGTGCCGTAACGTTTAACCTGCAACTCAGGAGAGCGCGATGACCCGTCCGCATGCCGAACCCCGCGACGTCTTCCACGAAAACGGCGAGGTGATCATTGACGGGCCTAACGGCACCGTCATCGCCATGACCCCCGAAGCCGCGCTACGGACCGCGGGGCGGCTCGACGAGGCCGCGCTGGACGAGCTGATCGCACGTGCGCAGATCGACGCCAAGACGCCGCTTCGCCCTAACTGAACATCCGTCGCATCGATCGCTCCAGCATCACGAACTGCCACAATGTCCGGCCGTGCTCGGCCCTGCCCATCCGGTGCTCGTCCGCGATCCGCGCGATCGTCGCCATGTCGAACCAGCCGGTCTCGCCGAGCGTCCGCGACTTGGCAAGCGCGATTGCCTCGCCCGCCAGCGCCTCGCGGAACCACGCGCTGATCGGCGTGACGAAGCCCATCTTCTGGCGATAGAGTATTTCGCGCGGCAGATAGGGCTCCATCGCCTTCTTCATCAGCCATTTGCCCTCGCCGTGCCGCAGCCGCATGTTTGCCGGCAACGTGGCGCAGAACTCGATCAGGCGGTGGTCGAGCAACGGTTCGCGCGCTTCTAGCCCGACCGCCATGCTGGTGCGATCGACCTTGGTCAGGATATCGCCGGGCAGCCAGTGTTTGATATCCGCATATTGCGCGCGGTCGATCGCATCGCGCGCGGGCGCGTTCGCCATCGTCGCGACATAGCGATCCTCCGCAACGTAGCCGCCGAGCGCGGCGCGCGCGCTTGGCGAGAAGAGCTGCGCGCGGAGCTCGGGCGCGGTGACGCCGACCGAGCGGGCATAGGCCTCGCCACCGTCGCGGGCGAGCGCGAGCAACGTCGAGCGGGCGCGGAGCGGGCGCGGCGCCCAGTCGGCCTTGGGATACCAGCGGCCGAGCGTCCCGAAGACGTCCGCGCGCAGATGCGCCGGGAGCAGGCCGCGAATGCGTTCCTCCGCGGACTGGAACTTGTAGCGGCGATAGCCGGCGAGCGCCTCGTCCGCACCATCCCCCGACAGCGCGACGGTGACGCTTTCGCGGGCGAGCGCGCAGACCTGATAGGTCGCGAGCGCGGACCCGTCCGCGAACGGTTCGTCGAAGCTCGCGACGAGCGTGTCGATCAGCGAGACATCGCCCGACTGCACGACGCGCTCTCGGTGATCGGTGGCGAAGCGGCGGGCGACCGTGGTGGCGAAGCCGCGCTCGTCATGGCCGGCTTCGTCGAACCCGATGGTGCAGGTGCGCACCGCCTTGGGGCTTGCCTCGGCCATCAGCGCGACGACCGCCGAGCTGTCGACCCCGCCCGACAGGAACGCGCCGAGCGGCACGTCGGCGACCATCCGCGACCGCACGCCCGCGCGCATCCGATCGACGAGCTCCTCGCCCAGCGCCTTGGCCGAGCCGGTCGCGCGGTTGGAGAAGTCGATATCCCACCACCGGCGCGGCGGCGGCACCGGCCGACCGCGCTCGACGAGCAGGAAATGGCCCGCGGCGAGTTTCCTCACGCCTGCGACGATGCAGGCGTCATCGGGCACGTAGCCGAGCGCCAGATAATCCTCGACCGCGTGGAGATCGGGGACGCGCCGCAATTGCGGATGCGCGAGCAGGCCTTTCAGCTCCGACGCGAAGGCGAGCGAGCCGTCCGCCAGCTCGACATAATGCAGCGGTTTCACGCCCAGCCGGTCGCGCGCGAGGAACAGCGTGTGCGCCGCCGAATCGTGGATCGCGAACGCGAACATGCCGTTCAGCCAGTCGAGCATCGACGGGCCCCAGGCGCGCCACGCATGGAGCAGCACCTCGGTATCGCCCGTCGTCCGGAAGATCGCGCCCTTGGCGATCAGCGCGTCGCGCAGTTCGGCGAAGTTATAGACCTCGCCATTATAGGTGATCGTCAGCGACCCGTCGGACATCGGCTGCGGCGAGCCTTCGAGGTCGATGATCGACAACCGGCGATGCCCCAGGCCGACGCCGGGCGCGGTCCAGATGCCGTCGCCGTCGGGCCCGCGATGCGCCTGCGCGGCGATCATCGCGAGGATGCGGTTCGGCTCGACCGGCTTGGGTGTTCCCGGATGGAAGATCCCGGCGATGCCGCACATCTAGCGCATCCCCGCAGCGGTATCGGCCACCGCGTCGATCGGCCCCAGCGCGGCGAGCAAGCGGGTGATCGGTCGCGGATCGGCGCCCTCGACCGAGAGGTGGATCGCCACCGCGCGTTGCGGGCCGCCGAGCAACCGCGCCTTCATCGTCTCGATCTTCACCAGCGTCTCGTCCTGCGTGGTCACGTCGCCGACCCGGTACCACGTTGCGACGATCCGCTCTACGGGCCCCGGCGCGGTGATCCGCATCGCCGACCCGCGCGCGATGTCGGGCAGATCGGCGACGCGGACCCAGCGATCCTCCTGGCGCAGGACGCCGGTACCGTAGGCGATCAGTTCCTTGCCCTCGCGCTGACTGCCGAACACCACGATGCCGATGTCGACGGTCGCGCCAGAGGCGTCGGCATAGCGGCCGAACAGATAATGGTCTGCGCCCGGATAATAGGGCATCCAAGGCGCGGCAGTGCTGACCGGAACGCGGTGCCAGCCGCGGATCTCGGGCAGGTCGATATGCGCGGGCAGCGGCTGCACCCGGCCTGCGACGGCGGCGCTCCAGGCCGGGAACAGCGCGACCGTCGCGAGCACGAGCGCGGTGGCGACCAGCAGGTCGGTGCGGTGGCGCGGCATCGCCTGGAGCCGGGCGGGATCGAAGGCAGGATCGTCGGGCGCGCGGTCGAACCAGCGCCAGCCGATCGCGAGCACGCCGGCCATGACGAGCGCGAAGAACACCCAGCCATAGACAATATGGTCTAGCCCGGTGGCCGCCTCGACCGAGGTCAGGTCCGCTGCCCAGATCGTCCCGAACGCGCGGACGCCGTTGGCGATGACCGGCACGACGACCGAGACCACCAGGAAGACCGCCCGGCGTTTCCACGACACGAAGCAGAGATTGGCGACGAGCACACCGAACGCGACCATTGCGATGACGAACTTGGCGCCCGAACACGCCTCCGCCACCTCGAAATAATAGCGGCCTGCGTGGATGAGGACGCCATCGACCACCGCGGGCACGCCGACGAGGTGGAGCAGCGGCATGACGATCCCGACCGTGATCACCTGCAACGGCGGTTCGAGGCCTTCGCCGAACGGGACGAGGAACACCGCATAAGCCAGCGGAAACAGCAGCCCGCGGGCCACATTGGGGCCGAGGATCGTGACGACCGCGCCTTGCAGCATGATCACCAGCCCGAGCTGTCGCGCAAAGCCGACCGAGGCGGCGTCCCCCATCAGCCAGCCGAACCCGCCGATCGCGACGAGTGCGAGGCCGGGCCACCAGCCGGTCGGCGTCAGCTGGGCAAGGTCACCGCGACGTTGCCAGACAAGCCAGGCGACGACCGGGCCGATGAACAGGCAGTGCCCGAAGGTCGTGCTGTTCCACCAGATATGCGCCAGATCGCCCACGTCGCTGCGGAAGGTCAGCAGGATCAGCGCGGACACGAACGCCAGCGCGATGCCGTGACGGCGCCACGCGCTCATGCCGTCAGACCGAGCAGCGCGTCCAGCGGGGCAAGGCGGGCATCCCAGCCATAACGTGCGATGACCTGCGCACGCGCCGCGCTGCCGAGACGCGTGGCGGTCTTCGGCGCGTCGAGCAGCGCGAGGACTTGGTCGGCGAAGGCCTGTGTCGAGCTGGCGACCCGGATCGTGTCGGCGTGGTCGATCCCTTCCGCCGCCGCTGCGGAAGCGACGACGGGACGTGCCATCGCCATCGCCTCGAGCACCTTGTTCTGGATGCCGCGCGCGAGCTTCAGCGGGGCGACGCAGACGTCTGCCGCGGCGACCCAGCCGCGAACGTCGTCGACGGCCCCGGTGACGATGACGTGATCGCCCGCCAGCGCCTGGACGGCGGGCGGGGGCGCGCGACCGACGATCGCGAAGTGCGCGGCGCGGTGGTGGCGGACGAGCGGCAGGATGTCGCGCGCGAACCAGGTGACGGCGTCGATGTTGGGCCGGTAATCCATCTGGCCGGTGAACACGATCAGTGGCGTCTCGCCGGAGCGGGTACCGCCCGCGCGGTCGGCGAAGGCCGCCGCCGGGTCGAACGTTACCGAATCGATACCGTTCTCGACCGCGAGGATCTGCCCGTTCGCGCCGCCATCCCGGAAGAGCGCGGCCTCGGCCTCGCTGACGAACAGGCTCGCGGAAACGCGCGCGGCGATCTCACGCTCGAACGCGCCCAGCAACCGGGCTTCGCGGCGCATCATCCAGCGCATCGGGCCGCGCGCGTCGGCTGCAAACCCTGCGAACTTGGCCGAATCGACGTCGACAAAGTCCATGACGACGGGTGGACCGTAGGCGGGGAGATACTGCGCCATCTGGCCCGAGAAACAGTAGATGCCCGAGACCTGCGGCACGATGCGGTCGACCGCGGCCTGCATCGCCGGGCTGGCGAAGGCGGTCAGCGATACCGGCTTGCCGCTGGCCAACGCCTCGACCGCCGCGCGCTTCTGCGATTTGCCGCGTGGCAGGATCGTGCAGCTCGCCAGCATGTCGGTGAACGCCGCCGGTGGATCGAGGTCCGCGGCATCGTCGGCAAAGGCCACCAGATGAACAGGGGTGCGCTTCGCCAGATACTGGAGGATGTGGAAGCCGCGGATCTTGTCGCCGCGATCAGGGGGAAAGGGGATCCGGTGCGCGAGAAAGAGCAGGCTCACCCCAGGCCTCGGGAGATCCACGGCCCCGCTGCGGTGGCGGCCCAGAGCGGCAACCGCTTCCATGTCCGCACCATCAGCGCGTATTTGGGATTGAGCGGGTTCACCTCGCGCGCGGGGCCAACGCTGCGCTTCGCGTAGAGCCGTGGCTCTGGCGTGAAGCCCCAGTTCTTCTTGAACGCCGCCGCGCCCGTATCGGTCTTCGAGCGGCCGAAATCGAACCGCGTGCAGCCTTTCGCGCGCGCGTGCGCCATCAGCGCGAAATACATCCGGTCATTGGCGCGCAGCGCGCGCGCCGCATCGGTCCCGCCGCCCCAATAGGGATAGACGGTGCCGTTGAAATACAGGCTGAGCACGCTGGCGACGGCGACACCCTGATGCCGAACGGTGAGAACATCGGCGTCCATCATGCTCGCAACACACCGGAAAAGTTTCGCGGGAAAGACCGGCGTCCCGAGGTTGCGGACCGACTCCGCGTAAATCCGATAATGCTCGTCGAGCAGCGCGCGATCGTTGCCAGTCACGATCTCGAGATCAAGCCCGAGCGAACGGCGAACCTCGGCGCGCTGTTTGCGCGGGATTGCGAGCAGTTCGGCCGCCTCGTCCACCGCGAGATCCCGCGCAAACCCGAGATAGCTCGTCTCGTCGCTGGTCCAGCCGTCGGGCGCCGCGCCGCCGCGGAGTTCTACCGATGGGCAGCCTAACCGCAGCGCCAGGTTCCACGCCCCCGCCGCGAGCGGCTCGATCGACGCCCCCAGTACGCCGCCATCGACGCCGAACCCGGTCGACACCAGCGCGCGCCCGAACAGCAGCGAGCGCATCTCGGTCAACGGCAGCACGCCGAGGATCGCACCGCTGGCATCCTCGGACAGCAGATAGTGCGCGCGTTGGCCACACCCCTCCTGCACGGCGCGGCTCCATTGCGGCAGATGAAACGGCGTCGCCCCATCGGTCACCGCGACGAAGGCCGCGATCCGCGCGCACTCGGCCGGATCGCGGAGGTCGGCCTCGCGCACGCCGACGGGCATGGGTGCGGTCACGCCAGCCGGGCCGCTTCGCGCGCGACGACCGCATCGACGCGGCCCCAGGCATGACGACCGAGCAACCCGCGCAGCTTGCCCGCCATCGCGCCGAGCCGTGAATAATGGCGGATCTTGGAGCGCATCGGTGCGGCATCGACGCGCGGCTGCGACGGATCGATCTCCCATGGGTGGAAATAGAACATCGCCGGACGATCTTCGCGGTTGACCTGACGCACCGCGAAATCGGTGATCGCGGCGGGCAACAGGCGGAAGAAGCCGCCGCCGGTCGCAAGCTTGCGCTCGCCGAACTTGGCTACCGTCACCGGCACCTCGATCAGCGCGCTGTCGGGGAGCGGCTTGAAGCCATACCGCGGCGCATCGAGCCAGCCATAATGGTCGTGCTTCACCGGCGCGACGCTCGACGAATAGGCATAGCCTGCATCGGCGAGTTCGACATGCGCCCAGGGAGTCCGCTGATCGATCGAGAAGCTGGGCGCGCGATAGCCCGTGACCGCCATACCCGCCGCATCCTCGATCGCGGTCCGCGCGCGGATCAGGTCGGCGCGAAAGACGTCCGGAGTCATCGTGAAGACTCGCTGGTGATCCCAGCCGTGGCTGGCGATCTCATGTCCCGCATCGACGATCCGGCGGATCAGCGCGGGATAGCGATGCGCGACCCAGCCAAGCGTGAAGAACGTCGCCTTGGTGTCGCGCTCGGCGAACAGTGCGAGCGCCGCGTCGGTGTTCGCCTCGACGCGCGGCATCAGCGAGTCCCAGTCCGCCTTGTCGATGACGTTTTCGAAGGCGCCGACCTGAAACCAGTCCTCAACATCGACGGACATGCCGTTGAGGACAGGCGCTTTTACGCCGCTCATCTTACGCGGCATCATGCCAGGCAGCGACGCCGCGGATCGGCGCATAGTCGGGCTTGTCGGTATCGCTCTCGACCCAGTCGACCAGCAACGTCAGCACGCGGCGCAGCGCCTTGTCCTGCACCTCCAAGCGCGCCTCGAGCGCGGCGATACGATCCTCGATCGCCGGATCGGTGCGGGGTGCTTCGGCGACGGGCGCAGGCTGCGCGATCGATGCCGCGGGCGTAGCGGCGCCCTTCCCCGTATCGGTGGCCAGCGTCGGCAGATCACCTTCGAGATCGCGTTGTACCGACCGCACGACGGCGGCATCGATGACCCGCAGATCCTCGATCGCGGCATAGAGCATCACGCGCCCGGCGAGCAGGTTCAGGCGGCGCGGGACGCCTGCCGAGGCGGCATAGAAGGCGGCAAACGCATCGTCGGAAAAGTCCGGGTTACCGGTCCAGCCGACCACCGTCAGGCGATGCGCGAGATAGTCGGAAACCTCATGCTCCTCCATCGGATCGAGATGGTGGATCGCGATTACGCGCTGGCGGAGCTGTTCAAGCCGGTCGGAGCCGTGCAGCCGATCGCGGAACTCGGGCTGGCCGAGCAGGACGATCTGCAACAGCGCATGGCCGCCCGCCTGGAAGTTCGACAGCATCCGCAGTTCCTCGAGCGCGGACACGGGCAAGGCCTGCGCCTCGTCGACGATGAGCAGCGTGCGTTTGCCAGTGCGCGCGACCGCGTGCAGCCCGCGCTCGATCGCGGTCAGCAGTTCGGCCTTGGTCAGCCCCGACGGATCCACCTGAAGCTCGGTCGCGACGATGCGCAGCAGGTCGTCCGCCTCGATCGCGGTCGATACCAGCTTGATCGCGTTGAGCTGCTGGTGATCGATCGTGTCCATCAGATGGCCGACGAGCGTCGTCTTGCCCGCGCCGATATCGCCGGTGATGACGATGAAGCCCTCACCCTGCGCAAGGCCATAGCCGAGATACGCCATCGCCTTGCGGTGCGTGCCGGTTTCGAACCAGAATTTGGGATCGGGGGTCAGCTGGAACGGGCGACCCGTCAATCCATAATGTTCGTCGTACATAAGCTGCTCGCCTTCAGAACTGGTACCGCGCACCGATCAGCGCCTGCGCCGACCAGTCGCTATCGAGATCACCGACCTTGAAGCTGTAGAGTCCGAGCGACGCGGTCGTGCCGAGCCGTCCGAAATTACGATAATAGGTTCCGGTCCCGCCATAGGACCAAACGCTGGTGTCGCCCGTGATATCCTCGACGCCGCTGTCATAGTAATTCACGAACAGATCGGTGTTGATGCCCGACACCGGGGTCAACGAACGTGCGTAGAAAAGTTGCCCGTAATAGCTCTGGTCGTCGAGGCCGCTGACGACGAGGCCCGGCGCGAGCCGCGGCGAATAGAGCTTGCGGCTGGCATAACCGATGCCCGCGCCCCAGGTCGACCGCCCGCGCGTCGCGATCAGCACGCCGTCGATCCCGCGGGCGCGGTAGCTCGACGTCGAGATCGACTGGAACACGTCGTTGAGGCACGCGCCGGGCTGCGCGCCGCTGGAGCCGAAGACGCAGCCGTTGAACTGCTGGCCAAAGCCCTGTTGCTGGCCCGAGACGAAGCTGGTCGGGAGGTTGGCGAGCCCGGTGCGGAGCTGGCGGCCGAACGTCTGGACGCCGTCATAAACGTTGACCGCGAGACCGACGGACTGCGACGCCTGATAGGTCGCGGTGCCGGTATAGCTCAGCGAGCCATAGCGCTTGCCGATATGCCCTTCGACCGAGGTGCGGCGATTGGGACGCCAGACGACGCCAGCGTCGTAGTAGATGCCGTCGGTGCGGTAGGCGATCCGGCGCGGGGATGCGGCGTTGGTGACGAACCGGCCGTCCTCGTCGAGGACCGGCGCACCGGTCGCGTCGACCAGCGCGTCCTTCTGGCTGGTCTCGATCTTCTCATAGCCGACGCCCGCGGTCAGCGCGACATAGGGGGAGATCGGCTGGAGCACGTCGCCGCGGCCATAATAGCCTTCGTAGCGCTGCTTGAGTTGGCTGGCGGTCTCGCGGTCATAGGCGCCGCTCAGCGTGACGCCGAACGGCGCGATCATGCCCGGGGCGACCGTCGCGCTGGCGGTCGCGGTGTGGCCGATCGAATCGTCGTAATAATCGAGCCGCTGCCCGCCGATGCTCGTATCGGCGAAGGTCGGCGTCTCGACCTTGGTATAGCCGAGCCGGTAATTGGCGTTGAACGTGACGGGGCCGGCGACGCCGGTGAAGCTGGGGCCGGCATAGACCGCATACAGCTGCGAGACGTTGTCGACATTGCCGACGAGCAGGCCGGGCGCGGCGCCGCGGATGTCCGACCGGGTGCGCGTAGCGATGCCGCCCGCCTCGATCGTCAGGTTGCGGTTGAGCTTGGCATCGACGCGCGCCAGCCCCGAATGGATATCGCTGTCGCCGACATCGTCGTTCCACGCGAAGCGGCGTTCGTAGCGATAGCTGACCTGCCCGGCCACGCGCGGCGTCGCGATGGTCGCGTCGACGCCCGCCGCAAGGCTGGTATAGGTCAGCGTGTCGCCGCCGCTGAGATCGGCGTCGAGGATCTGGCTGGCCTCGATATAGGGCCTGACGGTGACTCGTGGCGCGTCCTGCGCCGCGGCCGGATAAGCGAGCGCGACGAGCGTCGCCGCACCGCCAACGCATGCGAGGCTGCGAGAGGCGTGGCGGATCATTGGGCGCTGTCCTGACCGTAATAGCTGCCAAAGCGCGCGCCGCCCTGGACGTACGCGACGGCGTTGAGGACGAGCTGGATATGCTCGCATCCGTCGAGAATGTTGACCGCGGCGCGCAATTCGCTCTCGGGCGTGCGATCGGCACGGACGACGAGCATCACCTGGCCGACCCGCATCGCCAGCACCGATGCGGCGGAGGCGGCCAGTGCAGGCGGCGAATCGATGATGATGATCCGGCGCGGGTTTGCGGCGAGCAGCCGCGCGATGACCGCCCTGGTGCGCGCGCTGGCAAGGAGTTCGGTATCCATCGCGGTCTTCGTGCCCGCGGGGAGGATCGAGAGATGCGGCACGTCGGTCGCGATGACGAGATCCTCCACGTCGATCCGCGAATCGCTCAGCGCGTCGAGCAGGCCGGGACCGTCGATCAGGCCCAGCTGCTTGACGATATCGGGCTTTGCGACATCGGCATCGACGAGCAGGACTTCGGTGTCGCGCTCCGCCGCAATCGAGAGCGCGAGGTTGATCGCGCAGAACGTCTTGCCGTCCTCCGGGCGGGCCGAGCACACCAGGATCATCCGCGCCTTGTCCGCGCTTTCGCTTTCGGCGATCCGCGCGCTGGCGATCAGCAGCTGCCGCTTGATCAGGCGAAACTCCTCCGCGAGCGGACCGACCGGTGCGCCGGGCACGATCATGCCGTTGGCGGCGAGCATCCCGCGATCGATCCGTGCGGTGTCGTCCGGATCCTCGGGGTAATAGACCTCGTCGCCGAACTCGTCGCCGATCGGCGCGCGCAGTTCCTCGGGGATCGCCAGGAAGGTCGCGTCGGCGAAATCGGGAGCCGGTGCCGCGGCGGGCGCCGGGGCGGCGACCGGCGTATCGACGACCGGCGCCGCGGGCTGCACGGGCGGCACGACGCCGCCGCGGGCACGAGCATGGGCGGTGAAGTCGTACACCTTGGCCGCACGTTCGAGCAGCGAGGGTTCGCGATCTGGTTTCGTCACGGTCATACCCTTCAGGCCGCCAGGCCGCGCTGGAGGATCTCTACCCCCAGCAGCAACACATAGGCGGCACCCAGCGCGGCGGTGCCGCCCAGGAACATCTTGAACTTACGGCGGCGATGGTTCGATTGCACGCGGGTAACGACCTCGCCGATCGAGCCGATCACCGGCATGCCCGCCACCTTCTCGAGCCGGCTGCTGGTCGCGAACGTCGCGCGCAACTGGCCCATCGCGAACGCCGCGCCGATCCCCGCCGCAAGCCCGGCGACCAGGACGCCGGTGAGCAGCAGCATCCGGTTGGGTGCGCTGGGCTTGCTCGGCATCGTCGGTGGATCGATCACGCTGAACTTGACGTGATCGCTCTGCGACTGCGCCTGCCCGACGATCGCGGTCTGCTCACGCTGTTTGAGCAACGCGTCATACTGGTCCTTGAGCACCTGGTAATCGCGATCGATCGAGCCCTGCTCGGCGGCGACCTCGGGATCGCCCGTCAGCTTCGAGTTGAGCAGGTCGAGATCGCCCTGCAACTGGCTGCGCCGCATCCGCAGCGAAGCGACCGTCGCGGTGCGATCCGCGACCATCGACTGGAGCGAGGCGTAAAGCGGGTTTTGCGCGCTGCTGCCGCCACTGCCGCCCGACAAGGGCTCGCTGCGCGCCGCCGCGGTCGCGGCCGCCAGCTGGCTCTTGAGCGCGACGACATCGGGGTGGTTCTCGGTATAGCCGCGCGCACGCGCATCGGCGAGCTGGCCCTGGATCGCCTGGAGCCGCGCACGCGCCGGGCCGATCGCGCCGGCGACACCCCCTGCCCCCGCGACGGTCGCCGGCGTGCCGGCCATCTGCCCCTGCACCGCGGACAGGCTCGACTGCGCGGCGGCGAGATCACCGTCGACCTGCGACATCTGCGAGCGCGCGGCGCTGATCCGGTCGCTGACCGAGCCGGTGCCCGGGAGGCTGCCGAGATAGCGATTCTGGAAATCGGCGCGCTTGGCCTCGGCATCCGCCAGCTGCTTCTGCCGGGCGGCGAGCTGCTGATCGAGGAACGTCAGGCTCTGCGTCGTCTTGGAGCGATCACCGGCAAGGTTCTGCTCGACGAACAGGTCGATCAGCTTCTGCGTGATCTGGCGCGCGAGCTTGGGGCTGGAGGCGCTTGTCGTGATCTGGAAGACATTGTCCTGCTGCGACGCGATCTTGATGTTGGGCGCCAGGCTCGCGACCCGGTCGGCGACGTCGCGATCGCTGGAGATGGTCGCCGCCAGATCGGTGCCGCGCACCACCTTTTCGAGGTTCACCGCCGAGATCAGCGTCGTGCGGATCGTGTCGACGGTCATCGGCGTGCTCTGCGGCACGCCGTCCATCCCCGCAGGCAGGATCGTCTGCATCTGGACGAACACGCGCGACGTCGATTCGTAGCGGCTCGGGATCTGCGACACGACCAGCCAGCCGAGCACGCAGACGCCCCACGCCACCGCCAGCGCCAGCCAGCGCCGCGTCCAGATCGCATGGAGCGCGATTCGCACCTCGTCGTAGATCCCGTTCATCGCGCGTGCCTCAGAACATCGATTCGGGGATGATGATCACATCACCGGGTTCGAGCCGGACATTGGCCGACGAATCGCCCTTCTTCAGCAGGTTGCCGATCTGCAACGCGAACTCGGTCTGCTTGCCGGTAGCCCGGTCGTAGCGGACCAGCCGCGCCTTGTTGCCCGCTGCATATTGGCTGAGCCCGCCGACCGCGATCATCGCGTCGAGGAGGGTCATGTTGGCGCGGTACGGGATCGACGCGGGCTTTTCGGTCGCGCCGACGATGCGGACCTGCTGGCCGTAGGTGCCGCTGAAATTCTCGACGATCACCGAGACGATCGGGTCCTTGATATAGGCCCCCAGCGCCTTCTTGATGTCGTCGCTGAGCATCGCCGGGGTCTTTCCGACCGCGGGCATGTCGTTGATCAGCGGCGTGGTGATCCGGCCATCGGGGCGCACCTGGACCTTCGACGACAGTTCGGGATTGCGCCAGACGAAGATATTGAGCTGATCGAGCGGGCCGATCACATATTCCTCGCCCGGCAATTCCTTGTTCGCGACATAGGCGGCAGGCGGCAGTTCGGGGCGGCCGCCGGTGCTGGTGCACGCGGACACGGTGGCACCAACAAGGCCGAGGGTCAGCAGGGATTTCGCAACGGGTCCGGAACGCATGGGCACTTTTCTCCTGGCGCCACACCGTCCGTCGATTGCCCGACGGTCGGCTAAACTCAGCCTCGGCTATGCCGGGAACAGGTGAAGATAGCGTTAGGAGCGCCCCGTAACCATGCCCCCGGCCGGCACCGGCCCCAGAATGGGACAGTAAACGACAGGCTATGATTGAGTAACGATCTCGATCGCAGGTGGATGCCCGAGAAACGCACGCGGACTGGCGCTTGCCCCATAAGCTCCCGCCATGAAGATCGCGATCAGCTCGCCGACATCGGCCGCGGGGAGCGCGACCTTGTCGCCCAGCCGGTCCAGTGGGGTGCAGAGCGGACCGACCACGGACGCGGTGATCGTGGTTTCTTGACCCATGCGCGCCGCGACCGCGATCGGATAGTTGCGACGCACCACGGTGCCGAAATTGCCGCTGGCGGCGAGTTGGTGGTTGAGACCGCCATCGACGACGACGAAGGTTTCGCCCTGGCTCTGCTTCACGTCGACGATGCGCGTGAGATAGACACCGGACTCCGCCACCAGCCAGCGCCCCAGCTCGATCGCGAACCGCGTCTCGCCGAGGATGGCCGCGCGCGTCGCAAGCGCCTCGGCCAGCGCGTCGCCGACCCGCTCGACGTCGAGCGCCACGTCGCCAGCGAAATAGGGCACGCCGAACCCGCCGCCCAGATTGACGAGCGGTGGCGCCACGCCCGCTTGGTCGGCCAGCCGCGCGGCGAGCGCGAGCGTTGCGGCCTGCGTCTCGATGATCGCGCCGGGATCGAGCGCTTGGCTGCCGGCATAGATATGAAAGCCACGCCAGTCCGCCCCGGCGCCGACGATCGCCGTCACGAGCGCCGCGGCACGCACCGCATCGACGCCGAACGGCGACGCACGGCCGCCCATCCGCATGCCCGATCCGCGCAGTTCGATGTCGGGGTTCACGCGCACCGCCATCCGCGGTGCCAGGCCGAGCCGATCGCCGATCGCGAACGCACGCGCCGCCTCGCCTTCCGATTCGACGTTGAGCGTGGCGCCCGCGGTGATCGCGGCGACGAGTTCGTCGTCGCGCTTGCCTGGGCCGGCAAAGCTGATCGCGGCGGCGGGCTTCACGGCCAGCGCGTGGGCGAGCTCGCCCGACGAGGCGACATCGAGCCCATCGACGAGCGGCGCGATCGCCGCGAGCAGATCGGCATGCGGATTGGCCTTGATCGCGTAATGCAGATCGATCGCCGGCATCGCGGCGCGGAACCGCGCGATGCGTGCGGCGACGATCGCCATGTCGTAGACGAACAGCGGCGTATCGCCCGCCTGCCGTGCCCAGTCGTCAGCCGACTGCCCGGCGATCGTCAGCGAGCCCGACTGGCCTGCGAACTCCGGAGGAAGAGCGCCCATCGGTTTCATCGCACGTGCTCCTCGTTGCCCAGCGACGATTGCCGCACCTCGGTCGCGATGGCAGACCTGTCGAGCTTCCCATTGGCATTGCGCGGTAATTCCTCGCGCCACAGATAATGGCCGGGCTGCATGAAGCTCGGCAACGTCGTCCGCAGTCGCGCGCGCAACGCCGTCTCGCCGCCGGCATCGCCCGCCGCCATGACGACGATCGCCTGCCCAAGCCGCGCATCTGTCACGCCGACCGCGACCGCTTCGCGCGCCTCGCCGCCGGCCAGTACTGCCTCCTCGACCTCGAGCGGGCTGATCCGGTTCCCCGCGCTCTTGATCATCTCGTCATCGCGCCCGACGAACCGAAGCAGGCCGTCCGCCCCCTCGGTCACGGTATCGCCCGACCACACCGCCATGCCGCGCCCATCCGGCGCCGGCCGAAACCGCTGCGCCGTCCGCTCTGCATCCTGCCAATAGCCTTGCGCCACCAGCGGCCCTGCATGCACGAGCTCGCCCGCCTCGCCGGCCGCGGCGCGCGTGCCATCGGGCTTCACGACGGAGACCTCTGCAAACGGGATTGCCCGCCCCATCGCATCGGGGTGCGTATCGATCAGCCGCGGATCGAGATAGGTCGACCGAAACGCCTCGGTCAGGCCGTACATCGCGTAGATGTCCGCCGCCGGGAACCGCGCGCGCAGGCCCCGCACCAGCCGCGGCGTCAGCGCACCGCCCGAATTGGTCAACCGCTTTAACCGCGCCGCGGTCTCTGTCGGCCACTCCGCCTCGAGCAGTTGCACCCAGAGCGGCGGTACTCCTGCGAGCGTCGTCGCCCCGAACCTCTCCACCGCCTTCACGACATCGCGCGCGACCAGATAGTCGAGCGGCGCGACAGACGCGCCCGCTGCCCAGGTCGAAAACAGCTGGTTCTGGCCATAGTCGAACGACAAGGGCAGCACGCCGAGCACGCGATCGGCGGGCACCAGCTTCAGATAGTGCGCGACCGAAATCGCACCGAGCCACAGATTGGCATGGCTGAGCATCACGCCTTTCGGCCGGCCCGTGGAGCCGGACGTGTAGAGGATCGCGGCCAAACGATCGGGATCGGCGTCCGACGGCCCCAACCCGGCGCCGTTCCCGGCCAGAGCATCGGCCTCGTCCGCGATCGCACAGCCATCGGGCACGTCGCCATCGTCCAGAGTCCCGGCGCGCGCGGGCTGCGTCACCAGCAGCCGCGCGCCGCTATCGCCGAGGATATGCGCGACCTGCGCGCGCCGGAGCAGCGGATTGACCGGGACATGCACCAGCCCCGCGCGCGGCGCCGCCAGCGGCATCAGGCAGGCGACGCGGGTCTTGGGCAACCACGTCGCGACGCGGTCCCCTGCCGAGAGCCCCTGCCCCGCGAGCCATCCCGCCAACCGGGCGACGCCCGCCTCGAGCTCGGCGAACGTCATCGGTCCCGCCTTGTCGATCAGCGCGACGTCCTGCGCCGCGCCGCGCCGCGCGATATGGTCGATAGGGTATGGAACGGGGTCGAGCACGATCATGACCGCCCTCATAGCGGCAAGCCCGCATGGCGCGAAGCCGTTGCCGAATTCGGCCCCACACGCTAGCGGGGCCCGGTTCGTAACGGTTCAGGCGATGCTCGTGATTTTCGAAGGTACTTCCCAAGTCGAAACGACGGTACGCGCCGTCCTCGCCGATATCCTCGGCCTGAGCGCCGACCGCGTCGCTGCGTTCACTGCCGACACGCCGCTGTTCGGCGCGCTGCCCGAACTCGATTCGATGGCGGTGGCGAGCGTGCTGACCGAACTCGAGGACAGGCTCGGCATCCTGATCGAGGACGACGAAATCGACGGCGAGATGCTCGAGACGTTCGGCGCGCTGGTGACGTTTGCCGCAGGCAAGGCGCTGGTCTAGCTCTGCCGGGATGACCGGTATCCGCTTCGATCACTATGACTGGGCGGGTGGCCGCGAGGCGATGCTGCGGTTCGGCCCCGATATCGGCCCGATTGTCCTCGCCGCGCTACCGCTGTTCGAGGAAGCCAACCGGACGCGACAATTCGCCTGCACGATCCTGCGCGCGCTCGCCGGGTATGGGATAGGCAGCGTCCTTCCGGACTTTCCCGGCACCGGCGAAAGTCTTGTCGCCACCGCCGACGCGACACTCTCCGACAAGCGCCGAGCTTATGTCGCGCTGACACAGGTGCTTGGCGTTGATACCTATGCGCTTTCGATAAGAAGCGGCGCGCTGCTTGAGGTTGACGCGACGCTGGCCGGCCGTTGGCACCTCTCACCACAATCCGGCGAGGAGCTTGTCCGCGACCTTGAACGCGCACGAGTCGCCGCTGGCAAAAAGGAGGGCGACTATGCGGGCAATCATCTGTCGTTCGAGCGGCTCGCCGCGTTGCGAGAGGCCGTGCCGCGGGGGGGTGGACGATGCCGGATCATACGCCTCGACACCGACCCGCGGGCGGCGGATGCGACCTATCCCGGCGTGCCGCTCTGGCGTCGGTCGGAACCGGACAACAATATCCAGCTCGCCCAGAAGCTTGCTGCCGATATCGCGCATTGGATCGCAGCATGAGGCGGTTCGTCGCGGTCGCGTGTGAAGGCGAAACGCTCGCCGCCACGCTGGACGAGGCGGACGGGACGACGGGGCTGCTCATCGTATCCGGCGGCAACGAGATCCGTAGCGGCGCGCATCGCGGGATGGCGGATCTCGGCCAGCGGCTTGCCGCTGCGGGCACCCCGGTATTCCGTTACGACCGGCGCGGCGTCGGCGATTCGACGGGTGATAATCGCGGATTTCTTAGCGCCCAGCCCGACCTGGTCGCGGCCGCGACTGCGTTCCGGAGCGCGGCACCGCATGTTACGCGCGTCGTCGGTTTCGGCAACTGCGATGCGGCCAGCACGCTTGCGCTGTTCGGGCGGTCGGCGGGGATCGAGCGGATCATTCTCGCCAACCCCTGGGTAGTCGAGCCGATCGACGACCTGCCCCCCACCGCGGCGATCCGTGCGCGCTATGGCGAACGGTTGCGTGATCCTGCAACGTGGCGGCGGGCCGTCTCAGGGCAGGTCAGCCTGACTAAGCTTTTCAAGGGTTTGAGACGGGTCGTTGCCGCGAAAGCCGAGAAACCGGCGCCGCTTGCTACGCAAGTGCTCACCGCGCTTGGCGACTGGCGCGAGGACGTTGCGATCGTCCTTGCGAGCGGAGACGCGACCGCGATTGCGTTTGCCGCTGAGTATCGCGGTGCCGCAAACGTGACGCGGCTGGACACGGCGTCCCACAGCTTTGCCGGGGCGGAGAACGCAGCGGCACTGTACGCCGTGATCGCTGCCGCCATTGCTTTCCGTCATCCTGACGAAAGTCAGGATCCAGAGCCGTAAGCGCTAATGCCTGGAACCCTGGATCATGACTTTCGTCAGGATGACGGCTTAAGTGTCGGCCCTTCCCATCGTCAGGATGACGGTGGCCGCGAGTATTATTCCGCGGCTTCGGCCATTTCGGCGAACTCGGCGGCCGCGAGGAAGCGCTCGGCGTCCAGTGCCGCCATGCAACCCGTGCCCGCCGCGGTCACCGCCTGGCGGTACACCTTGTCCGCGACGTCGCCGCACGCGAACACGCCTTCGACATTGGTGCGCGTCGAGCCAGTCTCGACCGCGATGTAGCCGTCCGAATCGAGTTCGAGGTGCCCGCGGAACAGTTCGGTCGCGGGGTGATGGCCGATCGCGACGAACCCGCCATCGACTGTGAGGCGCGAGCGCTCGCCGGTCACGGTGTCCTCGAGTTCGAGCGCGACCAGCCCGGCATTGCCGCCGCCGTCGACGAACTCGCGGACTTCCTTGTTCCACAGCACCGTCACGCCCTTGTGCGCGAACAGCCGCTCCTGGAGGATCTTCTCCGAGCGCAGCGAATCGCGGCGGTGGATCAGCGTCACGTCGGGCGAATGGTTGGTGAGGTAGAGCGCCTCCTCGACCGCAGTGTTGCCGCCGCCGATCACCGCGACCTTCTTGCCGCGGTAGAAGAACCCGTCGCAGGTCGCGCAGGCGCTGACGCCCTTGCCCTTCATCGGCTCCTCGCTGTCGATGCCGAGCCATTTTGCCTGCGCACCCGTCGCGATCACCAGCGTGTCGCCCTCATACACGTCGCCGCTGTCGCCGATCAGGCGGAACGGGCGGCTGGTGAGATCGACCTTCACGATCGTGTCCCACATCATCCGCGTGCCGACATGCTCGGCCTGCGCCTGCATCTGCTCCATCAGCCATGGGCCCTGGATGACGTCCTTGAAGCCGGGATAGTTCTCGACGTCGGTCGTCGTGGTCAGCTGGCCGCCGGGCTGGATGCCCTGCACGACGATCGGCGCCATCCCGGCTCGCGCGCCATAGATCGCGGCGGAGAGGCCGGCCGGGCCCGAGCCGAGGATAAGCATGCGGGTCGTGTGCGTCGTCATCGTGATTCCTTGGAGATTCCAATCCCATCTAGGCGATCGGCATCGCGATTTGAACCGTCGGTAAATCTGTTGGCCTTGCATCGAAAGCTTTGCCGCTTCGTTCGAGTACCAAAAGCGGAGATGAGCATGAGCGACGACCGGACCGTAGAGATCGAGAACTACACGGCACCAGCAGGCGGCTGGGGCTCGATGAAGTCGCTGGTGGAGATATCCGCGCGCGAGAAGGTCGGGCCCGAGGTCGTCCGCGAACTCGCCCGCCAGAACAAGCCCGACGGCTTTGCGTGCGTCAGCTGCGCCTGGGGCAAGCCCGCGCACCCGCATGTCGCCGAGTTCTGCGAGAACGGCGCGAAGGCGACCGCGTGGGAGCTGACGTCGTTCCGCGTGACGCCCGCCTTCTTCGAACAGCATACGGTGAGCGAGCTGATCGGCTGGAAGGATTATGATCTCGAACAGGCCGGACGCCTCACGCATCCGCTGAAGTACGATGCGGCTACGGACAAATATGCCGCGTGCAGCTGGGACGAGGCGTTCGCCGGGATCGGCGCCAAGCTGAAGACCTATGATCCGACCAAGGTCATCTTCTACGCCTCGGGCCGCGCCAGCCTCGAGACGTCGTACATGTATAGCCTGCTCGCGCGGATGTACGGCAGCCAGAACCTCCCCGACAGCTCGAACATGTGCCACGAGACCACGTCGGTCGGGCTGAAGTCGGCGATCGGCTCGGCGGTGGGGACGATCCACCTGTCGGACTATGAGAAGTGCGACGCGATCTTCTACTTCGGGCAGAACCCCGGCGTGAACAGCCCGCGGTTCCTGCACCCCTTACGCGACTGCGCGAAGCGCGGCGTCGAGATCGTCGTGTTCAATCCGCTCAAGGAGCGCGGGCTGGAGAAATTCCAGGATCCGCAGAATCCGATCGAGATGGTGACGGGCAAGTCGACCCCGATCGCTTCGCAATATCACCAGCTGAAGACCGGCGGCGACGTCGGCGCGATCATGGGGATGTGCAAATACCTGATCGAAGCTGACGACAATGCGAAGCGCATCAACGGCCTGCCCGTGCTCGACCACGCATTTCTCGCCGAGCACACGACCGGGTTCGAGGCGTTCGCCGATGTCGCCCGCGGCACCGATTGGGCCACGATCGAGCATGAGAGCGGCTTGGCGCGCACCGAGATCGAGGCGGCGGCGAAGGTCTATGCCAAGTCGAAGGCGGTCATCGCGGTCTACGGCATGGGGCTGACGCAGCATGTCGGCGGGATCGACAACGTCCACATGGTCGTCAACCTGATGCTGCTGCGCGGCAACATCGGCAAGCCCGGCGCGGGCATGGGCCCGGTCCGCGGGCATTCGAACGTGCAGGGCCAGCGGACGGTCGGGATCACCGAGAAGCCCGAACTCGCGCCGCTTGATCTGCTGGCCGAGCAATATGGCTTCGAGCCACCACGCGAAAAGGGCTGGGACACGGTCGAGGCGTGCGAAGCGGTCCTGGACGGCACCGCGCAGGCGTTCATCGGACTCGGCGGCAATTTCGTGCGCGCGATCCCCGATCATGCGCGGATGGAGCCGAAATGGCGCGGGCTCGACCTGACCGTGCACATCGCGACCAAGCTCAACCGCTCGCACCTGCTGCCCGGCGAGACGTCGTATCTGCTCCCCTGCCTCGGCCGGATCGAGACCGACATGCAGGGCACCGGCCCACAGAGCGTGTCCATCGAGGATTCGTTCAGCCAGATCTATGGTTCGAAGGGCAAGGCGACGCCCGCCGCCGAGACTTTGCTGTCCGAGCCGGCGATCGTCGCCGGGATCGCCAAGGCGACGCTCGCCCCCAATCCGAAGCTCGATTGGGATGCGTGGGTGCGTGACTATGCGCGCGTTCGCGATGCGATCGAGGTGACGTATCCGGAGCTGTTCAAGGACTTCAACGCGCAGATGTTCACGCCCGGTGGCTTCTGGAAGGGCGTGCCCGCAGCGCATCGCGAGTGGAAGACCGAGAGCGGCAAGGCGGAGATCAACATTCCGCAGGCGTTGAACGTTACGGGGTTTGAAGAGGCGGAGGGCCGTTTCCGCCTGATGACGCTGCGGTCGAACGACCAGTTCAACACGACCGTCTATGGCTATCACGACCGGTTCCGCGGCGTGAAGGGCACGCGCGATATCGTGTTCATGAACCGCAGCGACATGATCCGGATGGGCATCACCGATGGTGACTACGTCGATCTGGTCGGCGACGCAGGCTGCAATTCGGATCGCCGGCTGAACAAGCTCCGCGTCGTCGAATATTCGATCCCCGAGGGCTGCCTCGGTGCCTATTATCCCGAGTGCAACCTGCTGATGCCGGTCGCGCATCACGCGCGCGAAAGCCATGTTCCGGCGGCAAAGTCGGTGCCGGTGCGGATCGAGAAGACGCGCTGAGCGGCCAGCGCATCCTCGGCGTCGTGCTTGCGGGCGGGCAGTCGTCGCGCTTCGGGTCCGACAAGGCGCAGGCGGTGCTGGACGGGCGGGCGCTGGCCGAGCATGCGCGCGCACTGCTGGCACCGCATGTCGACCGCGCGCTGATTGCCGGGCGCGACGGAGCGATACCCGACAAGCCCGGTCCGGGGCTTGGGCCGCTGGGCGGCATTGCCGGCGCGCTCGGCCATGCCGCCGGGCTGGGCTTCACATCTGTGATGACGATCGCGTGCGACATGCCCCGGCTGCCCGACGGGTTGCTGTCGGCGCTCGCGCGCAGGGCGTCGGCCTATTGCCCGGATGCGCCGGTGCTCGGGCATTGGGAGACACGGTTGCTCGGGCACCTGCTGACCCATATCGAGACTGTGCCACGGCGCTCGGTACGGGGGTGGGCGGAGGCGATCGGCGCTATTCCTATCCCGGCGGGGACACGCATTCCGAACGTCAACACGCCGCAGGACCTTGATACCCTATGACGACTTCGCGCACGCAAGCGATCAAGATCCTCCGGCCTGACACGGTCACCGCGGGCGAACGCGCCATCGCAATCGAGGTCCCCGTCGCGATCGAGATCGACGGGCTTGGCTATGCGGTCATGATGATGACTCCCGCCGATCTGGAGGCGTTCACCACCGGCTTCCTGCTGACCGAGCGGCTCGCCGACAGCGCCGACGACGTGCGCGACATCGATATCTTCGAGGCGGAGGCGGGCTGGATCGTCCGCGTCGGGCTGTCCGATCGGTGCAAGGGGCGGATCCACGACCGGGTCCGCCACCGGACCAGCGACACGAGTTGCGGACTGTGCGGCATCTCCGGGCTCGAACAGCTCCGCAAACCGGTCCCCAGCACCCCGCCAAGGCCCGACACGCCCGTCGAGGCGCTGTTCGCCGCGCTCGGCGGTTTGCGTGCGCACCAGCCCCTCAACAGCGCCACCGGGGCTATCCACGCCGCAGCCGCATGCGATCGTAGCGGGCGGATCACCGCAGCCTTTGAGGATGTCGGCCGCCACAACGCGCTCGACAAGCTCGTCGGCGGGCTGGCGACCGCGCGGCAGCCGGTCGACGGCTTCATTCTGGTGACGTCGCGAATCAGCTTCGAGATGGTCGACAAGGCGCTGATCGCGCGGGCGCCGATGCTAGTGGGAATCTCCGCGCCGACCAGCCTGGCGATCGATCACGCACGCACGCACGGACTGACGCTGCTCGCGCTCGCGCGGAGCGACGCGATCCTGGTCGTCAACGACCCATGGGCCGTCTTCAGCGACTGAAATTGTCTTTGAGAATGGTAGCGAAGGAGGGACTTGAACCCCCGACCCCAGGATTATGATTCCCGTGCTCTAACCAACTGAGCTACTTCGCCGTACCGTCCGTCAGGGAAGCGTTCTTCCCTGCGAGGCGCGGCCTATAGGAAGCGGATTCGAGGCGGTCAAGCGAACATATGCCGAGAAATCGCTTCCCACGGTCCGCCACGATACCACCACGCCCCCAGACCGGCGATTTCAACGTCCTTCGGGGAGAAATCGCGTTGCAGATTGCCGAGCAGGAGCTTGGCGACTTGCGGGCTGACCTTGTTCTGGATCGTGACGTGCGGACGCCAGCCGCCGGCGTCCTGCGGAGTGAGCATGCCGGTGAACGCGTCGGCCAGACGCGCGCGGATGCCGACCAGGTCGGGGGACTCGATGCGGTAGGCAACGCCTCGGCCGAGCGACATCAGGCCGCCGATCCGCGCCTGCGGGGCACGGATGCCGCGCGTCTCCTGGTTGAGCCGGTGCTTCAGCTCGTCGAGCCCCGACGGCGGCAGGTGATGGAACAGCGTCAGATGCGCGTCGAGCTGGTTGCGCTCGGGCGGGAAATGCTCGCGGCGCATCGAATCGAAGAACGCGGTGTCCTGTCGACCGAACAAAGCGGTGACGATGATCGGGGCGACTTCGGTCACTTGCGTGGTATGTCCCATTTTACTCAAGCCCTGCCCGGCGGAAGCCGGGGTCCAGTTGGGAAACGTTGCTGACGTAGGTTGCGCTCCGTCACTGCGACCTTTCCACCTGGGCCCCGGCCTTCGCCGGGGAGGTGCATGTGATCGGCAGCGAGCGGTGGCGTTACAACGCTGCTCAGATCTCGATCTGGCTGCCGAGTTCGACCACGCGGTTGGTCGGCAGGCGGAAGAACTCCATCGCGCTTTCGGCGTTGCGCAGCATCCACGCGAACAGCTTTTCGCGCCAGATCATCATGCCGGGCTTGTCCGACGCGAGCAGCGTCTGGCGCGACAGGAAGAAGCTGGTGTCCATCATCTTGAAATCCGCGCCGCAATTATGGACCTGGCGCAGCGCTGCGGGCACGTCGGCATCCTCCATGAAGCCGTAGCGCAGCACGAGGCGGTGGAAGCCGTCGCCGAGCTCCTCGCGCACCGCACGGTCGTTGGCGGGCCAATAAGGCTGGCCGACGATCTTCACGGTCAGCAGGATCACGCGCTCGTGCAGCACCTTGTTGTGCTTGAGGTTGTGGAGCAGCGCGTGTGGCACGCCGTCCGCGGTCGAGGTCATGAACACCGCAGTACCGGGCACGCGCGAGGCGGAGCTGGCGGCCGAGCCGATGAACACCTTGATCGGCATCGCGGCCTCATGCATCCGGTCGATCATCAGCTGCCGCCCCTTCGACCAGGTCGTCAGGAAGGTGAAGATGATGAAGCCGACCAGCAGCGGGAACCAGCCGCCGGCGGGGACCTTGGTCAGGTTCGCCGCGAAATAGGCGCCGTCGACGGTGAAGAAGATCGCCAGCAGCGGGATCGCGGCGATCTTCGGCCAGTTCCAGAGGCGGAACAGCACGACACCGAGCAGACACGTATCGATGAACATCGCGCCGGTCACCGCGATGCCATAGGCGCTCGTCAGGTTCGACGAGGTGCGGAAGAACAGCACGAGCAGGATCACCATCACCATCAGCGCGCCGTTGACGAGCGGGATATAGATCTGCCCCTCGGTCGATGCGCTGGTATGCTCGATGCGAAGCCGCGGGATGAAGCCCAGCTGGATCGCCTGCTGCGTGACCGAGAACGCGCCGGAGATCACCGCCTGCGACGCGATCACCGCGGCCATCGTCGCGAGGATGACGAGCGGGAGCTGGAGGCTCTCGGGCGCGAGATTGTAGAACGGGCTGACGAGCGCGGCCTGGCCGTCGCGGAACAGCAACGCGCCCTGCCCCATGTAATTGAGGATCAGCGCGGGCAGAACGAAGAACAGCCAGGACAGGCCGATCGGCTTGCGTCCGAAATGGCCCATGTCCGCATACAGCGCCTCGGCACCGGTGACCGCGAGCACGACCGAGCCGAGCGCCAGGAACGCGCGCTCTGGGTCGATGAGGAAGAACTCGACCGCAAAATGCGGCGACAGCGCCCAGAGCACGCCGGGCGTCTGGACGATGCTGAGGATGCCGAGCACCGCGATGACGCTGAAATAGACCAGCATGATCGGCCCGAACACGAGGCCGATCCGCGCGGTGCCGCTCTTCTGCACCCAGAACAGCGCGATCAGGATGACGATCACGATGGGGAGGACCAGCCCGGCGAATGCAGGCGCGGCGACGGCCAGGCCCTCGACCGCGGACAGCACCGACACCGCGGGGGTGATCATGCTGTCGCCGTAGAACAACGCCGTCGCGAAGACGCCGAGCAGGATGATGCCCTTGCTCCAGCGCCGCGTCTTGGTCTTGCCCGACACGAGCGCCAGCAGCGCGAGGCTGCCGCCCTCGCCCTTGTTGTCCGCACGCATGATGATGATGACGTATTTGACCGTCACGACGATCATCATCGACCAGAACATCAGGCTGATGACGCCCATGATGTGCGCCGAATCGAGCGCGAGCTTGTGATGGCCGGCGAAGGTTTCGCGAAACGCGTAGAGCGGGCTGGTACCGATATCGCCGAAGACGATGCCGATCGCGCCGAAGGCGAGCTTCAGCATGCCGTCGGAATGATGATGCCCCGTTTCCGGATCGAGGCCTGCGGGTGGCACGGTCGACGCCGCGGCGGTCTGGTCGACGCTCACTGGACGGTGAATCGAACCGGAAGTGCAGCAATCATCATCGAATTTCCGATTTCACCCTGTGCCCCAAGCGCGCGCATTTAGCATGAGGGGTAGAGGGCGGCAACGGCGGCGCCGGCAACGTGGATTAACCCATGCTGATCATACGCGTGTGACGACTTCGCGGATGACGAAATGCGAGGCGAGCCGCGTGACGCCGGGGAGTTGCGACAGCGTCTCGCGGTGGATGCGCTCGAACGTCTCGCCGTCGCGAATCTCGACATGGAGCATGTAATCCGCCTCCCCGCTCATCAGGAAGCATTGCACGACCTGCGGGCAGTCGACGATCTCCGCCTCGAACGCCGCCATCGTTTCCTTGCGCTGGTCGCGCAGCGTCACGTTGACGAGGACGATGCTCGGGTCGCCGCGCGCCGCGCGCGACAATACGGCACGATAGCCGGTGATCGCGCCGCTCTCGCGAAGTTGCGCGACGCGGCGATGGGCGGCGCTTGCCGACAGGCCGACCGCGTCGCCGAGTTCGGCGCTGGTCAGGTCCGAATTGGCGGCGAGCAGGTCCAGGATGCGGCGTTCGATCGTGTTGCTCAAGATTTTCCCGCTCTATCGATGCTGGATGCAATAATATCGTGAATCCAATAGTGGGTTGCGACGAGTTTGCGAACCCTTCCCGTCCGATGCACGCTACATTGCGGCAACGATAATGGAGTGGAATCAATGCGCGTCGGTGTCCCCAAGGAAATCAAGAATCACGAATATCGCGTCGGCCTGACGCCGCCATCGGTCGCCGAACTGGTCGCCGCGGGGCACGAGGTCGTCGTCGAGACGCAGGCCGGCTCGGGGATCGACTTCGAGGACCAGGATTATATCGACGCGGGTGCGACCATCCTGCCGACCGCCGCCGCGGTGTTCGCGGGCGCGGACATGATCGTGAAGGTCAAGGAGCCGCAGCCGAGCGAGATCGCAATGCTCGAACCGCGCCACCTGCTCTTCACCTATCTCCACCTCGCCGCGGACAAGCCGCAGGCCGAGGGGCTGATGAAGTCGGGCGCGACCTGCATCGCCTATGAGACGGTCACCGACCATCGCCGCGGGCTGCCGTTGCTCAAGCCGATGTCCGAAGTCGCGGGCCGCATGTCGGTACAGGTCGGTGCGCATTATCTCGAAAAGGAGCAGGGCGGGCGCGGCGTGCTGCTCGGCGGCGTGCCGGGTGTCGCGCCGGCGAAGGTCGCGATCCTCGGTGGTGGCGTCTCGGGCGTGAACGCCGCGCAGATGGCGGTCGGCATGCGCGCCGACGTGACGATCTACGACATCTCGAACGATCGCCTTGCCGAGCTCGACATGTTCTTTTCCAGCCAGATCAAGACGGCGTACGCGTCGAAGGCGGCGATCGCGGCGGCGGTGAAGAATGCGCATCTGGTGATCGGCGCGGTGCTCGTCCCGGGCGCAGCGGCACCCAAGCTCGTCACGCGCGAGATGCTCAAGACGATGAAGCGCGGATCGGTGCTGGTCGACATCGCGATCGACCAGGGCGGGTGCTTCGAGACGAGCCATGCGACGACGCACGAGGATCCGGTGTTCGAGGTCGATGGCGTGATCCATTATTGCGTCGCCAACATGCCCGGCGCGGTCGCGCGGACCTCGGCGTTCGCGCTGAACAACGCGACGCTGCCGTTCGCGCTGAAGCTCGCCAATCTGGGGGCCGAGGCGGCGATGAAGGCGGACCCGCATCTCGCCAACGGGCTGAACGTCTACAAGGGCAAGATCGCCTATAAGGCGGTCGCGGATGATCTAGGTTTACCTTACGAAGCTTGGGTCGGCTGATCGGGAACGGATACGGAACAGGGGTGTTGGGCAAGGGAAAGGAATTTCCAATGTCCGACACCCCGAACCCCAAGTCCGAACCCTTCTCAAACGCCGAGAAGGATCCGGATGACTGGACCACTGGCGACGAGAAGATGACCGGTGCACAGGCAAGCTACCTCAAGACGCTGTCGGAAGAAGCGCATGAGGAATTCGACGAGTCGCTGAGCAAGGCGGACGCATCGAAGAAGATCGACGAGTTGCAGTCGAAGACCGGCCGGGGCCAGTAATCCCACCGAATTCCCTTCCCCGTCATCCTGGTCAAGCCCAGCATGACGGGGTCAGGGTTGTACCGCTCCAGCGTCCTGCATCGCCAGAAACCGGTCCAGCAGCGCGAGCCGTGTGGCGATCTCGCCGCGGTATGAAATATCAGCGGGCGTCAACGCCAATGCTCTTGCCCAATAGGGGCGAGCCTTCGCGAAATTGCCTGCCCTCACATA
This sequence comes from Sphingomonas aurantiaca, assembly GCF_003050705.1. Lineage (GTDB taxonomy): Bacteria > Pseudomonadota > Alphaproteobacteria > Sphingomonadales > Sphingomonadaceae > Sphingomonas > Sphingomonas aurantiaca. The sequence continues at coordinate 544,963 of NZ_QAOG01000002.1, read as the reverse complement.
TGCCAGCCCCAGGAAGAACGGCGGTGCCGGGTGCTTCGGCGCCAGTCGCATGGCCTGCTGGAACGCAAACAACGCCGGCGGCGATACCTGGTTCGCGTCGTGCGCGGACAGTGCGTTGGCCAGCCCCGTCCACAGGACCAGGCTCTTCGGCGCGACCCGGATCCCGCCCAGCAACACCTGCACCGCAGCCCGCCGATCGCCGATCCGCGTCATCGCATCCGCCGCGACGAGATAGGCCGCTGCCCCCGTATAACGCTCCAACATCTGATCGCGCAGATCGAGCATCGCGCTGTCGTCGGGCGTCGGCGCCAACCCGGTCGTCGCCGGATGCCCGGCAAGCGCCGGCTGGCCCTGCCAGGCATAGCCCGCCGCGCCCAGCATCAGCGCGGAGGCGACCATCGACCATAACAGGCGATCGACCTTCATCGCGGCGAGCAGCGCGCAGACCGCCACCGCGATCACGGCCAGCCAGAGATATCCCATCAGCGTGTCCTCCGCCGAAAGCTCGACCGTGCGATCCAGCCGCCGATGCCGAGTAGCAGCATCGGTGCAAGCCACAACGGCCAGGTCAGCCCGGACAGCGGCGGATCATAGGTCACGTAGTCGCCGTAGCGCGCGATCAGCCAGTCGCGGATCGACGCGGGCTTCTCCCCCCGCTCGATCCGCTCGCGGACGAGCGCGCGCATGTCCGCGGCCATGTCGGCATCGCTGTCCGCGATCGACTGCCCCTGGCAGACGAGGCAGCGTAACGTCTCCATGAGCGCGCGCGCGGACTGTTCCTTTGCGGGGTCGGCGAGCTGGACGTTCGCGTAACGGGCTGGCGGGGTGACGGGCTGCGCGGCGGCTGGCACAATGCAAAGCAAAAGTGCCGCAAGCACCTCCCCTCCTGATCGCGGGAGGGGAACTCGGTTGCACTCGTTCACCGTGCGTCCTTCACGGCCTGGGCGATCTCGGCGATGTTCTCCGGCCGGATATCGCCGATGATCTGCTTTACGACGATCCCGCGTCCGTCGACCACGAACGTCTCGGGGACGCCCGACGACCCGAGCGCGAGCTGCACCTGGCTGGCCCGGTCGCTGCCGATCCGCGCATAGGGGTCGCCGTTGCGGCGCAGGAATCCTGCGATCGCCGGTGCGGTGTCGCGGATCGCGATCGCGTCGATCGGTATGCCCATTGCCTTCAGCCGCATCAGCTGCGGCGCCTCGGCAATGCACGGGATGCACCAGCTCGCGAACACGTTGAGCAGGCGCGGCTGGCCCTGCCGGAGCGACGCGCTGGTCAGCCCCGGCTTGCCCGGGACCATCGCCGGCAGCGCGAAGTCGGGGATCGGCTTGCCGACCATCGCCGACCGGACCACCTTCTCCGCCGGCCTGAACAACCCGCTCGCCACCACCGCGAACAGCAATGCGAAAATCGCCAGGGGCGCCCAGAGTGCGAACCGCTTCATGCCCATTCACTCCGCATCGCGGCCCGTCGCTCGCGCCGCACGCGGCCAAGCAGCGAAAGCGCGCCGCCCAACGCGATCAGGACGCCGCCGAACCAGATCAAGGTCACGAACGGCTTCCACCAGAGCCTGAGCTGCCATCGCCCCTGCCCGTCCGGCTGGCCGAGCACGGTATAGAGCTGCCCGTCGAGCGCCGTCAGGATGGCAGATTCGTTCGTGCTGGTCGGGGGATTGGCGAAGAAGCGGAGCTGGGGACGCAGGATGGTCTCGCTGCCGCCGCGCGTGGCGGTCAACCGCGCCTCGAGCGCGGACCAGTTCTCGCCGATCACCGGCGAAATGCCGTCGAGCGTCACGGTGTAGGGGCCGATCCGGGCGGGCTCGCCGGCGCGCACGGCGACGAGCGTTTCCTTGGTGAAGGCGCTGTCCGACGCCATCCCGGCTAGGCTGACCGCGATGCCGAGATGCGCGACGACCATGCCGTAGGTGAACAGCGGCGTGCGCGTCAGCTTGCGCTTCCACAATGGCGCGACGCTGGCGACGGCGAGCCCGGCGGACAACGACAGACCCGCCCAGGGGAGCACGCCCGGCCAGATGAACAGAAGCGCGATCGCGGCCGCCAGCGTCGCGCCGATCGGCAGCATCACGCGGCGCAACACGGCCTTCGCGTCGTCACGCCGCCAGCGCAGCAACGGCCCGACCGCCATGACCGCAACCAGAAGCAGCGCGATCGGCCCTGCCGCCTTGTTGAAGAAGGGCGGGCCAACCGACAGCTGCACGCCGAAGCTCGCTGCGACGATCGGGTAGAGCGTGCCGATTAGGACGATCCCGAGGATCACCGACAGCAGCAGGTTGTTCGCGACCAGTCCGCCCTCGCGGCTGACCGGATCGAACGTCGTGCCAGCGCGGACGGTGCCGATCCGCGCGGCGAACAGCGCCAGCGCGCCTCCGATATAGAGCGCGAGCAAGGCGAGGATGAATGCGCCGCGCTCGGGATCGACCGCGAAGGCGTGGACGCTCGTCAGGATGCCGGAGCGAACGAGGAACGTGCCGATCATCGACATCGAGAACGCGACCACCGCGAGCATGATCGTCCAGGCGCGTAAGCCGTCGCGCGTGGCCAGCACGGTCACCGAATGGAGCAAGGCGGTCGCCGCGAGCCACGGCATCAGCGAGGCGTTCTCGACCGGGTCCCAGAACCACCAGCCGCCCCAGCCGAGCTCGTAATAGGCCCAGTAGCTGCCAGCCGTGATGCCGAGCGTGAGGAAGATCCAGGCGATCAGCACCCAGGGCCGCATCGCCTTGGCAAAGGCCGGCCCCACGTCGCGCGTGACCAGCGCGCCGACCGCGAACGAGAAGGCGACCGAGAGGCCGACATAGCCGGTGTAGAGCGTCGGCGGATGGAACGCCAAGCCCGGGTCCTGCAGCAACGGATTGAGGCCGAGGCCATCGGCCGCTGCCGGGTTCAGACGCGCGAACGGGTTCGAGGAGAAGAGAAGGAACGCGTAGAAGCCGAGCGCGATCGCCGCCTGCGCGCCGAGCGTCGAGGTGAGCGTGCGTTCGGGCAGCGAGCGCTCGAAGATCGCGACCGCTCCGCCGGCCAGTCCGAGGATCGCCACCCAGAGGAGCATCGAGCCCTCGTGGTTTCCCCATGCGCCGGCGAACTTGTAGAGCCAGGGCTTGGCCGAATGGCTGTTCTCGACGACCAGCTTCACCGACATGTCGGAGTTGAGGAAAAGCGCGATCAGCAGCGCCATCGCCAGTAGCGCGAGCAGCCCCTGGACGATCGCCACGGGCCGCACGGCTGCGGCGACGTCGTGGCGACCGCGCGCGATGCCGATCGCCGCCATCACGAGCTGCAACGCCGCCAGTGCGCTGGCGAACCACAGCGCGGCGAGGCCTGCTTCGGCGATCATTGCTTGGCGTCCGGCTCGAGCGTCTTGGTCTCGTGCATCTTGCCCGCCATTTCGGGCGGCATGTATTTCTCGTCATGCTTGGCGAGCAGGTTCGACGCGACGAAGTGACCGTTCGGCTCGAACCGGCCTTCGGCGACAACGCCCGATTTCTCGCGGAACAGGTCGGGGACGATGCCGGCGAAGACGACGGGCGTGGTGGCCTGGCCGTCGGTGACGACGAAGTGGACGGTGACACCATCCGCCGCGCGCTTCACCGAGCCGCCCTCGACCATACCGCCGAGCCGCACGGCGCGACCGAGCGGCAAACCGTCGCGACGCACGTCGGACGGCGCGTAGAAGAACGCGGCCTGGTCCTTTAGCGCGGACAGCGCGAGTAGCCCCGCGACGACGACCGCGCCGAGTGCCAGCAGCGCTAGCGTCAGGCGTTGATGCTTGGCCTTCATTTCTCGGCCTTTCGCATCGCCAGATAGCTGACCAGCGCAATGATGGTGCCGCCGCCGAGCGTCACGACATAGGCGGCAGTCACGAACGGCCAGGGGTTCATGGTCTGGCCATCCTGCGCATCCGGGCCTCGGTCTTCGCAACCGCCAGTATCGTCCGCATCCGCATCAGCACGATTCCTGCGAACACGAACGTGAAGCCGGCCAGCATGATCGGCAGCGGCCACAGGATCGAGCCGGCGATCGTCGATTGGGTGAGGCCGATGCTCGGCCCCTGATGCAGCGTGTTCCACCACACCACCGAATAGCGGATGATCGGCAGCAGCACCGACCCGGCGATCCCGTACAGCGCAGGGATCCGTCCGTCGCCGCCGCGGTCCGCATCGGCATTGGCGAGCGCCATGTAGCCGAGATAGACGAAGAACAGCAGCAGCATCGACGTCAGCCGGCCGTCCCATTGCCACCATGTTCCCCAGGTCGGGCGACCCCAGATCGAACCGGTCATCAGGCAGAGTGCCGCGAAGACCGCGCCGGGCAGCGCGATTGCGCGTGCCGCCACGCTGGCGAGCGGGTGGCGCCAGACGAGGAACATGATGCTGGAAATCGCGATCCCGCTCCACCCGCCCATGCCGAGCCAGGCGGCGGGGACGTGAATATAGAGGATGCGGACGGTTTCGCCCTGGAGATAGTCGGGCGGGGTCTGCGTGAGGCCCGCCCAGCAGCCCAGCACGACCAGCGCGACGCCGGCCCAGAAGAGCGCAGCCGTCATCGGCTTGGCGATCTTCAGGAAGCGCGCGGGATTGGCGAAGGCGTGTAGGGTGGCCACTGGGCATACCCAATATGGCAACAACACGAAGCTGTCACCTCGGACTTAAGCCTCGCGCCTTGCAGAGTAGAGGCATGGGGCCATTCCCGTCACACCCCGTCATCCTGACGAAAGTCAGGATCCAGAACCGCATAGGGCGGTGCTTCGTCACTCTGGATCCTGACTTTCGTCAGGATGACGGAGGTATTCGAAGCACCGCCATTTGGCAGGAAGAATGGTCGCCCGGGTTAGCGGCCGATCAGGCGCTTTGCGATCGAGTCCGCCACGTCCGATGCCGGCTCGCCCGAACGGTCGCTCTCGTTCCAGACCTCGATCAGACGATCCGGGATACGCGCGATCCGCGCCTTCACCTCGGCCTCGTCGCCATGGCCGAGATATTCGAGGCCGACGTTGATGATCCCGCCCGCGTTGATAACATAGTCCGGCGCATACAGGATACCGCGCGCGTGCAGACGCGCGCCGTCCTCGCGAACGCTCAGCTGGTTGTTCGCGCCGCCGGCGACGACCTTCGCCTTCAACGCGGCGATCGACATCTCGGTCAGGATCGCGCCCAGTGCGTTCGGGCTGAAGATGTCCGCGTCGGTCGTCAGGATCGCCTCTGCGGCGACCGCGGTCGCGCCGAGTTCATCCGCGAGCTTCTGCGCGCGCGCCTCGTCGACATCGGCCAGAGTCAGCACTGCGCCGTCCTTGGCGAGCAACCGCGCGAGACCGCCGCCGACCGAGCCGACGCCCTGGATCGCGACGCGCACGCCCTTCATGTCGGTCGCGCCGAGGCCACGCTGTGCGGCCGCCTTCACGCCGAGATAGATGCCGAGCGCGGTGTACGGCCCGGGATCGCCGCCGGCAGCGCCGCTCGCGACCGGCAGGCCGGAGACGTAGCGCGTCTGCGTGGCAATAACCTTCATCCGCTCTTCGGACATGCCGACGTCTTCCGCCGTCACATAGCGCCCGCCGAGCGAATCGACCGCGCGGCCGAACGCCTCGAGCTGCGCGGTGGTGATGACGTCGCCGGGCTTGGCCGCGAGGACCACGCCCTTGCCGCCGCCCAGTTCGAGCCCGGCCATCGCGTTCTTGAAGCTCATGCCGCGCGACAGGCGCAGCGCGTCGGTTACCGCGCGACCGTTATCGGCGTAATGCCAGAAACGCGTGCCGCCCGCGGCAGGCCCGAGCTTGGTCGAGTGCAGCGCGATTACCGCGCGCAGACCCGATTCAGGATCGGTGAAGGCATGAACGCCCTCGTGGTCGTCGAAATCGGGAAGGTCCCAAACCGCTGTCATCGCCGGCTCCTGAGGAGAATAAAATTACCGGGGAGCGAAATATTATTTTCTGGGGCGTTTTACCAGCCCAAAGCGCCCGCGATGGGGGCTTCCTTGAAAATACTGAAAAAATGGGGCGACCGACGGGACTTGAACCCGCAACATCCGGCATCACAAGCCGACGCTCTAACCAATTGAACTACGACCGCCGCGTAGGCGTCGCCCCTAGCGGGGGTCGGCGTCATCCGTCAACCGCCGACTTGCACAAATCTGTCAAAAACGTCCTTCGATCGCGAGCCGGTACCCGTTTGGCCCTGCCACGAACCCGGCTTGTTCGAGCTTCTGCACCGCGAGCGGATCGGACGGACGCAGCGACAATTCGGCGCGGTAGGTGCCCGCACCCTCGATCCGCAGCGCGATGCTTTCCGTCCCGGCCTGGCTCGCCAGCGGCAGCAGCAGCGCGGTGCCGTCGCAGCGCGCGGTGCCGCTGACCGATTGCGGCAACGCGATCCCGCCGACGTCGCCCGCCAGCGTCGCGCGGACCCGGCCCTCGGCCGCGTCGCACTGGCCGTCGCGGAACCGGACCGACACGTCGTCGAGATCGAGCGCGGCGACGGGCACCGGTGCGAACAGCCGTCCGGTGGCGACCGTCGCGGTCATGTGGTCGACACCGAAGCCGTGCCGGCTGACGCTCGCCGATCCGCGCAGCGGCTTTGCCGTTACCGAGTCCGGCCCCGAAAAGACGATGGTCGCGCGGCCGACGAGCAGCGGCAGCGGCGAAAGCCGCGCGTGGAGATCGCCCAGCGCGAGATCGCCGAACCGCGTTTCGGTGAGCGTGGCGCCCCAGATCGTGCCCGAGACGCGCCGCGCGACCAGTCCTTCGTCGCCGATGCCGGTCCAGCCGAGCACCGCGCGCATCGGCAGGAAGACGATCAGCGCGACCAGCAGCATCATTCCGAACAGTGCGGCGGGGCCAGTGCGCAAACGAATCCGCCTCATGCTGCGCGCGCCTTCAGCGTGAGCGCGACGCCGACGGTCTTGTCGCCCTTGTCGGTCATCGCCACCGAATCGACGAGGATGCCGAGGCGTTCGAGCCGTGCCAGCCACGCGACGAGCGCGCCGGGACGCGCCGACTGGATACCGATACGCACCCGGTCCGCCCCGTCCTGATCGAGCGTGGCGAGCGCGAAACCGGCCTGATCGGCCTCCGCCCGCACCGCGTCGGCCAGCGTGCCGGTCAACGGCGTCGCGCGGTTCCGCTGGATATCGCGCAACGTCGCGACCTGCGCGCGAGTCTCGCCGAGCCGCGTGACGGCATTGGCATGACGTTCGCGCGCGCTCGACAGGCCGTCGCCGACCGGACGGATGATCAGCGCCCACAGCAATGTCAGCACCGCGAGCGCCGCCATGACGAGCAGCAACCGCCGCTCCCGCAGCGAGCGGCCCTCGAACCAGTTACGAAGTCCGGTCATCGTCCACCTCCCGGCCCTGGGCTGATCGTCAGTTCACCCGTCACGCGGCCCGCGACCGACTGGAACACGCCCGCGCGGACATCGAAGCCCGCGGCCTCGAGCGCCCGCTTGAGATCGGTCGCCAGCGCCTCGCGTTCGACCGCGACCGACAGCCGCAGATCGCCGTTCGCCTGGAAATCGAGCGCGGTCACTTCGGTGCCGGGCGTCGCGCGGACCGCGGCAAACACCGCAGCGGTCGTGGTGGTGAAGCCGAGCCCCGGCCCGCGGACGCGCGAGAGACGCTCGTCGAGCTGGCGGGCGGCATCGACCACCGTCTCGCCGCGCGGCAGGCCCGTCACCGCGACCGTGTCCGCCTCGGCCTCCAGCGCGTCGGCACCGAAGCTGAACTTGGCGATGCGGACGAGCGAGATTGCGAGCGTCACCGCGAGAATCGTCAGCGACAGCAGCGCGAGTCGCCGGATCAGCGCCCAGTCGATCGCGAACCGGCGACGACGCGCGAATGGCCCCTGCCGCAGGTCGAGCGGCGGCGACGCGGCGGCCGCGACGATCGCGGCCTCCAGCGTGTCGCGGTCGATCGTCGCTGGCGCGGTACCGCCCGTCACCAGATCGGTCAGCCGGGCTTCGTCGGCGAACCCGCTGGAGGTGCCGCGTACCACCCCGCTGCCGGCGAGCTCGGCGCGCGCGTACCCCTCTTCGGGTCGTGGGAGGAGCATCGGGGCGGGGATGAGCGCGATCGGATCGACACCTGCGTCGGCGAGCATGCGCAGCCAGTCGCGCATCGTGGCCACGCCGACGACACCGATCGGCCGGTCGCTCGCGCCCTCGTCGCCGACCGCGACATGGAGTTCGGCGAGCGGCGATGCACTCGCCTCGCTGGCGAGGATGCGGGCGGCCGCGATCGCCTGCGCCACCGATCGCGACGGCAGCTCCGCCCAGTGCAGCGTCACCGCATCGGCGGGCGCCACCGCGATCGTCGCGTCGTCGGTCTCCGGGATGCCCTCCCCCTCCCCGGCCACGCGCGCGTCGACGACGCGCATCCAGCGATATCCGGTCTCGCCGGTGGGAAGGAATAACAGCGTGGTCATGATGGCTCGCCCCATTGCCGCGATACGAGCTGCGCGGGAAGTCGGTTCGCGTCGATCAGCGCGCGTTCCTGCATCTGCGTGCTGCCCAGGGTCACGTCGATATCGAGCGTGAACCATGTCGACTTCACCGTGGCGACGGCACCGGGGGCTAGGTTGGCCGCCCCCTGCAATGCCGCGGCCTTCGTAATCGCCCCGACGTCCGCATAGCCCTGCGGCGGGCGACGAAGCAGTATCTGCTGCGCGCTGCCGACCTGGAGCGTGTCGGGATACAGCATCGCGAACAGCGGCGCCTGTTCGGGAAGCAAGGTGTTCACGTTGATCGGCGACGGCTCGGCGATCGGCAAGGTGCAGATCCAGGGCCTGAGCGTCGTGTAGATCGCAGGCGTCATGCCCGCGACCGGGCGCAGTTCGCTCGGATCGCTCATCAGCGTGCCCGCGGTGCGATAGGGCGTCTCGCGCCCCAGATACGCGCCGTCCTCCGCGCCCATCGCCTGCTGGTCCTGATCGCTGTCGATCCAGTCCGCGGTGCCCGACGCGATCTGTTCGGCGACCTGGACGGGGACGTCGAGCAACCGCATCAGCCGGACGAACTGCGGCCGGATCTCGGGATTGGTGATGTAGGTGCCGGGTGCGCCCTGCGCCTGCATGACGAGCCCGTTGAGATTGAAGCAGTTGCCGCCGTCGCGCACGCGCGCGGTCGCGAAGCCGCCGGGCACGGGCAGGCCGAACGGCGTGTTGCTCCAGTTGCCGGCGAGCGTGACTCGCTTGGGGCTCTGCCCGAGCAGGTTGGATACGCGGGTGAGCGCCATCGTCTCGGCGGCAAACGCATAGGCGCGCGCCTGTTCGCCGGTCGCGGCGTTCCCCGCGAGCCGGGTCGACAGCCGCAGCTTCTCGAGCGCGGCGCCCGCCATCACCGCGATGATCGCGACGAGCATGAGCACGGTGAGCAGCGCGGCACCGCGTTCCTGCCCGCGCGAGATGTCGCCGCAATCAGGTGCGCGCACCGGGCGTCTCCTGCGAGGGGGCGCCGGCAGGCGGTGTCACGGCCGGGCCGGTGTCCTCGGTTCGCGCCGGGACATAGCCGGTGCCGACGAGGAACATCTGGCGGAACTGCGTGCCGTCGTCGCGGACGATGCGGAGCTCCATCGCGTCGGGCAAGGGCGTGCCGCTCGCGCCATCCCAGCGATCGCTCCAGGCGCCCGCGATACGGTAGCGCAGCGCGACCTGGCGGACCCGCGTCAGGAGCGCGGCGGGCGGGAGGCCCTGCGCGCCGTCGACCATCGGGTAGGCGATCCGCTGGAGACTGCCGGCGTCGACGCGGTAGGCGATCTTCTGCAGGCTGGGCCGCGCGGCGCCGTCGATGTTGCTCCAGCCCGCGCGGACGAGGCGGAGCATCGGCGTCACGCCCGATCCGCTCTCCCCGACGAACGCGGGGACGCGCGTTCCGGCCTCGTCGCGGGTGGCGCGGTTCGCGGCCTGGGCGAGATCGGCGGACAGGATCGACATCGTCCGGGTGAGCGCGCCGATATCGTCAAGCTTGGCGCCGGTGCTGCTCTGCGCCCGGACGCTAAACGACAGGATCGCGACGCCCGCCGCGGCGATCATGCCGAAGATCATCAGCGAGACCATGACCTCGATCAGCGTGAAGCCGGCTTCATTGCGCGGTCGCATCACGTCGCGGTCCGGGGAGCGGGGCGGACCATCGTCAGGCGGCCGAGCTGCGTGCCCGACCGATCCGCGACCGACACGTCGATCCGCAGCACGCGCGATCCGCCGAGCGCGCTCACCTGCCGGGTCCAGGTCCAGGGCTGGCCGCCGTTCGTCTCGACGCCGGTTACTCGCCCCGCGGTCGGAGGCTGCGCGTCGGTCACCGCGTCGATCGCGACGTTTCGCGCAACCATCTGCGCAACCAGCGTCTCGTCGAGGATCGAGGCGCCGCGGATCGTCGTGCTTTCGAGACGGACAAGCGCCATCGCGGCCAGGCTGAACACCGCCAGCGCGACCATGATCTCGATGAGGGTGAAGCCCCCCTCGCCCGGATGGCCGTCAGCCGGCATCGGCGCGCACGCTGCCGTCGGCGTCGATATGCACGGTCGCCGCGACGCCGCCGCGATCGAGGCGGATCTCGGCGGGGCGATCGACGAGCCCGGTCGGATCGAACGTGACGCGCATCCGGCCGCTACTGTCGCCGATGCTGGCGCGCGTACCCTCGTTCCAGCGTTCGACGCGCATCGGTTTCTCGGCGATCGGGGTCCAGCCACCGGATAGCCGCCGATCGAAGCCGTAGCCGCCGCCGCTGACCCAGACGCTGACCGGGCGCGCCTCGACGATCGCGGAATCATGCGCGGCGCGGGTGCGCAACGCGAACCGCGTCGCCTCGTCGAGGACGCGGCCGCGCGGGTCCGGCATGACGAGTACGGCGACCGCGGAGGCGAGGCCGATGATCGTGACGACGACCATCAGCTCGACCAGCGTGAAGCCACTTTCGCGGCGACGCGAAAGTGTCCCCGCGCAGGCGGGGACCCAGTCCAAGGACTTACTGCCAGCTGCCGATATCGGCATCGATCCCCTCGCCGCCTTCCTTGCCGTCTGCCCCGAAGGTCCAGACGTCGGCCTCGCCATGCGTGCCGGGCGACGCATAGAGATACGGGCGACCCCAGGGGTCGTTCGGCAGCTTCTTCAGATACCCGCCACGCTGATAGCGCGAGGGATCGGTGAGGCCTGCGGGCGCGGTGACGAGTGCGTTCAGCCCCTGCGACGTGTTGGGGAAGGTCATGTTCTGGAGCTTGTAGAGTTCCAGCCCGCCCTCGATCTGCGCGATGTCGGCCTTGGCCTTCTGGATTCGCGCGGTGTCGCCCGAGGGCAGCACGTTGAGCGCGACGATCGTGGCGAGCAGGCCAATGATGACGATCACCACCATCAGCTCGACGAGCGTGAAACCGGCTTCGCGCCGGCGTTTTTTGACTTCTTGACGCATACGAAACCTCATTGGCCTGCCAGCGTGTTGAGCTGGAGGATCGGGAGCAGGATGGATAGCACGATCGTCGCGACGATGCCGCCCATCACGACGATGATCAGCGGTTCGAGCAGCGACAGTGCGGTGGCGGTGAAGCGGTCGAATTCGCGTTCGAGATAGTCGGCGGCGCGTTCGAGCATCTCGTCGAGGCGACCCGCCGCTTCGCCCGATGCTGCGAGATAGGTCAGCAGCGGCGGGAAGACGCCCGCGCGGCGCATCGCGGCGGACAGGCTGCCGCCGCCGCGGATCGCCTCGACGATCTGGTCCGAGGCAAGCCGCAGCCGGCGATTGTGGATCGTGCTCGCGGTGAGGTTCAGCCCGTCGAGCAGCGGCAGGCGGCTGGCGACCATCGTGCCCAGCGTGCGTGCCATGCGCGCGGCGTGAAGATCGCGCAGCAGTCGCCCGAGCAACGGGATGCGGAGCAGCCAGCCGTCGAAGGCGAGCCGGATCGTGGGGTCCTTGAGCGCCTGCCACCCGCCCAGCGCGGCGAGACCGACGACCAGCAGCATCACCCACCAATAGCCGACCAGAAACGCCGAGAACGCCATCACCATCCGCGTCAGCAGCGGGAGCTGCTGGCCCACCGTGTCGAACTGCTCGACCACCTGCGGCACGACGAACATCATCAGCGCGGTGACGACGCCCAGCGCGACCAGCGCGAGGATCGCGGGATAGGCGAGCGCGGTGATCAGCTTGCCGCGGATCTCGGCCTGGCGTTCGAGCAACGCTGCGAGCCGATCGAGGATCGTCGGGAGCGAGCCCGAGCTCTCGCCCGCGGACACCATCGCGCGGTAGAGCGGCGGGAAGCTTTTCGGCTCGCGCGCCATCGCGTCGGCGAGGCGCCGGCCCTCGACGACGCCCGCATGGACGTGCTGGACGATCGCGCGGACGCTGTCCTGCTCGGTCTGGCGCGTGATCGTGCGGAGCGATTCCTCGAGCGGCGAGACGCGGTTGAGCGTGGCGAGCTGGCGCGTGAACAGCGTGAGATTCTTGCCCGACATCTTCGGCGTGCCAAGCTGGAGGCCGAACAGCGGGCGGCCCTTGGTTGCCTGTGGCGGGGCGCCGGGGGTGATCTTGACGACGTACAGCTTGCGAGCGTCGAGCGTCGCGCGCGCGACGTCGATGTCGGCCGCGGCGACGTGGCCGCGGCGTTCGGCGCCCTTCGTATCGATCGCGAGATAATCGAAGTCCGCCATCATCCTCCCCGGCACGGGGAGGGGGACCGCCGCATAGCGGTGGTGGAGGGGGTTGGCCGCGCGCGTTCCGGTTGTGGCGATCGTGCATGCGGCGTGGTGGCGGTATGCGGCTGGCAGTGCGGGCGTGGCGCCCCCCCTCCACCAGCTGCGCTGGTCCCCCTCCCCGTGCCGGGGAGGATTTGCCGGGCGCTATGCACCGGCTGTTTCCTCGACGACCTCGGTCGTGTCACGGCGCGAGACGCGGACGGCTTCTTCGGCGGTGGTCTGGCCGGCTAGGACGAGATCGCGCGCGGATTGCGCGAGGTTCGGGGACTTGGCGAAGGCGTGCGCCACGATCTCGGATTCGTGGCCGTCGGTGTTGATCAGCCGGCGGATCGTGTCGTCGATGCGGACCGCTTCGAACACGCCGATGCGGCCCTTATAGCCGGTCTGGTTGCAGTCCTCGCAGCCTTGCGCGACGTAGACGACCGCGTCCGGGGCGATGCCGAGCATCGGCGCGACCGTGTCCGACGCAGGCACCGCCTTGCGACAGGTCGGGCACAGCCGCCGGACAAGACGCTGCGCGATCACCGCACGCAGCGTGGACGCGAGCAGGAAGCTCTCGACCTTCATGTCGCGCATGCGGGTGATCGCGCCGATCGCGTCGTTGGTGTGGACGGTCGACAGCACGAGATGGCCGGTGAGCGACGCCTGCACAGCGATCTCGGCAGTCTCTCGGTCGCGGATTTCGCCGACCATGACGACGTCGGGATCCTGGCGCAGGATCGCGCGCAGGCCCGCCGCGAAGGTCAGCCCGACCTTCGGGTTCACCTGCGTCTGGCCGACGCCGTCGACGGCGTACTCGACCGGATCCTCGACGGTCAGGATGTTGCGGCTGCCGTCATTGAGCAGGCGCAGCGCGGCGTAGAGCGACGTGGTCTTGCCCGAGCCGGTCGGGCCGGTGACGAGGATGATGCCGTTGGGTTCGCTCAGCGCTTCGTTGAGCAGCGCGAACAGCGCGGGCGGGAGGCCGAGCGCTTCGAGGTCGATGCCGGCATTCTCCTTGTCGAGGATACGCAGCACCACGCGTTCGCCAGCGCGGCTCGGCAGCGTCGAGACGCGGACGTCGAGCAGCTTGCCGCCCAGCGTCAGCCCCATGCGGCCGTCCTGCGGTACGCGCCGCTCGGCGATGTCGAGCCGCGCCATGACCTTGATGCGGCTGACGACGACGGGCGCGACGTTGGGCGGCATTCGCAGCGTCTCGCGCAGCACGCCGTCGATCCGCATGCGGACGACCAGGCCGCTTTCGTACGGCTCGATATGGATGTCGGACACGCCGTTGCGCGCGGCGTCGGCGATGATGCCGTTGATCAGCCGGATCGCGGGCGCGTCGTCGGCGGTGTCGAGCAGATCCTCCGCGGTCGGCATGTCGCCCGCGAGCAGGTCGAGTTCGTCGCCCATGCCGACCGCGGCGAGCGCGTTGGCCTGGCCGTCCATGGCATAGACGTTGGACAACAGGCGATCGAAAGCGACCTGTTCGACGAAGCCGACGTCGAACGGGCGGCCGAGATAGCGGCGGAGTTCGAGCAGGACCTTGGGGTCCGCGCCGGCGCGCATGGCTATTGTCAGGTGCGAATCGGTGTCGGTGTGGTCGACGACGACGCCGAACTTGCGCGCGAAGGCGTAGGGGATGGTGATCTGGGGAAGGTCAATGCACCCCTCCCGCTCGCGGGAGGGGTTGGGGGAGGGAATGACATATCCCTCGATGGCGCCGTCCGTGAGTAAGGCAGCCCCTCCCCCGACCCCTCCCGCAGGCGGGAGGGGAGCAGAGGACGCGATCTCATGGCCTTCGCGGATGATCATCGCTTGGGCCGCACGACCATCGTCGAGGTGCGCACCGGCACGGCGACGCGGGGGTCCTCGATGCTGCCGGGGATCGGCGCCGACGGGATCGGCGGCGCCGCGCCCATGTAATCGCGGACGAGCTGGTCAATCGACGGCTCGGCACCCGGATCCTGCAAGCCCTGTTGCAGCCGGACATAGCCGTAGCGCTGCTCGGTCAGCTTGCGGCTGTCCTCCGCGGTGCGCAGGATCGTCGGGCGGATGAAGATCATCAAATTGGTCTTCGAGCGCTGCTTGGCCTTCGACGTGAACAGATGGCCGAGCACGGGGATGTCGCCGAGCAGCGGGATCTTCTCGATCGTGCGGCGCTCATTGTCGTCGAGCAGGCCGCTGATCACCGCGATCTGGCCGTCGTCGACGGTGCGGACGGTCTCGACCTCGCGTTTGTTGAGGATCAGGTCGCTGTTGTCGCTTGAGACAGGCCCCGCGATCGAGCTGACTTCGAGGCGGAGGTTGAGCTTCACCGTGCCGCTCGAGTTCACCTGCGGCCGCACGGTCAGCTCGATGCCGACATTCTGGCGCTGCGTGGTGCGGAACGCGTTGTCGAAATTGGTGCTGAGCGCCTGCCCCGTGGTGATCGGGATCTCCTGCCCGACCAGGCTGTGCGCCTCCTGGTTGTCGAGCGTGACGAGGTGCGGGACCTGGAGCAGGTTCGACTGCGTGTCGCTCTTCACCGCGTTGATGATCGCGCCGAAAAAGGTGCTGCCGATCTTGCCGCCGAACCCGCCGAACCCGCCGGTCGCGGCCAGGATCGAACTGATCGCCGACTGTTGCAGCGTATCGGCCGCGCCGCTGGTGGTCTCGGTCGTCGTCGTGCTGCCGTCGGTGTTGTTCGTCGTCGTTTTCGACGTGCTGAGCTGGGTCGCGCCAATCGCGCCGGCGATCTGCAGGATGTTGGGCGCGGAATTCGAGAAGGTCGATGCGCCGAACGCGCCGCCGCTCGGATCGCCGACGATGAACTGCGCGCCGAGCGTGCGCGCCGTCGTGTCCGACACTTCGGCGACGATCGCCTCGACCAGCACCTGTTCGCGGCGCATGTCGAGCTGGCGGACGACCTCGTTGAGCTGGCGCTGAATCTCGGCGGGCGCGGCGATGACGATCGCGTTCGCCCCTGCAAAACGCGTGACGACCGCGGCGGTCTTGCCCCCGGCCGCGGTGATCGCTGGCTGCCCCGAGCCACCCGACCCGCCCGAGCTCGGGATCGACTGGTTGACCTGTGGCTGCGAGATGTTCGACTGGCCGCCGGATGCCCCGTTGGTGCTGCTCGATCCGAAATTCGAGCGCGACAAGGCGGTCTGGACGGGCTGTGTCGGGGTCTGGCCCACGAGTTCCTGGAGGACCGGCAGCAACTGCTCGGCGTCAGCATTCTCGAGGAAGACGACCTTGATCTCGGTGCCGTTGCGCGCCTTCTGGTCGAGGTCGGCGGCGACCTGCGCGAGGCGGGCGACGGTGGTCGGATCGCCGCGCAGAGCGACCGCGTTCGAGCCCTCGACCGCGACAACCGAGGCGCTCGGTCCGGTCGCGGCCGCACCGCCCTGCCCGCCGCCGGTGCCCGTGCCGATCAGCCCCTGGAGCGCGGTCGCGATTTCCTTCGCGCTGGCGTTCTTGAGCGCGACGACGCGGGTCGACGAGGTGTCGGCGTCGATCCGGCGCAGGACCTCGCGAATCCGGCGGATATTGTCGGCGAAGTCGACGATGACGAGGCTGTTGCCGCCGCGGTTCGCGCTGACCGAGCCTTGCGCGCTGACGAGCGGGCGGACGGTTTCGACCGCCGACTGCGCATCGATCGCGCGGAGGCGGACGATCTCGGTGACATAGCTGTTGCGCGCGGCGCCCGCGACGCCGATCCGGCTCGGCTGCGACGCGGCGTTGTCGAGCGGCTGGACGCGGAAGGCACCGCCCGAGGTCGGCACCGCGATCAGGCCGTTGGCGCGCAACGTCGAGAGGAAGACCTCGAAATATTCGGAGCGCGACAGCGGGCGATCGGTGACCACGGTCACCTTGCCGGCGACGCGGTTGTCGATGATGAAGGTGCGGCCGGTGACCTTCGCAGCATCGGCGATGAACGCGCGGATATCGGCGTCACGGACGTTGAGCGTGGTCTGCGCATGGACGCCAACCGCCAACGCGAGCGCGACGACCGGACCGAGAAGAAGCTTTTTCATTGGGCCGTTTTCATTTGGGGGGCGCGATCGTGATGGCGAGCGGCAGGGTATCCTCGCCGCGTTCTACGGTGATGGGGACGTTGCCGCCGCCCGCGAAATCCTTGGCGATCCGGTCGAGATCGCCGGGGCCCGAGACGGGACGGCCGCCGATCGAGGTCACGACGTCGCCGTCCTTGAGCCCCGCCGCGCGGAAGGCAGCGCCCGACCCTTGCGCGCGGACGGTGAGCCCGCTGATCCGGCCGCCATCGATCCGCGGGATGAAGCCGATCTCGGTGCGCAGTTGCGAGACCGGGATGCCGATCGCAGGCGAAGCTGCCCCTGCGGGTGCTGCACCGGGGACGACCGGCGTGACGGCGCCGGACTGGTCGAGGAACAGATCCTCATCCGCGCCGCCGCGATCGATCGTGACGTGATCGAACGCGACCGCCTTGAGGCGCACGCCGGGCTGAATCTCGTCGCCGATCGCCACGCTTTGCTGAACGCCGTCGGGGCCGGCGATGATCGCGGAACTGCGGCCCATCGCCTCGTCCATGCGCGTGCCGAACAGCGTGAGTTGCAGCGATGTGACGGTGGCGGGCTGGCCCGCGGCACCCCCGAGACGGAAGAACGGATCGAACCCGCGCAGGATGTCGGCGGGCGCACCGACGACCATCGGCGTGGCCGGGCGCCAGTCGCCGAGCGGCGTGATCGGCGTGACGATCGTCCAGGCCAGCCGCGCGCACTGCACCGCAAGCCCGGCCAGCAGCGCGAGTTCGACGACACTATAGACATTCACAACCGGCATACGCCGCAAGATACGGCGCGCCCGCGCGTCCAGCTTCAATCGCATGCGCGATCCACCCCAATTCCCCGCATCTCGTCGCGTAGGCATGCCATGTTACAATTCCGCGTCAATGCCTTGCGCGTCGTCGGCGCCGATTCCGCGGGGTGGCGCAATGCCGTTCGGCTTGGCAGAAGACGCGGATGTCCGAGCATCTTCCCACCAGCGGCTCCGGCCTGCCTCCCGAACCGATCATCGCGCGCCTGTCGGTGCCGGGGGTGCAACGCGTGCCGAGCGCGAAGCTCGATCTGTTCGTGCGCCGCGATTTCCTGCCGGCGGATCTGTGCGCGGCGTTGATCGAGCGGATCGATGCGGTGCGACGGCCGTCGACGATCTCCGATTCGAACGGCGATGCGAGCTATCGGACGAGCGAGACGGGCGACCTGTCCGCGAGCGACCTGGTGGTCATCGAGGTCGAACGCCGGATCCTCGCGCTGACCGGGCTCGACCCGGCGCATGGCGAGCCGTTGCAGGGGCAGCGCTACGCGGTCGGGCAGGAGTTCAAGGGACACACCGATTATTTCGAGCCGAACGGCGTCGACTATCAGCGTTATTGCGGGGTTGCGGGCAACCGGACGTGGACCGTCATGGTCTATCTCAACCAGCCCGAGGCGGGCGGCGCGACCCGCTTCAAGGCGATCGACAAGATCGTCCAGCCGGAGACGGGCAAGCTGCTGGCCTGGAACAACCGACGTGCGGACGGATCGCTCAACGCGGCCACGCTGCATCACGGAATGAAGGTACGCGCGGGGGTCAAATACGTCATCACGAAATGGTTTCGGGAGAAGGAATGGCGGTGACGCCCGGCGGCGCTCACCGAATTACACCACCCCGGCAAACCCGGGGTGGTGTAACAGTACAAGCTCGCCTTAGAACTGGACGCTTGCGCCCAGCGTGAAGACGCGGCCCAGCTTGTAGCGGTTGATGTCGACCTGGGCCCCGTTGTCGAACGACTGATATTCGCGGTAGCCGGTACCGGTCAGGTTGCGGCCCTCGAATTTAACCTCGATCTGCTTGCCGTCGAACTCGATCCCCTGGCGGGCGACGACGTCGAAGCGGATGCCGGGCTTCTCGATCAGGTCGGGCAGGCGCAGGCCGCTGCCGCCGCCGACCGGACCGCGGTTGGTCACGCGGTTGCTGGCATAGTTGAACAACAGCGTCAGCTGCGACAGGCTCGACTTGTCCTCGATCCCGAGCTGCAGATTGACGAGGTGATCCGACTGGCCGACCAGCGGCGCGCCGTCCTGGAACAGCACGTTGGCGGGCAGCGTCTGGACCTGCGCCCCCGACTGGATCGGGCTGGCGATCAGCGTGTCGTCGGCTTTGATCGCCGAGTGCGTGTAGGTGTAGTTCGCGATCAGCACGAGCCGGCGCGTCGCCAGCCAGTCGCCGCCGAGCCCGTCGAGATTGACGTATTTCTGGAACTCGGTCTCGCCGCCATACAACTTGGCTTCGGGCGCGTTGGCGAAACCGGTCTGCAGGCGATCGCCGCCGGGGAAGAACGCGACCGCCTCGATCGGGTTCTCGATCCGCTTGTAGAAGCCGGCCAGGCTGAACTTCTGGTCGCGCGCGAAATACCATTCGTAGCGCGCTTCGGCGTTATACAGCTGCGAATCCTGCAGGAACGCGTTGCCGATGAACAGGCGATCGGAGTCGAAATCCTGGTACAGCTGCGGCGCGAGTTCGCGGAACTGCGGGCGGGCCAGCGTCTTCGAGAAGTGCACCCGAGCCTGCATGTCGTCCGCGAAATTATAGGTGACCGTCACCGCGGGCAGGAAATAATCATTGTTCAGACGCGTGCTGCCGCGGTTCGCCGATGCGGTCACGCTCTCCTTCGCGGTTTCGTACCGCACGCCGACGGTCGCGCGCAGCCCGTCGAGGATCTCGCCCTCGAGCTGGCCGTAGACGCCGTGGACCTTGAGCGCCGCATCATAGGTCGCCGCACCCTGGTCCGACGAGGTGTTGCGCAGATAGATGCCGTTGGTCTGCACGGTGTAATCGGACAGCAGGTAATCGGGACGCAGCTGCGACACCGCCAGCGACAACCCGGCATTGTTCGCGCCGGCATATTGGAAGGTGTAGCGGCTCGAGTCGCGGGTCGTGTCGTTATACGCATAGCCCGCGGACAGCGCGAACGGCCGGTCGAACGGCACGTTCCAAGTGAGGCTCGCCTGCCCCGACCAGAGCTGTTCGCTCAGTTCGCTGAACGCCACCGACGCGCTCTGGAGCCCTGCGAGGCTGTTGACATAGTCCTTCACGGTCGGGCTGTATTCGTAGGTGAACTGGCGCTCGTACGGCGAGTTGCGCTCGGTCTTGGCATAGCTGCCGCGCGTGTCGAACGCGAAGTTGCCGAACTTGAACTCGCCCGTCAGCTGCGTGTCGATCAACTGGCGTTCGAACCAGCTGGTGTTCTGCGTGATGAACGCGGGTACGTCGTAAGGCGACGGGATGCCGATGTTTGCGGTGTTGCCCTCGCTCAGCCGGCCCTGCTTGACGGTGTCGTGGATATACAGGTTGGTCCAGCGGATCTTGTTCTCGCCGAACTCCGCGCCGAAGCCGAGCAGGCCGTTCACGACCGCGCGGTTGTCCGTGAGGACGGTGCGGAAATCGTTCGTGAGGCCGCCGTCAATGTCGTCGGTCTGCTGCTGGCGGTTGTCGCGCGTCCGCCACGTGTTGCTGATCCCGCCGGCCGCGATCACGCCGAGCCGGGTGCTGCCGATATCGGTCGACGTGCCGAAGCTCGCCTCGCCCGACCAGTTGGCGGGCAGCTGGTTGTTGCGCTGGAGCAAGGTGGTCTTCGCGTTCGACATCGTCGTCAGATCGGCCGAGCTCGGCGACGTGCCGGCCTTGCCTGCCTGCTTGATGAAGCCGGGCACCTTGCGCTCGCCACTGTCGAAGCCTGCCCAGTCGTTCTTGCCGCCATCATAGACATAGCCGAGTTCGCTGGTCGTGACGGTGTCCGCGCCGAGCGAACCGCCGATCTGGAAAAAGGACTTTTCGGGCACGGCCTTGGTCGTCAGGTTGATGACGCCGCCGCCGAATTCGCCGGGATAGTTCACCGAATAGCTCTTCTGGACCAGCGCGGAGGCGATGACGTTGGTCGGGAAGATGTCGAGCGGCACGACGCGACGCAGCGGCTCGGGCGAGGGCAGCGGCGATCCGTTGAGCAGCGACGACGAATAGCGATCGCCGAGACCGCGGACATAGACGAAGCCGTTGCCGACCACCGACAGACCGGTGACCCGCTGGAGCGCGCCGGCGATGTCGCCCTCGCCGGTGCGCGCGATGTCGGCGCTCGACAGGACGTTGACGACTTCTGCGGTGGCACGGACCGCGTTGGGCACGTTGCGGCCGAGCACGACGATGTCCTCGCCCCCTGCGTTGCCGCCGGGCGTCGAGACGTCGACCTGCTCCTGCTGCTGCTCCTGCGCGGCCTGCGGATCGGCACGCTGTTCGAGCGGCGTGCCGGCTTGCGGCGACACCACGCTGCCGGCCGGGGCAGACTGCGCGAAGGCCTGCGCCGGGACGAGTGTCGTCGTCCCAAGCAGGACGGAGACGAGAACGGATGACTTCATGGATGCCCCGGCAACAAGAGGAATTCTGGTAAGGAAGACTGCGCGGAGGGCCCCCGCCCCCCGCGCAGTGTCCGACGTGCTGAAATCAGCTGGTCGGGAGCGCCGTGCAGGCGCTGCTGGTCGTGCCGAAGCTCGCGCGGTTCGAATTGCACGTCCAACCGCGATACCAGGTGTCGGTGCTGCCGTTGACCGCGCCGACATAGCTGGTGTTCACCAGGAACGCGGTGCCCGACGGGTTGAGCGTCGAGGCATTGAACGCGGTCGTCGTCGAGGCCACGCCGGCGGGCAGGAACGTGCCGGTCAAGACCGATCCGGCAGCCGCCGCCTCGGTGTTGTTGCTGCCGGCGCGGAACAGCGCCTGCTGCTCGGCGGTCGTCACCGTGATGCCGTTGACCGCGGTCTCGGCATAGGGCGTGGTGCAGCTGAACACGACCGAGTTGAACACCGGCGGGCCGTTATCCTCGAGCGCGGCATTGGCAGGACGGATCGTGGTCTTGCCGCCGGCATCGGCACCGGCGATCACGTTGAGGCACGCGCCGCCCGGATTGCTGACGATGCCGTTGACGAACACCGCATCGGCACCACCGCGCAGGCGGATCGCCGCGTTGGTCGCGGTCGAGGTCTGGACGAAGGTGAAGTTCGCCAGATTGTAGCGCTGACGCGGCAGCGCATCCTCGTTGTTGTTCGAATCGATCTCGGTCGAATAATTGTCGCCGGTCGTGTTGGTCGGTTTCTGGATCGCGAGCACGAACTGGACGAAGCCCTGCCAGCCGACATCGGTATCCAGCCCGTCATCATCCGCGCCGGTGATCGCGAGATAGCGCAGGTTGCTGCGGCCGCCGAAGATCTCGATGCCGTCGTCCGAGCTGTTGTGGATCTGGATATGGTCGAGCACGGTCGCCGATCCGGTGCCGCCCAGCGTCAGGCCCTGCAGCTCGTTGTTCGGGCTGATGACGGTACCCGAATAGCGGATCTGGACGTAGCGGACGGTGCCGCTGCTGTCGGTCGGCACGGCGCCGCCGTACAGTGCGGTGCTGGTGCCCTCGACGACGTTCTCGCAGGCGGCCGAACCGCCGGCGACGGTCGTGTTGCAGTTCGAGATCGGCGCGCGACCGGCCAGGATGATGCCGCCCCACAGGCCCTGCGATTCATCGTTCACGCCGCCGGTCAGGTTGGCCTGCGCGGTGAAGATGATCGGCTGGGTCTCGGTGCCTTCCGCGATCAGCTTCGACCCGCGGTTGACGACCATGAAGTCGTTGTCCGAATTCGTCGTGTTCGCATAGATCAGCGAGCCCGCGGCGATCGTCAGCGTCGTCGGGATACCGCCGAGCGCGCTGCCCGCGCCGCCGACATCGACACCAACATCGACCCGGCCGTTGATCTCATAGGCGACGCCTGCGACCTTCGGCAGGCTGAGCGCCGAGGTGATCGCCGAGGGCAGGCGGCACGAGCGGTAGTTGCCGATGATGCCGACATCGGTGGTGCCGGTCGGGCACGACGTGGCGGGCGTGCCAGCGGTCGGCGTGGGCGTCGGCGACGGAGTCGGGCTCGGCGTCGGCGTAGCGGGAACGACGATCACGCCTTCACCCGGCGAGCCGACGCTGTCCGCGCCGTCGCATGCCGACAGCGCGACGCAGGCGGTGCTGGCCAGCAGGATAAAGCTCATGCGCTTGACGATGGTCATTCAAGAGACTCCCGGTCGGATCGTTATCTGATGGATCGACTCAGGCTCCCCCCTGCCGACCTCGATTAGGCGACTATGCGGGATGCGTGACGCTACGATGCGATTTCGATGACGCTTGCGTGACTGGGATGTGACGTATCGGTGACACCCGCCTTTCCCTACGGGTTGAAATCGGCGTGCGCGAACACATCTCTTCCGATCCGGCGCGCGATGATTTACAGGCGCTGCCAGAATGACCGGCGACGCATCCCTGCGACCGCGCGGCCAAACCATCATTACGGGATTATTCGACGACAATGGCCTCTTTCAAGGACCCCAGTTTCCAGGACCGCACGAGCAGCGCAGCCGCCGCCAAGCAGAAGGCGCTCGAAGCGCTGCGCGCCAAGCCGCCGATCGACGAAGCCGTCGTCGCCGAGCGTCTCGCCGCGCGCGAAGCCAAGGAACTGGCCGAGCGCGAGAAGCGCGCCGCCAAGCGGGCTGCCGAGGACGCGGCCAAGGCCGCCAAAAAGGCCGAGGCCGAAGCCGCTGCTGCGAAGAAGCGCGAAGCCGAAGCCAAGGTCGAGCTGACCGACGCCGAGAAGAAGGCGATTCGCGACGCGAAATACGCGGCGCGCAAGAACAAGAAGAAGTGACGCGCGGGTGGGCCTGCTGAGGCGGGCCTACCGTTCCACGTCGGTTCGAGATCGCATTGCGCGATTGCCGGTGCCAGCTTCGGTGCACGCACCCCGGCCCCGGACCGGATATATTCCTTCTACAGTTTCGAAAGCGCCCGACCGGCGACGGCATCGAGCTTGGCGACCAGCTCGGGATCGCGCGCGCCGCGCGCGGTTATGATTGCGCTGTCCAGGCAGGTGTCAATCGGCGAGCCAGCGCGTGTCTCTGGCAACCCACGCAACAACGCCATGACCATCGCACGTGCCTTGGCCGCATTAGCGTCCAGCTGCACGAGGACCTGCGCGACGTCGACTCCGTCCTCGCCTTCGCGCCAGCAATCATAATCCGTGACCATGCCGACCAGCGCGTAGGGAAGCTCCGCCTCGCGCGCGAGTTTCGCCTCGGGCATCGCGGTCATGCCGATCACGTCGCAGCCCCATTGGCGGTAGAGCAGGCTCTCCGCGCGCGTCGAGAATTGCGGGCCCTCCATCGCCAGATAGGTGCCGCGGTCGTCGACCTGCGCGCCGGCCTCGCGCGCGGCGTCGGCGGCGTAACGCGACAGGCGCGGACAGACCGGATCCGCCATCGAGACGTGCGCAACCAGACCGGTGCCGAAGAAGCTCGACGGGCGCCCCTTGGTGCGGTCAATGAACTGGTCGACGATCGTGAAGCTGCCGGGCGGGCGTTGCTCGACCAGCGAGCCGACCGACGACACCGCCAGCACGTCGGTGACGCCGAGCCGCTTGAGCGCATCGATGTTCGCGCGGGCGTTGAGGTCGGAGGGCGCGATCCTGTGCCCGCGTCCATGCCGCGGCAGGAATGCCACGCCGACATGCCCGACGCGGCCTGTGTAGATCGCGTCCGATGGCGCGCCCCAGGGGGTCTCGACTGTCTGCCAGCGCCCGTCCTCGATCCCGTCGACCGCGTACAGCCCCGAGCCACCGATGATCCCGATCGTCCAGCCGGTCATTCGGCGAGCGCCCGTGGCCGCGCGTAGACGAAGTAGATCACCAGCCCGAGCAGGTTCCACAGGCCGAAATACAGCTGCGTCTTCGAGGGCAGACTGAAGAACAGGTACAAGCAGCCGAGGATGCCGATCGTCCCGACCAGCGTCGCGGCCGGCGCACGGAAGGTGCGGATCGCATCGGGCGCACGGCGGCGCATCACCAGCATGCAGGCGCATACCGCGACGAACGCGGCGAGCGTCCCGGCGTTGGCCAGCGCGGCGATCTCGGCGAGCGGCAGGAGCCCTGCGATCACCGCGACAATTGCCGCGGTGATCCAGGTAATCCGCACCGGCGCGCCGCGCTTCGACACCTTGGCGAGGCCAAGTGGCAGCAAGCCGTCGCGCGCCATCGTGAAGAAGATCCGGCTCTGCCCGAACAGGAACGCGAGCAGCACGGTCGGCAACGCGACGACCGCGGAGGCGCCAAGGAACGTCGCGAACCCCGGCCGCCCAATCTCGCGCAGGATCAACGCGAGCGGCTCGGCCGAGCCGGCGAACCGGGTGTAGGACAGCGCGCCAACGGCGGCGACCGCGACGAGGATGTAGATCGCGATGCACGCCACCATCGATCCCAGGATGCCGATCGCGAGGTCGCGGCCGGGGTTCTTGGTCTCCTCCGCCGCGGTCGAGATCGCGTCGAAGCCGTAGAAGGCGAAGAAGATGATCGCCGCCGCCGCCATGACGCCGCGCTCGGCACCGTCGGGCTGGACCGCCTTGGGGAAGCCGTAGGGCATGAACGGGTGGAGGTTGGCGCTGTTGAAATAGTGCAACGCGATGAACACGAAGACGGTCAGCGCGATCATCTTCACGCCCACCAGCACCGCGTTCAGCGTCGCGCTCTCGCGCGTGCCGAACGACAGCACGCCCGCGACGACCGCGATGATGACAATCGCGGGGACGTTGAGGATGCCACCGAGTTCGGGGCTGAGCGTCAGCGCCTCGGGAAACCCGAACGCGCCGCGCAGCAACGGCGCGGCATAGCCCGACCAGCCGACCGCGACGGTTGACACGACGAGCGAATATTCGAGGATCAGCGACCAGCCAATGACCCAGGCGATCAGCTCGCCGAGCACGACATAGCTGTAGGTATACGCGCTGCCCGACGCGGGGATCATCGTCGCCATCTCGGCATAGGCGAGCGCGGCGCAGGCACAGATCCCGCCGGCGATGACGAACGACAGGATGACCGCGGGGCCGGCGAGCCCTGCCCCCACGCCGATCAGCGTGAGGATGCCGGTGCCGACGATCCCGCCGACGCCCATCGCGACCAGATGCGGCCACGACAGCGTCCGCGCGAGCTGATGCTCGGGCGGCTGCTCGGTGACGATTTTTCGGCGAAACAGACTGGCCAAATTATATCCCCTCTTTTCGCGGGGGGAGTGGCACAGGACGGGATGGGCAAGCAAGGCGGGCGGTCGTTCGGCGTTGCCCCGTCTCGACCCGATCCTTGTTCTCCCGCGCAGGCGGGAGCCCAGTTTGAGTCCCCGCCTTCGCGGGGACACATATTAGTTCACATTGGGATTCAGACGGTAAAGCTCTCGCCGCACCCGCAGGCGCCCTTGGCGTTGGGGTTCTGGAACACGAAGCCTGCGGTGAAATCGTCCTCGACCCAGTCCATCGTCGAGCCGATCAGATACAGGATCGACCCGCCATCGACGAACAGCGTGCCGCCGGGCGTGTCGATCCGCTCGTCGAACGGCTTGGCCTCGGTGACGTAATCGACCGAATAGGCGAGGCCCGAACAGCCACGCTTGGGCGTCGACAGCTTCACCCCGATCGCATCCGCGGGCGCCCGCGCCATCAGGTCCGCGATCCGCGCATGCGCCGTCCCGGTCAGGTTCAGCGCCGCCGGCCGTACTCGTAATGTCGTCGCCATGATCGTCGTCCTTCCTTCTGCTCCCCTCCCGCTTGCGGGAGGGGTCGGGGAGGGCTTGAACGGCAACGCTCCGCTCTCCCCTCCCCTAGCCCCTCCCGCAGGCGGGAGGGGAATGGCTTACAGCATGCCCAATTCGAGCTTCGCCTCGTCAGACATTTTCTGCGGATCCCATGCAGGATCCCAGACCAGGTTCACCTCGGCGACGCCGACGCCGGGCACCGCACCGACGCGCATCTCGACTTCCATCGGCATCGACTCCGCCACCGGGCAATTGGGCGTGGTCAGCGTCATCGTGACGACCGCATGCCCGTCCTCGGTCACCTCGACGCCGTAGATCAGCCCCAGGTCGTAGATGTTCACCGGGATCTCGGGATCATAGATATCCTTCAGCGCATCGATGATCGCATCATAGACCGCGCCACCCGGCTCGCCCGCCAGATCGACCTGCGGCTTCTGCGCCAGGAACCCGGCGAGATAGTCGCGCTTGCGCTCCGCATCGCCGTCGGTGTCCAGCACGACACGCGCCTTGGGCGGCGACTGCACCGCCTCGACTTCCTCGATCTCGAACCGATCGCTCATCCAAATATCCTCGTTACTCGCGCGATACCGCGCACCAGCGCATCGACGTCGGCCGGCCCGTTATAGACCCCGAAGCTCGCGCGTGCCGTCGCCTCGACGCCGAGCGCCTCCATCAGCGGCTGTGCGCAGTGATGGCCGGCCCGGATCGCGACGCGCTCTTCGTCCAATATGGTGCCGATGTCGTGCGGATGAACCCCCTCGATCGTGAAGGAGACGATCCCCGCCGAGTCCGCCGGGCCATACAGCCGCACCGAATTGATCCCCGACAGCGCCTCGCGCGCCGCGGTCACCAGCGCGGTCTCGTGCGCATGGATCGCGCCCAAGCCGATACTCTCGACATAGTCGATCGCGGCATGCAGCCCGAGCGCGCCGACGATATGCGGCGTCCCCGCCTCGAACCGGCCGGGCGCCGGCGCGTAGGTCGTCTTCGCGAACGACACCCTGTCGATCATCGACCCGCCACCCTGATAGGGGGGCATCGCGTCGAGCAACTCGGGTTTCGCCCACAGCACGCCGATCCCGGTCGGGCCGTACAGCTTGTGCCCGGAGAAGACGTAGAAATCGCAGCCGATCGCCGTCACGTCGACCGTGATGCGCGGGACCGACTGGCACCCGTCGATCAAGATTTTCGCCCCGACCGCATGCGCGATTCCCGTCGCGCGCTTCGCGTCGAGCACCGAGCCGAGCACGTTCGACACATGCCCGAGCGCGACCAGCTTATGCGCGGGCGTGATCATCCGCTCCATCGCGTCGAGATCGATGCAATGGTCCGGCGTCAGCGGGAGCACATCGATCGCGACGCCGCGTGCCTCCGCGATCATCTGCCACGGCACGATGTTCGAATGATGTTCGAGCATCGACAGCAGGATACGGTCGCCCGCCTTCAGCTGCGTCCCCGCCCAGCACGTCGCGACCAGATTGATCGCCTCGGTTGCGCCGCGCACGAACACGATCTCGTCGGGCGAGCCCGCGCCGATGAACCGCGCGACGGCCTTGCGCGCCTGTTCATAGGCGACCGTCATGTCGGCCGAGCGCTGGTACACACCGCGGTGCACGGTGGCATAGGTCTCGCCATACGCGCGCGTGATCGCGTCGACCACGACCTGCGGCTTCTGCGCGGTGGCGGCGGTATCGAGATACGCCCAGCCCTCGGGGATCGCGGGGAAGTCCGACACGCGGTCCGGGGCCTCCCCCCCCGCCTGCGGGAGGGGTCGGGGGAGGGCTTGATCGAGGGCGGTACTCATGATGAAGCCCCTCCCCCGGCCCCTCCCGCAAGCGGAAGGGGAGCAGACAGTGCCGCCTCCAGCCACGCATCCGCGTCCGCGACGAACGCGTCGCGCACCGTCTCGTCCGCGATCTGCGCGAACGCATCACCCACGAAGGCGCGCGTGAGAAGCGCCTGCGCCTTGGCATGCGGAATGCCGCGGCTCTGCATGTAGAACAGCGCGCGCTGGTCGAGCTCGCCGACCGTCGCGCCGTGCGCGCACTTCACGTCGTCCGCGAAGATCTCGAGCTCGGGCTTCAGATTGACCGTCGCGGTGCGCTTGAGCAGCAGCCCGCGCAACGACTGCACGCCGTCGGTCTTCTGCGCATCGCGCGCCACCTCGACACGCGCCGCCAGGCTCGCCGTCGACGTATCCGCGGCGACCGCGCGCCAGATCTGCTTGCTCTGCCCGTTCAGCGCGGCATGCCGTACCGACAGCGCGCATTCCTGCTTCTGTGCATTTCGCGTCAGCAGCGCGCCGCCATATTCGGCAAAGGCATCGTCGCCCGAGACGGTGATCGCGCCGTCGATCCGCGTGCCCGCATCGCCCGCGCCGAGCACCGTCACGATCAGGCTCGCCCCCGCGCCGACTTCCGCCTCGTCGCGCAACGACACGAACCCGCTCGCCTGCAGCAACCGCACCGCGCGTGTCAGCTTCGCGCCCGCGCCCAGCGTGATCCTCGTCGACCGGTTCGACCAGCCGGTGCCGACATAGGTCTCGACGACCGACGCCTGCGCACCGCCCGCCAGCACGATCTCGGCGGGCAGCTGGTTGTCGCCACCGGTCGAGATATGAACGATCTGGATCAGCTCGGCCGACGCATTCGCGTCGACGCGCAGCGACCAGCCATTGCCGGTCGTGCGACGGCCGAGCACATGCTCGCCACCCTCGAGCGGCGCGATCGCGACATGCCGCAGATCGCTGCGCCCCTCGTCGAGCACGCCATCGACGAACACCGCGCGCGCGCCCTCCAGATCGAGGAACCACGCGCCCGCCAGCGCCTCGCCGCGCGGCAATCCCGCCGCCGCGGCAATCGCCGCCGGATCACCCCAGCGCCACGATTCCTCGCGCGTGGAGGGAAGGTCGAGCAGCATCGTCACGCGGCGATCCCCACATAGCCTTCGCTCTCGAGCTGCTGCGCGAGTTCCTTGCCGCCCGACCGGACGATCCGCCCGTCGGCGAGGACGTGGACGAAGTCGGGCTCGACATAATCGAGCAGCCGCTGGTAATGCGTGATCAGCAGCACCGCCTTGTCGGGCGCGCGCATGATGCGGTTGATGCCGTCGCCGACGACGCGCAGCGCGTCGATGTCGAGGCCCGAGTCCGTCTCGTCTAGGATCGCGAACTTCGGGTTGACGATGCCCATCTGCACCATCTCGTTGCGCTTCTTCTCGCCGCCCGAAAAGCCGACATTCACCGGCCGCTTGAGCATGTCATAGTCCATGCCGAGCAGATCCGCCTGCGCGCGCGCGAGCTTCAGGAACTCGCCGCCGGACAAGGCCTTCTCGTCGCGCGTCGCGCGCTGGGCGTTCAAGGCCTCGCGCAGGAACTGGACGTTCGACACGCCGGGGATCTCGACCGGATACTGGAAGCCGAGAAACACGCCCGCCGCGGCGCGCTCATGCGCCTCGAGCTCGAGCAGGTCGACGCCGTCGAACGTCACCGAACCCGACGTGACCTCGTAACCAGGCCGCCCGCCGAGCACATAGCCCAAAGTCGACTTGCCCGCGCCGTTCGGCCCCATGATCGCGTGCACCTCGCCCGCGTTCGCGGTGAGCGAAAGGCCCTTGAGGATTTCCTTGCCGTCGATCTCGGCGTGAAGGTTTTCAATTTTCAGCATCGAATTCTGCCCAATTCCAAATCTCTAAATTCCGAAGCGCGCGATGCGCCGGCCGTGCCCTGTCATTCCCGCATGTGCGGGGATCACGGCGAGGCTCACCCCACTGAGCCTTCCAGCGAAATCCCCAGCAGCTTCTGCGCTTCCACCGCGAACTCCATCGGCAGCTGCTGCAACACCTCGCGCGCGAAGCCGTTGACGATCAGCGCGACCGCAGCCTCCGCATCCAGCCCGCGCGACATCGCGTAGAACAGCTGGTCCTCGGAGATTTTCGACGTCGTCGCCTCGTGCTCAATCTGCGCGGAGGGGTTGCGGACCTCGATATACGGCACGGTATGCGCGCCGCACTGGTCGCCGAGCAGCAGGCTATCGCACTGCGTAAAGTTGCGCACGCCCTCCGCGGTCGGCGCGACGCGCACCAGCCCGCGATAGGTGTTGTCCGAGCGCCCTGCCGAAATGCCCTTCGACACGATCGTCGAGCGCGTGTTCTTGCCGAGATGGATCATCTTCGTGCCGGTATCGGCCTGCTGGCGATTGTTCGTCACCGCCACCGAATAGAATTCGCCGACCGAGCCATCGCCCGCCAGCACGCACGACGGATATTTCCACGTGATCGCGCTGCCGGTCTCGACCTGCGTCCAGCTGACCTTCGAGTTCTTGCCTTGGCACAACGCGCGCTTGGTGACGAAATTGTAAATCCCGCCGACGCCGTTCTCGTCGCCCGGATACCAGTTCTGCACGGTCGAATATTTGATCTCGGCATCGTCGAGCACGACGAGTTCGACGACCGCCGCGTGCAGCTGGTTCTCGTCGCGCATCGGCGCGGTGCAGCCTTCGAGATACGAGACGTAACTGCCCTTGTCCGCGACGATCAGCGTCCGCTCGAACTGGCCGGTATTCTCGGCGTTGATCCGGAAGTAGGTCGACAGCTCCATCGGGCAGCGGACGCCCTCGGGGATGTAGACGAACGTGCCATCGGAGAAGACCGCCGAGTTCAGCGTCGCGAAGTAATTGTCACGCTGCGGCACGACCTTGCCGAGCCATTTGCGCACGAGATCGGGATATTCCTTGATCGCCTCGGAGATCGAGCGGAAGATCACGCCTGCTGCCTCGAGCTCCTTGCGGAACGTCGTCGCGACCGAGACGCTGTCGAACACCGCATCGACCGCGACGCGGCGCTTCGGCGTGCCGTCCTCGTTGAGCGGATCCTCGACCACGCCCGCGAGCATCTTCTGCTCGCCGATCGGGATGCCCAGCTTTTCGTAGACGCGCAGGATCTCGGGATCGACCTCGTCAAGCGAGCCAAGCTTCGGCTTCGCCTTGGGCTCCGCGTAGTAATAGGCGTCCTGGTAATCGATCGGGGGCACGTTGAGCTTCGACCAGTCGGGCGCTTCCATCGTCTGCCACAAGGCGAACGCCTTCAGCCGCCAGTCGAGCATCCACTGCGGCTCGCCCTTCTTGGCGGAAATGAAGCGCACCGTGTCTTCCGACAGGCCCTTGGGCGCGAATTCCTGTTCGATGTCCGAGGAGAAACCCCACTCGTACGTCTTGTTCGCGGCGGCGTATGCCTCTGCGTTCCGGGTAGCCATCATTCCATCTCCGCCGCGGCGCGGCTCTCTAAAAACTCTGCGATCTCTGCGCCTCTGCGCGAACAAGAAATTTTGCGCGCGGAGGCGCAGAGATCGCGGAGAAAGGGGTAAGGCGCTGCGCGCGTCATGCGGGCACCGGCGAATTCGGGACTTGCGAAAGGCTTGCCAGCGTCACGCCAGCGAGCGCACCACGGACAGCGCCGTTCACCGCGTTCCAGTGCGGCTTCACCTTGCACGTCTGGTCGATGCAGCAATCCTGTGCCGCGCCGTCGACGCACGCGGTCAGCGCGATCGGACCCTCTACCGCCTCGATGATGTCGGCGAGCGAGATCGACGCCGGCGGGCGCGACAGGCGGAATCCGCCGCCGGTGCCGCGCGTGCTCTCGATCAGCCCCGCGGCGGACAACCGGCTCACCAACTTCTGCACGGTCGGCAGCGGCACGCCGGTCTCCTCGCTCAGCAACGTCGCGTTCAGCCGCGCGATGCCGCCACAATGACGCGCCGCGGCGCTCATCATCACGACCGCATAGTCGGCTAGGCTGGAAAGACGCATGGTGGCTTGTGAGTCCAATCGGACCGATATGATCCGATTGCGCAAATGGGCTCTGCGGAAGTCATCGTCAACCCGTCGGCGCGTGCTAACGACTCGCAACTGGGGCGGGATTTTCGCGCGCTTTTGACCTGAGCGCGAACCGGTGCGAAGAGCGCGCATGGCCTTCTACCACCCGCTTCTCTTCCGCCTCGACGCCGAACGCGCGCATGGCCTGACGATTGCCGCGCTCGCCGCATGGGGCAAGGCGGGCACCCCGCTCGCCCCCAGCGTTCCCCGGCTTGCGACCACCGTGGCGGGGATCGCGTTTCCCAATCCGGTGGGGCTCGCGGCGGGCGTCGACAAGGACGGGCGTGCGATCGACGGGTTCTTCGGGCTGGGCCTCGGCAGCGTCGAGATCGGCACGCTCACGCCCCTGCCCCAGCCTGGCAACCCCAAGCCGCGCATCTTCCGCCTTCCCGAAGACCGCGCGGTCATCAACCGGCTCGGTTTCAACAATGGCGGCCTCGATGCGGCGCTCGTCCGGGCGAAAGCCTATACGCGCGGCAAGGGCGTGCTCGGCATCAACGTCGGCGCGAACAAGGACGCAAGCGATCGCACCGCGGATTACGTCCACGGCGTCACCCGCGCCGCGCCGCACGCCGATTATATCACGATCAACATCAGCTCCCCCAACACGCCAGGCCTGCGCGATCTGCAGCACGGCGCGGCGCTGCGCGACCTGCTTGCTGCCTGTACAGGTGCGAAGGGCACCACGCCGATCTTCCTGAAGGTCGCGCCCGACCTCGAGCCCGCGGACATCGACGACATCGCGCGCGCCGCGATCGACAACCGCATCGACGCGCTGATCGTCAACAACACGACGATCACCCGCCCCGGGTTGCGCTCGGGGAATGCGAAGGAAACCGGCGGGCTGTCCGGCGCGCCGCTCGCGCCGCTGGCCCGCCAGCGCCTGGCCGACTTCCGCAAGGCGACCGGCGCGGCGATCCCGCTGATCTCGGTCGGCGGCATCGGCAGCGGTGCGGAGGCCTATGCCCGGATCCGTGCGGGGGCGAGCCTCGTCCAGTTTTATACCGCTTTGGTCTATGAGGGTCCGGGCCTGCCGGCGCGGATGCTGCGCGAACTGGACGCGCTGCTGACGCGCGACGGGTTCGCGAGCGTTGGCGACGCAGTAGGGGTCGACGCGCGCTGACACCCCCTTCCGTCATCCCAGCGAAAGCTGGGATCCAGAGCCGCGCAGGCCGCCCTGTGTGGCTCTGGATCCTGGGTCGAGCCCAGGATGACGGGGGAATGTACGACGACGCCTTGCCTCCTATTCGAACCGCGCTAGGTTCGCGCGCGATGAAGACTTCTCTCCTAGCGCTCACCCTTCTCGTCCCCGCCGCCACCGAGGCGCGCAAACCCACCCCCGCCCCGGCGAAGGACCAAGGCATGGTCAGCGCTGCCGACCCGCGCGCGGCGGCGGCCGGCGTCGAGATCCTGCGTGCAGGCGGCAGCGCCACAGATGCGGCGATCGCGACGATGCTCGCGCTCAACGTCGTCGAACCGCAAAGCTCGGGGATCGGCGGCGGCAGCTTCTGGGTCAGCCACGCGGCCAGCGGTGCGCTCAGCACGATCGACGCGCGCGAGACCGCGCCAGCCGCCGCCGACGCGCGCTGGTTCTACGCCCCCGACGGCACGCCGCTGAGCCATACCGACGCGGTCCCCGGCGGCCGCAGCGTCGGCATACCCGGCGCGCTGCGCGGCATGGCGCTCGCGCACCGCGCGTCGGGCAAGCTCCCCTGGGCGCAGTTGTTCGCCCCCGCGATCCGCCTTGCGACCAACGGCTTCCAGGCCTCGCCGCGCCTCGTCAACGGCATGTCGGCCTATGGCGACCACATCACGCCCGAAACGCGCAAACTCTTCTCCGCGCCTGATGGCTCGCCGATCGCGACCGGCGCGACGATCAAGAACCCCGCGCAGGCCGCTCTTCTCCAGCGGATCGCGACCCAGGGCCCCGACAGCTTCTATGTCGGTCCGCAGGCGCAGAAGATCGTCACCGCGGTCAACACTGCCGCGCGCAACCCGTCGAAGATGACTCTGGGCGACCTCGCCAGCTACGACGCCAAGAACCGCCCGCCCGTCTGCATAAAATATCGCGTGTACCGCGTCTGCGGGATGGGCCCGCCCTCGTCGGGCGGCATTACCGTTCTGATGATCCTCAAGCAGCTCGAACGCTTCGACATGGGCAAGCTCGGCAAGGACAGCGCACAGGCGTGGCACCTGTTCGCCGAATCCTCGCGGCTCGCTTACGCCGATCGTGACCTGTACGTCGGCGATCCCGATTTCGTCCGCGTGCCGGTGACGGGCATGCTTTCTCAAGGCTATCTCGCGTCGCGCTCCGCGCTGATCTCGCCCACGACGACGATGGCGAGCGTCGCGCCCGGCACGCCCCCCGGCGCCCCTGCCCGCGTCCGCGCGCCGGTCAGCGAAGTTCCCGGCACCACCGACCTCGCGGTCTCCGATGCGCGCGGCAACGTCGTCGAGGTGACGACTACCGTCGAGGGGTATTTCGGTTCGGGGATCACCGTCGACGGGACCGTGCTCAACAACCAGCTCACCGATTTCGACATCGTCCCCGAGAAGAACGGCGCGCTCGTCGCCAACCGGGTCGAGGGCGGCAAGCGGCCGCGCAGCTCGATGTCGCCGACGATCGTCTATGGCCCGGACGGCAAGGTCCGCCTAGCGGTCGGCGCGGCGGGCGGCTCGACGATCATCGCGCAGGTGGCCAAGGCGATCATCGGCGTGGTCGACTGGAAATTGTCGGCGCAGGACTCGATCGCGCTCGGCCTGATCTACGCCCCCGGCCATGTCGCCGCGGTCGAGAAGGGCACCGAGCGCGAGGCGATGGTCCCGGCGTTGCAGGCGCTCGGCGAAACCGTGCAGGTCGCGGCACTCGGCCTGAAGGCGAACGCGATCGAACGCGTCGGCGGCAAATGGGTGGGCGCGGCCGATCCGCGCAGCGAAGGCGTCGCTATCAGCGAGGACGGCACCGTTTCGCAGATCCAGCGTGTCGGCAAGCTGCAACGCGCGCCCGAATGACGATCCGCGTATCGTTCAGCTAGGCTGCGGGCGTCGGCATGGGGTGACGCAACACGAAACCGGACGCTAAGGGCGGCGCATGACCATATTACTCACCGGCTCCAGCCGCGGCATCGGCGCGGCGATCCATCTGGCGCTGACCGACGCGGGCGCCTCCGTCATCGGGCACGGGACCGCAAGCGGCATCCCCGCCGACTTCGCAGATCCGGCAGGGCCCACGGCATTGTGGAACGCTGCGCTGGAGCAAGCGGACGGTGCGATCGACGTGCTGATCAACAATGCGGGGGTGTTCGAGGCCAGTCCGCTCGGTGACGACGACTGGACCGCGCAGTGGGAGCGGACGATGCGGATCAACCTGACCGCATCCGCCGAGCTTTGCCGGCTGGCCGTGCTGCACTGGCAATCGCGCAATGTCGGAGGCCGGATCGTCAACATCGCCAGCCGCGCCGCCTATCGTGGCGATTCGCCGGCGCACTGGCATTATGCCGCGTCGAAGGCGGGGATGGTGGCGATGACCAAGACCATTGCCCGTGGCTATGCCCGCGAGGGGATCCTGGCGTACGCGGTGTGTCCCGGGTTCACGATGACCGGGATGGCGGACGATTATCTGTCGAGCCGCGGGGGCGATGCGTTGCTGGCGGATATTCCGCTGGGGCGGGTCGCGGCGCCCGAAGAGGTGGCGGCGGCGGCCAAGTTCCTTGCACTGGAGGCTCCGGCCTCGATGACGGGATCGGTGATCGACGTGAATGGAGCGAGCTATGTCCGATAGCTGGAAGCTGACTCTGCCCTGCACGCGGGCGGAGGCGGAGGCGATCGATGCGAGCGACGACCTCGGTAACGCGATCCCGGGCGACGCCGTGTTGATGACGACCGAGGAGATCGAGGACGACGTCGAATCGTGGCGGCTCGATGCGTATTTCGAGCATGAGCCGGCGGCCGATACGGTCGCGGCGGTGCGTGCGCTGGTGCCGAGCGCGGCGGGGGCCGAGATCGCGGTCGAGCGGTTGGGCGATGCCGATTGGGTGACGATGAGCCAGGCGGGGCTCGAGCCTTTGTCGGTCGGGCGGTTCTTCGTGCATACCGGCGCGCATGCGGGCGCGGTGCCGGCGGACACGCGCGCGTTCCTGATCGAGGCGAGCCGCGCGTTCGGGACGGGGCATCACGAGACGACCAGCGGGTGTCTGGCGATGCTCGACGGGATGGCGGACGCCGACTTTGCGAACGTGATCGATATCGGCACGGGGACCGGGCTGCTCGCGTTCGCGGCGGCGCATCTGTGGCCCGAGGCGGCGGTGATGGGGACGGATATCGATCCGGTCTCGATCGACGTCACGCGCGAGAATGCGGATCTGAACGGGGTTTCCGGGATCGAATTGGTCGTGGCGGATGGGACGCTCGACGACGCGATCGTGGCGACGGCGCCGTATGATCTGGTGATCGCGAATATCCTGGCCGGGCCGCTGGTGTCGATGGCGCCCGAGATCGCTTCGATCGCCGATGCGGGGGCGACGATCGTGCTGGCGG
This sequence comes from Sphingomonas aurantiaca, assembly GCF_003050705.1. Lineage (GTDB taxonomy): Bacteria > Pseudomonadota > Alphaproteobacteria > Sphingomonadales > Sphingomonadaceae > Sphingomonas > Sphingomonas aurantiaca. The sequence continues at coordinate 508,229 of NZ_QAOG01000002.1, read as the reverse complement.
GGTTGCTGGAGACGCAGCGCGGCGGCGTGGTCGCGGCGTATGAGGCGTGCGGGTGCTCGCTTGAGGCGGTCGACCGGCGGGGGGATTGGAGTGTGCTTCGGTTGAAGGCGGGGGCGGTGCGGTTTGTGCCTAGCGGGCCGTTCGATCCCAAGGGGCGCGATGGGTGGGCGCTGGATATCTGAGCTGGCCGGCCCGGTAGAGACCGCCCTCGCCTCACCTCTGACGCCACCCCGGCGGAGGCCGGGGCCCAATTGGGATGGTGGTGCGACTCTATTTCAGAGGTTCGCCCAATTGGGCCCCGGCCTTCGCCGGGGTGGTGGCATCATGCCGGGGTGGTAGGATCGCGCCGGAGTGGTGGTACTATGCACTGAGCGTCGCGAGCTTCGCGTTCGCATAGTCCTGTGTGCCCTCGGTCAGCACGACATCGCCCGGCTCGATCTGCGCGACGGGGATATCCGGCAATGCCTTCAGTTCCTCGTACAACGGTGCGAAGTCGGTTTCGACCGTCAGTCGCAACAGCTCGTCGAAGCTGGGGATGACGAAGTAGTTCTGCTGGAAATCGTCGATCCGGTATTCGGTCCGCATCACGCGCGCGAGGTCGAGCGCAATGCGGTTGGGGCTTGGATCGTCGAGCGCGAACCGCGTCTCCGCATAGCTGGAGACGATCCCCGAGCCGTAGATGCGCAGGCCCTCGGGTTCGGCGATCAGGCCGAACTCGACCGTGTACCAATAGAGCCGCCCGAGATATTTCAGCGCGTCGAGCCCGAGCGCGCGCTGGCCGCCGCGGCCATACGCGGCGAGGTAGTCGGCGAAGACCGGGTCGGCGAGCATCGGGACGTGACCGAACACGTCGTGGAAGACGTCGGGCTCCTGCAGGTAATCGAGCTGGTCGGGGCGGCGGATGAAATTGCCCGCGACGAAGCGGCGATTGGCCATGTGGTCGAAGAACACGTCGTCGGGGACGAGGCCCGGCACTGCGACGACCGACCAGCCGGTGAGCTTCGTCAGGCGTTCGGAGAGTTCCTCGAAATCGGGGATGCCGGGTTTCGAGAGCTTGAGCACGTCGAGCCCGCGCAGCCACGCGTTCGACGCGCGCCCGGGGAGCAGTTTCGACTGGCGCGCGAACAGCGTGTCCCAGGTCGCGTGATCCTCCGCGGTATAGGCCGACCAGTTTTGCGGGATCGTCCAGTCGGGAGCGCCTTCGGGCGGCGTGCTCAGCACGTGCGTTTCTTCTGCCATGCGCATCGTCTAGCATGACGGAATGAAGACGGAAATGCGCGCGATCAGGCTGATTTTAGGGGGTATCGCGGCGGTGTTGGCGCTGGTCGCGAGCTATGCCGTCGCGGGTCTGGTGGGAGGCGCTATCCCGAGCAATCGTGACTGGGCGCCGCCTGCGCACGGGATCCGCATCTTCGTCGAAAGCAACGGGGTGCATACCGGGATCATCGTGCCGAAGGTCGCGGCCGGGGTCGACTGGCGCGGCGTGGCGCGCGCGGAGGACCTGCGCGATCCGCGGTTTGCGGGGTATGATCATGTGGCGTTCGGGTGGGGCGAGAAGACGTTCTACCTCGAGACGCCGACCTGGGCCGACGTGAAGCTGCGGACGGTGCTGGCGGCAGCGACCGGGAGCACGCGGACGTTGATGCATGTCGAGCATCTGCCGGTGCCGCGGGCGGGCGACGGCGCTCGAAAGATCGTGGTGACGCCGGCGCAGTATCGGCGGCTGGCGGCGTATATCCGCGCGAGCTTTCGCGACGGGGGTGCGCGGTATCGGGGATATGCGGGATATGACGCGTTTTATGACGCTAACGGCCGGTATGATGCGGTTCGGACGTGCAACAGCTGGACGGGGGATGCGCTTCGGTTTGCCGGGGTACGGGTCGGGGCTTGGACGCCGTTTCCGGTTACGGTGATGGGGTGGTTCTGAAGACTGTTCTCCCGCGAAGGCGGGAGTCCAGACTGGGCTCCCGCCTTCGCAAGAGAACAAGGACGTGAAGGGCACCATATCCTGGGTCGCAACCCCGGCGGAGGCCGGGGTCCAGTTGGGGGACGTTGCTGACGAAGGGCGGTGCGACGTTACCCTCTGTTTCCCAACTGGGCCCCGGCCTTCGCCGGGGGGGCGGCAGCTTGGTGGTATGAAAGGAGCTCAGTTCCCCGCGCGATAGCCCTGATACTGGCCGCATTCCGAGCGCTGCGGATCCTTCTTGCAGCGCTTGGCGAGTTCCTTGCGCTGCTTGCCCTCCTCGGCCTCCTGCTTGCGCATCTTGCGGCCGTAGTTGCGGTCCGATTCTTCCTGGCTGGTCGTCGTCCAGTCGACCGCCTTGCCGGCGACCTGGAACGGCGCCTTCACGATCGAGGTGGCGGTGCTGATGCAGCCGCTGACGAGGAACGGCAGGACGGCCAGCACGGGAAGGACTTTACGCATTTACTTCACTCCTGTGCGCACCCTGTCGCGCGCCTGGGCACCGTATAGCGGAAAGTCGGTGAAGAAACCGTCGATACCTTGGGCAAGCCCGGCGTCGATCTCACCCGCGATATCGCCATGTGCCGCCGGGTCCGCGCCGCGGCGGAAGCGTTCGGGTTCGAAATAGTTTTCGGCGCGGTAGGTCCAGGGATGCACGCGCAGCCCCGCCGCATGCGCGTCGGCGACCAGCGTCGTCGGTGACGCGCCGGACCAGAGCATCTCCTTGCCCGGGCCGATCCCATAGGCATAGGCCGCGACCGCCTTAAGGCCGTCGGGCGTGATCATCGCCTTGTAGCTCGGCTGCGCGCGATCGGCGGGGCCGCCCTGCCCGTCCATCAGCTGGATCAGCCGGATCTTGGTCATCATATGAAGCCGCTGGAGGTTCTTCACCTCGAACGACTGGATGAAGACCGGTGCCTTAGCCGAATCCCAGCCTGCCTCGCGCAGTTCGGCGACGAGCTTAGCGTCCGTCGGGTGGCCGATGCTCGCGAAATAGGTCGGGTGCTTGGTCTCGGGATAAATGCCGATCGTCCGGCCCGTCTCCTTCGAGCGACGCTTGGCGAGCGCGATGATCTCGGCGAGCGTCGGGATCTCGAACTGGCCGTCATAGGCGGTGTTGGCCGGGCGAAGTTTCGGCAGGCGCTCCTTCGCGCGGAGCGTCTTCAGCTCGGCGAGCGTGAAATCCTCGACGAACCAGCCGGTCATAGCCTGGCCGTCGATCGTCTTGGTGGTTTTGCGGGCTGCGAACTCGGGATGATCGGCAACGTTGGTAGTATCCGCAATGTTGTTCTCGTGCCGCGCGACCAGCACGTCGTCCTTGGTTGGGACCAGATCGGGCTCGATAAAGTCCGCCCCCTGGTCGATCGCGAGCGAATAGGCGGCCAGCGTGTGCTCGGGTCGCAACCCGCTCGCGCCACGGTGCGCGATAACGATCGGGGGCGATAAGGGGTGCGAGTCCGGGGCCATGGCAGCAGCTTGCCCGCTCGCGGCAATGAACGCCAGCGTACCAAGGCGTGAGAGCCAGTCGCAATAGGAAACCATTGGTCGCATCGGCGTTCAGTCCTCGTATTTCCAAAATTCCCAGCGCTAAACCAGGGGTCCTCCCATGCATTTCACGATCAATGGTCAATCATATGACGCAGAGCCCGATATTCGTACGTCGGTGCTTGATCTATGTCGCGAACATCTCGGGCTGACGGGCTCGAAAAAGGGTTGTGACCATGGCCAGTGCGGGGCGTGCACCGTCCTGATCAACGGGCGTCGCGTCAATTCCTGCCTGACGCTCGCCGTCATGCACCAGGACGACGAGATCACGACGATCGAGGGCATCGGCCAACCGGGCAACCTGCACCCGTTGCAGGACGCGTTCGTGCGGCATGACGGCTATCAGTGCGGCTATTGCACGCCGGGGCAGATCTGCTCGGCAGTCGGCATGCTCGACGAGGTCAAGAAGGGCTGGGCAAGCCACGCATCGGGCGACCTGACCGATCCGAAGTTCGACGATGCCGAGATCTCGGAACGGATGAGCGGCAACCTCTGCCGTTGCGCCGCCTATCCGAACATCGTCGATGCGATCCGCGAAGTCGGCGACACCGCGCCCAAGGGCCGGTCCGCGGACGAGAAGGACGCCGCGATGGACGCCAATGCGCGCGGGGAGCTGGTAGCATGAAGACCTTCACCTACGAAAAGCCCGCGACCCCCGAGGCTGCGGCGCAGGATGCTGGCACCACCGGCGCAAAGTTTATCGCGGGCGGTACCAACCTGCTCGATTTGATGAAGCTGCAGGTCGAGACGCCTGATAAGCTCGTCGACATCAGCCGCCTCGATCTCGCGAAGATCGAGGAGCGCGAGGATGGCGGGCTGACGATCGGTGCGCTGGTGCCGAACAGCGATCTCGCCGCCGACCGCCGCGTCGTCGCCAAGTATGAGGTGCTGAGCCGCGCGTTGCTCGCGGGCGCCTCGGGGCAGTTGCGCAACAAGGCGTCGACCGGGGGCAATCTGCTCCAGCGGACGCGCTGCTATTATTTCTATGACACCGCAGCCGCGTGCAACAAGCGCGAGCCGGGCAGCGGCTGTTCGGCGATCGGCGGGTTCAATCGCATCCTCGCGATCCTCGGGACCAGCGAGCATTGCATCGCGACGCATCCGAGCGACATGGCGGTGGCGATGCGCGCGCTCGACGCGACGATCGTGACGCTGAAGGCGGATGGCGATCGGCGTCGTATATCGATCCATGAGTTCTATCGCTTGCCGGGCGATACGCCGCAGATCGAGAATGCGCTCGAAGCGGGTGAGCTGATCACGCATATCGAGCTTCCCGCGCCGCCAAAGGGCAAGCAGGAATATCGCAAGGTGCGCGATCGTGCGTCCTATGCGTTCGCACTCGTGTCGGTGGCGGCCGTGGTCGACGTGCAGGACGGCGTGATCGCGTCCGCCTCGCTCGCGTTCGGCGGGCTCGGGCCGATGCCGTGGCGCAATCCGGCGGTCGAGGCCGCGTTGGTCGGCAAGGCGCCGTCGGACGAGGCGTTCGAGGCTGCGGCCACGGCGCTGCTCGCCGATGCCAAGGGCTATGGCTCGAACGACTTCAAGATCCCCCTCGCCCGTCGCACGCTGATCGCGACGCTGCGCACCGTAACGGGAGCATAAGCATGTTCGGTTTTGGAACCACCAACAGCCTGACGATGGACAAGCCGCATCCGGACAGTCTTCTGGATACCGGCGTCCAGGGCGTCATCGGCAAGCCGCTCGACCGGATCGACGGTCCGCTCAAGGTCACGGGCACCGCGACCTATGCGGCCGAATACCAATTCGACGACATGGCCTATGGCGTGCTCGTCGGCACGAAGATCTCGGCGGGCAAGATCGTCTCGATCGACGTAGACGCCGTGAAGAGCATCCCCGGGGTGCTCGACGTCGTCACCGACTTCGACCAGTTCATCCGCGTGTCCGCACAGGGCGGCGCGACCGATGCGCCGACTCAGGGCGTCAAGGACATCGCATTCTTCGGCCAGATCGTCGCGATCGTGCTCGCCGAGAGCTTCGAGGTCGCGCGCGATGCGGCGGCCCGCCTGCCGATCGTCTATGACGAGGCCGAGGGCCAGTATGACTTCGCCGCGCACCGCGACGAGACGCGGATCCCGCCGGACGACGCTGCGCCTGCGCATTTCAAGCAGGGCGATGTCGACACGGCGATGGCCGATGCAGCGGTGACGGTTGACTCGACCTATGTCACGCCAAGCCAGAATTCGGCGGCGATGGAGCCGCATGCCTCGACCGCGGTGTGGGGAGAGGATGGCTCGCTGACGCTGTACGGCGCCTATCAGATGCCGACATCGGATGCGCAGCAGCTGGCAAAGTCGCTCGGGCTGTCGGCAAAGAAGGTGCGGATCGTTGCACGCTATATCGGCGGCGGGTTCGGGTCGAAGCTCGGCATCGCACCCGAGAGCGTCGCGGCGGCGATCGCGGCCAAGCAGCTTGGCCGTCCGGTCAAGGCCGTGATGTCGCGTCCGCAGGTGTTCGAGGCGACCGTGCGGCGCTCGAATACCGAGCAGCGCGTGCGGCTCGCGGCGAATGCCGAGGGCAAGCTGACCGCGATCGGGCACGAGACGCTCGCATCGAACCAGTCGACCGAGGATTATTTCGAGCCCGCCGGGATCGGCACGCATCTGTTGTACGGCGGCGAGAACCGGCTGATCACGCATGATCTCGTCGATGTGAACCTCGTCCTGTCGGGCTCGATGCGCGCGCCGGGCGAAGCCGTCGGGATGCTGGCGCTCGAGGGTGCGATGGACGAACTCGCGGAAAAGCTCGACATGGATCCGATCGAGCTGCGCAAGCGCAACGATCCGAAAATCGATCCCGAGAAGGACGTCCCCTATTCGTCGCGCAACTTGACTCGCGCGCTCGACGAGGGTGCGGCGAAGTTCGGGTGGGACAAGCGCCAGAAGGCCGGCACGCGGCGCGAAGGCGAGTGGCTGATCGGCATGGGCGTATCGTCCGCCGTGCGCGGCAACATGATGATGGAATCGTCCGCCAAGGTCGAGATCCATCCCGACGGCTCGGCCACCGTGTCTTCGGCGATGACCGATATCGGTACGGGCAGCTACACGATCCTCGCGCAGATCGCGTCGGAGATCCTGGGCATCCCGGTCGCCAACATCACGATGTCGCTGGGTGACACCAACGATCCCCCCGCAGCGGGTTCGGGCGGGTCGTGGGGCGCGGCCTCGTCTGGCACCGCGGTCTATCTCGCCTGCGAGATGCTGCGCGGCAAGCTCGCCAAGGCGATGGACGTCTCCGAGGACGGGCTGACTCTGAAGGACGGCAATGCGATCGGCGACAACCGCTCGACGCCGATCGGCGAGCTGGTCGGCAAGGGTCTCGAGGCGACCGGGCATATCAAGCCGGGCAAGCAGGAGAAGGAGACGTCGCAGGCCGGGTTCGGCGCGCATTTCGCGGAGGTCGCGGTCAACGTGATCACCGGCGAGACGCGCGTGCGTCGGATGCTGGGGTCGTTCGCGGCGGGGCGTGTGCTCAACGCGAAGACCGCGCGGTCGCAGTGCCTGGGCGGGATGACCTTCGGGATCGGCACCGCGCTGACCGAGGACCTAATCCACGACACGCGGACCGGCAAGCTGGTGAACCACGATCTCGGCGAATATCACGTGCCGGCCAATGCGGACGTGCCGCAGATGGACGTGCATTTCGTCGACGAGCGCGACATCCATGCGAACCCGATCCACGCCAAGGGGATCGGCGAGCTGGGGATCTCGGGTGCAGGCGCTGCGGTGGCGAACGCGGTGTATAACGCCACGGGGATCCGGGTGCGCGAGTTCCCGATCACGCTCGACAAGCTGCTGGATCAGTTGCCGGCGGTTTGAGGGGGCGCTGTTCCCCCGCGGAGGCGGGGGTCCAGGAGAATGAACGCCACTCCCCGTAACCCTGGATCCCCGCCTCCGCGGGGAAACAGTTTGCGGCGGTACGTTTTGCCAGAACTACCACCCCGGCGAAGGCCGGGGTCCAGTTGGAAAGGTCATGGTAACGCAGTCCTACTCCGCGTTATCGTCGTTCTCCACCTGGACCCCGGCCTTCGCCGGGGTGGCGGCTGAGAGGGGGAGCGTCCAAGCTTTCACCCTCGTCAAACGCAGCCACCACACCCATATCTCTCCCTCCACCCGAGGATGCCAGAATGAACGAACACGTGATGGATGCGGCGTTTCGGCCGGCGGGGCTTGGCCGTGCGAAGCAGGGCGTTCTTGGGCTGGGACTGGACCGGATCGAGGGGCCCGCAAAGGTTACTGGCGTTGCCGATTATGCGTATGAGGGGACGCCCGAGCGCATCGCCTATGCCGCGATCGTCGGCACGCCGGTCGGCAGCGGACGCATTCTCGGGATCGACGTCAGCGCGGCCGAGGCGTTGCCCGGCGTCATCGCGGTCCTTCACGGCGACGCGCGCATGCCGGCGGGCGAGTCCAATTCGCGCGCGATGCCGCTGTTCGATACCGATGTCATTCTTCACCTCGGCCAGCCGGTCGCGATCGTCGTTGCCGAGGATCAGGCGATCGCGCGGGATGCCGCCGCGCTGGTCGTGGTCCGTACCGAAGAGGGCAAGGACCGCTTTGACGTCGCGGCGCAGCCGGTCGATACCAAGCCCGAGATCGGCTTCCTCGCCCCCGTCGACAATGGCGATCTCGATGCGGTGATGGCCGATGCGGCGGTGACGTTCGACCGGACCTACACGACGCCGGTGCATTTCCCCGCTGCGCTCGAACCGCACGCGACCACGGCGTGGTGGGAGGACGGCAAGCTGACCGTGCGTACCAGCAATCAGGTCATCGGCGGCGCGCGCAAGACGATTGCCAAGGCGTTGAAGATCGACGCGGACTCGGTGCGCGTGCTCGCGCCCTATGTCGGCGGCGGGTTCGGCGGGAAGACTGGGGTCGGCGCCGAGGCGATCCTCGCGGCGATCGCGGCGGAAGTCGTCGGGCGGCCGGTCAAGATCGCGCTGCCCCGCCGCCAGACCGCGTACATGGTCCACCACCGCTCGCACACCACGCAGCGTATCCGGATCGCGGCGGACAAGGATGGCGTGATCCTCGCCATGGGGCATGAAAGCGTCGTCGCGCAGAACGACGATGGCGAGTTTCTCGAGCCGGTGCCGTTCGGGACGCTGCCGCTGTACCGGGGCGAGGCGCGGCGGTTCAAGACCGACCTCGTCCGTGTCGATCTGCCCGCGAGCGGTGCGGTCCGTGCGCCCGGCGAGGCGGTCGGCACGTTCGGCGTCGAGTGCGCGATGGACGAGCTGGCCGAGCAGCTCGGGCTCGATCCGGTCGAGTTGCGGCGGCGCAACGAGCCCGAGACCGATCCGGTGACCGGCAAGCCCTTCTCCACGCGGCGGATGCTCGATTGTTACGACCAAGGTGCCGAGCGGTTCGGCTGGCCCGCCATGCTGCCCGCGCCGGGATCGGTGCGCGAGGGCGAGTGGCTGATCGGAATCGGCATGGCGGCGAGCCTGCGCGGCAACTTCACCGTCGAGGCGCAGGCGCGCGTGCGGCTGGAGGCGGACGGCCGCGCGACGGTCGAGTGCGACATGACCGATATCGGCACGGGGACGTACACGATCCTCGCGCAGACCGCGGGCGAGATGCTGGGCTTGCCGGTGGCCGACGTGACCGTGCGGCTGGGCGATACCGACTTCCCGCCGAGCGCGGGGTCGGGTGGGTCGTTTGGCGCGGGCAGTGCTGCATCGGCGGTCATGCTCGCGTGCGAGGATATCCTCGGCGAACTCGCGCTGCGGATGAATGCGGCGCCCGAAGAGTTGAGCCTGCACGACGGCTGCGTGAGCGCGGGCGGGCGGCAGGTGGCGCTCGCCGATCTTGTCCGCGGCGAGCCCATCGTGGCGATGGGCAAGACCGGGCCGGGCAAGGAGAGCAAGCGCACCAGCCAGGCGAGCCACGGCGCGCACTTCGTCGAGGTCGCTGTAAATGCGGTGACGGGCGAGACGCGCGTGCGCCGGATGCTCGGCGTGTTCGATGTCGGGCGCGTGCTCAACCGCAAGACCGCGACGAGCCAGATCACCGGCGGGATGGCGTGGGGAGTTGCCTATGCGCTGAGCGAAGAGGGCATCGTCGACACGCGGACGGGGGCTTTCGTGAACCCCGATTTCGGCGAATATCACGTCGCGGTGAACGCCGATATTCCGCAACTCGAGGTGCATTTCATCGAAGAGATCGACGATTCCGCCAATCCGGCCGGCGCCAAGGGGGTCGGCGAGCTCGGCATCTCGGGCGCAGGCGCGGCGGTGGCGAACGCGATCTACAACGCGACGGGGGTCCGGGTGCGCGACTTCCCGGTGACGCTCGACAAGCTGCTGGCGGGATTGCCGGCCGTTTGATCCTCCCCGGCACGGGGAGGGGGACCGCGCCTCTTGGCGTGGTGGAGGGGGCGACCTCGAAGTGCAACGTTTGCGGCTGGCCCCCTCCACCAGCTGCGCTGGTCCCCCTCCCCGGTTCGGGGAGGATTAGAAAGAGAATGAGACATGGCCGAGAACGATAGCGTGATTGCCGCCGCCAAGGCGTGGAAGGGCGAGAGCATGGCGATCGCCACGGTCGTCTCGACCTGGGGCTCCGCGCCGCGGCCCAAGGGGAGCCATATGCTCGTCCACGCCGATGGCCGGTTCGAGGGGTCGGTATCGGGTGGCTGCGTCGAGAGCGATATCCTCGCGACCGCCGCCGAGGTGATCGCGGGCGCGCCGTTTCAGGTCCGCAACTACGGTGTCGCGGATGCCGCCGCCTGGGAAGTCGGGCTGCCGTGCGGCGGCGAGATCGCGGTGATGGTGCAGCCGGTGTCGGCCGAGGGGTTCGATCCCGAACTGTTCGACCGGATCGCCGACGCGCGCGACCAGGGCGATGCGCTGACCGTCACCACCGACCTGAAGACCGGGCATAGCGACGCGCGCCCGCTCGAGACAGGGGAGGTGTTCGTCAACCGCTACGACCCGCCGCGCCGCTTGCTGATCGTGGGTGCGGTGCAGATCGCGCAGGCGCTCGCCGGGCTCGCACGCGAACTCGGGATCGAGACGATCGTCATCGATCCGCGGGCGCGGTTCCTGACCGAGGAGCGGTTTCCCGGCGTCACGCTCGACGATCGCTGGCCGGACGAGGCGATTGCCGCGCTGCGCCCCGGCCCGTCGACCGCGGTCGTGACGCTCAGCCACGACATCAAGATCGACGATCCTGCGCTGGTCGCCGCGCTGGCGAGCGATGCCGCCTATGTCGGTGCGCTCGGCAGTCGCAAGAGTCACGCGGCGCGGCGCGAGCGGCTTGCCAGCGAGGGTGTTACGGCGGAGAATATCGACCGGATCGATGCGCCGGTCGGGCTCGACATCGGCGCGATCGGCCCATCCGAGATTGCGCTGTCGGTCGCGGCGGCGATGATAGGAGCGTTCAATGATCGCCGCTGAAAACGTCTTTCTCATTCTCCTCGCCGCGGGGCGCTCGGAGCGGTTCGGCATTCCCAACAAGCTCGAAGTGCCGTTCCTCAACAAGCCGCTGGGGCTGCACGTCGTCACCGCGTTCGAGAACATTCCGTTCAAACGGCGGCTGGTCGTCACCGACGGCTGCAAGCTCGACTTCCTCAGCCATCATTTCGAGGTGGTGCATAACGATGATCCGTCGTCGGGCATGTCGCAATCGGTGAAGCTCGGGGTGCAATGCGCAAAGGACGAGGGTGCGGAGGCTGTGCTGATCGCGCTGGCCGACATGCCGCGCGTGACCGCGGCGCATATCTACCGGATGCTCGATGCCGCCGACAGCGCCGACGCGGTGGTGGCGTCGAGCGATGGCGAGAAGCCGTCGCCCCCTGCCCTGTTCGGGCGCGAGCGGTTCGATTTCCTGCTGACGCTCGACGGCGATGCGGGTGCGCGCGACCTGGTCAAGGCGGGGCGGCATGTCGTCACCGCACCCGCCGAGCTGATCGATATCGACACGCCCGAGGATCTGGAGAGGCTGCAGGCGCTCGTCCACGATCCCCGCGCGGCGATCACTCGTGCCGTAACGCGTCGATAGGGTTCATCGCGGCGGCGCGGCGGGCGGGGAAATAGCCGAACACCACCCCGATCACCGCCGAGATGACGAACGCGAAGATGTTGATCTCGGGCACGAACAGCCACTGAACCTTGATCAGCGGCGCGATGATCGCGATCGCGAGCTGCGCGATGACGAGGCCGATCACGCCGCCGAGGCACGACAGCGCGATCGCCTCGACGAGGAACTGCATCAGTACCTCGCGCGCGACCGCGCCGATCGCGAGACGGATGCCGATCTCGCGCGTGCGCTCGGTCACCGACACCAGCATGATGTTCATGATGCCGATCCCGCCGACGACCAGGCTGATCCCCGCGACCGCAGCGACGATGCCGGTCAGCAATGTCGTGGTGCCGGTCAGCGTGTCCGAAATCTGCTTGGTATCGAAGATGTTGAAGTTGTTGTCCTGCCCCGCGGCGAGATGGCGGCGTTCGCGCAGCAGGTCGGTCAGCGACGCCTGGACCTGTTGCGTGTCATAGCCCTGATCGACGCCGACGAGGATTGCCGCGACGTTCTGGTTGCCGGTGAAGCGGCGCTGGACGGTCTTGATCGGCATGACGACGACATCATCCTGATCGCCGCCGAACCCCGCCTGCCCGCGCGTGCTGAGCGTGCCGATCACGTCGCACGAAATGTCGTTGAGCCGGATCCGCTTGCCGATCGGATCGACGCCGCGGAACAGGTTCTGGATGACGGTGTTGCCGATGATGCAGACCGCCTTGCCCGCGGCCTCCTCCTGGCCCGTGAAGACGCGCCCGCCCGCAAGCGGCCAGGGCTGCACCTCGAAATAGGCGCCGGTCGTGCCGTTGATCGAGGTCGTCCAGTTCGCGCCGTTGTAGATCGCCGTCGCGCTGCGCTGCTCGGTCGGCGCGACCGCGGTGACGCCGGCGATCTGCCGCGCGATCGGATCGATGTCGTCCATCTTGAGCGGCGGCGGCGGCGGTCCGCCACCACCGCGGCCGAACCCCTGGCCGGGGCGGATCTGGAGGATGTTGGTGCCGAGCGACGAGATCGACTGCTGGACTGCGGCGGTCGTGGCCTTGCCGAGCGTGACCATCGTCACGACCGCGCCGACTCCGATGACGATGCCGAGGATGGTGAGGAACGAGCGCAGCAGATGGCGGCGGATCGAGCGGAGCGCGAGGACGAGCGTGGTGCCGAACATTAGTGCGTGGCTCCGCTATCGAGGATGCGGGCTTGCTGCTCCCCTTCCGCTTGCGGGAGGGGTCGGGGGAGGGAATGACGTACGTACCGGAGGCTGGTCCGTGGGGCACGTCCCTCCCCTGACCCCTCCCGCAAGCGGGAGGGGAATGCGTTGCGGGGAGCGCTCACGACTCGACCCTCTCGCCTTGGTGGTGCTGGCTGTCGATGCGTTCCACCAGGCCGTCCTTGAAGTGAACCACCGTCCTGGCGAACGCGGCCATGTCGGGTTCGTGCGTGACCATCAGCACGGTGATGTTCTTCTCCGCATTGAGGCGCGTCAGCAATTGCATGATCTCGATCGAGCGTTCGCTGTCGAGGTTGCCGGTCGGTTCGTCCGCCAGCAGCACGTCGGGGCTGGTCACCAGCGCGCGCGCGATCGCGACGCGCTGTTGCTGGCCGCCGGACAGTTCGGCAGGGGTATGGTCCCACCAGTCCGCGAGGCCGACCGTCTCGAGGCTCGCCATCGCCGCATCGCGCCGCGTGCGCTTGTCGTCGCCGCGGTAGAGCAAGGGGAGTTCGACATTCTCGAGCGCGGAGGTGCGCGAGAGGAGGTTGAAACCCTGGAACACGAAGCCGAGATAATTGCGCCGGAGCAGCGCGCGTTGGTCGCGGTCGAGCGTCTCGACATGGTGGCCGCGGAAGGTGAACGTCCCCGCGCTCGGCACGTCGAGGCAGCCGAGGATGTTCATCGTCGTCGACTTGCCCGACCCCGACGGCCCCATCACCGCGACGAAATCGCCCGCCGCGATATCGAGGTCGACGCCTTTCAACGCCTGGAACATCGTCGCGCCCTGCCCGTACGTCTTGGTGACGCCGCGCAGTGAAATCAGCGGGGGCGGATTACTGGCCACCGCCTGCACCCTTGCTGGCGCCGCCCGAGCGTCGTCCGGCGGTCTTGGTCGTGTCGGCGCCGCTGGCGAGCTGGCCGATGATGATCTGTGCGCCGGGCTTCAGGTCGCCCGACAGGACTTCGGTCATCGTCCCGTTGGTGTCGCCCGTCGTAATCTGCACCGGCTGCGGCGTGCCGTCGGCGCCCTTGACGTAGATCGTCTGCTGCGACCCGCGATCGAGCTTGGCGGTCCGCGCGTTGCCGCCGGCGCCGCGGCGCGGGCGGAAGGTGAGCGAGCCGGCGATGCCGCCGCCCTGGTCCTTCGCACCGTCCGCGCTCGGCTTGAAGCGCAGCGCGGCGTTGGGGACGAGCATCACGTTGCGCTTGTCCGACGTGACGATGTCCGCGGTCGCGGTCATGCCGGGGCGCAGCGTCAGCGACGCATTGCCGACGGTAAGATCCGCGGCATAGGACACCACCTGGCCGGTGGTGGTAGTCGTGGTCGTCGTCGACGACGTCGCCGAACTGACGGTCAGGTTCGAGCCGAGATCGACGCGGGTGATCGTCGCCGGGAAGGTCTGGCCGGGGAACGCGTCGACGGTGAAGCTGGCCTTCTGGCCGACCTTGACCTCGCCGACGTCCGCCTCGTCGATCGCGACCTCAAGCTTCATCTTGGTCAGGTCTTCGGCGATCACGAACAAAGTCGGCGTGTTGAACGACGAGGCGACGGTCTGGCCGGGATCGATCTGGCGCGCGAGCACGACGCCGGTGACGGGCGAGCGGATGATCGCGCGCGCACGCTGCGTCTGGTTCTGCGCGAGTGCGGCGCGGCTGGCGACGACATTGGCTTCCGCAACCTTCTGCGCGGCGACCGCCCGCGCGTAATCGGCGCGACCGGTCTGGAGTTCGGTCTTCGAGGGCACGCGGCCGCCGGACAGGCGCGAAACCTCTTCGAGGCGGTTCAGCTGCGCGCGCGACTCGGCGACGGTGGCCTGTGCCTGCGCGACCTGCGCCTGGTTCGCGGCGAGCTGCGCGCTGGTCTGGCGGATCTGGTCGTCGAGCTGTTCGGGGTCGATCAGCGCGAGCGGCTGGCCCGCGACGACGCGGTCGTTGACGTCGACGACGACCCTGGTGACGAGACCCGACAGCTGCGAGCCGACCGTGACCTGCGTCGTCGGCGCGAGCTTGCCAGTGGCCGAGACGGTAACCGTCAGGTTGCCGCGCGCCGCCGCTTGCGTCGAATATTGCGTCTGCTCCTTCGCGCCGAAGCAGCGTGCGAGCAGCAGGCAGAGCAGCACGACGCCGACCACGATCACGACCCACTTTACGTAGCGTTTCCAGGGTGCCTGCGGCTTTACGCCGAGGAAGTCGTCGATCGATGCGTCGGCCATCAGCGTGCCTCTGGATTGGTTGGCGCGCGAAACGGCGCTTCTGGAATGACGGTCGGATCCCAGCCGCCGCCGAGTGCCGCGTACAGCGCGATAAGAGCGGTCGCCGCGTCGGCGCGCGCCTGCGTCGCGCCGTTTCGTGCGGACAGGAGCGCGGTTTCCTGCTGGTTGAGCGTGGTGAAATCGGTGAGGCCCGTGCGGTATTGGCTGCGGCTCAGGATCGCGGAATTGTTCGACGCGTCGAGCGCGATGGCGAACTGGCGCTCGCGTTCCTGTGCGGTCTGCAAAGCGACGACGGCGTTCTCGACATCCTCCAGCGCGGTAAGGACGGTCGATTTGTAGAGCGCCAGCGCGCCATCCGCGGCGGCTTCACTGGTGCGGACCTGGGAGCGAAGGCGTCCGCCGTTGAAGATCGCCTGGGTGAGCCCGGCAAACAGGCTGCCGGTGATGGCGTCGCCAATGTTGCCGATCGACGTCGCGTTGGTGTTGAGGTTGCCGGTGATCGCGAGCGCTGGATAGAGCTGCGCCTTGGCGACGCCGATCCGCGCGGTGGCCGCGGCGAGCGCGCGTTCGGCCGAGCGGATATCGGGACGCTGGCGCAGCGTGTCGCCGGGAATGCCGACGCCGACCGCTGCGGGGCCGGTCGGGATCGCCTTGACCGGCGCCATCAGCGGACGCAGCGCGCCGGGGGCCTGGCCGGTAAGGATGCCGATCCGCGCGACGGCGGCCGCATATTGCTGGTCGAGGCTCGGGATCGTCGCGGCGGTCTGCGCACGCTGGGCACGGGCCTGTTCGGCGTCGACGCTGGAGACGAGGCCTGCCTGGACGCGGAAGCCCGCGATTTCGAGATTGTCGTCCTGGATCGCGAGCGACGCGCGGGCATTGGCAAGCTGCTGCTGGTACAACCGCGCGAGGACGTAGTTGCGCGCGACCTCGCTCTCGACCGAGATCAGCACGGTGGCATAATCATAGCCCGACGCGGCATAGTCCGCGCGGCTCGCCTCGACGGTGCGGCGGATCTCGCCGAACACGCCGACCTGGTAGCTCGCGCTGGCGCCGACGGTGAAGCTGTTGGCGCCGCCGCCGCCGGTATCGACGACGGTGCCGTCGGGCAGCGTGAACGAGCGCCCGCCGCCCCGCACATTCTCGTTGCGCTGATACCCCGCCGATCCGCTCAGCGTGGGGAGCAGCGAGGCGCGGTTCTGGATCAGGCTCTCGCGCGCCTGGCGGAGGCGGGCGACCGACTGGGCGAGATCGAGATTGGTGGCGGCGGCCTGCTCGACGAGCTGGCCGAGGACGGGATCGTCGAACTTCTGCCACCAGCGGGTCAGGTCTTCGGGCGTGGTCGCGGGGGTGACCGAATAGGCGTTCGGAACGCCGAGTTCGGCCGCGGCCTTCGGATGATAATCGGGGCCGACGGTGCAGCCTGCGAGCAGGAGTCCTCCGGATACGGCGGATGCGATGAGAAGAAGCCGGACTCGGGACATGGGCGGCAGGCATGGCCAAGCGGCTTTGGCTAGTCCAGCGCTTTTGTGTCGCGAGGTGTCGCAGGCGGGATGGGTACCGTGGTATAATGGGGTCGCGCGGCATGGCAGCACGGGACGCACCCACCCCGGCGGAGGCCGGGGCACAATTGGAGAGGTCGATGTGACGACTAGCATCCATCAATTTGCCGGCGCCGCCCAATTGGGCCCCGGCCTCCGCCGGGGTGGTGCTCGGGTTTGCGAGGCCGTCCATCCTCTCCGTTCCCCCGCGAAGGCGGGGGTCGAGCAGCTCATAACGCGACAAAGCTTGGTGCTGGGCTCCCGCCTTCGCGCGAGAACAAGGCGAGAGCGGACGGCGCTCGAGCACGCTTACCAGCAATCGAACCGCACCCGTTCCAATTTTGCAGTGCAGCGGAACGTAGCGGCACCGCCGGGGGTTTGACGATGATGCTAGCCGAACGCCAGCCCGCGACTGAAGTCCTCGCGCCGCCGCCTGTCGCGCTCGATCCGCCACCCGTGGCCCTCGACACCGTCAGCCTTTTCTTCGACTTCGACGGGACGCTCGTCGATCTCGCCGCGACCCCCGATGCGGTCGTCGTCGACCAGCGCCTGCGCGATGCGCTCGACAGCCTTGCCGAGCGCTATCCCGGACGTGTGGCGATCATCAGCGGCCGGTCGATCGAGCAGCTCGACTCGATGCTCGGCGATCATGCCCGGCGGTTCGCGGTCGCGGGCAGCCATGGTGCCGAGCGGCGGACGCCCGAGGACGGCCATGTCGCCGCCGAACGCCCCGCCTCGCTCGAAGCCGCTGCCGAGGAATTTGCCGCCTTCGCCGCCGCGAACGGTCTCGTCTACGAGGCCAAGAGCCTCGGCGCGGGACTCCATTACCGGATGGCCCCGGCGTTCGAGCCCGACGCCGTCGCGCTCGCCGAAACGCTGGCCGACCGCCACGGCCTCACCCTTCAGCGCGGCAAGATGATGGTCGAACTGCGCACCCCCGGCGACAAGGGCGCGGCGCTCCGCTCGCTGATCGACGCGCCAACAATGGCCGGCACCACGCCCTATTTCTTCGGCGACGACGTCACCGACGAAGACGGGTTCGAAGCCGCCCGCGATCTCGGCGGGGCGGGTGTGCTGATCGGCGACGCCCGTCCTACCGCCGCCACCTACCGCCTGAACGACGTTGCCGCGCTCCGTGACTGGATCGCCGCCATATTGGAAACACGATGACCGCTACCCCCCTCGCCCATCCGCCCCAGGCCGACATGAACCTCTGGCCGATCGGCAACTGCCAGGTATCGGCGCTGATCGACAAGACCGGCACGTTCGTCTGGGGCTGCGTGCCGCGGGTCGATGGTGACCCGGCATTCTGCGCGCTGCTCGGCGGCGATGCGCCCGAGACCGGCTTCTGGGCGATCGAGCTGGAAGGCGGCGCGAAGACCACGCAGAGCTATATCCGCAACACGCCGATCCTCGTCACGCGGCATGAGGATCAGGCCGGCAACGCGGTCGAGGTGACCGATTTCTGCCCGCGCTTCGTGCGCGAGGGGCGGACCTATCGCCCGACCAGCTTCGTCCGGATCGTGCGGCCCGTCGCGGGCTCGCCGCGGATCCGGATCCGCCTGCGCGTCGCGACCAGCTGGGGCAAGCCGACCAGCCATACGCAAGGGTCGAACCATGTCCGCTTCCTGATGGACGACCAGACGTTGCGGCTCACCACCGACGCGCCGGTCGGCCATGTCGTCGGCGAGAGCTGGTTCCGGCTCGAACGGCCGATGCACATGTTCCTGGGGCCCGACGAGAGCTTCGCCGGCGTGCTGCACGAGGCGGCCGAGGCGATGCTCTCGCGGACCAAGGAAGAATGGCGCCACTGGGTGCGCGGGCTCGCGACCCCGGTCGAATGGCAGGACGTCGTCATCCGCGCGGCGATCACGCTGAAGCTGTGCCAGCATGAGGAGACCGGGGCGATCGTTGCCGCGCTCACCACCTCGATCCCCGAGCATGAGGGGTCGGAGCGCAACTGGGACTATCGCTACTGCTGGATCCGCGACGCCTATTATACGGTGCAGGCGCTCAACCGACTCGGCGCGCTCGACGTGCTCGAGGGCTATCTCGAATATCTGCGCAACATCGTCGATGCGTCGAAGGGTGGCCATGTCCAGCCGCTCTACGGGGTCGGCGGCGAGGCGACCTTGATCGAGCGCACCGAGACCACCCTGCCCGGCTATCGCGGCATGGGTCCGGTCCGCGTCGGCAACCAGGCGTATGAGCAGATCCAGCACGACGCGTACGGCCAGATCATCCTCTCCGACGTCCAGGCGTTCTTCGACCAGCGGCTGTTCCGCATGTCGAGCCACGAGGATTTCAAGAGCCTCGAACTCGTGGGCGATCGCGCCTGGGAAACCTATGACAAGCCCGATGCGGGCCTGTGGGAGCTGCGTACCAAGGCGCATGTCCACACCTATTCGGCGGCGATGTGCTGGGCGGCGTGCGACCGGCTCGCCAACGCGGCGGGCGTGCTCGGGCTCGAGGATCGCCGGACATTCTGGAACGCGCGCGCGGACACGATCCGCACGAAGATCGAGACGTCGGCGTGGCGCGAGGATACGCAGCGTATCTCCGCGACGTTCGGCGGCGACGATCTCGACGCGAGCCTGATCCAGCTGCTCGACCTGCGCTTCTTCGCGCCCGACGATCCGCGCTTCCAGTCGACGCTCAAGGCGGTCGAGGAAGGGTTGCGGCGCGGCAGCCACATGCTGCGCTATGCGACCGAGGATGATTTCGGCCTGCCGCATACCGCGTTCAACGTCTGCACCTTCTGGCTGATCGAGGCGCTGCACACGACCGGCCGCACAGCCGATGCGTGCGCGCTGTTCGCCGAGATGGTCGCGCGCCGTACCCCTGCAGGCCTGTTGTCGGAGGATATCGACCCCGCGACCGGCGAGCTGTGGGGGAATTATCCGCAAACCTATTCGCTGGTGGGGCTGATCAACTGTGCCGTCCTGCTTAGCAAGCCGTGGAGTGCCGTACGATGAGCCGCCTCGTCGTCATCTCGAATCGTGTCCAGTCGGTCGACGCCCCCTCGGGCAATCAGGGCGGCCTGGCCGTCGCGCTGCTCGCCGCGCTGCGCGAAAAGGGCGGCGTGTGGTTCGGCTGGTCGGGTGCGACCACCGAGACCTTCACGGGCCATATCAACTTCCAGCAGGGCAAGGGCGTCACCACCGCGACGATCGACCTGGAGGAACAGGATTTCGACGAATATTATAATGGCTATGCGAACCGCACGCTGTGGCCGCTCTTCCATTACCGGATCGACCTGACCGAGTTCGAGCGCGATTTCTCCAGCGGCTACGCGCGGGTGAACAAGCGCTTTGCCGAGACGGTGCTGCCGCTGATCGAACCCGACGATCTCGTCTGGGTGCATGATTATCACCACGTCCCGCTGGGCCGCGAACTGCGCAAGCTGGGCGTCGAGAACAAGATCGGCTTCTTCCTCCACATCCCGTGGCCGCCGATGGCGATGCTGCTCTCGCTGCCGAGCCACCGCGCGCTCGTTGAGTCGATGTTCGCTTATGACGTGGTCGGGTTCCAGACTCAGGACTGGCTCGACAGCTTCCTGCACTACGTCACCAGCCAGCTCGATGGCGTGGTCGGCGAGGATGGCTGGGTGACGGTCGGCGATCGCACGATCAAGGCGATCACCACGCCGATCGGCATCGAGACCGCGGATTTTGAGAACTCCGCGAGCAGCGACACCGCGCGCCATGCGAAGGAGCGGATGTACATGTCGGCGACCGGGCGTAGCCTGATCGTCGGCGTCGACCGGCTCGATTATTCGAAGGGCCTCGCCGAGCGCTTCTCGGGCTATGAACGCTTTCTCGCGTCGCACCCCGATCACCGCGGGCTGGTCTATATGCTCCAGATCGCGCCGCCGAGCCGCGAGAAGGTCGATACCTATCAGGAGATCCGAGCCAACCTCGATTCGATGTCGGGGCGGATCAACGGCGAGTTTTCGGATATCGACTGGACGCCGATCCGCTACGTCAACCAGGGCTTCCCGCGCGACGTGCTGGCGGGGATCTACCGCGCCGCGCGCGTCGGGCTGGTGACGCCCTTGCGCGATGGGATGAACCTGGTCGCGAAGGAATATGTCGCGGCGCAGGATCCCGAGGATCCCGGCGTCCTGATCCTGTCGCAGTTCGCCGGCGCCGCCGCGCAGCTGTCCGACGCGGTGCTCGTCAACCCGTACAGCCCGGAGGAAATGTCCGACGCGATCGCCCGCGCGCTCAAGATGCCGCTGGCGGAGCGCAAGGCACGCTGGGAAAAGCTGATCGACAACGTCCGCAGGGAGGACGTGATGTGGTGGTGCGAACTCTTCATCACCGCACTCGAAGCCGCGCCGGAGCATGTCGAGGCCTGAGCGCCCACTCGCTAACCCAATTCCGTCATCCTGACGCAAGTCAGGATGACGGAGAGGTAGCGGCTAGTTGGCGGACAGCCCACTCGCCGGGTCCGCCGCCATCAACAGGCGCCCACGCGGGATCGCCTCGGGCATTTCGTCGCGCATATAGCGCAGCAGCGCCTCGCGTACGTCGCAGCGCAGGTCGAACGCGATCGCCGCGTCCTTGGCGGTCATCAGCCCGCGCAGCTCGATGCAATCGGTCTTCACGTCGGTGACCTGGAGGTTGAAGAACCGCTTGTCCCAGCGCGGATTGGCCGTGACGATCTCGCCCAGCTTCTCCCGCAACCGTGGCACGTCGGTCGCCGGATCGACGTACCAGAACACCGATCCGAGCAACTGGCTCGTCTCGCGTGTCCAGTTCTGGAAGCTCTGTTCAAGGAACTTCGAGACCGGCACGACGAGACGCCGCTCGTCCCAGATCTTGATGACCACGAACGTCAGGTTGATCTGCTCGACCCGCCCCCATTCGCCATCTACGATCAGCACGTCGTCGAGCCGGATCGGCTCGGTAAACGCCATCTGCACACCGGCGATCAGGTTCTTCAGCGCGGGCTGCGCGGCGGCACCGACGACGAGGCCGGCGATACCCGCCGACGCCATCAGCGTGACGCCGATCGAGCGGATTCCGGGGACGCTCAGCAGCATCAGACACACGCTGATGAAGACGATGAAGAACGTTCCGATCCGACCGAGGATCGCCGCGCGCGTGCGCTTGCGGCGCGCGCGCAGATTATCCTCGACGGTGATGTCGGCGCGAATCTCGATCACGTCCTGGAACGCGCGCAACGCCGCCGCCGCGAGCCAGCCCAGCAGCGCGGGCACGAGGAAGCCGAGCAACTGCTTCCACAGATCCTCGACATCGTTGTCCATCGGCAGGATCCGCGCAACGAACGCGACCGACACCGAGACGAATACCGCGCGCAAGGGTCGGCGGACGCGGGCGAGGACGAGCCCGTCGGTCTTGGCGGTGGTGCGGCGCTGGGCATGGCCAGCGATCCGCATCGTCAGCCAGTGCGCGACCAGCGCGACGAGGATCGCGGCCGAGACGACGGCAACGCTTTCCAGCCAGACCCATTCGGGCGGTATGTGAAGCGATCGAAACATGCGCATGAAGGCGCAACGGCGGGCAACCGGGGATGTTCCGCTGCGGTGCAGCAATTGCCTCGCACTTTGCCACCTCCCCGGCGCAGGCCGGGGCCCGGTTGGAAACGTCGCCATGATGGAGCGCTGTCCACCGTTACTTCCGTCCCCCAACTGGGCCCCGGCCTTCGCCAGGGAGGTGCGCGTCTCGTGTTCCCGGTCGCCCACCATCACTAGCGTTCCTGGATGACGCCCGCCCCCGATCGTGCCAAAACGACGCCCGATGATAGCGCGGAGAATCAGAGACTTCCTAAGCGAGGAGGACTGGCAGTTCGCCGAACACGAACGTCCCGCCCTGCCCGGCTCCCCCGGCTCGCCACTCCACCCGCGCCACCGCCAGATCGCCTACGCGCTGATCGGCATCCTGCTCGGGCTGACGGTCGGCTTCGGCAACGCTTTGATCAGCGCCAACACCTACACGCTGCAGGGCGCACTCGGGCTCGATCCCGCCGAGATTGCGTGGCTGCCGACGGTCTATGTGATGACCAACGTCAGCATCAACCTGCTGATGATCAAGTTCCGCGCGCAGTTCGGGCTCAGGCCGTTCGCGATGATCTTCCTGATTCTCTACGTGCTGATCACGCTCGCGCACCTGTTCGTCCACGGCTTTGCGACCGCGATCGCGGTGCGCGCGATCAGCGGGATGGCAGGGGCGGCGCTCAGCAGCCTGTGCCTCTATTACGTGATGCAGTCGCTGCCCGCGAAATGGCGGCTCAAAGGCGTCGTGCTCGGCATCGGCATCCCGCAATGCGCGACTCCGCTCGCGCGCCTGTTCTCGCCGGACCTGCTGGCAATGTCGCAGTGGCGGACGCTGTACCTCTTCGAACTCGGCCTTGCGCTGCTGTCGCTCGCCGCCGTGGCCGCGCTACGCCTGCCGCCGACGACGCGGAGCAAGGCGTTCGAGCCGCTCGACTTTCTCACCTTCGTGCTGTTCGCGGGCTCGACCGCTTTGTTCGCCGCCGTGCTCGGGCTCGGGCGGATCGTGTGGTGGACCAATGCGCCGTGGATCGGCTGGGCACTGATCGCGGCGATCCCGATGTTCGCCGCCGCGCTCGTCGTCGAGCATCACCGCGCCAACCCGCTGCTCAACACGCGCTGGCTCGGCAGCGCCGACATCGTCCGATTCACGATCGTCATCGTCATGGCGCGGATCGTGCTCTCGGAGCAGACCTATGCCTCGGTCGGGTTGCTGACCGTGCTGGGGCAGAACAACGACCAGCTCGTGCCGTTCTTCCTGATCATCTTCGTCGCCTCGGTGGCAGGCGTGATCGCAAGCGCGGTGACGCTCGACGTCGAGCGACTCGGCCACCCGATCATGCTCGCGATCGGGCTGGTCGCAGTGGCGGCCTGGTTCGATTCCTACGCGACCAGCCTGACGCGCGCGCCGCAGATGTATGTGACGCAGGCGATCATCGGTTTTTCCGCGACGTTCTTCCTGGGCCCGGCGCTGCTGTTCGGCATGACCCGCGCGCTGAAGGAAGGCGCCGGCCATATCATCAGCTTCATCGCGCTGTTCGGGATCATCAATTCGCTGGGCGGACTCGGCGGCACCGCGTTGCTCGGCAGCTATCAGGTGATTCGCGAGAAGGCGAACAGCGTCGCGCTGGTCCAGCAGATCTCGCCGACCGACCCGATCGTCGCGCAGCGCATCGCCGCGGGCGGTGCCGCGGTCAGCCGGGTGATCGTCGATCCGACGCTGCGGAGTGCCGAGGGGGCGGCGATCCTGTCGCAAACCACCACGCGCGAAGCAAACGTGCTTGCGTATGACGACGTCTTCCGGTTGATCGCCGTTCTCGCGGGGGGGACGTTCGGCTATCTGCTGTTCCTGCTGGCGAGACGCGCGCGACGCGAACGGCGCGCGCGGCTGGAGGGGACGACATGACCGACGCGCGCAGCCCGGTGGCCGAAGGACCGGCGACCGAAGAGAAGATGGCAGAGACGGCGGCACCATCGCCTGCCCCATCCCCGGCCCCGGCATCCCCGGCCACCCCGGTCGGGTCGGGCTGGCGACCGCAGCCGCCGAGCCGCAACGTCATCATCATCATCGCCCTGCTGGCGGTGGCAGGCGTCTGCGCGGTGCTCGCGGCGTGGCGGCTGCCGCCGTTCGCGACCAGCTATCAATCGACCGACAACGCCTATGTTCGCGGCCGGACGACGGTGATCAGCCCGCAGGTCAGCGGCTATGTCACGCAGGTGCTCGTGCGCGATTTTGCCGATGTGAAGCAGGGCGATCCGCTCGTGAAGATCGACGACCGCATCTACCGCCAGCGAGTCGACCAGGCGCAGGCGCAGGTCGATGCGCAGGCCGCGACGCTCGCGAACAGCCGCCAAACCGCCGCCAGCCGAGAGGCGACGTTCGCGGCACAGGACGCCGCGGTCGCGAACGCCGCGGCGCAGCTGATGCGCGCGCAGGCGGACATGGCGCGAGTCAATGATCTGGTGACGGACGGCTCGGTGTCCTTGCGCGAACGCGACCAGACGCTGGCGGCGCTCCGTCAGGCACAAGCGCAGGTCCAGCAGGCCAAGGCCGCACGCGAGATCGCCCGGCAGGACATCCGCACGGTCGAGGTCGGACGTGGTGGGCAGAAAGCGGGTGTCTCGGGGGCCGAGGCGGCGCGCAGCCTCGCGCGGATCGACCTCGCCAACACCGTCATCCGTGCGCCCGAGACGGGGCGGCTGAGTGAGGTCGGCGTCCGCCTCGGCCAATATGTGACCGCGGGGTCGCAGCTGATGTTCCTCGTGCCGCCCGAAACCTGGGTGATCGCGAACTTCAAGGAAGCGCAGACCGCGCGGATGGCGGTCGGCCAGCCGGCGTCGTTCACCGTCGACGGGCTCGCGAACGAGCGGCTGACCGGGCATGTCGAGCGGATCTCGCCTGCCGCCGGGTCCGAGTTCGCGGTGCTGAAGGCGGACAATGCGACGGGCAACTTCACCAAGGTCCCGCAGCGGATCGCAGTGCGGATCCGCGTCGATGCGGGACAACGGCTGAGCGCGCGGTTGCGGCCGGGCATGTCGGTGCAGGCGCGCGTGGATACCGCCGGCGGGCCGGGCGTCCGGTGATGCCGCCACACTCAGACGTCCCGCCCGCGTCCTGTTCTCCCGCGAAGGCGGAAGCCCAGACTGTGTCCCCGCCTTCGCGGGGACACACGGCAAATGCCACCGCCCCAGGACAAACCGACTCGATCCAGGCCGCCACCTCGATCCAGGCCACCACCTCAACCGAGTCCACCACCCCGGCGAAGGCCGGGGCCCAGTTGGGGAACGGCTGTAACGAAGCGCGGTCCACCGTTACGACCACCTTTCCACCTGGACCCCGGCCTTCGCCGGGGTGGCGGTTGGTGCGGGATATCGGGATCCTCCCCCTAGCCCTCCTCGCGACCGCCTGTATCGGCCCCCGCCCGGAAGCTCCAGCGACCACCGCGGTTGCCCCGCCCCCCGCATGGCGCACCGCGCTCGGCCCCGGCGCGCCGATCCGGGCGGATTGGTGGAGCGGGTTCGGCGATCCCGCGCTGACCGCGCTCGTCGCGCGCGCGCTGGCGAACAGCCCCGATCTCGGTGCGGCGGCCGCGCGGATCGACGAGGCGCGTGCCACCGCGCGCCTCGCCCGCGCGCAGCAGACCCCGCTCGTCAGCGGATCGGCGCCGAGCACCACCGGCCAGACGGTCAGCCCGTTCGGCCTGCCCTCTGACGCGATCGGCGCGCAGCCCTCGGTCAGCATCAGCTACGACCTCGACCTGTTCGGCCGCCTCCGCCAGGCGAGCCGCGCGGCGCAGGCACAGTTGCTCGCCAGCCAGGCGGCGCAGGACACGGTGCGGCTCGGGATCGCGAGCAGCGTCGCGACCGGCTACATCACGCTGCGCGCGCTCGACCTGCGCCTCGCGGTCGCGCGGCAGACGCTGGCGGCGCGCGCGGAGGGCCTGCGCATCGCCCGCCGCCGCGCCGAGACCGGCTACACCTCGAACCTCGAACTCCGCCAGTCCGAGGCCGAATATCACGCCACCGAGCAGCTCGTCCCCGCCGCACAGCTCGCGATCAGCCGTCAGGAAAACGCGCTCAGCCTGTTGCTCGGTGACAATCCCGGCCCGATCCCGCGCGGCCGCACGCTCGACCAGCTCGCCGCGCCCGCGATCCCCGACGGCTTGCCCGCCGACCTGCTCCGCCGCCGCCCCGATCTCTATCAGGCCGAGCAGACTCTGGTCGCGACAGACCGCTCGCTCGACAGCGCACGCGCGGCGATGTTGCCCAACCTCGCGCTGACCGGCTCGGCGGGGGTCGTCCTGTCGAGTGCGCTGGCGAACCCCATCGCGGTATTCTCGATCGGCGCGAGCGTGCTCAGCCCGATCTTCGACGGCGGCAGGCTCGGCGCGCAGGCCGACGCCGCCACCGCCCGCCGCGACCAGGCCGCCTTCGCCTATCGCCGCATCGCGTTGCAGGCGTTCCGCGAAGTCGACGACAGCCTGGCGGGCGTGCAGCGCTCGGGCGAGCAGGCGGTCGCGCTCGCCGGGCAGCGCGATGCGCTGGCGGGGGCGTTGCGCAACGCGTCGAACCGCTACCGCGCGGGCTATTCGGCGTATATCGATCAGCTCGATGCGCAACGCGGGTTGCTGACCGCGGAGCTGTCGCTGGTGCAGGCGCGCGCGGACCGGCTGACCGCCTATGTGACGCTATACCAGGCGATGGGCGGCGGCTGGTCGCGGGCGGACAGCGAGAGCGTTCAGCGATAACCCTCTCCCCCCGGAGGCGGGAGAACGGCGCGCAACTGCATTTTCCTGCCACACTTGCCGCGTAGAGGCGTACCCCATGAAGGCCATCATCCTTGCCGCGGGCCACGGATCGCGGTTGCTGCCCCTGACGCTGACCACGCCCAAATGCCTGGTCGAGGTCGGCGGGCGCGCGATCCTCGATCACCAGCTCGACGCGGTCGCCGCCGCGGGCTTCGATGGCGCGGTGATCATCGGCGGCTACCGGATCGACCAGATCGACGCGCACCTGCGCGCGCATGACGGGGGCTTGCCGACGGAGCTCGTCTTCAACCCGTTCTGGTCGAGCGCGAACAGCATCGGCAGCGTCTGGGCGGCGCGCGCCTATCTCGACGCGCCGTTCGCGCTGATGAACGGGGACACCGTGTTCGACCCGACGATCCTGCGCACCGCGCTTGGCGGCGACACGGGGGGCGTCGCGCTGCTCGTCGAGCCGCTGGTCGACGCCGGGCTCGACGACATGCTGGTGGAGGCCGACGGGACCCGCGTGATCGCGGTCGGCAAGCATCTCGTCGGGCATGAGGCGACCGATCGCTCGCTCGGACTGATCGTCTCGCACGGCGGCGGCGCCTATGCCGAGGCGTTGCGCGCAGTCATCGGCGAGGAGAACGGCATCCACGCCTATCACCACGCCGTCGTCGCACGCGTCGCGCAGGGGCCCGGCGTGACGGCGGTGCGGATCGCGACCGGCGCGCACTGGCAGGAGATCGACCGGCCCGAGGATATCGCGCTGTGGGAACGCGATCACCGGCCATGACCAGCGCCCCTCCCAGAGGCAAGGTCGCGTTCCTGTTTCTCGGCGAGACGCTGCTGATCCCGCATCTCTATCCGATCGTCGAGGCGCTCGCCGCGACGTCGACCGTGCCGATCGACCTGTGGGTAAGCACCTCGGTCCACGAGACGCTCCTGACCCGGTGGACGGCCCCCTTCCCCGCCGTGCGTATCCGCCGCGCGCCGGGGTTCCGCCGCGTCGCCGACGACGGCACGGGGCGCAATCCCGTGCTGCCGGCCAAGATCCCGATGCTGGTGCGGCTGCTCCCCTATCTCCGCAGCGCACGCGTCGTGGTGTGCGCCGAGCAGACGAGCCTCTGGCTTCCCAGGCTGTTTCCGATGCGTGCGAAGTTCGTGAAGACCTCGCACGGCGTCGGGTCGATGAGTGCACGCGACGACCCGCGCCGGCGCGCGGCAGCGTTGACGCTGGTGCCGAGCCAGCGGGAGCGTCAGACCTATCTCGATCGCGGGTTCGCGCCCGACCGGTTCGTCGCGACCGGCTATGTGAAGGCAGATTTCACGCACCGCACGCACGCCGCGCCGCCGTTCGCGGATACGCGCCCGGTGGTGCTGTATGCGCCGCACTGGCAACAGCATCGCTCGTCCTGGTGGCGCTGGGGGGCGGAGGTCGTGCGGCGGATCGTCGCGGACGGGCGCTACAATCTGATCTTCGCGCCGCATCAGCGCCTGGTCGAGAAGGCCCCCGAGGTAGCGGACCTGATGCGCGAGATCGGCGGCTTGCCGCACGTGCACTGCGACATTGACGGCTTCGCGATGGTCGACGGGAGTTATACCGGCGTCGCGGACGTCTATCTCGGCGACACGTCCAGCCAGGTGATCGAGTTCCTGATGCGGCCGCGGCCGTGCGTGTTTCTCAACGCGGCGCGCGTCGCGTGGGAGGGGGATCCGAACTACGCGATGTGGGCGTGCGGCGAGGTGGTCGGCGACGTTGCGGAGGTCGTGGGAGCGCTCGATCGCGCTGCGTTGCTGCACACGGAGTATGCGGCGGTTCAGGCGGCGTTCGCCGATGAGTCGCTCGGCGCGGTCAAGGGCGGCGCGACGAAGGCTGCGGGGGAAATCGTTCACGTGCTGGAAGCCATTCCATCGCGCTAAAACGCAGCCACCCCGGCGAAGGCCGGGGCCCAGTTGGAACGTCCTGAGTAACGGCGCGTCGTCCATCGTTAGCAACGTTCCCCAACTGGACCCCGGCATTCGCCGGGGTGGTGCCCTGGGGAAACCCCGTTCTACCCCTCCCCTCTCGCTTTCACGACCAGATCGGCTAACGGGTGCCGCATGGTAGATTCTACAGCCCCCACGCCAGCGCTCTGCACCGTCCGGGCGAACGACACGCTGCTCTGGGGCATGACCAATGCCGAGCGGATCCGTCGGATCGGCGTCTCGCAGGGGTTGGCAACCGACGATGCGGGCGACACGGGCCCCGTCATCCTCGCCAACCTCGCTTATGCGTTCGATCCGGTGTGGATCGCGCATCTGAAGACCCGCCCCGGTACGGTCGTCACGCGGACCGGCGTCCCCGTTCTCGCGCATGTCCGCAACGCCGACGAGCGCGCGCGGATGACCGCGGCGATGCTCGGCGAGGCGCCGCTGGTGAGCGGCCTCACGGTGATCGCCGCCGAGGCCGAGGAGGGCATCCTCAACGAGGCGCTGCGCAAGCGCGAGCGGCCGTTCGCCGAACTGCTCACCCCCGCCGCGGTGCCCGCGATCGAGCGCGCGAGCTATGTCGGTGCGTATAAAGGCGTCACCGACCTGCTGACCAAATATCTCTGGCCCGAATGGGCGCTGGCGATCACGCGCGTCTGCGCGCGCGCCGGGATCACGCCGAACCAGGTGACCGCGCTCGGATCGGTGCTGTGCATCGTGGCGACGGTGGCGTTCTGGTATGGCTGGTTCTGGACGGGGCTTGCGACGGGGCTCTTCTTCATGGTGCTCGACACCGTCGACGGAAAGCTCGCGCGGTGCACGATCACGTCGTCGAAGCTCGGCAACGCATGGGATCACGGCGTCGACCTGGTCCATCCGCCGTTCTGGTGGTGGGCGTGGGCGGCGGGATGCGCGCCTTATGGGCGGCCGCTCGAGGACGGCGTGTTCTGGGCGGTGATCGGGACGATGCTGTTCGGCTATGTCGCGCAGCGGCTAATCGAGGGGGCTTTCATCGTCCGGTTCGGGATGCACATCCATGTCTGGGAGCGGTTCGACAGCTGGTTCCGGCTGATCACCGCGCGGCGCAACCCGAACATGGTGATCCTGTTCGCGGGGTTGCTGGTGATGCGACCCGACTGGGGGATCATCGGGGTCGCCGTGTGGACCGCGATCTCGCTGGTGGTGCATATGGTGCGGCTGGTGCAGGCGATGCTGCGGAAAGCCAAGGGCGAGACGCTGGTGAGTTGGCTGGCTTGAGCTAACCCCCGTCCGTTCGTCCTGAGTAACTGTCGAGTAGTCGCCGAAGGCGGCGTATCGAGACGGCGTATCGAAGGACAGGTTGGCGCGCGGACCCCATGCTTCGATACGGGCTCTCGATATGCTCCTTACGGAGCTACTCGGTCTCTACGCAGCACGAACGGAAAGAGGGATAGGTCGGCCGATCCACCACAGGCAGTAGATCGCCAGTGCGTACAGGAATCGGCTGTAGTCGCGCTTCCCCGCGCGGTGATCCGCGAACACCTTGTCGACCGCGCCCGCGCGCCACATCCCCTGCTCGCGCACGCCGCTATCGCGCCAGAGCTGTTCGGCATAGGCGCCGAAATCGCCTGCGAACCACGCCGCGAGCGGCATCTGGAAGCCCTGCTTGCGGCGATCGAGGATGCCTTCGGGCAGCCAGGGTGCGATCGCCTGCCGGATCACGTATTTGCCGATCTTGCCGTGCAGCTTCATGTCGGCGGGCATCGACAGCGCAAGGTCGACCATCCCCTGCCCCAGCATCGGCACGCGCACCTCGAGCGAATGCGCCATGCTGGCGCGGTCGACCTTGGTCAGCATCGCGCCGGGCAGGTTGAGCGCGAGATCCGCCAGCCCGAACTGCTCGAGCGTGTCGGGCGAGATCGCGGCGGGATCGGGGAAATATTCGGCGACCAGCGCGGCGATCCCGCCCTCCTCCTCGGCGATGAACTCGGCTGAGAAGATCTCGCGGCGAAAGGCTTCGTTGGTGATCTGCGTCTTGGCAAAGAACCGCGCGACGCCGTTCGGGAGCGCGGCGCTGCCGGTGGTCTTCCGCCAGCGTTGCAACACCGCATTCGCATGCCGCGACGGCAAGGTCGGCACCGCATCCAGCGCGCGCGCAAGCTTGCGCAAAGGCGCGGGCAACGCCCCGATACGGCGTTCGGTCGCGTGACGCTTATAGCCGAAGAACAGCTCGTCGCCGCCATCACCCGACAGCGCGACCTTCACCTCCTGCGCAGCGATCTGGCTGACATACCAGGTCGGCACCGCGGACGGATCGGCGAACGGCTCGTCATAGCAATGCTGGACCTCGGGCAGCATCGCCTGCGCATCCGCCAGTTCGAGCGTGCGCGTGACGTGGTTGCAGCCGAGATGCCGCGCGATTGCCTCGGCATGCGGCGATTCGTCGAAGCGCGGGTCGGGGAAGCCGATCGTGAACGTGCGCACCGGCCGATCCGAGACCTGCGCCATCGCCGCGACCACCGCAGAAGAATCCACGCCGCCCGACAGGAACGCGCCGACATCGACGTCCGCGACCATCTGCTTGCCGATCGTGTCGAGCCATTGATCGCGGAATTGCTCGATCCACTGCGCCTCGGACCGCGGCTCGGCGGGGTGATAGGCGGGCGTCCAATAGGCGCGCATCGTCGGCGTGCCGCTCGCCTCGACGGTCATCACATGGCCCGGCGGCAGCGTGCGGACCTGCGCGTAGATTGAGCGCGGCGTGCGGACATGGCCGAAGCTGAAATAATCGTGGAGCGCGCGGGCGTCGACGTCGAACGCCATTCCCGGCAGCAACGTCAGCGTCTTCAGCTCGGAGCCGAATGCAAACCCGGCGGCCTGATCGGTATAATAGAGTGGCTTAATGCCGACGGGATCGCGCGCGAGCGTCAGCCGACGCGCGTGCATGTCCCACACCGCGACCGCGAACATGCCGTCAAGCCTTGTCCAGACATCGTCACCCCAGCGTTCGTAGCCGGCGAGGATGACCTCGGTATCGCCCGCACTCTCGAAGATGCGGCCGAGCGCCTGCAGCTCCTGTCGCAGAGCGCGGAAATTGTAGATCTCGCCGTTGAAGACCAGCGCATAGCGACCGTCGGGCGAGTGGAACGGCTGGTGCCCTCCCTCGATGTCGATGATGCTCAGCCGGCGCATCCCGAAGCCAAAATCGCCGTCGGTCATCACGCCCTGATCGTCGGGGCCGCGGTGCAGGATCGCGTCGCACTGCGCGGTGATCAGGGGTGCGGTGACGAGGCGGGGCGAAACGGCACCGCCACCCCGCGCGTAAAGGCCGGCAATTCCGCAGATGACGAACGATCCCTCGCATGACGGCGGCGCTGCCGCCCGATCGCGCGCGGTCTAGGAGCCGCCTGCGCATTTGTCACCTCCGCGCACCCCGCCCGCCCTGCGCAACCTTGCCGCCTCCGCGATCGCGCTCTAGGGGCCGGTCGCAGATGGTTCAGGACCCCGCTCCTTCTCCGGCTCCGGCGGATGCACCGGCACGCGCGGGCACGACCGGGATTTTCCGGGCGGCGGCGCGCAACCTCGGCTGGCTGCTCGCCAGTCGCAGCGTGCTGGCGGTCCTGTCGCTGTTCTATCTTGGCTTCGCGACACGCACGCTGGGCGTGGTCGATTTCGGCCGGTTCGCGCTGATCAGCGGCGCGGCGCAGGCGCTGGCGACCTTCGTGGGCTTCCAGACCTGGCAGATCATCGTCCAATATGGCGTCGAGCCGATCCAGCACGGCGACACGCCCCGGCTCGCGCGGTTGCTCCGGCTTTCGGCCGTGCTCGACCTGTGCAGCGCGCTGGTCGGGGCAGCACTCAGCGTCGTCATCCTGTGGGTATGGAGCGACCGCTTCGGCATCCCGCCCGACCTGATGCGCGACACGCTGATGTTCACCGTGGTCCAGCTCGTCACGATCCGCTCGACCCCGCTCGGCATCCTGCGCCTGCGCGACAAATTCTCGCTGTCCGCGCTGGCCGACAGCATGACGCCGATCATGCGGTTCGTCGGCGCGGGCGCAGCGATGCTCTTTGCGCCCACCATCCGCGGCTTCATGCTCGCCTGGGCGATCGCCGAGATCGTGACCGCGGCGACCTATTGGATCATGGTCGCACGCAGCGGCGACCTCGGCCTGCTTGCACGCGGCCGCGGCGCGTGGCGGCAGCTGCGCGACGAGAATCCGGGCATCGTCCGTTTCTCGCTCAGTACCAACGCCAGCGCGACGCTCGGGCTGTCGAGCAAGCAGATCCCGTTGCTGCTGGTCGGCGCGTCGATCGGCCCCGCCGCGGCGGGCGCGTTCCGGCTCGCGACGCAGCTGGCGCAAGCGCTCGCCAAATTGTCGCAGATGCTCTCGCGCGCCGCCTTCCCCGAGATCGTCCGCGCGGTCCGCACCGCCGAGCCATCGCGGCTGCGGCGTATCCTGATGCGGACGATGCTGGCTAGCACCGCCGCCGCACTGGTGATCCTCGCGATCGTCGCTTTGGTCGGCGAGCCGATCCTGAAGCTGGTCGGCGGCAAATCGTTCGGCGGCGCGTATCCGGTCTTGCTGTGGCTGGCCGCGGCCGGCTGTTTCGACCTCGCCACCGTCAGCCTTGATACGGTGATGACCGCGCTCCACCGGGCCGGCACGGTCTTCGCGATCCGCGCGGTCGGCGTCGTGCTGCTGTTCGTCACCGCGTTCATGCTGATGCCCACCTATGATTCGACCGGCGTCGCGGTGGCGGTCGCGGTCGGGTCGGTGGCGGTCGCGATCCTGCTGGGGTTCGCCGCCGCGCGCATGACACGCGTACCCCGCGAGACCTGACCCGGCCGCGACACCGCGACCCCGAGGGCTGCGATAAACGCCTCGTTCACGTCGCAAATGTCATCTGCGCGCCGCTCTATCGCCACTATTTTCGGGTCATGGTCTGCCGATGAACTACGGATTCCTTATCGCGCTCGGCGCCGTGGCGGCACTCGCGCCGACTCATGCCCGCGCCGCCGAGACGTGCGAGGGCACGCCGGGGAACGGCAATGCAAAGCTGATCCTGGAAGCGACGACTCTGCGCAACAGCCAGGGCGAGGTCGCCTTCGCGATCTATCCCGATGACAAGTCCCGGTTTTTGGCAAAGGGCGCCAAGGTCGGGCGCGCCCGCGTCTCGGCGGCGAAGCCACGCGCCTGCTTCTGGATGAAGCCGGGACACTATGCAGTCGCGCAATATCACGACGAGAATGGCGACCATAAGTTCAACCGAACGCTGTTCGTACCGAAGGAGGGCTTCGGCTTCTCGAACGACGCACCGACCTCGGTCGGGCTGCCGTCGTTCGACGCGGTCCGCACCGCCCTGCCCGCGTCCGGCACGGTGATACGGATGAAGATGCGGTATCGCGGGTAATGTTCGCCCGGACCGCGGCAGTCGCGGAACGGAAATCTTATTGACACAAAATTGTAGCGGTTCTTTACCGTGACGGGTATCTCTATAACGTGGCTGATGCTGTTTCGAACTTTGATGCCTTTGGCAGGCAATCGCTTTCCCCTCCCGCGGCACCCGCGTGGTTGCCCGAGGGCATGTTCGATTCGGCGGCAACCGAACGGGCCAGCGTGAACCCGCGCGAGGCCGCCGCGAAGATCCGCACCGGAATCATCTGCAACCCCAAGAGCCACCGCAACCGCAGCAGCGTCGAGGCGACCAAGCCGTTCCTGTCGGGCACGGTGCTCGCCGTCACCCCGCGGACGCAGGACGAGCTGGCCGAGGTGCTCACCGACTTTGCGCGGCACGGCATCGAACTGCTAGTGATCGACGGCGGCGACGGCACGATCCGCGACGTGATGACCGCCGCCGCGCGCGTCTGGACGGGGGCGGCCCCCCGCGTGGCGATCGTCCCCTCGGGCAAGACCAACGCGCTCGCGCTCGATCTCGGCATCCCCGACAGCTGGACGCTCGACCAAGCGCTGACCGCGGCCCGCCACGGCCGGGTCAAGTTGCGCAGCCCGGTCGAGGTGATCCGCAAGGACAGCGGCGCGAAGCTCTGTGGCTTCCTGTTCGGGGCAGGCGCGTTCGTCGACGCCACCGCGCTCGCCCAGCGCACGCACCGCGCAGGCGCCTTCAACGGCGTCGCGGTCGGGCTCGCTTTGTGCTGGGCGATCCTGCAGACGCTGTTCGGCGGCGCGAACAGCGCGTGGCGCGCGGGCAACCGCATGCGGATCCGCTTCCAGTCCCGCGGCGACGAGGGCGTGCATGCCGCCGGCAAGAATGCCGAAACCGATCGCGCCCGCTACATCCTCCTTGCCTCGACGCTGAAGCGCATGCCGATCGGGATCCGTCCCTTCGGCGTGCCGCGGGGCGGGCTGAAGACGCTGCTGGTCGATGCGCCACCGCGCTGGCTTGCCGCCGCGACGCCGTTGATCGTGGCTGGCTCGCCCGCCGCATGGCTCGATCGCGCCGGCTATCACCGGATCGATTCGCCAAGCTTCGACCTGTCGATCGACTCGGGCTTCATCCTCGACGGCGAAGTCTATGCCGGCGGGGACCTGATCGTCCGCGAAGCGCGCGCGCTCAGCTTCGTCGTCCCGTGATCACGCTTGGCGACGTTGTCCGCCGCCAGTTGCACGTTCCCACCATCGCCGCAGTCCGAGACGTCGCCTCGGTGCTGGCGGCGGGGTCGGCCGACACGCTGGCGGTGCTGTTCTATGGCTCGAACCTACGCACGGGCCTCATCGAGGGCGTGCTCGATTTCTACGTCCTGACTGCAGGCCCACCCGAGCGGGGCATGTGGCCGACCGTCAGCTACCGCGAATTCGCGCACCACGGCGAGACGGTGCGCGCGAAGATCGCGACAATGCGGCTGGCGACCTTCGCCAAGGCCGCAGCCGCGCGGACGCTCGACACGACGATCTGGACCCGGTTCGTGCAGCCCTCCGCACTCGTTTGGGTCCGCGAGCCCGCCATCGCGAGCCAGGTGGCGGCAGCGATCGGCGATGCGGCACGGTCCGCCGCTCGGTTCGCCGCGGCGCTTGGCCCCGCGAGCGGTACCGCTGACACCTATTGGCGCGCGCTGTTCCGCCAGACCTACGCCGCCGAACTCCGCGTCGAACGCAAGGGGCGCGAGGGGCAGATCCTCGGGTTTGATCCGGCACGCTACGACGAACTCCTGCCGCTCGCCTGGACCGCCGACGGCATCGCGTTTCGCGACGAGGCCGGCGTGCTGCGACCCGATCTGCCACCAGCCAGGCGCGCCGCGCTGCAGCAGGCCTGGGCGCGCCGACGTCGCGCGGGCAAACCGATCAACATCGCCCGCCTCGTGCGCGCCGCCTTCACCTTCGAGGGCGCCGCACGCTACGGCCTATGGAAGGTCGAACGGCACACCGGCGTCGCCGTGCCGCTGACACCGTGGCGTGAGAAGCATCCCATCCTCGCGGCGCCCGGCGTGTTCTGGCGCGTCTGGCGCGCGCGGTCGCATACAGGCACCACGACGCCATGACCAAGCCCATCAACGCGCTGATCCTCGCCGGCTCGCGCGGCGGCGTCGATCCGGTCGCGGCCTATGCCGGCGTCGCGCACAAGGCGCTGATCCTGCTCGACGGCCAGACCCTGCTCGCCCGTGTCGCGCAGGCACTGCGCGATGCAGGCGCGACGCACATTGCGGTCTCGGTGTCCGAAGACACCGTCCGCGCGGCGGCGAGCGCGCTCGGCCTCACCGTCCTGACCGCCGCGTCGGGCCCCAGCCGCAGCGTGCGCGACGGTATCGAGGCACTCGGCACGCCGCTGGTGGTCACGACGGCGGATCATGCGCTGCTCCAGCCCGAATGGATCACGCGCTTTCTCGCCGACGCGCCCGCGGACGCCGACGTCGCCGCGCTGCTCGCACGCCAGGACGTGATCGAATCTGCGGCTCCCGGCACGCGCCGCACCTATCTCCGCTTCGCCGACGGCGCCTGGTCGGGGTGCAACCTGTTCCACTTCGCCACGCCGCGCGCCGTCGCAGCGCTCGATCTGTGGGCGCAGGTCGAGGCGGATCGCAAGCGCCCGTGGCGGATCGTCCGCCGGCTCGGGCTCGGTACGCTGCTCCGCTACATGTCGGGCCGCCTGACGCTGGTGGCCGCGATCGCGCATCTGGGGCGCCTCGCCGGGTTGAACGCGGCGGCGGTCTCGACCCCGTTCGGTCTGGCGGCGGTCGATGTTGACAAACCCGCCGACCTGGACCTCGTCCGAGACCTGATCGCGCGTCGCTGACGCCAGTCCGGCCCGCAGATCGGGCCGCTGGCCCTGCCATCATTCGCGGAGAAATTGCCTCGGGCTGCCGCTGCCCCCTGTCCCCAAACCGCCACTTGGTGCAAAGCGCGGGCATGCAGACGCACGCGCCCCAACTCGCCCCGCCCCCCAGCGGAACGACCTCGATCGGCATCTACGGCAGCGCCGGACGCATGGGCCGCGCGATCGTCGACGCGATCGAGGCCGCGGGCGCCTCGCTCGCCGGCGGCGTCGATGCCGGCGACGATCCGACCCCGCTCGCCCGCAGCGCCGACGTTCTCGTCGATTTCTCGACGGCCTCCGCAATCGAGGCGCATCTTGCCGCCGCGCGCGCCGCTGGTACCGCTATCGTGATCGGCACGACCGGCCTGTCGCCGCAGCATCAGTCGATGATCGACGCCGCCGCCGCCGACATCGCCATCCTCCAGACCGGCAACACCTCGCTCGGCGTCACCTTGCTCGGCATCCTCGTCCGCGAGGCCGCGGCGCGGCTCGGCTCGGACTGGGACGTCGAGATCGTCGAGATGCACCACCGGCACAAGGTCGACGCGCCGTCCGGCACCGCGCTCCTGCTCGGCGACGCCGCCGCCAAGGGCCGAGGGTCGTCGCTCGCCGAGCTGCGCGTCGACAGCCGCGCGGGCCTGCACGGCGCACGGTCCGAGGGCACGATCGGCTTCGCATCGCTGCGCGGCGGGTCGGTGATCGGCGATCACAGCGTGATCTTCGCCGGCGAAGGCGAGCGGATCGAACTCAACCACCGCGGCGACGATCGCTCGATCTTCGCGCGCGGGGCGGTCCGCGCGGCGATCTGGCTCGCCGGCCAACCCGCCGGGCGCTACCGGATGGGCGACGTGCTCGGCCTGTGAAAAAGGCGGACGTCATCGCGTTCTACGCGCGTCTGGCCGAGGCCGATCCGCACCCGGAGACCGAGCTCGAATTCGTCAATCCGTACACGCTCGTCGTGGCGGTCGCCTTGTCCGCGCAGGCGACCGACATCGGCGTCAACAAGGCCACGCGCGCGCTGTTCCGCGAGGTTGATACGCCCGCCAAGATGGTCGCGCTCGGCCTCGACGAACTCAAGCGCCACATCAAGACGATCGGCCTGTTCAACACCAAGGCGAAGAACGTCATCGCGCTCTCGCAGATGCTGATCGACGACTATGGCGGCGAAGTCCCGAACGATCGCGACGCGCTCGAACGCCTGCCCGGCGTCGGGCGCAAGACCGCCAACGTCGTCCTGAACGTCGCGTTCGGCGCGGAGACCTTCGCGGTCGACACGCACATCTTCCGCGTCGGCAACCGCACCGGCCTCGCGCGCGGCAAGACCCCGCTCGCGGTCGAACTGAAACTCGACAAGGCGACGCCGCAACCCTTCCGCCTCCACGCGCATCACTGGCTGATCCTGCATGGCCGCTATGTCTGCAAGGCGCGGACGCCCGAATGCTGGCGGTGCATCGTCAGCGACCTCTGCGCCTTCAAACCCAAGACGCCCCCGCCAAAGGGGAAAGCCGTCCCAGGCATCCCACAGACGAAGTGACGCCCCCGCATCAAAACGGCTAGCGCCCCGCCCCGGCCTTTGCTAGGCGCATCTCACCGGCACCCGTAGCTCAGCTGGATAGAGCGCTGCCCTCCGAAGGCAGAGGCCACTGGTTCGAATCCAGTCGGGTGCACCAAGGCTTTCCGCCATTTCCTAGCATAGTCGAAATTCCTTGGTCCGGTGATGTCCCGGCGACGTCGGCATTTCGGCCTTCGTAAAGTCTCATATCGCGGGCGCTGATAGGCCACTTCACACCGGCGCACAGACGCGCCACGAGCCGACTACCGACCAGCGAACCGGGCAGGAGCGGCCATCCTACCCTCCAGTCGCTGCGCGCAGGAAAGCATCGGATCGCTCCAGTATCTGCGCACGTGCGGCAGAGTCGTAGATTTGGTGATCCAGCCCATCGAACGTGATCAGTTCGGCGGATTTCCCCGCAGATTTCAGCCTGTCGTTCATCAGTTTCGACTGGCTGTACGCGACGTTACTGTCCAGCGTTCCATGGAACAGAAGCACCGGCGCAGCGATCTGCCCAGCATTTTTTGCAGGGGACGCACCCGCTTCGAGCGTGCCGATATAGTCTTTGTTCACGCGGTAATTCGCATAGTCGCGTAACTGGTCGGCCAGGCTCGCCGGGTCGGTAACCGGTGCGATCGCGACGATGGCTTTGAACAATTGCGGATCGAGCACGCCTGCCTCCAACGCGGCGTACCCCCCATAGGACCAGCCAACGATCGCCAGCTTGCCAGGGTCGGCGATGCCCTGCTTCACGAGCCAACGCCCGGCGTCGCTCGTGTCGCCAACCGCCGTACGCCAGGCGCGAAATCCATTCTTCATCAGGTAGGCGTCGCCATATCCCGACGAGCCGCGGTAATTGGGTTGGATGACCGCATAGCCACGCGCTGCATAGAATTGCGCGAGCCAGTCGAAACCCCATTCGTCCCGCGCGCTAGGGCCGCCATGCGGCATGACAATCGCGCGAAGCCCCTGTGTCGCCCCGGTCGTCGGCATCGTCAGATACGCCGGAATCATCGTGCCGTCCTGCGCGGGGTATGTGATGGCCTGGACGCTGGCGAGTTTGCGTCCGTCAAGCTGAGGACGATCCTGCATCAAGACCTTCAGCGTCTTCGTAGCCTTGTCGAAGAGATAGTAGCGGCCGGGATCGGTATCCGCGGCGGCGTGAACCAGAAGTTGCTTCCCGTCGCTGCTGGCATCGACAATATCGATGATCGGCAGCGCAGGCAGCGCCCGGTGCAGCGACGCAAGATCGGCTTTTACTGCAGGGTCGAAATAGACCGCGGTTCGCTTGTCGGTGACGTAGGTTGCGCCAACGATATGCCGGTCTCGGCCAATGCGGATCAATCCATCGATGTCGACATCAGGGCGCGCAAGAACCAGAACCTCGGTGTCGCTGCCGTCCAGCGCGCGGGTGAACAGCGCCTGCCGCCCGTCCTTCTTCCGTAGGCCATAGACGATGTTGGCGACCGGATCGATTCCGTACGGATTGAACCCCTCCTCCTTGATGCTGTCGTAGACGCCCATCTCCAGCCAGTCGTTCGACCCGGCCTTGCGATAGCGATAGCTGATCCGTCCATCGACCTGCCCGGTACCGGCTACCAACTGGTAGCCGGCAATGCGGATCGTCCCGCGCCCGTCCGAGATATAGTCGACGGCATTGGGTCGGGGCGCCTCGACGGTGCGATGCTGCCCCGTACGGGTGTCGACCCGATCAACCCCGG
This sequence comes from Sphingomonas aurantiaca, assembly GCF_003050705.1. Lineage (GTDB taxonomy): Bacteria > Pseudomonadota > Alphaproteobacteria > Sphingomonadales > Sphingomonadaceae > Sphingomonas > Sphingomonas aurantiaca. The sequence goes on along the minus strand of NZ_QAOG01000002.1, from coordinate 467,958 downwards.
TGCCCGAGCGGGTCGTGCCGATGTTGGTGTCGATCGTGTCCGTGCGACTATACTCGCGGTCCATCAGCACCTGCCCGTCCTCGCCCGGCAGCCAGTCGCGCACCGCACCGCCATAGAAGGTCGCGGTACGTTGGTTGACCTGCCGGCCGGTCAACATCTTCTGGTTCCCGCCGGCTTCGTCCGTCGCGACGATTCGGGAATAGCTCATCGGCCGGGTGTACCCCGGCGCGTTGAACGAGCCCCAGATCGTGCAAACGAGTCGCGAGCCAGACACGAACCGACACCAGGACAGACGGTCCGGTGCGCCACTTACGGCAAGCGCGCCCTTCGGATCCGCCCCGTCGCCGATCGCGACCGTGTACAAGGTAGAGGATAGACCGCTACCCGGCGCGACGAATGCGATCCGCTTCCCGTCGGGCGAGAGGCTGATGTCTTCGATAGCAGGACGCGCGCCAAACGCCCGCGCATCGTCTGCCACGCTTTGCGCGTTCGCGGCCACCGATGTCAGCAACGCGATCGTCGTTATGCCCCGTTTCATCCTGCCATCCCCCATCGGCGCCAAATTGGTCGAGTCTTGACTGCCGCACCAAACTGTATCGCTGGGCCGACTTTACGCAACTGGCCCTTTCGCCTCGACCACTGCTGCCGAGACAGACGCGAGCGGTTCAACGACAGCCCGCCGCGTCGCTTGAAGCGCCGATTTTTTGCAAACGACTGTGTCTTTTTATTGTAATGAATCGCACGGCCGCTATCGTTCCAGAACGATCGACAACAGTCGACGGTTGAGAGGATGATGGCATGTCTCTGATGATTATCGCTTTGGGATGGCTTGGTGGGTCGCTCGCTGCAACGGCCATCTTTTGCACGGTTGGGTCGCGGGTGAAGGTGCTTCCCTTCTAGCTCTTGGGTCGTGCTCTTTTGGATATGTGTCGCCCTCGGTGTCATCTGGGGCGGCACGTTTATCGCGGTGGTTCTGGCCGCCGTGGGGTCGCATTACAGTCAGCGTATCCGTCGCATCTTTTACGATGACTAAACACAAGCCGGCGCATCGCCCAGGCTGATCATCGGTATACGTCCAATCGGCAGGTAGGCGACCGCACTGGATTGTTGCCGCTCAATGTCCGGATCGCACAAGCGCGGAAGATCTCGCTCGCTTTCATAGTCCCCGCGTCGCTTGCCGGAATGCATGGTGTCGGCACACGTGACGATGTCGGATTAGGAGTTGCTGGCAGCGCGTATGTCGGGCCGGTTGGGGAGCAACTTGCACCCCTGAGACCGGCGAAAATGGTTCGTCCGTCAAACTACGCTTGGCGTGACCATCGCGTTAAAGCTCTGCGCACCGGCAGGGTGCGCGCCCTCCCCCGCGGGCCTGCCGCGCGAGAGAAGAAAAAGCCCCTTAGCCCAGGCAGAGACCGGATTACTCGGGACAAACGCTATTCAGAATGGTTTTATCAACCGCAGCATAAGCCACGCCTCGTCGGTCACCGTTTATCCACCCAATTACTATATTATTCATCTAATCGATATACTATATATTAAATGGTCTATTGCCGCCGAATTGGATCTTTACTGTTACTTTCCGTTCCAAATGAACATCCCTCATGGTATTTTACGATCTCACAAGTAAGTGTCGAGTCGCGTCCTTCTTTGCGTGAAAGCTGATGTCGCCTGCTCCGCTTATGCTGATCCGGTCTGAGGGGCCGTGCAGTCGGAGTGTGTCTGAACGCCTTCCAACCGCTTTAGGGAGCCTGCAGCCATGACCGAAATCATCGACAACACTGTTCTGCCCGCAGCGTTCGTGCCCACGCCGACGCGCGAATTCAATGCCGCCTCCGTCAATCGCGGCGCCGCGCGTCCGCCCAGCCGACCCGCGCTCGAGCTGGTCCGCTCGACCGACGATCAAGCCGCCGCCGGCCCGGTGATCACGATCCCGATCCCGCCGCTGCCGATCTCGTTTGCATCGCGCGTCTTGATCTACAAGCAGGATCCGAGCGTCGCCGAGATCGGGTTGCGCCGGATCCTGCTGCGCGGCCTGTTCGGGACCGGCCCGAGCAACAACCGGATCCATCTTTCGGGTGTGCCGCCGGTCGCTCCGAACAGCATGAACGATTTTATCCAGACGCCCGACACGGCGACCTTCGACGCGGTCCATACCTTCTCTGTCGTCCATCTCACGCTGGCGATGTGCCAGCGCGCAGTCGGCGCGGCGATCAAATGGCAATGGAATAGTGGTTCCAACACCGATCCGATCACGGTGTTCCCGCACGCCGGCGTGACGATGAACGCGTTCTACAGCCGCGGCGAAAAGGCGCTGAAATTCTTCTACTTCAACAAGCCGGGCGCGCCTGCGCCCGCACCGGTGATCTACACCTGTCGCTCGCTCGACATCGTCGCGCACGAATGCGGCCACGCCGTACTCGATTCGCTGAAGCCGGGCTGGCTCAGTGCGAGCGCCAATCCGCAGACCGGCGCGCTGCACGAAGCGTTCGGCGATCTCGTCGCGGTGTTCCTGTCGCTTTCGCAGCTCGACCAGGCCGAGGCGCTCATCGTCCAGACCAAGGGCAATTTGCACAACAAGAATTTCCTCTCGGACGTGGCCGAGCAGTTCGGGCTGGCGCTCGGGCGCGATAATGGGCTGCGCAACGCCGACAATGACAAGAAACTGAGCCAGGTGACGAGCGAGGTCCACGATCTGAGTCAGGTATTTACCGGCGGCGTTTACGACATACTCGCGGACATCTTTCTACTGGAGCGCAATCTTGGCGTTGCTGGCGAGGATGAAGCGCTCACGCTGGTGAACTGCGCCCAATATGTATTCCGCCTCCTTCTCCGGGCGATCCAGGCGGCGCCGGCGACGAACGCGACCTTCGCCGATGTCGTCAACAAGATGCTCGCGATCGCCGCCGCGGATGGGAAACCGGTCGCCTACCGCAACGCAATCCGCAACCAGTTTACCGCGCGCGAGGTGGTAGTCTCCCCGACCCCGCTCACACAGGACATGGCCAGCGACGATATTCTCGAGGCGGTCGACCATCCGTTCCTGAGGGTCAAAGAAAATGGTCTCCAGGACCGATCGGGGTGCTGCGGGACGATGCGACTGCGCGAACATCAGCTGGACGAACGCTACCTCGAGGACCAGCTGCGGCAGCTGCAAGGCGGGATCGGCGGGGAAGAGGATCCGCATGAGTGGCCCAAGGCAGCTGAATGATTGGCCGGGCGTGCACGGCACCCGCACAGGCGACCGTGCATGCTTCGAATCCGGGTAATCGGAGCCTGGACTGGACGCGTGGTGGCCGAGCGCCCCCGCGCGTCCTGTGCTATCACGGTTCGGCAGCAAGTGAGGATGACATGACCGAGGGATGCAGCAGACTGACGGTGACACAGGTCGGCGGCTTTGCCGGCAACATCGCCCTACCGCCGCTGGTCGATCTCGACCGCACACGACTCGACGAAGCGGGCCGCGCGGCGATGGACGATGCCTGCCGGCAGTTGAGCGCGGCGGCGCAGTTCACGGCAGCCGAGCCGATGATCGGCGCCGATCTTGGCGGCTACCGGGTCGAGATCGTCGGCGCGGGCGACGAAACCCGAAGCTTCTCGTTACCCGGGTCGGGGGCGACAACCAACCTGACCGGGCAGACCGACGTGCCACAGCTGCTCGCGCCGTTGCTGGCACTGTCGGGCGGCAGCAGCTGACACGAGGCTCCAATGACGATCGCGGCCAAGGTCATCTTCTTCGACATCGGCGCCACGCTGGCCACCGTCATTCCGGGCGATACGCCAGGTTCGATCAAGGGGTTCGCGCTGCTCGACTGGACGCTCGCGATGCTGGACGCCGCGCTTCGTAGCGGCGCCCGGCTGGGAATCATCTCGAACACAGGCGATTTTCCGGGTTCGATGATCACCCCGCTACTCGACGAGGCAGGGATAAAGGGATTCTTCGAACCCGATTTGCTGATTTACAGCAAGGATGTTGGACACACCAAGGATACGCCCACGATCTTCCGGCTGGCGGCAGCGCGCGCGGGCTGTGCCGATGACGAACACGCATGCCTGTTCGTCGGCGAAGACGGTGCCGAACGGCAGACTGCGGCGACGGCCGGCCTGCGATCGCTAGCACCGCCAGTGTTCGATTTCTCGGAGGCGGGCTGAATCGATCCCCTGCGGCCGATTGCCCGCGATCATCGCGCGAGCATTACGGCACCGCAGGCCGCATCCCTGGCGAACACTATAGGCCTCACGAGCAGGCGTGGCGCGTAAAGATCGCTTCGGTACCAAAGTTGCGTGGACCGATGGTACGATCGACCACCCAGACTATCACGCCTTTTCATCGCCGGACGTTCGCGTGCCCGATCCCGTTTCCCCCGAGCGCGGAATGGCCCCGAAGGCGACGCCCGCGACGCTGCCGTCACGAACGATATCGCACCGTCCGTTTCCCAGTCCCTGCACCCGCTGCCACCGTTATCTCCGGGCAATGACCTATAGGTCATGGCCCGCGTAAAAGCGTCGTGGCTTGGGCGCTATCCGATGATCGACCTGCACGATTGCCGCGCCTGCGTCGACGGAGCCACCGTCGACGGGCTTGACGATCCGTCCGCAAAGCTAAAATTAACCGTGCCCTGCCAGAGGCTTGGCATGAGCTGCCGACAAACGCCGAACGATAGGACGCCTCGACTGATAAAGCTTCTGGTTGGGCTCGGGGTATTTGTCGCGGTGCTTACCGGCTGGAATTACCTTCGGCCATGGGTCGTCAACCATATCCCACTCCCCGATTCCGTCGCCGCGTCCGACGCACGCCGATGCGGAATATGGTTCATCGGCAGTTCGTCGATCGCAAAATGGCGCACATTGGACCGCGATTTTCCCGGTTGGCAGGTGCACAGACGAGGGATCGACGGCGCCCGGATCAGTCAGATTGCAGCACGGGCGCTGCGTACCAACAGTGAAGTCGCTCCGGCAGCACTGCTATTCTATGTCGGCGAAAACGATATCGCGTTCGGCGCATCGGGAATCGCCACAGCCCAAAAGGTAGCCCGCCTGGTCGGCGAGATGCGCGTAAAATGGCCGTCAGTCCCCATCTTCGTCATCAGCATGAAACCAAGTCCGGAAAGATGGCCGCAGCGCAACGAGCAATTGCGGTACAACAATGCCATCGCCCGACTCATTCGAGTCGTGAATAACGCAAAAGTTATAAATTCCGGAAGGTATTTGATCCGAAACGGACGACCGGATAGCGCGCTTTACGCCGATACTATTCACCTCAATACAGAAGGTTACGCATTATGGTCGATCGATATTCGGGAGGCCATCAACCGATCGATGTCGCTTAGACGGATTGCATCATGTCAGAATAAGGCTCAACCGTCATGAAATGACCGAAACGACACCACCAGTCGGCTATATTATAGGGCTCGACACGTGGCGGGCGGCTCTAATGCTTGGTGGCGTCGTTTTGCATGGGTCGATTGGTTTGCCCGCACTAGGCCTCTTCGTCGCGATCGACATGATTTCCCAGACATTCCGGATGGGCACGTTTTTCGGTATAGCGGGCATCTTGACGGCTATTGCGCTGGCGAAACGGGCGCCTGGCGAATGGCTACGTCGTCGGCTGGTTCGTCTGGGATTTCCACTGGCGTTTGGCTTGTTTATACTGTCGCCATTCATCTGGCTGATGCGAACGGCCGCGGGCGATATTGCCGCGACAGACACGCTATTCAACTGGTACCACCTGTGGTTCCTTGCAGCACTGATCGCCTATTCGACCATAATTTACGCGTTGATACGGTTACGACTTGATGAAGCGTTGGAAACCTACCTTGTCGACCTGATCGCGCGAAAGACCGTGCGATCCTCTACGGTGCTGCTGTTTACCGCGGTAACGTCTGCCACCCTGTTTGGAATTGCCCCGCGCATCATGGCGGCAACGATGTCGGACTCGACTTTCGCCACGTTCCGCATGCTACAACTCGCCGCCGGCTATCTGCCCATGTTCTTGCTGGGTTATCTCGTCGGGCGCGTCCCCGCGCTCAAGTCTTTACTGTTGCATCAAACCGGTACCGCGATGATGATCGCCCTGGCAATTACTTCAAGCTACTTGATCTGGTTTGCATTGATTGCCCCCTATGCAAACTCAGCCATCGTTGCATCGGGGACAGCGGACCTACGCTTCGTGGCAGCAGCGATCGGTCCGCCCGCAGCATTTGTTCTCATTCTGCGCTCAGCTCTCCGCGTTCGATCGGTTCCTTACCTAGTACAGCGCGTATCTGCCGCATCTTACACGATCTATGTATTACACCTGCCTCTTGTCGTGGCGATCAATCTTTCCCTTCGTGGCTCCATGGTTAATGTATACTTTATCTGTATAGTTTCGGTCTTTATCTCATCCTCCATCGCCTTCGCATTCCATGAGGCGATTGTTTCAAGATCATCGATAATTCTTCTTGTCTTAAACGGTAATGTGAAGCGTCACATGGCAAAGAATGCCAGGATCGGGGCCAGCATTTCACACCAGGACAAAGACGCCGAGATACGCTTCATCCCCGGCGTCACCGCCGCGCCAGCCTTACAGACGTCAGAACATGACCTCGATTTCGCACAACGTCTGTAGCGGCACGTGCCGTATCCGATCGAGAAAATCCGGGACTTATGACGCAATAATCGACGCTATACTTGGCCAGCCTCCAATCTAAGCACTAGGTCGAAACAACGATCGCCGAAACTGCAACGACGCGCCGTTTCCGGCTCGCCATCAGGCTGGCCCGTGCCCCCCAGCTGATATTCGTCCGCGCGACGATGATCGGGCGCAGGCAGTCAGCCACCGCGCGGCCGAACGCGTCCGGCCTACAAGACATCCGGCGCACGCGCTCGCGCACCGTTGGTTGCCGAGGCAGGACGAAGGCGGTTGAGATTTGCCTGCTCGGCCGATCGCCAGCCAGGAGGCTCTCAATCGGTACGCAGCAGCGTCGCTTTAGTGAGAGACGGAGCCGGTCCTCAATCTCGCCAAGAGCGCCGGCCGGTTGCGCATTCCGGCACCTTGCCCCTACCCCATCCCCCACCTGAATACGTATGTGCGTTGCTTGGTTTCGCGGGCATCGACCGGCACAGCAGGCGCCAGGAACCCGGGTCGGCGCAAGATCGGCCATGCGATGATGGAGAAGATTTGCATGTCGACGCGCGCTACGAAATTCACGGTCGCGCTGGCGATGGCGCTCGCCGCGCCGCACGCGCTGGCAAACCCCGTCCAGTCGTCCCCCGCGCAGGCCACGCCCGCGCCAGCCGCGCCCGCGACCCCACTCGATTACCGCGCGCGACTGCCGCAGGACGAGGTGATCTATTTCGTACTGCCAGACCGGTTCGAGAACGGCGACCCCACCAATGATCGCGGCGGGCTGACGGGTGGCCGGGACAAGACCGGCTTCGATCCCACCGCCAAGGGCTTTTTCCACGGCGGCGATCTCAAGGGGCTGACGCAGCGGCTCGACTATGTCCAGAGCCTCGGTGCGACCGCGATCTGGGTCGGCCCGGTGTTCAAGAACAAGCCCGTACAAGGCGCCCCCGGCCATCAGTCGGCCGGCTATCACGGCTATTGGATCACCGACTTCACGCAGGTCGATCCGCATCTCGGCACCAATGCCGACTTCGCAGCACTGGTGAGCGCCGCGCATGGCCGCGGGATGAAGGTCTATATGGACATCATCATCAACCACACCGCCGACGTGATCCAGTACCGCGAATGCGTCGGCCAGCGCGCCTGCCCCTATCGCAGCCGGGCGGACTATCCGTACCAGCGTCGGCTCGGGCCGAATGGCGCGGCGATCAATCCGGGCTTTGCCGGCGACGACGTCCGCACCGCCGACAACTTCGCCAAGCTCGTCCGCAACGACTATGCCTACACGCCGTTCGTGCCCGCCGCCGAGCGCCGCGTGAAGGTGCCCGCATGGCTCAACGACATGCGCTATTATCATAATCGCGGCGACACGACCTATCGCAACGAGAGTTCGACGATGGGCGACTTCGTCGGCCTCGACGATCTGATGACCGAGAATCCGCGCGTCGTGTCGGGCATGATCGACATCTTCGGCGACTGGATCGATCGCTACGGCATCGATGGCTTCCGGATCGATACCGCGCGCCACGTGAACCCCGAATTCTGGGCCGCCTTCGTCCCCGCAATGCAGGCGCGCGCGGCGGCAAAGGGCATCCCCAACTTCCACATCTTCGGCGAGGTGTCGGACCATGAGGTTCGCCCTGCCGTGCTCGCACAGCACACGATCGTCGACAAACTGCCCGCCGTCCTCGATTTCTCGTTCCGCCAGGCGGTGGTCGACACCGTCGCGGGCACCCGCGGAACCGATGCGTTCGAGGCGCTGTTCGACGGCGATGCGCTGTACGCCCATGGCTACGACACCGCCGTGACGTTGCCGACCTTCACGGGCAACCATGATGACGGCCGGTTCGCGACGTTCGTCCGCACCGCGTTTCCCAAGGCGGGCGACGATGAGGTGCTGGCGCGCGTGATGCTGTCCAACGCGATGCTGCTGACGCTGCGCGGCGTGCCGACTATCTATTCGGGCGACGAGCAAGGCTTTGCGAGCGACGGCAACGATCAGGACGCGCGCGAGGACATGTTCGCCAGCAAGGTCGCGGTGTACAATGACAACCGCTTGCTCGGCACCGCGAGCACGACCGCGACCGCGCATTTCGGCCGCGACAACCCGCTGTTCCGCCAGACCGCCACGCTGGCCCGGCTGCGCACCGTCACGCCTGCCCTGACGCGCGGCCGGCAGATGCTGCGCGCGCGCGAGGAAACGCCCGGGCTGCTGGCGATCTCGCGCTTCGATCCGGTCACGAACGCGGAGGTCCTGCTGGCGTTCAACACCTCGACGACCGCATTGACGCGCCAGGTCGAGATCGGCGTCGATGCGACCGCCGCCCGGACGCTCGCGGGGGCGGGATGCGGTACGGTCGCTGCGCCCGGCAGCCTTACCATCACGCTCCCGCCGCTCGGCTTTGCGGTCTGCGCGCTGACCAGCCCGCGCTGACCGATCGGCGGGCGCGGCCCTGCCCCCGTTCGACCGACGCCGACCTACCGGGCAACGCCGCCAGCGCGGCCGCGCCGCCGGTCAAGCACGGCAGCCCATGACGGCCGCCCCCTGCTCGATTGTCCTGGCGCCAAGCCGTCAAGGCCTGGTCCAGCCGACAATCCGGCGGGCGCAGTCCTGCCCCGTCCGACCGGCGCCGACCTGCTGGGCAACGCCGCCATCGTGGCCGCCCCGCTGTCCAGCGCAGCGTCCCATGACAGCCCCCTGCTCGATTGTCGTGACGCGAAGCCGTCAAGGCCAGGTCAAACCGACGATCCGGCGGGGGACGATCATATCGACACCGGCCTGGATCGTGTCGGGTTGCGCGAGATCAACTTTGCGCACGGATGACGCGACGCCCCGTGCAGCCGCTGTTGTCGCGCAACAGCGGAGCGTTCATGGCCCGCGCGTCTGGGTGTCACGGAGAGCGTCATGAGAATTGCGATCGTTGGTGCCGGCATCGCCGGTCTGTCCTGCGCGCTGCGGCTGCAGGACGCGGAGCATGACGTCACGCTGTTCGACAAGGGTCGCGGCGCCGGTGGGCGGATGTCGACGCGGCGGGTTGAGACGTCTGCGGGCAACGCGGCGTTCGATCACGGCGCGCAATATCTGACCGCGCGCGACCCCGCCTTCGTCGCCGCGATCGACGCATGGGCGGCGGCGGGCGTGGTCGCGCGCTGGCCGGCGGCGGGGGACGATGCCTGGGTCGGCACGCCCGGCATGAATGCGATCGTCAAGCATCTCGCGGATCAGACACAGGTACACTGGCAGCACCAGGTCACCGCGCTCCGCCGCAGCGACGCCGGCTGGCATGTCGAGCTGCTCGCGCCAGCTCCCCTCGCGTCCGCCGCGGCGGTCGACGCGCCGGTCGACGCCGTGGTCATCGCCGTTCCCGCCGAACAGGCCGCGGCGCTCCTGGCCGATCATGATCCGGCCATGGCGGCCCAAGCCAAGGCCTGCCGGTCCTCACCAAGCTGGACCGCGATGTTAGCCTTCGCCGAACCCATCCCGATCACCGGGGACATCGTCCGCCACGCCGGAATCATCGGTTGGGCGGCGCGCAACAGCGCAAAGCCAGGGCGCAGCGGCCCGGAGGCCTGGGTGATCCAGGCCACGCCGGGCTGGTCGACCACGCATCTCGAAGACTCGGTCGATAGCGTCGCCGAGCGACTACACGCCGCGCTGGCGGACCAGGCCGACGGCCCGCTTCCCACGCCGCTACATCGCACAGCACATCGCTGGCGCTACGCGCGCGCGACCGCGACCGATCGCGGTGCACTATGGAATGCCGGCATGCGGCTCGGCGCCGCCGGCGACTGGCTGCTGGCACCACGGATCGAAAGCGCCTGGCTCTCCGGCCGCCTCCTCGCGGACCAGATGCTAGCGGAATAGTCCGAGTCACTGAGCGGCGTAGACGCGCGATCCGCCCACACGCGCGTCCTTGCCACCGCCACCGCGGTCCGGTCTACGGGCAGCCTCGCCACAAGCTAGGTTCTACCGGGTTGGAGCCTCGGTTCACATGGCACCCGGCCTGGCATGCCCCGGACCTAACATGGCGTAGAGTGGCGCGTCACGGATCCGTTCCCCGCACGCAAAACTCGTTGCCTGGACCGGATACCGCAGGAGCCAGGCGCCGCTCGAGCCAGCGCGACAGGAGCAGGTGCGGCAGGGCGACGGCGGCGAGTAGCTGAAAGGCCTGTGCCGTCATGTCGGCGGGCAACGCCTCGATACGCCACGCGAAGAGCCACCACCCCCCGATTGCGAGCGCGCTCATCGCCGCGCCCGTCGTCAGCCATTTCGCACGCGGCATATCGTCGAGCAGCGCGCGCGCCTCGCTCAGGTGGCGGGGCGAGTGCAGGAACACGAAGAACAGCGCGAAGCCCGCGACCGGGGGCAGGAGGATGAGCGCGACGATCGCGACCGCGGTCGCCGCCGCCCATTCGCGCGCGCCTTCGCGCCACGCAACCCAGATCCCAACACTCGTCACGAGCAACGCAACGGGCGCCACCGCGATCGCCGCGCGCGCGATGACCGCGCCGCCCGGACCGCCTGCCATGGTGACGAACAGCGCGGCGACCTGCGCCGGGTGGCCGATCGCCGCCGCCGCGATGATCGCGGTGCCCGCCGCCATCTTGAGCAGCGGCTCGTCGAGCATCGTCCAGTCCTCGCCGAAATGGATCGCCGCGACCATCAGGAACAGGATCAGCCCGCCCGCCGGCACGACAACCCACAGCACTGCCATGCCGATCGCGATGCCGACATACCCCGCCACCGCCAGCCACAGCCAGCCGTGGCGCAGGCGCGTCGCGCGCGTGAGCAGCGCGATGTCATAGGCGCCATGCGGCATGCCCCCTACGACGAAAACCAAGGTCGCGAGTCCCGTCGCGGTTCGCCCATCGAGCGAAATCCCCGCGGCGAGCGCAGTCGCGAGATACGTTCCCACGATCCAGAACGCGACAGGCACGACACCGCCGCGCCCGATCCGGGTGCGGCGGTGGTTGAGGCTGTCAGCGGCCATCATGCGCCGCCGGGTCGTCGGTCACGCGGCATGGACCCCCGCGACATGCCCTTCGGCCTGCGACTTGCGCGACGAGATCATGAAGATCAGCACGCCCACGCCGGCCTTCGCGACGATGTCCGCGATCGTGTAGCCGAGCTGGATGACAGTCGTCACATTGGCCCCGGTCAGGCCGGCATAGGGGGCCATGTAGACGATCGGGTAGAAGCCCCACGATGCGAAGGTCAGCAGCCGTGCGCGCCGCACGAGATCGCGTGCGGCCGCCGGCTGCTGTTCGATCGATTCGCCAAGCCCGCGGAACAATTCCCAGACGATGTAGACGAACGGGATCGACGACAGCGTGCCCCACAGCGCGCGGGTCGGGATATCGATCGCGATCTCGCCGGGATAGCCCAGCACGATCATCAGCGCCGCCGCAAAGCCGAGACGGACCGTCTTGGACGATGTCTGTTCGGGCGACAGCCGCATCACCAGGACGAGCTCGATCAGCAGCAGCGGCACGGTCAGCAGCCAGTCGACATAGCGATAGGCGTCGTTGAACGCGAAGCCGGTGGCGGTGATCACGCCGCCCTTGAGGACATAGGCGGCGTTCCAGCTCTCGAAGATGCGGAAATAATGATAGGCCGCGATTGCAGTCACCAGCCCCGAGATCGTCACCGCCGTCCGATACGCCGGCGCGACCTGCGACCGACTGAGCCAGAGAAACGCGGTCGCCGCGGCCATCGCCGCGAAGGTGAACGAGAACGCGTTATACACAAGCGAGAACTGGAACGGGGTTACGATATCCATCAGGTCTCCGTTAATCGCGTCCGTTCAATATGTTGGCTTGGCTAACCGGCAAGGCGCCGGGCACGCAATCCTGCGGCTTTCCGACACACTGGCTAACCGGTCGTGAGCACTCTCGCGCGCTCTTTTAGCGAGGTCACAACAGGCATCCGTGACCGCGCACGCTCAAACTCCCAGGTTCGCCGCAACAGCCACAATGCTGGCGGTTCCGAAGTATCCCTTTGGCGCAAGCACAACACGTTTCCGAAAACCGAACACAACGCGCGGATGCGCGCGGCCGAGGCCTTCGAGCATGAGACGAAGCTGCCGGGGAAGCGCAACGGCGCCCTCGGTTCGATCGGCCTAGATGTCCTGCGCTGCCTGCTGCGCCTGCGCGGCCGTAAAGACGGCCGGCTGGATCCGACCTATCAGTGGATCGCTGACAAGATACACAAGTCGCGTAGCGCCGTAGTAGAGGCCGTCGCGCGCCTGAAGGCGTGCGGCTTCCTCGATTGGATCCGGCGCTGCGTACCGATCGAGGACGCACTGCCCGATGAGCAGCAAAGCGAGCAGATCTCGAACGCGTTCATCCTGCTACAGCCGCCAACGGTGCGTGAGTGCGTCCGCCGCATGCTGCGTAAGCCGAGCGAGTTCGTCCGCGCCGTTGCCGAGAAGATGGCGCGCCAGAAGAAGCTGGATACCGCGACGGTCGACGACGTGATCGCCGAGGTCCAGAGCCCCGAACTACGCGCTATCCTTGCCCGCGTCCGCGCTTCTGTTGATAGTGCAAATCCGCCGAGCGGTCACACAGAGACCCTGTAAGATATAAATTAGAAAGGAACGCCTGCGGCGTGCACAGTTTGATGCTTCGCGAAGGACTGAGGTCCCGAACCTAGCGAGTTCAGCATCCAGCGACCGCTGGTGAGCGTGCCGGCTTGCGCCGTCCCGTGCATCCTGGGGAGGATGAGTGAATTCCGTCGCTAAAACGATATTCGGTTTGGACGTATGCGGAGTCCGAGAGAACATTTTAGGTATCCCCAAACGTGAAGATACGTGTCCAAACCTCGGCAAAAAGAATATATCTTCTACGCCTAAGCATGAATTAATGGGCCCCGCGCGGAACGCGCGAACCAGTAGGTTTTTGGGTAGCGAGGGGGCGGTGCACAGTCTGTTATGGAGGATAATTTTCAGTGAAGTTTGCTGTTCGTGGGGATCGGTCGCCCCGTAGTTCACTGAATCGTCCGGTAATGCCCGTGTAGCGTCCGGCATCGAAAAGCGGTGCGCTGCAGCGAACTTTAAACGCGCGAACCATGCGTTAGAGGATGTTCGGCCGTTGATACAGCAGTAAGTCGACGGTGACCTTGGCACCGTTAAGAGTGGCGGTTGCAATTTACTGAAAACGTCACGTCGGCGCCGATGGTCTACGTGCGCTACAGACGCGTGACGCGCGTACTCGTACTAAGATCAATTGACGGTGGAACTATTACCTCATTGGTTATGAAAACTTTCTGTTTCGACCGTTTATCTTTCAAACCAAGCTTGAACTTAGCAGGATCTTGATTCATCGCCGATTGAAGTATCATTGAGTAGGCGGAAAGGTCAGTCACCCGCGCCCCGCGCCCTTCTGCCGTTTCCGCCGTTACCCAAGCCCGTAACTCCTCGAGCTTTGCCCCCATGAACTTCAGCAGTCCGTGCACAATGTCGGTCAGCCGGCGCATGTCAACCGGCATAATAACGCCCGCATCCCGGCCTAACTCATCTCTCAAATAAACCAGCAACGCGCGACGAGACTCGTAATCGTGGTTCTTTTTATTAACGCTTGGAGCAAGTGAAAGATGATCGATCTGAGATATTGATAGCTCGACGTTGTCGAGCATAGCCTTCAACTGAGCCGCGACTCTTTCCTTCGCCCAACTAATGTCCGAGGCCTTGTAGGAGAAGTCATGGGTAGCTTTGCTCCAAGCTTGCTCTAGAAGAGTCTTTATTTGCACTTCAAACTTTAGCCCGTGCTTTTCTGTTGGATTAACACCACCCTTTAACGTGCAATACAACCTTACACTATCAAATTGGAATTCCGATGGACGTTGGCTTATAATGTCTTTCGGCCTTCGGTCGACAACATTGAGGCAGCTGTTAACGAGGGCCTCAGCTGCCGGGACCTCACTCAAGGTAGGAACAATAATGGAGCAACCAAAAAAATCATCGATTTCTCGACCAGTTGCAAGTTTTAGTGCGTAGCTTTGAAGCATCTTCAATCTTTCGGTGAAGATCCAACCCTTAAGGTCGCACGCATCTTTCAAAAGAACGTTCACGTCCTTTGCAACATATTTGTAAACATCCTCCAACGTAACAAAGCTATCGCGAATCGATCTTTCTATCTTCATGGCAAATGAGACTCGATGTAGCCCTTCAACGCCTCGTATCTTATTTTTCGATACTCTGTTGTAGTGGCAGCACCGACGCTATGGGTATAATATCTTAAGATCGCAGGATCGATAACTGAATTGGCGACGTCGATTCCCTTATCCTCCCGCGCTTTATCGTAAAGCTCATCGACGCCCGACAAGAACGCGGAGCAGGAATCTGCCACAATTCCGGCAGGCAGCTGGTCAATGATATCCGATAGCGCCAAAACTGACCAAATAGAATAAAAGTCAGTAGTGAGGCGACGAGAGTGTTTGGTCACAACATTATTATGAAGTTCCATGAGTGCAATAAAACTTTTTAGCTTAAGAAATCGTTCCTCAAAAGCGGCAATATCTTCACGATATATCACTGTCTCATCTAGATAGGCTGACCTATTACCCGCATTTACAGCTTCATCGTCAATGCTGTTGCCAATAACCTCAGAGTCATCCGCATCTTCTGCAGGCAGTGAGTCCCTGTCAAAATCGTACTTTGCATAAAGTTCGTCAATATTTGACTGTGGAAATCCAACGAGATCCTGCTCAAGAATAACGAGCATCAATATCGATATAAATTCGATATCCTTCATTCGCCGAGATTTAGCCGGGGTGGATATTTTCATATTTGACCAAAATAGCCCTGGCTCGACCTTCGGATCTTCACTTTCAGACTCAGCCCTAGTGATGAACCAGCCATCGAACCTTGCATGGCGCAGCTCCTGCTCCTTCAGCCCCTTCTGGTTTTTATTTACGCGGAAAAACACCTCGTTCCAATCAGCGTCCCCGCTCGCTTTGAGGGTCTCCACAAGAAAGACGTAGTTATAAAAGATAATTACGTCTGACTTATCAAGATCCTTAAACCTCTTGCCCGAAAGTCGCGGAATTGAAAACTTTTGAGGTAAGCGGAACTTATTGTGGTAGAAGTTTAAGATAGTCGAGATTCGTTGCTTTCCGTCCACAACGTTATATTTTGGCCCCTCATTGCCGATCTCTTTCTGAACATAAACTGCGGGGCACGGATAATTGTTGAAGATTGTGTCGAGGAAGTAGAAACGGTCGGTCGAGGTCCAAACGCTTCTTCGCTGATAGGGCGGATTAAGGTCCAAACGCTTCTGATTGTCCATATCGACGAACCAAGATAGATCGTGCATGTTGGGCTGTCTATCGATGTTCATGGTTTTATCTTCCCCTTCTTCAAGCGTTTGACGTACAGCTCATGTCGGACTTGTTGGATGGCTGCGATATCTGCATTCGATACTCCAGCGCGGGGCAGGAGGTAATCGTCCTGCCTTGCTAAAGCGTCTGAAAATGAATGCGTCTTTATATGGGCAACGAATTCTTGAAACTCCGTCTCACTCACGCGCGAAAACGGCACAGGTAAGCGCTTAAATTCGTTAGGTGTTAACTCCAGCACGCCACCCCCATAGGTTCGACCTTGAAGCTCGGCCGCCACCATGGTTGCCGAATTATAAAACGAAAATATCAGCGATCGGAGATCCACCCCTTCAAGGGCAGTCACACGGTAAGCTGTGTCGGTTACCAGAGCAGCAACATCGTTAAGGACAAACTTCGGGAGTTCGCCAATACGCTTAAAAAAAACGGCATCGCTTGACCAAATGCCCGGTATCCGATGCCAAGGATTGCGTCGGACCATTTTGTAGCGTTGGTCTAGCGCCAGATCTTCGCCCGCTTTGAGATACTCGGAAATTCCCGTGGGGGGCTCGTCAAAGTCGTAACCAGTCAGGAGAAATGCCGGCAGTCCGGCATCGACGATCCGATTCATCACCTGATCGTTAAGGACGAGATCCTTTCCTAAATAATTACTTTTAGAGACAATCTTTCTGACAAATGACTTTGCTTCCAATTCTTCAACTTTAGAAGCGTCAATAACGAAAAAATCATTAGCAGCCGGAACGATGCCTGCTACGGCGATACAGTACTTTTGCACCGGAAAAAATCCCGTTGTACATCGGGAAAGTAAACCATTATCCAGATCCGATATCTTAAACTGCGACCATTTTGATCCGTAAAACTTATCGATCTCGATTAAGCGGAGGTCGCTTGGGTTTATACTTCCGCCCTTGCCTTCACCTACATAGAAGCCGGCCGAGTCATGATTTCTATAGCAGAAAATAACTGCAACATCCTGTACGGCATGTTCAAAATGTAATTCGTCAAATACGAAAACTTCCACGCGCGTAAAATCACGCAGAAGACGAGAGCGTAGCCAGCCGGCATGATTTACATAAACCACCTCTTTAGGAAGTACGAATGCCATTATGCCATCGTCTTTAAGAAGTGATGCCGACTTCAGCAGGAATAGAGTCCATAGATTTCGGAAATCGCCTTTTGCTAAACCGTTTTCGTTAAAAATTGCCCGGGCACCGTTAACCTTCTCTGCACTTAAATGTTTGTAGCTTACATATGGAGGATTGCCGATAATAATGTCGTAGCCACTCTCCCTGCCCTGAAAATCTATAAAATCCTCGCGGAAAAATCTTACCTCGGGAACAGTCAATGCGATATCTTCACAGGCGTCAACGAAAGCCGGCTCGATATCTACACCATGCAATATGCTTACTCGATTTTGAATTGTCTTCGTTTTTGACAAAGCGGTAACGAAAGCACCATTACCAACGCTTGGCTCGAGAACAGCTAAGCTGGATTGCTTGGAAGCGTTAAGCGTCAGCGCCAAATGATTTACAATAGAGACCGCGAGCGGATCAGGCGTGAAGAACGAACCAGTTTTTTTATCGTTTACCAACTTTTATACTCTGAAAACGAGCGATTTTATCGACGCTTGATGTGTCAGTCATCTGGCGGGAGGCAAATTGATAGCCTCTCGTAAGGTCGGTTGGCTACCAGTTGGCTCCGTATCGCACAAGGTAACGTTCCTTCGCGTTGGTCGCCGCTGTTCACCGGTTTATCGCGCAAAAAAAGGGGGGCAGGCTAGGCGGCCTCGTGAATGCACATCGGGGTTGTCGGACATCTGAAGGTGGATCAATGTTCAACAACAGAGCTATTCCGGATCGGCCGTTCAACCCGCGGTTTTCTGCCGTGCCGCATTATGCGTCGCCGACGGCATCGAAAGCCACATAAAAAACTGGCGGGCGAGACGGGCGGTTTGCGCTGCCTGTAGGATCGCGTGTCGATCTACGCCTTCACTGAAACTGCACCGCACCGCACCGTTACAACCCACTCGCTGCCAGCAAGCCCGCCTAGGAGCTGGGACCTTGCCAAGTTCAGTTTCGACTGCACCTTTTCCGCCACGAAAAGACCGCGGGCGAGGCGGGGGGAAAAGCGTGTTTCTTGGGGTTGCAGGTTTGGCAGTTGGCCTAGCCGCGCTCGTCGCTTTGTAATTTCCTTTAGCATAATATTTCTGGGCGACGCGCGTCGGCCGCGGCCTTTGCGTTCCCCGTATGTTCCACTATAAATGTCTGATGGAACATGCTCCCGAGTCGACGCGCGATTGCGCACAGCCCTTTAGCCAGACGCATAATCTGATTGCTGAGATTCTGCCTGACATCCGCCCATGCGAGATGCAAACGATCTACTTTCAAGCGATCGAGGATGGGCCTGAATCGCTGCTTGCGCCGATTGAAGCAGAGTTCGTGCGTCGTGGACTTTCACCGTACGCGACCTACTCAACCGACTACCAATGACGGGTGGCGTGATCACCGCGGAGCGGATCGCGTTGCTAATCAAGGACGCCCCCGCTTGGGCACTGGCTGACCTCGCCGCGCCAAGGGAAGGCCTTCGTGTGGCTGCTCAACTCGAAGTCGCGCGGCATGTTTATCACGGCTTCTTTCAGCCGCCGACCGCTGAGGCGACGCAGATGCCGCTGCCTTGGTGATTAATGGGCAACGCGCGTTTCAGGACGTTAGCCGACTTTGCGAAGCACGCTGCCAACGTCGGTGCCGTATGTGGCAAGTGCGGGCGCAAGGGAGTCGTGCATCGAGACATTCTCGCCCGCTGGTGCTTCCTCAAGAGGATGAACAGCGCGGTAGAAAACCTGTCCAGCTACCTACGCTGCTCGAAATGCGGGGGCCGACCAAGTAGAGTCCTGCCAACGCCGTTGCCGCCCTCCTTCCCTCTATACGGACGTGATGAGCGACAGTGGAAAAGGTTCGAGCGTAAGCTACGCGGGTAAGGATCGCTGATCGGTGAACAGCAATCTGGCGAAGTAGTTGATTTTTACAGTCCGGTTTCGCATATCCCTATGAACGGGAGCGAAGTCATTAGCAAAGCTGCAAAAATTAAATCCGTTCCGGTCATTCTTTTACTGGCAGCTGTTGTGCTAGCAATCTGGCAGCATTGGCCAGCCCCGACGAAGCCGCGTCTTGCAGGAATTCATGAGCGGTGGCGTCCAGATCTCTCGACCATTCAATCGATATCTGACGCTCTACCTGTCGTCTCCGATTACATATCGAAGCAGGTTGGGACGCGTGACGAACGGGTCGCTCGGGGCGTTGACGCCTTTGTACGCGATCGGTTCGTACAGGGATTTTCGTACATTCCGGTTCGCGATAACTGGCTACTTAAGGCGACGTTCGGATTAAAATCCGATGACTATAGATCTCCAGTCGACGCGGATGATATTTTGCGCCACCGCCATGCGATATGTAGCCAGCAGAGTATCGTGTTTATGGAATTACTGCGCCATTACGGCATATCCTATGGTGCGGTTCTATTTGAATGGCCCGACCCTGATCCACTGTATCACGGACATTTTGCAGTGGCGGCCCTCGTCGACGGCCATTGGCGGTATTTCGACCCTGACCTCGAAGTAGTCGGTTCACCATTGGTCCGTTCTATGATCGATGGGACTGCTATCGCAGACGCCTACCCAAGCAATCCACGGCTAGTAGAGCGAATGACGTATGCCGCGGCACATGGTGGCATCGCGCTTGCCCATGTTAATACCTATGCCGCACCACGCGGTAAGCTATTGCAGGACTTTACCCATGGTATGAGCATATTGACGCCGATTATTCTCGTCACTGCGGCGCTTGTACTCTTTATTATGCAGACCAGAAGACCAAGGGGCTCTCGAAAAGGCCTCACACTAAATTAATTTCCAAGCCGACAAACCTACTCGTCGCCAGGGGAACGTAGGCGTTTCTCGATCGACAGAGGCATCGGGAGGAAATACTCAAGCCTTTCGATGTCCCAGGTCGCCAAGCCCTGCCGGATGGCGTCCCACTTGGCCTCGGCAAAGCTATCGCGCCACGGCCCTCGTGGATCATCGAGCACCAAGACGCGGTATTGGTTCTTTGGATGCCGAGCGAAAGTGGTTTTTGATGGTGGTGGATTAGCCAATTTGCACCGGATCTAGAAAATCGGAGAAGGTGTCTTGCGTGTATCGTTCGACGAATCGGAATATACCGACGCTAAACTCGAGCTTGGGCTGTTGTCGACGCCAAAAAAACAGCTGGCGAACAAACTGGCGAAATCTTCAGTTGGCTGGCGAGCCAGACTGCGTACGGTGCCCAACGATACGAGAAGGGTGATTGATGGTAGCGCGTATTCTTCGCGGCATTTCTCAGACGTTCGAGAAAGTGAATTCTTGGACGGTGATTAACTGGTTCAAGGCTAGTTACCCTGGGCTGACTATTGGTACGGGGGTACTCATCCGGAAGGGAGCGCGCATTAGGGTTACGAACGGCGCCTCAATGCACATCGGTAAGAGAACGGTGATCGAGCGTAATTGCCTCCTCATATCTGAAGGAATGCTATCGATTGGCCCAGATAGTTTCATCGGACAAGGTTCGACGATTGTCGCGAGCATCAACATCGGCATCGGCGCTGACGCGCTAATTGCTGAGAACGTGACCATCCGAGACCAGAACCATCAGACGATCCACGTTAGCCCTTATCGCCTGCAAGGAATTGATGCTGATATGATCAGCATCGCCTCGAACGTTTGGATCGGCGCACACTCGACAATCCTCAAGGGTGTAAAGATTGGCGAGGGGGCGATTGTCGCCGCGGGGGCGGTCGTTACTAAGGATGTAGCGGCTAGGGAGGTGGTTGGGGGCATCCCCGCCAAACTAATCAAGGTTCTTTGATAACAGATAGAAGTTATGCCGAGCCCAGAGTTATAGCACCGGGATATCCGTTCTATGTGAGCGCAGTTTCTCGTCGATTTGCCTCGCCACACCGGCTCGTAAAGTTAGCTCGCTGGTGCCGGTATCTTCCGTGAAGCGAATGCAACCGCTTCGACGCCAACCGCGACGTTAATGTCCAGCAGGCGAGCCTGAATCGGTTCGATCTCCAGCTCGAAAAACATATCGACCGCCTCGCTCGGCTTACCGAGCGTCGAGCCCTGCGCCGGCACGATGCCCAGCAGGACTGGCGGCGTGCGGTGCGCCGCCAGTACATCATCGCGCGTCGCGTTCTTGATCCCCATGAACTCGTCGTTCGCGCCGACCTGGGCGATCGGCAGGATCTTGATCCCGCCATCCTTCCCGCCTGGCTGATGGACGAACAGGTTGCGGAAGTTGCCCGGCCCCTTCGATCGCTTCAGTGCATCGCGGATCGCATTTACGTCGCCATCCGAAAATTCGCCCGTCGCATGCAAGATGAAGCCAGCGTGGCTACCGTTGAGATAGTATTTGCGCCGGAACAGGGTCGCGGCTTCATTGAGCAATGCCGACTGAAGCGCCGAAATATACTCTGGAACGCCGTAGATTTCCTGATTGATGTCGGGCTGCATGATCTGCACCACGCTGCCCGGTCTGAACTCGAACTCGCTGGCAAGATTTTCCACGAAGAAATAGCGGCCATCCTCGATCCCGCGCCGTGTAAATTTCGCGAGGGAGTGGTCGAGGCGAAGCAGGCCGCCAAGCACGCTGCGGCGTTGCTCGACAAAGCCGAAACCGAAAATAAGATAATCCTGCACCACCTTTTCGAATGTGCCCCGCGACAGCCACGGCGTCGGCACGAACGATCGCACCAGCAAATTGCGCTTCAGCAGGATCGCCGAGCTGTGGTGCGGGCTTGCCCGAAACGATCGCGCCAGGCCGTCGACGCTGATCGGCGGCTCGTACCAGCGTCCGTTATGCGGGCATTCCAGCATATCGAGGATCTCGCGCCGGCTGTTGTACGCTGTCGTCGACGGCAACGACCAGCTCGTTGCGCTCGCCAAGGCCGACCAGAAGCCGTTCCCATCGGTCGAACTGACCCCCAGCTATGCCGGCAGCGGCAAATTCGGCATCATCGGACTGGCGTTCACCGATACGCCCGCGTCGATCGGTACGCAGCGCCTGCAATTCTCCAACCGCGCGCCCGGCACCGTGTTCGCATCGGCCGCCGACGCGGTGATGATCGAATTCGAGGCCAAGAAGGCGGAGGACGAGAAGGTCGAGAGCATCGTCGACCGCCTATTCTCGGCCGTCGTCGCCAAGTTCAAGCCGGTCGAGCCGGACAAGCCCAAGGAAGAGCCGAAGCCGAAGCCGGCCAACGACAATTTCGACGCGGCCGGATTCGCGACCGACATGCAGACGGCCTTCAGTGGCGCTCTGACCGCGGCCCTCAAGCCGATCATCGCGACGCAGGCCGCCCACCAGCGCGACTTCGCCACCCTGCAAACGCAACTCGCCAACACCGAGCAGCAGGGCTTCTCGCGATCGCCCGCGTCGGGCGGCGGGGACGACGCCGTCACCGACTGCTGATCGTCAGCCACTCGCCCAGACCGCCAAGCCTTCACAGGAACCGCCCCAATGCTCAACATCACCCGTAACAAGTACGACGCCTACCCGCGTCGACGGCGTCGTGACGGTGCCAGGCGCGATCTACGTCGGCGCTGGCGCGGTTGGCTCCGAGGTCGACTACGTCAACATCGACGCGCTGGTGTTCGCCGGCATCGAGCTGCTGCACGAGAATTCCCGCGTACATTCACCGTGCCGATGCAGCGAGGCGAGCGTGCCGCGCTGACCAGCACCGCGCCCCTTACCCCCGCCGCCTACCTCGGTCTCCGCCGCGAAGCTGCTGGCATGTCGATACGCACCGTCGCCAGCATGCTCGCCCGCAATGCCGACGAGGTCGCGACCGCGCTCGACCTGATTCACGCCCTCGAAACCCCCGGCAACACCGCGCGCCAGCCCGAGACGTTGGAGGCGTTGCGCAGCATCTTTGCGTTCGATCCGGACGTCTACCGCCAGCTGGCGACCGAGCCTGCCGCCCGGCACCCGCGCATCTGCCGGGGCTGCGGTTGCAGCCAGTGGGATCCTTGCGCCAGCGACGAACACGGCGCGTGCGCCTGGGCGACCGATAGCGCCTGCACGGTCTGCCTACCCGATACCACGCCGGTGGAGTGCTGCCAGTGATCACCGTCGCAACCAGCGCGATACAGCTCGACCGTGCCATGCGCCGTCGCCGTATCGCCAAGATCATGTTCGCGCTCGTGTTCGCGGTGATCTGGATCCCCGCCGCGATCGTCATGCTGATCGCTGGCTCATCGGATCGGCGGCGCTGATGCTGCACGATGTCCTCACCGGCTTGGCGCTGACCGTATTCGGCAGCGCAGGCGCGACGGCGATCGGCGTTATGCACGCGTCGCTCGCGCCGCAGTGGAACCGAATCTGCCGGCTGGCACTCGGCAACGTCGAGCCCGCGTTCACACCCCTGCCCGCGACGTCGTTCGCCAAAGCGGCCCGCTCGTGACGTGGTCGACGTCGCAATCTGTGGCGGCGACCGTGCCCTCTTCCAAGGGCTCGGCCGCACCGGAAAGCAGTGCGACGTCCTCACAGTCCGCAAGGCTTTCGCCTCGATCCGCTTCGACGACGGACAGGCCGTCCTCTGCCTGGCCAACGATCTGCACCCAATCCAGCGACGCCCGCCGCCCATGTTCTGACCCGCGCGCCGCTCTTGGCGAAATGCTTTCTACAAGAACGGCCGCTGGCGCGACCGCTCGATCCCCCCGCAACAACAGGATCTCCATGATGATCAGCGCCGCTCCCCCCGAAGCTCGCCAGTCTCAGCCATCGCCCCGACCGACCAAGTGTTCCCCAAAGCGGGAACAGCGCGGCTTTCCTATCGAGATGCCACGCATGATGGGGCTGCACACTGCCTACGAGATACTCGGAGGTAAAAAGAAGACGTTGGCAGACATCTTGGGAATTACCCCTCGCAATGTGAATTTCAAACTCAACGCTGACCGCGGCATTTCTGACCTCGATCTGTTGCTCACGGCAAAAACGCTCGAAATACGTGGCAACAAGATGCTGGAGCACGCTGCAAAGCTTCGTGCAGTGCTCGCCGCCGCCCAGTCCGAAAAGGCCAATGGGTGATGCCGTGCGCCACCCTGACTGCGAGGCTCCGCGCCTTAGAGGTCGTCCGCGACGATGGCGCAAAGCACCTGCACGACGCGGGGTTGGTGACGACCGCGATGGCGCATACGGCGATCATCGACAACGCGATCCGCGCAGCGCTCGACCTCGCCTACGCCGTACAGGCAGCAGCAGATAGCGACGTGGCACCCGCATGGGAAGCAATCGACGTGCTCGCGCTCAGCCAGATCGAGGTGCAGTGATGAGTGCGAGAGCGCTTGTTCGCCAGGCGGACCTCACGCGGATTCTTCGCGTGGCTGCGAAGGTAGGCATTCCCGTGCGGGTCGAGATCGAGCCGGGCCGGATCATCGTCACAACCGGGGCAGGTGTCGTACCCGCTGGTGCGAACAGCCTGGACGAGATGTTCGCGTGAAGCGTCGTTGGCTGCCCAAGCACGTCAGTACGTTCCGCGATCGGCATGGGAAAGCCCATTACCGGTATCGACGGACGGGCTTCGTCACATACTATTTCAAGAACGAGCCGGGGACCGAGGCGTTTCTGGCTGAGCTGCGCGCATGCAACGATGGCGTCAGCGCGCCGGAGATCGAGGCCGGCGCCAATCGCGCGGCCGTCGGCACGTTCGACGACCTGCTGTCGCGCTATTACCGCTCGCCGGATTTCCTCGATCCGGGTGAACGGACCCGCGTCGTCTATCGCGGGACACTGGAGCGCTGGCGTGCGCGGACCCGCAAGGGGCGGCGATACGGCGAGATCATGGTGCGCGAGTTGCAGCCCCGTCACGTCGAGGCGATGCCCGCAAGATGGGTCCCGCTAGTATCCGCGACACCAGGCTCGAACTTACCCAGGAAAAGACGAAGGTCTTCGTCTCGCTCCCGATCATGCCCGGCCTCGCCGAATCCATCCTCGAGACGCCGACGGTCGGCGCGATCTTTGTCGTGACCGAGTTCGGCAAGCAGTTCTCGGTGAAGGGCTTCGGTAACAAATTCCGCCACTGGTGCGACGAGGCCGGTCTGCCGAATTGCTCGGCTCATGGACTACGTAAGGCCGCCGCGCGCCGCTTCGCAGAGGCGGGCTGCTCGAATCAAGAGATCAAGGCCTGGACCGGCCACACGACTGACAGCGAGGTCGCCCGTTACACCGCGGCGGCTGATCAGCGTACGCTTTCAGACACCGCTGCCGACAAGCTTTTGGCTAACCTTGCGGAAAGGTTAGCCAAAGATTCCGATAACACGCTCAAATTAAACGGGAATAAATGATGTTTGGTACACCCATCAGGATCTCCATCACCTTGCTGCGCGGGGCCCACTGCGGTGGCGGACCGGGCTAGTTGCAGGCACCCCGAGCCATGACGAGACCGGCTCGGTTACACCCGATAGTGGCGCCACAGCGGCCTTTAAGGGCAACAGAGGGAGTTCCACCCAGAACACGCGACGTGGCTGAAACACCGCGAGTCCCGGCCGCTGTGACGGCCTGTTTGAGACTACGCCTCAACCCATCGGGCTGCGATATGGAACATGGTCCATATCGGTCGTTATGCCGGCCGCCCGATACGCCGCAACGCGCACACTCGGCCGCCGTTAGACACGCGACCCCTTGCCTGAGTCACCGCTCTTGGGCAGTGCCTGTCCTTTTCCAGGAGACCCACGCCATGCCCAGCCGTATCACCGTCGACCAAGCCAGCCTCACCGACAACGACATCGCGCAGCAGATCGAGTTCACCGCTGAAATCGACGGCGACGAGCGCGACTTTGCCGTCAAATATGCCGTTCTCCAGGAACTGAGCGGCGACGAACCCGATAACGACGCGCTCGAACTGTTCGAGCGGTTCAGCGACGAGATCCTCGACGTCTGCGCCGATGTCGCCGACCAGCGGCCCAACGCCAACGTCGTGGTCATCGACGACGACGATCTCGAATAAGCCATTTCCCGCCCGCCGCCCGCAACGGCCGGGCAGCCGATCGACATCCCGCGCGTTCACGCCGTCCACCACGGAGAGAAAACCGATGAAGCTCTATTATGCGCCCGGCGCCTGCAGCCTGGCAGACCATATCGCGCTGCATGAAGCGGGATTGTCGTTCGAACATGAAAAGGTCGATCTGAAGGCCAAGCGGACCGAGAGCGGTGCCGATTACACCGCGATCAATCCCAAGGGCTATGTGCCTGCGCTGACGCTCGATTCGGGCGAGACGCTGAGCGAGAACATCGCCATCCTCGACTGGATCGCGCACCAGGATACCGCTCTCAAGCCCGCGGGCGCGATGGGCCATACGCACCTGCTTGAAGCGCTCGCGTTCATCTCGACCGAGATCCACAAGAGCTTCAAGCCGTTCTTCTCGGGCGCCGGCGACGATGAAAAGGCCAAGGCGTCTGACATGATCGTCAAGCGGATGACGTATCTGGCGGATACGATGCAGGGCGATTTCCTGCTCGGCGCGGACGTCAGCGTGGCGGATTTCTACCTGTTCGTCATGCTGCTCTGGGCGAAGAAGAACGCGATCGAGGTTCCCGCCAAGCTCGCCGCGTTCCGCGACCGGCTGATGACTCGCCCCTCGGTACAGACCGCGATGCAGCATGAAGGGCTGATCTGACCCGGCGATCGCCGGCACGGACTAAACACCGCAGGACGGTGCATGTGCGACGATCGCGCATGCGCCGTCGCTGTGGTGTCCTAAGTAACAGAGCCACGCCCGCGCACGCCGCAAGGCCGTGTCGGCACGCTACCCTTCGCGGGATCGGACGGCAGACTGCATGCGTTTGAACGTCTGGGGTACGGCATCAGGCCCTTTCCCGCTTCTCCTGTGCGATGCCCGATCAATGTCGATGTTTCGAGCCCGGCTCGCCTTGGCCCTTTCCCTGCTGATCGCGCTCCAGCCACCGGTCATGGCGCAGACTCCGACGGCGCCCGTCCCGCGCGTCCAGATGCCCATCGATGCGCTGATGCAGGATGCGGGCGAATATGCGCGCGCGTTCGGCGTGACGCTGGACGAGGCGATGCACCGGCTGCGCGCGCAGGCCGACAGCGTCGCCGTGACCGACCGCCTGCGCGAGACCTATCGTGATCGCTGGGCGGGGATCGTGATCGAGCATCGCCCGAGCTATCGGATCGTCATCCTGCTGACCGGCACGGACCCAGTCGCGGACCAGTCGATCGTCGCCGGTGGTATCGACGTCCCGATCGTGTTCCGCACCGGGGCCGCGATGAACCGAACGGGGATGCTCGCGGTCATCGCCACGCATCAAGCGCAGATCCGCGCGGCGCTGCCGCATCCGCCGGGGCTCGGGATCGATCCGCGCACGGGTGCGCTGGTCGTGATGATCAGCGGCCGCGATGCCGAGCGCGATCGCGGCGGCGCGGTCCAGGCACAGATCGCGGCGATGACGGGCGTTCCTGTCCAGATCGAGGCGATCGACCAAACCACCAGCGATCTCAGGCCCTCGCCCCAGACTATCTCCAGCGACGCGGCCCCCGCGGCGATTGCCCCGACACCAACGGTCGAGGGCGGCGCGCGGGTCGTCGGGACGGTCGATGGCAAGCGCTATGCCTGCACCACCGGCTTCGTTGTCACCGACGGATCGCGCTCGGGCATCGCGACCGCGGCGCATTGCCCCGACACGCTCACCTATGTCGACTCGCGCCAAGGCAGCGTGCCGCTCGAATTCGTCGGGCAATGGGGCTGGGGCTATCAGGATGTCCAGATCAACACCGTCGCCACCGCCGCGCCGCTGCCCCCCTCCTTCCCCGCAACCTTCTACGCCAACACAGCAAAGACGCTCACGCGCCCCGTCTCGACCTGGCGAAACCGCGAGAGCACGCGCGCGGGCGATTTCGTCTGCCATCGCGGCGAGCGGACCGGCTATAGCTGCGCGCTGGTCGCGATGGTCGATTTCGCGCCCGCCGGCGATCTGTGCGGCGGCGCCTGCCTGCCCACCTGGGTCGCGGTCGAGGGCCCGACTTGCAAGGGCGGCGACAGCGGCGCGCCGGTGTTCGACGGCACGGTCGCACTCGGCCTCGTCAAGGGCGGTACCTACCGGCGCGACGGGACGTGCCTGTTCTATTACTACATGTCGACCGACTATCTGCCGGCGGGCTGGTCGCTATCCTATGCCGCGCCAAGGGCGGCGCCAGAGACGGTAACGGCCGCACCCCTGACGCAGGCCCCGCGTTGAGATCGTTGGACGTTTTGCCCAGGCTACCCGATCGCGGGGTGGCGCGTTACACCGCGACATGACCGATAGTCCGCCCCTCACGCCAGCGATCCCCGCCGCGACGCTCGTGCTGTTCCGCGATGCCGCCGCCGGACCGCCCGAGCTGTTGTTCGTCGAGCGGGCAAAGGCGATGATGTTCGCCGGCGGCGCACTGGTGTTTCCCGGCGGTCGGATCGATCCGGGCGACCATGCTCTGGCCGCGGAGTCGGGCCACCCCGATGGCAACGCCGCCGCGCGCATTGCCGCGATCCGCGAGACGATAGAGGAGGTCGGGCTGCCGGTCGGCCTGTCGCCAATGCCGTCGCCTGCGGTGTTCGAGCGGTTGCGCGCGATGCTCCACGCCGGGACCGTCTTCGGCGAGGCGCTGGCGGAGGCGGGCGCCAGCCTCGACCTCGACTCGCTCGAATATTTCGCGCGCTGGCGGCCCGCGCACGCGCATGCCCGGATCTTCGACACGCATTTCTATCTGGCGCGGCTGCCGGCGGACGCTCCCGAGGCGCGGGTCGATGCAACCGAGAATGTCCGGCTGATCTGGGCGACCGCCGCCGACGTGCTGGCGCAGGCGGACGCGGGCCGCGCGACGATCATCTTCCCGACGCGGCGCAATCTCGAGCGCCTCGCGCAGTTCGCCGATTTCGACGCGGCGGTCGCGGATGCGCGCGCACACCCGGTGCGGACCGTCACGCCCTGGACGGAAATGCGGCCGAGCGACACGCACGGCGAGGTCGAGCATCTCTGCATCCCGCCCGACCTCGGCTATCCGGTAACGTCGGAGCCGATGTCCGACGCGGTACGCGGCTGAGATGCGCGCGGTGCGGCGGATCCTGGGCTGGCTCGTCGGGCTGGCGGTCTTCGCGACGCTAGCGCTGATGCTCTGGGCGGTGACTCGCGGCCGCCCGCAGGACCTGCCCTGGGCGCCGCTCGATCTCGGCCAGCCGATCGGGATGTTCACCGGACGCAAGCTGGCCGCGCTGACCAGCGACTTCCCGCAATGCCGCGCGCTGCTGGACCGCGCCGGCGTGCGCTACGCCGTCCTGCCACCGCGCAAGGGCGAAGGACAATGCGGCTACTCGGACGGCGTCAGGCTGACCGGCGGCGCGCGCAAAATCGCGTTCGTGCCGCCCGGGCTCGGCGTCGCCTGCCCGGTTGCGGCGGCGCTGTCGATGTGGGAATGGAACATCGTCCAGCCCGCGGCCGAGCGTCATTTCGGGGCGCGGGTCGCGAGTATCGATCATTTCGGCAGCTATAGCTGCCGGCGGATCTACGGGCGCGATGCGGGCAACTGGAGCGAGCATTCCACCGCCGACGCGATCGACATTGCCGGCTTCCGCCTCACCGATGGCACCCGCATCACCGTCGTGCGCGACTGGAGAAGAGGCGATGCCAAGTCCGCGTTCCTGCGCGAAGTCCGCGACGGCGCCTGCACGCTGTTCGCGACGACCTTGTCCCCCGACTATAACGCCGCGCATGCCGATCACCTGCATCTCGACCAGGCCGATCGCGGATCGATGGGCTGGCGCGCCTGCCGCTAGCGTGGCGCGATCAGCTGGCCAGCGTCGTCCCCGAATCCACCTTCTCGACCCAATAGGGGAAGAAGGCCGGCTGCCGGTTCGACCAGCCCGACGCGGTCGCCGCCGCCTCGCTGATCGACTGGAGCAGCTTGCGCCGCAATTCGGGATGCAGATGCGGCAGCGCCGCCGCCGCACAAAAGGCCGAGGGCAGCCACGGCCGCACCTCGGCACCGATCAACCGCTCGTACAGGAAGCGCAGCGCCGAGAAGCTCGTCAGCCGCCCCTGTCCCAGGTCGAACGCGACGAGCGTCATCAGCGGCGCGAGGAACGGTTCGATCGAGTCGAGCCCGCTGTCGTCGGGCACCAGCGCGCGCAGATCGGGTAGCGAGTTGTACAGCCGCGCCTGCGCCCGGATGGACGCCGCCTCGACGACGTCGCGCGACCAGCGGAGCATCGCGTCCTCGCGATCCAGCCCGACATCGAGCGACCGGCGGATATAGCGCTGCGTGGCGCCGGGAAAGCCCGCGAATTCCTTCATCTCGGCCAGCGTCGTCGAGCCCTGTGCCGGTGTCATTCTGGAAGCCATGTCGTCACCCCGCTCTCGTCAAGGAACCTGCAGACTATGCGCTCGGATGGTTAACAACGACCGAAATGCGCGTCATCTTTCCGTAACGCCAAGCGACCATGAAAGCTGTTGCGCTGCAACAAGAGTGCGACGAACCGAACCAAATCGAGCGATTCGATTACGTTGCGCGACGTCCGGGCAACAAAAAGGCGCCGGTCGTTTCCGACCGGCGCCCATTCGTCAGGCAATCATGGTGCGTTATACCTGCTTTTCGCGCAGCGCCCGCTCGGCATCCTCGTCATAGCCCGACGACTTGGCCGGCTCGCTGCCCGACCCCGGCTGAGTCGCAGAGATCGGATCGCTGCCGTCCATCGACTCGTCCAGCCCGTTGTCGAGGCGGGCGTCGGCACTGTCGGGGTTCTTCTGCAGGCGCTTGGCGATCGACTTGTCCTGGCCAGCTTCCTGGCGCGGATCGCGGCCTGAGGTCTTGCCCTCGGCGTCCTTGTCGTCGGGTGCGACCGAAAGGCTGTCGAGTGCGCTCTTGTCTATGTCGGTCATCGCGATTGTTCCTCTTTGAAAACTTTGCGACGACCAACGGTCCAGCGGCAAGAGCGTTCCTGCCCCCCGCCCCCAAAGGTCAGGATGACGGACGGCTCTTCAGTCGAGCGGCGTGACCGTGACCCGCTGCTCCCAGAGATACGCCTGCCCGAACACCGTCATGAACGCGATGTCGGTCGCATCGCGGCCCACGCAGACCCGCGCGATATCGCTGCACGTCGCCATTTTCGTCGCGTCGATCAGCCGCCAGTCGCCCGCCAGCCACAGCTCCGCCACCGCATGGAAATCGGGCGGATCGACGCCGGGGGCATAGGCCGACACGCACCGCGCCGGGATCCCGCCCGCGCGCGCCAGCGACACCAGCAGATGCGAGTAATCGCGGCACACGCCCGATCGCGACGCGAACGTGTCGAGCGCGGTCGTCTCGCCGCTGCTCGATCCGCACCGATATTCGAGCGACTGGTACACCCATTCGGTCAGCGCGGCGGCCAGCGGCCCGCCTTCCAGCCCGCCGAACTCGCGCCCAACAAAACCTTCGAAGCGGTCCGACGGGCAATAGCGGCTCGGCATCAGATACGGCGTCAGCTCGCCGTCGAGCATCCGCGGCGGAGTTGCCGGATACAGCTCGAGCTGGACGCGCTCGCGCGACACCGCGACGATCGACTTATACTCCGCGGTGAAGCGGCCATGCCCGCGCGACCAGCAGCGCTGGCCGATCCCGTCCTCACCGCGGACCGCACGAATCGGACTGTCGGACCAG
The DNA here is from genome assembly GCF_003050705.1 of Sphingomonas aurantiaca. Classification (GTDB taxonomy): domain Bacteria; phylum Pseudomonadota; class Alphaproteobacteria; order Sphingomonadales; family Sphingomonadaceae; genus Sphingomonas; species Sphingomonas aurantiaca. The sequence goes on along the minus strand of NZ_QAOG01000002.1, from coordinate 436,303 downwards.
ATCGTCAGCGACTCCGACTCGATCTTCTGGTCGGCCATCGCCGCGGCTTCGATCTGGAGCAGCACATCGGCATCGCCGCTGATCCCGTAATCCAGACGCACGTCGATCGAGAGCCGCATCGCGCGTCCCATTCCTGTCCTGAGGCCAAAAGAAAAGGGCCCGGCGGTGTCCCGCCGAGCCCTGCGTTCGTCACACCCTTAGCGGGAGTTAGTTGCGGCTGCTACCAAACAGACGCAGCACGAACATGAACATGTTGATAAAATCGAGATACAGGCTGAGGGCCGACATGATCACGACCTTGCCGACCATGTCAGTGCCCGCGACCTGCGCATACAGGCTCTTGGTACGCTGCGTGTCATAGGCGGTGAGGCCTGCGAACAGCAGCACGCCGACGCCGCTGATGACCAGCTGCATGACGCCCGACTGCAAGAACATATTGATCAGGCTGGCGACCAGCAGGCCGACCACGCCGATGATCAGGAACGTCCCGAATGCCGACAGGTCACGCTTCGTCGTGTAGCCGTAGAGGCTTAGCCCGGCGAAACCGGCGGCGGTCGCGAAGAACGCACCCGCGATCGACGTGCCGCTATAGACCAGGAAGATGGTCGACATCGACAGGCCCATCAGGACCGCAAAGCCCCAGAACAGCATCTGCATCGTGCCGGTGCTCATCCGGTTCTGGCCGAAGCTCATGCCGAACACGATCGCCAGCGGCGAGAACATGATGACGTACTTCAGGATGCCGCCGCTCATGAACACCTGTGCGGCAGGCGATTCCGCCCCGCCCCAGGCGAACAGCATCGCGACGATGCCGGTCAGCAGCACCGCCGAGCCCATATAGTTGTAGACGGACAGCATGTACGACCGGAGACCAGCGTCATAGGCCTCGGTACGCTGCCCCGTGGCCGTCGTTCCGAACGACGTGGCGCGGGGCCGGGGGTCAGACCAATTAGCCATGGTGAAATCAGCTCCTTTGTCCGGCATCGTGCCGGTTACGGTGAATATCGTCTCTTGCACGACGCTTTTCAAGCAGAGTGGTTGCATCGCAGGCCATAGTGACGGTTAACCTGCCGCCATCCATGATCCGTCTCTTTATCGCCCTCCGGCCCCCGCCGCCTATCCGTCAGAGCTTGCTCGACATAATGGAGGGCGTCCCCGCCGCGCGCTGGCAGGACGACAAGCAGTTGCATATCACGCTACGCTTTATCGGCGCGGTCGAGCGGCCGATCGCCGAAGATGTCGCGGTCGCGCTCAGCCATGTCGTCGCACCCGCGCCGGTCGTCGCACTCGCTGGAGTCGGTCGCTTCGAGAAACGCGGGCGGACCGATACGCTCTGGGTCGGCGTGACGCCGCACGATGCGCTCGCTTCGCTCCACCGCAAGGTCGATCAGGCGTGCGTCCGCGCGGGTCTCGAGCCAGAACGCCGCGCCTATCTCCCGCATCTGACGGTCGCGCGGCTCGCGCGTTCGGCCGGCGTCGGGTTCGCGGTCGATCCGTGGCTGGCGGTACATGCCGGGCTCGCCAGTGCACCCTTCCCGCTCCCCCATCTCGTGCTGTACCAAAGCCATCTCGGGCGCGATGGCGCGACCTACGAACCCGTCGCGCGATGGGCGCTCGATACGCCGCGGGGAACCTGAGCCACGGCGAAGGGTTCGCAAGAAAGATCAACAGGGAGAGACGATATGCGGATTGCGACACTGGCACTGATCGGCGCGGCAACGATGGGCCTTAGCGCCTGCGCCAAGACCGGAATGGACACCGGAACCCCGATGGCGGGCGGCCAGCGCGCCACCGCGACGCTGATGACCGCCAACGGCGTCGACGTCGGGCGCGCCACCGCGACCGAGGTCGCCGGCGGTGTCCGCTTCACGCTCGACGCCAAGGCGATGGCCCCCGGCACGCATGGTGCGCACATCCACACCGTCGGCCGCTGCGACGCACCCGACTTCACGACTGCGGGCGGCCATTGGAACCCGACGGGCATGAAGCACGGCAGCATGAACCCGCAAGGCCCGCACGAAGGCGACATGCCCAACCTCGTCATCGGCACCGACGGCCGCGGCACGATCGGCATGACGATCCCCGGCGCGACGATGGCCGGACTTCTCGACGCGGACGGCGCAGCGTTCGTGGTGCATGCGGGTCCCGACGATCTGATGACCGACCCGGCCGGCAACAGCGGCGGCCGCATCGCCTGCGGCGTGTTCCAGGCAAGCTAAGTAACAGCGCCCCTCGCCAGCAGCGAGGGGCGCCCCTTTCCGTTCGCCCCCCCTTTTTCCGCTCATACCCTTTTCCGTTCGCCCCTTATTCCGTTCGCCCTGAGCAAAGTCGAAGGGTGTGCCCCGAACGGAGGTGCTCGACTTCGCTCAGCAAGAACGGATGGTAGGGACGCACGAATGGATGTGAGGTACGCCGAACGGAAAACAGCAGCCCCCTAAACCGCCTCCCCCGCCGCCCTCGCCCGCGCCTCGCGCGTCGCCTCGGCACGCGGTGCCAGCCGGTACGCTGCCACCGCACAGGCCAGCGTGATCGGCGTCACCACCAGCAACGACAGCATGCCGATCGACAGGCTCCCCGTCAGCGTCGACACCCGCCCCGCCATATACGGCCCGAGCGCCAGCCCGATCAGCGTCGTGCCGATGAAGAACGTCGCGGTCGCCGTCCCGCGCATCCGCGGCAGCACCATGTCCTGCGTCGTCGCCGCCGCAGCACCCAGCGCGCACGACGCGGTCAGCTGCGCGAGGAAGATCCCGGTATAGAAGGCGGTCGGCGCACTGGCGGTGAAGGCCAGCACCAGGAACGGCACCGGCACGATCGCGCCGAAGATCACCACCCACAACCGCCCGGCGGGATTACCGCGCCGCAATCGGTCCGACACCACGCCGCCGATCGTCAGCCCGAGAAAGCCCGCGGTCGCACCAAGGCTGCCGATCATGAACCCCGCCGACGACGGCGTCACGCCAAGCTCGCGCAACGCATAGGGTGCCGCCCAGAAACTCGCGGCATAGCTCAGGAACGCGTTCAGCCCGTACGCCACGACCGTGCACAGGAACGCCGGCGTCCCCACGATCAGTGCGAAGGTCGGCGGATCGCGACGCTTCAACGCCGACGCCCAGGAGAACACCGCATACACGCCGATCCCGATCGCCACCCATTGCGGCCACGGCTCGCCCGCCTCGATCAGCCCGGTCACCGCCGCCGCCACCAGCGCGAGCGCCAGCAGATTATAGCCGAGCGCGCGCGCACCGCCCATCGCCGCACCGATCAGCGTCAGCGGCGGCACGATCGTCACCAGCTCGGCGCCGAACGCGCGGAACGGCGCGGGGTGTTTGTCGGGTTCGGGCAACCCCTCGACCAGCCCGCGGATCGGCTCCTTCAGCGTCGCGATCCACACCGCCAGCAATAACCCCGGCACGCCGACCGCCATGAACGCCGCCTGCCAGCCGACCAGCCCGAGCGGCCCGCCGCCGGGATAGGCCTTGTTCCAGCCCTGCACGATCAGCCCGCCGATGAACAACGAACAGCCGCCGCCGACGTACAGCCCCGCGGAGTAGATCGAGAGCGCGGTCGCGCGCAGCCGCTTCGGGAAATAATCGGAGATGATCGAATAGGCCGACGGGCTCGCGGTCGCCTCGCCGATCCCGACCCCGATCCGCGCCGTGGCCAGATGCCCGCCGGTCCGCGAAAACCCCGACAAGGCGGTCATCACCGACCAGAGCGACAACCCGATCGTCATCAGCCGCACGCGGTGCCAATTGTCCGCCAGCCGCCCGAGCGGGATCCCGAACAGCGAATAGAATACGCCGAACGCGGTGCCGTACAGGAAGCCGAGATCTTGGTCCTTCAGCCCCAGGTCGCGCTTGATGTCCTCCGCCAAGATCGAGATGATCTGCCGGTCGACGAAGTTCAGCACGTAGACGAGGAACAGGATCGACAGCACGTACCAGGCGTAGCGCGTCGCACCCTGCTCCACGGGCGCACCGCGCTCGACCTCGAGTGCCGGCCCAACAATTTTGGTATCCGCGCCCGCCATGATCCCTCCTCGATGTTTTCGAGCTATGGGTATCAGAGCGGATCAGGGAGAAACAGCGGTTTCAGCAGGGTACGGTACGTTCGCCGAGCGGAGGCGCGGCAGCCCACGGGCTCAGTGCGAGCCGATCAGTCCGCGGCGCAGCGCGCCCTTCTCGAGCCGGGTCAGCAGCGCCTCGATCGTCGGCGGCGACGCCGGTTCGGCCACCGCGCGTGCCGGCCGCGCGATCGGCGTCGGCGCGGCGATTTCGACGACGTCCTCCTGCACCGGCAGTGTGCGTGCCTCGACGACCGGCTCGACCGGCACTGCAACCGGCATCTCGACGACCGCCTCTACGGGCGCGACCGGTGCCGTCGAGGGGGCAGGCGGGGGCGCAGGCGCGGTCAGGAACGTCGTCGCCTCCGCCGTCGATTCGATCACGATTACCGGTGCCATGATCGCCTGTTTCAACGGCGACACGGGGCGCACCGGCTCCATCGGTACCGGCGGGATCGCCTTGGGATCGAACGCCGCGAGCGGCAGATCGAGATCGGCCGGGATCGTCCGCTCGTCGCGTCCCCCCGGCCCGACGCCCACTTCCATCATCGGCGTGCCCAGGTCCGCCGCTGACATCGGCTTGCGCGGTGGCGCGTCGGGATGCGCGTCGGCCCGGCGGATCACCGGCACGCCGTCCTCGCGCGGCGCCCGGCGGACCAGGAACCCGCCCGGTCCGAACAGCAGGAACAGCGACGACCACAGCAACGCCGCGACCAGCAGCCCGCTGCCCAGCGCCAGCAAGGCGCGCGCGGTCATCCCCAGCGGCGGCGCGGCGGCGGGCACGAGCGCGGCGACGCCGGTGGTCCATACCAGCGACTCCAGCGTCTCGGTCGAGATCGCCACCACGCCGATCGCCGTGATCAGGCCGCCGGCCACCGCGCCGTACAGCGGCAGCGATCGGATCAGGGGGTAGCGGCCAAGCGCGATCATCGTTTTTCCCGTGCAGCGGCCGCGATCAGCCGTCCATAAAGCGGATCATAACGCCGAATGTTTGACGACCAGTTACGCTCGGTCTTGACGAAATCCCGCCCGCGCGCGCGGCGTTCGTCCCAATCGGACCGATCCGCGAACATGACTGCCAGCGCATCCGCGATCGCCTGCGGATCGTCGGGCGGAAACAGCGTGCCCGTCTCGCCATCGCGGATCAGCTCGCGGTGCCCGCCGACGTTGGACGCCGCGACCAGCCGGCCCTGCGCCATCGCCTCGAGCGGCTTGAGCGGCGTGACGAGATCGGTCAGCCGCATCCGCTTGCGCGGATAGGCCAGGATATCGACCAGCCCGTAATAGCGCTCGACCTCCTCGTGCGGCACGCGCCCGACGAAGCGGATCGCATCCGCCACCGGCGACGCCTCGGCCTGCGCGCGCAGCGCCGCCTCCATCGGCCCGCCGCCGACCATCAACAGCCGCGCCTTGGGCCGCACCGCGACCAGCGCGGGCATCGCCCCGATCAGGTCGTCGAGCCCTTCGTAATCGTAGAAGCTGCCGATGAACCCGACCACGTCCGCGCCGTCGAGCCCGAGCGCCGCGCCCAGCGCATCGTCGCGCGGCGGCGCGGTGCCGAACAGCTCGAGGTCGACGCCGTTGGGCGACACGGTGATCTTGTCCGCGGCGATCCCGCGCGCCACCAGGTCGCCGCGCAGCCCCTCGCAGATCACCGCGACCGCATGCGCGCGCCGCACCGCCCAGGTCTCCAGCGCGCGCGTTGCCCGGTAGCGCAGCGACGTCGCCGTACCCGTCCCGTTGCCGACCGCCGCATCCTCCCAGAACGCCCGGATCTCGTAGACGAGCGGCAGCTTGCGCTTGCGCGCGACGATCAGCGCGGCGAGCGCGTCGATCACCGGCGAATGCGCGTGGAGGATGTCGGGCTTGAAGGCATCGACCGCCGACTCAATCCGTTTGGCGAAGGCTGCGATCCCCGCAACCTCACCGACCGGACCCGGCTTCACGCCCGCCGCCGTCCGGTGGAACGTCAGCCCGTCGATCGACTCGACCGAGGCGGGCGCGACGCCGTGACGCGGGCCGGTGACCGCCGCGACGGTCCAGCCCAGCCCCTCCTGCGCCTTGAGGATCGCGCGCGTGCGGAACGTGTAGCCGCTTTGCAGCGGCAGACCGTGGTCGAGGATATGAAGGATACGCATCGTGGACCGCGTCTGCCACAGATCGCTTAACGGCGCGTCAACCGACTATGGCTACGCACGAATCTCGAGAAACCCGCTACGCAAAGCCCTGCACGCAAAGGAGGCCGTCCCATGATCGACAATCTCGCGCTCGGCCTCAGCCACGGGCTGATGATGCTCGCCGCATTCCTGCTGCTCCGGCGGCCCGATCTCGATCGCGAGCCCGGCCCGCACGACGCCGCCGCCGACACGACTCGCCGCGCCGACCGGACATCCCGCCGCGATGCGTGATCTCGCATTCATCGCCTTCCTGCTCGCGTTCTTCGGCATGGGGTTCAAGCGGCCGTTCCTGCTCGTCCTCGTCTATGTCTATATCGACATCGTCTCGCCGCAGCGGCTGACCTATCTGCTGCTCAATACGGTGCCGATCTCGCTGATCGCGGTCGCGCTGGCGGTCGGCGGATGGATCCTCGCCGACGACAAGCGCGACACGCGGGTCGGCGGGCGCCAGGTGCTGATCGTGCTGCTGCTGCTCTATTGCTGGGGCACGACGCTCGCCGCCGATTTCCCCGCCGAGGCCAAGGAGAAATGGGACTGGGTGTGGAAGGCGCTCGCCTTTGCCGCCTTCCTCCCGCTCACGCTGCGCACGCGGTTGCGGATCGAGGCGCTGCTGGCGTTCATGATCCTCGCGGCGTCGTCGATCATCGTCGTCGGCGGCATCAAGACGATCGCCAGCGGCGGCGGCGGCTATGGCCAGTTGAACCTGATGGTCGACAATAATTCGGGGCTGTACGAGGGCAGCACGATCAGCGCGGTGGCGATCGCGATCATCCCGATCATCATCTGGTTCATGAGCCACGGCACGATCTTCAAGCGCGACTGGCGGCTGAAGGGCTATTGCCTCGCGCTGGTCTTCGCGTGCCTGCTGATCCCGGTCGGCACCTCGACCCGCACCGGGTTGCTCTGCATCGGCCTGCTCGCGCTGCTGTCGATCCGCAACGTGAAGCGCAAGGTCGCGTATCTGGCGATGCTCGGCGTGCTCGGCGTGGCGGCGATCCCGTTCCTGCCCTCCACCTTCACCAACCGCATGAACACGATCAAGACGTACGACGCGGACGAATCCGCCTCGACCCGGCTCGCGGTGTGGAAATGGACGATCGAATACGCCAAGACGCATCCGTTCGGCGGCGGCTTCAACGCCTATCTGGGCAACCACATCCGCTACGACCTGAAGACCTCGCCCGATGCGGGCAGCGCCGGCGCCCCCGCCGCCGCGGCCACCCCCAAGGTCGAGGTCGACAAGGCGCGCGCCTATCACAGCGCCTATTTCGAGATGCTCGGCGAACAGGGCTATTTCGGGCTCGCGCTGTGGCTCGCGATCAACCTGATCGGCCTCGTCCGGATGGAGGTCGTTCGCCGCCGCTACCGCGATCCCGACGGCGCGTTCGCCTGGGCAGGTCCGCTCGCGGCCGCGCTGCAGAGCGGCCACATCGTCTATCTGCTCGGCGCGGCGTTCATCGCGATCGCGTTCCAGCCGTTCATCTACATGCTGATCGGCGCGCAGATCGGCCTCGACACCTATCTCGCGCGCAAGCGGAGCGAGGAGTCGTTCCGGCCGATGCGGCGCGCAACGCCTGCCGCATCGGCATGACCACACGCGCATCCGCCGGCGAACTCCGCGCGCTGACCGGCGTGCGCGGGATCGCGGCGTGGTTCGTCGTCTTCTACCATATCCGGCTCTCGATCGCCGGGCTGCCCATCGCCCTGCGCGACGTCTTCGCCAAGGGCTATCTCGCGGTCGACTTCTTCTTCCTGCTGTCCGGCTTCGTGATCTGGCTCACCTGGAACGATCGCCTGCGGATCGGCGGCATGGCGGGCGTGCCGCGTTTCCTGCAGAAGCGCCTCGCGCGGATCTGGCCGCTGCATCTGGTGACGCTGGCGGGCGCCATCGCGCTGGCGCTCGTGCTGCGCGCGACCGGCCGCGACGACCCGCAATTCGTGTTTCCCGAACTGCCGCTGCATATCGTGCTGCTCCAGAATTGGGGGTTCACCCGCCACCTCGCCTGGAACGATCCGGCCTGGTCGATCAGCGCCGAAATCGCCGCATACCTGCTGTTCCCGGTGCTGGTGATGGCGGTGGACTGGCGCCGCGTGCCGAGCGCGGCTTTGCTGGCACTCGCGGGCCTGCTGCTGCTGGCGCTGCACTTGGCGATAGACTCGCCGACGCTCGGCACCGACATCCCGCGCTACGGCCTGCTCCGCTGCCTGATCGAGTTTACCACCGGCAGTATCGTCTGCGCGCTCTGGCTACGCTGGCGCACCGCGCGTGCGGCGATCGGAGCGGCCATAAGCATCGCCACGGCGCTCATCATCATGTGGATCGCAGGCCTGCCCGAAACGCTCGTGATCCCAGCGCTGTTCGCCACGCTGCTCCTGCTGCTCGCCCTCACCTCGGGCCGACCGCACAACCCGTTCGAAACCCGCACGATCCACTTTTTCGGCGAGATCAGCTACGCGACCTATCTCGGCCACTTCATCCTGTGGAAGGCTTTCAAGCTCGCCTTCGTCGCCGATGCGAACGCGGTGTCGCCCGCCAAGATCGCGTTGTACCTCGGCCTGGTCCTGCTGGCCTCGATCGCACTCTATCACCTGATAGAACGCCCTGCCCAACGCTGGCTCAACAGGCGCTAGCCCACCCTTTCCTTGTTTCCCCGCGAGGCGGGGACCCAGTCTGGGCTCCCGCCTTTGCGGAGAACAAGGAAGAGCGTGCTTCACTCTTGCAATCAGTCGACCGGTTCGTCGGCCAGCTCTTCCTCCAGCGCGGCGATGATCGCCTTGTTGAACGCGGGGATATCATCGGGCTTGCGGCTGGTGATCAGATTGCCGTCGACGACGACCTCCTCGTCGACCACGTCCGCGCCGGCATTCTCAAGATCGGTGCGGATCGACGGGTAGCTCGTCACGCGGCGGCCATCGATCACGTCCGCCTCAGCCAACAGCCACGGCGCATGGCAGATCGCGGCGACGATCTTACCGTCTTCCATGAACTCGGTGATGATCTCGATCGCGCGCTCTTCCTGGCGCATCGTGTCCGGGTTGGCGACGCCGCCCGGCAGCACCAGCGCGTCGTAATCGTCGGTATCGACCTCGTCGAGCGTCAGTTCGGGTGTCGCCGTCTCGGCCTTGTTAATGTCGCCCTTCATGCCCTGGATCGGGTCGGTCTTGATCGACGCGAGCGTGACCTTCGCCCCCGCCGCCTCGAGCGCCTTCTTGGGTTCGAACAGTTCGACGGTCTCGAAACCATCGGCAGCGAGCATCAGTACGCGAGCTTGGGAAAGATCGGTCATGGCATATCTCCAGTGAAATCCAGTGCCCCCTCAACCACGGGCGGCCCGCGTCGTTCCGGAACGATGCGCCGTCCCGAACATTTCCAGAAGACTTCATACGGCGCCCCAAGGACCACCGCATTGCCCACCAGAATCGTGTATTCGGACGACAGCAAGCCCGGCATCACCCGCAAGAAGATGCGGAACGGCTGGGGCTATTTCGATGCCAAGGGCGAGCGCATCACCGACCGCGACGAGATCGACCGACTCAACACGATCGCGCTGCCCCCCGCCTATTGCGACGCCTGGTTCTGTCCCAAGCCCAATGGCCATATCCAGGCGGTCGGCTGGGACGAAAAGGGGCGCAAGCAATATCGCTATCATCTCGGCTTCCGCGAAGCGCAGGAGGCTGCCAAATATGAACGCTGCGCCGATTTCGGCCATGCGCTCCCCAAGCTGCGCAAGGCGGTCGAGTCCGACCTGCGCAAACGCTCGCTCAACCGAGAGCGCGCTGTCGCCGCCGTCCTCCGCCTGCTCGACGGCGGCCATATCCGCGTCGGCAACGAAGCCTATGCCGAGGCGAATGAGAGTTTCGGCGCGACGACGCTGCGCAAGCGCCACGGCGCGGTGAAGGGCGCGACGCTCAAGCTCCAGTACAAGGGCAAGTCGGGCAAGCTACGGACGCTCAAGATCACCGATCGCTCGCTCAGCAGCTTCGTCAAGAAATGCCAGGACCTCGACGAACAGCATCTGTTTGCCTGGCTCGATGATTCCGGCGTCGCGCACCCCGTCACCTCGACCGACGTGAACTGCTATATCCGCGACGTCACCGGCACCGAGTTCACCGCGAAGAACTTCCGCACCTGGGCCGCCAGCGTCGCCGCGTTCGAGGCGCTCGCCTCCGCCGAGGCGGATCTGAGCCTCAAGGCGATGCTCGAACCCGTCGTCGCGCGGCTCGGCAACACGCATGCGATTGCGCGGAAGAGCTATGTTCACCCGTCGCTCATCGCGCTGGTGAAACAGGGCCAATCGACCTTTCGCAAGGCGCTCCGCCTCCCGCGCGCCAAGCGCTATCTCAGCCGCGAGGAATGCGGGCTCATCGCCTTCCTCGAAGCCGGCACGCCCGCGATCATCGCCAAAGCGGCCTGACGAGTATTTCCCATGTCCAATGCAACCACCGCCGCCAAACAACCGATCTTCGACGCAGGCGACGTCGGCAACCAGGCGCAGGGCTTCGTCACCGCCAGCATCGCCTGGGTCCAGGCCTATTGGCTCCAGATCCTGATCGCGGTCGGGATCGGCGCGGCGATCGTCGTCGCGCTGCATGCCGCGCGCCGGTTCGGCAGCAAGCTGTGCCAGCGCCCGCGTGCGCTGAACGGCTGGGGCATGGTCGTCGGCAAGGCGATCGCGCGCACCGGCAATTTCTTCATCGTCATGCTCGCGGCCAAGCTCGTGTCGGGCTATTCCGCCGCCCCCGGCGAGGTCGCGACGACGATCAACTTCCTCTTCACCGTCGCCGCGGTGTTCCAAGCGGCGGTCTGGGTGCGCGAGATCATCCTCGGCGCGATCGAGCACCGCACGCAGTCCGAACATTATTCGGGTGAGGCGCTGCTGTCGGCGATGGGCCTGATCCGCCTGCTGGTCACGTTCGTCGTGTTCGCGGTCGCGCTGGTCGTCGTGCTCGACAATCTCGGCGTCAACGTCACCGGCCTCGTCGCCGGGCTCGGCGTCGGCGGCATCGCGATCGGCCTGGCCGCGCAGGGCATTTTCGCCGACCTCTTCGCCGCGCTCGCGATCATCTTCGACCGCCCGTTCCGCCGCGGCGATTCGATCAGCTACGACACCGCGTCGGGCAGCGTCGAGGCGATCGGCCTGAAATCGACGCGCATCCGCGGCATCGACGGCGAGGAGCGCGTGATCTCGAACAAGAACCTCCTCAACAAGGAAATCCTCAACAACACGCAGCGCAACCACCGCCGCGCGAAATTCATCATCGGCGTCACCTATTCGACCCCGCCCGAGGTCTGCTCGCGCATCCCCGCGATGCTGAAGGAGATCGTCGAGGCCAATGACAAGATCTTCACCCGCGCAGGCTTTACTGGCTTCGGCGCATCGAGCCTCGACTTCGAGGTCCAGTTTGACAGCAAGGGCCCCGATTACGCCAGCTTCTACGACGGCCGCACCGCCGTCGGCATCGCCATCCTCAAGCGCTTCAACGACGAAAAGATTGAGATCGCCTTCCCGACTCAGGTCAACATGATGGCCGCACCCGATGGTTCGGTGGTCATGCCGTATCCAGAGACGGCCCGGCCGAAGTCGGAAGGCGTGACGGCCTGAGTCCCGCTACCCAGCCAGCGGCCGCTGCCGCTACTTGATACACGCGTCACCTAAAATCACCGCCCCACCCCGGCGAAGGCCGGGGCCCAGTTGGAAAGGTCGCGGTAACGTAGCGGAACCTCAGTTAGCAATGTCTCCGAACTAGACCCGGCCGCCGCCGGGGTGGTACCTTAACCGCTCGAACCAACCCCCAAATGTTTCCCCGCGAAGGCGGGGACCCAGACTGGGCTCTCGCCTTCGCGGGAGAACAAGGAAGGGAGAACCGCCCTACGTACGCAGCCCCCACCCTCCTTGGAAAACCACCCTTTAGAACATCGGGTTCGCCGCCCCACCTAGACAAACCCAGCATTTTCCTCTTTCCGGTCAACGCAAGACTTGCGATACCAACGCCGTCGCGCCTAGAGACGCGTCAGCGCACCGCGCCAACCAGAGAGGACCCCCGTGGCAACGATCACCACCGCAGAGATGCAGGCCCGCATCGGCACCGAAACGGTGTCCGACTGGGTCGAGGTCACGCAAGCCATGATCGACAAATTCGCCGACGCGACCGGCGACCACCAGTTCATCCATATCGACCCCGCCCGCGCGGCGCAGACCCCGTTCGGCGGCACGATCGCACACGGCTTCCTGACGCTGTCGCTGATGCCACTGCTCTCGTCGAAGGTGCCCGACGCGCCGACGATCGAGGGCGCCAAGATGGGCGTCAATTACGGCGGCAATTCGGTGCGCTTCCTCTCGCCGGTCCGGTCGGGCTCGAAGGTGCGCGGCAAGTTCAAGCTGCTCTCGTTCGACGAAAAGCGCCCCGGCCAGTGGCAGCAGACCAACGCCTTTAAGGTCGAGATCGAGGGCCAGGAAAAGCCCGCGCTGATCGCCGAATGGATCAGCCAGGTCTTTGTTTGATTTACCATTTCCCCTCCCGCTTGCGGGAGGGGTCAGGGGAGGGTCCGAGATAGCCGCGTTCGGTTCGGCTGCTTTGGCCACCCCCTCCCCCAACCCCTCCCGCAGGCGGGAAGGGAGCAGAAAAGGATATACCCATGCGTTCAGCCGTCATCGTCTCCACCGCCCGCACCGCCATCGGCCGCGCCTATCGCGGCGGCTTCAACAACACCCCCGCCCCTACGCTCGCCGCACATTCGATCCGTGCCGCGGTCGAACGCGCCGGCGTCGATGGCGCTGAGATCGACGACGTCGTCTTCGGCTGCGCGCTCCAGCAGGGCCACCAGGCCGGCAACATCGCGCGCACGTCGCTGCTCCGCGCGGGGCTGCCCGTCACCGTGTCGGGCATGTCGGTCGACCGTCAGTGCGCGTCGGGCCTGATGGCGATCGCCACCGCCGCCAAGCAGATCATCACCGACAATATGGACATCACGATCGGCGGCGGCGTCGAGAGCATCAGCCTCGTCCAGACCCCGCAGATGCGCGTCGCGCCCGATCCGCGACTGGTCGCGATGCACAAGGACGTCTACATGCCGATGCTGCAGACCGCAGAGGTGGTCGCCAAGCGCTATGGAATCAGCCGCGACGCGATGGACGCCTATGCGCTCCAGTCGCAGCAGCGCACCGCCGCCGCGCAGGCCGCGGGCTATTTCGACGCGGAGATCGTCGCGGTCGACGCCAACATGGCGATCGTCAACAAGGAGACCAAGGAGGTCACCTACAAGGACGTGACGATCGCCAAGGACGAGGGCAATCGCGCCGACACCACGCTCGATGGGCTCCAGTCCCTGAAACCCGTGATGGGCCCCGATTTCACGATCACCGCGGGAAATGCGTCGCAGCTGTCCGACGGCTCCTCGTCGTCGGTGCTGATGGAGGAGAAGATCGCCTCGCAGCGCGGTCTCCAGCCGCTCGGTCGCTATGTCGGCATCGCGGTCGGCGGCACCGAGCCCGACGAGATGGGGATCGGCCCGGTCGTCGCGATCCCGAAGCTCCTCAAGCGCTTTGGCCTCAAGATGGACGATATCGGCCTGTGGGAGCTGAACGAGGCGTTCGCGGTGCAGGTGCTCTACTGCCGCGATAAGCTTGGCATCCCCGACGAGCGGCTCAACGTCAGCGGCGGCGCGATCTCGATCGGCCACCCCTACGGCATGACCGGCGCCCGCGCGACCGGCCACGCGCTGATCGAAGGCAAGCGCCGCGGTGCGAAGTATGTCGTGGTGACGATGTGCGTCGGCGGCGGCATGGGCGCCGCCGGGTTGTTCGAGGTTCTGTGATCTTGAAAACCATGCCGCATTCGCGCATGTAGTGAAGCGGCGTTGCATACACCGCCTTTCTTATCTGGGCCTCGGTTGTGTCAGCGGCCGGGGCCCAATACGTTTGGGACTTGGGTGTCAGCCCAAGCCCCTCCCGTGCACCTAGCCTTTGCGCGACACTTCGATGATCTTCACGACCAGGGTCGCGAAGGCGAAGAGCATGCCGAGGATCAGGCACAGATCGGCAAGTTGCATACACCTTACCTTTCTTGTTTGGCAGCAGGACTACTGCCGCGCCCATCATGGCGCGCCTTCTGCGCTTTCGCCAAGCCGCATCGCATTGGACCGCGCAGCGCAACCAACGCCCGCCCCACCCGTTCTCCCAGGCAATCCAAGCCCATAGGAGAATGATGATGGCCGACAAGGATACCCCGCAGGAAATCGCAGCGAAGTTCATCGACAAGCTGAAGTCGAGCCCGTTCGTGATGATCGGCCTCGAGGATGGCCAGCATTCCGAGCCGATGACCGCGCAGATCGACGACGATCAGCCCAATACGCTGTTCTTCTTTGCCGGTCGCGACAACCGCATCGCCAAGGGTGGCGCGGCGATGGCGCAGTTCGTCGGCAAGGGGCATGATTTCTTTGCCTGCATGTCGGGCGACGTGTCGACGTCGAACGACCGCACGCAGATCGACAAGCTCTGGAACAATCAGGTCGAGGCATGGTTTCCGGGCGGCAAGGAAGACCCGAACCTCACGCTGCTCCGCTTCGACATCGACAGCGCCGAACTGTGGGAGACGGACATCTCGATCGGTGGTCGCCTCAAGATGCTGTTCGGCGGCACGATCCGTCCGGACGAGTCGAGCAGCCACGCGGTCGTCGACTCGGTCGCCTGACCTGCCGGTGGGCAGCCCCGCGATCGGGGCTGCCCATCATCATCACCCGTTCGCGGTGATGAACTCCTCGACGACCGGCGCGATCTTGTCGCGCCAGCGCGATCCGTTGAAGATCCCGTAATGGCCGGCGCCTTCCGCGATCAGATACCGCTTCTTCGCATCCGGCAACGCCGTCGCCAGCGTCAGCGCAGCCTTGGTCTGGCCCAGCCCTGAAATATCGTCGCGCTCGCCCTCGATGGCCAGCAGCCCGATGTCGGTGATCGCCGCCGGATCCACCAGCCGGCCACGATGCGTCAGGATGCCGCGCGGCAAGGCGTGCGTCTGGAACACCACATCGATCGTCTGGAGATAGAATTCCGCGGTCATGTCGCAGACCGAGCGATATTCCTCGTAGAAATCCTGGCTCTGCGACGCGCTCGCATCGTCGCCCTGGACGAGATGCTTATACATCTCCCAATGCGAGACCATGTGGTTACCCAGATTCATCGACATGAACCCGGCAAGCTGCAGGAACCCGGGATACACCTTGCGCCCGGCACCCGGATAATTGCCCGGTACCGTCGCGATCACGTTCTGCTCGAACCAGGCATGCGGCCGCTCGGTCGCCAGCGTGTTGACCGCGGTTGGCGCCTCGCGCGTGTCGACGGGACCGCCCATCATCGTCAACGTCTTGGGCCGGCACGGATTCTTGTCCGCGCTCATCAGCGCCGCCGCGGCGTAGCAGGGCACCGACGGCTGGCAGACCGCGAGCATGTGCGTGCCGCCCTGCCCCTCGTTCGCGCCGATCTGCTCGAGAAACGCGATCAGGTAATCGACATAATCGTCGAGATCGAAGCGGCCCGCCGACAGCGGCACGCTGCGCGCATCGCGCCAGTCGGTGATGTAGACGTCCGCGAACGGGAGCATCCGCTCGACCGTCCCGCGCAGCAGCGTGGCATAATGACCCGACATCGGCGCGACGATCAGCAGCTTGGGGCCGCCCTCGACACCCTCACGCACGAACCGCTTCAGCTGCCCGAAATCCTTCCGCAGCACGATCTCCTCGCGCACCGCACCCTCACGCCCGTCGATCACCGTCCGGTCGAGCCCGAACGCCGGCTTTCCGCGAGTCGCATTCGCGTGTGCGAACACCTCCAGCGCCGATCCGATCACCGCCCCGCCCCCTAAATAGGAGAATGGGTTTGCCGGATTGTTGAGCATTTCCGCGCCGAAACTGGCCAGTTTGCTGGCACCTGACATCATCGACCGTTGGAATTCGTAAGCATCGTAGAGCATGCGGTATCCTTCGCCTTTATATAGGCTATAACGGTCGTAACGCAAAAGCGCCGCAGCGCAACGCGTGACTCTACCTATCGCGTCAGGCCTACCCTATCTTCGCAGACGCCGCGCATGGCGGTTGTCGTTGAGCGACACCCCCACGGCTGCTACGCGGTGCCGCATGGCCAAGCCGAACCCCGAAGAGAAGACGTCCCGCCGGATCGGCGATCTCGCGATGGTGTGGCGTCATGCTGCCAACTATCCGCGCCAGATCGCGTTTGCCGGCCTCGCGCTGATGACGACGTCGGCGGCGACGATCGGCATCCCCTACGGCTTTAAGCGCGTGATCGATCGCGGCTTCGGCCCCGGCGCCAGCGGGTCGGTCGGCACGTCGTTCCACTATCTGCTGATGATCGTGGTCGTGCTCGCGCTGGCGACCGCGGTGCGCTTCTATTACGTCTCGTGGCTCGGCGAGCGCGTCGTCGCGGACATCCGCACCAATGTGCAGCGCCACCTGCTCCGCCTGACGCCGCGCTTCTTCGAGGAGAATCGCCCGTCCGAGATCGCCTCGCGACTCACCTCGGATACCGCGCTGATCGAACAGGTCGTCGGCAGCACCGTGTCGATCGCGCTGCGCAACACCTTCACCGGGATCGGCGGGCTGATCTATCTGTTCGCGATCTCGCCAAAGCTCGCCGGCATGCTGATGATCGGCATCCCGCTGATCATCCTGCCGATCGCGCTGCTCGGCAAACGCGTCCGCAACTATTCGCGCACCTCGCAGGACCGGGTCGCAGATGTCGGCTCGATCGCGACCGAGACGCTCGGCGCGATGAAGGTCGTGCAGGCGTTCGGCCAGGAGGACCGCGAGGCGATCCGCTTCGCCGATGCGGTCGGCGCGACCTTCGCCGCAGCACGCGCACGCATCCTGCTGCGCGCGGTGATGACAGCGATCGTCATCGGGCTGGTCTTCGGATCGATCACGCTGGTCCTGTGGGAGGGCGCGGTCGACGTCGCCGCCGGGCGGATCAGCGGCGGCGCGATCGCCGCGTTCGTGCTGACCGGCGGCATCGTCGCAGGTGCGTTCGGCGCGCTGACCGAAGTTTACGGCGACCTGCTACGCGGCGCCGGCGCCGCCGGGCGGCTGTCCGAGCTGCTGCGCGAGACGCCCGAGATCGCCGCCCCCGCCACCCCGGTCACACTTCCGCAACCGCCGCGCGGCGCACTCGCGTTCGAAAACGTCCAGTTCCATTACCCGACCCGCCGCGACGTCGCCGCGCTCAACGGCTTCTCGCTCGACATCAAGCCGGGCGAGACGGTCGCGGTCGTCGGCCCCTCGGGCGCGGGCAAGACGACGTTGTTCCAGCTCGTCCAGCGCTTCTACGATCCCGATGCGGGCCGCGTGACGCTCGACGGTGTCGACCTGCGCGACGCCGATCCCGCGGCGGTGCGCGCACGGATCGCGATGGTCCCGCAGGAGACGATCATCTTCGGCGCCTCCGCGCGCGACAACCTGCGCTACGGCGACTGGACCGCGACCGACGACCAGCTCTGGGCCGCCGCCGAAGCCGCCAACGCCGCCGAGTTCCTGCGCAAGCTGCCCGAGGGCCTCGACACGTTCCTCGGCGAGGGCGGCGCGCGGCTGTCGGGCGGCCAGCGCCAGCGCGTGACGATCGCGCGCGCGCTGCTCCGCGATGCGCCGATCCTGCTGCTCGACGAGGCGACCAGCGCGCTCGACGCCGAAAGCGAGCGGCTGGTGCAGGAGGCGCTCGAGCGGCTGATGGCGAACCGCACCACGCTCGTCATCGCCCACCGCCTCGCCACGGTGCGCGCGGCGGAGCGGATCATCGTGATGAGCGACGGGCAGATCGTCGAGGAGGGCTCGCACGGCTCGCTGATGACCAACAGCGGGCTCTACGCGCGGCTGGCGAGCCTGCAGTTCAACGAGGCGGCTTAGCCTTTTTGGGTTTCGGCAGCGGCAGTTCCGCGGTCGAGATCCGGACGAGTTCGGCAAGCCAATCGGCATCGTCCCAGCGATCGGCGTCGACGAGCAGGCAGGGTTTCGCGCCCGGATAGGGTGGCGCCTCGTCGATCGTGCCTGCGAATGCGCGGCCGCCGGGGGTCGGCTTGACGAACAGCTGGTCGTCGCAGACCAGCGCCACCATCCTGCCGTCGCAATAGACGCCATATTCGCCGAACATCGGCTTTGCGGAGACGTCGCCCGCCGCCGCGAGCTGCTCGACGATGAACGCGACGGTTTTGCGATCGGAGGCCATTTGGCGATGCTCGCAGATCGAAGCAGGCTTGGCGAGTCGCTGCGTTTCGCTTGCGATGCCATGAGCGGAAGCGCAAACCGGGGGCAAACAGGAGGCGGATATGCGCGACTTCGACATCGTCATCTACGGCGCGACGGGCTTCACCGGTCGGCTGGTCGCCGAATATCTGACACAGACCTATCCGAGCGGCGTCCGCTGGGCGATGGCGGGCCGGTCGCTGGCGAAGCTTCACGAGGTACGCGACCTGATCGGTGCGCCCGCGGACACGCCGCTGGTCACCGCCGAGTCGGACGATCCCGCCAGCCTGCGCGCGATGGCCGAGCGCGCCACCGTCGTCATCTCGACCGTCGGCCCATACCAGCTCTACGGCAGCGCACTCGTCGCCGCGTGCGCCGCGACCGGCACCGCTTATGTTGATCTGTGCGGCGAGCCCGCCTGGATGCGCCACATGATCGACGCGCATGAGGGCGAGGCGACGCGTACCGGTGCGCGCATCGTCTTCTCCTGCGGGTTCGACAGCATCCCCTTCGATCTCGGCGTACTGACGCTGCAGGATGCGGCAAAGGCCAAATACGGCAGCCCCGCGCCCCGCGTGAAAGGTCGCGTACGAAAAATGCAGGGGACGTTCTCGGGCGGCACCGCGGCCAGCCTCAAGGCGACACTCGCCGCCGCCGCGCGCGATCCCGGCATCGTCAAGCTGCTGACCAGCCCGTTCGCGCTCACCCCAGGCTTTCAGGGGCCGCACCAGCCGACCGGGCTGCTCCCCGAATATGACACGACGCTCTCGGCCTGGGTCGCGCCGTTCGTGATGGCACCGATCAACACCAAGAACGTCCACCGCACCAACTTCCTGCTCGGCGAGGCCTATGGCGCGGACTTCGTCTATGACGAGATGATGGTCGCCGGGCTCGGCGATCTCGGCAAGGTGGCCGCCGAAGCGATCGCCAAGTTCAACCCCTTCTCGGGCGACAAGGGTCCCAAGCCCGGCGAAGGCCCGTCCAAGGAAGAGCGTGACGCAGGCCATTACGACCTGCTGTTCGTCGGCATCATGCCCGATGGCGCACGGATCGACTCGGTCGTCACCGGCGACCGCGATCCGGGCTATGGCTCGACCAGCAAGATGATCGCGGAGGCGGCCTTGTGCCTCGTCCAGGATGTGCAGGGCGATGGCGGCATCTGGACGCCGGGCGCACTCATGGGCACGAAGCTGCGCGATCGTCTCGTGGCGAAGGCAGGGCTCACCTTCACGGTCGGCTGATCCGCGCAAAGGATACCGGCGGCCGGGCCCGACCAGAAAACCCGATCACTCCGCCAGCGCGAACACCGTTGCCGCGGCCGCAGCACTCGCCACGACGCCAGATGCGGCCGCGATCACCGCCGCCCGCCTGCGCACCGCCCCTCGAAACGCGCCGAGCTTGCGGGCATCGAGATGATAGCGCCCTGCCCCGTCGTCGACGATCGCACCGAACGAGCACAGCCGCCGAAACGTCCGCAGATCCTGCGCGTCATAGGCGATCGCACGATCCGCCGCCGTCGCCTTCGCCGCGACGAAATCGCTGATGATCCGCCGCCGCGACCGGCCTAGAATGAAACCCCGCATGCCAGTCTCCCCTGCGCCACGGTCGCATAGCGCGGGGGGCTTGTCCAAATCCTAACGGCGCTTGCCCTTGTGACGGATGTTCATCGGCCGCCCGCGATGCTTGATCTCGCGCACCGGCTTGCGCCCGCCACGCATCGGAGGAGCAGCCCCCTTCCCCTCGGGCATCTCGAACCGCAGCGCCCCCGATACCGGGTTCGCCTCCGCGAGCCGCAACTCCAGCGTCTGCCCTTGCGCGAAGACGTCGCCGCTATGCTCGCCGGTCAGCGTGCGCGCGCCCTCGTCGAAGCGGAAATACTCGCCGCCCAGATCGCGCACCGGCATCAGCCCGTCGCCGCCAATCCCCTCGACCGTCGCGAAGAAGCCGAAATTGGTGACGCCGGTGATGCGCACATCCATCACCTGCCCGACTCGCTCCGACAGGAACGCCGCGACATAGCGGTCGGTGGTGTCGCGCTCGGCCTCCATCGCGCGGCGCTCGAGCCGGCTGATGATCTCGCCGACCGACTCCATGTTGGCCGTATCGTCCGCCGGCAATCCGCCCTCGCCCAGCCCGTAGGCGGACACCAGTGAGCGATGCACGAGCAGATCCGCATAACGCCGGATCGGCGAGGTGAAGTGCGCGTAGCTGCCCAGACTCAGCCCGAAATGCCCATGGTTGCCCGGCGCATAATAGGCCTGCGTCTGCGTGCGAAGGATCTGCTCCATCACCTGCGGGCGAAAATCGGCATCGCCGATCCGCTCGATGATGTGGTTGAACGTCGCCGGGCGGACGACCTGCCCAAGCGCGAACGGCACGTCGAACGTTTCGAGATACTCCTTCAGCGCCATCATCTTTTCGCGGCTCGGCGGCTCGTGGATGCGGTACATCACCGCCGCCTTCTTCGCCTCGAGCGCCTTGGCGGCGGCGACGTTGGCGGCGATCATATAGTCCTCGATCAGCCGGTGCGCATCGAGCCGTTCGCGCGGCGACACCGACATGATCCGCCCCTGCTCGTCGAGCACCACCCGGCGCTCGGGCAAATCGAGATCGAGCGGCGCCCGCGCATTGCGCGCCTTCGCGAGCGACTGCCAGCACGCCCAGAGGGGACGCAGCACGGACTCGGTCAGATCGAGGTCGAGCGTACCGTCGATCGCCGCCTGCGCCTCTTCATACGCCAGGTTCGCCGCGATCCGCACCACCGCGCGCGTGAAACGCCACGACTTGAGCGATCCATCCTTGCCGATCCGCAAATGGCAGGCGAGCGCCGCGCGATCCGCGCCTTCCTTCAGCGAACAGACCTCTGCCGACAGGATCTCGGGCAGCATCGACACGACCCGGTCGGGGAAATACACCGAGTTCCCGCGACGCCGCGCCTCGCGATCGACCTCCGATTTCGGCCGCACGTAGAAGCTGACATCGGCGATCGCGACGATCGCCTTCCAGCCGCCCGCATTGGCGGGATCGTCATCCGCCTCCGCCCACACCGCATCGTCATGATCGCGCGCATCCTCGGGATCGATCGCGACGATCGGCACGTCGCGCAAGTCCTCGCGCCCCTCCCCCAGCGGCAGTTTCGACACCCGCTCCGCCTCGTCGAGCGCTTCCTGCGAGAAGACGTCGGGAATGCCCAGCTTGTGGATCGCGATCAGCGAGAAGCTGCGCGCCGCAAACGGATCGCCGAGTTTCGAGACGACGCGCGCGGCGATCTTGGGCGGCTTGCCCGCGAGTTCCGCCAGCACCAGATCGCCCGGCGCGGCACCGCCCGCATCCGCCACCGCGAACTCGCGCCGCTCGCGCTTGTCGACGCCGGTCAGCCAGAGCCGTCCCCCGTCTTCACGCAGCACGCCCAATACCTGTTCGGAGGCGGGCGCGAGCACCTTCATCGGATGCGCAATCCAGCCATTCCCGGCCACCTCGGTGCGCGCGAGAATTCGCTCGCCGACACCCAGCGCGCCACGCTTGCGTTCGCGCACGCGCAGCCGCGGCGGCGGTACGCCTTCCGCCTCCCAGCGCTCGGGCACCGCCCAGACGTTGCCGCCATCGTCGACATCGGCGATCCGCAGCACGGTGACCTTGGGCACGCCGCCCATCTTGTGGAACGCGCGACCAGGGGCGCTGTCGATCAGCCCCTCGTCGGCCATGTCTTTCAACAGCGCCTTCAGC
Organism: Sphingomonas aurantiaca; assembly: GCF_003050705.1. Lineage (GTDB taxonomy): Bacteria > Pseudomonadota > Alphaproteobacteria > Sphingomonadales > Sphingomonadaceae > Sphingomonas > Sphingomonas aurantiaca. The sequence goes on along the minus strand of NZ_QAOG01000002.1, from coordinate 414,093 downwards.
CCGATCTTGTCCTGCGCGCTGAGCCCGAAGCCCTTGGCGATCTCGCGTTTGCCCGCGGGCACGTCGGAGGTGGCGATGAAGTCGAGGATCTGCTCGCGCGTCGGAAGACCGGCTTTTGGTTTGTACATGCCCAAGAGATAGTCGGTAGGCTCGGCTTTACCAAACGGCTAAGTAGCGGGACATGACGCAAAGTTATGACATTCTCATCGTCGGCGGCGGCATCAACGGCGCAGCGATCGCCCGCGAAGCCACGCTGAACGGCCTCTCGGTCCTGCTCGTCGAAAAGGGCGACCTTGCCGGCGCGACCTCGTCAGCCTCGACCAAGCTAATCCATGGGGGCCTGCGCTACCTCGAATATTACGACTTCAAGCTGGTCGCCGAGGCGCTGCGCGAGCGCGAGCGGCTCGTAAAGGCCGCGCCGCACATCATCCGGCCGATGCGCTTCGTCCTGCCACACGAAAATGCGGTCCGCCCCTGGTGGATGGTCCGGCTCGGGCTGTACCTCTACGACTTTCTCGGCGGTCGCATGACGCTCAAGCGCTCGCGCGGCCTCCGCAAGGCCGACACCGCCTATACCGCGCCGCTTAAGAACGGCGCACGCGGCTTCATCTATTCCGACGCGTTCGTCGACGATTCCCGGCTCACCGTTCTCAATGCGATGGACGCGCATAACGCAGGCGCGGAGATCGCCGTCCGCACCGAACTCGTCACCGCACGCCGCGATGGCGCGGTGTGGCGCGCGACGCTGTCCGACGGACGCGACATCACCGCGCGCGCGCTGGTCAACGCCGCCGGCCCCTGGGTCGCGGAACTGCTCGGGCGCCTCGGGATCAACGCCAGCGCGGGGGTCCGGCTGGTCAAGGGCAGCCACATCGTCGTGCCCAAGCTGTACGAGGGCGATCACGCCTATATCCTCCAGCTCGCCGACCGCCGCATCGTCTTCGCGATCCCCTATCAGGGCCAGACCGAGATCGGCACGACCGATGTCCCGGTCGATCGTCCCGAGGATGCGGTGATCGACGACGGCGAAATCGCGTATCTCTGCGACGCCGCGAACCAGCATTTCACCCGCCAGATCACCCCCGCCGACGTCACCTCGACCTGGTCCGGCGTCCGCCCGCTCTATGACGACGGCGCCAGCGAAGCCAAGGCGGTCACGCGCGACTATGTCCTCGAACTCGATACGCTCGGCGACACCGGCGCCGCGCCCCTGCTGTCGGTGTTCGGCGGCAAGATCACCACCGCGCGCCACCTCGCCGAGGAAGTCCTCGAAAAGATCGCCCCCACGCTCGGCATCACCGCGCGCCAGACGACACGCGACCGCGCCTTTCCGGGGGGCAGCATCCCGCCCTTCGCAACCTACCTCGCGCAGGTCCGCAAGCGGTGGCCGTTCCTCGGCGACGCGCGCAGCGAACGGATGGCGCACGCCTATGGCGCGTTGCTCGACGAGATGCTCGCGGGCGTCACCGACGAAGCGGGCCTCGGCGTCGACCTCGGTGCCGGCCTGACCGAGCTCGAGGCGCGCTGGATGCACGATCGCGAATGGGCGAGGATACCCGAAGATGCATTGCTGCGCCGCAGCAAGATCGGGCTCGCGCTCAGCCGGGATCAGCAGGACTCGTTCGAGGCATGGTGGCAGCGCAACTTCTCTAGGTAATTCTTACAGCTTGCTTGTTCGCACATTCGGCATATCCTCTCTGCATTGGTGAGAGGAGACCTCAGATGGCCACATACCCGGAACTCCAAACCGATCCCGAGGACAAGAACCTCGTGATCCTGCAAAGCCTGATATGCCTGTTGCGCGAGAAGAACGTCCTGACGCGCGCCGACATTGAAGAGCTGTGCGAAACCGTGAAGCGCCGTGCGAACAACCACGACAGCGATCCACTGCCATGCCAGGTTACCGGTGCGCGCGCTGCCGCCACCGAAGTTGCGCAGATCGGCGACTATATCGGCCGCAAATACGGCGGAAAGCATCGCCGCTCGATCTGAGGCCGGGCCCGGGCGCAGACGCGACCCGGCCGGTTTCGAGGACTGGATGCGCCGCGCTGCTATCCAGACCGTCTCCCGTGCCTGCGCAACGGAACGGCGTCGGCTGTTGCCATCCGAGATTTAGGGTCGAACCTGACGCGGTCCCGATGAATTCGTTGTAGAGTGACCGGCAGTCGTGAGCGACCTGCCGATGGCTCTGCGCCAGTTGGTGTGGCGCCTGTAAACTAGGCTATGACGGTTGACGCTCATGGAGCGGACCGATCCAGTACACCCGCACGCCAGAGTCGCTGACGGCGTCCTAGGCCTATTCGAAGCGCTATCGACTGACACAGGGGCAGCCGATCGGCCTCTTACCGTCCAAACCTCGCACCATCCTCAAACAACCGACCCGCACCCGCCAAAGGCGACGCCGACGAACGATCGTCGGCGCCCGAACCCAAAGCGGCAATCCCCGACGATACCGCCGCGTCAGCTCGCGACGAAGCAGGTCTCGCCAGCAACACGCAGACGACCGCAGATGTCCGCCGCCTGGTTCGCGCTGCCCGCATTGACCCGCAGGCGATACAGCGTGCGACCACCCGTCGCGACCGGCTGGACCGACTTGCCGAGCGCACCGACATAGGCGAACCGCTTCGAGAAGTTCGTCCACGCGGCGTTGGCGACAGCCTCGCTCGGATACGCGCCCAGCTGGACCAGCGATCCACCCGTCCCCGCGCCCGCACCGTTCGCCTTCGCCGCAGTCATCGGCGCGGCGGCGACCAGTCGCCCGCCCGACGCCGGCACCTGCGCGACCGCGTTGCGACCCGCCGCGTCTTCGGCCTTGGGTGCAACCGCGCGCTTGCCCGCTACCGGTGCTTCCGGCACGCCGCGCAGGTCGATCGCGCCGTTGCCCGACTTGCCCGCGCTCGTCGCGATCGCCGACTCGCCCTCGCCCTTGACCTTCATGCCGCCGGCGTCCTCGGGCTTGACCTTATAATCGCCCTCCTGCGCCGCGATCAGCTGGCCGTCACCCGTGGGCGCGCGCTGCTGCAGCTTGTAGATGCCGAAGATGATCGCCGCGAGCACCGCGAGGCCCAGCACGACGAGCGCGATGACGCGGCCGATGCCGACCGTATCCTCATCATCGGGTTCGACGGTTTCGAGCCAGGGGAGCCGGTCTTCCTCGCGCAGATCCATGTCTTCGGCCATCACTTCATCTCCGAAACCGCTTCGACACCCATAATGGCGAGGCCGTTATGAATAATCTGCCCTATAGCGGACGCCAAGAAAAGCCGTGCCGCGGTCGCCTGCGGATCCTCGATCACCAGGAAACGGCGATCGGGACGGTCGTTGCCGACGTTCCACAAGGCATGAAACGCCGCTGCCAAGTCATAGAGATAAAACGCGATTCTATGCGGTTCGCGCGCCGTCGAGGCGATCTCGACGAGCCGCGGAAACTGTGCCGCAAGCTGCACCAACGCCAGTTCGTCCGTATCAAGCCGGGACAAATCGGCAGAAATAGGTGTAATTCCCGCCTCTTCCGCGCGCCGATGCAGCGATGCGATCCGCGCATGCGCATACTGGACGTAGAAAACTGGGTTGTCCTTCGACGCCTCGACCACCTTGGCGAAGTCGAAATCCATCTGCGCGTCGGAGCGCCGCGTCAGCATCGTGAAGCGCACGACGTCCTTGCCCACTTCGCGCACGACATCGGCCAGCGTGACGAAATTGCCCGACCGCTTCGACATCTTCACCGGCTCGCCGTTGCGCAGCAGGCGGACCATCTGGACGAGCTTCACGTCGAACCGAGTCTTGCCGCCGGTTAGCGCCGCGACCGCCGCGACGATCCGCTTGACCGTGCCACCATGGTCCGCGCCCCAGATGTCGATCAGCTGATCGGCGCTCTGGCTCTTCTGGAAATGATAAGCGAGATCGGCGCCGAAATAGGTCCACGACCCGTTCGACTTCTTGATCGGCCGATCCTGGTCGTCGCCGAACTGGGTCGAGCGGAACAGCGGCAGCTCGACCGGCTCCCAGTCGTCGGGCGTCTCACCCTTGGGCGCCTCGAGCACGCCGTCATACACCAGGTCGCGCGACCGCAGCTCCGCCTCGGCCGCCTCGGGCTTCTTCGCCGCCTGCAGCTCGGCTTCGGACGAGAAGACCTCATGCTCGATCCCGAGCAGCGCGAGATCGGCGCGGATCATCACCATCATCGCGGCGACCGCCTGCGTACGGAAGATCGCGAGCCATTCGCTCTCGGGCGCACCGACATAGCGATCGCCATATTCGGTGGCGAGCGACTGGCCGACGGGGACGAGATAGTCGCCGGGGTACAGCCCCTCGGGGATCTCGACGGTCTCGCCCAGCGCCTCGCGGTAGCGCAGGTGAACCGAGCGTGCGAGCACGTCGACCTGGCCGCCCGCATCATTGACATAATATTCGCGGATCACGCGGTGCCCGGCGAATTCGAGCAGGCTGGCCAGCGCATCGCCGACGACCGCGCCGCGGCAATGCCCCATGTGCATCGGCCCCGTGGGGTTGGCCGAGACATATTCGATATTGACCGTGATCCCCGCGCCCTGCGTCGACCGGCCGTAATCCGCCCCCGCCGCCGGGATCGCCGCCAGCTCGGCGCGCCACGCGTCGTCGGTCAGCTTCATGTTGATGAAGCCGGGCCCTGCAACGCTTGCCGAGGCGACGTCCTCGAGCTTCGACAGCTCGGCCACCAGCGCATCGGCCAGCACGCGCGGATTGGTCTTGGCGGGCTTGGCGAGCACCATCGCGGCGTTGGTCGCGAGATCGCCGTGGCTCGTGTCGCGCGGCGGCTCGACCGTCACGTTCTTACGATCGAGCCCGTCCGGCAGCGTTCCGGCCGCGGTCAGCGTGTCGAGCGCCGCATCGATATGCGCGGCGAAACGGGTATAGAGCGTCATGGCAGTCCCGGTACGTCAAGGAAACGCGCGCTCTAGACCAAAGCCGGGTGCCGCTCAATTTTAATCCCGTCCGCGCGCCTGCGCTCAGACCCGCACCAGCCCCTCGATCGCCGCCGTCCTTGCGCTTGCCGGGAACAACGCCGCCATCGCCCGCGCCGGCTCAACCCCGAAATGCGCCGACACCGCGCCGCCAATGAACGCATCGAGCTGCATCGTCGGCTTCAGGTCGCGCGCCTCGTACAGCGCGGCGGGCGCGAGGCCGGGCCAGTCGGACACGACTCGCCCGCCCTTCACCCCGCCACCGAACAGCATCGCCGCGGTGCCCGTGCCGTGATCGGTGCCGCCCGTCCCGTTGACCGCGACGGTCCGCCCGAACTCGGTCGCGACCAGCACCATCGTGTCCGCCCATAACGGCCCCAGCCCCGCCTGCAGCCCCGCGATCATCGCATCGAGGCCCTTCAACTGCGCCGTCAGCCGACCACGCTGGCCGGTATGCGTATCCCACCCGCCGGTCTCGATCATCGCGATCCGCGCGCCCGTATCGGGCTTCAGCAACCGCGCGGCGAGTGCGCCGGTCGCAGCGGCGTTGCGCCCGCCGTCCTGCGCGAGATCGCTGGTCAGCTGCCGCGTCGCCATCGCCTCGCTCCACAGGCCGTGGAGTTGCTGGTCGCCCTCGTACAGCATCGTCACGCGTTGCAGCAGGTCATCGGACGCATCGGGCAGGTTGGACGGCGCATAGGACGCCACCTCGCGCCGGCCGCGCAGCGCCATCGGCACCGTCGCCGCCACCGCGATCGCGCGCGCCTGGTCCGCGGGCAGCACGCCGAGCAGCCGGTTCAGCCACCCGTCGCGCACCTGATACGCGCTCGCGCCGCCCGTCTCGAGCACGTTCTGCCCGTCGAAATGCGACCGATCGCGATAGGGCGACGCGATCGCATGCGCGAACAGCGCCTGGCCCTGTGTGTACAGCCCCGCGCTCGCCACCATCGCCGGGTGCAGCGCGAACATGCCGTCAAGCTTGGTGCCCGCGGCGAGGTCCGCGGCAAGATCGCCGCGCACGCCGGCAAACGCAGGATCGCCGACCGCACCGATCATGCCCAGCCCGTCGGCGGCGCCGCGCTGGATGACGAACACGAACCGCTTGTTGGTGGCGGCGCGCGCAAACGCGATGCGCGGCGCGAAGGCGGAGCCCAGCACGCCGAGCGTACCGGTCGAGAGAAAGGAACGACGGTCGAGCATGATCATCTCCGCAACGATTCGGGGGCTACCAGCAGCAGGGCGAGCGCCTGCGCCGGGCTTTCCGCGCGCGCGAGGCCTTGCGCGGTGGCGGCACTCAGCGCGCCTGGGTACAGCGCCGGGGCCAGCGCGCGCGCATCGACCGGCCCTGCGCGCGCCGCGAACCGTTCCGCCGCCTCGACCCGGCGCAGGATCGCATCGGGCCCCGCCCAGGCGGCGGCGATATCGTCATAGCCGACCGGCTGCCCCGGTTTCCAGATCGGCTGGCCGAGCTGGTTCATCATCCCCACCGTCACGCCCGGCTGGACCGTCGTCGTCCCCAGCGCGCGCTGCGTCGAGACATACCATTCCCAGGGCGATTTGAACTTCACCGGCGGCGTCACCCACGCTTCGGGCGATGCCACCACCGCGCGGTAGACGGTGGGCAGGTCGCCCCCCGATGCCCGGAACGCCGCCGCGATCCGCGCCACCATCGCCGGCGGCGGCGTGTCGCCCGCAAAGTGCCGCGCCAGCTTGGTCGCGATATGCGTCGCGGTCGCGGGATGGACCGCAAGATCGGCGAGCACCGCCTGCGCCTGCGCCTCGCCGCCCGCGGGATAGCGTTTGCCCATCACGATCCGGTCGCCCGGCTGGTGCACGTCGGCCAGGAACACAAACGCGCCGGCCCGCGAATCGTCCTGCACGCGCGCTCCCGGTCCCCGACCGATCCCCGCCACCGTCCACCCGGTCATCGCCCGCGCGAATTCGGTGACGTCGGCCTGCGTATAGCCGCTGCGGACGCCGAGCGTGTGCAACTCCATGATCTCGCGCGCGAGATTCTCGTTCAGGCCCGATCGGCGCTTCGCCCGGCGCGCGGCGAACGCGCTGTCGGGGCCGACCGATACCGCCTGGTCGAGATAGAGCAGCATCGCCGGATGCCGCTCGACCGCGTTCAGCATGTCGGCGAATTTGCCCAGCACATGCGGGCGAATCGCCTCGAACTCCATCGGCCCTGCGAGCCCGGTGACTTCGAGCTTGTCGGTCGAGACCGCGAAATGGTTCGCCCAGAAATGCACCAGCCGCTCGACGAACGGCGCATCGCTCGTCAGCGCGGCGATCGTCCGCGCAGCGACGCGGCCCCATAATCGTCGCGACTGAGCTTGCCCGCGCGTTGCCGCGCCGCCTGACGCGCCGCTTCGCCCGGTTCGGCAGCGGCCATGTCGGGCGGGGCCATCGCGGCCGACATCGCCGGCACCGGCGCGGCCATCGGGTCGGGAATGGCGCCAGCCACAGGTTTGGCCGCACGCGGACCGAACTGCGTCCGGATCGCCTTCTGCTCCGCGAAATAGGTCGCCAGCCCCGCCGACACGCTCGCGGTCGAGGGCGCGCCCGCGATCGCGGCGGGCCGCGCCTCGAACCGGTCGCACTGCGCGAGCACCCATCCCTCGGGATCGCCCGAGACCCCGTCCCCCGGCCTCGCACCAAGACCGAACCTATTGAACGCAATACTGGAAGTGGACACCAACCCTCTCCTTCCAGACCGATCTGCGCCCGATTTGTCGCGCAACTATGTCGGCGCTGCGGTTCACCGCATCGGCAGGCCGGACCGTCGTTGCACCGCGCGCAACTGCAATCGAAGGCTTTGCAATTGCGACTCATGTTGCAGTGCAATATTTCTCTTACTCGAGAGTTGGGAGAAGACCTGATCCGGCTCGACGCACAACGCGGGAGAAACGATCATGCGCACTACCTTGAAGATTATCGCCGCCGCCGCCGCCGCACTCACGTCGACGATCGGCATGGCCGCCGACGACAAGCAGAGCTTCGTCCACGAGGGCAGCACCTATGTCTACACGACGACGCAGGACGGTGGCCGTCAGGTCATCGACGGCCGCAGCTATCCGTCGGGCCAGAAGTTCCACCTGATCGTGCGCGGCGATCGCGTCTCGGGCATGTCGGGCGGTGTCCCGGTCGCGTTCAAGACCGCCGAAGCCACCGGCGCTGCGGGCGGCATCGCGTCGGTCACGCGCTGACCTGACGCTGTCGCACTGACGGCCAAGACGGCGGTCGGACCTCGGTCCGGCCGCCGCCTTGCGTTACGCGGTCGCCTCTCAACTTCGTCATCCCGACGAAAGTCAGGACCCAGAGCCGTGAGGCGCAACGCTTGGTACCCTGGGTCCTGACTTTCGTCAGGATGACGGAGAATGGGGGGAGGCAAAACCGACGCAAGCATCAGCCTTTCCGGATCACACCACGCCCCCCTCAAAACCCCTCGGGCAGATCGATCGGCCCGACCAGCTCACGATACCGCGACACCGCATACCGGTCCGTCATCCCCGCGATGAAGTCCGCGATATGCCGGCTGCGGTCGGGCTCCGCCGCGGGCAGCCGCTCGCGCCACTCCTCGGGAATCGTCGCCGGATCATCGCGATAGACCGCGAACAACCCCGACACGATCCCATGCGCCGCATCCGCCGCCGCCAGCTGGCGCGGATGATGATAGAGGTTGGCGTACATGAACCGCTTCAGGTCGCGCTCCGCATCGCGCATCTCGGGCGAGAAACCGACCAGGCACTGACCCGCCGCGCGGACGTCGTCGACGCTCGTCACCCCGCTCGCCGCGATCCGCCGGCGAGTCTCCGCGATCAGGTCGTTGACCATCGTCCCGATCTGCGTGCGGACGAGCTCGCCCACCAGCCGCTTCGGCGCGACATCGGGGAAGCGCCGCCGCACATCGTCCCAGCCGCGCGCGACCAACGGCACCGCCAGCATCTGGTCGAGCGTCAGCAACCCCGCGCGCAGGCCATCGTCGATGTCGTGATTGTCGTAAGCGATATCGTCGGCGATCGCCGCGACCTGCGCCTCCAGCGACGAGAAACTGGTCAGCGCTAGTGGAAATTCCGCGTCCGCCGCCGCCAGCGCCCAGCCGGGATGCCGCACCGGGCCGTTATGCTTGGCCAACCCCTCGAGCGTTTCCCAGGTCAGGTTCAGCCCGTTCCACAGCGGATAGGGCCGCTCGATCGTCATCAACGTGCGCAAAGTATGGCCGTTGTGATCGAACCCGCCCTGCCCGCCGTCCTCGACCGACGGCATCAGCGCCGCCTTCAGCGCATCCTCGCCCGCATGGCCGAACGGCGGATGGCCGATATCGTGCGCCAGGCACAGCGCCTCGGTCAGGTCCTCGTTCAGCGCCAGCGTCCGCGCGATCGTCCGGCCGATCTGCGCCACCTCCAGGCTGTGCGTCAGGCGCACGCGGAAATGATCGCCATCGGGCGCCATGAAGACCTGCGTCTTGTGGCGCAGGCGACGGAAGCTGATCGAGTGGATGATCCGGTCGCGGTCGCGCTGGAACGCATCGCGCGGGCCTCGGACGGACCCGTTCTGTTCTTCCTGAAGCCGTCCTTTGCTGCGCGCCGGGTCCGAAGCCCAGGGCGCACGGTAGCTCACTTCGCCGGCAACTTCGTGATGATCTCGCCCGCATCGCTGGTGAAGGTGAACGTCGGGACGCCTTCCTTGGCGAGCTGGTTGACGAAGGTGCGCGCCTCCGCATCGGTCTTGAACGGCCCGGCGAGCACGCGGTTGGTCGCCTTCCACGGCGCCGTCCAGCCACCGCGGCTGCCGAACACCGTCGGCGCCTTGGCCTTGGCCTTCTTCCACGCCTTGGGCAGGTCGCCCTCGGTCGCGCCGGTCGACACCTGCACCCAGACGCGCTCCGGATTGGCGCGCGCGATGCGCTTTTCCTCGGCCGCCGCCTTGTCCGCCGCGAGCTTCTCGGCAGCCGCCGCCTTCTTCTCGGCGAGCGCCTTCTTGTCGGCGATCGCCTTGCGCGCCGCGACCTTCTTGTCCGCGGCCGCCTTCTTGTCGGCCGCCAGCTTGTCCGCCGCCAGCGTCTTTGCCGCAATCGCCTTGGCGGCGGCATCACGCTCGGACTTGGCGTTCGCCTCGGCCACCACGCGCTCGGCCTCATCAGACACAGGGGAAGCGGCAGGCAGGACGCCCGGCGTCACGACAGGCGCAGGACGCATCGGCGCGACGTCGAGCTCCGACGCCGGGATCGACAGCCCTGCGACGATCCGCGCGAGGATCGAATCCTCGCTCGCCGCAACCGCATGAGTCCGCGGCGTCGCGACCGAGGCGACGGTCGTCGGGGCAACGGGTGTCGGGATGACGCGGGCCGGCACGACGGGTGACGGCGTGGACGTACTGGAGAAACCTGGCGTCGGCGTACTGGAGAAGCCCGGCATCGGCGTACCGGCGCTCGCGGTCTGAACCGGCGCGAAGTGTTGGCCCGGAACCTGCTGAACAGGCACCTGCTGCGTCGGTACCGAAGCCGAAGCCGCAAGCGCATTGGCCGAGCGAGTCGGATCGGTCCGCCCCTGTACAATCGGGATCGCCGCCATTTGCGTGGCTACGGTCTGCGGCAGCGTCCCCACCGCTGGTGCCGGCACGACACGCGCCGTCGTGGTCACCGGAACCGTGGGCGACACGCTCGGCCGCACGGTGGCGGCAACCACGGAATTGGCTTCAGCGGCTGGGCTCGTGCGCACAGCCTGAACCGCACTGTTCGCGACATAGCTCGGCTGTGGCGAAGGCACCGCCCGCGGCGGCAGCGTCTGCGCCATCTGCATCGGCGCCGCCGCAAGCTGGACCGGGGCCGCGTAGATGGTCGCCGGAACCGTCGGCGCGCTCCGCACCGGGCTGGGCGGGGGCGCGATCGTCGCCGTTATCGGCACCGGAGTCGACGCCGATCGCGTGACCGCCGCCATCTGGACACGCTCGGGCTTGCCGCGCCGATCGCGCTTGCCCTTCTTGCCCGAAGTCGCCGTGGTCACGGGCTGCGGCGTCACCGCGGCCATCATCACCGGCGCGGTCGGATCCGCCGCGAGCATCCCCATCGGCGGCGCCATCCGCGCATCCGCGAGCCGCGCGGGCGTCGCATGGACCTCGCCGAAATGCACCGCGAACGCCCGGTCGCTCGCCGGCAGCGTCGGCAACCGCTGGAAAAAGGGTTGCAGCCCCTGCGCGGTACCGGCGGGCATCATCGTCGTCGCAATTTTCTCTGCGCCCGCGACATCGCCGTTCATCGCCATGATGAACGCGCGCGAGCGCCACGCACCCCGATCGCTCTTCAGCAACAAGGGCGCAAGCTGTTGCAACGCAAGCTCCTGCTTGCCCGAAATCCCGAGCGACAAAGCGTAGCGCCGCGTCGTCTCGTCGTCGGGAGCATCGCGCAACGCGACACGGTAGTCGCGCTGCGCCCGGTCCTGCTGCCCGATCAGGTCATAGGCCAGCCCGCGATCCGCCGCGAACGTGCGCGGATCGAGCCCGAAGCTCTCGGCCTGCGCGTAATAGCGCAACGCCTCGCCCGGCCGTTCTGACCGCACCAGGATCGACGCCATTCCCGCCTTCGCACGGCCATCGCGTGGGTTCACTTTCTCGGCGCGCGCGAACAGCGCGGCAGCACCACTCAGGTCGCCCAGCCCCATCGACAGGTCGCCCGCCCGGATCAGCGCGTCGATGTTGCGCGGGTTGCTGGCCAGCTTGCGCATCTCGTCGCCCAGCCGGTCCGCATCGGTTGTCCCCGGAATCGCCTGGATCATCGCCTGCCCGGACGCCGCGCACGGCAAAGCTGCCAGCACGAGCGCCAGCGCAGCAGTCAAGAGATGATGGGACGAGCGGGTCATGAGGATCATCTGTCTAGACGCCAGCCCGACGGAACCGGCAATGTCCGCGACGCATGGGCGCGGCGAACCGGGCGGGGGCGGCGACGAGTGAAGCGCCGAGGAGCAAGCAACGGGCGCGGGTTACGATCTGCGGATTCGACATATGAGATCTTGGAGAAGCGTTGACGCTGAAACGCCGCCTCGCCCGCCTTCGCCCGGGAGGTGATGTTGGAGAACGAGACCGCCACCAATCCATCTGGCCCCGCCGTTCTCCCGCCAGACCGGGAGAACGGCGCCCAGACTTACTGGTTGTTCTGCCGATGCAGGAAGCGCGGGATGTCGAGCGGGTCCTGCGGAGCCGCATCGCCCTCTTCCTTCGCCGCGCCACGCGCCGCATTCGACATACGCTCGAACAGCGTACCACCGAGCTTGACGCGCGGTGCGGCCGGAACCGCCTCGGGTGCAGCCTCGGCGCCCGGCGCGAGCCAGCGGCGACGCGCGCCACCCTCGTCCGCGGCCGGCGTCGGCACGGGCACAGCGGGCACGATGGGTGCGCGTGCGGGCGGCACCGTCGACGCGGAGGCCGGACGCGCGATCGGGCCGCGACCATAGGGCTCGTCGGCATAGGTGCGCGGCGCGGGCGCCGGCTGTGGCGCGGGGGCGACCGGGGCAGGCGCCGGAGCGGCCTGCGGCACCATCGTCTCGGCACCGAGCACGAGTTCGTCATCCGACGTCGACGCCGTCTCGACTTCCGACGACGCGGTCAGGTCGAGCGGCTCTTCGCCCGCCTGGCCAGCGGCCGGTGCGGACGGCTCGCTCGGACGGAACGACGTATTCTCGTCGGTCTTGCGCGATCCGAAGCTGAACGAGCGCGTCGGCTCGGGCGCGACCTCGGGCGGGCGCGCATCGGCGTCGATCCCGGTCGCGACGACCGAGACGCGGATCTTGCCTTCCAGCTCCTGGTTGAACGCCGAACCCCAGATGATGTTGGCATCGGGATCGACCAGATCACGGATGTGATTGGCGGCTTCGTCGACCTCGAGCAGGCGCATGTCGTCACCGCCGGTGATCGAGATGATGACGCCCTTGGCGCCGCGCATGCTGACGCCTTCGAGCAACGGGTTCGAGATCGCCTTTTGCGCGGCCTCGAGCGCGCGGTTGTCGCCGCTTGCCTCGCCGGTGCCCATCATCGCCTTGCCCATCTCCTGCATCACCGAGCGGACGTCGGCGAAATCGAGGTTGATGAGGCCCGGCATCACCATCAGGTCGGTGATGCTGCGGACGCCCTGCTGAAGGACCTCGTCCGCCATCGTGAACGCTTCCTTGAAGGTCGTGTTCGCGTTGGCGATGAGGAACAGATTCTGGTTCGGGATGACGATCAGCGTGTCGACATACTTTTGCAGCTCGTCGATGCCGCCCTCGGCCGACTTGGCGCGACGGTTGCCCTCGAACGCGAACGGCTTGGTCACGACGCCGACGGTCAGGATGCCCATGTCGCGCGCCGCCTTGGCGATGACCGGTGCCGCGCCCGTGCCCGTGCCGCCGCCCATGCCGGCGGTGATGAAGCACATGTGCGCGCCTTCGAGCATCTTGGCGAGCTGGTCGATCGTCTCCTCGGCGGCCGCACGGCCGATCTCGGGACGCGAGCCCGCACCGAGCCCTTGCGTGATCTTGGTGCCTAGCTGGATCCGCTGCGGCGCGGTCGACTGCTTCAACGCCTGCGCGTCGGTGTTCGCCACGAGGAAGTCGACGCCCTGGACGTCGGCCCGCATCATGTTGGCGATCGCGTTGCCGCCTGCGCCGCCGACGCCGATCACCGCGATGCGGGGGGCCAGATCGTCCACTTCGGGACTAAGGAATTCGATGCTCATCGCCGTTCTCCGCACAACCCGGTAGATACGCTACGGCCGGGCCCCTGATTAATCTGTGTGCACCAACGTCACGGCCTGTTCCAGCCGAAATAACGCCAGCACCCTCGAAACTCTTAATAATTCGCGCGTGCCGCCTGAATCAACTTGCGGACCATGCCCATGCCCTTTGGTCGGTGCACCGTCGTCCGCTGCGGCGCGAGCCCGCGAAGGTCGATCGGATTGGTCGCCGCGTAGAAGGCCAACCCCGCTAGCGTCGCAAACGCCGGTCCGCCATGCGCTTCCGGCAGCGCGGTCAACCCGCGCGGTCGACCGATCCGGACCGAGCGCCCCAGCGCCTGCTGCGCGTAATCGGCGACCCCCTTCAGCTCGGCGCCGCCGCCCGTCAGCACGACCTGCCGCCCGACCGGCCCCTCGAACTTCAGCTTGGTGAGCGCGTTGCGCACCTCGCCCATCTGATGCTCGAGCCGCTGGCGAATCACGCCGATCAACTGCGCCTTGGTGATCTGCGCACCCTCGCCCGCGCCGTCCTCGGCCGAGATCGGCATGACCGGGATCATGTCGTGATTATCGCGGGGGGAGGCATTGGCCGATCCGTGGAAGCACTTCATCCGCTCGGCATTCTGCCGCCGCGTGCCGAACGCGCTGGCGATGTCGTCGGTAATGTCCTGCGCACCGATCGGGATCGACGTCAGCCCGACCAGCATGCCGCCTGCGAACAGCGACACGTTGGTGATCCCCGCCCCCATCTCGACCAGCGCGACGCCCAGCTCGCGCTCCTCGTCGCTCAGGCACGCCAGCCCCGTCGCGACCGGCGAGGCGATGATCGACTTCACCTCGAGATGCGCCGAGCGCACGCACAGATCGAGATTGCGCACCGGCGACCCGTCCGCCGCCACCACATGAATATGCACGCCAAGCCGGTCGGCATGCAGCCCAAGCGGAGTCTTCACCCCCGTCAGCCCGTCGAGCGTGTAGAGCGCGGGCTGCGCGTGCAGCACCATCCGCCCCTGCGGATCGATCGAGTTGCGCCCCGCGGCCAGCAACGCATCGATATCCTGCTGCTCGACGCGGTGGCCGCCGAGTTCGAACTCGACCTCGGCGACGTCGGACACGAGCCCGCCGGCCGAGAACCCGACCCAGACATTCTCGATGTTGATGCCCGCGATCCGCTCGGCCTGCTCGACCGCCTCGCGCACCGCCGCCTCGGTCGTCGCCATGTCGGCGATATAGCCGCGCTTGACGCCCCGGCTCTCGCGCTGGCCGGTGCCGAGCACGATCAACTCGCCCCCGTCCCCTTTCTGCGCGATCATCGCCGAAACCTTCGACGACCCGATATCGAGCGCCGTGATCAGCCCTTCCGGTGCCACCTTAGCCATGTCATCCCTCCCCGCCCGTTACGTTCGCGCCCGCCGATTGCGACGGGGTAGTCGTAGTCTCGCCTGTATCCGGTGCACTAGCCCCGACACTGGCCGGCGCCGGCACGTCGACGCTGTGCGCCAGGCTCGCGCCCGGCTTGCGCGCGACCAGCTTGGTCGGATCGCGCATGTCGAACCGGATCCAGCCGCGCCCCAGCAACGGCCGCGCCCCATCCAGCTCGGCGAACTTCACCAACGCCCGCGGCGCACCGTCCTCCGGCAGCGCCAGCGTCTCGCCGCTCTCGAACGTCAGGTCCCAGCGCCGATTGCCGACCCAGGTCGCCGCCTTGACGCGCGGCTTCAACGCCGGCGCCGCGGCGAGGAGCGTCTGGTACGACGCCTCCTGCCGATCCGCGCCCGGCCCGATCACCAGCGGCAGGTTCGGGATCGCCTCGGGCTGGACCGGTTCGAGCAGCACGCCCGACGAATCGATCAGCGTGAGCTGGCCATTGTCCTGCCACACCGCAGCCGGCGTCCGCTCGACGATATCGACCAGCATGGTGTTCGGCAGCCGCCGCGAGACATGCGCGTCCGCGATCCAGCCATAGCGCAACAGCTTCTGCCGCACCGCCTCCAGATCGACCGACAGCATCGACGTCTGGTTCTGCTTGTCCTCCAGCGCGACCGCATAGACCGACATCCGGTCCATCCGCTTGAGGCCGGTGACCTCGATCTGCTCGACCTTGAAGCCCGCGCGCCCCGCGCCTTCGGCCACTGCCGCGCCGATCATGCCGGGGATGCCGATCCACGTCGCCGCCGCGATCGCCACCGCACCGCCCGCGCCCAGGATCGACCAGGTCGCGATCTTGCGCAGCGTATCCTCGCTGACCGGGAGCATCCCGACCAGCCGGTCCATCACCGACACCTTCTTGACCGCGACTTTCCGCCGCGGGGCAGGCCGCTTGGGCGGCGAGCCGCGCTTGATCGTCCGGCTCATGGCGAAGGATGGTCCGCGATCGCCTCGTCGACGATCGCCTGCACCAGTTCGGCATAGCTCATGCCGATATGCCGCGCCTGTTCGGGCACCAGGCTCAGCGGAGTCATCCCCGGCTGCGTGTTCACCTCGAGCAGGAACAGCCCGTCGACGCCGCGCTCGTCGTCCCAACGGAAATCCGACCGCGACGCGCCCTTGCAGCCGAGCAACCGGTGCGCCTCGAGCGCAAGGCTCTTGCACGCGTCTGCAATCTCGTCGGGGATCTCCGCCGGGCAGACATGCTCGGTCATCCCGTCGGTATATTTCGACTCATAGTCGTACCAGCCGGTCTTCGGCTTCAACTCGGTGACACCCAACGCCCGGTTGCCGAGCACCGCGGTCGTCAGCTCGCGCCCGCGAATATAGGGTTCGGCGAGCAGCTCCTCGAAATCGATCCACGGCCCGACGCTGTCACGCGCGATCGGGTTGCCGTAATTGCTGCTATCGGTGACGATCGCGACGCCGACCGACGACCCTTCGTTGACCGGCTTCAGGACATAGGGCCGCGCCATCGGATCGCCCTCGAACAGGTCCGCCGACTTGACGATCCGCCCGCCCGGCATCGGAATCCCTGCGGGCACGAGCAACAGCTTGGTCAGCACCTTGTCGATCGCGATCACCGACGTCGCGAGCCCCGAATGCGTGTACCGCACCCCCATCAGGTCGAGCAGCCCCTGCACCGAGCCATCCTCGCCAGGCGTCCCGTGCAGCGCGTTGAACACCAGATCGGGCTTGGCGTCGGCCAATTTGGCCGCGACGTCGCGCCCCATGTCGATCCGCGTAACCCGGTGCCCGAGCGACTCAAGCGCATCGGCACAGCCATTGCCAGACATCAGCGAAACCTCACGCTCCGCCGACCAGCCGCCCATCAGCACCGCGATGTGAAGAGGCGCCGTCATGCTTCCCCTCCCGCATGCGGGAGGGGACCGAGGGGTGGGCGCCCGCCATCACCGGCCGCATCGCTGGTGGAAAGCGCGGGCCCACCCCCTGCCCCCTCCCGCATGCGGGAGGGGAGAGAAATGCCGACCCGCTGGATTTCCCATTCCAACGCCACCCCAGAATGCGCCTTCACCTTGTCCCGTACCTCTTCACCCAGCGCCTCGATCTCCGCGCTCGACGCGGAGCCAAGGTTCAGCAGGAAATTGCAATGCTTCTCGCTCACCTGTGCGTCGCCGCGCGTGAGGCCACGACACCCGGCCGCGTCGATCAGCGCCCAGGCCTTGTGCCCCTCGGGATTCTTGAACGTCGATCCGCCGGTCCGCGATCGCAGAGGCTGCGACGCCTCGCGCTCGGCGGCGATCCTGTCCATCTCGGCCCCGATGACCGAAGGCTCGCCGGGCGTGCCCGAAAACACCGCCTCGACCACCACCGCGCCCGCCGGCAAGTCCGAATGCCGATACACATAGCCGAAACGCGCCGCCGGCCACGTCTCGACCGAACCCTCACGCGTGACGACGGTCGCCTCGATCAGGATATCGCTGACATCGCGCCCATAGGCCCCCGCGTTCATCCGTACCGCGCCGCCCACGGTCCCCGGAATCCCGCGCAGAAACTCGAGCCCGGCGATCCCCGCATCGCGCGCGGCGCTGGCGACAGTAATCCCCATCGCCCCCGCCCCGGCCCGAACGCGACCGTCCTGCACCGACACCTTCGCCATCGCCTTGGGCAGCCGGACCACAACACCCGGCACGCCCCCGTCGCGAACGATCAGGTTGGAGCCGACGCCAACCGGCAGCACCGGCGTCGAAGGATCGAGATCACGCAGATACGCCGCCAGATCGGTCGCAGTATCGGGACGCACCAGCGTCTCCGCGGGCCCTCCCGTCCGGAACCATATGAAGGCCGCGAGCGACGCCCCGGCCTCGACCTTGATTCCCCTTCCGCTTGCGGGAGGGGTTAGGGGAGGGACCGACATAGCCGCGCCCGCACCGTCGGAGGAGGCCGAAGCCCCTCCCCCGACCCCTCCCGCAAGCGGAAGGGGAGCAGAAGCGCGATCATTCACGCCGGCACCTTCGCACGCTCGACTTCGATCGCATCCGCCAGTCCAGCCGCCCACTTCGTAATGTCGCCAGCGCCAAGGCAGACGACCATGTCGTCCGCCTCGATCGTCGCCGCCAGCTCGACCGCCAGCGCATCCGCATCCGCGACCACGCCCGCAAACCGGTGCCCGCGCCGCTTCAACCCCTCGACCAAAGCCGCCGCATCGACGCCCTCGACCGGCGCCTCGCCCGCCGCATAGACCGGAGTCACCAGCACGCGGTCCGCGTCGTTGAACGCGGTCTGGAAATCCTCCATCAGATTGCCGAGCCGCGAATAGCGATGCGGCTGCACGACCGCGATCACGCGCCCCTTCGCCCCCTCGCGCGCAGCGGCCAGCACCGCGCGGATCTCGACCGGGTGATGGCCGTAATCGTCGATGATCGCCACGCCGCCGCCCTCGACCGGAACCTCGCCCACCTTGGTGAACCGCCGCTTCACGCCGCCGAACTTGGCAAAGCCCTGCTGGATCGTCGCATCCTCGATGCCCAGCTCGAGCGCGACGCCGATCGCGGCCAAGGCGTTCTGGACATTGTGCCGGCCCGGCATCGGCATCTCGATCCCGTGGATCGTCCGCGTCGCGCCGTCACGCGTCCGCACCACGCAGTCGAAGCGGTTGCCGCCCGGGATCGGCGTCACCTCGACACCGCGGACGTCCGCCTGCGCCGAGAAGCCATAGGTCACGATTCGCCGGTCGCGCACGCGCGGCAGGATCCCCTGCACCTCGGGATGATCGAGGCACAGCAACGCCGCGCCGTAAAAGGGCACGTTCTCGACGAACTCGACGAACGCATCCTTCACCGCGTCGAACGATCCGTAATGATCGAGATGCTCGGGATCGATGTTGGTGACGACCGCGATCGTCCCGTCCAGTCGCAGGAAGCTGCCGTCGCTCTCGTCCGCCTCGACCACCATCCAGTCGCTCGCACCCAGTCGCGCGTTCGAGCCGTAGGAATTGATGATCCCGCCATTGATCACCGTCGGATCGACGCCACCGGCATCGAGCAACGCCGCCACCATCGACGTCGTCGTGGTCTTGCCGTGCGTGCCGGCAACGGCAACCGTGGACTTCAGCCGCATCAGTTCGGCGAGCATCTCCGCGCGCCGCACCACGGGCACGCGCGCGTTGAGCGCCGCCTCGACCTCGGGGTTCGAGCGCACGATCGCGGTCGACACGACCACCACCGCGGCATCGCCGATATTCGCCGCGGCATGGCCGATCGCCACCGGGATCCCCTTGTCGCGCAACCCCTGCACGACATAGCCCTCGGCCACGTCCGACCCCTGCACGCGGTAGCCGAGATTCTTCATCACCTCGGCGATGCCCGACATGCCGATCCCGCCAATGCCGACGAAATGGATCGTGCCGATATCCGTTGCGACACCCTTCATGCGAACTGCGCCTTTGGCTTGGACGGCGCACCGACCGGGATCCGCGACACGGGCGCGTCCAGGCTCTCGACCAGATCGGCCAGATCGCTCGCGGCATTGGGCCGCCCGCAACTGCGCGCGCGTCCCGCCGCGTTCTGCAACGCGGCCGGGTCGAGCCCGAGTTTCTGCATCTGCTTGGCCAGTTCCACTGCGGTAAAATCTCCCTGCGCGATCGTCCGCGCGCCGCCTGCCCGAGTCATCTCGCGCGCGTTCACGGTCTGGTGATCGTCGGTCGCACTCGGCAGCGGCACCAGGATCGCCGGACGCCCCGCCGCGGTCAGCTCCGAAATCGTCGACGCACCCGCACGCGCGATCACAAGATGCGCCCAGGCGAGCTGTTCGGGCATATCGGGAAGATACGTAGCCAGCTCGGCCGGGATATGATGCTCGGCATATTTCGCACGCACCGCATCGATATCCTCGATCCGCGCCTGATGCGTCACCTGCAACCGCCGCCGGAACGTCACCGGCAGCATCGCGAGGCCATCGGGCACAACCTGCGACAAGATGCTCGCCCCCTGGCTGCCCCCCGTCACGAGCACGCGGAAGATCCCGTCCTCCTCGAGCAGCGGATAGGGCCGCGACCGCAGCGCCAGCACCGCCTCGCGCACCGGATTGCCGACCAGATGCGTCTTGCCCAGCAGCTTGGCCGCCAGCCGCTCGGTCGGCTCGGACGAGGTCGCGATCGCATCGACACGGCCTGCGACGAAGCGGTTGACGCGCCCCAGCACCGCGTTCTGCTCATGCACCGCGGTCGGGATCTTGTCCGCAAACGCCGCCAGCAGCGCGGGCAGTGCCGGATAGCCGCCAAACCCGATCACCGCCGCCGGCTTGAACGTCGCGTACAGTTCGCGCGCCATCGCCCGCCCGCGCCACATCTCGCGCGTCGCCTTCGCCCATCCGAGCGGCCCGCCGCTGAAGCGCCCTGCGGGCAGGACATGCGTCTGGATCTCGTCGAACAGCCCGGGAAAGCGCACGCCGCGCGCGTCGCTGACCAAGGCGACGCGGTGGCCGCGCTTGGTCAGTTCGGCTGCAAGCGCCGCCGCCGGGACCATGTGTCCCCCGGTGCCACCGGCTGCGAGGACATAATGCTTAGTCATTCACCACTCCAGCGGACAACATAGGGGCTCCGCGTGAGAAACGGATTGCGCCGGGTGAACGCCAGCAGCAACCCCATGCCGACCGAAAGCGCGATCATCGACGATCCGCCATAGCTGATGAACGGCAGCGTCATTCCCTTCGATGGCGCTAGCCCGGTGTTTACCGCCATGCTCACCAGCGCCTGCGCGCCGAACTGCGTGGCTAGCCCGGCCGACGCCAGCAGCTTGAATTCGTCCTGCTCGTCCAGCAGCTTGACGAACACGCGCACGACGATCGCCAGGAAGATCACCGCGATCACCGAGCACGCGATCAGCCCGAATTCCTCGCCGATCACCGAGAAGATATAGTCGGTATGCGCCTCGGGCAGCCCGAACTTCGCCGCGCCCGCGCCGGGCCCCGTGCCCGACCATCCCCCCGCGGTCAGCGTATTATGCGCCGCGTTGGTCTGGAAATGGTCGCCGGCGCCCTCGCCTTCGACACCCGGAAACAGGAACGCATCGATCCGCGACCGCGCCACGCCGTAGAAGACATAGGCCGCGACCAGCCCTGCTGGCGCCATCGCGATCAGCCCGATCAGCACCTTGGCGGGCGTCCCCGCGATCATCAGCAGCGCCAGCCACACCGAACAGAAGATAATCGTCTGGCCGAAATCGGGTTGCAGCATCAGCAGCACCGCGACGCCCGCGGTCATCGCGCCGGTGATCAGCACCGTCGGCAGCTCCGAATCCTTCGCGCGCAACGACAGCAGCCACGCGACCGTGACGATGAACAGCGGCTTCAAAAACTCGGACGGCTGGAACTGCGCAAAGCCGTAGCCGAGCCAGCGCCGCGCCCCGTTCACCTCGACCCCGACGAACGGCGTCACCATCAGCATCAGCACGAACGCCGCACACCCGCCGATCGCCATCCGCCGCGCCATCGATACGGGCATCATCGACACGCCGATCAGCACCGGCAACGACACGCCGACCCACATCAGCTGCCGCCAGAAGTAATAGAGCGGCGCGATCTTGCGATGCTCGCCCGAATAGCGGACCGCGCTGGCCGGCGACGCCGCCGCCACCGCGATCAATCCGATCGCGATCAGGAACAGCGTCAGCAGCAGCAGCATCCGGTCGATGTCCCAGAACCACGTGCCCAGCGGCGACTGATCGCCGCGCCCGCCACGCCGCTTCATCTTCGCGACGATCCCGTTCTTCTGTCCGGGCACACCCATATCCATGGTTCCAGCGCGCAAATCGGTCATGCCAGCAACTCTACCGCGGCACGGAACGCCGCCCCGCGCGCTTCGTAATCGCGAAACTGATCGAAGCTAGCACAAGCGGGGGATAACAACACCGTGTCGCCGGGCTTGGCGTTGGCCGCGGCGCTGCGGACTGCTGCGTCGAGCGTCCCGACGGCCTCGACGGGCATCGAGCCGCCCAGAATCTCCGCGAATTTCGGCCCGGCCTCGCCGATCGTGTAGGCGCGGACGACATGCCCGAATGCGGGCCGGCACGCATCGAGGTCGTCCCCCTTCGCGCGCCCGCCGACGATCCAGTGGACCCGCTCGAACGCGGCGAGCGCGGGCGCCGTGCTCTCGGGATTGGTCGCCTTGCTGTCATCGACATAGGCGACGCCGCCATAGGACGCGATCTGCTGCATCCGATGCGGCAGGCCCGTGAAGCTGGCGAGACCGCGATCGATATCGACCTCGCTCACGCCGAGCGCCTTGGCCACCGCGATCGCGGCAAGCGCGTTCTGCGCATTGTGCGGCCCCTGCAGCGCAGGCCAGTCGCCCTGAAACAGGCACACGCCGGGCGCGATCTTGGTCAGATGCTCAGCCCTGCCCGACAGCCCGCGCGCGATCGCCGCGGACGGCGCATCGCCGATCCCGATGATCGCGTCATGCCCGGCCGACTGCATCGCGAACAGCCGCGCCTTGGACGCGGCATAGCCCTCGAAGCCGTCATACCGGTCGAGGTGATCGGGCGTGATGTTGAGCAGCACCGCAACGTCGCAATCGAGCGTCTGCGTCAGGTCGATCTGGTAGCTCGACAGCTCGAGCACATAGACCCCGCCCTCGGGCAGCGCCTCCTGCTCGAGGATCGGCAACCCGATATTGCCGCCCATCAGCGTGGGAATGCCGGCGGTCTTGAGGATGTGATGCACCAGCGCGGTCGTCGTCGACTTGCCGTTGGTGCCGGTGATCCCGACGACCTTGTGCGACGGCAGATCGCCGCGCGCCTGCGCGAACAACTCGATATCGCCAATAACCGGAACGCCCGCCTCGCGCGCCACCGCGGCCAGCGGATGCGTATTCAACGGCACCCCCGGCGACACGACCAAAGCGTCGAACCCCGTTAGGTCATCCAACGGTGCCACATCCACGAGCCCTCTCCCCTCCGGGGAGAGGGTTGGGAGAGGGGCCGCCACGGGCGCAGCGCTGCTGGTCTGCCCCTCACCCCAGCCCTCTCCCCGCAGGGGAGAGGGAGCAAAAACGGCACGCTTGGCCTCGTCAGAATCCCAAGCCACAACCCCCGCGCCGCCAGCCACCAGCGCCCGCACCGTCGCCGCCCCCGACCGCGCGAGCCCCAGCACCGCATAGCGCTTCCCGCGCCAGGCCTTCGCGACGATCACCGCAGTTTCAACGTCGAGAGGCCGACCAGCGCCAGCACCAGCGCGATGATCCAGAAGCGGATCACGACGGTCGCCTCCGCCCAGCCGAGCTGTTCGAAATGATGGTGGATCGGCGCCATCCGGAACACGCGCTTGCCGGTGCGCTTGTAGAAGAACACCTGGATGATCACCGACAGCGCCTCGATCACGAACAGCCCGCCGATGATCCCCAGCACGATCTCGTGATGCGCGACGACCGCGATCGTCCCCAAGGCGCCACCAAGAGCGAGGCTCCCGGTATCGCCCATGAACACCGCCGCCGGCGGAGCATTGAACCACAGGAACGCGAGCCCAGCCCCGACGATCGCCCCGCAGAAGATCGCAAGTTCGCCAGCACGCGGCACGTGCGGAATGCCCAGATAATCGGCGAACTTCACGTTCCCGACCAGGTACACGATCAGCATGAACGCGACGCTGGCGATGATCACCGGCATCGTCGCCAGCCCGTCGAGCCCGTCGGTCAGGTTAACCGCGTTGCCGAACGACACGATCGTGAAGGCTGCGAACACCGGGAAGAACCAGCCGAGATCGAGATACAGCCGCGACGTGAACGGCAGGTACAGATGCGGCCCGTTCTGCGACATGATGATCGTTGCCGCGATCCCGGCGATCACGAACTCGAGCAGCAGCCGCGTACGTCCGCTGATCCCCGCGGTGCTCGCCTTCCGCACCTTGTCATAATCGTCCATGAACCCGATCGTCCCGAAGCCGAGCGTCACGAACAGACACGCCCAGACATAGGTGTTGCTCAGGTCCATCCACAGGAAGATCGCGAGGCACATCGACGTCAGGATCATCAGCCCGCCCATCGTCGGCGTGCCACGCTTGGCCAGATGCGTTTGCGGGCCGTCGGCACGGATCGGCTGCCCCTTGCCCTGCCGCACGCGCAACCAGCCGATGAACCTGGGCCCGATGATCAGGCCGATGATCAGCGCGGTCGCGACCGCACCGCCGGTCCGCACCGTCTGGTACCGGATGAGATTCAGCAGACCGGGAAACCCCAGATGCTCGGCGAGCCAGTACAGCATTCAGTTTTTCCCGCTCAAGAGACCTGCCACGACCCGAGCGAGCCCAACCCCGTTCGATCCCTTGACGAGCACGGCGTCGCCCGGCGCGATTAGCGTCCGTAACGTGGCGAGCGCGGTCGCAGCGTCGCCCACATGGACGGTTTCGATCTGTCCCTCAAGCACCTGCGCGAGCGGTGCCATCGCTTCACCGACCAGCAGCGCCATTTCGACGCGCGCCGCAAGGATCGGTTCGACAAGCCCCGCATGATAGTCGGCCGAGGCGTCGCCCAATTCGCGCATCTCGCCAAGCACCGCGATATGCCGCCCCGGCTCATGGCTCAGGACGCTGAGCGTCGCGCGCATCGACGACGGGTTCGCATTGTAGCTCTCGTCGATAACGAGAATCTCGCCATCACCGACAGACGCCATGGATCGCGCGCCGCGCCCCTGCAGCCCGCCGAGCTCGGCAAGCGCCAGCCCCGCGAGTCCAAGATCGCTCCCCGCCGCCTGCACGCACGCCAGCACGCCCAGCGCGTTCGATACCCAGTGCGCGCCCGGCTGCGCGATCGTGAAGCTCAGTTCGTGGTCCGCGGCCTGCCCCATCCGCGCGGTAACGAACGTCCCGCCGGTCGGCAGGCGCATCGCCTCGATCGCGCGCACGTCGGCGCCCTTTTCGCTGCCGAAGGTCACGATATGCGCGGCATGCGGCGCCGCATGGCCGAGCAGCCGGTCGCGATGCGGGCTGTCATAGGGGACGATCGCGGTGCCGCCCGGCATCAGCCCGGCGAAGATCTCGCCCTTGGCATCCGCGATCGCGCTTTCGTCGCGGAAGAACGCGGTATGCGCGGGCGCGATCGCAGTGATCATCGCGATATGCGGCCGCACCAGCTGAGTCAGTTCGGCGAGTTCGCCGGCATGGTTCATCCCCATCTCGAACACGCCGAACACCGCGTCGCGCGGCATCCGCGCAAGGCTCAGCGGCACGCCCGTATGGTTGTTGTAGCTCTTGACCGAGCGATGCACCGCGCCCGGCGCCGCGCGGTCGAGACATGCGAACAGCGCCTCCTTCGCGCTGGTCTTGCCGACCGACCCGGTGACGCCCATGATCGTCGCACCACTGCGCGCGCGGCTCGCGGCGCCAAGCGCGTTGAGCGCGACGAAACTGTCCGCGACCAGCACATGCGGGTGGTCGCAAGGCTCGGACACGATCGCCCCGGCGGCACCCTGCGCAAACGCCTGGTCGAGGAACAGATGTCCGTCGCTCGCCTCGCCCTTCATCGCCACGAACAGATCGCCAGGCCCAACCTCGCGCGAATCGAACGCGACGCCGGAGACGGAAAAGTCCCCCGACGCCACACCGCCAGTGGCGGCGGCGATCTCAGCCGAAGTCCACAAGCTCATTGCTCCCCTCCCGCTTGCGGGAGGGGTCGGGGGAGGGGCTGACCAAGCAGGCCGGACGCCAGTACGTACGTCGCGCCCTCCCCTAGCCCCTCCCGCAAGCGGGAGGGGAATGAAGATCTAGCCCCCCTCACGCAGCACACTCCCGCGCCACGCTGACGTCGTCGAACGGCAGCACCATATCGCCGACGATCTGCCCCTGCTCATGCCCCTTGCCCGCAATCAGCACGATATCCTCGGGCCCCGCCTCGCGCACCGCCGCCCCGATCGCCGCCCGCCGGTCGCCAATCTCCTCGGCCCCGCGCGCACCCTTGAGCACGTCGCTGCGGATCGCCCGCGCATCCTCGGTCCGCGGATTGTCGTCGGTCACGATCACGCGGTCAGCATGCTGCACCGCCACCTGCCCCATCGTCTCGCGCTTGCCCGTATCGCGGTCGCCGCCCGCGCCGAACACGACGATCAGCTTGCCGCCCGCATGCGGCTTCAGCGCGGCGATCGCGGCCTCCAGCGCATCGGGCGTATGCGCGTAATCGACATAGACCGGCGCACCCGACTTCGCGATCACCGCCCGCTCCAGCCGCCCGCGCACTGGCTGCAACCGCGCGAGGTTCGCGATCGTCGCAGCCACATCGCCGCCTGTCGCGATCACCAGCCCGGCGGACACCAAAGCATTCGCCGCCTGATACGCCCCGATCAGCGGCAGCGTCACCGTGTACGTCTGGCCGTCAGCCTCGATCGTCAGCCCTTGCCCCAGCAGAGTCGGATCACGTTCCACCAGCCGCAACGTCTCGCCCTGCGTGCCGACCGTCACCAGCCGGTTGCCGCGCTCGCGCGCCAGGTCGATCACGCGCGCCGCTTGCGGATCGTCCGCCCACACCACCGCGGTGCCATCGGTCGACAGCACTTCGGAGAACAATCGGATCTTGGCGGTGAAATACGCCGCCATGTCACCATGATAGTCGAGATGATCGCGGCTAAGGTTGGTGAACGCCGCCGCGGCCACCTTCAGCCCCTCGGTCCGGTACTGCGTCAGCCCGTGGCTCGACGCCTCGAACGCCAGATGAGTCACGCCTTCGCGCGCCAGCCCCGCGACGTTCGACAGGAACGTCACCACGTCGGGCGTCGTCAGCCCGGTCGTCACGCGCTCGTCGGCGGTCGTGACACCCAGCGTGCCGATCGACGCCGCATGAAAGCCCGCCATCCGCCACAGCTGCCGCGTCATCTCGACGCACGACGTCTTCCCGTTGGTCCCGGTGATCGCCACCGACGTCTCGGGAAACGGCGCGAAGAACTTCGCCGCCAGCTGCGCGAACCGCTCGCGCGGGGTCTCGTCGGCGATGTAGGCGGCGCCCTCGACGGTCAGCCCGGGCCGCGCGACCACCGCGATCGCGCCAGACCGGATCGCGTCGGCGATATAGTCCTCGCCGTTCACGCGCGCCCCCTCGAACGCGCCGAACACCGTACCCGGCGCGACCTTGCGGTGATCGATCGCGAACCCCGTCACCTGCGCCTCTTCCGTCCCGTCGGTCAGCGCTGACAGCTTCATTTGGTCGTCCTCATTGCCCGGTTGGCTGCGTACGGGTAGGGTCCTGCCACAAAGTCGGCACGATGTCAGACACGTCGATGTCGCGGTGCGCGTCGGGCACCACGCCCAGGATCGCGCCGACGCGCGAGATCGTCCGGCCCACCACCGGCGCGGTGTTCCATGCAGCTGTCTTCCACCCGGCGGTTTCCTTCGTGCCGAGCGGCGAATCGAGCATCGCCAGCACCACGTAGCGCGGCGCATCCATCGGGAACGCGGCGGCAAACGTCGCCACGTTGCGCGAATGGTCATAGCCGCCCGACACCGCCGCCTCGGCCGTGCCCGTCTTGCCGCCGACGCGGTAGCCCGGTGCATCGCCCTTGCGCCCCGTCCCGCGCTGCACGATCAGCCGCAGCATCTGCCGCATCCGCGCGCTGGTCTGCTCGGTGATGACACGGCGACCAACGGGC
The DNA here is from genome assembly GCF_003050705.1 of Sphingomonas aurantiaca. Classification (GTDB taxonomy): domain Bacteria; phylum Pseudomonadota; class Alphaproteobacteria; order Sphingomonadales; family Sphingomonadaceae; genus Sphingomonas; species Sphingomonas aurantiaca. The sequence continues at coordinate 386,428 of NZ_QAOG01000002.1, read as the reverse complement.
GCATGCCCCGGCGCGACCTTGAGCAGCGTCGCCGGCCGCCAGATCCCGCCATTGACCAACGCCGCATAAGCGCTGGCCAGATGTAATGGGGTCACCGCGATGCCGTGGCCATAAGCCGTCGTCATCGTCGTCGTGCGCGCCCAGTATTTCGGCCACAACGGGCGGCCCTTCTCGCGCAGCTCGATATCGGGCTTGGTGTCGAAGCCCAGTTTCTTGAACATCGTCTGCATCCGCGCCGGCCCGACCTCGTCGGCGACGCGCGCAGTGGCGATGTTCGACGAATAGATCAGCGTCTCCGCCATGTTCAGCCAGCGCTTGGGATCGCCGCGCTCGTCATGGATCGTAAAGCGGCCGACCTGCAACGGGTGTGTCGCGTCGAACCGCCGCGCGAACGACGTGACGACGCCGGTATCCATCGCGGTCGCCATCGTGATCGGCTTGAACGTCGATCCCAGCTCGAACACGCTCTGCGTCGTGATGTTGCGCAGCTCCTCGCTGCCCGCCATCCCGACGCGATTGGGGTTGAAGGTCGGCAGCGAGACCATCGCGATCACCTCGCCCGTCGCCACGTCGAGGACGATCCCGCCCGCGCCGCGCGCGGAGAAGGTCGTCATCGCGCGGCCCAGCTCGCTCTCCATCGCCGCCTGGACTCGGTTGTCGAGCGACAGCGCGACCGGCGTGCCGTTCAGCGCCGGGTTGGTCAGCCGCTCGTCGAGCACGCGTTCCATCCCGCTCATCCCGTGCCCCGCGGTCGACAGGAAGCCCAGCGCATGCGCCGCCATCGTCGATTGCGGGTACAGGCGCTGCGTGTCGCGGTCGAACACGATCGCAGGCTCGCCGATCGCATTGACCTGCTCGACGAGCGCGGGCGACGCGCGCCTCTGCAGATAGATGAAGCTCTTGCCCGACGTCAGCAGCGCATAATAATGCGCCTGGTCGCCCGCCTCGGGCATCAGCGCGGCCAGCTTGCTCGCGACCTCGGTCGGGTCGCCGATCAGCTTCTTGGGGTGGACCGCGATCGTCCACGCATCGATCGTCCGCGCCAGCGGCGCGCCGTTGCGATCGACGATGTCGCCGCGCGCCGCGATTATCGCCGCGCGCGCCTGCGGATCGGCGAGCGACGCCTGCACCGCCAGCATCCCCAGCCGCCCGATCACCACCAGCACCGCCGCGCCGAACAGGAACATCAGCATCATCAGGCGCGTATGCGCGGTCGCCACCAGCGCGTGACGCTGATTGGCGCTACGATGTTGCGCGACAGGCCGGGCGACCAAGGCGGTCACCGCCGCCGGCCGCTCTCGGAGCGGGCACCGCTCATGATGTCACCCAGAGTCGTATCGGACAGCAGCTTGCGGTCGAGCATCGCGACCGCCTGCGGCCGAACCTTGGCGACGGCCGCCAGGCGATCGGTCTTGGCCGCGCGGACGAGCGCCGCCTCGGCAGACCGCGGCGTCGCCACCGACGCACGGATCACCACCGGCTTCAGCGCGGTCTTCGACGCGGCCGCAATCGCGACGTTGATCGCGCGCGGCGCGCTCGCCTGTGCCATTTGCACCGGCGCGGGCGCGAGCTTCACGACCGCGGGCGCCGCCGTCACCGGAACGATCGGCGTCGACACGACCGACCCTGCCCCCGACGGCACCAGCAGCGCGGCGGTCTGGACCCCGTCCGCGCGCAGGCTGTTGACGTCGAGCGACGCGAGCGCAGCCTCGCTCACCACGAACTGGCCCGCGGTCGGCGCCGACAGCGCCAGCGTGTCGCCGTTCCATCGCTCGAGCTGCGCGAGGTTGCCGCGCGTGTCGAACTCGGTCTCCAGCGCGCGGATATCGCGCTGCGCCGACCGGATCTGGCCGTTGACCGCCTCCAGCTTCTTGCGCTCGGCGGCCACCTGCAGCGACACGAGGTAGAAACCGAGCACGACGGCGACACAGCCCCCGAACCAGCCCACACCCTTCATCCGATACGCCGCCGTCATGTCGTCACCTCTTCCGTCCAGGGTTGCGCGGAGGTCCGCCGCGCCGTCCGTAATGTCGCCGAGCGCGCGCGCGGATTGCGTGCGACCTCGGCCTCGCCGGCGCGCACACCGCGGCCGACATGAGAAAAACTCGGTTCCGCCGCGGCCTTCGCCTGCGGAAGATGACGCGAACCTGAAGGCGCCCCGCCCGAACGCGTGCGCAGGAAGCGCTTCACCATCCGGTCCTCGAGGCTGTGGAACGTCACGATCGCGAGGCGACCGCCGGGCTTCAGCACGCGCTCGGCGGCCAGCAACCCGTCCGCCAGCTCACCCAGCTCGCGGTTCACATGGATGCGAATCGCCTGGAACGCCCGCGTCGCGGGGTCCTTCTTGTCATGCGCCTTGTAGCCGAGCGCACGGCGGACGATGTGCGCCAGCTCGCCGGTCCGCGTCAGCGGGCGCGCCGCGACGATCGCGCGCGCCACGCGCCGCGACTTGGGCTCGTCGCCGTACTGGTACAGCACGTCGGCGATCTCGTTCTCGTCCGCCTCGTTGACGAAGTCCGCCGCCGACATGCCGGCCTGCGCCATCCGCATGTCGAGCGGGCCGTCCGACTGGAACGAGAAGCCGCGCTCGGCCTGGTCGAGCTGCATCGACGACACGCCGATGTCGAGAGTCACGCCGTCGACCGGTGCCAGCCCGCGCGCCTCGAGCTCGGACGCCATGGCCGAGAAGTCCGCGGCGATCAGCGTCAGCCCGTCTTCGGCGTCCTCGATCCCGCGGCCGGCGGCGATCGCATCAGGATCACGATCGAACGCGATCACGCGAGCGCCCGACTTGAGCAAGGCCAGCGTATAGCCGCCTGCGCCGAACGTGCCGTCGACTATCGTCTCGCCGGGCTCGGGGGCGAGCGCCGCCAGGACTTCGTCGAGCAGGACGGGGATATGCGGCGCGTCGGGGCTGCTCACAGCTGGACCCCCTTCTCGGCCATGTAGAAGCGCGCCATCTCCTTGACGACGGGGGGCATGCCGTCAGTGGCGATCAGCGTCGCGGGATCCCAGATCTCGATATAATCGAGCACGCCGTAGAAAAACGCATGGCCCTTGATGCCCGCATAGAAGCGCGGGAACGCAGGCATGATGAAGCGACCGGAGCCATCGAAGGGGACGGCTTCGCCCGACGCTGCGGCGCGTTTGATGTTATAGTCGTATTCGCCGTTCTCGGACGTGTTCTCGGATTCGCGGCGGTCGAGGCGCTCGGCGAGAATGTCGACATAGCCCGGATCATACGCGACCAGGCAGCGATTCTTCTGATGCGCGCCGATGATGATGGTCCCGCCGTCCTTGCCGTTCGCCTTGGGCGCATTTGCGGAAAGTGTCGTGCGGAGCGCCGAGGGGATGGCTACCCGGCCCTTGTCGTCGACAAGGCCGATACCGTCTCCTTGATAGCGACCCCGTACCGACACGCCAAAACCCTTCGAAATGGCGCACACGCCTCACCATCTCGGAACGCGACTCTCGCCGCGTTCCGACCGCGCTGACAGCTAACGGTGAACGTGCCCCTGTATTAACCTCCATCTACCATAGAGGTCCGGGGACGCAACGGGATTTTTGGGGATTGGACGGAATTGCGACGAGTTTCGCGCGTCGCTTCGGGGGGAATTTCGGTGCACATCGGACTCGATCCGGGCAGTCTGCGGGGTGTTGCCGGGGAAATCCAGGGATTTGGCCGATATCGATGCACGCTGGTGTCTCGAACCGCGCTCCGGGCCGAATGCGACAGGCCGAATGCCTTCCGCAAAGTGCCGTACGCTGAATGCGCCACGTGTAAGGCCGGACACCGGACGCGAGACGGCGGACGGCGGACACTTGACGGCTAACGGCGAGGACCGAGAGTAAACTATCGCATCGCACGCCCAAACCGTCACCCCAGCGAAAGCTGGGGTATCCCCATGTGACTCCCGTCGCCTGCCACGCTGGAGACCCCAGCTTCCGCTGGGGTGACGATATAGGTGTTGATCCGAGTGACGAGCGCGGCGTGGTTTCAGGCAACGATCCGAGTTGCGATCCGGGTGACGCTCCGCCAACGACACCCGCCACGCGAGACGCTGCCACTCAGCCCAAAACCCCAACGCCCCCAGCGCCAACTACTGCGCAGGCGCCTGCGAATTGGCGCTCGGCGCGACCCCCATCTCGGCGAGTGGTTCGCCTGCCCCCGCCGGGTCGACCAGATTCGAAACGCCCATGTTCGCGACCACGTCCGGCTGCGCGGTGCCCGCGGTCGCGACCGGGCGCTCGCGGTTGGCCGAGCCGATGATCGCGCTTGCCAGCCCGACCAGAAGGACGACCGCCGCCAGCCCGATCATGCCGACCTTGATGCGCTGCGCCGTCTGCGAGGGGTCATGTGGTAACTTCATCTTGCCGCGCCAGGATACCCGACCATCGCGCCGCTGTCGATTCCCGCGCATCCGGGCGATCAGCCGAGCCCCTTGGCCGCACGCCATGCCGGATCGTACAGCGTCGAGAGATAGCGGAATCCGGTATCGCACAGGATCGTCGCGATCCGCTTGCCCGGCCCCAGATGCCGCGCGAGCGCCACCGCGCCCGCGACGTTGATCCCCGACGACAGCCCCAGGCACAGCCCTTCCTCGTCGAGCAGCCGGCGGACCCATGCATAGCCCTCCTGGTCCGAGATGCGGAACTGCGTGTCGATCGGCGCACCCTCCAGGTTGGCGGTGATCCGGCCCTGCCCGATTCCCTCGGCGGCCGACGATCCCTCGGACTTCAGCTCGCCATGCGCGTAATAGTTATACAGCGCAGCGCCGTGCGGATCGCTCAGCGCGATGCAGACGGACTCGTCCTTCGCCTTGAGGCCCAGCCCGACGCCGGCGATCGTCCCGCCGGTTCCCGCCGCGCAGGTAAAGCCGTCGACGCGTCCGTCCATCTGCGCCCAGATCTCCTCGGCGGTGCCGACGATATGCGCGCGGCGGTTGGCGGTATTGTCGAACTGGTTCGCCCAGATTGCCCCCGGCGTCTCCTCGGCGATCCGGCGCGAGGTGTGGACGAAATGGCAGGGCGACGAGAAGGCGGCGGCGGGGACGAGCACCAGCTCGGCGCCCAGCGCGCGCAACGTGTCCATCTTCTCGCGGCTCTGCGTCTCGGGCATGACGATGATCGTCTTGTAGCCCTTGGCATTGGCGACCAGCGCCAGGCCGATCCCGGTATTGCCCGCGGTCCCCTCGACGATCGTCCCGCCGGGCTGGAGCAGCCCGCGCTGCTCGGCATCCTCGACGATGAACAGCGCGGCGCGATCCTTCACCGACGCGCCGGGGTTCGCATATTCGCACTTGCCGAAGATATCGCAGCCGGTGGCCTCGCTGGGGCCCTTCAAGCGAACGAGGGGGGTATTGCCGATCAGGGCGAGCGTATCAGGTGTCGTTTGCATGGGGCATATGTGGCGTCCCCGGCAAGTTCGGGCAAGCGAGCGAAACTTTGCCGCGCCAAAATCGATGCTCGCGGCCCGGTCGTCGCGGATCTGCCACGGTTCGTCACCGGCCCGGCGCCCGCGTGGCGCACGCCCGGCGCGCGAAGGGCCATAAGCCTTGACGCTCCATGCTGCATGCGCGAAGCGATGTTTCGCTATGAAAATTCTCCCCATGACCGCCGTCGCCGCGCTGCTCGTGCTGGCTGCCTGCAACTCCAAGCCTGCTTCGCCCGAGGTGATTGATACCAATCCCGATCCGATGGCGAACACGCTCGCGAACGCCGCACCGGTCGTGCTGCCGCCCGCGATCAAGTCCGAGCAGACGCTGCGCTGCAAGGACAACAGCCTGCTCTACGTGACGTTCTTCCAGGGCGACAAGCAGGCCGTGGTCCGCACCAAGAAGGGCGGCACCGCGACCACGCTGAAGGCCGACGTCGCCGGCGCGCCCAAGACCGCCGAGGGCGGCTGGTCGATGACGGGCGACGAGACCAGCGTCACGCTGACCGCACCGGGCAAGTCGGCACAGACCTGCCACGCCTGATTTCGGGTCGATTGCGATAGTCCTGACGGCCGGCGGTTCATCCGCCGGCCGTTTTTCTTTGTGCCGCGCGCTCTTGCCCTTGCCGCCACGGACCGGCACCGTAGCGCGATGGCAACAGTTGCGATCTACAGCCTCAAGGGCGGCGTCGGGAAGACGACGCTTTCGGTGAACCTGGCGTGGTGCGCCGCAACCTTGTCCGCGCGCCGCACCTTGCTCTGGGATCTCGACCCGCAGGCCGCGTCGACCTGGGTGCTCGGCGGCCCCGGCAAGGCGGATCAGGCGCAGGCGATGTTCTCGAAGGACATCGCCGTCGCCAAGCAGGCGCGGCCGACCGCCTATCGCCACCTCGATCTGATCGCCGCCGACGCGTCGCTGCGCGGTCTCGACCAGCTGTTCCACGATCTCGACAAGAAGAAGCGCCTCGCCAAGCTGCTGGGCGAGCTTGCCGGCTATGACCGCGTGATCCTCGATTGCCCGCCCGGGCTGACCGAGACCGCGGATCAGGTCATGCGCGCCGCCGACCTGATCGTGATCCCCGTCATCCCCTCGCCCCTCTCGACGCGCGCCTATGACGCGGTCGTCCAGCATCTCGGCGGCCGCACCGCGCTGCTCCCGGTCCACGTCATGGTCGACAAGCGCCGCGCGCTCCATGCCGAGGCGCTGGCGCGGCACCCCGACTGGCCGGTGATCCCGATGGCCAGCGGGATCGAATCGATGGCGGTCAAGCGCGCGCCGGTCGGCGTGTTCGCGCCCCGATCGGCCGCCGCGCAGGCGTTCGCCGAGCTGTGGCGCCGGATCGAACTCCGGCTCTCCGCATGACCGACATCCTCGACCCGCAGCTCGTGCTCGGCGCCTATTCGGTCGGCGTGTTCCCGATGGCCGACAGCCGCGACGCCGCCAGCGTCTATTGGGTCGAGCCGCGCCGCCGCGCGGTCCTGCCGCTCGACGGCTTCCAGCTCTCGCGCTCGCTCAAGAAGACGATCGCCGCCGACCGGTTCCAGATCACCGTCGACACCGCGTTCGAGCGCGTCGTGCAGCTCTGCGCCGAAAGCGTCGAGGGCCGCCCCGAGACGTGGATCAACGACGGGATCGAACGCGTCTTCCAAACGCTGCACGCGATGGGTTTCGCGCATTCGGTCGAATGCTGGGACGGCGGCAAGCTCGTCGGCGGGCTCTACGGCCTGGCGCTAGGCCGCGCGTTCTTCGGCGAGAGCATGGTAAGCCGCGCCACCGACGCCTCGAAGGTCGCGCTGGCGCACCTCGTCGCGCGGCTGCGTGCCGGCGGGTTCACCCTGCTCGACTGCCAGTTCCAGACCTCGCACCTCGCCTCGCTCGGCGCGATCGAGATCGACCGCGCGGATTACGTGGCGTTGCTGGCGGGTGCGCTCGACGGCGCGCTCGGCCCCGCGTCGTCGGTCGTGGGCGCGTCGGCAGCAGGCGATTTCCGCGCGCTCGATCGCTTGGCGGGCAAGGCCTCGGCGACCGGCGCGGTATCGGGCCCGGTCGCGGGGAAGGTCATCGCGCAGCTCTTGGTCCACACGTCGTAGATCGGATGCTGCACCGCGTTCAGCGCGGGGCGTTCCTTGTACAGCCAGCCCGAGAAGCTCCGCCGCCATTTCGTGTCGACTCCGCGCACCAGCACCTGCACGAACGCGCCGGTCAGCTGCTCCTGCTCCCACGGCGCGGTCTGTTCGCATGCGCGCAGCCGCAGCACGACATCGCCCATCCGAGTCGCCTGGCCGGGCTTGAGCGTCACCTCGCGGGTTTCGCCGTTACGCTTGTTGAGCAGGCCGAGCACCGCGACGCGCTGCGCCATCGGCGTGCCGCCGGTGGCGATCGTCGCAGCACCGGTGTCGATCGTCTCGATCGAGGAATTCGCCGGCTCCTCGGCGCCCGGCAGCTCCTGCTGGACCGCCGCCACCTTCGCCACAGGCGTGGTGAGCGCGCGGTAACCGAACCACCCGCCCACCCCCAGCACCACGACCAACACGGCCGCGGCGAGCCAGCGCATGATCACCCTTCTGGCGTCCAGGCTTCGTAGTCGCCCGTGGCCGCGGCCCGCTTGCCACCCATTTCGAGCGCACCGGACGGCCGATAGGCGAGCGCAGTGCCGGTCATGTTGGGGACCGCCGGCTTCTGCCAGGCGCGGATCGGCGGCAGTGCGCGATCGGGCACATCGTCGACCTGGTGATGCAGCCAGCTGAACCACGCGGGCGGCACGCGGCTCGCGTCGGTGGCGCCCTGATAGATCACCCAGCGGCGCGGATTACCCGCGGTATCCTTGCCGCCCTGGTAATAGACGTTGCCGAGCGCGTCCTCGCCCATCTTCGCCATGCTGCGCAGGCCGAATTTGGTGCCGAGGGTGGCGCCGTTCCACCACGTGAAAGTCGATGCGAGAAAGCCCATGCGCCGCGCTTAACCCGAGTGAGGGCGGGCTTCAACCATGATGATGCGGCAGGCCGGCAAAGTCCGCGACCGAGAGCGCGACCCAGCCGATAAACGCTGTCGCCCGCCCGCTTAGTCGGCGCGCTTGTCCCACGTCACCAGGTCGCCCTCGGCGATCCCCAGTTCGGCGGACCGGCCGCCCATCAGCTCGAGCACCGCCCCGACCGGCTCGCCCGACGGCACCGGCGTTTCCGAGAACGGCACCGTGTTCTCGGCGATCCGCGCGATCGTGCCGTCCGCGCGGATATAGAGGATATCCAGCGAACTCGGCGTGTTCTTCATCCAGAAGCTCGCATCCACCGGCGCGCCACCCGTCGAGGGATAGGGCCAGAACAGCATCCCGCCGTCTGGCTTCAGGTCGGTGCGATACATCAGCCCGCGCGCCTGCTCGTCCTGCGTCTTGGCGCTCTCGACCGTGAACGCATGCGTCCCGTTCGTGCTCTTGATCGTCAGCTTCAGCGTCGCGACCTTGGCCGCCTCGGTCTTATCGCCGCTGTTCATATACGCCACACCCCCGGCGCCGACGCCCAACGCCAGCACCCCGGCCAGCACGGCCTTCGCAACCAAACTCATCCAAGTCCCTCTTCGACTGCAACGGCAAGCGGCCCCTTGCGCCCTGCGACGACGCGGGCGCGCAGCGGCTGCTCGGGCTCGACCGTCTCGATCCCGGCGCGACGTAGCGTTTCCATATGGACGAAGACGTCGCTGCCATCCGAACCCCGTACCAGAAAGCCATAGCCCTTCAACCGGTTGAACCATTTGACCGACACCGGCTCGAACGGTCCGGCGGCGTCGATCATCGCGATCGGATCGATCCGGTCGGGCGATGCGGGCGCGCGGACAGGCTCCTCGACCGCGTTGGTCATGTCGATCGAGACGATCTCCCGCGCCTGGAACCCGCGGCCACGCTGGACCGACAGCGTCTCGACCCGCGCGCCCTCGGGCAGGCTGCGGCGGCCATGCGGTTGCAACACCGAGAAATGCACGAGGATATCGCCGACAGTCGCGTCGTCCGCGACCGCGAAGCCGAACCCGCGCGTCACGTCGAACCATTTGATCACGCCGCCGATCGCGCGCACCTCGACGGCGTCCGGGGCAGCCACGAAGGCCTGCCCCGCAACGATGTCCGAAATCGGCCCCCCGACCGCGGCTTTACCCTCGCCCTCGACCGCGACACTTACCGCGATCATCGTTGATCCGGTTTGCGTCGTCATGGCCGCACCCTGCTGCGTCTACGCATTGTTACACCCCTGAACCCTAGCTAGCATGCTTCGTCCCGGTCGCAACGAATCCGTTGCAATATCTCAGCCGAAATCGATCGATTCCGGGTCATCGGATGGCGGCGTCGCAACAATTTTACGCGCCAGATCGAACCGGTGCCCCGCCCGCAACATCGCGCCGAGCTGTTTGTCGTGGAGCTTTCGATCGCCCTCTCCGCTGCCATAGGGCCCGATTCGCTTGCGCCGCGCAAAGGCGAGCGCCGATTCGACCGCGCGATCCGCGATCGCGGGCGCGACCGAGTCCGCATCGCCCTCGTCGATTCCCGCCTCACGAAACGCCCCCGCGACCCGCCGGGCGCCCAGCCCGCGCCGCTGCATCGCCGCCGCGCGCTGCTCGGCAAAGGCGCGGTCGTCGACATAGCCGAGATCGGCCATGCGCTGCGCGAGTTCGGCGGGATCGGCCGGTGCCGCCGCCGCGCCATCGTCCCAGCCGCGCTCACGGATCTTGCGCCCCAGATAGTCTGTCAGCCGCCCCCGCGTCGTCGCGAACCGTTCGACATAGCGCAGCGCCATCCGCTCCAGCGCCGCGGCGTCGAGCGGTTTGGGGGGCGCGCGCTCGCCGCCACGGGCGCCACCACGCCCAGCGGCGCGCGCTTTGCCGCGCTTTTCGGGACGCCCAGGCGCCTGATCGGGGTCGTCATCGTCGGACACGCCATCATTGTGCCACACTGACACCCGAAGTTGAACGGCTAGAGTTGAGATAGGCGTGGTGCGTTCAGCCGCCATGCCGGGCACGACGCCAGAGACAGGAACTGCGATGACGACCGAAACGCTTCACAAGGACGGCCAGACCGCGGCGACGATCGTCGCGACGCCGACCGAGGACGTGCTGCCGCGCCGTTTCGCCGATTTCGGTACGCTGGGCGAAGCGCTCGATTACGCCGCGACCGGTAACCGCGGGCTTAATTTCCATGACGCGCGCGGCACGTTGTCGCAGCCTTATCCCTATGCGCAGCTGCGCACCGATGCGCGCGCGATGGCCGATCGCCTGATCGCCGCGGGCGTCGGCCCCGCCGATCGCATCGCGCTGGTCGCCGAAACCGGTCCCGAATTCGCCGCTTTGTTCTTCGGTGTCGTCTATGCCGGCGCATGGCCCGTGCCGCTGCCGCTGCCGACCTCGTTCGGCGGTCGCGATTCGTACATCGAACAGCTCCGCGTCCAGCTCGCGAGCTGCGATCCGAAGATGCTGATTTTCCCGCCCGAACTCGCGCAGATGGCGGGCGAGGCCGCGCGGCTGTCGGGCACCGTCGGGATCGACTGGTCCGAGTTCGTCTCGCGCGAGGCGCCGGTTGCGGCCCTGCTCGAGGCGAAGCCCGACGACATCGCGTATCTGCAATATTCCAGCGGCTCGACGCGGTTTCCGCACGGCGTCGTCATCACGCACGCGGCGTTGCTCAACAACCTCGCCGCGCACAGCCACGGCATGGCGGTGTGCGACACCGATCGCTGCGTATCGTGGTTGCCCTGGTACCACGACATGGGGCTGGTCGGCTGCTTCCTGTCGCCGATCGCCAACCAGGTCTCGACCGATTATCTCAAGACCGAGGATTTCGCGCGGCGTCCGCTCGCCTGGCTCGATCTCATCAGCCGCAACACGGGCACCACGCTCAGCTATTCGCCGACCTTCGGCTACGATATCTGCGCGCGTCGCATGTCGAGCCAGACCAAGGCAAGCGACCGGTTCGACCTGTCGCGCTGGCGTGTTGCCGGCAATGGTGCCGACATGATCCGCCCCGACGTGATGCAGTCGTTCGTCGACGCGTTCGCCGATGCGGGCTTCAAGGCGACCGCGTTCCTCCCGAGCTACGGCCTTGCCGAGGCGACGCTCGCGGTCTCGCTGATGCCGCCGGGCGAAGGCATCCGCGTCGAGCTCGTCGAGGAAACACAGCTTTCGGGCGGGAGCCGCGGCAATGACCGCCCCCAGCGCTACCGGGCGATCGTCAATTGCGGCAAGCCCGTCCGCGACATGCGGATCGAGATTCGCGAAGAGGACGGCACCCCCCTCCCCGACCGCGCGATCGGCAAGGTCTGGTGCAGCGGCAAGTCGGTAATGGTCGGCTATTTCCGCGACGATGCCGCGACCGAGGCGTGCATGGCGGACGGATGGCTCGATACCGGCGACATGGGCTATATGTCCGACGGCTACATCTACATCGTCGGCCGCGCCAAGGACATGATCATCGTCAACGGCAAGAACCACTGGCCGCAGGACATCGAATGGGCGGTGGAACAGCTGCCGGGCTTCAAGGCGGGCGACATCGCCGCGTTCGCGATTACCACGCCCGGCGGCGAGGAGACCCCCGCCGTGCTGGTCCAGTGCCGCAGCTCGGACGAGTCCGAGCGGCTTCGCCTGCGCGACGAAATCCGCGAGCGGGTCCGCTCGGTCACCGGGATGAACTGCCTGATCGAACTCATCCCGCCGCGCACCTTGCCGCGCACCTCGTCGGGCAAGCTGAGCCGGGCCAAGGCGCGCAACCTGTATCTCAGTGGCGACATCAAACCCTATGATATCGCCGCGTAACGGACTGACAGCGTCATAAGTGGCGGCGTTTCCGTTAGATTTGACCAAAACGAGGTTAGTTGGATCCGAATTGGGGCAGTACATACGTTCTGATAACCAGCCGATCCGTATGACAGCAGCGTGACCACGTCCCCGCCTCTTCCGTCGAGCCGCATTGCCGTCGACATCGCCACGCTGTTGGGGATGCGCGAGGGCGGCGATCCGGTGTTCTGGAGCCGGATTCGTGCCGGGCAGTTGTTTGCGGGGCGTCGCGTCGCGCTGTTCCTGCTCGCCAGCAACATCCTGGCGACGCTCGCGATCGCCTGGCTGGTCCGCGGCATCGTCCCGCACTGGCAGATTGCGGCCTGGGTGCCGCTGGTCGTCGCCGCCGCGGTGTGGGTGGGGTTTCGCCGACTTGCCACGCATCCTCGCGGCGACGGCTATGCCAGCCTGCGCGATCTGCGCCGCACGATGTGGGACGGCTTCGTCCTCGCGCTCGCTTGGTCCGCGGTGCCGGTGTTCTTCTGCACGCACGCGCCGACCGGGACGACCGCGGGGCTGGGCCTGACGCTCGCGGTGCTGATGGCGACCGCGGCGCTGGCGATGGCGCCGCTCGCGCTCGCGACGCTCGTGTTCCTCGGTTATCTCGGCGCGGCGATGGTCGTGCAGATGGCGTTTGCGGGCAGTTCGGCCGCTGCGCTCGGGCTGTTCCTATTCACCGGCTTGCTGATGGCCGCGTGCCTCCACCGCGCGCGCGCGCTCGTCGTGATCCGCGCGGGCGAACTCGTGCTCGACGATCGCAACGAGACAGTCAGCCTGCTGCTCGGCGATTTCGATGCCACGGGGGCGCACTGGCTCTGGGAGACCGACTCGAACCGGCGCATCGTCAAGGCCGGCGTGCGGTTCGCGTCCGCCTGCGGGATCGATCCCGCCAGCCTCAATGGCCTGCCACTGCTCCAGGTGCTGGCGGGCCCCTCCTGGGACACCGGCGAGTTCGATTCCGGGCTGCGGACGCTCGCCGAACGGCTGAAAAGGCGCGAGAGCTTCCGCGAACTGCGCCTCCCCGTCCGGATCGACGGCGAGGATCGCTGGTGGGAAATGGCCGCCTCGCCCCGCTTCGACGACCATGGCGAATTTTACGGCTTTCTTGGTGTCAGCGCCGACATAACCCAACAACGCAATTTGGCGGACAAGATCAACCGGATGGCGCGCTTCGATACGCTGACCGGGCTGCCCAACCGGCTGATGGTCAACGAGACGCTCGTCAAGGCGATGGCGGACGCGGATCGCTGGGGTGGCCGCTATGCGTTCATGATGCTCGATCTCGATCGCTTCAAGGCGGTCAACGACACGCTTGGCCACCCGATCGGGGATCGACTGCTGGGGCGCGTCTCGGAGCGGATCCAGCAGTTGATGGGCGTCAACGAGATTTGCGGCCGGCTCGGCGGCGACGAATTCGCGGTCGTGATCCGCGACGCCGGCGATACCGCCGCAGTCGAGCGGCTTGCCGAACGGATCATCGCCGCGCTGTCGCAGCCCTATGAGATCGACGCGCATACGCTCCATATCGGCGCGAGTATCGGGTTGGCGATGGGCCCCCGCGATGGGCGCACCGCCGAGATGCTGGTCCGGTCGGCCGATCTCGCGCTGTACCGCGCAAAGGATGCGGGACGCGGCGTCTTTCGCCGGTACGAGCCCGAACTGCACGTGCAGGCGGAAGAGCGCCGGGTGCTCGAGGCGGCGTTGCGCGAAGCGATCGAGAATGGCGAGATGCACCTCGTCTACCAGCCGATCGTCGAGACCGGCAGCCAGCTGCCCTGCGGCTTCGAGGCGCTGCTACGCTGGACCAGTCGCGAATTCGGCAGCGTGTTACCCGCCAAGTTCATCGCGCTCGCCGAGGAGACCCGGCTGATCGGGCCGATCGGGGCGTGGGTGGTCCGGACCGCGTGCGAGGAGGCTGCGCGCTGGCCATCCGACATGCGGATCGCGGTCAACGTCTCCGCCGACCAGCTGCGCAATCCCGGTTTCGTCACCACGATCGCGTCGGCGCTCGCGAGCACCGGCGTCTCACCCGAACGGCTCGAGCTCGAGGTGACCGAAAGCGTGTTCATGCACGAAGGCCTCGGCGCGACCCAGATTCTTGACCGGGTCGCCGAACTCGGCGTGCGCCTCAGCCTCGACGATTTCGGCTCGGGTCATTCGTCGCTCGGCTATCTCAGCCGCACGCGCTTTTCCTCGCTGAAGATCGACCGAAACTTTGTCCGCGACGCCGCTGGCGGGCTGCGCGAAGCGGTGGCGATCGTCCGCGCCGGGATCGCGCTTGCGACGAGCCTGGGGATGGACACGACTGCAGAGGGAATCGAAACCAAAGCCGAACTCGGCGTCCTTCACGAGCTTGGCTGCACGCATGCGCAGGGTTTCTATTTCGGCCGACCGATGTCCGTCGAAGACGCCCGCGCGCTCGCCAACCGCGAGTGGAAAGACGCGGTCGCCGCCTAATCGCGCGCGATCACCGGCGGCGTTCGCGCCCTGCAAAGCTCACCACGCTCTCCGCGCCATCGGCCGAAACTGCTGAGACACCGACAAAGCTGTCGTCGACCGGAACCTGCGCCAGTACAATCTGCGGGTTAGCCCCGGTTGCCGGCACGTCGCGCGCGTTGGTCCAATCCTGCGTGTCGTTGCGCCGCCAGCGCACGCGGTACGTCGTCGCGTTCGGGACCGCGCGCCACTTGACCGTCGTGTCGCGCGACAATGCGCCCGCGATCGACACGTCCTCGGGCGCGGCGGGCGCAGCCGCGATCCGGGCGAGCGTCGCGACGTTGAGCGCGGTCACCTTCGTGAGATAGGCGAAGTCCATGCCCTCGATCGTGTCGCCATAGACCACGCCGTTCTCGGTCCGCAGGTCCTGATGCTGGCGGTCCCAATTCTCGGCCGCGACCGAGAATCGGACCGCCGGATAGCCAAGCTTGAGGAACGGCTCGTGGTCACCACCACGGCCGAACCG
Organism: Sphingomonas aurantiaca; assembly: GCF_003050705.1. GTDB lineage: Bacteria > Pseudomonadota > Alphaproteobacteria > Sphingomonadales > Sphingomonadaceae > Sphingomonas > Sphingomonas aurantiaca. The sequence continues at coordinate 371,221 of NZ_QAOG01000002.1, read as the reverse complement.
GTCCGGCCGGCGGTCGAGCATCACATCGAGCCCGCCCGGCACGTCGCCCGCCACCCCGTCGATCGCCTTGGCCAGCGCCCGGCTCGGGCCATCGTCCTCGCCGCCTTCTGCGCGCCGGCCCTGTTGCGCGACCAGATCCTCCGACGCGCGAATACCTTCGGAGAATACGCGAACCCTGTCGGCGACGCGTACGCCGCCCTGGCCGACGGTATTGCCGACGATGTCATTGTTCAGCATTGCCGAGACGTCCCAGCCCCGTGCCTTGACGGTGTCGGCGAGCAGTTCGGCGCCCCAAAGGCCTTGCTCCTCGCCCGAGAATACCGCGTAGACGATGGTCGCATCGAACTGACGCTGCGACAGGATGCGCGCGGCCTCCAGCACCAGCGCGACGCCCGACGCGTTGTCGTTGGCGCCGGGTGCGTCCGAGGTGACGTTCATCACGTCGGTCACGCGGCTGTCGATATGCGCGCCGACGATCACGACGCGGGTTGGATCGCGCCCTTTCTGGATCCCCAGTACATCCTCGACCACGACGCCGGTCGGTGCACGCGGCCCGGTGAACCTGCGCGCGATCCGGTCGACCACGATGCACCCGCCGCACGACGCGCCGAGCTGCGTGAACCGCGCCGCCGCCCAGTTCCGCGCCGCGCCGATCCCACGTTTTGGATCGGTCGTCGTCGATGCCGTGTGTCGCGTTCCGAAACCGACCATCGTCGTAACATCGGCCTTCAACCGGGTGGTCGACGGTGCGGGAAACCGGGCTGGCTGGGGAGCGGGAGAGGCGGCGGCTGCCAGAAGCAGCGGTACGGCGATTATCGGCATCGCCGAACCGTGCCGCGATCGGCGCCGTGGCTCAAGCCCTTAGTGCGCCTATCGAAATTGGGCACGCGATGCGGACTGCCCGCACAGCGCAGGCATTGTAAGAGGCTTACAAAAACACTGATTGATCGGAACATGATCGAAGTGTGATAGCTTCTTCATGATCTCTGCTAAACATATGTTTGGCTTGGAGGAACGGTCGATGGTGATAGGGCATTCAATCTCGAATGCAGACGGCGTTATCCAGGTGATCGATGCACCGGTCGCGACGATGTTGCAGCGCGATCGCGACCAATTGATTGGCATGTCGTATATGTCGATCACACATCCCGATGATCTCGCCGTCAATTTGACGAAAGTTGCCGCGTTACAGTCGAACGGGCAGTCGGCGAAAATACGCAAACGCTATATCGGTGGCACGGGCAATGTCATCCTGATGGAGGTCCAGGTTTCGCGACTGGCGGGATGCGATGGCGGTTATTTGGTAGGTACCTTGTCGACGATAGACGACACGGACGATCTTGAGATGGCGCCCTATCGGATGTGGCGCCGCGCGCGCGAATTTCTCGATGTCATGCGCGCGCGCGATTCCATCCTCGGGGCGGATCTGTTCGCCGATCATGCCTGGACGATCCTGCTACTGACCTATGTCGCCGAAGCTGAGGGTCGGATCGCGTCGACCGCGACGATCGCCGAACATCTGGCGCTATCGCCGACGACGATCGCACGCTGGCTGCGCGTGCTGCAGTCCAAGGCGCTGTTCGAGCCGGTCCTGCCCGATATCGACGCGCTGCAACTCACGCAGAGCGGGATGAAAAAGGTCGAACAGCTCCTCGAGCAGCGGCTCGCCTTACCGGTCGCCTAAGCAATCGTGGCATTCGGTGCGGCGGGCCAGGCTTAACTCAATCGGTCGATCGCCTCGCGAGTCAGTGATCCCGGGATGATCATCACCGGCACCGGCAGCGCGCCCGCATCGGCGCCCGTGAAATGCGCGATCAGTTCCCCCGGCGCCCCCGTTGCCGCGGCCCCAAGCACCAGCGCCGCGATCTCCGGGTTCGCTGCGATCATCTCGCGGATGATCCTGGGTCCCTCGCCTTCGCGCACCGTGATCGACGGGCGCAGCCCCGATTCTTCCAACAATGTGCCCGCCGCCGCCGCGACCAGGCCCTGGGCATGGAGATGCGCCTCCTCCTCGATCGTCGCCTGGACGCCGCCGAACGCGATGAACTCCTGCGGCGGGATCACGGTGAGGATCTCGACGCCGCCGCCGGTCTTCACGGCGCGGCGCGCGGCAAAGCGCAGCGCGATGCCCGCTTCGGGACTGTCGTCGATCACCACCAGATAAATGCGCATTTTCGCCCCCGTTATTGCCGGTAATTGGGCCGCAGCGGGTCGATACGCAAGTGCGGCGGGGTTGACCCGAGCGGACGAGGGCGCGAGTAGGCATGCCGTTACGTCACGCCCTGGGGAAATCCATGTCGATCGAGATCAAGATGCCTGCGCTGTCCCCGACCATGGAGGAGGGTACCCTCGCCAAATGGTTGATCAAGGAAGGCGACGTCGTGAAATCCGGCGACCTTATGGCCGAGATCGAGACCGACAAGGCGACGATGGAATTCGAAGCCGTCGATGAAGGCACCGTCGTCAAGATCCTCGTCGCCGAGGGTACCGACAATGTGAAGGTCGGCACCATCATCGCGATCATCGCCGAAGAGGGCGAGGACGCGTCGTCGGTGTCCGCTCCGACCAAGAGCGAGACGCCCGAGCCCGCCGCCAAGGAATCGGAAGCCAAGCCCGATCCGAAGGATCCCAACGACACCGGCAGCGAGGCCAAGCCCGTAGCCCGCACCGAGGTGTCGGCCGAGGATCACGGCCGTCCCGCAGATGCCGGCCCCGCCGCGTCGGGTGACCGCGTCAAGGCGAGCCCGCTCGCGCGCCGTCTCGCCGCCGACAAGGGCATCGATCTCGGCACCGTGCCGGGTTCGGGGCCGCGGGGTCGCATCGTCAAGGCCGACGTCGAGAGCGCAAAGCCGGGTGCCGCCACGGTTGCTGCCAAGGACGAAGCCGCCGCGCCGACCGCGGCCGCGGCCCCCGCGCCTGTCGCAAAGCCTGCGACCGTGCCGGATATCCCACATGAGGCGACCAAGCTCAGCAACGTGCGCAAGACGATCGCGCGTCGCCTGACCGAATCGAAGCAGACCGTTCCGCACATCTACCTGACAGTGAACATCCGCCTCGACGCGCTGCTCAAGCTGCGCGGCGAGCTGAACAAGAGCCTCGAATCGCGCGGCGTGAAGCTGTCGGTCAACGATCTGCTGATCAAGGCGCAGGCCGTCGCACTGATGCAGGTGCCGACCTGCAACGTGATGTTCACGCCCGATCAGCTGATCACCTTCCAGCGCGCCGACATCTCGGTCGCGGTCAGCACGCCGTCGGGTCTGATCACGCCGATCATCGTCGGGGCGGACACCGCCTCTCTCTCGTCGATCTCGACGCAGATGAAGGACCTCGCCGCACGCGCCCGCGACGGCAAGCTGAAGCCCGAGGAATATCAGGGCGGCACCGCCTCGATCAGCAACATGGGCATGTTCGGCATTACGCAGTTTGATGCGGTCATCAACCCGCCGCAGGCGATGATCCTCGCGGTCGGCGCGGGTGAGAAGCGTCCGTACGTCGTCGGCGACGAACTGACCGTCGCTACCGTGATGTCGGCGACCGGCAGCTTCGATCACCGCGCGATCGACGGTGCGGACGGCGCGCAGTTCATGAAGGCGTTCAAGCATCTGGTCGAGAACCCGCTGGGCATGCTCGCCTGAGATGGGGCTGATCGCGTCGTTCCGGTCGCTTTCGGGCACCACCATCGAGATCCTGCACATCGTCGCAGGGCTCGTGGCGGCGGTCGCGATGACCTGGGCGGCGGCATGGTCCTACCCGCTCGGGCAGGACGTGATCTGGACGTGCGGTGCGGCAGCGATGGTCGCGACGCTGGCGATGGGTATCCGGCCACTGCGCCGCGCCCGTCGTCTCGACCAGCAGACCCGCAGGACTGAAGCATGACCGAACTACCGCCTGAGAAGGCTCCGACCATCCGCGTCACCGCGATGCCCGCCGATGCCAACCCGTATGGCGACATTTTCGGCGGCTGGCTGATGGGGCAGATGGATCTTGCCGCCGGCTCGGTCGCCTCGCGACGCAGCGGCGGCCGTGCCGTCACGATCGCGGCGGACGCGATGAAATTCCACATGCCCGTCGTCGTCGGTGACGAAGTCTCGGTCTACGCCGACCTGAACACGGTCGGCCGTACGTCGATGACGATCGAGGTCGAGGCGTGGCGCCGCGCGCGCCACAGCAACGACAGCTGCAAGGTCACGCAGGCGCGTTTCATTTTCGTGGCTGTCGGCGACGACCGCAAACCGCGGCCCGTGCCGCCCGAAACCAACTGATTTTTGAAGGACTCTCACGTGGCTGATAACTTCGACCTCGTCATCCTCGGTTCCGGCCCCGGCGGGTACGTCGCCGCGATCCGCGCGTCGCAACTCGGCCTGAAGGTCGCGATCGTCGAGCGCGAGCGGCTCGGCGGCATCTGCCTCAACTGGGGCTGCATCCCGACCAAGGCGCTGCTGCGCACGTCGGAAATCTATCACTACATGCAGAACGCCGAGAGCTATGGCCTGAAGGCGGACAATGTCGGCTTCGATCTCGCCAAGGTCGTCGACCGCAGCCGCAAGGTCGCGGGCCAGCTGAACGCGGGCGTGAAGGGCCTGATGAAGAAGAACAAGGTGACCGTCGTCGAAGGCGTCGGCACCGTGACCGCCAAAGGCAAGCTGAGCGTCAAGCAAGGCGACAAGACCGTCGAGCTCGAAGCCAAGAACATCATCGTCGCGACCGGCGCGCGCGCGCGCGACCTGCCGTTCGCCAAGGCCGACGGGAAGGTCATCTGGACCTATCGTCACGCGATGGTACCGACCGAGATGCCGACCAAGCTGCTGGTCATCGGATCGGGCGCGATCGGCGTCGAATTCGCCAGCTTCTACAACGACATGGGCGCCGACGTGACGATCGTCGAGATGCTCCCGCGGATCCTGCCGGTCGAGGACGAGGAAGTCTCCGCGTTTATGGACAAGGCGCTGACGAAGCAGGGTATCACGCTCCTGACCGGCACGGGCCTCGAAGGTCTGGCGCCATCGGGCAGCGGCGTCACCGCGAAGATCAAGCACAAGGACGGCAAGGTCGTCGAGGAGACGTTCAGCCACGCGATCGTCGCGATCGGCATCGTCCCCAACACCGAGAATATCGGGCTGGAAGCGCTCGGCGTCGAAACCGACCGCGGGCACATCAAGACCGACGGCTATGGCCGCACGAACGTCGACGGCATCTGGGCGATCGGCGACGTCACTGGCGCGCCGTGGCTCGCGCACAAGGCCAGCCATGAGGGCATCATCGCGGTCGAGAAGATCGCAGGCGGGTCGCCGCACCAGATGGACAAGGCCAACATCCCCGGCTGCACCTATTCGCGCCCGCAGGTCGCAAGCGTCGGCATGACCGAGGCGAAGGCCAAGGAAGCCGGCTACGAGCTGAAGGTCGGCAAATTCCCGTTCATCGGCAACGGCAAGGCGATCGCGCTCGGCGAGGCCGAGGGTTTCGTGAAGACGGTGTTCGACGCGAAGACCGGCGAGCTGCTCGGCGCGCACATGGTCGGTGCGGAAGTCACCGAGCTGATCCAGGGCTATGTCGTCGCGCGCCAGCTCGAGACGACCGAGGCCGAGCTGATGGAGACGGTGTTCGCGCATCCCACGCTCAGCGAGATGATGCACGAGAGCGTCCTCGGCGCGTACGGCCGGTCGATCCACTACTGATCGCACGATCCTCCCCCGCAAGGGGGAGGGTCGGCATCCGTCACGTCGCCTGCAACCGGCCGACCGGGCCGGACCAACCATCCCGTTTCGGCCCTATTGCGCTTGACCGCGGCGTGGCGCTCTTCAAAGGGTGCCGCACGCCACGCGGGGTCCGGTGTTTCGAATCTCGCAGCCTGTAAGCCACCGGTGCGAGACCTGCGAATGCCGATCGACCCTGCACCGCGCGCCTTGGCCCGCCCCACCCTCATCGCCGCTGCCGCGCTGTGTCTCGCCTCGCTCGCGCTCTTCTGGCCGGGTACCGCGATGTACGACACCGTCGCGCAATATCGTCAGGTGCTGGCGGGCGTGTACGACGACTGGCATCCGCCGGCGATGGCGCGCGTTTGGGCGCTACTCGCACCGTTCGGACCCGGTGCGACGCCGATGCTCGTCCTGCAACTCGCGACCTACTGGCTCGGCCTCGGGCTCCTCGCCGGCGCGCTCGCGCGCATCGGGCGACAGCGGAGCGCCGCCGCGATCCTCGTCATCGGCCTGCTCCCGCCCTTCCTCGGCTGGCAGGGCGTGGTCCTCAAGGACGCGCAACTCGCCGGCGCGCTGCTCGCGGCGGTCGGCATCATCGGCTGGTGGCGCCTCGCCGGCCGGCGCCTCCCGCGTGCGATGTGGATCCCGGTGACGCTGCTGCTTGGCTATGCGGTGCTGGTCCGCGCGAACGCGGTGTTCATCGTCGTGCCGCTCGTCGTCACCCTCGCGCCCCGCCCCACACATCCGCTCGCCAAGCTCGCGAGCGCGCTCGCCGGAATTGTCGTCGTCCTGGGCGTCGCACCGGTCGTCAACCATCAGCTGCTCCACGCGCAGCGCAGCGGGGTGGAGGCGACGCAGGCGCTCTACGACCTCGCCGGCATCGCCGCGCGCGCACCCGACAGCGACACCACCGGCCTGACCGGCCCGGAGGCGGCGACCGTGCGTGCACGCCGTTGCGCGACGCCGTTCTTCTGGGATCCGCTCGGCGACGACGCGCATTGCGGCACGACGATGGCGCGGCTGAGGGCACTGCCCACCGCGACGCTGTACGTCACGCTCGCATCGGCGGCGCTGCATCATCCGATCGCCTATGCCGGGCACCGCATGGCGCATCTCAATTCGACCGAGCGCTGGCTCGTCCCGTTCCGCTGGCCCAACGCCGCGCCGCCGGCCACGTCAGAGCCCAACACGCTCGGCCTCGCCAACCCCAACGCAGCCGCGCGCGCCTGGGAAAGCCTGACCGCCGCGATCGTCGAGACCCCGCTGGGCTGGCCGATCGCCTGGATCGTCGTTGCGATCACCGCGCTGGCCGCCGGCCTGTCGCGGCCGCGCGGGCCGGCGCGGGACATCGCCAGCGCACTGCTGGTCTCCGCGCTCGCGCTGGAGGCCAGTTTCGCGGTCCTGAGCATCGCGTCGGACCTGCGCTATCACCTGTGGCCGATGATCGCGACCGCGGTGGCCAGCGTCCTGCTGTCCGATCGCCCCGCGCCCCGGCGTGTCGCCCGCGCCGGCATCGCCGCGCTGCTGCTGGTCGTAGCCGGCGGCGTGGCAGCGCGCGCGCTCCTGCCGCTCCCGCCGCAGACCTATGCCGGCATGCTGGGCTGATCGCCCGCCCCGCGCACAAAATCGATGAGGGTTCGGTCAGTCGCGTGCGTATGGTGGCTGTGCAGCAGGGAAGGGCGTGCGATGGCCAATGATGTCGACGATCAACTGAGCCGGCTGGCGCAGCGCCCGATGCCCGATCTCGCGACGCTGGAGGCTGACGTCTTCGCGACGATCGCCGAGAACGCCCGCAACCGTGCCACAGGCCGCGCGATCGGCATATGGTCGGTCGGCGTGGCGCTGGCGACCGGCGTCGTTGGCGGCGCGACGCTGGCAGGCAGCATCGCCCCCGCGCACGCCGCGGCGCAGGCGGCGGGCCCCTTCGGCATCGACACACCGCTTGCCCCCTCCACGTTGCTGCTCGGCCGATGATGTCGTCCCGGCGGCGCACGCTCTGGACGATTGCGCTGGCGTTTCTCGCCGGGACCGCGGGCGTCCTGCTCGGTTGCTGGATCATGATGCCGCGCGCCCCGCACGGCACCGAGCTCCACGCGCTGCTGCACCGGGAGATCGCGCTCGACCCCCGGCAGGAAGCGCAGCTCGATTCGCTCGAGACGCAGTTCGCGGTCGAGCGCGCGACGCTCGAGGCGCATATGCGCAGCGACAATGCCGCGCTCGCCGCGGCGATCGCGCGCGAGCATGACGATGGCCCGGCCGTCGCCGCCGCCGTCGATCGCGCGCATCGGACGATGGGCGCGCTGCAGAAGGCGACGCTCGCGCACGTCTTCGCGATGCGGCGGCTGCTCCATCCCGATCAGACCGCGGCGTTCGACCGGCTCGTCGTGCGGGCGCTGACCCCGGCATCGTGAGCGCATCGCTCGACGACCGCACCGATGCCGATCTGGTCGCGCTCCATTGTTCCGGCGGACAGGCCGCGTTCGCCGCACTGATGCGCCGGCACAAGCAGCCGCTCTATCGGCTGATCGTCGCGCAGACCGGCGATGCTGAGGACGCGTTCGATCTGCTGCAGGAGACGTTCGTGGCGGCGCACGCGGCGCTGGCGCGGTTCGACGTCGATCGCTCGCTGCGCGCCTGGCTCGCGCGGATCGCGATCAACAAATGCCGCGACTGGCACCGCCGCCGCCGCGTTCGCCGGGCGCTGGCCTGGGTGCTGCCGAACGAAACGCGAGACCAGGTCGCGGATCCCGCCGCCACCGTGGAGACTCAGGCAGTCGACCGCGACACGCTGACGCACACGCTAGCCGCAATCGCGCGGCTGCCCGCATCGCTGCGCGAACCGCTGCTGCTGTGCACGATCGATGCGCTCAGCCAGGCCGAGGCGGCCGAGGCGCTGGGCGTCAGCGTGAAGACGATCGAGACGCGCGTTCGCCGTGCCCGCCGCGCGCTGAGCGCAATGCTCGAAAATAACGACTGAAGCCGAGGGATCGCGCGGCGTGGCGCGTATGGACGGTAGCGCGCCTGCGCGTTCCGATCCCGAGGATATGCATGACCCGAATGACCCGCCGCCATTTCCTGCGCGATGTCGGCCTCACTGGCGCCGCCGCGACGATCCCGTGGCTGCCCGCCTGGGCGCAACCGGTGTCGGCGGGAATCGTGGCGCCGCTGCCGACCGTGTCGGGGCCCGACATCGCGCTGCGTGTCGCACACCGGATGATGATGATCGACGGCAAGCCCAGCCATGCGATCGGTATCAACGGCACGACGCCGGCGCCGCTGATCCGGCTCAGACAGGGCCAGACCGCACGGCTGTCGGTGACCAACGATCTCGACGAGGAGACGTCGATCCATTGGCACGGCCTGCTGGTGCCGTTCCAGATGGATGGGGTGCCGGGGATCAGCTTTCCCGGTATCGCCGCACGATCGACCTTCACCTATGAATTTCCGGTGATCCAGGCGGGGACCTACTGGTATCACAGCCATTCGGGCCTGCAGGAGCAGATGGGGCATTACGGCCCGATCGTGATCGATCCCGCGGGCGTCGATCCAATCGCCTCGGACCGCGAGCATGTCATCGTCCTGTCCGACCATAGCCCGATGCACCCGCACCGTATCTTCCAGAAGCTGAAGCAGCAGGGCGGCTATTTCAACTATCAGAAACAGACCTTGGCCGGGCTCGTGTCGGGCAAGGACCAGCCGCTCGGCGATCGGCTGATGTGGGGCGGGATGCGAATGGACCCGACCGACGTGTCCGACGTGACCGGATCGACCTACACCTATCTCGTCAACGGCCACGGCCCTGGGGACAACTGGACCGCGCTGTTCCAGCCGAGCGAACGCGTCCGGCTGCGAATCGTCAACGCATCGGCGATGACGACCTTCAACGTCCGCATCCCCGGGCTGAAGCTGACGATCGTCCAGGCGGACGGACTGAATGTCCGGCCGGTCGCGGTCGACGAGTTCCAGATCGCGGTCGCCGAGACCTATGACGTGATCGTCGAACCCGATGCGCGCGCCTACAGTCTGATCGCAGAGGCGTGGGACCGCTCGGGGATGGCCCGCGCGACGCTTGCGCCCTCCGCGGGCATGGTCGCGCCGGTGCCTGCGCTGCGCAAACGCCCGCTGGCGACGATGAAAGACATGGGTATGGGGGGCATGGGGGACATGAGCGGCATGGGTCATGACATGCCTGCCACGTCAGCCCCCTGCCCGCCCGAGCATGCCGCGATGGGACATTGCAAACCCGCCGCCGCGTCCGGCGACATGCTCGGCATGAGTCACGACGGCGCTACCATGAGCCATTCGATGCGCGACTTCGCCAATGCGCCCGAGCTGCCCAGGACCCCGACGGTGCAGACCGTCTCGCCGATGCCGATGGATCGGACGGGGGAGCCGCCACAAGGGCTCGCCGATATTGGTCAGGAGGCGGGGTACAAGGTGCTGGTCTACCGCGATCTCGTCGCGCTCGATCGCAATCCCGATCTGCGCGCGCCGTCTCGGCAGATGCGGATCCACCTCACGGGCAACATGGAGCGCTATATGTGGGCGTTCGACGGGGTGAAGCTGAACGAGGTCAAGGCGCCGATCCCGTTTCGTCAGGGCGAGCGCGTCCGCGTGACGCTGGTCAACGATACGATGATGGCGCACCCGATCCATCTCCACGGCCATTTCTTCGAACTCGTGACGGGGCATGGCGATCACGCCCCGCGCAAGCACACGATCAACGTCGCACCCGGCGGCACCGCGACGTTCGATCTCACCGCGGATGCGGTCGGCGACTGGGCGTTCCACTGTCACATGCTCTACCACATGCATGCGGGGATGATGCAGGTCGTCACCGTCCGTCCCGCCGGCGAGACGGGGGCCGAAGCATGATCCGCGCGGCCTGGGCGCTCACGGCGATGATGACCGCTGGCACGGTGTTCGTGGCCGATCCCGCTGCGGCGCAGATGCACGGCATGCACATGCCCGGCATGGCGATGCCTGCGACGCCCGCCGCGAAGAAGCCTGCTGCGAAGACGCCTGTCCGGCCCAGGTCGCACGCCATACGAAAGGCAAGCCGCGCCCGATCGGCGGCCGCAGCCGCGACCAAGCGCGCGTCGTCGCCCGAACAACCGGCCATGCAGGAGTCCCACGCTGCGATGCCCGGTATGGCGATGCCAGGTATGGCGATGCCCGCCATGGCACCCAGCATGACGATGCCCAGCGCAGCCGCCTGTCCGCCGGAGCACGCGGCGATGGGCCATTGCACTCCCTCGCAGGCGCCTGGCCCGGATGCGGCGACGCCCGTGGGAACCGATCAGCCGGCGGGCAACGCGCCGCCGCCTGCGCCGCCGACGACGCTCGCGGCGGCGCGCTTCTACGATCCTGCGACGATGGCCGCCGCGAACCGGGCGATGCGCGACGAGCATGGCGGCATGCGGTTCAGCCAGATCCTGTTCAACCTTGCCGAGGTCCAGGCGCGCAACGGCCGCGACGGCTATCGCTGGGATGGCGAAGGCTGGTTCGGCGGCGACATCCACCGCCTCGTCGTCAAGAGCGAGGGCGAAGGCGATTTCGGCCGCAGCATCGAGTCCGCAGAGATGCAGGCTTTGTATGCCAAAGCGATAGACCCCTATTGGAACCTCCAGGCGGGTGTCCGCCAAGACTTGGGGTCGGGCGCCAAGCGGACCTATGCGGTGGTCGGCGTCGAGGGGCTCGCCCCCTATTGGTTCGACGTCGAGGGCAGCGTCTTCCTGTCGAACAGAGGCGACGTGCTCGCGCGCGCCGAGGCCTGGTACGACCAGCGGATCACGCAGCACCTCGTTCTCCAGCCGCGCGTCGAACTCAATCTCGCCGCGCAGGACGTGCCCGCCAGCCGGATCGGTGCGGGCCTGTCGAGTACCGAACTCGGCCTGCGCCTGCGCTATGAGGTTGCGCGGGAATTCGCGCCCTATGTCGGGCTGTCCTACATGCATGCGAACACCGCCACTGCGCGCTATTCGCGGGCAAGGCGTGAGCGTTCCGTGGATGCCGATACCGGCGGCCTGGCCGTTGCGGTGGGGATCAGGGGCTGGTTCTGATATGTGCGGCGGGGGGTGTGGATTCGGCGTAATTATACGACGGATAGAGGATTATTTTGTAGCGAAGTTATTGGCTTAGCCTTCGACTTTCGCTTGATTCAGCATAGCTGTTATCTTAACATAAGTTATGCCAATTCGTTCGGACACTGCGGTTGTATTGATGAAGATGGCGCTTGCGCTGCTTGACCGCGATCGCGTGGAGCTTGCGGCCTGCCATCTTCAGCATGCGATCGAACTTGCCGAGGGCGATGACGGGCTCGGCGGCCTTGATGGCACGGCGCTGACCGATCAGCCCGACGCCCCGCATTGCTGAGCGTTCGTGCCGCTACTGGCGTAGACAAGGGCTGCGGTCCGCAGAACACCGCGCGCAATTCGCGCCACCCCGCGGCAAAAGCTATAGTATAGCCGATCTATTGATCCTCATCAGCGTGATTCACGAACTCTAGATGGACCCTATACGCATGCAGGCTCGTTACGACCCCTGAACCATTTTACGGATGTTCCGGGCCCGATCATGCGTATCGCGATTATCTCTCATCTCAAGCACGCGATCGTCGAGCCGTTCGCTGGGGGGCTTGAGATGCATACGCATCTTCTCGCCACGAGACTGCGCGCCCGCGGGCATGACGTCGTCCTGTTCGCGTCGACTCGCTCGGATCCCGCCACCGGATTAACCGCAATCTGCGACGAGACCGCGCTAATGGCGACCGGCGTGGCGGAGGCGACCGACATCGCGTTCTTCCGCGAACACCATGCCTATCTGCGGCTGATGTCCGAACTGCGCCGAGGTGGGTTCGATATCGCTCACAACAACTCGCTGCATTACCTGCCGGTCGCGATGGCGGACACGTTGCCGATGCCGATGGTCACGACGCTGCACACCCCGCCCTTTTGCTGGCTGGAGAGCGGCATCCGGCTGTGTCGGGCCGAGGCGACCCGGTTCGTCGCGGTATCGGAGGCGATCCGCGCGATGTGGTCGCCGATCGTCCCCATCGACCGCGTCGTCGGCAACGGCATCGATCTCGACCGGTTTCCCTATCGTGCCGTGCCTGACGCGGATCCGTATCTGGTCTGGTATGGGCGCATCGTCCCCGAAAAGGGGCTTCATCTCGCGATCGCGGCGGCGCAGCGCGTCGGGCTTCCGCTGCGGATCGCGGGTCCGATCTCAGATCCGGCCTATTACGGCGCACAGGTCGCACCGCATCTGGGCGAGGCGGTGCGGTATGTCGGCCATCTCGATCATGGCGCGCTGTCGTTGCTGATCGGCGGTGCACGGGCGTTCCTGTGCACACCGTGCTGGGACGAGCCGTACGGGCTGGTCGTCGCCGAAGCGCTGGCGTGCGGGACTCCGGTCGCCGCCTTCGCGCGCGGCGCGATCCCCAGCCTGCTCGATGCGGACAGCGGCGTGCTGGCGACACCGGACGACGTCGAGTCGCTCGCAGACGCTGCGCGCCGCGCGCTCCACCTCGACCGATCGGACAGTCGCGCACGCGCGGTGGCGATCTGCGACGCCGAGACGATGATCGGCGGCTATGAGGCACTGTACGAGGAGATGTGCGCGCAGCACGCTGGCGTAACGCCGGCTGCGCCGATGTGGCCCGCACTGGCCGCGAGCAGATCCGCACCGCGCAGCGCGCACGCGCTGTGACCCCAGTACCTTTCTGCGTCTGCGTGCCGGCGCGCAACGAGAGCCAGCGCTTGCCAGTCCTGCTCGACGCACTCGCCGCGCAGAGGATCGCGGGACGCATCCCCGTCGCCTTGTGCATCAACAATAGCGACGACGACAGCGTTGCGGTCGTGGAGCAGCACGCATGCCGCCACGCCGAGCGACTGGACATCATAGTGGACGCCTGCACCCTCCCCCCCTCCCTCGCGCATGCTGGCGGCGCACGCGGCCAGGCGATGGAGATGGGGTATCGCCACGTCAGCAGCGCGGCCGGCGGTGTCGGCGTGCTGATCTCGACCGACGCGGATTGCCGTCCCCCGGCCGAGTGGATCGCCGCCAACCTCGCCGCGATCAGCGCGGGAGCCGATATCGTCGGGGGACGGATCATCCTGGACGATGCCGAACCGATCGATCCGGCGATCGCACGGATGCGCGACCGGTTCGATCGTTACTGGGCCGCGGTGCGCGCCATCGAGGATGCGAGCGATCCCTCGCCGCACGACCCGCCGCCGCGTCACGGCGACCATACCGGCGCCAGCATCGCGATCGACGCCGCCTTGTATCGCGCAATCGGCGGGGTACCGCCGATCGCCTCGGGCGAGGACCGGTCGATGGTGATCAACGCGGTCGCGGCAGGAGGGCGGCTCGTCCATCCACCGTCGGTGTGGACGCGGGTCTCTGCCCGGACGGAAGGTCGGGCCGCAGGCGGCATGGCGATCGCGATGGCCGAACTTGCGGAGACGGTGGATCGCGGTATCGATCCCTACGTGCCGGCTTTCGAGCATTGGCGTGCGCGGGCGCTCTGGCGGCGCGCGACACGGACCGCGTACGGCGTGGCGGAGATGCTGGCGCGAGAAGCGGACCTGCCGCCGATGCCTGCCGATATGTCGTTGCCCGCGTGCCCGCCAGAGCACGACGTATCACGCCTGCGGGTAGCAGCGCCCGCCGCGTCATGACCCGGCGTCCGATCGGCTATTACGTCCACCACCACGGCGCCGGACACGCCGCGCGTGCGTCGGCGATCGCGGATCATGCCGAGGGGCGCATCACGCTGATCGGGACGAACATCGCCGGACGGACCGGCGTGCATCCCTATCTCGATCTTCCCGACGATCGGCTCGCTCCTGGTTTTGATGGCCGCGACGGCACGACGGAGCGGCCCGCGGCGTTGCATTACGCACCGCTCGATCATGAGGGGATCCGGCACAGGGTCGCCGCGATTACGCACTGGATTGCCGAAAACCGCCCTGCGCTGATGATCGTCGACGTATCGTGCGAGATCGCGATGCTGGCGCGGCTCGCATCGGTCGCGACGGTCTGCGTGCGGCTCGGAGGTCGCCGCGACGACGTCCCGCATCTCGAGGCGTTTCGCGCGGCGACCGCGCTGATCGCACCGTTTGCCGAAGCGCTCGACGATCCCGCCACGCCGGACTGGGTTCGCCGAAAGACTTTTTACGCCCCCGGACTGGTCCAGCGGAGCAACGCCGCCGGGGTGGATCCGGCATCGGTGCTGGTCGTCGGCGGCCGCGGCGGCGCGGCGATCGATGGCGCGGCCTGGGCCCGTGCGGCGCGCGCGACGCCCGACCGGACGTGGCGGATCATCGGCGACTCCACGCCGCTTCCGGACGCGCCGCCCAACCTCGAGGTGCTTGGTTGGGTCGACGACGCGGCGGCGCGGATCGCATGCGCGGGCATCGTCGTCGGCAGCGCGGGCGACGGCGTGGTCGGCGCGGTGCTCGCAGCGCGCCGGCCGTTCGTCTGCCTTCCCGAGGATCGGCCGTTCGACGAGCAGCGATCAAAGGCTCGACAGTTGGCCGCGACGGGCGCGGCGCTGGTGTGCGAGGATGCCAGGACGGCGGACTGGCCAAGCCTGCTCGCGCTTGTAGAACGGCGCGATTCTGCGGCGCAGGCGGCGCTCGACGACCCGGACGGCGCGGCCCGCCTGGCAGCGCATGTGCTGGCCCTGGCCGATGGAGAGCGCGGATGAGCGACATAATGACGACGATACTCGAAGACCCACTGGTGGGCGCGCTTGCGCGGCTCGGCGAACGCTATGACAACGAGCGCGCGCACCCTGCCGACAGCATGGCACTGCTCGTTGAGGCCGGGCTGCTGCACCGGTTCGCGCCGGTGGAGTCGGGGGGCGAGGCGTTTGCCGATGCCGCTGACCGTCACCATGCGATGTTCGACGCGCTGCGCCGGATCGGTCGCGGCGACCTGAGCGTCGGCCGCCTGTTCGAGGGTCATGTCAACGCGATGGCGCTGTTCGGCTGGTATGCGACCGCGCGGCAGAAGGACTGGCTGCGTGGCGCGCTCGATCGCGGCGCGGCGTTCGGCGTGTGGGCGACCGAACCGGCACCGGGCGTTGCCCTGGTCGATACGCCGACCGGACGCACACTCGACGGCGCGAAGAGCTTTGCCAGCGGCGCGGGCGGGATCGGTTATGCGATCGTCACGGTCCAGCCCGAGAGCAGCGACCGCCGGCTGGCGATCGTCGGCGCCGATGACCTGTCGCGGACCGACGCCAGCGGCTGGCGCGTCCGCGGCATGCGCGCGAGCATGAGCGGCGCCTATGACCTGACCGGCTATCCGATCGACGACGAGGCGCTGCTCGGCGCGCCCGGCGATTATGATCGCGAGCCGCGCTTCACTGCCGGCGCATGGCGGTTCACCGCGGTCCAGCTCGGCGGGATCGAGGCGTTGCTCGCCGAGACGCGGGCCGCGCTCTCGGGCGCGGCGCAGGTCGACCCGCTCGCGCGGGCGGCATTCGGGCATGCGATCGTCGCGGCACGCACCGCCGGGCTATGGGTACGCGAGGCGGCGGTGCGTGCGGCGCGCGAGGATGCCGATGCCGCCGCCTTCGCCCGCATGACTCGCGGGGTGGTCGAACGCGCAGGGCTGGACGTCATGGAACACGCCGCCCGGCTGATCGGCACGCGCAGCACGTTCGAGGGGCAGCGCGTCGACAAGATCATTCGCGATCTCAGCCTGTATCTGCGTCAGGCCGCACCCGACCAGGTCCGCGATACCGCGGTGCGCGACTGGATCGATCATGATTGCTGGGGCGAGGATCGGCTGTGGTAGCCATCCCCCGCCCGCTCGCGACGAGCCGGTTCGCACGTGCGCGCTGGCTGGTGCTGGCGCCGCATGCCGATGACGAGACGCTGGGCGTGGGCGCGCTGGTCGCGCAGGCGGCGGCGGCGCAGCGGCTTGCTGGGGTCGTCTATCTTACCGATGGCGCGGGGTCGCACGATGCGGGTGGCGCGTGGCTGGCGCGGGTGCGGCGGCGCGAGGCGGCGCTGGCACTGCGCAGGCTGGCAGGCTGTGATGCGCCTCCGCCGCTGTTCCTCGACTGGCCCGACGCACATCCACACCAGGCCGACAGCGCGGCGTGGCACGCGACGATGCGCCGGCTTGCGGCGCTGATCCGCGCACGCCGCGTCGATGCGATCGCGGTCACAGGTGCGGACGAGCCGCATTGCGATCATACTGCGTGCCGGACGATCGCCATCGCCGCAATCCGCGCCGCCCGGCGTAGCGTTACGCCGTTCGACTACCGGGTCTGGACGGATCCGGCGGTGCCGCCTGCCCGGACGATGTTCCGCACGCAGCCGATGCCGGTTGGCCAGCGTCGCCATGCGCTGATGGCGCATCGCAGTCAGACGGGGGGCGCCTATGGCCCCGGCTTCCGCCTTGCGCGCGATGCCTGGCGGATGCCGGGCGACGACATTCTCCACCTGACCGGAATTGCCGATGCCCGCTGACGACACCCGAGACGGCACCAGCCTGGCCGCCGGCTATTTCGAGGATATCTTTGCCGGGGACGACGATCCCTGGTCGCTCGCCAGCAGCGCGTATGAAGCGGGCAAGTTCGCGCATACCATCGCGGTGCTCGACGATCGCCGCTACGCCGCCGCGCTCGAGATCGGCTGCGCGCATGGCGTGTTGACGCACCGGCTGGCGCCGTTGTGCGCGGATCTGCTGGCGATCGACATTGCCGAGGGCGCGATCGGATATGCGCGCGCACGGTGCGAGGACCGGCCACAGGTCCGGTTCGAGCGGCTCGCCTTTCCCGGCCAGACACCGGCGACCGGGCCACTCGATCTCATCCTGATGTCAGAGGTCGTCTATTACTGGAGCGATGCCGATATCGCTGCCGCCGGTGCGTGGTTGCGGACTCGGGTCGCGCCGGGCGGGCGGATCCTGCTGGTCCACTGGACCGGTGAAACCGACTATCCGCAAACCGGCGACGCGGCGGTCGAGGCGATGTTCGCCGCACTGGGTGATGCGGTGACGGTCGAGCATGCCGAGCGGACGGAGGCGTACCGGCTCGATTTGTGGACGCAGAAATGACGAGGCTGAGCTTGAGTCAGGTGGCGTAGGGGACCGGCTCGCAGCTGCAAAACGCTACGGCTCGCGCCTGCCGCGCGATAAACGGTTGGTGCCCCTGGCCTCTGCCGGTTCTCGCCGATCATGATATTGTTTTTCCTGGGTTTTAATAGTTGGTTGATTTGCGAAGTGCCCCCTCAAGTGCCCCCATCCTCAGGGGCGTAGGGGGCACGCTGCTAGCCGTTCACGCATCCAATCATCGATGTCGGCCTGCCACCAGCCGCTGGCCTGCACGGTCAGCTTCACTTGCTGAGGGAACGTACCAGCCGCGACCATGCGGTAGATCGTCGATCTACCAAGGCCCGTGGTCTTCATCACGTCAGGTACGCGCAGGAAGCGACCGCCGGAGCTGGCCGCACCGCGTTGTCTGGCGGTAGCGAGGGTCATAGCGGTCATGCGGCTTCCTTGAGGCAATCGTGTTCAAATAGGCGGGCGAGTACGGCGCGAAGCTTGCATACGTAGGCGAGGAAGTGTTCGCCCCTTCCCTCGAGGGCCACCGCTGCGGACCTGATGTCGGCATCAGACGCGCCACGCTCGCCGCTAATTTTATAATTGAGTGCGCGAACGGTGATGCAGAGTTCGTCTGCAATGGAAGCCGCTGCGGGAGCGGCTACAGGCTTGGCGTTTATCATCAGATGCGTTCCGGCAAGGCGGTGGCGTTCTCGGAAGCGCGTTCCGAGCGATTGGGTAGGGCGGACGTGTCGAAATTAGCGGGTGCGCTTGGCCTTGGGCGGTCGCAGGCGCGGCTTCCTAGTCACGCGGTACGCCTTGACCAGTAGCGACAGCCACCAACGGACCAATAAGACCTGGAAAACCTCGCCCATCAGGCGAACCCTCGGCACCGTCTCCAACGGAGCGTAGAGGTCGGCCGGTTCGCGAGGCTCCACGATCATGCGGAAGCTCCGCCTTCTGGTGTGCGCCAGGCCGACCGTAGAACCGCGGTGACGTCGACCGCGATCATGGACTTTGCGCCATCCGTGCGCGCCAGTTTGCCTGCGTCAGGACCCCATAGGAAGCGGTAGTCGTCAGTCTCCCCAACCCGCCAGAAAAAGGTCAATTCCTCCGGGGGCGCAACGCCGTCGGGCGTATAGCTCGCCGCAGGCTGCTGAGTGATGTTCACATAGGGGTTGAGGTGGCGGCGAAATTCCTCGCGCGGCATCCCTTCCCACAACTCCATGACGCGCACCGTTACCTTCTGCGCGCCGTGAATTTCAGCGGTCCACGGCACGATCTCGGCCCAAAGCTCGTCTTCCATCGAGATATCATCGGCCGCTTCTTCGGCGATCCGTGGGTGCTTCTCCGGGTCGAAGCCGGGGACTTCAACTATGTCGCGATACCCAGCGCGCTTCACCCTGCGGGCGATCACGTTCCGCTCGATCATATCTAGCGTCCACATCGCGTGAACTTCGTCGCGGGTCGCGCCGCGACCATCGAAGAACGCAATAGCGTCGCGATAGACCTTGCAGACCGACAGCATCCCTTTGATGCTGACGCCAAGGATGCGGAGCTGGTTCATGATCGCGGCGATGTTCGCCTCGTACCATTCGAACCGCAACTTGAAGCCGGTGCCCGTTTTCGGAGCCTCGATCGGGCGCAGCACGCCGCCCCGAACCCAGAACGTCATGACGTCCCGAGGGATTTCAGCCTTGGCCATGATGTCGCCGCGTAGAATCGGCTCTTTGGTTGGCATCGGCCATCCTTGTTTTCGACTGGCTCTCATTCCTAAGTGACTAAAGATCACTCCGCAAGCGACGATTTGGAAAGCCGGTGCCTGTCACGCTGCGTTCTGCCAAGGTTATCGAGCCGCGCGTCTGCTATTGGGCCGTCTTCGCCCGCCGTGCAGCGGTCTAGGTCCCCGTCTTCCGAGTCCGGATCGCCTGCGGCTTGGTTGAGCAATCCAAACAACGCCTCGATCAGATTGCCAATCCGGATGCCGTCGACGGGATCGAGCACAGCCGGCGCAACCGACTTAGCGAGGGTGAACACTTCGCCCTCCCTCACCAAGCTATCTGCGGCCTTCTGTTGCGACGCGGCCCTCACGCTGCCTTGACCTTTGGCAAGCGCTGGCCGGCCTTCTCCATTTCCCCCCCGACTTCGACGATCTCGGTTGCCTTGGTCCGGACCATCGTAAGCAACGACGCAATCGCACCCCAAAGCTCGTTATCGATCAGGAAGGCGTCGGCGTGCTGATGACGCATCATTCCACGCTGCTGATGCAACAAGCCGGTTGAACCGCCGAATCGGGAAACTCGAAACGCCCAAGCGTCCGAACTCCGGCGGTTTCTGCAGCTTCTAGCTTGCCCGACGGGATGGACCAAGCCTTGGCCGCCGGCTTAGGTTTCGCCGGAAGTCGCTCGAGACTATAGTCGCCGCATGACAAAATCACCTCGCGAAGCCAGCACCTCGAAGAAGCCACCTCTCAATGGTTGGCTGGGGATAGGCATCGTGCTTGTCACTATGACGATCTCGTTCTTCGTGGCTTACGCCTGCCTGCTACCGTAAATTCCTCTGGATCAGCCAGCCGCGAACGTCGGCAATCGGTCCTTGATGGCACGGCCGGTTGGGGCCGGCGAGACCGAGTTCCGGACGTTTAGCACCGATCTGGAACCTGCTTAAACCGGTCGTCCGTTCATTTCCTCCGCAGGACCGGTCGATCGGCTAGGCACGGCTCGGGTTACTCCTGCCCTCGAGTACGCCACCCCGCGCTTAATGATAACGACTTGCATTAGTGCATATTTGACCTCAAGAGACCGCAAGACATCTCTGGGGGATACGAATGACTGCCTTACTCGCCGTTCTCATGACCACGGCCAATCTTGACGCTTCGCCCGTTACGCTGCCAGATCCCGGGGCCGAGGCCGCGCTTCAGGCCCGCCAATCCGCGGACGAGATTGTCGTAACTGGCGCACGTACTGAAGGCAGCAGCGACTATACGATCCCCGGGCAAACGACCGCAACGCGGCTCAACCTGACGCTCCGCGAGACGCCGCAGTCGGTCAGCGTCGTCACGCGCGCGCAGATCGAGGATTTCCAGCTTAATGACGTCAATACGCTGCTTGGCACGGTTCCCGGCGTGAACGTGCAAGCTGGCGAGACCGACCGAGTGTATTTCTCCGCACGCGGCTTCGACATCCAGACGTTCCAGGTTGACGGCATCGGCGTTCCGTTCGCGTTCGGCATCCAGACCGGTTCGATCGATACCGCCTTCTACGATCACATCGAGGTCGTCCGCGGTGCCCCCGGCCTGCTCTCGTCGACCGGCAACCCGTCCGCCGTGGTGAACTTCATCCGCAAGCGTCCTACCAAGGATCTGCAGGTGCGCGCGAGCGGGCAATATGGCTCGTTCGACCAGTATCGCGGCGAGGCCGACGTCAGCGTGCCGATCACCAAGGACGGCAGCATCCGGGCGCGTGCAGTCGGGGCGTATCAGGACGGCGACAGCTATCTCGACCGCTATGGTCTTCGTCGCTGGGTCGGCTACGGTATCGTCGAGGCGGACCTTGGTGCCAGCACGACGGTCAGCGCGGGCTATGGTCATCAGGACCATAAAAGCCGCGGCGCGATGTGGGGTGCGATCCCGCTCACCTACAGCGACGGGACGCCGTTGAACTTCGCGCGCTCGTCGAACGTCGCGCCCGAATGGTCGAGCTGGAACGTGATCGACCGCCAGATCTTCGGCGACATCACGCACCGGTTCGGCAATGGCTGGGTTGCGCGTGCGAGCGCGATCCGCCGTGCAACCGACGAGAACAACACGCTGTTCTATGTCTACGGCAACCCGCTGCGAAACGACGCCGACGGCATCGGCATAGATCCGGCAACCGGGCTCCAGATCGGGATCCAGAGCTATCCGGGCAAGTTCCGCGCAACCACGCGCAACCTCACGATGGAGGCGTACATCGCCGGCCCGGTGACGTTCCTGGGGCGTGAGCACGAGATCAACATCGGCGTGAACCGCAGCGCGCAAGACTATGTCCAGCAGTCGAGCTACGACAACAGCACGATCGGGACCTACCTGCCCTATCCCGACCTGTTCGCGGGAAATTTCTCGCTGCCCAACTTCCCCACGACGTTTTCGAGCGACCCTGCGTCGAGCCAGAATACCCACACACGGCGCGAGACCGCCTATGGTCTCATCCGGTTCAATCCCGGCGACGCGGTGAAGGTGATGTTCGGTGGCAACGTGACGCATGCCAAGAGCACGGGCTTTTCCTACGGCGGCAACACCGATTTTGACGCGACGCGGTTCCTGCCGTTCGCCGGCGCTACGGTCAACGTGACGAGCAACCTCAGCCTCTACGGCAGCTACGCGACGATCTTCAATCCGCAGAACCAGCTGCTCGACATCAACAACCGCATCATCGATCCGATCGAGGGCGAGAACCTCGAACTCGGGATCAAGGGCGACTGGTTCGCCGGTCGGCTGAACGCGACGGTCGCGGTATTCAAGACGCGGCAGGACAATACCGCCGAAGCGGCGGGCATCGTGACCGAGAACAACGTCACCCGCACCTATTATGTCGGGATCGATGCGCGGTCGGAAGGCGTGGAGATCGATGTCGGCGGGCAGCTCGCGCCTGGCCTTCAGATGACGGGCGGATATACGGTAATGCGGATCGAGGACCCGGAGGGCAATCCGGTGCGGCGTTATGTCGCGCGCAACACCGGGCGGCTCAATCTCAGCTATACGCTGCCGATGCTGCCCGCCCTCAAGCTGGGCGCCAGCGCGCAGTATCAGAGCCGGATCATCTCGCCGACCGGGCTGGGCCGGCAGGGAAATTATGCGCTACTCGACCTGCTGGCAGCGTACGGCATCACGCCGAACATTTCGGCTGCAGTAAACCTACGCAACGTCACCAACACCAAATACCTGACCGCAACCAATTTCGACGGCGGTTATTATGGCGCACCGCGTTCGGTGCTGGGTACCATCAGCGTGCGATATTGAGGAGCTGCGTGGGGTGGACGTGCCACGTGGGCCTAGGCTTGAAAATCTCACGCATGCAGCGCTACGCAACCAGTGATTCAACCGAGATGAGCACGTGACTGCATCCATCGGCCCAGAGCGCGACTTCAACGTGTTGCCCTCGTTCATTACTATGCCCCTCGCGGTTGACCCACAAGTGGACATTCAAGTGCCCTTCCCTGCCCCCCACTTTCGGACATTCGTTCATCGGGTTGGACGGCAGTTTTTGGGCGTTTAGTCGAGCCGCTTGTATAACCGAAACCGGTGGCTAGCTGCCTTTCCGATCTAATCCTCGGCGTCCATGATCGGCTGTCGTTTTAGCAGGCGGCGAACGATGTGAATGCCGATAGAACTGAACAGTACGATCCCATAACTCCCCCCAAGAAGCACGGCTGCCACGATCAGCGCTGTGGACCAGAATCGAGTCAGTTCTACGCCGACCAAGCGGACGATGAAGGCAGCAACCAGTATGTAGAGAAACGCCAGTATGATGCCGCTACCGAAGAAGTAGCCCCGCAGGCGTCGGCGAGCGCGTTTCAGGCGTGCAGCTTCCATCATCTTCATGAGGATGCCAGCACGTTGCGATGTTCGCTAGTGGGCGCTAGCTGCTGGTCCGCTTTACAGCTGGCAATTCCCAGAATCAGCCATTCAGACGCACAAAGCAGCTCCCCAGGAACGGACATCTGTTCATTTAGTCGGGCATTCACCAGCGGCTGCGTCCTGGCTGCGAATGAAGTCGACGAACGCGCGCAGCGGCGGCGGCACCAGGCGGCGGCCTGAATAATAGAGGAACGGTCCTGAGAATGCCTGCCACCAGTCCGGCAGTACCGGTTCCAACGCTCCGCTTTCCATCGCCGGCCGAAGCCAGTCTTCGAACAGGGAGACGATCCCGCCGCTTCCAATTGCTACGTCGACCAGCAGATCCGCCGCGCCGGCGACGCTGGCGATCAACGGACCCTGCGGCTCAACTCGTACGATCTCGCCTTTGCGCTCGAACTCCCATGGACTGGTCAGCGCGCCGCTAGTGAACCTGCCACGCAAACAGGCATGCGTGAGCAGGTCGCGCGGATGGCTCGGGCGACCATGCGCGTCCAGATACGCCGGTGACGCGGCGGTCGCGAAGCGTTGCACCCGCGGTCCGATCGGTACTGCGATCATGTCCTGCTCAAGCCGCTCGTCATAGCGGATGCCTGCGTCGCAGCCCGATGCCACCATGTCCACGAAGCCGTCCTCGGCGATGATCTCGACCTGGATGTCAGGATAGGCAGCGAGGAAGCCGGACAGGATTGCTGGCAGCACCAGCCGCGCCGCGCTCACCGGCACGTTGAGGCGCAGTGTCCCCGCCGGGCACTCGCGGAACAGGTTTACCACCTCTAGCGCCGCTTCCACCTCGCCCAAAGCAGGCGTCAAACGCTCGATTAGCCGCGTGCCTACCTCCGTCGGCGTGACGCTGCGCGTAGTGCGGTGGAGCAGGCGGACGCCCAGTTGCGCTTCCAGGCGCCGGACAGCTTCGCTGAGCGTCGAAGCGCTTGATCCGACCGCACGGGCGGCTTCGCGGAACCCGCGCGCCCGCGCAACTGTAAGGAACGCGTTGAGATCGGCAAGCTCGGCTTTCATCGTTCGATTTTCCGTACAACCCGTGCGGATCCCTCTGGCTTATCCGCACGATCCGCAAGCCGTATCTCCGTTCCAGCACAGGAGATGACGATGATTGACGAAGCAGGTACCTATTCGCTGGCCGGGCGCAGCGTGAAGCGGCTCGGCTATGGCGCGATGCAGTTGGCCGGACCCGGCGTGTTCGGTCCGCCGCACGATCCCGACCAAGCGCTGGCGGTGCTGCGCGCCGCGATCGCGGCAGGCGTGAACCATATCGACACGAGCGACTTCTACGGCCCGCACGTCACCAATCGGCTGATTCGAGAGGCGCTGTCGCCCTACCCGGACGACCTGTTGATCGTCACCAAGATCGGCGCGCGCCGCGGCGAGGATGCATCGTGGCTGCCGGCGTTCGAACCGGACGAGCTCGCGCGCGCGGTCGAGGACAATCTCGCGAACCTTGGGCTGGAGACGCTCGACGTCGTAAACCTTCGCCTGATGTTCGACGTGCACGGCCCGGCGGAAGGATCGCTGGCCGCGCCGCTGAAGGCAATCGCGGATCTGCAACGCCAGGGGCTAGTGCGGCATATCGGCCTCAGCAACATCACGCTCGCCCAGTTCGAGGAAGCCCGCGACATTGCGGAGATCGTCGGGGTCCAGAACCAGTACAACCTCGCCCATCGCGGAGACGATGCCCTCATCGACATGCTGGCAACTAAGGGCATCGCCTATGTCCCCTTCTTTCCACTCGGCGGGTTCAGCCCACTCCAGTCGTCGGCGCTTTCCCATGTTGCGGAACGGCTGAGCGCGACGCCGATGCAGGTGGCGCTTGCCTGGCTCTTGCAACGCGCGCCCAACATCCTGCTGATCCCCGGCACCTCGTCGGTGGCGCACCTGCACGAGAACCTTGCCGCGGCATCGCTGACGCTGCCCGACGAGGCCGTCGCCGAACTCGACGCTATCGGCTGATACAGGAGGGCGTAGTAGCACACTGCTGCGCCCTGCACCGCCTTGACCCATGAGTCGTCATTCGAGGCGACCTTCCAGCTCCCCAAAACCGGCCATTTATTCATACTCTGATTTCGGCTGAAACTGGGCCGGGAGCGGACTGGCTGCTTCAGACACCCGAATGACCTTAGCCGCCGTTCGCATGTCTCCGGCCGACCGGCAGCTAACGACCTGCAAAAATCAAAAGCTGTGGAATACCTCTCAACGCAACTAGCCGGCGCTTTCGGTTTAAGATAACAATTGAACAAAGCACGAACCTGAAGGGAATTATGAACTTCGAGCCTGGTGATACTGTTCAGTTGAAGTCCGGGGGGCCCCTCATGACTGTCGAACAAGTCGGCAAGGCGGGCATGACGGGCGAGGACACCGTCTGGTGCGTCTGGTTTGAAAAAGTTGGGAGCCGCCAAGCACGGCAACAGGCGACATTCCGCCCGACGTCGTTGGAAAAATCTTCCCCGTCCTATGGTGGTAGCTTTAGCGTTTCGAGGGCCTGAGCATGATGCGGGCGGCCTTCTTCGGGATCGACCGACATAGCGACCCTTTCGTGGGAGACCTCACAGGCGCGGCACGTGACGCAACCGCCCTGTGGGCGATTATGTCGGATTCCATTCAGGGCTTAGACCCGCAGCTCATAACGAACGAAAATGCTACGTTGGAAGCCGTGCGCGCGGCGATGGATGCGACGCTCGGTGCTGCCGACGAAACTGATGTAGTCATCCTTGGCTTCGCTGGTCATGGAACTCCCGACCATCGACTTGTTCTGCATGATACAAGCGTTGCCGATATTCCTGGCACAACGTTAGGGATGGATGAACTGGCGCAGCGTTTTCGCGACACCCGCGCGCGCGCCGTAATCCTCCTGCTCGATTGCTGTTTCAGTGGGGGCGCTCCTGCACGTGTCCTCGATGTCGGGCTCGTGCCTCGAAACGGCATCGCGTTTCCCCTAGTGGAGGTGGCTGGTCAGGGCAGGATACTTTTCGCCGCGTCCTCTGCCGAGCAGGAAGCGTTGGAAGATCCGCAGACGCGGCATGGCCTTTTCACGAAGGCCATCATCGACACCCTGCTAGCGGCTGAAGTGCCGATCGGCGTGCTGGAGATCGTTGATCGCGTCACCCGCCTGGTTGGGGCTGATGCGGGACGCTTCGGCTACGAACAATCGCCAACCATGTTCGGTCAAACTCAGGGCGATCTGATGTTGCCGCCCGGTCGTATCGGCGACCGCTACAGGGCCGCATTTCCGGAGTATGGCAACCTGCAAACCACCGGAGATATCCGTGAACTGAGCCAAGCTGGCATTCCCGAAGAAGCCATCGACGCCTGGCATGAGCGTTTTCCGGGTGGGCTCAACGCCCTCCAAATCGCGGCGGTCAACGATAGAGGCATTCTCAGCGGTCAATCGCTTATGGTCGTCGCGCCAACCAGCGCAGGCAAAACCTTTGTGGGCGAACTGGCGGCGCTAAAAGCTATCGCCGATGGTAAGAAGGCCGTTTTCTTGCTGCCGTATAAGGCGCTTGTAAACGAGAAATTTGAGGACTTTTCCGCCCTTTACGGAGGACGTCTTGGTCTTCGTATCGCGCGGTGTAGCGGAGACTGGCAAGATCAGGTCGGGGAAGTCCTGCGCGGAAAATACGACATTGCATTCTTCACCTACGAAAAGTTTCTAAGCCTTTCGGTTTCGTCCACGCATATCCTCAACCAAATTGGGCTTGTGGTGCTCGATGAAGCGCAATTTATCACCGAGCCTGGACGTGGAATGGTGGTAGAACTGCTCCTGACCAGCTTGGTCAGCGCGCGACAGCGCGGTGTGAGCCCGCAGGTTATCACCTTAAGCGCCGTTATCGGCCACACCAATAATTTTGACCGCTGGCTTGATTGTGCGTTGCTGCAAACGAATGAACGCCCCGTCCCCCTAGTTGAGGGCGCGTTGGACCGGAGCGGCGCGTTGACAAGGGCGGGACCGGGCGGCGCGGAAACGGTTCAGTTTATCGAGCGCCACCGGATTCAACAGCGTAGGCCAAAGCCATCTTCGCAAGACGTCATCGTTCCGTTGGTACAGCAGCTTGTCGCTAGGGGCGAGAAAGTCATCGTGTTCAGAAACGCGCGCGGACCGGCAAGTGGGTGTGCGGAATATCTTGCCAACGAACTGGGGCTCGATGCCGCGCAAGACGTTCTCGACGCGCTCCCCGAAGGCGATCCGTCAGCTATGTCCGAACGCCTTCGTCGGGCCCTCGCAGGCGGCGTCGCCTTTCACAATGGCGATTTGACAAGAGACGAGCGCGTGGCTGTCGAGAGAGGCTTTCGCGGCCACAACGGCAGCATCAAAGTCCTTGTGGCTACCAGCACCGTCGCGGCGGGGGTGAACACCCCGGCATCGACAGTCATCATCGCCGAAACCGATTTCCCGGGCCGAGTACGCACGCCTTACACGGTGGGGCAGTATAAAAACATGGCTGGACGTGCAGGCCGCCTCGGATTTGAGGCTGAGGGTAAATCAATCATTCTCGCCGATACGCCAATGGAGCGAAACCAGCTCTTCAGGCAGTATGTGCAGGGTCAGCCTGAAGCGATTACGTCCTCGTTTAATCCCAATCAGCCCGGCACTTGGGTTATCCGTTTGCTCGCGCAGGTTCGCGACGTGCCGCGTGAGGCGGTCATAGATTTGGTAGCAAACACTTATGGAGGCTATCTCGCTGCGCTCCAGAATCCAGGCTGGCGGGTTCAGATGGGCGAAAATCTGGAGCGCCTCATCAACCGGATGATCGCGGATGGTTTGATTGACCAAGAGGGCGATAACCTGCGGCTTACGATGTTAGGCCGTGCCTGCGGTGAATCGCCGCTCAGTCTAGAATCCGCAATGCGACTCGTTGAGCTATTGCGCCGCATCGAGCCAGGCGATGCGACGCTCGAAAATCTTCTTGTTTTGATCGAGTGCCTTCCAGAGCGTGACGAAGATTACACGCCCCAAAGTGGTAAGAACGGGGAGCCCCGCTGGCAGCAAGAAGCGGGGGCGCGGTTCGGTTTCAACATTGCTCGCTCCTTGAGCCATCGAGCCGATAGCGATGTTGCCTTCTATGGACGCTGTAAGCGCGCGTTGATTGTAAGCGATTGGATCGCGGGTGAGCCGACGACCGATATCGAAGCTCGCTACTCATCAAATGCCTTTTCGCGCGTTGGGCACGGAGACATCCGGGGATTTGCAGATGGCTCACGCTTTCTCTTGGACTCTGCGTTACGGATCGCGGCCATCGTTCTTGACCGGGCAGACGATCAGGAAGCGGCGGCCCTGCTGCTAACCCGACTCGACCTTGGTCTCCCCGCTGATGCGCTTCCTATGTCCGCCGTTTCGTTCCCTCTTACACGCGGTGAAATTCTGTCGCTCTATCGAGCCGGGCATCGCGACAAAGATGCTATTCTGGCGCTGAATGCGGCCCAATTGACAGCCATCATCGGGCGGCGAGGTGATGCCTTTCACCGGGCACTTCAACCGGCGCTAGAAGGGGCTGCATGACCGCGGGAAGCGCAACAATTAGCAGCCCTATGAATTCTCGGTATCGATGATGATGGCGGCGAAGGACCACATTTGGGGCGCATTGCAGACCGGCTACTCCGCCGTTTTGAAGACCCACAAGGCGACATTCAGCGCCTCTTATCGTGTCTCCGAAAGCAGACATCCGTTCAGCCGTCCGGATCCAAGACCCGAGGCGCCGAATGCTCCAAAAATTAGACGGTTGCGTCGCCGGTCAGGTACCGATCAACGGGTATCGACGGCGAACGTGATGGCCCGACGCGTGTCGAGCCCGCGCGTCAGCGCGATCTCGCGCTGGCAGAAGGGGCAGTCGCCGTCGTGTCAAACCGTGACCCGGTTGATCACCCTGCCGCCCGACCGTCACGACGGCTGCGCGCGACAAGCAGGGTCGCGACGCCGAGCCCAGCGGCGAGCCCGAGCAACGGCAATAGGCGGTTCGGCTGGAACCCGTCCGCGGCGATCGTTGGCGCTTTGGAAGCCGGAGCGTCGTAGCGTGACAGGTCGACGTCCTTCGAGCGGCCGCCGAACAGCTTGCTGGCGACGCCGCGCACTGCGGGGCGGCTCGCCAAGTTGAGAACGCCGTGGAGCAGCCGGATGCCGAGCTGGCTGTGCGGGTTGGCCAGCCGCGGCGCGATCTTGGGTACGCCCTGTGCATCCTCGACCATCGGCCGCATCGCCTGCTCATAGGCCGCCAGCGCCGCGAGCACTTCGGTCGAGCGGATCAGTTCTTGGGCCAGCACATAGGCGCCAGTGACCGCCAGGGTCGTGCCGTAGCCGGCGATCGGTGTCGCGCACCAAGCGGCGTCGCCGGTCAGCACGACATGCCCCTTCGACCAGCGCGGCATCCGCACCTGGCGAAGGACGTCGAAGTAGAAGTCGTCGGTCGTTTCCATGCCGGCCAGCACGCGCGCACTTTGCCAGCCCGCATTGGCAAAGCGCTCGCGCAGCCCCGCCTTCTGGCGCTCGACATCCCAATCCTGCTCGCCCTTCGGGGGCTGCTGAACCGACAGCATCGCACGGGCGGTACCGTGCCGATCGGGGCGGAGCGACACGCTGCGGCCGCCGGGTGCATTGTACCAGCGCCACAGGCGATCGTCTTCCGGCTGTCGCGGAATGGTGAAGTAGGCGATCGTCAGATCCATCCAGCGCGGCGCGTTCTCACCCGGGAAGACTAGCTCCCGGGTCTGCGACCCGATGCCCTCGGCGACAATGACCAACTCGTATCGCTCGGTGATGCCCCCAGCGAACTTGACGGTCGCGCCGTCATCATCCTGCGCAATATCCGCGATGCTGTCGCCGAACCGGTAGGTCGCATGGTCCTTCGCCGGCTCGTAGAGCAGGCGAGCCAGATCGCCTCGCAGGATCTCCATCTCAGCGGTGGGTCCGTCGGTGCCCGTGTCGGCGGTGAGGAACTGGGCGACAATCGTGCCGTCCTCCTCGACCCACGCCGTCCCCTCCTCGCCGGTGCCCTGCTCCAGCGCGGTCTGCTCCAGTCCCATTCGGCGAAGCACCTCGCGGCCGACTCCACGCACGTCGATGTTCTGGCCGCCATCGCGAAAGCCCGACTCTCGTTCGACCACGGTAACGTCAAAGCCAGCACGCCCAAGCCACCAGGCGACGGTGTTGCCGGCGACGCTGGCGCCGGTGATCAGGACACGACGGGACATGAATGTGCTACTCCTCGTCTGCCCAACGAACGACGGCGGATAAATCGCCCTTAGAACCTACGTAGCTAACATGCGCGCACGGCGAAGCCGGCGGCATCACGAGGACCCATAACCGGGCATTTAAGCCGGCCCTGCCCATTGTCGATACCGGATGTTCGTTCAACAGCGTGCTCGCGTAGAGCACACCTTACGCAAGCTACGCTTGCAGAATGGAAAAAAAGCTAGCAAAATCAATGGTGCGTCGCTCAATAGCGGCTTGCAGTTTGGGGCCTGGCGATGGCCATTTGGTCCCCAAAAAATCAACGTTTTTAGTCGGTTGCGAACCTGATTTGGCCCCTTCTGATGGCCATTTGGTCCCCAATGGCTCCAGAGCTGAAAAACGGGCACTACTGGACGGTAATTTTGCTCGCAAAAGCCATCCTGCCCGCCCTGCGGAATATGTCATCTGGGACGCGGAACTTGCCGGGTTCGGCCTCCGTATCCGACCAAGCGGACACGCTTTCTGGACAGTGCGGCTTCGTCATCGCGGTAAGCAGCGCCGCGTTACGATCGGACGGGTCGAGGACGTGGACGCAACCCTTGCGCGTGCCCAGGCGCGCCGTCTGTTGGCCGAGGTGGCGCTGGACGGCTTGCCCAAGCATAGGTCGGTGAAGGCCACACCGACGTTGTCTGCCTATGTCGAAACCTACTGGGACGACATTGCCCGTTACTGGAAGCCTTCGACCGCCAAGCGCAACCATGATGCATGGCGGCGCGACCTCGCACCGGTCTTTGGCGGAACGCGGGTCGCCGAGGTGTTGCCAGCCGATGTGATCCGCTGGCGTGACGATTGTGCGGGGTGCGCCGAAACCCGTTTCAATCGGGCGGTGCCGGTGCTGGCCAGTCTCCTGAAATATGCCGAGGCGCTCCATTTCCGGCGCAAGGGTTCGAACCCTTGTCGGGGTCTCCCCCGCTACCCCCGCGAGCCAAAGGAGCGCTTTCTTTCGCCGCTGGAATATCGCCGACTGGGCGCGGCGCTTCGGGACGCGGAAGCAACCCACCCGGCGCAGGTCGCGATCGTCAGGCTGCTGCTCTACACGGGCGCGCGGGTCGGAGAGATCCGCGACCTACGTTGGGCGTGGGTGCAACCGCCTGGTCTGGCGTTGCCCGATAGCAAGACAGGCGCGAAGACTATCTGGCTGAACAGTCAGGCGATGGCCATTCTGGACGCCTTGCCCCGCCGTGAGGATTTCTCTCTGGTGTTCCCAGACAGAACCGGCAAAGCGCCTGTCGCCGTCGTCAGCTGGTGGACGGCACTGCGTCAGCGGTGATCGATGCCAGACCTTCGCATTCATGACCTGCGGCACAGCTTCGCATCCACCGCTATTATGGACAACGTCCCCCTCGCTACGATCGGCAAACTGCTTGGTCACGTGCTGCCGGAGACCACCGCCCGGTACGCGCACCTTGCAGACGACGTCATTGGGGATGCCGCACAGCGGGTCTCTGGCGCGCTGGCTCAAGCGATGGGGCTGCGGGCATGACCGCGCTGGCACTCAAAAGGATCGTGCGCGGATCGTTGGCCGAAGTTGGGATATCCTTTGAATATCCATATCCCTATCGATCCGACACCAAGGCTCGGTCGACGACCTGGTTCGAGCATGAGCGCGGCTTTGGTTTGCGTCTCTACCCCACTGGGCGCGAGGTCTACATCGTCCAGACCCGCATGGCTGGGCGCCTCCGCACGATAACGATCGCACCGAGCACGATCATTAGCCAGCATCAGGCGCTGACGATTGCACGGCGCGTGATCGCCTATGCACAGGTCGGTCATGACCCGGCGACCGATCGCGCCCGCATCCGCTCCGCGCCACGCTTCGGCAATTTCGTCGACGAATATTGGCGGCGCTGGTCTGCGCAGTGGAAGGCTTCGACCCTTGCGACGCACGGCGTGTACCGCCGGCTCTATCTCGACCATGCCTTCCCTAGCATCTTCATCGACGAGTTGAACGAGGCTCATGTCACCCAGTGGTTCGCCGCGCTTAATGACGAGACCGGACCGGGGGCTGCCAACCGCTGCCTGACCATCCTCGTCAACATGCTGACAAAGGCAGAAAGCTGGGGCTATCGTCTTGAGAACACCAATCCATGCCGGACCGTTCGTCCTAACCGGAAGTACCGTTGCGAGCGCTTTCTGTCATCCGCTGAGCTAGAGCGGCTGGGCAAAGTGCTGGCAGAGGATCAAGCCGGAGAGGACAAGCTGAAGGCGGTTGTCGCGTCGGCGGTGACCCTCTTGCTGTTGACGGGGTGTCGTTCGGGCGAGGTGGCCAGCCTGCAATGGTCGGACGTCAAGGGCAACCGGCTGAAGCTGCGCGATAGTAAGACAGGGCCACGTACCGTTTGGCTGGGTGATCAAGCCCGTGCGGTGATCGCCGCCCTGCCACGCCAGCGGGGCGTGGCGTGGCTGTTTTGGAACCCGGTGCTGTGCAAGCCGGTACTGCGCATCGGCAATCACTGGCCGTCGATCCGCAACCGAGCTGGGCTGCCGGGGGTTCGAGTTCATGATCTTCGGCACACGTTCGCGAGTCATGCGGCGAAGAATAGGGAAACGCTGCCGATGATTGGTCGCTTGCTCGGACACCGCAACACTCAATCGACCTCGCGCTATGCGCACCTCGATGACAATCATGTCCTCGGTGCAGCGGAACAAATCGGAACAGCGATCGAGCGTATGATCGCCTGATCCTACCAGCTACTGAGGTATGGTGAAATCGCCGATCAAAGCCAGAATATGACGGTGGCAGCGAAGGCTATGGCGGACAAGAAGACCGTCGGGGGACCTATCGTAGTCGGTTGAAACGCGGGACCAGTCCTTCAGCCGTCCGGACATAATCTCGATACGGTTACGCACCTGTAGGGGTGCTTATCGTACTTGATAGGCTCTAGTCAGGACCTCCCGGCCTGAGATGCAAGGCGGGATGCCCTTCGCCTGCAAGGCATCCCAGAACCGCCGTGATCAAGGTTGCAGGCGATTGAGCATGGTGATCAAATGCTGCACAACACACCAGTGTAACTGTCTGCCATAATTGAGGTGAAGCACATGAACTTAGGCGATCCGGAATTTGGTATGACGCAATATACGTCTTCAATACTCCTAGTGTTCGGAAAGGCGAGATGATCCGTATGCTTCGCGAGGACCGGCTCGCGACCGAGTTCGGTAAGCTGCGGCGCAAGTCGAGGAAATTATCCTTCGCCGCGCCCTTCTGGGGCCTCGGAGCCGCCAAGACGCTTGGACTGAACGCCAGTGACAAGGTGCGGGTGCTCTGTAGGTTTGAGGCTCCCGCATGTAACCCAAGCGCGCTGCTCGAGGTAGCTATGCTGGGCGCCTTGATCAGATCGCATCGGCGTCTGCATGCCAAGATGTACATTGGCGATGCGATCGTGGTCGTAGGTTCGTCTAACCCGTCGAAGTACGGACTGACTCAGGAGGGCGATGTGGTCGGTGGCACCGTGGAGGCCAACATCATCACAGACGATCCGGACGTGGTGCGGTCGGTCGCTGGACTTTTTGAAGAGCTGTGGAACGACAAGAACGAAACCTTCTTGGTCACTACTGCAATGATTCGAACGGAGATCAAGCGGCGGGAGCTGAACCCGCCGCCGCCCGTGAGGAGACAGCTCTCCGCCAGAAGCTTGCTCGCGGCCTGCCGGGAGGCGCCGGAGCTATTCTCGTCGGTGGTCGTATGCCCGTACGATGATGAAATGGGAAAAGGTGGCCAGCGGGCGATACGCGAACTGCAGCAACAGGCGTCAGACGACGATGCGGAGCTTGGCGTCGTCAGCTTTCGCAAGTGTTGGGGCTACGCGTTCAATGATCCCCCTCCGGACGGTTCCTGGATCGTGGATCTAAACTGCAAGGGGAAGCTCCCGATTGTCCACGGCGCATCAAAGGTGCCGATCCCGGCGTTGCGGCTGAAGGTCAAGAACGAGAACGACGTGACACCGACTGTGCGGGGCACCGTCTCTGTGCCGGGCGCGCGCGGTGAGTTCAAGTTCTCCAAACAGGACCGAGTTGACCTGACCAGCATCGCGAAGACCCTGTTGAAGAGTAAGCGTGACTTCATACCTTTGGCCGAGGTCGTTGCCCTGATAGACCGACGAGCAAAGCGTCATTCCAGAAAAGGAGACGACGTGCAGCTGCCCAAGGACAACAGTTAGGAAGTGCGGCGGTGTGGCCCATACCACGGATAACGGGCTGATCATCGAGGTGCGACCTCGCCTAACCGCAACCAGATGGTCGTCGCGTCAGTCCTTTCGCTTCGCGATCTTCCTGCATCCAGCCCTCGTAGGTGGCGCGTCCCAGTTCCCGGGACGTTGTCGACCGAATTGATAGGTTCAGGACGTTCAGGACCGAGGCGGCGCGCAGGATCGCGGCCTCGGCCTTCGTAAAGGCTGGCCGCTGTTTGCGCTTCACGACCTCCCACTGCGACCGGGTAATGACAAAGGCGGCAAAATCAGCGAGCTGCAGGCCTGCCAAATCCGAGGAGCTACGGAAGCAGGCCCTCTGCCCTTTGATCGCGGTTCCCCAATTGGGCAATGGGCGCTCGCGCCCGGCTGGCAGCACGCCCTCGTCGACGAAGAGCGGTAGTGGAAGGTCGAAGTCGGCGGGGCCCTTCGCCTTTAGATCAAGAACGTGTCGCGATACATTTGAGCACAACGCGAGAAGCCCGAACTGGTCGATCCGGTCCAACTTCCAATCGCCTGCGCGCGCGCCCGCAAGGGACTCACGGAGGTCACGATGGTCGGCAAAGGTGTCTTCGCTGACAGTCTGATGGACGATGGGGAACGAATACGCCCCCATAAGATCCGTCATAATCCCGATCACCCTCGCGCGGTCCTCGACGTCGACGCTCTTCCAAGGCCCTACGCCGCTCCAGATATCGGTGAAATGCAACTCATTCGCACCGTAGTCGCGGAGCACTCCGGCGAGAAAGATGCTCATGGCGGCTTCCACGCTCGGCGCGATCGACGAAGGCACAATTACAGCGGTCCACGACTTGCGCGACGAGGGCAGGAAATCAGACCCAGAGTCGACTCCGGGATTGCCAGAGTCGTCAACATAGATCGCCCCACGCGTTAAAGCATCAGCTCCTACCTCCAACTGAGATTTCCTCTATTTATGCCTTCGTCCTCGCACATCGAAGGCGCCTGTCCAACTGCGGCACGTAAACAAGGGGAGCGCCAACGGGGGATCAGTACACCTTTCGGCAAGGCGGCCGACCAGTCGGCAGCTCTAAATTGAGGGCAAATGAAGTGAAATAAGCCAAGCAATAAATACAACATGCTGATTAAGGAGGAACCCCGGAAATATCGTATATTACAGCGATGCGAAATAAGCGCACCGCGTATTGACCGGGCAGCTAGTGCAAAGAGGTGTTCGGGCTTTGCAAATAATTGCTGCGAAGTCGAGTACTGCCCAATTCGCGGATTGGACATCACCGCGCCGTACGAACCAGTGCGAAGCTGCCTGAAGCCATGGATCGTATCGAATATCTGCGAGCCGTCGAGGTCGAAGGAAGCGCTCAATTACACGGGCCATATTTACATCTAATAGGGGAGTTCGCTGCTGGTGTTGAAAGGATAATATCGCGTTGGAGACATATTGCCCAACTGCGGGAATGTCGCGGTGCAAACGGGGATCCGTCGGAAAGAGGCCGTTTGTCTTAGCTGCGTACCGTGCCAAACCCAGCAACGAAACCGCCCGGCGACGCCAAAGGCCGAGCGGCTTTAAGAAGGTCTCGAGTTCTTCAGGGCGGGCGTCGGCGAGCGCCTCCCACGACGGAAACCGGGCGAAGAACTCGGCGTAGAATCGTCCAACGGCATTCGCGGTGGTACGCTGTAGAAGCACCTCTACAGCGATTTTCTCATAAGTGGTCGCGGCCGGCAGTCGCCAAGGAAAATGTCGGCCGTCTGTGCCCGCCCAGCGGACGAGATCCCCTGCGAGCCGGGTTAACTGACGTTTTTCCGCCGGCAGCAGTGGGTCAGCGAAGGTCATAAGATTGCGATGGCGGAAACAGTGCACCGAAGTCTCGCGGTTCTATCTTGAAAAGATATCCGTGGTCTCTCGCCCGTGCGTCTTGGTGAGAAAGTGTGTAGTCCAAGGTAATTACGCCTGCCTCAACGAGCGTGGCGAGGTTACCCGTCATCGGCGCCTTCGTATGCTCGACCTCCACATAATGAAACTGTTCTCTTGCACCTGTCTCACGACAAAGCGCATGCACCCAAAATGTTTCGTGGTGTTTGGCTGCAAGGTCGCGTTTTAAAACATCGAGCTCCCAAGTGACATCGTGAACTGGTCGCTCGTTGGCATCATCTTGATATACTTGGCGAAGCCAGTCATTCCCGGCATCTATGTCCAGGCTAAGCCCGCGAGAGTTTACCGAGGTCGCGCGCATAGTATGGTATAGTTGCATTCGACCGTCGACGGAGTAACCTCGTTTATGTAAGAGAGCCATGGCGCTACCAATTGGGCTTAGCTTCCAGTTCGGCACCTTGGAAAAGAGGGTGGAACGGCTTCCCCTCCCGCTAGAGCGTCGACGCTTGGCCTTCAGCTCAATGCCCTTGAAGTCAGGTGCGCGCCGAGAGTTGGCCGAAATCCCCAGTAGGCTCTCTAAGGTCATCCCCACACCGGTGTCACCCGGCCGCAGCGTGTCGACGAACCCTTTATCGGAAATCTCGCGAAGAAGTCCAAGGAGCTCAACTACAATAGGAGATGTTTTTCTTTTACGGTCAACAATCGTCCGGAAGGGAGACGACGAATCTTCCAGTGATGCACGAACGTTATCGTCGCTCATGTTAAGAATGTAGAGCTGCCCATCTTGGATGGTCAGCGCTAATAAGTTAAAAGCCGCGACGTACCGTTTCGTTGCCGGGCCAAGCCAGATTCGTGGGTCTCCTGACTTCGTAATCGGTCTATATAAAGAAACAGTGGTCCTCTCTAGTCCGCTGGAAGAGACAAAACTAGCGGACTGGAGCACCTTACCATCGCCACCCTGCGATTGTTCAGAGTAGTTGTGGTAACTCTTATCGAGAAAGTAATCCCGAACGGCGCCAGTCGCGTCCATGATAGACTTTTGAAGGCCGTTCGCTGTCGGCACGAGTAGCGCGGCGTCGATTTCGTGGCGCGCGAGTAGCGCTAACGCGGTCGCCACGGGGAAGTCGCTTTTAGCGAGCATGTTCTAGCGCGTCCTCGAGCACACGCTTAAAATGCTTCCCAACTCGTTCCGCGAGGCCCACCGGGACTGCGTTGCCAATCTGAGTGTACTTTGGAACTTCACGTTCAAAATTTCCCTCACGCGGGTTTCCTGCTCGGCGGATGCCTCCCGTCGTGCGCTTGCCCTCAAATCTGTACCAATCTGGAAAGAGTTGCAATCGCGCCCACTCCCGTACCGTCAGGATACGGGGCTGCGAGAAATGGACATAGTCGTCTGGCATAGATGTAGCGGTGATTGATGGGCCGCGATTGCCCCAGCGTCGTGGTAGAACACGTTGCGAAAACTTTTTCGTTTGGGCTTCGCTAGGAATGTCGCCGTTGTTGGCAAGCATATGGGCAAATTTCGCCACGATGCGCGGAGCGTGCCGCGAATATTCCTGTTCGGTCAATTCGCCTCGGCGTCCTTCATGGGCCGGAGCTTCAACACGCATTGCCTCTTGTTCCTTAGTGGAAGGAAGCTTGGGGTATTCTGTTGTAGCAAAACGACCAGCTGGATAATTTCCCTTTTTTAGTATTTTAGCGGCTTGAGGGTCAACTAAGTCGCCGAGTAAATCGATAAGGTCAGGGCATTCAGAAGGTTCTCCACGGGGCAAGAAACCACACTTCACTGCGTCCTCGCTGTCGATCGACGGGTCAAGGATTTCGCTGGCCTCAACGATGTCTTTTCGAACTCCCACCAGTAATACTCGGGGACGGTTCTGCGGGACCCCGTAATCCTTAGCCAAGACCAGCGACCAACGTACGTCGTAGCCCGGGATGCGCCGGAATTCGGCCAACACGTCGGGCCAAATCCTTTCATCACCTTCTCGAGTCCAACGCGAGTTCAGCAATCCCCGCACGTTCTCGAAAAGGAAAATACGTGGACGAACTCGGCGAATGATTTGAGCCATTCGAGCATACAGCTGGTTTGATGGTAAGTCTTTCTTGTCGACAGAGTACGACCTGCGGTGTCCTAGTCCAGAAAAACCTTGGCAAGGCGGCCCGCCTGCTAATAAATCTAAATTGCTCCCCCCGCCGGTAGAGAGAACTGGGGGCTGGTCAAAGGTAAGGCCTATTTCCTGCAAGTCAGATACCATCTGTTCTAACCGCTCGCCTTGCAATTCCTGAGCATCGTTGCAGCGGAGGTTTTCCTGCTGCGCAAAGGGCTTGTCGCCGACCAGATGGTGCCGGTTGGCAAGGTAGGTCGCCATGGCGTGCTCGTTCAGCTCGTTGACGAAGACAGGCGTGAAGCCGGCGTTCTCCATGCCGAGCGATAGGCCGCCGCAGCCTGCAAAAAGGTCGACCATGGAGAGATTTGGGGGGGTTCGAGACATAGCGCACGAAGAGTCGAAGTGACGCCCGCTTGTCAACTCGAATGGCTACCTCGGTGGGCTAAGACCTGCTAATTTTCAGCCTCCGGGCGCTCGTATAGGCCCGGGCAACCGCATGCCTCGCTCACGTCTTGACATCCTTCCGCATCCGGACCCTCGATGCCGAGTTTACCTCGCGATCTCCACGAAGTCCGGGTGACGTCCGGCGACATCAAGAAACACGCGTGCGGGTTCGCTTTCGAGATCTGCGAGGGAAATGACCAGTGTGTCTATGGGGCGGGTAAGCGCGATCATCAGCCAACGCCAAGTGGAAGAGGTCGCCGCGCGGGCAGGATCCGACATGGCGGATGGCGTAGCGCCGGTAGAGATTAGCTGACCTCGCTTCTGAGACCATGCCTCGTCAACGCGCTCTAGGACCGTGGTCCATCCCTCGAGGCCTCGTGCGGACTCATACTGGAGGACCCGGAGTTGCTCGAGCGATCGTGGGAAGTCGCGTCGGACCACACTGTCCGTGCCGTCCCAAGTCTCATAACCCATGGTTTCAAAGGCCATCGCGAGCTGGCTTCGTCGAGTTCCGTTTACGCTTGTCACATCGGCTGGCGGTACACAGTGAAGGAAGTCGATCGGCGCATTCTTGGCGGCCCGCGCTTCGTTGATCAATCGCTCCACGAGCGCGGGGTTATCGGCATAGCTTCCTTTCAAAACAATCACCCGCCCCCCCCCGGCCTCGTCGTTCGGCTCTACTTCCCAGTTCAGCCCCGCAGCGCGTGCGATGTCATTTGCAAAGATCCCTAGGTTGCGCTTCATCCTCAAGCACCGGGAAAGCGACCGGTCCTCCCGCGGCATGTCACGCGCTGGGCCCCGGTTCCAGTCGGTCGGCGCCCCTCTAAGCAGCTGATCGCGCCCATCGGCGAGGGCAATTTTCTCCGGCCCGTAGATCGTAGCCAGTAGCTCAGCCTCCACTTGCGGCCAGTCCTGCGCCTCGTCCACCAGCACGACATCGAAATCGAACGCGTCCGGGTCGGTTAGTTGAACGGCATCGATATCATTTCGCGACAGGGCCCCCTCGCCCAGCAACTCTAGGCACTCCTTGCACTGGCGCGCATAATTTTCCCGGGACCATTCGGGCAGCTTCTCGAGCCCGAGCTTCGACATCCAGGACGAGAGGAATGACACGGCAGGACGAACCTCGATGCCGCCCCCGTCCGAGGTCGACGGTACACCGAGGAGAGCCAGCAAGCGACTGATGTCCGCTGCCAACGCGAGGTTGTAAGTGAGCACGAGGCAACGACGACCATGCCGCTGGTAAGCCTCGTGCGCAGCTTGCAACATGAGCACGGTCTTGCCGGTACCCCCGTGGCCCCGGACATGGACGCGCTTGTTTCCAAGCAGAGCGGCCAGGCGCACCGCCTCATCTCGCCGTGACGCCAACCTGTCCATTCGTATTCTGTCTAGGCGCGATGGAACGATCGAGCGAAAGAGCGGCGCGTCCAAGGCCTTGCGAACGATCGCCTTATCGCCAGAGGACAAGTAATAGCCCTCGCGGCCCCGGCGAATCCCGTTGACCCCAGCCATTGCCGCTAACACGTCGCCCGCTTTGAACCCGTGCGCGACGGCACCCGCTTCTGGCCTAGCGACCCCGCCAGCGCTTGGCAGCGCATCGATCCCGTCTAGCACTAAGCAACGAAAAACCCACGTATCGAGGTGTTGGTCTCGAAAATACTGACCGAGCGAATAAAGCTGCTTGTCATTCTGTTCCGTCGCGCTTTTCCAGCCCTCCTTGTAACGAACGCTTACCTCGTCGCCACTAACAGACACACCGCCCGAGTCCTGAGATTTAACTTCGATGGCGCAGATGAAACCATGGACTCGTGCCTTCGCACCCATAGCGCCCCGCCCGTCGCTATCCTTTATCGGCTTGCGAATGACGAAGTAGCGGGCCCGATTAAACTGTGCTCCAACGACGATATCGACGTCACTGACCGGGTACCCGGCCAAGCGCGCATTAGCCTTGATATGCACGATTTCCTCGTCGGCCGGGCTAGTGTCCAAACCCGGCCACTGCTCGACGAAGCGATCGCGAAGCGCTAGGGCGACGGCGTATTCGCGTGAGCCCTCGATCCCTGATACCTCGATCATGCCTGCAGCCTCAACAAGTAGGTTGCTGGGCGAGCTGCGAAGTCACGAACGTCAACGAAGCTCATTTGCGCTCCTTGGCCGTGAGCGGAACGGAAAAGATCGAGAGCGGCGATTTGAGCAGGTTGGAGAAGACCCTCAACTACGTGCCAGAGTGGGTGAGAAAGGATAAGCCCCTTACCACCCACGCTGATTGCCACCATTCCGCCCATCAGCTCCACGCTGGCGTTCACACCGGACTGGCCCGCGAGACCCATGAATGCCTTCACGGGCCCATCGTCGACACCCCTGAGCCAGCGCGACGTGTCCAGCGGAATGCCTAATGCGACCTCTGCAAGGTCTAGTGCAAGCCGCCAGTCTAGGAGACCATGGGAAAAGCGGTTGCCATAATTGCGCAGGCAATCGGGGCACGACCGGTCACAGCTGTCAGCGTGCGAAAAACTAAGCCAGCTCTGTTTGACGCTAGCATAATGCTTGCCAAGCCAGTCTGCCAAGCTCGCCGGCTCCGACGCCATGCGCGCATAGCCCGCGCCGTTTTCTAGCGCATCTGCGAGAAAGATTTGTTCAGTTCGCGTCCCTTCGACTGACAAGACTTGGCGACCCACACGGAACTCGTCGGGCGACACGTCGAGTTCGAACGCTACTGCCTGCTTCATGAACTCCGCGAATGACGCGAGTGCGGGCCGCGCCGAATGTTGCTCAGTGACATCGATGATGCCGTTACGACCTATGCCGGTAGCGCCATGGAAATAGCAGCTTAGGACATCGGTCGTGAAAACTGCCCCGATCGCGCCCCTCGCAAAGGTCTCGGTCGGCATGTTTTTAGGTACAAGTGGATCGCGGTACGTCGCGTCCCGAACGACGACCTTGGACGGCTCCTCGCGGATGAACTCATAGAGCTTGCCCTCGTTGTCGTTGATGATCGCTATAGCGTCTTTTTTGAACGCGAGCCTCAATGGGCCACACGCACTGTCCTCCGTGTAAGCCGGTTCAAACGACAGGACTGGCGGCGGCAGCGCGGGGCCTCGGCTCCTTCGACCATCGTAGTCGCGGGCATGCCAGTGCGCCATGAAGCCCCGGGGCTGGTAAACCCTGAAATCAAGGCTCTCGTTTCCGCAGACTGCGCAAGTTGTCGCTGTTCCAAAAGCGATAGACCCGCAGTCTGGCTCTATACAGCGCGTGTATCCCAAGCTGACACCGAGCGGGCCTTCCTCGTTGTAGGTGCCGCTGTGACCATCGCGCTTCACGACGAAACCACACGCCGTGAAAAGTTGCTTGTCTTTCGGGATCTCGGCTCCAGGGGAGAACGCCCAGATGGCATGATCGAGCGGTCGATCACTAAGGGCGGAACTCTCGGCGTTCTTGCCTGCCTTGTCCCAAAAAATGGAACGGACGTTGGTCGGAAATCCAAACATCGGCAATAGCCCAGCGACGGCAAGACGGTGACTCAGGTCGTCTTGGACATAACGACCGTCGGAGACGGTAGCGTCGATACGCGAGACGAGTTCCTCACGCAGGTACCGCTCCACGGCCGGCGCGAAATCGTCTGAATTAGGAGCGAAGACGACCAGACGATTAACAACGTCGCGAGGCGCCGGGCTATTGGCTAACCACGCCGCCACATCGTCCCTGTACGTGTCTTTCCAGTCATTTGCCGCTCCGAACGGACCGTGTACGCTATCAAATCCGGGAACGGGCGGCGTGGGAAGCGCGAGAAAAGCCCGTCGGAGCGCCTCCGACGCTGCAACGCGCTGAATGATCTCGACGCGAGAGAGATCGAGCTTTGGTTGCGGTGGGACATCGCCGGTAATCCGCTCCGGATGGTTAAAGTAGTAGTCATCGTGAGCAGCACCTCGAGACACTGTAATCGCGTATGAAAATGCCTGCCCTGCGCGTCCCGCACGCCCGACCCGCTGTTGGTAGTTGAACCGCTGTGGCGGCATGTTGGCCATCATGACAAGCTTTAGTGAGCCGATGTCCACGCCGACTTCCATGGTCGTGGTCACTGACAACACGTCAATTCCGTGTGTCTGCTCGCTCTCGTCTCCCACGAATGCCTGCCCCTTGAAAAGGCGCTGACGCAAACGTTGCTCCGATAGGGGCTTGGTTTGCCCAGTAAGTTCCTTGGTAGTAAGCCGGTGTGGTTGATCAAGAGCGGCCCATGAATAGTAGTCCTCCCCGGTATCATTGACCGGTTCGAATGAGGTGGATTGGCAATAGTCTGTCGTGCAAACCGGCACTGGAAATATCATTCCGACACGAGAGCAATTTGAGCATCGCTGTGCTCCCGTTTCTGGAGCTGGTCGTAACTCAATCTTCGAGCTGGCGTAGTTATCGGTATTGAGAAGCCAGTTCTCATTGATTGCGCCTAATTCGCGAAGGCGATCATAGACGGCAGTCTGGAGCTCCATAGCCGATCGCTGAAGCCGCGCCGCAGCCTTCTCGATGTACGTCCTCGCGTTCGGCGGCGCATTCACCGATGTGCGGCTCTTCCCGCTGCCCGTGAAGAGCTTTGAATAGCCCAAGGTACGGACCACGTTTGCCACAATGCCGTCCGCGTGTGAGCGAGGCATGCCAAGGGCACTGGAATGGTCGCCCGATACGCCGATGTACCCAAGGCCCATCGATTCAAGGTCCCGGCCAGCCCTATCAAAAAGGGACGTTGCGACGTGGGCGCCACAATGCTGCGTATAATAGTCGAGCCCGGGCTTTTTTGCATCGACCGATAGCTCGTCCCACGACGCGCCTGCCGGTCGATCGAAATAGCGCCACCACTTCGCTCCATTGTAGAAATCGACGCTCTGGGCGGTACCGGCAGGATTGATGCCGCTCCGCGCCATCCGGTCACGGATGCTGGTGACAACCAGCGACAAGCTTTTCCCAGGCGCCGAAGCGAGCGTATCGAGGCGAGAAAGCAACGCAATTTCCCTGTCCTCTGCCATGTCGGCCATGGTTAACCGTGCAGCCTGCCATACACCGGGGCAAGCTGCCTCGGCAGCGTCACGTTGGCGTGCCTGTTCAGCGTTAAGGCCCGCGCCCACCGCCCTTGCCAGCTCGACGAGCTGCTCGCCGCTGGGCAGGTCGCCCACTTGAATTTCTGACTGAACCATTTGTCTCGCTAAATCGCGAAAATGATACAGTTCGAGACCTGCGGCTAAGTCGGCAGCGTCGTCTCGGCTGTCAGTAAACGCGATCATCTTCTCGGGCTTGCCGTCGTCGCTGATGGCGACCGCCGACCTGTCCGCGACTAGCTGCGTCGTAGCGTTCAAACCGGTCCGCAAGCCGCGAATTGGCGTCTCAACGGATCCAGAGTAAAAACGCTCGAGTGCTTGTCCGTTAAAATACTTCTTGTCACTGCTGCACCGTGGGCAACATTCGGGCAAACCCGCAACCCCGGAGTCTCTCGGGGCGACGTAGATTACGCCTGTTTGGTCTTCCTCGCCCGACGCGGGCCTGATAAGTCCGACGCGGGGATCAAGATGCCCTGCAGCGAACGAAAACGTGTACGTCTTATTGTCTTCACCTGCGCCCTGATGGGTCCACTTAGTATTCCCCTGCTGCAACTGACCGCC
Organism: Sphingomonas aurantiaca; assembly: GCF_003050705.1. Taxonomy (GTDB): domain Bacteria; phylum Pseudomonadota; class Alphaproteobacteria; order Sphingomonadales; family Sphingomonadaceae; genus Sphingomonas; species Sphingomonas aurantiaca. Next base: position 326,375 of record NZ_QAOG01000002.1, on the reverse strand, counting down.
CGGCCAGTACCAGCGAAACTCCCTATTAGAGCGCTCGAAGACCATGCCCGGGGGAACAGCCGTCGAGCCGGGCCGGGTTGGTTCGAGGAAAGCCACGCCATCGCTGTCCCAGTCATGTCCGGGTGGCGGTGGCACCACGAAACCGCCAAGGAATGCCTCGCCGCAGTCGTAACAATATAAGAGCTCAAGCACTTGGCCACCGCACTGGCATTTCATTGCCGGTGTTTTGAAAAGGCGACCGATCTTGCGACTGGGTGATGTCTCCTCGGTGGGCACCTCTGTACAACAAGGATTGGAACAGGCCCAAATACCTTGGACCTGGCGCATAAATGCGTGCGACCGGAATGTCGGCTTCGGCGCTTCAAAGCTACCGTTGGGTTCGGCCTTACATGCGGCAAGGAACACGTCGAGAGCCCCCTCCGGCGCGTTCTCACCGAGAAGCGTAGCTGCCAACCGGTGCATTGCCACGGGCCGAACGACCCCGTCGCTGCCCTTACCGGCCACTCGGCAGGCCGCGGCCAAGGCTTCGCGTGGCGAAATCGAGGTACAGATATCGGCAACCGCTTTTTGTCGGTCATCGATGTTGCTACCGAGCAAGGCCTCTGCTCTCTCCATGAAGGGCGCGGTATCCACTGGCAGCGGCGCATCGAACTGAAGCGGTTTCCCCGGCAAGACTACGAATTTTGCGCGGTCGACGCCGAAAAACTGTTGAAGATATTCTTTGCCTGCCTCTCCCTCAAGCGAAGCGCTCGTACCAATGCACCGAAGCTTAGGGGAGCTAGCGTCCAACCCAAGACGGTCAAGCAGGTTCCGAACGACTAGCGCTACCTCGGTGCCCTGCGTGCCCCGGTAGGAATGCAACTCGTCGACCACGAGCGTAAAAACGGCGTCGTCTTCTCGGCGCAACCAGTCCCTCGTTTGTTCAAAAATGGGGGCTTCGAGCTGACGCATCAACATGATGTTCAACATGCTGGTATTCGTGATCAGGATGTCGGGCGCACTGGCGATCATGTCCCAGCGGGTAAGCATTTCTCCGCAAGTAGGATCGGAGAACTGCGCCACGGCTTCCAGTACGTCGCTGTCTGGTTCCCCGGCCGCCTCGAGTGCGGAACGCAGCTTTTGCGCTTCGCGGGCCAGGTCCCGGACTTGCTGGCCAACCTTATTGACGCGATCGCGGTCAGCCGACTTGAGTACGGGCGGGGGCAGCCGAGTGCCGCCAAGCGTCGCGCCGGTGTAGCGACCGAAATAAAATAATGGTACGCCGCGCCCATCAACAGCCCGCATCGCGGCCAATCGCAATCGGGCCACCTGATCTTCCACCAGCGCGTTGGTCGGGTAAAGGATCATCGCTCGAACAGCCGGGGTTACCGGCGATCTGGAATCTGATCGCAAGTGAGACCATCGCTTATCGGTCTTCTCCAACGCTTTTTCCCACCACCTTGTAACGGGTTCCCCCCTCGAGCGGCCGATGCGCTCTGCGAGTATTTGACCGATAAGCGGTAAAAGAAAACTCTCAGTTTTCCCTGAGCCCGTTCCCGACGTGACAACAACGTTTGAACGACCTTCGCTGTCTCCCTTCAATGCGTATTCCAACGCTTGAGCCTGATGCTCGCGTAGGTTGATATCGTTACGCCCGAAGATGATCGTGCCCAGCTGAGCGGCAGCGTTGGCAGGTAAGCCTGCACGCAGTGCAACGTCGACTGCTGGCTCGACGGACGGGTAGACTGGAACGGCTTCAAGAAGGGGATCCTGTGCCATGACCCCCGGCTCGTTTAACAAACGCCTTCTCTCCGCCATGATGCCGGGATCACGCATCCAGAACGCGGTATCATAATAGCGCCGGTAAGCCTCGACGACGTAGTCATTCACGGTACGCGGATTAGCAATTTTCACGGTGTAACGTCTCCGAGGTACATAATTTCAAGAACAGCGGCAGCCACTTCGGGCGTGACTTCGTGGAAGCGGGAGAGGCCATCGGCAATTGTGGGGAGGCGTCCCGAAGACAAGACCAATGCTCGCCCGAGCAAGCCAACTGGTTCGCAACCAAGACGGGAAACGAATACCCTCTCAATGGGGTCATACGCGTGCAGACGTACGCCCAATGACCTTGCCGCAGCGAGCTTAACCAGCTCGTGAGGACCGGAGTACGAATTTCCTGATCCGTCCACGACGCAGTACGTTGTGCCAGCATGCGCAAAACGATAACCGCCCGGCTCTTGAAGCGTTTCGACACTTCTCCACTTCGCTTTCACAGGATCGAACCGCTGCAACTGTTCCGGCTTGCCGGGGGTAATAACGGCGAAAGTGGAGCTTAGGTCGGCAAAACTAGAGCAGGCCGATAAAATCCGGTCAGGTACTGCTGCAGATATCTCGAGCGTCCTACCGTGGGGATCCCGGATGTGACCAAGAACTTGGGCCGCCAACTCGTAAGGAAAGTCCGAAACGCGCACCAGCTCCGGTTGCCCCGGGAGGACAATCTTCTCGAAAACGGCCTCGATATCGATTGCCACCTCCGCTAGCTGCTTAAGGAGCTCGAGATTACGAAAGCCCGCGAGAAACGCCGTATCGTTGCCGTTGAACACGAGCGCAGGCGGAGCAACGCTCCAGCGTTTAGGCCTGTGGTTCGAGCTTACTGCAACGTCTATGTGACCGAGCCAGTTAAGGTCGCGCAACATGGCAGCCGCGCGCCACTCGTCCACTTCTGATTGCGAGACGATTGTCTCGGTCGATGCGGCCGTCCCGTGACCAAGGAAGCATAAGGCATCCATCCACAAGTCGAACGGGAGGGCACCGCCTTGCTCCTTCGTCGAAGTGGTGGGTCGCGCCCTGTGCGATAAGGCGGACAACGCGTTTCCTGAGTGGCCGGCCACGGGTCGCCGAGTTTCTAGTCGAGATATACCGCAACCAAGGCATGCCGCGCTCACGGGAGCGTATTTTGGGGTCCCCGGTGGCAGGTACTCGTATTGCCAGCGATGGGATCCTCTGATTGTACATGGAAGCGCTTTTAGCTCGTCTCGGGACATGTCCGCGATCGATGGCGCAGTTTCATTCGCCTCAATGTACTCGACTTGGAGTTGAAGAGGCTCGTTGTCCGGAAGCTGAATCACCCCGAGCTCGGTGAATTCCTTCAACCAGGATACGTCTCCGGGGTACACGCCTGTCTCGGCGCAGATTGCACCGCGAACTATACCACCTTCGTCGCCAAGCTCTACTGCGTCGGCGATGCTGTTGTACGCGAGCTCACCGCGTTCCTGCCGATCTAATGGTCGCGGTCTCGCTGCAGATCGCAATAGGAGGTTTGCAGAACCAACGAGGGTTTGCCCTGCCCGGGCCTCGACGTAAAGCGCGCCGTCGGTCGGGACACACATGTTCGCCAGTTCCAACGTAGATTGGTCGTCGAGCGGTCCTGATGAGCAAAGCGGTACACCGTCACTAGATGTGCCGTCCCAAACAGAAATGTTGGCTTCATTCTCATCAGCGTCACAATGCGCGATCGGTGGGGACCAAGCGTGCCAAATTCCACGTGATAGTTTTAAGCCGCCCGAAAGAACGAGGCCGCTACTCTCGGCAACAGGGACAAGAGCGAGCTCGAACCCAAGCGCGCCTTGTACAGCGCGAAGCACCTGTACGCTCTCGTAGAGCAACCAACCTGCCGGCAATCCCGCGATGGTGTCACGGGAGTGGATTCTGTACCCCGGCAGCGCTGCCTCGCCGAGCAGTTGGTCGACGGCCTGCTTTATGGGCCTGTCGGCGCGAACGAGCACAAGGTGCTCTACCCCGACGGTGACCCGGTTTACCTCGGTCCAATAATTCCCCTTTGCTGATCGGCTTAACGGCACCACCGTCCGAGGGTTCCAGCGTAGGCTGCCTCCCGAGGGGTCCTCGATGACCAAGCCCCGCGTTAACGCCAAAACTAGGTCGATCGATGACTTTGGTTCGACCGTAGCAAAATTTCCGAAGTTTGAGTTCGAGAGCTGGACCGGTTTCCCTGCCCCCTGCTTTACGACCAACCCCGCCAGATCGATCTCCGCCTCTCGACCCACCCATAGCGTCACGGCGCGCGAGAACAGGTCCTTTCGGAAGCTGGCAGCCAACGATAGGCGCTGATCGAGATTGCTACGGGATTCGCTATCCTTGTCCGACCAGTCCCTCACCTCCTCAACCGCGATCTCGCAGATCCGACTTCTCAACTCGGGCTTTGCCCAAGCGGCTTTTAACTGCTGCGTTGGCTTTGAAGTCGTAATCCAGCTCGCGATGTATTGCGCGATCTCCTCTTCGGTAATCGTGTCAGTGCCCGTGAATCCATACTTGTCAAACATGTCGTGGAAGCGCAGGCGGTCGGCTTCTCGCACGATCGCTTGCGACATCGCGATGCCAACGTATTTGTTAGTGTTGACCGCGCGCGCAGTCGGGCGCCCAAAGCGAAAATCATTGTCAACGAGCCACTTATTAAAGACCGTCCAAAAAATCTCTGTGCTTTTCCCGTTCGATCGAAGGCGCTCGATATCACATCCCGTCAGGGAAGCGAGGCGCTGATAATAGTTGCTCGCACGGAAGTCAGAGTCGGACACCATTAACTCGGCCGCGTGCGATAACAGGTACAGTAGCCCAGTGAACGGCGGGAGCGTTTTACGACCACAAGCTCGCCACAAAAGCATGTCGTCGTGGAAACCGGCGTAAGGATCTCCAGACTTACGTAGCCTCTTGCTAACAGCGGCGCAACAAACCTCGTCGACGTCGTCGACGTCACAATCAAGCGACCGTGCGACTGTAGTCCGAGCCCTGTTATCCAAAACTAAATATAGAGATCTAGCGTCATAGCGACCCGAAAGGAGGGCCTTGGCCAGAGCAGTGTTTACATCGGCGTACATTACTTCCCCGTCTGCCCACATTCTTCGAACAGGCGGTTAACGATGTCCAGCCCGTCCGCCATAAACCAGCCCGTTTTCGGGGAATGGTCCATTTCTAGTGTGACTGAGGCAAGCTGTGCTCCTCGACCGGGGGCAGGCCGTCCCATCTCCCGCCAAAGCTAATCGACCTAAAAAACTGCGATGCATCGCTTGGGCCGGTGACGGTTTCGATCGACAGATCGGCTTGATCGCTTCGTCCGCAAGCCATTCCAGCTGAAATAACTCTGCTTTCCAGTTTAGCTCAAGCGTGTTTTTGGCAACCGATCCGACGCGGGGGATCCGACTACGGAATAATGTTTGACGCCCAGACATTACCGTTCCGGCACGCATTCACGCTTACTCCCTGGGTCCAAAGGCCGCCTTAAAGGAACTCAGAACGATGGTCTCTCCGGGAAATACCCGGGGCCAAGCGTGCGAAGTAGGCCGAGCTTTGGGGAAGTCGCGTAGCGATTCGGCACTACGATCACTTTCTGACGCTATTCCCCCTCGACACGTTAATATGTCTTTTCTTGGGTAATCTGCAACCTAGGAGGCCTCCATCCGCGCACCGTGTCGACATTTGCCGGGAGACGATGTGGACGGTTGAAAGGCAAAACCACGCCAATCTAGGCCACGTGGACAAAGGTTGACGCGCGTCTGATCGGTTGATTCAAGGCTGTCTTTTGGAGGCGGCGTTGGGCGAGCGGATTGGGGTTTCGGATGATGAGTGGGCTCTGATCGGGCCCCTGCTGCCGTCGGAGCGAGGACGTGGCTGCCGACCCGCGGGAGACAACCGGCCCTATTTCGAAGGCATGGTGTGGATGGCGCGGACAGGCGCGCAATGGCGGCACTTGCCGGATGAATATGGCAAGTGGAACAGTGTGTTCCGGCGGTATCGTCGCTGGGTCGTGACGGGCGTGTTCGAAGCCATGCTGGAGACCCTGGCCGCTGTCGTCGAGCGGGATGTCAGCGCCGACATGATCGACAGCACCGTAGTCCGGGCGCACCACTGCGCCGTCGGGCTAAAAAAAGGGATCAAGAATTCGAAGGGCTCGGCCGTTCGCGAGGCGGCTTCACAACCAAGCTGCACGCCCGCTGTGATGGTCAGGGGCGACCGCTATGTTTCGTCCTGACGCCGGGCCAGGCCCACGACGTGAAGGGCTTCGGGCCCTTGTTCGGGATGCTGGCTGACCGGATCGAGGCCCTGCTTGCCGATAAGGGCTATGACGCCGATGCCATCCGCCAGGAACTCGCCAAGGCGGATGTCGAGGCGGTCATTCCAACCAAAAGTAACCGCCGCATAGATCCCGCATGATCGCGAGAAATACCGTTGGCGCAATCTCGTCGAGCGCTTGTTCAGCAAGCTCAAGAACTGGCGCCGTGTCGCAACGCGTTATGACAAGACAGCAGAGTCATATCTCGGCTTCGTCGCGCTCGCATCAGTTACGCTGTGGCTGCCCTTTGTCCACGTCGCCTAACTCATCGTTCTTTGGCAAGAAACCATTTCGCTTGGTATTGCCAGACTTGGACGGATTGTATGTACACATTGATAGATACGTCAAAAATGACCGACCCCTGTTGCTGGGTGGAGCAAAAGATCCCGGTACGTTCTTTGTAAAAACGGTGAAGCGGACGAGTACTGACGCAGCTTACAATCAGAATACATTTTACGAGGCGTGGCGTCTGATCATTCAGCGTTATGGGATATATAATCCATATACCGGCCTGGGTGCCATTCGTGGGCTACTCCCACATGGGCCTCATAACGTGCGCGATATCTTGGCGACCCACATACTCAAGAAGACTGGTTCATACGAGCAAGCGAGCTATGCGATTCAGGATACGCCTGAAATGGTCGCGGAGCATTACGGTCGGTTTCTCCCTCAGGATAAAGCCGCGCTGGCTGCTGAAATACTTAACCGGGTCTGGGCAGCCTAACGGCTTATTATAAGAGAAAAATATTCTCGACGTCGTCCATCCGACGAGGGCTATTTGATCCCTAATCCGGATCAAAAGCAGAACTTGTGCTTGGTGCATGTGCTAGTCGATCCACGCGTAAGCGCGGATCGACCCTTTAGAATGTTGTAACCGCGGCGGAATCGGTCGAGTGTGGCTCATGGCATTTTGCGATGGGATACTTGGTTGTTGACAGCACATCCTTGCAAACTTTCAAGTTCGGATCTGATGTTCGGTCCCGCCGAGGATGGCGACGCGATCTGTCATGCTGGTGATCCGCATCAGTGAGAGCTGGAGCAGCGTTGCGGCGGGATCGACCTTGCTCACTAAGCGCTCCAGCTCCGCCTCGAAGCTGGCTGCGTCATTGACCTGCCATTCGCGGATTTGCCAACGGTAGCGGCCGGTTCGGACTGGGGTAACCTAGGGCCCCTCCCCATTCCCAAAATCGACGAGCAAGGCATGCCCGGGAACGTCGCGCTGAGGCATCGGTCTTGGGCGTTCGAGCATACCAAGTAGGGCTGCCGATCTCGAGGACGCCGTGCCAATCCCGCCAGCGAGAGATATTTGAGATCGGAACGTTCGGCGCGGTCGGGTGGCGTCTGGTTGGTGGCCTCGCCCCGCGATCCAAAATCCCTGGTTGAACCGTGCGCGAAACCGGTGCGAAGCAGTGAGCCCTACGTCGCCACCGTATCAAATCGGCAGTCGGATCGTCGCGGTTGTGCCGGTGCGTGAGCTGTTCTCGTAGCAGCTGGTCGCCTCCCTGGTTCGGTCAGGATCATGGCGTTGGCCGTGCGACGCGCCCTGCCGAGCTGCCAATCGGCACTGTGCAGAACGCGTACCATTCACTCTCTTGCCGGCGTCTCGCCGCTCCAGATTCTCCGGAACGTCCAGCGAACAGATAGAGCGCGAGAAAGCCTCTAGATTCCTGCTAGAAACGCCCCTGCAGTTTCTCCCCTCGTAATGGCTATTTGCTCCCCAAATCGGATCAGATCAGGAACATTGATTTTGTCATCGGAAGATGATCAGCACTTTAGCGCGCTGTCTCGCGCGCTTAAGTTACTCTCGGAAAAGGCTAATGGGGTCCTCTTTGCCGGGTTCGTGTGGGCCCAAGTCAAGACGAATTTCATGCGGATTTGACAGCACACCTTACGCAAGCTTTGGAATGACTGAGCTGCCGCATGCTCTCGACAAGTTGATAAACGAACGGCTGCTTTTTGCGATCACCGCCCGATAGCGGACAGGCTGCTTTCCACCAATTTCGCTGGTTCCAAGTTGCACACTCTAATAGGGCGCAAGCCCCCCGCCTCGCCCGTTAGCTTCCCGTGTGCCTTTTGATGCAGTCCGGGATATCTGATGGGCGGCGGCATAAACACTTGCCCGCACGCCGCCATTATTCATCCTGCGGTGATGCGAACCGATGCACTCGCAACCCCATTTAACATGCTTATCCCCCCGCCTCGCCCGCGTACTTTCTACGTCGCAAAAGGTGCAATCCCAGACCGGTCGGAAGCTGGCTCAGGTCCTAGGCCGCGCAACGTTTAGAACCGGCGCGGCGTGGGTGCAGTTTGGTGCACTTCCGGCGGTGCCGGGTTGAGCCTGTGGGGAGTGGCAGCCTAGGGGCGTTTGGGCAAGGCCCCGGCACCCCAGCCGCACCGGCACCCCGGCCCCGCGTGTCGGATCGATCCCGTCACCCCGGCCGACCCTTCGTAGCGCGCCTCGTGACTCCCTCGTCTCGTTACCCCAAATACCGCGCAAGAACCCCCGCCTCGCCCGCGAGCTTTTTGGGTGGCTTTGGATGCAGTTAGCGGATGTGCTGCAGAGGGGCGGAAAACCTTGCCCTCACTGGTCTCCAGCCGGCTGAGCAGCGCTGACCGTTTCTTTAGATCACGTGGGTGACGCCCACGCCCGCGATCAATAACGATCTCGCTGCAACCCGCGCTCTCGAGCGCAGTCACCTGCTCTGCGATGTCGACGACAAAGGCCGATGCCCGCGCATATCCGATCGTCTGCAACTACCTGTCGCCTCCCAATTTCTCGCCCCGATCCGAGTGCGAAGCAGACATATCGGGAATGCGGTTCGAAGCCACGCAGCAAAAGAACCCAGTAGGAACGATTGACCAGTTTCAGCATGCTATTCTGCGATGCTCCCCGCCAGGACAGCCTCGCACGCGGGAAAACCCTAATCCGGCTAACCTACCGGCCCTATGCGTCGAATGTATCTAATAAAGAACGGCTTTTTTATTAGGGTCGGACCCTCACCAGGCCTAACCTTTTCAACCCAAAAACCTAATCCCATTGAAAGCAAACGATTTTTCTGACCGGGACAATCAGGGTCATTGGTTATAATCTGATTATAGTAATGTTAGGGAAAAGGTTAGGCCAAAAACCGCAGAAATCCGCCGATGTTAGGGAGGTTAGGGTTTTCCCGCCCCCTACTTTTATATTTTGGCGATGGCCCGTGCACTGGGATAGGCTCGTGCTATCGAGTAGCTATTCGACTTCGCCCAGATCGCTAGGGATCGCGACTCAGGCGCGTTCGTTACCTGAGTGCGTCGGCGCTTCAATTTGAACTAGGGGCGTGCGCGCAGGACGCGAAACTGCCGTTCCTAGCTGCCAAAATCGGGACTTATGCGTGCCGAATCCGTAGAAATCGGGACGGCGTGCGCGTTTACACCGAGAAGCTGTGCCCCTTTTTGTGCTACGTCAGATTGGCTGCTATCAGGCGCTTTCGGCCGCTTTGTCGTCGTCACGAGAGCGGGGCGGATCGTAGCGGGAACATACTGTGCCCCCTATTGTGCCAACGCAAGCCTTAGCTACTCGCGTGTTTCGCATGTTTGAAAGGGGCCAAAAAACCCCAGAAATGGCCGAAAAGCTGGTGCCCCCGGCGAGATTTGAACACGCGGCCTACGGTTTAGGAAACCGTCAGTTGCTCGCGTTCCGACATTCCGCACACGTCCAGACGAGCTTCGGTTGCGCAACGGAATTCACTCATCCTCCCCAGGATGCACGGGACGGCGCAAGCCGGCACGCTCACCAGCGGTCGCTGGATGTTCAACCCGTTGGGTTCGGGGCCTCGGAGGCTTGGTGGGGCTTCAAACTGCGCACGCCATAGGCGTTCCTCTTATATTTATATCTTACAGGGCCTCTGTGTGACCGCTCGGCGGATTTGCACTATCAACAAAAGCGCGGACGCGGGCGAGAATGGCGCGCAGCTCGGGGCTCTGGACCTCGGCGATCACGTCGTCGACCGTCGCGGTGTCCAGCTTCTTCTGGCGTGCGAGCTTCTCAGCAACAGCGCGGACGAACTCGCTCGGCTTACGGAGCATCCGGCGCACGCATTCGCGTACCGTTGGCGGCTGTAACAGGATGAAGGCGTTCGCGATCTGCTCACTCTGCTGCTCGTCAGGCTCAGCATTCTCTATCGGCACGCAGCGCCGGATCCAGGTTAGAAAACCACACGCCTTCAGGCGGTCGAGCGCCTCGCCTACGGCGCTGCGCGACCGATGTATCTTGTCAGCGATCCACTGGTAGGTTGGATCGAGGCGGCCATCCTTACGGCCCCGCAGGCGCAAGAGGCAGCGCAGCACTTCGAGCCCGATCGCGCCGAGCGCGCCGTTGCGCTTCCCCGGTAACTTTGTCTCGTGATCGAAAGCCTCGGCCGCGCGCATCCGCGCGTTATGCTCGGTCTTCGGGAACGTGTTGTGCGTACGCCAGAGGGACATTTCCGAGCCACCGGCATTATGGCTGTTGCGCCGAACGGGCGAGTTCGAACGCGCGCGCTCGCGGACGCCGGTGGTGACCTCGTTGAAAGAGCGCGCGGTCATGCCGCCGCTCCCGCACGCGTCAGGCGTGTTGCCGCAGCCCCGTCAGCAACGATTCCAGCGGTGCGAGGTCCTGTACCAGCATATCCGCCCATTCCTGCGCCAGTTCGCGCCTGCGCGGCATATAGGCGGCGCGGTTGTACGCGGCCTCGACGCTGTTGCTCGGTACATGCGCCAGCATCAGGTCGATGATCGCTCGATCCCCTACCCTGCTCTCCACGCCCGCCAGTTCGTTCATCACGGTCGAGAACGTCGATCGCCAACCGTGCGGTACATGCAACCCCGTGAACCCGGCTTCGCGATACGCCTTGCTCAGCGTGCTGTCGCTCAGCGGCCGGCGCGGATGGCGCACGCTGCGAAAGATCAGCGGCCCCTTCCCCGAGAAGTCCATCGCGACGGTAATCGTATCGACCGCCTGCCTCGACAACGGCACGATGAATTCGAAGGCCGCATCCTCCTTCTGGTCGACGACCAGTTTCATCTTGGCGGCCGGGATACGCCAGATTGGCTCTGGCCCGCCCAGCCCCTCGAATTCCTTCGGCTCTGCCATTCGCAGCACGCCCGAGCGCACGGCCGTTAGCGACAGAAAGCGCGACGCGAGTTTGGTCAGCGGATGGGCCGGCTGCTCCTCGACCTTGCGCAATACGATGCGCGCAGCTTCCACCGTCCGCACCGCGGGTTGCTTGCCGCGCTTGATCGGCGACAGCGCGCGTTGCGCCACCGCGGCTGGATCGGTCGCCACTATGCCGCTGCCGATCGCGCGGGCAAAGACCTCCGAGATCCGCTGGCGGATGCGATGCGCTGTCTCGATCGCCCCGCGCTCCTCGACCGCTCGCAGCACCTTGAGCACCAGCGGTGTCGTGATCGCATCGATCGGCAGGTGCCCGAGCTTCGGATAGACGTCCTGCACGAAGCTGTTCTTTACGTTCTGCGCATACCGCTTCGACCAGGTCGCGTCCTGGCTGACCAGCCAGTCTTCCGCAATCGTCTTGAACGTTGCCCCCACCCGAGCGACCTGCGCAGCCGCCTGCTGGACCTTGTGCACCGACGGGTCGACGCCATCCCGCAACAGCTTGGCCGCGTTCTCGCGCATCGCGCGCGCCTGGAGCAGCGTCGTGTCCGGATACGACCCGAACACCAGGCGCTTCTCCTTGCCCGCAAATCGAAATTTCATACGCCAGCTGCGATAGCCGCTCGGCATGACGAATAAATATAGTCCGCCGGAGTCGCCGAGCTTGTAAGCCTTGTCCTTCGGCTTGGCCTTTTTGATGGCGGTATCGGTCAGCATTCGGTGCCCCCACCCAAAGAAACTGGTGCCCCCGAAGTGCCCCCAAATGATCGTCGCTGCATGGGGTGACAATGGGACGCGGCGGGACACCGCACAACCCTGTAACGGCACCAAAAACCGCCCCTTGCGGGACGGTTTGGGATGCGTTGGAATTCGTGGTTGGTGCCCCTGGCCGGAATCGAACCAGCATGCCTTGCGGCAACCGATTTTGAGTCGGTCGCGTCTACCAATTTCGCCACAGGGGCAGCGGCGGGTTGGCTAGACGAAGCATTCGTCCGCCGCAAGCGGTCTTGATCGGAAAACGTGTCGGTTCAGTTTCTCGGCGGCTGGCGGCGGTAGCTGAGCGCTTCGGCGATGTGGAGGCGGGCGACGGTTTCGCTGCCAGCCAGGTCGGCGATGGTGCGGCCAACGCGGAGGATGCGTGTGTAGCCGCGCGCGGTCAGCCGCATCGCTTCGGCGGCCTGGGCGAGCAGGCGACGACCCGCTTCGTCCGGCGTGGCGACGGCATCGAGCAAGGCGCCATCCGCCTCCGCATTCGTGCGAACCGGGTGGTCGCGGTAGCGGTCGGACTGGATCGCGCGGGCGGCAGCAACGCGGACGGCGACCTCCGCCGAGCCCTCGGTCGGTGGCGGGAGGATCAGGTCGGCGGCGCTGACCGCCTGGACGTCGATGTGGAGGTCGATCCGGTCGAGCAAAGGCCCCGACACCTTTGCCTGATAGTCGGCCGCGCATTTCGGCGCGCGTGCGCAGGCCAGGCTCGCATCGCCGAGATGCCCGCACCGGCACGGGTTCATCGCCGCGATCAGCTGGACGCGTGCCGGGAAGGTGACGTGCGCGTTGGCGCGGGCGACGCTGACGGTGCCGGTCTCCAGCGGCTGGCGGAGCGAATCGAGGACGGCGCGCTGGAACTCGGGGAGTTCGTCGAGGAACAGCACGCCGAGATGCGCGAGACTGACCTCGCCCGGTTTCACCTTGAGCCCGCCGCCGGTGAGCGCCGCCATCGAGGCGGAATGGTGCGGGGCGCGGAACGGCCGCGTACGCGTGAGGCGTCCGCCGGTCAGCGTGCCAGCGACCGACTGGACCATCGACACTTCGAGCGCCTCGGCCGGATCGAGCGGCGGCAGGATACCCGGGAGGCACGACGCCATCAGCGACTTGCCCGAGCCCGGGGGCCCTACCATCAACAGATTGTGCGCGCCCGCCGCGGCGATCTCGAGCGCACGCTTGGCCGTCTCCTGTCCTTTGACCTGGCGGAGGTCGGGACCGTGATCGGCGTGCTCGGCAATCCCCGGCTTGGGCGGACTGAGCAGACCGTGCCCTTTGAAGTGGTTAAGCAGCGACAGCAGGTCGGGCGCGGCGATCACTTCGATCTCGCCGGCCCAAGCCGCTTCCGAGCCTTGCGCCGCCGGGCAGACGAGCCCCTTCCCCACTTCAGACGCGTGCAGTGCCGCCAGCAGCACGCCGGGCGAGGCGGTGATCCGCGCGTCGAGCCCGAGTTCGCCGACGATCACGTAATCGGCCAGCGCCTCGGCATCGACAACGCCCATCGCGGCCAGCAGCGCGAGCGCGATCGGTAGATCGAAATGCGATCCTTCTTTCGGCAGATCGGCGGGCGACAGGTTCACCGCGATGCGTTTCGGCGGCAGCGACAACCCCATGCCGGCGATCGCGCCGCGTACGCGCTCGCGGCTTTCACCGACCGCCTTGTCCGCCAGTCCGACCACGTTGAACGCAGGAAGTCCTGGAATCAGTTGGACTTGCACCTCGACCGCGCGGGCCTCCAGCCCGAGATACGCCACCGTCGCTACGATCGCCGCCATGCCCGCTCCCCCGCGACTATGACGTCACGCCTTATTCATACCCGATTTGCCTTGTCTGCAAGGACCAGCGGGCTAGCGCCGTCTTGCCAATCTAATACACCGGACCCACATGCCTTCCGTGAACGCCGTCCGCTCTCCCATCCTGCGCATCGGCCAGTTGGTGCTGGGCGTGCTCCTGATCCTCGGCGCACCGGTTCTCGCGCCGCTGCCGGGGCCGGCTGGGATCTTTCTGTTCGCGGGCGGGATGGTGCTGATCCTGCGCAATTCGCGGTGGGCGCGGTTGAAATGGGCTCGGCTGAAGCGGCGTTGGCCGCGCGCCGGGCATTTCGTCGATCGCATGATGCGGCGACAAAGCGCGATGCGGCGGCATGCGCGGGCTAAGGCGTCGAAAAGCGCCATGGCCAAGGCCGGTGCGAATTGACTTACCCGCCCCGTTTCCCTAAGCGCCCAACCATCAAGGCCGTCCCCGTGGCGGCCGTTTTCTATTTGATGACCTAGGGAATGACCAATGAAGCGGACCTTTCAGCCGAGCAACCTGGTACGCGCACGCCGTCACGGCTTCCGCGCACGGATGGCGACGGTCGGCGGCCGGGCAGTGATCCATGCACGCCGCGCGCGCGGTCGCAAGAAGCTGTCGGCCTAACGATACTCGACAAACGCCGCGATTTTCTCGCGGCGAATGCGGGGAAGCGCGCACCGATGCCGGGATTCGTCCTGCTCATGCGCCCCCGCGATGACGGTGACGACACGATGCGAATCGGCTTCACCGTCACCAAGAAGATTGGCAACGCCGTCGTCCGGAACCGCATGAAACGGCGGTTGCGGGCGTTGGCGCGTGAGCTATTGGCGGAACGCGGCGTTGCGGGGGCTGATCATGTGCTAATCGGCCGCAGCGGCGGGATCGAGCGCGATTACGCGCTGTTGCGGACTGAGCTTGGCAAGGCATTCCGCAAGGTGACGCCGCAGGCCGCTCCCGACACCACCCCGGCGAAGGCCGGGGCCCAGATGGAAAAGCGGTCGTGATGAAGCACCGCCATCCGTTAGCAACGTTTCCCTACTTGACCCCGGCCTCCGCCGGGGTGCTGTTCGGGTTCGGATGGCGTGGTGCCCACGGGGCCACCTCCCCCAGCGTCTTGTTCTCCCGCGAAGGCGGGAGCCCAGTCTGGGTCCCTGCCTTCGCGGGGACACAATGGGGGGCACGAACGCCCGCGCTGACATGTTAGCCCGCCTCCTCATCCTGATCGCGCGCGGCTGGCAACTCGGCCCTTCGCTCGTCCTGCCGTCGAGCTGTCGCTACGATCCTTCGTGTTCCGCCTATGCAATCGAGGCCGTTGGGCGCTATGGCGCGCGCAAGGGGGGCTGGTTGGCGGCGAAGCGTATCGCCCGCTGCCATCCGTGGGGCGGGTATGGACCCGACCCAGTCCCAGAGCTGAAGCCTGAGAAATTGAAAGACGCCGCCCTGTGAAAGACGACAAGCAGAATTTCGTGCTGTTCGCGGTGATCGCGGCGCTGATCCTGTTCGGATGGCCGCTGATCCAGGGCAAGTTCTTCCCGACCGCGAATCCGCCGGTCACGAGGATCGAGGACGGCAAGTCCAAGCCGATCGCGAACCCCGCTGCCGATCCGGCCGCCGATGGCGCTGCTGCCGTGCGCAATCGCGCCGAGGTGATCGCCGAGACGCCGCGCCTGCGGATCGAGACGCCACGCGTGTCAGGGTCGATTAACCTGAAGGGCGCGCGGATCGACGATCTCGTGCTCAAGGGCTATGACGAGACGGTCGCGAAGAACTCACCGCCGATACGGCTGTTGTCGCCCGCGGGCGCACCCGACGCCTATTTCGCGAGCTTCGGCTGGCGTGCGCAGGGGCTGACCCCGCCCGCCGCCGACGCCGTCTGGACGCCTTCTGGCGCCACCACGCTGACGCCGACGACGCCGGTCACGCTCGACGCGACCAACGCCACCGGCCAGCGCTTCCGCATCCAGATCGCGGTCGACGGCGATTACATGTTCACGGTCCGCCAGACCGTCCTGAACGCAGGCACCGCGCCCGTTCCCGTCGCGACCTATGGCCTCGTCAACCGGGTCGGCATCTCGAAGGATCCGTCGTCGATGACGATCCATGTCGGGCCGATGTCGGTCGACAATGGCGGCGCCCATTACCGCCCCAACTACAAGGACATCGACGAGGCCGCACAGAAGTTCACGACGACCGGCGGCTGGCTCGGCTTCACCGACAAATACTGGCTGACCGCGATCATCCCCGATCAGGGCCAGACGTTCGACGGCCAGTTCCGCGCCGGCGCGAACAAGGCATACCAGGCCGATTACGCGCTCCAGCCCAAGCAGATCGCACCGGGCCAGGCGATCACGCAGGTCTCGCGCTTCTTCGCGGGCGCCAAGGAAGTCCGCCTGCTCGATCGCTACACCGACCAGCAGGGCGTCGCGAAGCTGGACTATGCGATCGACTGGGGCTGGTTCCGGATCGTCGAGAAACCGATCTTCTATTATCTCGACTGGCTGTTCCGCATGATCGGCAACTTCGGCGTTGCGATCATCCTGCTGACGGTGACGATCCGCGGGCTGCTGTTCCCGATCGCGCAGCGCCAGTTCAAGTCGATGGCGGCGATGCGCGCCGTCCAGCCGAAAATGAAGGCGCTCCAGGCCAAGCACAAGGACGACAAGGTCCGCCTGCAGCAGGAGACGATGGCGCTGTACAAGGCCGAGGGCGTCAATCCGCTCGCCGGCTGCGCGCCGACGCTGCTCCAGATCCCGATCATGTACGCGCTGTACAAGGTGCTGATGCTGACGATCGAGATGCGTCACCAGCCCTTCGTCGCGTGGATCAAGGATCTTTCCGCGCCCGATCCGCTGACGCCGCTCAACCTGTTCGGCCTCCTCGCCTTCACGCCGCCGCACTTCATCGCGATCGGTGTCGTTCCGATCATCCTGGGCATCAGCATGTACTTCCAGTTCAAGCTGAACCCGACGCCGATGGACGACACGCAGAAGCAGGTCTTCGCGCTGCTCCCCTGGGTGCTGATGTTCGTGATGGCGCCGTTCGCGGTCGGCCTTCAGGTCTACTGGATCACGTCGAACTGCCTGACGATCCTGCAGCAGAAGCTGCTCTACGCCCGGCATCCGGGCCTGAAAGTGCCGGTGACCAAGTGAACGACGTTCCCAACCTTGGGCCTGACCTCGAGAAGTCCGACGCGCCGTTCACCGCGGAACAGCTCGAACATGCCCGCAAATTGTTTGCAGGGCATGTCGGCTTCCTGAAGTCGGCGCCGACGCTCGAATTCCTGCCCGACGCGACGGTGCCGGAGGTGGCGTTTGCCGGTCGCTCGAACGTCGGCAAGTCGTCACTGCTCAACGCGCTGACGGGCCGCAACTCGATGGCGCGTACGTCGAACACGCCGGGCCGCACGCAGGAACTGAACTTCTTCGACGTCGGCGCGCCACTTGCGTTCCGCCTCGTCGACATGCCCGGCTATGGCTTTGCCAAGGCGCCGAAGGATGTCGTCAAGAAATGGCGTTTCCTGATCAACGACTTCCTGCGCGGGCGCGACGTGTTGAAGCGCGCGCTGGTGCTGATCGATTCGCGTCACGGCATCAAGGATGTCGACCGCGAGATCCTCGAGATGCTCGACAAGGCCGCGGTCAGCTATCGCATGGTCCTCACCAAGGCGGACAAGATCAAGGCGTCCGAGCTGGTCGAGGTCACCGAGCGTACCGCGCTCGAGGCGCGCAAGCGCCCGGCCGCGCATCCCGACATCCTCGTCACGTCGAGCGAATACGGCATGGGCATCCCCGAATTGCGCGCCGCGGTGGTCGAAGCGGTCAGCTGAGACGACACTCGCACCAATTGCAACGAGATCGGTTCGACCTGTTTTTAGCACCTGACACGGTCCGTCAAACTTCGTAGCTTCCCGCAAAAGGGGAGTGAGTAATGCGTAAGCGTACAGGGGCGATTCTGGCGATGGCCGCCATGCTGTCGGGCTGCGGGGGCAGCGACAGCGGCAATATCTCGACGGGCGGCAGCACGCCTTCGCCGACGCCGACAGCGTCGACCGGCTGTTCGCTCCGCGAGCGCCAGGACTGGGCCGCATCGCAGTTGCGCGAATGGTACCTGTTCCCCGATACGCTGCCCGCCACGCTCAGCCCCGCCGCCTACACGACGGTCGACGACTATATCGACGCGTTGACCGCCACCGCGCGATCGCAGCGTAAGGACCGGTTCTTCACCTATCTGACTTCGATCAAGGCAGAAGACGCCTATTATGCTTCCGGCTCGAGCGCGGGCTTCGGGCTGCGGTTCGCGCTGGATCAGAGCGGCCGCCGGCTGTTCGCGGCGGAGGCGTTCGAAGGCGCGCCAGGGCTCGCGGCGGGAATCGATCGCGGTACGGAGATCGTGGCGATCGGTACGACGTCGGCCAATCTGCGCACCGTCAGCGCGATCATCGCCGCCGAGGGGACGGCCGGACTGACCAATGCGCTCGGCCCCGATACGGTCGGCACCGCGCGCGTGATGCAGGTCAGCGACGCGGCAGGCACGCGGACCGTCACCGTGACCAAGGCCGATTTCTCGCTGCTGCCGGTATCGACGCGCTACGGCGCCAAGATCATCCAAGATGGCGGGCAGAGCGTCGGCTATATCAACCTTCGGACGTTCATCAAAACCGCCGAACCCGCGCTGAAGACCGCCTTTGCCGATTTCCGCGCGAAGGGCGTGACGCGGGTCATCATCGATCTGCGCTACAATGGCGGCGGCCTGATCGAGACCGCGGAATATCTGGGCGACCTGCTCGGCGGGGCGCGATCGACCTCCGAAGTCTTCGACTATGTGACGTTCCGCACCGAGAAGGCGTCGAACAACACGACCCGGTTCTTCGCGCCAAAGGCCGAATCGATCGCGCCGACGCGGATCGCGTTCATCGGCACCGGCGGCACCGCATCGGCGAGCGAACTGGTGATCAACGCGTTCACGCCGTACCTGCACACCAATGCCGGGCTGATCGGCACCAACACCTATGGCAAGCCCGTCGGCCAGATCGCGCTCGACAAGGAAGCATGCGACGATCGCCTGCGCGTGGTAGCGCTGGCGACGCAGAATGCGGCGCGCAACGGCAATTACTATGACGGGCTGGCGAGCACCGTCGAGGCGTCGTGCCAGGCATCGGACGAGATCGCCTACCAGCTGGGCGATCCGCTCGAATCATCGACGCGGCAGGCACTCAACTTCCTGGCCGGGCGCAGCTGCACGCCGATCACGGGCGATGCGAGTGCACGTTCGCTACGCACGTCGACCGCGCGGCAGGACCTGCTGATCCCGGATCGTCCGGGCACCGCGCAGCGCGACGTGCCGGGGCTGTTCTGACCCGTGCACGCGGTGCAGCGGAGATATGAGCGGGGCGATTGCCTCTTGTCGCCCGCTCGCCTAGCACCGCGCGCATGAAACTGATCATCGGCAACAAGGCCTATTCCTCTTGGTCGCTGCGCGGCTGGCTCGCATGCAAGCAGTCGGGGCTGCCGTTCGAGGAGGTGGTCGTGCCGATGTACGACGCCGATTGGGAAAAGCGACGCGCGGGCGATGAGTTCGCGCCGTCGTCGGGCAAGGTGCCGATCCTGTGGGACGGCGACGCGGTGGTGTGGGACAGCCTCGCGATCGTCGACTACCTCGCCGACAAGGTTGGGCGCGAGCGGTTCTGGCCCGAGGACAATGCCGCGCGCGCGATGGCGCGGTCGATGGCGGCGGAGATGCATTCGAGCTTTGCCGCGCTGCGTCGCAAGCACAGCATGAACGTGCGGCAGGTGTTCCCGGCACGGACACCCGATGACGACGTGCTCGCCGAGTTGCAGCGGATCATGGAGATCTGGGCACAGGCGCGCGCGCGCTTCGGCGGCGGTGGCGACTTCCTGTTCGGCCAGTTCGGTGCCGCAGACATCATGTTCGCGCCGGTCGTCACGCGGATCGTCACCTATCAGCTGCCGATCGCGCGCTTTGCTGCAGGCTATATGCAGGCGATGTTCGAGCATCCCTTCATGCAGGACTGGATCGCGTCCGCGCAGGAAGAGGAATGGGTGCTCGAGCAATATGAGCAGCCGGTCGCCACACCTGCCTGATCAAGAGCGCGGCGTGATCGACCCCGTCCACCTGACCCAGGCGCTGTTGCGCGCAGACAGCGTTACGCCTGCGCGTGGCACGGTGTTCGACGTGCTCGAAGCGGCGCTCGTGCCGATCGGCTTTGCGGTCGACCGGTTCGTGGTCGGTGCGGCGCCGGACGGCCCGGTCGAGAATCTGCTCGCCACACGGGGCGACGGCCCACGACATCTGGCGTTTGCCGGGCACGTTGACGTCGTGCCGCCCGGCGAGGGCTGGACCGGGTCGCCCTGGTCCGGCGAGGTCCGCGGCGGATTGCTGTACGGACGCGGTGCGGTCGACATGAAGGGCGCGGTCGCAGCCTTCGTCGCCGCCGCCAGCCGGAGCGATGCCGACAAGGGCACGCTGTCGCTGATCATCACCGGCGACGAGGAGGGCCCGGCGACCTACGGGACCGTCGCGCTGATGGAGCGGATGGCCGCGCGCGGGATCGTCCCCGAGCTTTGCCTGGTCGGCGAACCGACCTCGACCGAACGGCTTGGCGACATGGTCAAGATCGGGCGGCGCGGCTCGGTCAACATCTGGATCGACGTGCCGGGACGGCAGGGGCATGTCGCCTACCCGCATCTCGCCGACAATCCGATCCCGCGGCTGATCGCGGTCCTCGCCGAGATCGAGACCGTCGTGCTCGACGAAGGGACCGACTGGTTCCAGCCATCAAATATCGAGGTCACCGACATCACGGTCGGCAACCCCGCGCACAACGTCATACCGGCGCACGCGTCGGCAAGGCTCAGCATCCGGTTCAACGATCGCCATCGCGGCGACGACCTGATCACGCGGATCCGCAAGATCGCCGATCGTCATGCGCCGGGTGCGGTGGTGACGGGCAAGGTCTCGGGCGAGGCGTTCCTGACCGAGCCGGGCGCCTTCTCGACCTTGCTGTCGGAGGCGATCGTCGCGGCGACCGGGGTCACGCCGGCGCTGTCGACCACCGGCGGCACCTCCGACGCGCGGTTCCTGTCGAAGCTGTGCCCGGTGGTCGAGTTCGGGCTGATCAACGCGACGATGCACAAGGTCGACGAAGCGGTCGCGGTCGAGGACCTGCGAACGCTGGCGGACATCTATGCGGACGTGATCGAACGGGCGCTGCGCTAGCGTCGTTTGGCCGCGCGCTATTCCCGCCCGCGGCGCAGGACGATGTACAAGGCCCCCTGCCCGCCATGCCGCGGATGCGCGCCACGGACGGCGGCGATCGAGTCCGCGTGACGCGACCCTGCAAGCCAGTCCGTCACCGCCGAGCGGATCGCGCCGCGGGCATGCGGGCGCTCGCTCTCGGGTCGTGGTGGCTTGCCCGTCACGAGCAGTAGCACGCGATCTCCGCGCGCGATCGCCCGGCCCAGCCCGACATCGAGCATCGTATGCGCCGACGCCAGCGTGTGCCCATGCAGGTCGATCGAACTGTCGGGGATCACCGCGCCGCGCGTGAGCCGCTTGTCCCAGCCGCCATCGAGCGTGTTCGCGGTAATGGGTCTGGCGGCCGCTCGCGGCGCGACGCCCGGCTTCGCGCCGGGTCGGCTGGCGAACGGCGTGACGACGGTCCGGACGAGCGGCTTGACCCGGCCCATCGGCGCGGGCGGCGGCGGGATGACCTTCCCGTTGGGCCCGATCAGCGGCTTTGGCGGTGGCGGCAACGGCGGCGCGCGCTCGGGGATACGGACCGCGACGGCGCGCATTGGCCGGACGCTCGCCATCACGCGCGCCCAGAGCTGCGCCTCGTCAGGGTTGAGGGGTCGGCCCGCCATCTTGCGCCCCATTCGCTAGACCGTTGAACCGCTGGCCGTTGAGCCGCTGCACGGTACCGATCGGCAGCAACAGGAACGCGGTGCCGCGCCCCGCCATGCCGCCCGCGGTCGACTCCGCCGCCGGGCCCGCACCCCAGAACGTATCGAAGCGGTTGCTGCCCTTGATCGCGCCGCCGGTATCCTGCGCGACCCACATCCCACTCGCATCCTGCCGGTCGAGCGACAGGAAAACGGGTGCGCCGAGCGGCACGAACTTGACGTCGGCTGCAGCACTCACCTGACCCGTCACGGGCAGGCCGAGCGCACCCAGCGGCGCCCCCTCCAACTCGCGGAAGAACACGAAGCTCTTATTCTCGCGCATGATCGCCTGACCGTCGGCGGGATGCGCGTGCAACCAGGCGACGATGCCCTGCATTGAAGTCTGCCCGGGTTGCAGCAATTCGCGCGACTTCATCAGCGCACCGATGCCGGTGTAATCGCGGCCGTTCTGCGTCGCATAGCCGATCCGCAGGATCTCGCCGTCGGGCAGGCGCAACCGCCCCGACCCCTGGATCTGAAGGAAGAACAGCTCGACCGGATCGCGCGCCCAGGCGAGGATCGGCGCGCGCCCGTCGATCGCGCCCTGCTCGATCGCGGTTCGATCATAATAGGGCACCAGATTGCTGCGATCGACGCGACCACGAACCTTCTTGCCCTTCAAGCTGGTCGAGAACGCGCCGAGATCGACATCGATCAGATCGTTCGGCCGGCCGTAGATCGGCGCATAACCGTCCCGCCGCTCAAGCGACCCTGCGATCTCCGGCTCGTAATACCCGGTCGCGAACGCCTTGCCGTCGCCGACCTGCGCCGCCTCGAACCACTGGTTGAAAAAGACGCGCGCACCGCCGCGAGGGACCGAGGCCGCCGCGGTGCATGCGGGCTGCCAATCGGCGCCACGTGTGAGACCGGACGTATCGGTACGCCGCACCAGCGACGGGCAGCTGGTCACGAAGGCGGACAGCGCCGACTGCGCCTGCGTCTCGTCGATCGGGAGGCTCGCGATTGCCGGGCCAGCGACCACGCCTGCAGCGGCCGCGTTGACCGGCGCAGTCGGGGCGATCACCGGAACAGGAAGCATCGGCACCGCGCCGACGATCCGCGCGGGCATCTGGATCCCGCGGATATTGGGCGAAGCGCCCGTATCGCGCGAGGGATGGACGCGCACCGGTTCCCGGGGAGAATCGCTGTCGGCCGTGCTGCCGCGACCGACGGGCGCAGATCCCGAGCGTGGCGGCTCAACGCCACCGACGCACGCGCTGACCAGCAACGAGAGACCCAGGCCCCCGAGCGCGCGCCCTCTGAGCTGCACGATCACGCCTCGTCGGTGTCGGCGAGCTTCCAGTTCGGATCGCTGCTCTTGAGCGTCCGTGCGAAGGTCCAGACGTCGTGCGTCTCGACCGCGTCGGTCAGCGATCCGGCCAGGACAGTGCCCTCGCCATCGCGCGTCACCGCGGCGATGTCCGCGTCGAAGCGTACCGTGATCCGCGCATCGCGGCCCGACACGCTCGCGTCGGCGATCACCGCGCGCTCGATCGAGACGAGACGATTGTCGAGCATTTCGCCCGCCGCGACGCGTGCTGCGATCGCCTCGGCGAAGGCGGCGCGGACGTCGTCCTCGGCGAGATAGCCGAGTTCGTCCTCGTCACCCTTCCAGAACGCCTCAAGCACCATCCGATAGGCGCCTTGCGCGCCCTCGAGGAACTGGTTGACGTCGAACCCGGACTCGGCGGCGACGATCGCGCGCAGGCCAACTTCGGCTCGCGGCTCGATATTGCGGCTGACGACCTCGCGTGGCTCGGGCGTCGCATCGACCGTTCGCGGAACGGCGGCGATCGCGGGACGGTCCTCGGCCGTACGCGGCAAGGGCTGTTCATGCCCTGTCCGCTTGCCGAGCACGC
Source organism: Sphingomonas aurantiaca (assembly GCF_003050705.1). GTDB lineage: Bacteria > Pseudomonadota > Alphaproteobacteria > Sphingomonadales > Sphingomonadaceae > Sphingomonas > Sphingomonas aurantiaca. The sequence goes on along the minus strand of NZ_QAOG01000002.1, from coordinate 302,762 downwards.
TATACAGTCGCATCGCCAAGAAGCCTGCAACCATCGCGAGAAGAACTACGTAAAACAACCGTGCCTCCGATCTTCGGGCTAACATAGGCCAAAGCTGCGCTTATTCAAACCCGGGCCCGTTGAAACGCCCGGTCGGCACTGCTACTCGCAGCCACCTGACCGATATGAACGCGCAAGCGTGCCGCTTCGGTCCCTATTTCACGCTTCTTCGCAAGGACACGACGAATGGATGATCAGGACAATGGCGTGACCGCCCCCGACCAGATGGGCGACCAGCCGCTCGCGAATGGCGAGGACACGATCCCCGCGGCCGGCCTGATCTCGCAATATGTCAAGGATCTGTCGTTCGAGAACCCGAACGCGCCAGCAGTCTACCAGAACCAGACCCCGCCGGCGATCGACGTGCAGTTCAACATCGGCGCGGCGCAGGTCGGCGACGAGGTGCACGAAGTCGTGCTGAAGATCGACGTCCGCGCCGAGACCGAGGGCCAGGTCGCGTTCATCGTCGACCTGTCGTACGCAGGCCTGTTCGGACTGCGCAACATCCCCGCCGAGCATGTCCAGCCGTTCCTGCTGGGCGAGGCGCCGCGCCTGCTGTTCCCGTTCGCACGCCGCGTGCTGTCGGATGCGGTGCGTGACGGCGGCTTCCCGCCGCTGCTGCTCGAGCCGATCGATTTCGGCCAGCTGTACCTGACCCAGTCGGAGCAGCAGGGCATCCAGCCCAATGTCGGCGATTTCGGCCAGGCCTGATCGACCGGGGGCGGAGCGCACTCTAGATGAACCTGACCAAGGCGCTGGGATCGGTCGGCGGGCTGACGCTCGCCAGCCGTGTCCTGGGGTTGGTACGCGATTCGCTGTTTGCGCGGTTCGTCGGTGCCGGGTTCGCGTCGGACGCGTTCCTGATCGCGTTCCGCCTCCCCAACATGTTCCGCGCCCTCTTCGCCGAGGGCGCGTTTGCCGCCGCGTTCATTCCGATGTTCAATCGGAAGGTGGGCGACAAGAATGGGCGCGGCCTGCCCGACGGCATCGCCTTTGCCGAGGACGCGCTGTCGGTACTGCTGCCGGTGCTGATCGGCATGACGGTGCTGCTCGAAATTGCGGCCTGGCCCGTCACCTGGCTCCTGACCTTCGGGTTCAACGGCGCGAGCGCAGAGCGGTTCGACTATGTCGTCCACCTGTCGCGGATCACCCTGCCCTATCTGCTGCTCATCAGCCTTGTCTCGCTGCTTGGCGGCATCCTCAATTCGCTGCACAAATTCTGGATCAACGCCGCGGCGCCGATCCTGCTGAACGCGACGCTGATCGCCGCGCTGCTGCTGTTCCATGATCACCAGCCGCTGCTGACCGCGCGCAACCAGGCTATCGCGGTCACCGTGTCGGGCGCGCTGCAGCTCGGCTGGTTGATCTGGGCCTGCCGTAAGTCGGGCGTCTCGCTCCGCCTCAAGCGCCCGCAGCTCAACCCCGACGTGAAGAAGCTGATGTCGCTGATCTGGCCCGCCGCCGCCGGCGCGGGTGCGGTGCAGATCAACCTCGTCGTCTCGACCGCGCTCGCGGCCGCACTCTTGCCTGCGGGCTCGGTGTCGTACATTTATTTCGCCGACCGGCTGAACCAGTTGCCGCTCGGGCTGATCGGGATCGGGCTCGGCACCGTCCTGCTCCCGACCATCTCGCGCCAGCTCGGCCGCGGCGAGGAGGCGGAGGCGATGGCGACGCAGAATCGCGGCATGGAGCTCGCGCTGTTCCTGACGCTGCCGGCCACCGTAGCGCTGATCGTCTGCGGCGTGCCGATCGTCGGCGCGCTGTTCCAGCATGGCAAGTTCGCGCTCGACGACAGCGTGCTGACCGCGCAGGCGCTTGCCGCCTTCTCGATCGGGCTGCCGTCGTACATTCTCGTGAAGGTGCTGACGCCGGGCTATTATGCGCGCTCCGACACGAAGACGCCGGTGCGCTATGCGACGATGTCGATGGTCGTGAACCTCGTCCTCAACCTCGCCTTCATCAAGCCGCTGGGCCATATGGGCCCGCCGCTCGCCACTGCGATCGCGAGCACGGTCAACGTCGCGATGCTGTATCGCACGCTCGTCCGCCGCGGGCACTTCACGCCCGACGCGCGGCTGGTCCGGCGGACATGGCGGCTGGTGGTCGCGGCGCTCATCATGGGCGGCGTGATGTATTTCCTCAACGACCTGTTCCAGCCGTTCGTGACGGGTACCAGCGTCGAGCGCTGGGGAGCGATGCTGGTGCTGGTCGCGACCGGCGGCGTCGTCTATGCGATCGCGACATTGCTCACCGGCGCGTTCCGGCTGGGCGACATCTCCACGCTTCTGCGTCGTTCTAGATAGGTTTCACTATGCGCGTCGTCTCCGGCATCAAGCCCACCGGTAATCTCCATCTCGGCAATTACCTGGGGGCGGTGAAGCAGTGGGTGACGCTGCAGGACGACGTCGCGGCGCAGGGCGGGGAGTCGATGTTCTTCATCGCCGACCTGCACGCGCCGACCGAATGGATCGCACCGGCGGAGTTGTCGTCGCACACGATCGAGGTCGCCGCGACGATGATCGCGGCGGGCATCGATCCGGCGAAGTCGATCCTGTTCAACCAGGCGCGCGTGCCCGCGCACAGCGAGATGGCGTGGCTGCTCAACACCGTCGCGCGCGTCGGCTGGCTGAACCGCATGACGCAGTTCAAGGACAAGGCGGGTAAGAACCGCGAGGGCGCGAGCGTCGGGCTGTATGACTACCCGGTGCTGATGGCCGCCGACGTGCTGCTCTACAACGCGACCCACGTACCCGTCGGCGAGGACCAGAAGCAGCATCTCGAACTCGCACGCGACATCGCGACCAAGTTCAACGGCGATTACGGCGTCGACCTGTTCACGCTCCCCGCGCCGCTGATCAGCAAGGCCGCGCCGCGGATTATGTCGTTGCGCGATGCGTCGGCGAAGATGTCGAAGTCGAACCCGTCCGAGCAGTCGGTGGTCAAGCTGATCGACAGCGACGACACGATCGCCGACAAGTTCCGCAAGGCGAAGACCGATCCCGACCTGCTGCCCGCGACCGCCGACGAGCTCGGCGACCGCGCCGAGGCGCGCAACCTGCTGACGATCTATGCCGCGCTGGCGGATACCGACGTGGCGACCGTGCTCGGCGAATATGGCGGCAAGGGCTTCGGCGCGTTCAAGCCCGCGCTGGCCGATCTTGCGGTGGCCAAGCTCGGGCCGATCCGTGACGAGATGGTGCGCCTGCTCGACGATCGCAGCGCGGTGACCGCGGTGTTGCAGGCCGGCGCCGAGAAGGCGCGCGAACTGGCGGCGCCGGTGTTGAAGCAGACGCAGGACGCGATGGGATTGCAGGTCTGAGCTGAGACCGGGCGCGTACCCTAACGCTGACGGGCGGCAGGAATAAGCGCCGCCGCCCCCCCTTCCCGTCATCCTGACGAAAGTCAGGATCCAGGGTCACGATCGTTGCGGTTTGTGGCTCTGGATCCTGACTTTCGTCAGGATGATGGGGAAGACCCTTACCCTTCCAGCTCGCGCATCAGCACGCGCACCGCGGCGTCGATATCGCGGTCCGAATCGCGCAGTTCCTCGATCTTGCGCACCGCATGGATCACGGTCGAATGATCGCGCCCGCCGAACTTGCGCCCGATCTCGGGAAGCGATCGGGTCGTCAGCCGCTTGGCGAGATACATCGCGATCTGGCGTGGCCGCGCGACAGCCCGCGCGCGCCGGGCCGAAATCAGATCGAGCGGCTTTAGCTCGAAATGCGCCGACACCAGCTTCTGGATCTCGTCGATCGTCACGCGCTTCTGCGCCCCGCGCAAAACCTCGCCGAGCGTGGCGACCGCGAAGTCGAGATCGATCGTGTCCCCGGTCAGCTGCGCATAGGCGACGACTCGGTTGAGCGCGCCTTCGAGCTCGCGGATGTTCGCATGGATGCGGCTGGCGAGCAGGTCGAGCACGTCGGTCGGCACGCGCATGTCGGGCAGGTCGACCAGTTTCCGGTCGAGGATGGTCCGACGCAGCACGAGGTCGGGCGCCTTGATGTCCGCGACCAGCCCCACCGACATGCGGCTGACGATCCGCGCCTCGACGCCTTCGAGCGCCTGTGGGCAGCGATCGGCGGAGATCACCAGCCGCTTGCCTGCCGCCATGATCTCGTTGACCGTGTGGAAGAATTCTTCCTGCGTCGCATCCTTGCCGGCGATGAACTGGAGATCGTCGATCAGCAGCAGGTCGGCGCCGCGCAACCGCTGCTTGAACGCATGCGTGTCGCGCGCGCGCATCGACGCGACGAAGTCATACATGAAGCGCTCGGCGGACATGCACAGCACGATCGCGTGCGGATTATGCTCGAGGAACGCATGGCCGATCGCGTGCATGAGGTGGGTCTTGCCCTGCCCCGTGCCGCTGTGGAGGAATAGCGGGCTGAACCGGACGGGGCCCGGCTCGGCGAGCACCTTGGCCGCGTTGAACGCGACCTTGTTCGACGGATCGACGACGAATCGCGCAAAGGTGTAGCGCGGGTCGAGCGGCGGGCGCTCGGCAGGCGCGGCCATCACCACCGGTGCGGCGACGGGCACCGCCGGCGCGGGCTTGAGCGAGGGATCGACCCCGAACTTCATCACGACCTGGATGGGTTCGGCGACCGGCTCGGATGGCTTGGGCTTGAGGAGCTCGGGTTCGACGACCGGCGCCGCGACGGGCGCAGGCTCGATCGCCAGCACGACCGGCGCGCGCGCGGCAGCGCGTGTCTCGATCTGCACGGTACGCACGTTGGGCAGGATCTGCTTGAACTCGAGCACGAGTCGATCGGCGTAATGGTTGCGGACCCAGTTCGTCATGAACGCCGAAGGCAGCGCCAGGCGGATCGTGTCGCGATCCTCGCCCGGGATCAGCTCGATCGGCTTTAGCCACTGCTCAAACAAGCGTGCCCCCGCCGACTCCCGCAGGGACGTACGCACACGAGCCCAGGCCTTTTCGGCCTCGGTCGCGTGGGTCATCGTTCCTTGCCACTTCGTCACGCGCACACTTCTCCGACCCCGCGCGACACGCGCGCAGGTGATATAGTCCCGACAGAAAATGGTGCCCCGACGACCCAAAGGGTCACCCGGCATCTTCGCCCCGATTGTTGCTGCAGCGGTGGAAACCACCGTCGCTGTGGGATCCGTTATGAAGCGATCGGCGATCCGAGCAAGGCCCCGACGCGTCACATTTTCGAAATAAAGCGGGTTGACTTGATCAAGCCGCGGAAATGCGTCGATATTTTTATAAGTGGCTGTCTTTACGCATTTTTTGCGAATTTAGACTTGCCATGACGTAATCGTGCACCACTCGAATCGTGGGGAATCCTCGGGTTCTGCGAACTTATCCTATGTTCTGTTCGCAGACGCAAAAAACCCGCCGGAGAGACCCCGGCGGGTGATCCACGCAGCAATGACGGATCGCTTAGGCGAGCCCGGTCACGGCCTTGGTCAGACGCGCGAACTTGCGGCTCGCGGTGTTCTTGTGCAGCACGCCCTTGGCGACGCCGCGCTGGAGCTCAGGCTGTGCCGCGGCCAGTGCGGTGGTCGCTGCGCCCTTGTCGCCCGAAGCAAGTGCTGCTTCGACCTTCTTGATGAAGGTACGGATACGGCCGACGCGGTTGCCGTTCACTTCCGCGCGACGGTCGTTGCGACGGATACGCTTTTTCGCCTGCGGCGTGTTCGCCATGAAGCCCTCTGGATGTTCGAATGAATAAAAAGGGGCGCCGGATTGCTCCTACGCCCTCTCGAAGCCGCGGCCCTAGCCACTTTGCGTCAGATCGTCAACCGCGTTGGCACGTTGGACACCAGAAGGTCGACCGTCCGCCCTCGGTCCGCCGCCTGACGATCGCGCCGCATTCGCACGGTTCGCCCTCGCGACCATAGACTCGCCACTGCTTGGAGAAATAGCCGAGTTCGCCGTCGGGCCTGACATAATCGCGCAGCGACGAGCCGCCCGCCAGGATCGCCGCGGTCAGCACGGTGCGAATCGCCTCGACCAGCCGCTCGAGTCGGACCACCGAGATTCGCCCCGCCGCCCGGGTCGGCGCGATCCTCGCCATGTGGAGCGCTTCGCACACATAGATATTGCCAAGCCCTGCGACGATTCGCTGATCGAGCAGCATCGCCTTGATCGACGCGCCGCGTCCTTCGAGCGCTGCCAGCAGATATGCCGCGGTCAGATCGGCGCCGAGCGGCTCGGGTCCCATGCTGAGGAAAGGAGGGTAATTGGCGATATCGTCGGTCGCCCAGAGATCGAGAAAGCCGAATCGCCGTGGATCGTTGAGCGCGACGACTCGCCCCGCCTCGGTGCCGATCAGCAGGTGATCATGCGCGAGGAGCTCGCTCGGATCGACTCGCCAGCGCCCCGACATGCCAAGATGGAACACAAGGGTATCTCCGCGATCGGTGTCGATCAGCCCGTATTTTGCGCGGCGACCGAGCGCAGTGACGGTCGCCCCCGTCATCCGCTGGCGCAGGTCGACGGGGATCGCCTTGCGCAGGTCGGCGCGGCGCGGCTCGACCGAGGTCAGGCGCTGGCCCTTCAGCACGGGCTCCAGCCCGCGCACGGTGGTTTCGACTTCTGGTAACTCTGGCACGCTTTGCAGCTAGGTTGCGTTTGCTCGCGCCACAAGGCGCGGCTAGAGCGCAGGCTATGAACGATATTGTGCCCGCGCCCCAAACCGTCTCCTTCGGCTATGAGGATATCCCCGCCACCGAGAAGACCGCCCGCGTCGGCGGCGTTTTCTCGAACGTTGCGGGCAAATATGATCTGATGAACGATGCGATGTCGGGGGGCATGCACCGGCTGTGGAAGGATCGGTTCGTGCGCCGCGTGAAACCGCGCGAGGGCGAGCAGATTCTCGACATGGCAGGCGGCACGGGCGACATCGCGTTCCGCATGGAGCCATCGGGCGCGTCGATCACGGTCGCCGACATCAACCCACAGATGCTCGAAGTCGGTATGGAGCGTGCGCAGAAGCGCGGTCTCGACGGCCTGGTGTGGACCGAAGCCAATGCCGAGACGCTGAACTTCCCCGACCGGTTCTTCGATGCGTACACGATCGCGTTCGGGATCCGGAACGTGACCGACATCCCCAAGGCGCTGCGTGAGGCGCACCGCGTCCTGCGGCGTGGCGGGCGGTTCTACTGCCTCGAATTCTCGACGACGGTGTGGCCCGGTTTCGCCGAGGTGTACGACGCCTATTCGCACAAGATGGTCCCGAAGCTCGGCCAGCTGCTCGCGCAGGATGCGGACAGCTATCGCTATCTGATCGAGTCGATCCGCCGGTTCCCGGACATGCCCAAGTTCAAGGGCATGATCGCGGATGCGGGCTTCGTGCAGACCAAGGTCGAGCCTTTGCTGGGCGGACTGGTTGCGATCCACTCGGGTTGGAAGATTTAGTGACCACGCGAAGGCGCGAAGACGCGAAGAGGGGTTCACGCGGAGACGCGGAGACGCGGAGAGTAAGCGCCGCTCCCGCGCGACAGCGCATCGCTCCCTCATCGCCGGTGATGAAAAGCCGCAGCCGCGGCGGGGCGCACCCCCTCCGCGCCTCCGCGCCTCCGCGCGAACCCATTCTCACTTCTCTTCGCGCCTTCGCGCCTTCGCGTGAATCGATCTCTCTTTCGAACACGCACCAACTGTGACCGCCTCGACCACCCACGTCTGGCGTCTTCTCAAATGGGGCCGCATCCTAGCCCGCCACGGCGCGCTGCGCGGGATCGAGCGCGATCCCAACACGCCGGCGCCCGTCCGTCGGCTCGCGCGGATCGCCCGGTTCGGCGCGCGCGTGCCCGCCGTGCCGCGCTATGCCGATGCGTTTCAGGCGATCGGCCCCGCCGCGATCAAGCTCGGCCAGACGCTCGCCACCCGCCCCGATCTCGTCGGCGAGGCAGCGGCGCAGGACCTGCTCAGGTTGCAGGACCAGCTCTCCCCCGTCCCCTACGCGACGATCGAGGCGGCGATGCTGGCGAGCTTCGGCAAGCCGCTGGAAACGCTGTTCTCGCGCATCGAGCAGGTCCCGGTCGGCGCGGCGTCGATCGCGCAGGTCCACCGCGCGGTCACGACCGACGGACGCCAGGTTGCGGTCAAGGTCCTCCGCCCCGGCGTCGAGGATGATTTCGCGCGCGCGATCGACACCTATAGCTGGGCGGCGGCACAGCTCGAGGCGCTCAGCCCCGAGGCGATGCGTCTTCGCCCGCGCCTCACGATCGAGACGTTCAAGCGCTGGACGCTGCGCGAACTCAACTTCCGCCGCGAAGCCGCCTCCGCGTCCGAGCTCGCCGAGGGCATGACCGCCGAGCCCGATTTCGTCATCCCCGCGATCGACTGGGCGCGCTCGACCGCCAAGGTCATGACGATCGAGTGGATCGACGGCATCAAGCTGTCGAACCGGCCGGCGCTCGTCGAGGCCGGCTACGACCTGCCGGGTCTTGCGCAGACGCTGGTTCGCGCATTCCTGCGCCAGGCGATCGCCGACGGCTTCTTCCACGCCGACATGCACCAGGGAAACCTGTTCGCGCTCCCCGGCAACCGCATCGCGGCGATCGATTTCGGCATCATGGGCCGGATCGACCGGCGCGCGCGCGTATGGCTCGCCGAGATCCTCTACGGCCTGATCACCGGCAATTACAAACGCGTCGCCGAGATCCATTTCGAGGCGGGCTATGTCCCCGCGCATCACGACGTCGCCGAATTCGCCACCGCGCTCCGTGCGGTCGGCGAGCCGATGCGCGGGCTGCCGGTCAAGGACATGTCGATCGGCATGATGCTCGACAGCCTGTTCTCGATCACGCGCGATTTCGACATGGTGACTCAGCCGCATCTGCTGCTGCTCCAGAAGACGATGGTGATGGTCGAGGGCGTGGCGACCAGCCTCGACCCCGACATCAACCTGTGGGAAGCCGCCGAGCCGTTCGTGCGCGACTGGATCCGCGGCGAACTCGGTCCCGAGGCGATGATCGCCGACCGGCTGATCGCCGATTTCCAGACGCTGACCCGGCTTCCCGAACTGGTCCGCCGGATCGAGGCACATTACCCCGCCCCCGGTGGCGCGCCGCCGACGATGCCGCTGCGCGAGATCGAAGTGATCCGGATCGGCGGCGGCTGGCGCTACGGTCTCGTCGCGGTCCTCGCCGGGGTGGCGGGCGTCGTGGCGACGCTGCTCTTCAATTGACGCCATGAGAACACGTCGGGCTGCTCCGATATGGCTGCTCAGCCCGAGCCGGTTCGCAGGAATGCCACGCACGCAGGCGAGGATCGGCCTTGGTCTGTTCGTGCTTCTGCTCGCCGCCTGCCTGACCGCGCTCGGATCGCCGGGGCCACGGCCCAGTGCAGGGTCGGGCTCAGCCCCCAATGTCGCTACAGTCGACGGCCCACCGCCGGGACAAACCGACCTGCTCCTGTACCAGACGATCGTATCCGGGGTCGGTAGCGGCGCAAACTATTACACCGTCGCCGCCGAGTCGCAGCGGATGGGCCATTATCCGCTGAAGCCCTTCTTCGCCGTCCGCCTGCCGACACTGGCGGTGATTCAGGCCGCGTTGCCGCAGACGATCGTGAACCTGCTGCTCCTGCTCTTGTGCGTCGCCACGATCCTCGCCTGGGTGACGCGGCTCCGCCCCGAGACGACCGGATTGGTCGCACTCGGTATCGCTGGCCTGCTGGTGGTTGGCGGGCTCTACGTGAACCTCGATCCCGATTTCGTGGTGTTCCACGAAGTCTGGGCCGGGCCACTCATCGCGCTGTCGCTCGCGTTGCGCCGTCCGGGTCATTGGCTGTCCGCGGTCGCGTTCGGATTGTCGGCGATGCTGATCCGCGAAACCGCTTTGTTGTACGTGGCGATCATGGCGGTCTTTGCCTGGAAGGATGGCGCGCGCCGCGAGGCGCTCGCCTGGCTGGGCGCGATCGTGATCTTCGCGGGAGTGCTGGCGCTTCACGCTTATGCCGTCGCGCTGGTCACCGGCCCGCTCGACCGCGTGTCGGCGGGCTGGAGCGGGCGCGAGGGCTTCGGCTTCTACGTGACGCTCGCGACGATCTCGTCCGGTCTCGACCTCCTGCCGCAGTGGCTCGCGTCGCTTGTGCTGGGAACGTCGCTGTTCGGCTGGCTTGCGTGGCGCGATGCCACGGCGACCCGCGCGCTCGCGATGTTCGCCGGCTATGCCGCGCTGATCGCGCTGCTCGCGCGCAGCGACAATTTCTATTGGGCGCTGATGACGACGCCGGTGCTGTTGGTCGGGATCGTGTTCGCGGTCGACGGCCTGCGCGACATGATCGCGGCCGCGCGCGATACGCGGCGCATTACGGTGACGCGCGTAATCCGCTAGACGCATCCCATGACGCGTATCCTCCTCATCGTCGGCGGCGGCATTGCCGCGTACAAGGCGGCCGAACTCATCCGCCTGCTCAAGACCCGCGGCCACGCCGTGCGCTGCGTGATGACCGAGTCCGCGCACCATTTCGTCACCCCCATGACGCTTGCCGCGCTTAGCGAGGACAAGGTCTACACGACGCTATGGGATCTCAAGGACGAGGCCGAGATGGGGCATATCCAGCTCAGCCGGCAGGCCGACCTGATCGTCGTCGCACCTGCAACCGCGGACCTGATGGCGCGCATGGTCGCCGGGCTCGCGAACGACCTGGCGACGACGCTGCTGCTCGCGACCGACAAGCCCGTGCTCGTCGCGCCGGCGATGAACGTGCGGATGTGGAGCCATGCCGCAACGGTCCGCAACGTCGCCCAGCTGCGCGCCGACGGCGTGACGGTGATGCAGCCCGACGAGGGGATGATGGCCTGCGGCGAATACGGCCCCGGTCGCCTGCCCGAGCCGCCCGCGATCGTCGCGGCGATCGATGCGATGCTCGCCCCTACCCCGCCGAAACGGCTGGCGGGCCGCCACGTCCTCGTCACCGCAGGCCCGACGCACGAGCCGATCGACCCGGTTCGCTACATCGCCAACCGCTCGTCGGGCAAACAGGGCTTCGCGATCGCCGCAGCGCTGGCACGGCTCGGCGCACGTGTGACGCTGGTCGCGGGCCCCGTGACTCTGCCCACCCCGCCCGCGGTCGACCGGATCGACGTGGAGACCGCGCGCGAGATGGCCGCCGCGGTGGACCATGCGCTGCCCGCGGATGCCGCGGTCATGGTGGCGGCGGTTGCGGACTGGCACGTCGAATCGGTGCCGCAGAAGATCAAGAAGGGCGAGGCGACGCCCACACTGATGCTCGCGGAAAACCCCGATATTCTCGCCACATTGGCGCGCAGCCCGCACCGTCCGCGCCTGCTGATCGGCTTCGCCGCCGAGACCGAGCGCGTCATCGAACATGCCGTCGCCAAGCGCGTCCGCAAGACCGCCGACTGGATCGTCGCCAACGACGTGTCGGGCGACGTGATGGGCGGCGCGGACAACAGCGTCCACCTTATCACCGAAGCAGGCGTCGAAAGCTGGGAGCGGCTGCCCAAGGATGCGGTCGCCACCCGACTGGCGGAGCGCATCGCCGATGCGCTAGAAGCCGCGCCATGATTCATATCGAACTCAAACGCCTGCCGCATGGCGAAGGCCTGCCTTTGCCTGCCTATGCCACCGAGGGCGCTGCGGGCATGGACGTCGTTTCCGCCGAAGCACTGACGCTTGCCGCCGGCGCGCGCGCCGCGGTCGCGACCGGCTTTGCGATCGCGATTCCCGCCGGCCACGAAGTCCAGGTCCGCCCTCGCTCCGGCCTCGCGCTCAAGCACGGCGTCACCTGCCTCAACACCCCCGGCACGATCGACAGCGACTATCGCGGCGAAGTGAAGGTGATCCTCGCCAATCTCGGCGACGCGCCGTTCGCGATCGCGCGCGGCGACCGTATCGCGCAGCTCGTCCCCGCAATCGTGCTGCGCGCGTCGGTCGGTGAAGTCGACGCGCTCGAGGACACGGTCCGCGGCGCGGGTGGCTTCGGATCGACCGGCCGATGATCGCCACGCTGCTCGCCTTGCTCCAGGTTGTCGCGACGCCCACCCAGACGACACCTCCCATCCCTTCGCCGCCGACGGTCCCGAGCCTTCCGCCCTCTGGCGGCCCGTCGACCGGCGTCCCGCTGGCCCCGCAGGACTGGAGCGGGCTTCCCGTCCTGCGCATGCGCCGGTCCGCGACGACGCAGGCGAACACGTCGACCTATGTCCATGGCGAGGTGCTTGCCGGACGATGCGACAAGGCGGTCCGGACCGATAGCGGCTGGACGCTGACGCTGGATCTGGCGGTGCTCGCGACGCCGCAAGGCAGGCTGCGCCGGGTCACGCCGCGCGCGATCGATTGCCCGACGGTGGAGCAATATGCCGCCGGCGTGCTTGTCGGGACGCCGCGCGATTCGCTCGACCTCGGCGATCCGCAGGGCGACACCTGGTACCGCACCAGCATGACCTTCGCGTGGACGGGCAATTGACCGGCATGACGCTGTCCGACGACGAGCTGACCCGGTACGCCCGCCATATCGTCCTGAAAGAATTCGGCGGCACCGGGCAGACCCAGCTCAAGGCCGCGACGGTCGCGGTGGTCGGTGCGGGCGGCATTGGCTCCCCCGCGATCCAGTATCTCGCGGCCGCGGGTATCGGTCGGCTGATCCTGATCGACGACGACACCGTCGAGCCTTCGAACCTTCAGCGCCAGACGATCTTCACGACCGCCGATACCGGCGCGGCCAAGGTTTCGGCGGCGGCCGATGCCGCGCGGCGGATCAATCCGCACGTGGCGGTCACGACTCACCGCGTTCGGATCGACCCCGCCAATGCCGCTGCACTGTTGGCGGGCGCCGACGTAGTGCTCGACGGCTGCGACAATTTCGCAACCCGGTTCTGCGTGGCGGACGCGGCGCATGCGCTGCACATCCCGCTGGTGTCCGCCGCGGTCGGCCAGTTCGAAGGGCAGCTCGCCACCTATCGCGGGTGGGAAGCCGACAAGCCGTGCTACCGCTGTTTCGTCGGTGATGATCCCGAGCGCGCGGAGACGAGCTGTGCCGAGGACGGTGTGCTCGGCCCGGTCACGGGCGTGCTCGGCAGCCTCGCCGCGCTCGAAGTGCTGCGCGCGATCGCGCGGTTCGGCGACGATCAGGCGGGGAAGCTGCTACTGATCGATCTGCTCGCGCTGCGGTTCCGGACGATCCGGCTGCCCAAGGATCCGGGTTGCCGGGGTTGCGGATCGGGGTCCGCCCGGCCGGCCGACTAAGCCCCGCACAGCCTTGACTCCCCCGTCAGTTCCGCTAAGGCGCGGCTTCGTTCGGCGGGCTCGCTCGTCGAACTCCGTCCGAGACAGTGGGTGCGTCGGGTTTGCCGGTGCTTAATCTCCCACCTAGACGGGGAATGAGATTTTGTCGGCCCATCTGCGTGCCGCCCCTCTCCCATGCCCCATCGACGAGACACCCGGAGACGCGGGCTTGTCTGCGCCTCCGGTTAGTAACCGGGTCCACCATGCAAATGGTGAACCTGAAAACGTGGAGAATGGCATGGATCGTGATCAAAAGACCGCGGCCGTAGCCGAGCTGAACCGCACCTTCTCCGAGGTCGGCGTCGTCGTTGTGACGCGCAACCTCGGCCTGACCGTCGCACAGTCCACTGTGCTGCGGAACAAGATGCGCGACGCCGGCGCGACCTACAAGGTCTCGAAGAACAAGCTTGCCAAGATCGCCATGGACGGCACCGACTACAGCTCGCTGGGCGACATGCTCACGGGTCCGGTCGGTCTGGCCAGCTCTATCGATCCCGTCGCGGCCGCCAAGGTGGTCGTGGAATTCGCGAAGACGAACGACAAGTTCGAAATCGTGGGTGGGGCGATGGGCGCGACGACCCTCGACGTCGACGGTGTGAAGGCGCTCGCAACGCTGCCCTCGCTGGACGAACTGCGTGCCAAGATCGTTGGCCTCATCGTGGCACCTGCCACGAAGCTGGCAACGATCACGCAGGCTCCGGCAGCGCAGCTCGCGCGCGTGCTTTCCGCCTACGCGGAGAAGGAAGCCGCCTGATCTTGCAGGCTCTTTCGTTACTTTTTGAACTGATGGGGCATGTGCCCCGAGATGGAGATTTATCATGGCAGACCTGAACGCACTCGTTGAGAGCCTGAGCGAACTGACCGTTCTCGAAGCAGCTGAGCTTTCGAAGCTGCTCGAAGAGAAGTGGGGCGTTTCGGCCGCAGCAGCGGTTGCAGCACCGGCAGCAGGCGGCGGCGCAGCTGCTCCTGCAGCAGAAGAGCAGACCGAATTCGACGTCATCCTGACCGGCGACGGTGGCAAGAAGATCAACGTCATCAAGGAAGTCCGCGCGATCACGTCGCTCGGCCTGACCGAAGCCAAGACGCTGGTCGAGTCGGCTCCCAAGGCCGTCAAGGAAGGCGTGTCGAAGGACGAAGCCGCCAAGATCAAGGCACAGCTCGAAGCAGCTGGCGCGACCGTCGAGGTCAAGTAAGCCGCAGCGGGAGAGACGCTTTAGCCACGCTAAAGCGCACTCCCCGCAAAGGCCGGCCGGCGGCATTCATGCCGACCGACGAAGCAGGGGCTTTGCCCCTGCTGGCCGCAGCTACAGAAAAGGGCGGCCCCAGCGATGGGGTCGCCCTTTTTCGTATGTGCCCTCCGCCCAAACGCGCACCCAAGGCGCACAGAAATGGACGCGTAGCAGCCTGACCGCGCCCCGAAGAGCGCGGCCGCCAACGCCTAGCGGTCGAAGGTCGCCGCGTGGGGCCGTGCCGCGACGCTCGTATGCATCTTGGCGGGACCATCCAGCCAGAACGGCGCGAGCTTGGCGGAGTCGACGCGTTCGATGCCGATGACCCACGCGCGCGCAGTCTGCGCGTCGTCGCCTGCGGTGGCATAGAGGATGTTGGTGGCGACGACGGGGACGAACATTGGCCGGTTGGCGGCGGTCATCGTCTGGATCGCCTCACGTGCGATCGCGACGACCGTGCGGATCGTGCGCGTCTCACCCGGCGCCAGCGCGAATGGCGGCGCGGCCGGTCGGCTGACCGGGCTTGCATTGAACTGAGCGAGATCGGTGTCCTGGCCTGCGTGCGCGGTCAGGAGCGCGACGCCGGTGCGAATCGCGGTGGCGGGCACGGTGCCGGTGTTGGTGACGACAAGCTCGCACTCGACGGTCGCGCTGAGCATGTTGAGCCCGGCGCGCAACGGGCGGAGATCGCAGGTCAGGCGCGCACGTGGTGCAGCCGCCGGCGTCTTTGCACGAGGTTCGAGGAATTGCGGTCCTGCGACCGCGACGGCATGCAGCGCGGCGGCAGGAGCGACCGGAGTGATCGCGGGCTCGGCCGGCGCGGAGACGGGAGCGGGTGCAACGGGCTCCGGGGCCGGCGGCGCGATCGGCTCGACGACGCGTTCGGCCTCGATCCGGTCCTGCCTGCGTCCGCGTGGCGTGCGGCGAAGCGCCCAGAGCGCGCCCAGCACCACGACGATCGCCGCGAGCGAGAGCCAGAGCGGCATCGCCCTGCCCGTCTCCGGCGCGGAGACCGTCGACTCGGCCGGCGTGACAGGAGCCGGAGCCGGTACGGGTTGCTCGACAGCGGGTTGCGGGGACGGGGCCGTCTGGGGAGCGGCAGGCTGCGTGTCGGTCGGAGCAACGTCCTGTGCTGGCGGCGGCGATACCGTCTCTGGCGTGCGCGTCGTCACCGGCGCAGGCTCGGTAGCAGGCGAGCGGGTCGCGGTCGTCGAGGGGCGGGTTTGCCGAATCTGCTGCTCGTCGCGTGCGGCGGGACGGTCGGCGGTGGTCTTTTCCGGAGCGGACTCGTCCTTCGCGCGCGGACGGGCCGCGCGGCGAGGTGCCGGCGTCTCGGTCGGCAGCGCGATCTTGGGCGTGTCGGGGATCGGGATCGTCGTGGTCTGCGGGGCAGGATTGGCAAGCCCTTCCAGCCCGCGGACCGGCGCGGTCTGCTCGGTCTGTGCCATTGCCGGAATCGCGAACGTCAGCACGGTCATGGTGGCGAGCAGGGCGGCCAGCGCCCCGCGATCGGTCGTCATCGTCGAAAAATCCCCTGCGCGCGGTCGTCGCGGCGTTGTGGGCGGGGGAGGCTGAACGACGCCCGACGGCAACCCGCGATGCGACGAGCCGCGCCGGGGTAGCGGTGAAACGTGATGACCGCGCGGGTGCTTCAGGCCACTCCCCTGCCCGCCTGCCCGGCACGCGCAGCGGCCGAACGATCGCTCACAGCCCGCTCGCGGTCGTGCATTTGTCCTTGGGCGGAAACCGGTCGTCGGGCGTCGGCGACTGGAAATCCTTGTTGCGCGCGCGAAACATCGCGATGCGCGTGAAATCGACCGGCAGCGAGAGCATGCGGAACGGAATATCCGTCAGGATCGGCCGATAGCGATAGCTGACCTGGACGTGGAACAGGATCTCGCCCAGCGGCAACCGCCGGCCAGCGGGCAGCGACGCGGTGGTGACGGTCTTGTTGCAGCCCACCTGCGGCGCGATGACATAGCCGCCGTCGAAGCGTTGCCACAGGATCTGGTTCTCGGTCGTGCCGTTATTGTCGGTGTCGGTCCCGCGCACGCCGGTGATGACGATCCGCCCGTCGTTGCGCAGATCATAGGGTCGCGCGGTCAGGTCGAGTGCGCTGAACAGGTCGTAGATCTGCGCCTCGCCGATGCCGATATCGCCGGTACCGCTCTGCGCGACGAGATCCGCGCTCATCGCCGCAAGCCGCTGCACGCGGTTATTGGCCATGACGTAGTTACCGAACTCGATCGCGGTCAGCACGAACCCCAGGAACAGCGGAAGCGCCAGCGCGAATTCGAGCATCGCGACCGCGCGCCGCGTACGCAGCAGCGCGGGTATCAGCGGGGCGCGCCTCACGACGCGCTCGTCACGACGGCTTCGTTGCGGACCACCGTCGAGGCCGATACCGGGATCACGCCCGCGCCATAGCCGATCGCGGTCCCCACGAACCCGAACAGGACCCGCTTGGGGAATCTCACGGTGTAGCTCACGACGTCGCCCGGCCCGCCCAGCGTATTGCCGGCGACCGGGGTCGCATTGTCCCACATGCCGTTCCGGTTGCGATCGACATAGGGTTCGCCCTTGTCATATTGCTTGTTGCCGTTCGCGTCGGTGTAGGTTTCGGGGAATGCGGTGCTGAAATCGCGATAGACGGTGGTGACGATCTCGATCGACTTGCCGGGCGCGGTGCCGAAATCGCTCATCGACTTGGCGATGCTCGCGCGCATGATCGCGGTGCGCTCCGATTCCTTGGTCTCGAGCGTGGCGGTCGCGGCGCGCGCGGCTTCGGTCACCGCGCCCTCCAGCACGACCCGCGCGAACAGCATGTGACCGAACTCGATCGCGCCGCAGATCAGCGACAGCATCGCCGGCAGGATGATCGCGAACTCGACGATGGTGACGCCGCGCACGTCGGTGCGCAGCCTCGCGGCCCCCCTCACTGGACGAGGTGGAGGTCGACGAGTTCGGACGCGATATCGTCGAACGCCGCCTTCAGCGTCGCGGTGTCGGACGTCTGATAGACGTGCCCCGGCGCGCACTGTTCGAACATCGCCAACGTGTTCCGGTCGGTCGTCGTCAGCGCGACGATGTAGACCTTGGGCGCATTGTCCTCCGCCTGGAGCGCGGCACAGGTCTTGGCGAACCGGCGTTCGGACTGGCCGATCAGCCCCCCCCTGCTCGACGAGATCGGCGAATCCGCATAATTGCCGTAGAAGGTCCAGGTCCGGTCGTCATAGCCGTTCTGGCTGGTGCCGAGCGCGGTCTCGCCATCGGTCATGAACACCAGTGCCCGCTTGGGTTCCTCCTGCCCGCGCGGCGGCGTGCGCTTGAAGACGTCGTCGCGCACGAGCAACCGATAGCCCCAGAGCAACCCGGCATGGTGCAACGTCCCGTTCGCGGGATAGATGGCGGCGTTCTGGCGATCGATGACGTCGTCGTAGAAGCTGCGCGACCGGCCGTAATCGACCTTGGTCGCGGCCTCCGGACATTGCCAGTTGGGCGACGGGAATTCGGTCTTGTTCCGTGCGCCGTCGTCGACGCTGCCGCCGAGCGGGTTGACGGTATATTCGGTGGCGTCCTTCCAGTTGTTGAACTGGGGGATCCTGTCGTAGCGCACGCGGAACTGCGTGCCGGTGCGCGTCGTGAAGTTCCACGGGTTGCTCGACGGATCGTAGAAGCCGCCATTGTCCGCCCGGACGATCACGTCGTTGTCGGCTTTGGCGGCGTTGTCGTTCAGGTCGATATAGGCGTCGTAAAAGGCTTCACGGTACGGGTTGTTCGCGAACTGGTTGCCGTAGAAATCCAGGTTGAGCATCTGGTCGTAATAGCTGGGGTGCAACTTGTAGAGATTGTTGTTCGGCTCGACATTAGCAACGCTATAATAGGCGCTCAACGGGTTCGCCTTGGCGCCGGTCGCGACCGCGTTACCCGGCATCTGCGGGACGTACATCGGGGGGATGAAATACGGTTTTACCGGCGGATGCGCGCCTTCGCCCGGCAGCGTGCGATCGATATCCCACGCGTTCGGATCCCGGTATGTCAGCGTCGCGGTCAGATCCTTGACCGTATCGTCCCCGAATACGCAGCCCTTCCACCCGAGCTTGTTGCTGGGCCATGTGCCGCCATAGGTGTTGGCGACCACGTCGTTGAACCCGAACATCTGGCGGACGGACGACGATCGCCAGTCGGTCAGCAACTTGCCGACATTCACGGTGATGTCGTACATGACGTACCCCATCGCCAGATCCTTGCGCGTGTCGCTGCCCTGGAAAAGGATCTCGTTGAAGCTTTTCGCCGCGTCCTTCAGCGCGGTGATGCGGGTCTTGACTACACCGTTCGAGTCGCGCGGCAGGTTGGCCTTGAGCGAACCGGTGTTGTCGAGCACCATCATGACTTCGAGCGGGTGCGGGTTGATCGCCGCTCGCGCGGTCGCACGCACGGGTTGCTGCATGAAGCCGAACAACCGCATGAACGACATCGGCAGCGTCGCGGTGGCGACGACCGTGGTGGTGTTGATGTCCTTGATCACGGTGAACGCGGGCGCCACCTTCAGGTTCGTGACACCCATATAGGTGTCGGGGAAATTGCCGCTGAAATAGGCCGCGACCTGGCTCTCGCGCGAGTTGCTGGCGGTGCCCGATACCGAGAAGGCGCGCGCGCCGGCGAGCGCCGCCGCGTCGACGCCGGTCTGCAATTGCGACTTCACGATATAGATCCGCCCCGCGTCGATCGCCGAGCCCAGCGCCGCGATCGCCGGGATGAGCCCGGCCGCCATCATGGCGATCGCGGATCCCCTGCGGTTACCGCGCAGGCGCCGTAATGCGCCGCCGAGCGACCCTCGCGGGCCGCTGGCTCGTGTCTTGCCCTGTAGCATCCATCCCCCTCGAACCGGATCGGTCCCGGTTCCGTTCATTTTGGTTGAATCGCAGCCGAACATTAAATTGCGGTTATCATTACCTTTTTTAAGCAGGGCTCGCGCCGGCCGGGCCGGCACCCCCCGTGCCTCAAAATCGACACCGCCCGGGCGCACACCGCCTGCGAGACACACCCTGTCGTCGACAATCCGAGATCGCGCCACGATGAAGCTCCGCCTCTTCCCCTCCTGCCTGATCGCCGCCCTGCTCGTCCCGATGACGGCGCAGGCCGACCCCGCGCCGTTCGACCTGACCGGGCCGACCCTGCGCGTCGGCGTGACCCACGGCACGACGACGCTGCCGATCGCACAGGTCCCCAAGCTTGCGACCGGCGACCGCGTCTCGGTCGCGGCGGACCTGCCGACGGGAAAGAAGGACGATGGCACGCGCTATCTGCTGGTCGCCGCGTTCCTGCGCGGTGCGACCGAGCCGCCGCCCAAGTCGTGGTTCTTCAAGGCGGAGACGTGGAAGGCCAAGAAGAACGCGCTCGCGCTGACGGTGCCCGAGGGCGCGCGGCAGCTGGTGGTGTTCCTGGTGCCCGAAAGCGGCGGGTTTGATGCGGTGATCAGTGCTGTGCGCAAACAGCCGGGGGCGTTCGTGCGCGCGGTGCAGGATCTGGATCAGGCATCGCTCGACCGCGCACGGCTCGACGCGTTCCTCGACGGCATCCATGCGCTGGAACGTACCCGGCCGGAGCGGATCGAGGCGGTATCGCCACTGCTGTCGCGCAGCTTGGCGATCAAGCTCAAGGCCGAATGCCTCGATCTCGCCGCGGACCTTCAGGCATCGTGCCTGACGCAGAGCCGCGATTCGCTGGTGCTCGCGGACGGGCAGAACTCGACGCTGGCGGATACGCTGGTCGGCGCGCCGACCGATCTGGCGTTGCAGCTGAGCGCCACGCCGGAGGGCGGGCTGGGCTATTACAGCCCGTATATCGGCGTGGTGCGCGATCTGGCAAAGATCTTCGGCGCGTTCCAGTCGACCCAGTTCCGCTATATTCCGGCGCTCGCGCGCGCGCGTGACGACCGGCTGGCGCTGCTGCTGAACGCCGCGCCGTCGTTCGCGAGTCCGAAATCGGTGATGGTCGTGGCGATGCCGGTGATCGAGACCGGGTTAGCGCAGACGCCGACGATGCGGCGCGCCGAGGCGGACCGGCTCGTCTGCGCGGCCAAGCCCGATCTGGTGCTGCCGGTCGAGGGTGCGCCGCTGATCTATGCGACGCAGTTCGCGCACGACATGATGCTGAGGGTCACGACGCCGCAGGGTGGCGTGGTCGAATTGCCCGTGGAGGCCGATGCCGAGCGCGGTGGTTATGTGCTCGACCAGGTCGGGATGCGGACCGCGGGGCTTGGCAGCGTGACCGATGCGACGCTGCACGGGCGCTGGGGCTTCACGCCGTTCGACGGGCCGCGCTTCCGCTTGCAGGTGCCGCGCGCCGGCGGGTGGCAGATGGTGGATACCGATCCCGAGAGCCTGGTCGTTGGGCGCGACAACGCGGTGGCGCTGAGCGGGCCGACGCCGAGCTGCGTCGAGTCGGTGACATTGGTCGGCGCGGCGGGTGACGTGCCGCTGGCGTGGACGTCGACCGGCGACCGGATCGGGCTGACCTTGCCGCTGGCAAAGGCAACGCCGGGGAAACTCGCGTTGCTCGTGAAGCAATATGGCGTCGAGGCGCCCGAGCGGATCGCGTTGACCGCGCTCGCCGAGGCGGGGCGGATCGATGGATTCACGGTGCATGCGGGCGATGCGTCGGGCACGCTGGCGGGGACCCGGCTCGACCTGGTGGCGTCGATGAGCGTCGACGGGGTGACGTTCAAGCCGGGCGACGTGGTGCGCGCGGACAAGACCGACCGATTGGCGCTGGTGGCAGATACGGCGCCGCCGTTCGCCGCGGGCCAGGCGAAGACCGCGCTCATCACGCTGAGCGATGGGCGGAAGCGTTCGGTGAAGTTCGCGGTCGCCGCCGCGCGGCCCAAGGCGACGCTGATCGCCAAGAGTGTGGTGTCGCCGCCCGCGTCCGGCCTGCCAGTGGTGCTCGCCGGGGATACGGCGATCGCGCAGGATGCCCGGTTGACATTCTCCGTCCGTGCCGAGGGAACGCGCTTTTCACCAAGCGACCGCATCGAGATCGCGACCGCGGATGGCGCGATGACCACCAGTGTCACGTCGGGGCGCGGATTGACCGTGCAGGACGACCGGATCGCAGTGGTGTCGGTCGAGCCGGGCAAGGCGCTGGGCGTGTCGGCGCATGGGCCGCTCGTCTGGCGGCTGGTGCAGGGCGACGTCGCGGGAGACTGGGTGCCGCTGACGACGCTCGTTCGCGTGCCGGGACTGGGGGGCGTGACCTGCAACCCGGTCTGCACGCTGGCGGGGAGCGACCTGTTCCTGATCGACTCGGTCGCGGCCAGCAGCGGGTTCGCGGGTGCCGTTCGGGTGCCCGAAGGCTATACCGGTGCGACCCTGGCGGTGCCACAACCGGCTGGTGGCACGCTGTTCCTGCGATTGCGCGACGATCCGGCGGTGACGACGACGGTCGCGGTCAAACCCTGACCGCGGAGCCGGCCCGTTTGCGGTGGCGGCGGGTGGCCACTTGTCGCTATGGGGCGCGGATGACCGCATCGGATCTCCAGAGCCTGTTCGTGACCCACCTCGTCCGGTACAATAGTGGCGACCGCAGGCGGTGGCGGCTGATCGTCGGTGACGTCCGCGTCTACAGCCTCGCGACGCACGCGCATTGCAACTGGGCGGTGACGCCGTCGGGCAGCGCGAGCGAGGTCGACGCGGTCGAGCGGCTGGCGGACCGGCTGCGCGAGGATCATCCCATCATCACTGCCGGCTGACGGCGGCATTTTTCAGGAGCTGAACATGGCAAAGCAATATTGGGCGCAGATCATCGAACTCGACGAGGAGATGACGCCTGCGACGATCCCCGGCGCGACCGACCACGAGGATGCCGCGGATTCGCTGGTCGCCGATTTCGTCGGCGCGATGGGCGGCGAGATCACCGAGGGCGCGGTCCGAGTCTGGGTGCAAGGCGGCGTCGAGAAGGTGTATGACTGGAAGGCCGACTTCACGATGCCCGACATGGACGAGATGGGCGACGAGGACGAGATGGAAGTCGAGGGCGAGATCGAGCTGACCGAGCGCGTCTGATCTGTCGTCTGCCGCCCTGTTCCCCCGCAGAGGCGGGGGAACGAAGGGCAGATTACGGTACCGTCTGGCCTGCCGGGGCGAGTTCGTGCCAGCTATGGTCGTCATGGGCCAGGAGCGCATCCGCCGCGGTGGGGCCCATCGAACCCGCCTCATAAAGCTCGGGCGTGCTCGTATCGCTCGCCCACAGATCGAGGAACGGCTGCACCGCGGCCCATCCCGCCTCGATCGCATCGGCGCGCTGGAACAGCGTCTGGTCGCCGACGAACAGATCGTAGATCAGCGATTCATACCCCGTCAGGTGGCCGATATCGAACGCGTCGGCGTAGCGGAAATCGAGCGCGATCGGCGCGGTCGCGACCTCGAGGCCTGGGCGCTTGATGTTGATGTCCATGCTCAGCCCCTCGTCGGGCTGGATCTGGATGATCAGCCGGTTGGGCGGGAGCATGTCGGCCGGGGCGCCGGGGAACGAGGCGAACGGTACGGGCTTGAAGGTGATCGCGATCTCGGTGTCTCGGCAGGTCATCGCCTTGCCGGTGCGCAGGTAGAACGGCACCCCTGCCCAGCGCCACGTATCGACCATCAGCTTCAGCGCGACATAGGTCTCCGTCCGGCTGTCGGGCGCGACATCGGCGCTGGCGGTGTAGGCGGGCACGGCGTTGCCCTTCACCGTGCCAGCTGTGTACGTGCCGCGCACGCCGTTGCGTTTCGCCTTGGCGGGCGAATAGACTCGGACGGCCTTGAGGACCTTGCCCTTCTCGTTCCGGATCGCCTCGGCATCGAAGCTGGCCGGCGGCTCCATCGCGACCATCGCGAGCAGCTGGAACAGGTGGTTGGGCACCATGTCGCGCAACGCGCCGGTCGCGTCGTAGAATTTGCCGCGCGTGCCGACGTCGACCGTCTCGGCGGCGGTGATCTGGACGTGCGCGATGCAATCGGCGTTCCAGACGCGCTCGATCATCATGTTCGCGAACCGCGCGGTCATGATGTTCTGGACCGTCTCCTTGCCGAGGAAATGATCGATCCGGTAGACCTGCGCCTCCGACACCTTGGCGAGGATGCGCGCGTTGAGCGCTCGGGCGGACGCGAGATCGTGACCGAACGGCTTCTCGATCGCGATCCGGCGGAAGGCGTGCGCGTCTTCGCGCATCAGACCGTGGTCGGCGAGCTTGTCGACGATCTCGCCGAAGAACTTGGCAGGCACCGCGAGATAGAAGGCGACGTTGCCGCTCACCCGCGACTTGAGCTGCGCGTAGACGTCGTCCTTCGTGAAATCGCCCTGGAGATAGCCGACCCGGTCCTTGAGCCGCGCCCAGGCGTCGCCCTTCTCCCCCGCCCCCTCGCCGCCCTTCGCATCGAAGTTCCCGAGCGCATCGCGCAGCGCCTGGTCGTTCCCCTCGTCGATACCAACGCCGAGCACGTGGAAATCCCCGCCGACCAGTCCCAGCCGGGTCATGTTGATCAGTGCAGGCATTAGCAGGCGGCGGGTCAGGTCCCCGAACGCCCCGAAGATCACGAGAGTCGTCGGCGGTGCGGGCTTGACGGATTTGCTCACGAAGACGCCTCGGACATGGATCAACCCTTTCGGTTATGGTCTACCCAAACAGCGTAGCCGGTGCCGATGTTCCCGACCCCGGCCCCGCGCGTGCCTCAGGTGGCGGTCAGGATGTTGTCGCCGAACGCGCGCGCATCGACCTCCGCCCAGTCGAGTTCCTCCTGCAGGCGGCGATAAACGTCCTCGGCAACCTCGCCTTGGTCGCGCATCGCGTGCAGCGTGACACGCTGGCAGGCGATCATCTCGAGGTGGAGCACGTCGAATTCGGAAGTCGCCTGTGGATCTTCGGCCTCGGCGGTGACCTTGCCCGCGGCACCGTAGCGGAAGCGCAGTGCGTCAGCCGCCTCGCCGGCGCGCGCTGGCAGCACCGCAAGGCCTGCGTCGATCAGCCGCTTGCGAGCAGGCGCGATCTCGTCGGCCAGCCCGGTGTCCGCGCCGAGATCGAGGCGGCGGATCAGCGGGCCAAGCGTGAGTCCCTGCAGCACCAGCGTGCCGATCACGACGCCGAACGCGGCCAGCACGATAAGGTCGCGCCCCGGCACCGACTGCGGCAGTGCGAAGGCCGTCGCCAGCGTCAGCAACCCGCGCATACCCGACCAGGACAGGATCATCGACGCGTTCCACGGTGGCGGCTTGGGCAGCCAGGACGGCGCATAGCGCTTGGCGATCGCGCCTTCGATAAAGCGAACGAGGAACACCCACGCCACGCGCGTGATCAGCACGGTCGCGAGCACCACCGCTGCAAACCCGATCGCGGGCCAACGCTGCTCGGCCGGCAGGCCGACCAGCACGTCGCGCGACTGCAGCCCCATCAGCGCGAACGCGATGACGTTGAGGACGAGCACCGCCGCCGACCAGACCGCGGCGCCCTGCAACCGGTCGCGCGCGGGTTGGTCGATCGGGCGGCGCTGCGACACGATCATGCCGAACGTCACGATCCCCAGCACCGGCGAGATATGCAGCCGCTCGGCCACCAGCCAGATCGCGAACGTCACCGCGAAATCGGCAAGGCCCGCGCCTAGCGTGCCCGCGAACAGCGGTACGATCCGGAGATAGGCCCAGGCGGCGATCGCCCCGAACACGATCCCACCCGGTACCGCGGCGGCGAGCGCGAGCGGCGTCACCGGCGTGTCGGCATGCGTCGCGAACGCAACTGCGAGCCCGAACAGCAGCAGCGCGGTAGCGTCGTTGAGCAGGCTCTCGCCTTGGAGCAGTAGCAGCCCGCGCCGTGGAATGCCGACTTCGCCGAGGACCGCTTCCGAGGCCGCGGCGTCGGGCGGCGCGACGATCGCGCCGAGTGCGAACGCGGCGGCGAGCGGCAGTCCGCCCAGCGTCACGCCGACCAGCGCGACGGTCGCGGTGGTGATGAGCACCGCGAACACGGCGAGCGACAGCAGCGGGAACCAGTGGCGCCGCAGCGCGCGCGGGCTGGTGTGATAGGCGGCGTGGAGCAGCGCAGGCGCGATGAACAGTGCGAGTGCCAGATGCGGCTCGACCGTGATCCGCGGCGCGAACGGCAATGCCGCAAAGCCCAGCCCTGCAACCGCCAACAAGGTAGGATACGGCATGTTGAGCTTGCGCGCGAGGACCAGCAGGACCAGCGCGGTCAGCAGGATCGCGTCGAGACTTTCAAATATCTGCACCCATGCGCAACGGTCGGCGCCGCGCAATGGGCCCGGCTGGTGGCCAGGCGACACCCCCGCTTTGCATCCGACGCGGGGCACGCGTTTGGACTACACCGGAACGTCACACGAAGGATCATCCTCCCCCGCCAGGGGGAGGTGGCGCGAAGCGACGGAGGGGGAGGACACGGAACGGCAGTTCCCCCTTACCTCCCCCTCCGTCAGGCTATCGCCTGCCACCTCCCCCTTGCGGGGGAGGATTTATGCGTGAGCGTTAGGGCCGGCGCGTGTCGGCGGTGGCGGGGGCGATCGTGACGCCGCCGCCCAGTGCGCGGAACAGCTCCACCGAGTTGCTGTCACGCGTCAGGCGCGCGGCCAGCAGCGTCTGTTGCGCGGTGTAGAGCGAGCGCTGCGAATCGAGCGTGTTGAGGAACGTGTCGATGCCCGCACGGAAACGCAGTTCCGACAGCCGGAACGCGCCCGCCGCGTTGTCGCGCAGCGACGTCTGCGCCTGCAACTGCGCACCGATCGTGCCGCGGCGGGCAAGCGCATCGGCGACTTCGCGGAAGCCGGTCTGGACGCTTTTCTCATACGTCGCGACTGCGGCGTCGCGCGTGGCCTGCGCGTAGCGCAGATTGCCCTTGTTCCTGCCAAAGTCGAACAGCGTCTGGCTGACCGATGGCGCGACCGACCAGTTCTGGCTGCCGCTGCCGAACAGGTTCGACAGGCCGAGGCTGATCGTGCCGAACGCCGCGGTGAGCGAGATGTTCGGGAAGAACGCCGCGCGTGCCGCGCCAATATTGGCGTTGGCGGCGATCAGCTGATGTTCGGCCGAGGCGATGTCGGGGCGGCGCAACAGCACCGCCGACGGCAGGTTGGCGGGCAGGTTCTCGAGCGTCGGGCTGATTTCCTCGAGCCGCGCCGGCAGTACGTCCGCGGTCAGCGTCGTGCCGGCGAGCAGGTTCAGCGCATTCTGGTCCTGCGCGATCAGCGTGGTCGCATCGGCGATGTCCGAACGCGCCTGGTCGTAGCTGGTGCTCGCCTGGCGCACTTCGAGTTCGGACGCGATGCCGATCCGGAACCGGTCCTGCGTCAGCTTGACGGTCTGGCCATAGGCCTTTTCCGTGTCGCGGGCGATCTTGAGACGATCCTGGTCGGCCGCCATGGTCAGCCACTGGGTCGCGATCTCCGCGATCAGCGACACCTGGGCTGCGTTGCGGTTTTCCTCCGCAGCGAAATACTGTTCCTGCTGCGCCTGCGTCAGGTTGCGGACTCGGCCGAACAGGTCGATTTCCCACGCCGAGACGCCGACATTGGCCGAGTAGATATCGGTCCGGCCGCTGCCCGTGGTGACCGCGCCGGCGCCGGTCCCGGTCCCCGTGCCTGTTCCGGTTCCGGTTCCGGTTCCAGTGCCCGTGCCGCCCGTCGCGCCGCCGCCGATATTGTTGAACGGCGATTTGGCGTAGCTTGCGCTGCCGCTCGCCGCAAAGGTCGGGAACAGATCGGCCCGCTGGACGCGGTATTGCGCGCGCGCCTGCGCGACGTTGGCGACCGAGACGCGCAGGTCGCGGTTGTTCTCCAGCGCGGTGCGGATCACACGGCGCAGGCGATCGTCGGTGAAGAACACCTCCCACGACGTATCCGCGGGCATGATCGCCCCCGCCGCATCGGTCGGCGCATAAGCGGGACCGGTCGGCGTGGCTGCCGGCACCGACAATTCGGGCCGGACATATTTCGGGGCGAGGTTACACCCGGCGAGCGTGAGCCCGGCGGCGAACAGGAGCGCGGTCTTGCGCGAGATCATAGGGGCGAACATCTGGATCAGGCCTCCTGCGGCCGCTGGTCGTGGGGGGGCGTGGGATCGCCGTCACGGGTGTCGTCGTCATTGCGTACCTGATCGCGGTCCTGCCCCGCGCCGGCCTTGTCCTGCTTGAAGACGCGCTTCACGAGCAGGAAGAACAGCGGCACAAAGAAGATCGCGAGGACGGTCGCGGACAGCATGCCGCCGACCACCGCCCAGCCGATCGCGTTCTGACCGCCGGCACCCGCACCGCTCGACAGTGCGAGCGGCAACACGCCGAAGATGAACGCGAACGACGTCATCAGGATCGGGCGAAGGCGAAGCTTCGCCGCCTCGACCGCGGCATCGGCCGCGTTCATCCCGTCGCCCATCTTCTCCTCGGCGAACTCGACGATCAGGATCGCGTTCTTCGCCGCCACGCCGATCGTCGTGATCAGCCCGACCTGGAGGTAGATGTCGTTGTTCAGCCCGAAGATCATCGCCGCGGCCACCGCGCCGAGGACGCCGAGCGGCACCACGAGCAGGACGGCGATCGGGATCGACCAGCTCTCGTACAAAGCCGCAAGGCAGAGGAACACGATCAGCAGCGACAGCGCATAGACCGTGGTCGACTGGCCAGCGGACAGGTTTTCCTCGTAGCTCAGGCCGGTCCACTCATAGCCGATGCCGGGTGGCAGCTTGGCCGCCATCTCCTCCATCGCCTTGATCGCGGTGCCGCTGCTGACGCCCGGCGCCGGCGAACCCATGATCTCGAACGAGGCCACGCCATTGTACCGCTCGAGACGCGACGGGCCATATTGCCAGTTGGTCGTCGAGAAGGACGAGAACGGCGCCATCGCGTTGCTGGTCGTGCCGCGGACGTAGAAGTTGCCGAGATCGGCGGGCGTCGTGCGGAACGGTGCGTCGGCCTGCACATACACCTTCTTCACGCGACCGCGGTCGATGAAGTCGTTGATGTAGGCGCCACCGAAGGCGGTGCTGACGGTGGTGTTGATGTCCGACTGGCTGAGACCGAGCGCGCCGGCCTGCGCCTGGTCGACGTTCAGTTTCAGCTGTGGCGCATCCTCAAGGCCGTTCGGGCGGACCTGCATCAGGCGCTTGTCCTGGCTGGCCATGCCGAGCAGCATGTTGCGCGCTTCGAGCAGTTTCTCGTGACCGACGCCGGCATTGTCCTTCAGCATGAAGTCGAAGCCGTTGGCGTTGCCGAGTTCCTGCACGGCGGGCGGCACGAAGCCGATGACCATGCCCGCGCGGATCCCGGCGAGCGCCTTGTTGGCGCGCCCTGCGACCGCGGCGACGGTGTTGTCCTTGCCGCTGCGATCCTCCCACGGCTTGAGCTGGATGAAGGCGATGCCGACATTCTGGCCCTGGCCGACGAAACCGAACCCGCTGATTGTGAAGATGCCCGAAATATTGGCCTTTTCGTCAATCAGGAAGTGATCGCGGACCTTGTCCATCGTCCGCGCGGTTTCCTCCATCGGGGTTCCCGACGGCATCGAGACCTGCGCGAACATGACGCCCTGATCTTCCTCGGGAAGGAAGCCCGACGGCAGGCGCAGGAAGATGAAGGCCATGCCGACGACGATCACGGCATAGACCAGCATCGTGCGGACCCAGCCCTTCTCGACGCGGCGCAGGCCGTTGCCATATTTGCCGACGCCCTTGTCGAAGGTGCGGTTGAACCAGCCGAAAAAGCCCTTCTTCTCGCCATGCCCGTCCTTGGCGGGCTTCAGGATCGTCGCGCAGAGCGCGGGCGTCAGGATCAACGCGACCAGCACCGACAGCGCCATCGCCGACACGATGGTGATCGAGAACTGGCGGAAGATCACGCCGGTCGAGCCGCTGAAGAACGCCATCGGCAGGAACACCGCGGACAGCACCAAGCCGATACCGATCAGCGCGCCGCTGATCTCGTCCATCGACTTCTTCGCGGCTTCCTTGGGAGAAAGCCCCTCCTCCTGGATCAGGCGTTCGACGTTCTCGACGACGACGATCGCGTCATCGACGAGCAGGCCGATCGCCAGCACCATGCCGAACAAGGTCAGCGTGTTGATCGTGAACCCCGCGACCTGAAGCACGGCAAGGCTGCCGAGCAGCACGACCGGCACCGCGATCGTCGGGATCAACGTGGCGCGGAAATTCTGGAGGAACAGGAACATCACGAGGAAGACGAGGACGATCGCCTCGATCAGCGTGTGGATGACCTGCTCGACCGACAGCCGGACGAACGTCGAGTTGTCGATCGGGAAGGCGACCTTGACGTCGGGCGGGAACTGCTTGGCGATCCGCGCGACCTCGGCCTTGACCAGCGTGACGGTATCGAGCGCGTTGGCGCCCGGTGCCAGCTTCACGCCGAAGCCTGCGGCCTGCTTGCCGTTGTAGCGCGCCTGGAAGCTGTAGTTTTCCGAACCCATCTCGACGCGGGCGACATCCGACAGACGCACGGTCGCACCGCTGGTCGCCGAACGGACGATGATCGCGCGGAACTGCTCGGGCGTCTGGAGACGAGTCTGCGCGGTGACGGTCGCGTTGAGCGACTGCCCCTTCACCGCGGGAAGGCTGCCGACCTGGCCCGCCGAAACCTGTGCGTTCTGCGCGGTCAGCGCCGAGGTAATATCGGTGACGGTGACGCCAAGGTTCGACATCTTGAACGGATCCACCCAGATCCGCATCGAATATTGCGCGCCGAACACCTGCGTGTCGCCGACGCCCTTGATGCGGCTGAGCGGATCCTGGAGCTTCGACGCGATCAGGTCGCCGAGATCGACCTGGTCGTGCGCGCCATTTTCCGAATAGGCGGCGATCACGAGCAGGAAGTTGGCGGTCGCCTTGGTGACGCGCAGACCCGCCTGCTGGACTTCCTGCGGGAGGAGGGGCGTCGCCTGCTGCAGCTTGTTCTGCACCTGGACCTGCGCGATGTCGGGATCGGTGCCCTGCTCGAAGGTGAGCGTGATCGCGAGGTTGCCCGAGCCGTCCGAGGTCGAGGCGAAGTAGCGAAGGTTGTCGATCCCCTTCATCTGCTGCTCGATGATCTGGGTCGTCGTGTTCTCGAGCGTCTGTGCGTCGGCGCCCGGATAGGACGTCGCGACCGTCACCTTGGGCGCGGCGATCTCAGGGAACTGCGCGATCGGCAGCGAGCGGATCGCGAGGATGCCGGCCAGCATCAGGATGATGGCGATGACCCATGCGAAGATGGGTCGATCGATGAAATAGCGTGACATGGGCGGTTACTTCCCGGCCTGCGCGGAGCTGTTGCTGGTCGCACCGGACGCGTCGCCGCCTCCGGGTGCAGCCCCGGGCGCGCCGGCGGCCTTGCCGATCTGCTGCGGAGCACCGGGCTTGACGGTCGCGCCGGGGCGCAGGTTCAGCAGGCCCTCGACGATCAGCTTGTCGCCGGGCTTCAGGCCGCTGGTGACGATCCACTTGTCGCCGATCACGCGGTCGGTGGTGACGGTGCGCTGCTCGACCTTGTTCTGCGCGTTGACGACCAACGCGGTCGCACCGCCGCGCGGATCGCGCGTGATGCCCGCGGTGGGCGCCATGATCGCCTGGCGACGCGTACCCTCGACCAGCTTCGCACGGACATACATGCCCGGCAGCAACAGGCCGTTGGGGTTGGGGAAGCTCGCGCGCAGCGTCACCGCGCCAGTGGTCTGGTCGACGGTGACTTCGGCGAACTGGAGACGCCCCTCGATCGGGTAGGTCTGGCCGTTCGGCAGGATCAGCTGGACGCGTGCGCTGCCGTCGCCGCGGGTCACGCCGCCGGTCGCCATCGCCTGCTTGAGATCGAGCAGCTGCGCGGCCGACTGCACGACGTCGACATAGACGGTGTTGGTCCGCTGGATCGTCGCGAGCGGATCGGTCTGGCCGGTCTGGACGAGCGCGCCGACGGTCACCAGCGACCGGCCGATACGACCCGAGATCGGCGCCTTGATGCGCGTGAAGCCGAGGTTGACGCGCGCGGACTGGACCGACGCCTGCTGCGCTGCAACATTGGCGCGCGCCTGTTGGGCGGACGCGGTGGCGTTGTCCGCCTCCTGCTTGCTGACCGCATTCAGCGCGACGAGCTGGCCGTAGCGCTGCGCCTGGAGGCGGGTCGCGTTGATCTGCGATTGCGCCGCGCCGAGCTGCCCCTGCGCGCTGGCGAGTGCCGCGCGATAGGGGGCGTCCTCGATCGCGTAGAGAACCTGACCCTTGCTGACCATCGCCCCCTCGGTGAACAGCCGGTCGCGGACCACGCCGCTGACCTGCGGACGCACTTCCGACGTCTCCACCGCAGCGATCCGGCCGGGCAGCTCCGAGGTGAGCACGACCGATTCCTCGGCGACGTTGACGACCCCGACGGTCGGCGTGGGCGGCGGCGGGGGCGCCTCCTCCTTGCTGCACGCGGTCATCAGTGCAAGCGCGGCGAAAGCCACCGTTCCCTTGAGATTCAATCGCTGCATGTTGAGCATCCCGACGTCCGTGCAGATAGGTTTTACCGGAATGAACGTTCATTCCACTTGCCTGCCCGCTAGGATTGTGCGAGCGGCGGGTCAACCAAAAAACGCGTTGAGGATATGGTTTTGCGTGCAGTGCAACATGAGATCGGGAGCCGCGAGCGTATCGTTGCCGCCGCCCGTCACCTGTTCGCGACCCAAGGGTTTCATCAGACTCCGATGTCCGAACTCGCTGTCGCGGCGGGCGTATCGGTCGGCCAGATCTATCGGTTGTTCACGGGCAAGAACGCGGTGATCCAGGCGATCGTCACGGAAGACACGGCGGCGAAGATGACCGAGCTCCAGGCGATGAACGCGTCGGTGAAGTCCGGCGAGTTCTCGATCGAGGAAGGGTTCGTCGCGCTGGCGCAGCGTGCCCTGTCCAAGGGTGACGAGGCGCTGTCGTTCGAGATCATGGCCGAGGCGCATCGCAATGCCGACGTCGCGGACACGATCGCCGACCTGTGCCGCGATTTCCGGCAGATGATCCGCGAGCTCGCCTGCGTCGCCAACCCTGACCTGTCGGACAACGATCTCGAAGGCGCGGAGGAGCTGATCCTGGCGTTCATGTTCGGGCTCGGCCATCGCACCCTGTCGCGGCCGCAACTGTCCGAAGGCGAGACGGCGCGATTGACGGGCCGGATGATCCTGGCCGCGGTGCGCGCGCTCTAGGCGTTCCCGCCGGCGTGTCGTTTGCGACCGCGGGGATCGCGCCTACATAGCGCCTGCCACCGATGCGCGGTGGACCTCGGCTAGGAAGCATCATGACCAGAACCGTCCTCATCACCGGCGCCACCTCCGGAATCGGCGAGGCCGCCGCGCACGCCTTTGCGGGCGCAGGCTGGCGCGTGATCGCAACCGGACGCCGGGCCGAACGGCTCGATGCACTGGTCGCCGCGCTGGGGGCGGACAGGGTTCATCCGCTGGTCTTCGACATTTGCGACGAGACCGCGCGCGATGCCGCCCTTGCCGGCTTGCCTGACGCGTTTGCCGATATCGACCTGCTGATCAACAATGCCGGGCTGGCGCTGGGGACGAAGCCCGCGGACCAGGCGAACGTCGACCAGTGGAAGACGATGATCGCGACCAACGTCACCGCCTTGGTGTCGATGACGCACAGGCTGTTGCCGGGGCTGATCGCGCGCAAGGGGGCGATCATCAACATCTCGTCGGTCGCCGCGACCTACCCCTATACCGGTGGCAACGTGTATGGCGGCACCAAGGCGTTCGTCGAGCAATTCTCGCTGGGGTTGCGATCGGACCTGCACGGCAAGGGTGTCCGCGTGACGTCGATCGAGCCGGGGATGATCGAAACCGAATTCACGCTGGTCCGCACCGCGGGCGATCAAGCCGCCTCGGATACGCTGTACAGCGGTGCCGATCCGATGACCGGGGGCGACCTTGCAGAAACGCTGTTGTGGATTGCCCAACTGCCGCCACACCTGAACATCAACCGGCTCGAGATCATGCCGGTGAGCCAGTCGTTCGCCGGGTTCCAGGTCGCACGGAACGGCTAATGACGGAGTATTCGTCGAGCCGCCGGGCTTGATGAGCTTTGTACAATTGCGCGCGTGCCGCGGTGACATCTTCCCCCGCGCCACCGCGCAATTGCTTGACTCTCCTGCCCTTTCGCCGACCGAGTGCGATATTGTCCGGCAGTGCAAACTATCGCTTAACCATGCCGGTCGTATGGAGCGTCATGACCCACCGCCCTACCCCCGCGCCAGATAGACTTCAGAATGGATCTATTTTGAGCGGGGCCGGCCGTTCGCCGGACGGCTTGCCCTCCGCGCTGGCCGTGCTCGACATGTTGCCGGGGCTGGTCGCGTATTTCGACCGGGACCTGACCTATCGGTTCGCCAATGCGACCTATGCCGCATGGCGCGGGATCGGCCCCGACCAGATCATCGGGCGTCATTGCCGCGATATCGTCGGCGAGGCCAATTTCCCGACCGTGCTGCCGCGCCTGACCGAGGCGCTCAGCGGTACGCGCGTCACCTATGAATATTCGCTGTTCGATGGCGGCAATGCGCGCCGCGTGCAGGGCAGCTATGTCCCCGATATCGATGCCGACGGCATCGTCCGCGGGGTCGTCGTGCTGGTCACCGACATCAGCGTACGACGCGATCTCGAGGCGCGGATCGCCGAGAACGAGATCATGTTCAACGATGCGTTCGAGCACGCTCCCGTCGGCATGGTCGTCACCGGCGCCGACGGACGGATGGAGCGCGTCAACGCCGCGTTCGCCGCGATGCTTGGACTGTCGATCGATCACGTGGCGGGTCTCGATTTCCGAACCATCACGCATCCCGATGATCAGGATGCCGACGTGACGTTGTTCGATGAGATCGTGGCGGGCGAACGCGACACGTATACGCTGGAGAAGCGCTATCTTCATCCGAGCGGCGAACCGGTCCATGCCTCGCTCGCGGTGTCGGCAGTTCGCGCGCCCGACGGGACGCTCATCCGGATGATTGCGCATGTCCAGGACATTACCGAGCGGCGACGCGCGGATCGCGCGCTCCAGGAGATCAACGCGCGGATGACGCTGGCGATGGAAGCCGTGCGCGGCGGCTTCTGGCATATCGACGTCGAATCCAGGCGGTTCGAAACCTCGCCGAGCTTCTCACGGTTCGTGCGCGGGCCGGGCGGATCGGGGCCTATCGACCTCGATACCTATGGCGAATATATCGCGCCGGCGAACCGCGATGCCGCCTCGGTCCAGACACTGCTCGACGGCGAGATCGACAACGCCTCGGTCGAATATGAATTGGCGACGGTCAACGGCCCCCGCTGGATGCGGTGCGACCGCAAGCTGCTGCGCGCCTCGGACGGGAGCCCGTTGCGGATCGTCGGCGTGACGATCGACATCTCTGAAGACCGCGAACGGCAGCTGCGCGCGATGGCCGCGGCGGAGACCGATCCGCTGACGGGGCTGCTCAACCGTCGCGGGCTCGACCAGCGTCTCGCGCAGACCGATGACGGTGTGTCCGTCGGCATCGTCGCGATCGATCTCGACCGGTTCAAGGCGATTAACGACCGGTTCGGCCATAGCGTCGGCGATACCGTGCTGGTCGAGGTCGCCCGGCGATTGCGCGGAGTCGTACGTGCCGGCGATCATCTTGCGCGGCTGGGCGGCGACGAGTTCGCCGTATTGTTGCCCGACGCCGACGACGTCCGGCTGGCGGTTGTCGCCGATCGAATCGAGCGCGCCTTGGGCGAGCGGTTGGTCAGCAACGGTATCACGCTGCCGGTCGGCGGCAGCGTCGGCGCCTCGCTCATGCAGGGCTCGCGTACCACGCCCGCGGCGCAGAGCTTCGCCGCGGCATGGGCGCGTGCCGATGCGGCGCTCTACGCCGCCAAGCGAAGCCGACATACGCACCCTATACGAGCCGCTTAACTTAGGTTATGATCATTCTGGTGAGTATTCACACTCACTTAAGTCATATTTGCCAGAGTGTTACTATGACTAAACCGGTGTACGAAGCAGCGCGGCTCGACGCTCTCAAACAGCTCGATATCCTCGATAGCCCACCCAGCGAGAGCTTTGACCGGATCACCCGGATGGCGAGCCAGATATTCGGCCTGCCGGTCGCCGCGATCTCATTGACGGACGAGGATCGCCAATGGTTCAAGTCCCGCGTCGGATTCGACCATACCGAACTCGGCCGGACCCGTGCGCCCTGTGCCGAAGTCGCCGAGAAGACCGCGCCGCTGGTGATCCCCGATCTGCTCGACGATCCCTTCTACGCGTCGAGCCAGCTCGCACGTTCGGGCACGCGATTTTACGCCGGCGCACCGCTGACGACTCGCGACGGCTATGGCCTCGGCGCGTTGTGCGTGCTGGGGAAAGAACCGCGCACCGCGACGGGCGACGAGATGGCAGCGCTGCGCGATCTGGCCGCGATGGCGATGGCGCAGATCGAGCTGCAACATGCGTTTGGCCGGATCGATCCGATCAGCGGATTGCCGAACCGCCAGCAATTCCTCGACGATCTCGACGATTTCACGCGCGATCACGGCGGCGAGCGTCGCCTGCTGGTGATGCTCGATCTGGCGAGGACCGACCAGATCGACAACATGACTCGCGTGCTCGGCTCCGAGCACGTCGTCGAGATGGTCAGGCTGGCGGCGCTGCAACTGCGCGACGCCTTGTCGCAGACCCGGCGTGCCTATCATGTCGCGGCGACCCAGTTCGTGTTCTTCGCCGAGCCCGATATAGAGGACGCCGCCTATGTCAGGGTGCTGACGGACAAGATCGCCGAGTGCAGCATCAAATCGTCGATGCGATTCGCCACCACGATCGCGGTCGGCGTCGTGCCGGTCGTGCTCGGCCGGGTCGAGCCGACCGACCTCCTGCGGTTCGCGCACGGTGCCGCACAGGACGCGCGGACGCAGGAGGCGACCGTCTGCTTCTTCTCGTCCGCGAACGACACCGCGCATCGCCGCCGCTACGAACTGTTGCGCGATTTCGAGCCCGCGCTGGAGAGCGACGACCAGTTGAGCCTCGTATACCAGCCCCGGGTCGACATGACGGACCGCCGATGCCTGGGTGCGGAAGTGCTGCTGCGCTGGACCCATCCGGTGCTGGGCGAGGTGTCGCCGGCCGAGTTCATCCCGCTGATCGAGCAGACCTTGCATGCCAAACCGCTGACGCACTGGGTCATCGACCGCGCAATGGAACAGCTGACCGGCTGGATCGCCGACGGATTTGACGGCAATTTGTCGATCAACCTGTCCGCCAACAACCTCGAGGAGCCCGATTTTGCCGCGCGGGTCCAGTTGCTGCTGCTCAAGCACCGCGTCCGTGCCGACCGGATCGAACTCGAAGTCACCGAAAGCGCCATCATGCGCAACGTCGCGCAGGCGCGCGAACAGCTTGCCGCGTTGCGCGCCGCCGGGATCCGGCTCGCGATCGATGATTTTGGCACGGGCTACAGCAGCCTCGCCTATCTCCAGCAGCTGCCCGTCGACGTCGTCAAGATCGACCAGAGCTTCATGCGCGACCTCGATTCGACCACCAACGGCGGCGACGAACAGACGCTCGTGCGGACGATGATCCGGTTGTCGCACGAACTGGGCTACCGGGTCGTCGCCGAAGGCGTCGAGACCGAGGGCGTCGCAGCCTGCCTCGCGACGATGGACTGCGACGAAGCCCAAGGGTTCCTGTTCGCGCGACCGATGCCGGCGGCGGCATTCCGCGCCTGGTCCATCGCGCATCCGGGCGATCCGGCGCGGACCCCGCGCGCCGCCGCCTGACGGGGCGAACTCCGGTCAGGCACCGATCACGTCGGCGATGAACAGATAGCCCTTGCCGCGGACCGTCCGGATGATCTCGGTCCGGTCGAACGCCGCGAGCTTGCGGCGAAGGCGGCTGATGTTGACGTCGATCGTACGATCCTTCGACGAGGTATCCGCGCGCCCCGACAGCGCGATCATGTCTTCGCGCGTGTGGACCGCATGCGGGTGCGTGACGAAGGCGTCCATCATCTGGAACTCCCCCTCGGTCAGCGACACGAGTTCGCCACCGGGCGACTGGAGCGATCGCATCCGGCAGTTGAGCGTCCATCCCGCAAATCGATAGGTGGTATGGAAACGCGGCGCGTCGCCCTGCTCGATCGTGCCGGCGCTGTCCGTTCCGGTCGCGGCCGTCCGGTTGCGCCGCCGCAGCACCGAGCGGATCCGGGCGAGGATCTCGCGCGGGGTCGACGGCTTCGTGACATAATCGTCCGCGCCCATCTCCAGCGCGACGACCCGGTCGACTTCGCTCGACAGCGCCGACAGCATGATCACGCCGGGAGGATCGTCCGACTGGGCGAGCCCGCGCAGCACGGACAGGCCGTCCTCGCCGGGCATCATCATGTCGAGGATGACGAGATCGCACGGCCGCTGGACGAGGCGCGCGCGCAACGCCGCACCGCTTGACACCGCCTCGACGCCGAGGCCGTTGTCGACGAGGAATTCGGTGAGAAGCTCGCGAAGACCCGGGTCGTCATCGACGATGATCACGCGGGCAGACTGATAGCCGGCGTCGTCCGCGAGATCCTGTGTCGCATCGTCCTGCCATGTCGTGACGATCGGCGGGCGGGGGATTGCGGAGTCGTAATGCTGGGAAACGTTCATCGCCGGCGACTTTCGAGGAGAGGGAGACGGTGAGCCATGTCCTCCCCCCTGCACCCGGTGTTTGTCCGGGATGTTTCCCGATGCGACATCCCCTGCCCCGGCGTGACACATAGGCGTGGTGCGGTAACCCCGGCCTGCGGCGGGGCAACGAATCGCTGTAAGACGACGTGCTTTGGCGCATGCGGAAACATCGCGAACACACGCGCCCGCTAGGATCGCCGCATGATGTCGAATCCCGTCCCCGAATCGTTCAGTCCGGCCACCGGCGGCGTGGTGCCGAAACCGACTTTGCTGGTCGTCGATGACGACCACATGATCCGCACGCTGCTGGCGCAAAGCCTGGGCATGCACGGCTACAACGTCGAGACCGCGATGAGCGCGCAGGAAATGGACTCGGTGCTCGCACGCCAGTCCGTGTCGCTGATCCTGCTCGACGTGATGATGCCCGGCGAGGACGGGCTGTCGGTATGCCGCCGCCTCGCGCGCACCGCCGGACCGCCGGTGGTGATGCTGAGCGCGCTGGGCGCAGAGCCCGACCGGATCCTGGGGCTGGAGATCGGCGCGAGCCACTATCTCACCAAGCCGTGCAGCCCGCGCGAGATCCTCGCGACCGTCCGCGCCGCGTTGCGCGCGCGCGAGATCCAGGACGCCAGCGAGGGACGATCCTATGGCTTCCTCGGCTGGCGGGTCGATTTCGCCGCGCATGAATTGTTCGATGCCGACAACACGCTGATCGATCTGACCGATGGCGAGTTCGCGGTGTTGCGCGCGTTCGTCGAGCGTCCGCGCCGGGTGCTGGCGCGCGATGCGCTGCTGGAGGCCGCCCGCGGGCCCGATACCGATGCCTTTGACCGCGCGATCGACGTCCAGGTCAGCCGCCTGCGTCGCAAGCTGCGCTCGCGGGGCGACGACATCATCCGGACGATCCGCAACGAAGGGTATTTCTTCGTGCCACGGGTCGTGCGGCTGTGAGCACGGCCGCCGCGACGAGTGCCAGAGACACGGGTGCGGACGAAGGGCGGGTGCGCCGCCTGCCGCAATCCTGGCCGTTGTTCCTGCGGATCTTCGCGTTGATGCTGATCACCGTGCTGCTGGTGCAGGTGCTAAACTTCGCCACGCTGCTGTTGATGCCGCCGCCCACGCCGATCATCTTCTCCACCACCCGGATCGCGGCGTTCGCGCGGACCGGCGTCGATCCCGCCAGGCTGCTCAAGACCGAAATCTCGACACGCCGCCCCGACCCAACCGACAGTCCGCGCGATCGCCGGCTCGGGGCGATCATCGCCACCGATCTCGGGCTGCCGGCGAGCGCGGTCGTCGTCGAGGCGGAGCGATCCGGGCGACCAATGTTCGCCGATGCGCTGCGCCCACCGATCCCGATGGGGCCGCCGCTGGGGCCCCGCCGGCATCGCAATTTCGCCGCGCTGGAGAATGCGCTATTCGGGCCGTTCGTCGTCTCGATCGATACGGGCGGCGGGCGGTGGCGCGTGATCCGTCCCAACAGCGCCATCATGGGACCGTGGCGGATCCGGATCATCCTGTGGTTCCTCGTCGCGCTGGCTGTCGTCGCGCCGATCGCCTGGCTGCTCGCGCGACGCGTGGTCAAGCCGATCGGCCAGTTCACCGCGGCGGTCGAGCGGCTGGGCCGCGACCCGCGCGCGGAGCCACTGACGCTCATCGGCCCACCCGAGATCGCCGAGGCGGCCAGCGCGTTCAACGTGATGCAGGAACGGCTCAATCGCTATGTCGAGGATCGGACGACCTTGATCGCAGCGGTCGCGCATGACCTTCGCACGCCGTTGATGCGGCTGTCGCTGCGCCTCGAAAAGGCACCGGAGGCGCTTCGTATCGCCACCGAGGACGATATTCAGGAGATGAGCCACCGCATCGGCGCGGCGATGGCCTTCGTCCGCGACATGACGCGCAACGTCCGTCGCCAGCGGCTCGACCTGCGATCGTTGGCGGAGAGCGTGACCGACGAGTTCGCGGACCGCGGCGACGACGTCGTGCTCCAGGCCGGCGACCCGCTCACGATCGAGGGCGACGTGCCGTCGCTCAAGGCGCTGATCGGCAATCTGGTCGGCAACGCGATCAAATATGCCGGCCATGCCGAGGTGCTATTGTACCGCGACCGCGACACGGTCGTCATCGAGGTGCAGGATCGCGGCCCGGGCATGCAACCCGACGACCTGATCCGCGCGTTCGAACCCTTCTTCCGTGCCGAACAATCGCGCAACCGCGATACCGGGGGGATCGGGCTGGGCCTCGCCAGCGTCCGCGCGGTCGCGCGCGCGCATGGCGGCGACGCAACGCTCGAGACTCGGCCCGAAGGCGGGTTGCGCGCGCGCATCACGCTGCCGGGCTGACCGATTTTCCGTATCGATATGCAAGGAACCACCATGCGACGCGTAATCCTGATCGGGCTGGCCGGCGCGTTGGCGGGTTGTGCCGCCACCGTCCCGCGGCCCGGCGGTCCGCCCGAACGTGGCCGCGGCCAGTTGTTCGTCAGCCCGATGGGCGAACCCTTCCGCACGATCCTTCGCCCCGGTGCTGCCCAAGGCCTGTGGTTCGCGGGCGCCGATACCGACGGCGACGGCCGCGTGACGCTCGCCGAGTTCCGGCAGGACGCGATGCGGTTCTTCGCGGTGCTCGATCGCGGCAAGGACGGCGAGGTCGATCCGGACGATATCGCATTCTACGAAAACGTCCTCGT
The DNA here is from genome assembly GCF_003050705.1 of Sphingomonas aurantiaca. Lineage (GTDB taxonomy): Bacteria > Pseudomonadota > Alphaproteobacteria > Sphingomonadales > Sphingomonadaceae > Sphingomonas > Sphingomonas aurantiaca. The sequence goes on along the minus strand of NZ_QAOG01000002.1, from coordinate 261,912 downwards.
GCCCGAGATCCGCGTCGTCGGCGGCCGCCGCTCGCCCGAACCGGGTGGCCGTAACGGCGGCGGCGGCAGAGGCGGCAGCGACGGCATGCATTTCGGTAACGGCGGCGGCAGCAAGACGGCGGCGCCGCGCGAACGCCTGGGCGCAGCGCGGTTCGGATTCTTCGACTTCCCCGAACCGGTGATTGCCGCCGACAGCAACGGCAACCGCGGCGTCGATGCCGCGGAGTTTGCGAGCGCGGCAACGATCCGCTTCGCCGCGCTCGACCGCAACCATGACGGTGCGATCACGCGTGGCGAACTGCCGCGCAGCGGGGCGGAGACATGGCGCAACGGATCCGATGCCCCCGCCGAGCCCGATCGCGACGGGGCACCGGGACAGCGCTGACGGCTCAGCCCTTCCCGGCGCCCGGTCACCCGGTCTTTGCTACCGATCGCCATCCGCGCCGTTGGGCGAACTCGGCAGCGACTGCGGCCCCGGATACGGAGGGCCGTCATGCCCCGGCCCGCCGGGGAACGGACCACCGCCGGGAGGGCCCTGATCCATCGGACCGCCCGGCATGGGACCCATTGGCCCCATTGGCCTCGGCCCCATCATCGGGATGCCGTGGCGCAGACGCATCAGCGCCTCGAACGCGGCCTGCTGCGTCGCATCCAGGCCGTCGTAGAAGCTGCGGGCTGCCGCAATCCGGCGGGTATCGTCCGCTGCGCGGCGTGCCGTCATCTCCGTCATCCGCTCGAGCTGGCGGGCAAAGCCGTCGTCCGGCATCGGCCCCCGCAGCTCTTCCCCGCGGTGCGGCGGCGCAGGCGGCGCAAACGACTGCAGGAACGCCGTGAGCGCGGGGCGCTGCGCCGGGCGCAAGCGCAGCAGCAACGCCATGTCGTCGGCCTCGCGCTGTCGCACCTTGGCGAAATCGATCCTCGATGGCCCTGCGCGGTGCATCTGCGCGCTCGCGGCGACCGGCACTGCCAGCAGCAATGCGAGCACCGGTACGATCTTCGATGTCATGTCTTTCCCCTTTTCGATGATGATGCGGGTCTCAGCCGAGCAGCCCGGAAACGATCCAGCGCCGGCTGACCGCGGATTTGACGATCGTGGCGCCGCACCGGCGACACGCGGATCGCTGGATCGGCTCGCCCAGGACATCCCGGTGGCGCGAACGCGGCGCATGACGCCCGGTCGCGCATTCGGGCGATGGTACCAACTGACGCTGCACGACCCTGCGCATGACTCTGCCCTTCCGATATCCCCGGAGACGGCATGCGCGGCATTCTTGTCCGCAGTATTTCATCGACGTGCCGGCCCGCTGCCGGCCTGGATTAGGCCGGGCTGGTGGAGATGGTGAGCCGCCTGCCCGCGAAATCCTCCGCGGCGACGGTGTCGATCTGCCGCTCGATCCCGCGCGTAAGACCGGCCGGAACGGTGACCGCGAAACCGCGCTCGACAAGCCCCTCGACCGCCCAGCGGACGCAATAGTCCGCAGCGACGCCGATCACCATGACGTCCGTCGTGTGTTGCGCAGCCAGGCGACTGAAGAACGCCTCGCGCGGGATCGATGGCGCGCCCGGATCGCGCGCGTCCTCGATCGCCAGCCCGGGCTCGGCCCACATGTCGAACACCCCCTTCTCGATCCGCCATGCCGGGATCGCCGGATCGAGCAGCGCGATGTCGAGCATGTTCGCCCAGCCCGGCGTGTCGCGAACGCAGTGGATCGGAAACATCGCCGCTTCGGGCGACGCAGCGTAGGTTTCGCGGAAATGCGTGTCGAAGGTGAACAGCACGCCGGCGACGTCTGCAGGCTGCAACGCCGACAGCCACGCCTGCATCGGCGCGACCAGCGCCGCCGCGCCCGCGACGCTCAGCGCGCCCTCGCCCGCCATGAAGTCCCACTGCGTATCCACCACGACCACGAACCGCGACATCGCCCGTCTCCTTTGGCCGCTGCTTGACACACTCGCGTCTTCTCGGACACCCGCAGGCCGAATGAAGCAGGAGCCCGCGCGCATGGCCGTGACCGATATCGCCACCCGGACGTACAATCACAATTTCCGGCTCGACCCGATCGTGCGCAGCCTGCTCGACACCGATTTCTACAAGCTGCTGATGTTGCAGATGATCCGGCAGGTCTATCCGGACGTCACCGCGACCTTCGCACTGATCAACCGGACCAAGACCGTGCGGCTGGCCGAGATCGTCGACGAGGACGAGCTGCGCGCGCAGCTCGATCATGCGCGCACGCTCGGCTTTGCCAAGAAGGAGCTGATCTGGCTCGCTGGCAACAGCTTTTACGGCAGGCAGAAGATGTTCGGGCCCGAGTTCCTGGCCTGGCTCGCGGACTTCCGCCTGCCCGCCTACGAACTGCGCAAGGTCGACGGGCAGTATGAACTGCATTTCGACGGCCCGTGGACGCACACGACGATGTGGGAGATCCCGGCGCTCACGATCATCAACGAACTCAAATCGCGGGCGGCGCTGCGCAACCGCGGGCGGTTCGCGCTCGATATCGTCTATGCGCGCGCCAAGGCGAAACTGTGGGAGAAGGTCGAGCGGCTCCGCGAGATGCCCGACCTGGTGCTGTCGGATTTCGGCACGCGGCGGCGGCACGGGTTCCTGTGGCAGCGCTGGTGCGTCGAGGCGCTGAAGGAAGGGCTCGGTGACCGGTTCATCGGCACCTCGAACGTGCTGCTGGCGATGGACGCGGACCTCGAGGCGATCGGCACCAACGCGCACGAGCTGCCGATGGTGACCGCCGCGCTCGCCGAGAGTGACGCAGAGCTGGCGCAGGCGCCCTACCGCGTGCTGGAGCATTGGCGGCAACATTATAACGGCAACCTGCTGATCGCACTGCCCGATGCGTTCGGGACGACCGCGTTCCTGCGCAACGCGCCGCACTGGCTGGCCGAGTGGACCGGTTTCCGCCCGGACAGCGCGCCGCCGATCCCAGGCGGCGAGCAGATCATCCGCTGGTGGGAGGAACAGGGCGTCGATCCGAAGACCAAGCTGCTGATCTTTTCCGACGGCATGGATATCGACACGATCGAGCAGACCTATCGGCATTTCCACGGCCGCGTGCGGATGAGTTTCGGCTGGGGGACCAACCTCACCAACGATTTCCGCGGCTGCGATCCCGACGGTGCGGCGGCGCTGGAGCCGATCTCACTGGTCTGCAAGGTGATCGAGGCAAACGGCCGCCCCGCGGTCAAACTGTCGGACAATCCTGCCAAGGCGACCGGCGAACCGGCTGAAATCGCGCGCTATCTCCGCGTCTTCGGCGAAACCGGGCGGGCCGTGACCCCGGTTCTGGTGTGAGACCGACGCCCAAACCGATCGTTGCACAAGCGCAACATAAACGGCGCATTCTGTAACAAAATTGCCCGCTTCATCGATCCAGTCTTGCTTCGTTACAATCCTGAGCCATCATCCCGCCACAAGATAATCAAGGGGATGTCGCGTCAGGCGCGAACAGGGGGACTTTTTGATGCGCGTATTGAAGACCTGGATGTATGCCGGTGCCGGTGGGCTGGCGTTGGCGACGATGCTCGCCGGAACGTCGGCATCGGCACAAGCCGTGACCACGCCGGCCGCGGACTCCGCGCAAACCGCAGAGGCGCCCGCGGGCGAAGACATCGTCGTCACCGGATCGCGCATCCGCCGCAATCCGCTCGATCAGCCATCGCCGGTCGTCACGGTCGACGCGGAATCGATCCAGCGGACCGGGCTTTCGTCGGTTGCCGACGTGCTCCAGCGGCTGCCGAGCGCGGCCGGCGGGTTGAATTCGAAGGTCAACAATTCGGGTAACATCGGCAATCCGCCCGACGGCGGCGGCGTCGGTGCCGGGTCGGCCGAGATCGACCTGCGCTATCTCACCGCCAAGCGGACGCTGGTGCTGGTCGACGGCCTGCGCTTCGTCAACGGCGCATCGGCGAGCGGGATCCCGTCGACGGTCGATCTCAACACGATCCAGGTCGGCTCGATCGAACGGATCGAAATCCTCCAGTCGGGCCAGTCGCCGCTCTACGGGTCGGACGCGCTGGCGGGCGTCGTCAACATCATCACCAAGTCGCAGCAAAAGGGGCTGAAGGCGTCCGCCCAGTTCGGCACGTTCCGGCAGGGCGACGGGCATACGCAGGACTATAACGTCAGCTACGGCATCCAGGCGCCGCGGACGAGCGTGGTCTTCGGCGGCAGCTATGTGAAGCAGGAGGCGGTGCGGACCGGCGATCGGTCGATCTCGCAATTCCCGAACCCCGGCCAGACCAGCTGCTCCGACGTTATCGGCGGCTGTTCGGGTGCGACGCCCAATGGGTTCTTCCAAGTCGGCGGGCAAAACCTGACCCTGAAATCCGGACCGATCGCCGGGCGGCCGCGCTATGATGCGGCCAACCCGACCGGGCCGAACAGCGACTTCAAGGCATTCACGTCGGCCGACCGCTTCAACTTTGCGCCGTTCAATTATTTCCTGACGCCGTCCGAACGCTATGGCTTCTTCGTCAGCGCGAAGCAGGAACTGACGGACGCGGTGAACCTGCGCGTGAAGCTGAACTACACGCGCCGCAATTCGCAGAACCAGGCGGCGTTCCTGCCGCTGGTGCTCGGCCCCGACGCGGGCAACGGCAACCTGCTCGACACGATCTCGATCGACGCGACCAACCCGTACAACCCGTTCGGCTACACGCTGTCGGCGGGCGGCGCGGGCAATGGCCCGGCAAATTACTCGACGGTCCGCCGCCGCCTGGTCGAGGCAGGGCAGCGCACCTATTCGCAGACCGTCGACACGATGTCGGCGACCGCGACGCTGGATGGATCGTTCAATATCGGCGCGCGTAAATTCTATTGGGACGTCAACGCGGTCCTCGGCTTCAACGATGCCAAGCAGCTGTTCACCGGCAACATCAACGCGGCCAATCTCGCGCGCGCGCTCGGGCCCGTCGCGAACTGCACCGGGGCGTGCGTGCCGTTCAACATCTTCGGCGGCGTCGGGTCGGTCACCCCCGAGATGCTCGGCTATATCGCGTTCGACGAGCGGGCACGCAGCTCGCAGAGCCTCGAGGACTATACCGCCAACATCTCGGGCGACCTGTTCGATCTGCCCGCCGGGCCGGTCGGGATTGCGGCAGGCTATGAGCACCGCGTGCAATATGGCAGCTTCACGCCCGATCCCTTGATCACCGCCGGGCTCGGCGCGGACATTCCCGCGCAGCCAGCGCGCGGCCATTTCAATTCGGACGAAGTCTATGCCGAGCTGCGCGTCCCGCTGATCCACGACACGCCACTCATCAAGTCGCTCGAAGTGGGCGGCGCGGTGCGGCATTCGAACTATTCGATCAGCGGCAGCAACACGACCTATACCGGCAGCGGCCTGTGGAAGCCGTTCAGCGACCTGCTGCTGCGCGCCTCCTACGCGCAAGGCTTCCGCGCCCCCAGCATCGGCGAGCTGTTCGGTGCGGAATCGCGATCGGACGCGTCGATCGACGACCCCTGCACCAACGTCGCGGGTTCGCCGTTCCAGACCTCGCCGACCGTGCGCACGAACTGCATCGCCAACGGCGTCCCTGCCAATGGCAGCTACCAGGAGCCGAATGGTGGCCAGCTCGGCGTCCTGACCGGCGGTAACAAGGCCTTGAAGCCCGAGACGTCGCGGACCTGGCTGTTCGGTGCGGTCTACGCCCCGAGCTGGGCACGGACGAGCGGCATCGCCAGCCAGCTGAGCATCGAGGGGAATTACTACGACATCAAGGTCGACGACGCGATCGCGGCGACCGATGCCACGCTGACGCTGAGCCGCTGTGCGGAAGCGGCGGACGCGCTGAGCTGCGCCGCCATCACGCGGACACCTAACGGCCTGATCTCGCGGATCAACGCGCAGCTGCAGAATATCGGCGGCATCCGCACGCGCGGCGTCGACGTCACCGCGGTCTATCGGTCGCCACGGACCTCGGCGGGCACGTTCGGGCTCTCGCTCAACGGCAACATCCTGCTGAAATATGCCGAGAGCTTCCCCGCGACGGTCGGCTTCACCACGACCAACTACCAGGGCACGACCCGAGGCTCGCCCGAACAATCCTATCCGAAGTTCAAGGGCAACGCGGTCGTGGATTGGGACATCGGCCTGATGCGCGCCTCGTTCACGGGGCGCTACATCAAGAGCGTAAAGGAAGCCGACGGCAAGCGGCTCGACAACACCTTCTACGGCGATGTCCAGCTGACGCTGGCACCGGGCTGGCTCGAGAACCGGCTGGGGCTGACGATCGGCGTGAACAACGTCTTCAACCAGGATCCGCCTGCCTGCTACAGCTGCACGGGCCCGAACTACGATCCGACGACCTACGACGTGCCGGGCCAGTTCGGCTATATCCGCCTGTCCTGGGGGCTCTGATCGATCGAGGTGGCGGTCAGCCTAAGCGGGCAGGCCGCCACCCCCTTTCGTCATCCTGACGAAGGTCAGACCCAGAGTCACAACGGATATCGTGCGTTACTCTCGATCCTGATTGTCATCAGGACGACGAAGCCCCTCAGTTTTCGACGAGCTTCATGAAGCGCCGCTCTACCGGCGCGAGCACCGGGCCCAGCTCGTGCCCGCGCTTCACCACCGCGCCGCCTTCGCCGATCAGCGCCCACATGCCCTGTTTGTTGCGCAGCGCAGGGCGTTTCTCGATCCGGAATTCGGGGCGTTCGGCGGCGCGGCGGAAGGCGGCGAAGACCGCGGCGTCCTTGCCGAGATCGATCGCATAGTCGCGCCAATGGCCGGCTGCGACCATCCGGCCATAAAGATCGAGGATCCGCATCAGTTCGAGCCGATCGAAGCCGATTTGGGTCGCCTTGGACGGGGTCGGGAACGGGGTGACGATACCCATCAGGCGCGCTTATCCATCATGCGCGGTCGCGACGATCCTCTAGGCGATCCTCGCCCTGCCCGTCCGCTAGCAGCGCGTCGAGGCGCTTGCGCATCGTCTCGAGCTCGCAGCGCATGATCTCCATCTTCTGGGTCGCGGGGTCGAACATCTCGGTGCACGGCGTGCCGTAGGGAACGAACCGCGGCATTTCAGGCGCGTTGCCACCCTCGATCGTGGTCGTCCGCGCGGGGATTCCGACGACGGTCGTCCCCTCCGCGACGTCGCGCGTGACGACCGCATTGGCGCCGACGCGCGATCGCTTGCCGAGTGTGATCGGTCCCAGGACCTGTGCGCCCGACCCGATGATCGCGCCGTCGGAGATGGTCGGATGGCGCTTGCCCTGCACGCCATTGTCGGGGCTGGTGCCGCCGAGCGTGACGCACTGGTAGATCGTGACGTCGTCGCCGATCTCCGCAGTCTCGCCGATCACGACGAAGCCATGGTCGATGAAGAAGTTGCGGCCAATCGTCGCGCCGGGATGGATATCGATTGCGGTCGTGAAGCGCGACCAGTGGTTGACGCACCGCGCGAGGAAATAGAATTTCGCGTTGTACAGGCGGTGCGCGATGCGGTGATAGCCGAGTGCCCAGACGCCGGGGTACAGCATGATCTCGGCGCGCGAATGTGGAGCGGGATCGCGAGCGCGGATCGAATCCAGATAAGCCAGTAATCCGCTCGACATCGACAGTCCCCTTCGCGATGTGCGTATCTAGGATATCGAACCGCCGATTTCCAGAACCGCATCCGCCCGGCCTTGCCCCGTGCCGGGATGCGGGCGCGGATCGCCTGGATCGGGGTAAAGCCTATCTTTGTTGTGGGATAAGCCCGCACGTTGCAGGTTGGCCGCGATTTTGAGGGGATGCCGATGTTCGATCTGACGACCGTGAGCTTCGAGACGCTGATACCGTTCATTCTGGTCGGGTTTGCCGCGCAGGTCGTCGATGGCGCGCTGGGGATGGCGTTCGGGGTGATCTCGAACACGCTGCTGCTCTGGGTCGGCGTGCCGCCGGCTGCGGCGTCGGCGGGCGTGCATACGGTCGAGACGTTCACCACCGCGGTGTCGGGGATCAGCCATGTGCTGCACAAGAACGTCAATTGGCGGCTGTTCCTGCGGCTTATGATCCCCGGCGTGATCGGCGGTATTCTCGGCGCCTATGTGCTGTCGAACATCGATGCGAGCACCGCCAAGCCGTTCATCCTCGCCTATCTGACGTCGATCGGCGTCTATCTGCTCTACCGTGGGCTGCGCTTCCCGCCCAAGCAGAAGGAGCCGAAGATCGTCGAGCCGCTCGGGCTGATCGGCGGGTTTCTCGATGCGGCGGGCGGTGGCGGCTGGGGGCCGGTGGTGACGTCGAACCTGCTCGTCCAGGGGGCGTCCCCGCGCACCACGATCGGCACGGTGAACACCGCGGAGTTCTTCCTGACCGCGACGATCTCGGCGACGTTCATCACCCAGCTCGGCTGGGCGGCGTTCACGCAGGCTACGGTAGGCCTGCTGATCGGCGGCGTACTCGCGGCGCCGTTCGGCGCGATGCTGGCCAAGCGCGTACCGGCCAAGACGCTGATGATCATGGTCGGCGTGATCCTGACGATCACCAGCCTGTTCGGCCTCTACCGCGCGATCTGGCACTAGAGCCTCGTCGCCCGACTTTCCGTCATCCTGGCGAAGGCCAGGATCCAGAGTAACGGGACGCGTTCCTTTATGGCTCTGGATCCTGACTTTCGTCAGGATGACAGAGGATATGGGGCGCAGCCAGGTGACGACACAAAGTCGCAGCCAACCCCTCCCCTAACCCCTCCCGCAAGCGGGAGGGGAACAGCGCTTACAGCGTGGCGTGGATCGTCGCGACGGCGGCCATCACCGCGCCGATCCGGACCGACGTCTGAATCGCTTCAGCGGTGACGCCCGCCTTCTTCAGGATCTGCTCGTGGCTGTCGATGCACATGCCGCAGCCGTTCATCGCCGACACGGCCAGGCTGAACAGCTCGAAATCGACCTTGTCGATGCCCGGCTGGCCGATCACGTTCATGCGCAGCTTGGCCGGCATGTTGCGATATTCCTGGTTCCCGGCGAGATGCGTGAACCGGTAATAGACGTTGTTCATCGCCATCACCGCCGCCGCTGCGCGTGCCGCATTGGCCGCCTCGGGGCTGAGCTTGGGCGCGCATTCGGCTTCGGCCGCCTCGACGAGCAACTTGTAGCCCGAGCCGTGCGCGCAGGTCAGCAGTAGGCCGTACTTGCGCTGATCGGTAAGATGCGTCTCGTTCAGCAGCGAGCCGACGTTGAGACGGATGTCCTTGGCGTAATCGGGCAGCTGCCCCGCGAATTCCTTGAGCGACATGATCTTCTTCCTTCTGCTCCGCTTGCGGGAGAGGTCGGGGGAGGGACTGGAGACAAAAAGAGAGGGCGGTCCGAATGGACACGCCCTCTCCCAAACCCTCCCGCACGCGGGAGGGGCGTTTTACTTATGCGGCGAGTTGGAGGACGTCGTCGCCCTTGTTCCAGTTGCACGGGCACAACTCGTCGGTCTGCAGCGCATCGAGCACGCGGAGCGTCTCGGCGGGGTTGCGGCCGACGTTCAGGCCGTTGACCTGGACCGCCTGGATGACGTTGTCCGGATCGATGATGAACGTCGCACGGAACGCGACATGCTCGTTCTTGTCGACGATGCCGAGCGCGTCGGCGAGCTTGGCGCCGTTATCCGCCAGCCACGGGAAGTCCGCAGCGGCAAGGTCCGCGTCAGACTTGCGCCAGGCGAGGTGGACGTGCGCGGTGTCGGTCGACGCGCCGATCAGCACGGCGTCGCGGTCCTCGAAATCGCCGCGGATGTCGCTGTAGCCGACGATCTCCGTCGGGCAGACGAAGGTGAAGTCCTTCGGCCAGTAGAACAGCACCTTCCACTTGCCGGGATAGGCCGTCGTCAGGTCGAGCGTCTCGCCGGCGGGCAGCGCTGCGGTGCCCTGCTGGACGGGGATGGTCATCGATGGGAACTGGTCGCCGATGGTCAACATGATGGAAGCCTCCTGGGAAAAATCTTTGCTCCAGGCATCCTCACTGGCGGCGGTTGGCCCGCTCGTTCGTTGTGCAATGCGGTATATGGGGACTGGTGTAATCGATCAAACGCTCTATTTATCACCTGATGATCGATAGAGGCGATTAATGGCTGCGACTTACCTACCGACGTTGAAACAGCTGCAATATTTGGTGGCGCTGAAGGACCACGGCCATTTCGGCCGTGCCGCCGAAGCCTGTTTCGTGACGCAATCGACGCTGTCGGCGGGCCTTCGCGAGCTCGAAACACTCATCGGCGTGGTGCTGGTCGAGCGTACGCGCCGCGTCGTCCGGTTCACACCGCTGGGTGATTCGATCGCCGACAAGGCGCGGCGCGTGCTGCGCGAGGCGGAGGAACTGGGCGACATGGCGCGTGCCGCCGGCCAGCCGCTGTCAGGCGACATGCGAATGAGCGTGATCCCGACGATCGCGCCGTTCATGCTGCCGCGAATCCTGCCGCGGTTGCGAAAGGATTATCCCGACCTGAAGCTGTTCCTGCGCGAGGAGCCCAGTGGTGCGGCCTGCGAGGGGCTGCATAACGGGCGCACCGACTGCGTGCTGCTGGCACTCCCTTATGCTTGCGGCGAGGTGACGGCCGAGACGCTGTTCGAGGATCGGCTGTTCGTCGCCTACCCGTCGGGCGAGGTGCCCTCCGCGCTGCCCGCGATTCCCGCATCGGCGATCGACGAGACCCGGCTGCTGCTGCTCGAGGACGGGCATTGCCTGAAGGATCATGCGCTGGGGGCGTGCAACCGCCCCGAGCTGCGCGCGGAGGCGACGATGCTGGGGACCTCGCTGCACACGATCGTGCAGATGGTCGATAACGGGCTTGGCATCACGATGCTGCCCGAGATGGCGTTGAAGGCCGGTATCCTGGACAATACCAACATTACCGCACGGCCGCTCGACGAGATCAACGCGGTGCGCAAGATCGCACTGGTGTGGCGCCGCGCCAGCCCGCGCGAGAAGGACTTTGAGCTGTTGGCAAAGGCGCTCGCCGATATTCAATAAAGCGCCTGCCGCTCTCCATGCCCGCGCGACCGTCGGGGGCCGGGCGGCCGTCTCGACCATGCCCCGCCCGATCGATCGCCCGACGTCCGATCGGGACGGATGCGCAACCATCTCGACGTTCGATCGTATCTTCCGCACTTTCCGCTGGAGATCCGATGATGTCGAAGACGCTTCCGCTAATGGTGATGACGAGTGCGCTGGCGCTCGCCGCATGCAGCGGCAAATCGAAGGACAACGTGGCCAGTCCGTCGACCAATCCCGCGCTCGCCGTGCCAAACGGCCCGCCCGCGGTCGCCAACCCGACGGTAGGCGGCGTGCCGATGATGGCCACGCGGACGATAGTCGACAATGCCTCGGCCGCCCCGAACCTGTCGACGCTGGTTGCCGCGGTAAAGGCAGCGGATCTGGTCGGGACGCTGTCCGGTCCGGGTCCCTTCACGGTGTTCGCACCGACCAACGACGCATTTGGACGGCTTGCGCCCGGCATGGTCGACACGCTGCTGAAGCCCGAGAACAAGGCGTCGCTGACCAAGGTGCTGACCTATCACGTCGTGCCGGGTGTCATCACCGCGGACGATCTGCGCCAGCGGATCGCGGCCGGAGGCGGCACTGCGACGCTGACCACGGTCGAGGGCGATCCGATCACCGCGACGCTGGTCGGCGCAGTGATCACGCTGACCGACGTCAACGGCAACAAGAGCTATGTCGAGACTGCGGACGTTCGCCAGTCGAACGGCGTCGTCCATGTCGTCAACGGTGTAATCGTCCCGAAACTGAGCTGATTCAAAGGCCTTCGGGTTCGGTTCATCGCATCGATGCTACGGCTGGTCCGCCAAAACATTGCAGATGCGACTACCCTGACCCTAGCTTTTGCACTGAGTTTCCAACTGTCCCGTCCATTATATTTGGAGTCACAGATGACTTTTAAGACGAACCTTATGATTGCCGCCGCATCGGGCATGGTCTTTGCCACCGGCGCGGTCGCACAGACGGCCCCCGTCGAGACGACCGCTGCGCGTACGGCGCAGGCGGCCCCGGCGGCGCCCGCAGCCGCCGCTCCAGCAGCGCCGACCGCCGCGCCGACGACTACGATCGCCGCCGCACTGCCGACGCTGCCGAACCGCGCGACGCTGACGAAGCTGGTGACCGCGGCAAAGCTGCAGACTACGCTCGCAGGCCCCGGCCCCTACACCGTGTTCGCCCCCAGCGACGAGGCGTTCACACGTCTGCCCGCCGGCGCGCTCGACACGTTGCTGAAGCCTGAGTCGGCGCCGACGCTGGCGACGATCATCAAGTATCACGTCGTCGCCGGTGCCATCACGTCCGAGCAGCTGAAGGCGCAGATCACCGCGGGCGGTGGCAAGGCCATGCTGACCACGCTCGCCGGCCAGCCCCTGATCGCGTCGGTCGGTCCGAACGGCAACATCGAGCTAACCGATACCGCCGGGATCAAGGCGTACGTCGATACGGCCGACATCAAGGAGACGAACGGCGTCGTCCACCTGACCAACGGCATGAGCGTTCCGAAGCTCGGCTAACGCGATCGCGGGCCGCGACCTCCACGGAGAGCGCGGCCCGCATTGCCCTGTTTCCCCGCGAAGGCGGGGATCCAGTCTGGACTTCCGGCTTCGCGGGAGCCCAACTCCTGGTTAAACTTACCGCCTATTCCCAGCGGGCGGCGGCAGCGTGATCGTTATCCCGCGCCTCAACCCAGCTGGACGCATCCCCGCGAGTTTCGCGCTTCCAGAATGGCGCGTCGGTCTTCAGCCGATCGATCAGATATGCACATGCCTCCAGGGCAGCGCCGCGATGCGCCGCAGTCGCCGCGACGAAGACGATCCGCTCTCCCGGATGCATAGGTCCGACCCGGTGAACGATGATCGCCGCTGACAGCGTCCAGCGTGCGACCGCCCCCTCCGCAACCTTGAGCAAAGCCGCCTCGGTCGCGCCGGGATAATGTTCGAGCTCAAGCGTACCCACGCCGTCGTCCGCACGCACCAAACCGGTAAAGGTCGCGACTGCACCTGCGCCCGCCGCCTCGGCGCGAGCCATTTCCGTCGCGATGTCGATCGCGGACTGCTGGACAGAGATGTGGATCATCCGCCGGTCACCGGGGGAAATATCGCAATTTCCTGCGCCGCACCGATCGGCGTATCGAGCGCGACGAAATCCTGATCGATCGCCGCCCGCAAGCGCGCGCGGTTCTCGAATGCTTCGGCGTGCGGCGCGCTAGTCTTGGCGAGCCAGTCGATCAAGTCGGCCACCGTCACGACGCTGGCGGGCGGGTCGATCGTTTCCTCGCCCGTGCCGATCCGCTCGCGGACCCAGGCGAAATACACCATCCGTATCGTCATGCTCAGTCCATGTGCTTCAGGCCGACGCGGAGATAATCCCATCCGGTCAGTACGGTAAGAACGGCCGCGCCCCAAAGCGCGACGATGCCGACATTATGCACCCATGCCATATCGGGCACCGCACCGCCGAGAATGATTCCGCCAAGCGACACGAGTTGCAGCGTCGTCTTCCACTTCGCCAGTTGCGACACGGGCACCGACACCTGCACCTGCGCCAGGAACTCGCGCAAACCCGACACCGCGATCTCGCGCAGCAGGATCACTAGCGCGGCGATCACGTGGACACCGGGAATATCGCGCGTGCCCACCAGGATCAGAATCACCGCGGCGACCATGATCTTGTCCGCGATCGGATCGAGGAAAATCCCGAGCCGCGACACCGCGCCGCTCGACCGCGCGAGATAGCCGTCGAAATAGTCGGTGATGCCCATCAGGCAGTAGAGCACGAAGGCGATGCCATAGCCCGCCTCCCAGTCGGGCCACCACAGGAACCAGACCAGCAGGGGCACCGCGACGATCCGCGACAATGTCAGGAGGTTAGGCAAGCTTAGCACCCACCACCTCTATACCGGTCGGTCGCGGGGCGAAACCGGTTTAAGCGTTGGCGCGACGATGACGCTGGGCTAAGGGTTTCGCGTATTTTCGCAACGATCAGGGCTATTTCTCGTCATGCTCAATGCCCTTGGGTTGCTGAAGCAACGTCGCTTCCTGCCCCTGTTCACGACGCAGTTTCTCGGTGCGTTCAACGATAACCTGTTCAAGACCTCGATGGTCCTGTTCGCCACCTATGCCGTCTTCAACGATCCGAAGATGGAGGCCAATTTCAACGCGTTGGCGACAGGGCTCGGCATCCTGCCATTCTTCCTGCTGTCCGCGCTCGCGGGGCAATTGGCGGACAGCCACGACAAGGCGCGAATCATCCGGATCGTAAAGACGGTCGAGATCGGCATCATGCTGCTCGGCGCGACCGGCCTGATGGTCGCGCGCGCGGGCCACCCGAGCCTCGGGATCGGGCTGATGCTCGGCGCGGTACTGTGCCTCGGCGTCCATTCGACCTTTTTCGGCCCGATCAAATACGCGATCCTGCCGCAGCATCTGGCCCCAGGCGACGTGCTCGGCGGCACCGGACTGGTCGAGGCGGGCACCTATCTCGCGATCCTGCTGGGCACCGTGACCGCGGGCTGGATCCCGATCGAGGGTGCCGCCGCCAGCGTACTGATCGTCGCGGTGATCGGCTGGTTCTCCGGCCGCCAGGTCCCACCCGCGCCGCGCGAGGGGCCGCCGCTGAAGCTCGACTACAACCCGTTCACCGCGTCGTGGCGGTTGATCAGCGCCACGCTGCACATTCCGCGGCTGTTCCTCGCGATCATTGCGATCAGCTTCTTCTGGACGATCGGCGCGGTGCTGATCATCGTGTTCCCGCCGCTGGTGAAGAACGTGCTCACCGCCGACGAGCGAGTCGCGAGCTTCGTGATCGCGGTCTTCTCGGTCGGGGTCGCGATCGGATCGGTGGTCATCAACTCGATGCTGCGCGGGCGCATCTCGGCGAAGTTCTCACCCGCGTCGGTCATCGCGATGGGTGGCTTCGTCGTGCTGTTCTCGTTCCTCGCGCGCAACTGGACGCCTGCGCCGCCGGGGCAGTTCTACGACTGGGCGGGGTTCATCCGCCAGCCAGGCGCGATACCCGTGCTGGCGACGCTGCTGGCTATCGCGATCACCGGCGGGATGTTCGTGGTGCCGCTCTACGCGTTCCTGACGACGACGGTCGAACGCGACCAGACTGCGCGGACGGTGGCGGCGAACAACGTGGTCAATTCGGGCGCGATGACGATCGGCTCGATCCTGGTCATCGGCATCACTGCGCTGGGCGTGACGCCGGAGAACATGCTGTTCCTGGTCGCTGCGATGTGCCTCGTCTCGGCCTGGCTGGCACAGAAGCTGCACCTTGCCTGCGACGACGACGCGAATGGATGCCTGCCAGGGCTTCACCACTAGGCGGATTGCGAAGTGAGGCGGCCGACCGACCGCCTGCGCTCAGAGAAAGAAGCTGTAGAAGCAGGTAAAGAACGCAGCGAAGCTCAGCAGAAACAGCTTGATGTCGTGATCGTCGTCGCTCGGCTTCGCGGTCACGGGCGGCGGCAATGCGCGGCGTAGCGGATGGCGAGCGGCTTCGTTGGTGAGGACTAGGCGTCTGGTCATGATGCAAACGTTAACGCCGCGTTTACTAAATCGACCAGCGCCAAAAGTGGTTAAGCCGGCGCCGTCCGGGAATGGGACGGAATCACCGCGCCGGACGCCGCGCCAAAGCCCCCCGCCGCCCCCTGTTCCTGCCCCGTCCTGCCGTATAAGCTCGCGCGAATCGCCGCGAATCCACGGGGCAAAGGATCAGAATTATCCAGCAGATCGCGGCACTTCCCTACATCATCGACAGCGACGGCCATGCCCGCGTGATGCTGATCACCTCACGCGATACCGGTCGCTGGGTGATCCCCAAGGGCAATCCCATCGTCGGGCTCGCCAGCCACGAGGCCGCCGCGCAGGAAGCGTATGAGGAAGCGGGGATTCGCGGGATCCCCTGCCCCACCGCGGTCGGCGAGTTCGGCTACCGCAAACGGCGTCGCACCGGCCGCTACCGCGACATGATCGTGACGGTGTTCCCGCTCGCCTTTGTCGAGCAACTCGACGACTGGCCCGAGCGGCATCAACGCGACACGCGCTGGTTTACGCTTGATCGTGCGGCGGAGGCTGTCAATGAGCCCGGCCTGAAGGCGCTTATCGCTGCTTTCCGCGAGCCGCCGATCCCGGCGACGCTCGCGCAACGTATCTTACCCGTCGTACGCACGAGTGCGAAAAGGAGAATTCCGATGCTGGGCTGGTTCCAGTCGCTGATGCCGAAGCAGGGACGGTTCTTCGAACTGTTCGACGCGCATGCCGCGACGCTGGTCGCCGGTGCCGATGCACTCGCACGGCTGCTCCACGGCGAAGGCTCGATCGAGGGGCAGATCGCCGAGATCGTCAAGCGCGAGCACGAGGCCGACGATATCACGCGCGAGGTGTTGCAGGACGTCCGCCGCGTGTTCGTGACGCCGTTCGATCGCAGCGCGATCACCGACCTGATCGGCGTGATGGACGACGCGATTGACCAGATGAACGGCACCGCCAACGCGATCGCGCTGTACGAGGTGACCGAGTTCTCACCGCAGATGCGCGACATGGCGGGCATCATCGTCGAGGCCGCGCGGATCACCGCAGAGGCGATCCCGCTGCTCCGCTCGCTCGGCACCAATGCGGGCCGGTTGCACGACCTGACCGCGCGGCTGATCCAGATCGAGGGGCATGCCGACGACATCCACGACACCGGCCTGCGCGCGCTGTTCCAGGCCTCGAAGATCAGCGCGGACCCGATGACGTTCATCATCAACCGCGAAATCTACAGCAGCCTGGAAAAGATCGTCGACCGCTTCGAAGACGTCGCGAACGAAATCCAGGGGCTGGTCATCGACCATGCTTGAGCTGCTTCGCGGGCGTGCAACGGATCGTGCGCGCCCTTCCCGTTCCCCCGCGAAAGCGGGGGCCCAGGAATCCCACCCACCACGCCGCTTGGTACCCTGGGCTCCCGCCTTCGCGGGAGAACAGACAGGATGGGGTGGCATGGTAGCGGATAGGGCAGCAGCCGCATGATCCTCTCCCTCCCCCTCCTCATCGGCCTGATCGGCATAGCGCTGCTGTTCGACTTCCTGAACGGCCTGCACGACGCGGCGAACTCGATCGCCACCGTCGTCTCGACGCGCGTCCTCAAGCCGCAGTACGCCGTCCTGTGGGCCGCCTTCTTCAACTTCATCGCGTTCGCGGTCTTCGGCCTGCACGTCGCGCAGACCGTCGGCACCGGGATCGTCCAGGCGCATGTCATCGATGCGCAGGTGATCTTTGCCGCGCTGATGGGCGCGATCGCGTGGAACGTCATCACCTGGGTGCTGGGCATCCCGTCGAGCAGCAGCCATGCGCTGATCGGTGGCCTGCTGGGGGCCGGCATCGCCAAGATCGGCTTCGGTGCGATCGTGTGGAGCGGCGTGATCAAGACCGTCGTCGCGATCTTCGCCTCGCCCGCGATCGGCCTGATGCTTGCGCTCGTGCTGGTGTTGCTCGTCGCCTGGACCAGCCTGAGGCTCACCCCGCTCGGCGTCGACAAGCGGTTCCGCAAGCTCCAGCTGATCTCCGCCGCGCTCTACTCGCTCGGACACGGCGGCAACGACGCGCAGAAGACGATGGGGATCATCGCGGTGCTGCTCTATTCGCAGGGGCTGCTCGGCGGCACCTTCCACGTGCCGCTCTGGGTGGTGCTGTCGTGCCAGGCGGCGATGGCGCTCGGCACGCTGTCGGGTGGCTGGCGGATCGTCCACACGATGGGCTCGAAGATCACGCGGCTCACCCCGGCACAGGGCTTCTGCGCGGAGACCGGCGGCGCGATCACGCTGTTCGCCGCGACCTTCTGGGGCATCCCGGTATCGTCGACGCACACCATCACCGGGTCGATCGTCGGCGTTGGCGCCGCGCGGCGCTTGTCCGCGGTTCGCTGGAACATCGCCAGCAACATCGTCGTCGCCTGGACGCTGACGCTGCCCGCGGCCGGGCTGATCGGCGCGGGGACGTATCTGCTGGTCGGACTGTTCGTCTGAGCGGTTTGACGGCCAAACTCAGTCTATTGACGCAATCGTAAAGCCCTACGACACTCCCCGGCGAGCGAAGGACAGTGATCCTTCGCCGCCAGGGAGAGGGTATCATGAAGACGACCTATACGGCGTTGCTGTTGGGGACCGCGCTGAGCGTCGCGAGTCCGGGCCACGCACAGACCGCCAGCACGACGACCAACGCAACCAGCGCGTCGGGCAGCGAACCCTATAACCGCATGGTGGTGTTTGGCGACAGCCTCGCCGACGGCGGCTATTATCTGACGCTCGACCCGCGCCTGGCGCGCGATGCGGGCAGCTTCACGACCAACCCCGATCCGGTCGCACCCGAAGTTCTCGCCGCGCGACTCGGGCTCTCGCTCGATCCGGTCTACGGCAAGGGCGGCACCAACTATGCGGTCGGCGGTGCGCGCGTGACCGCTGCCAACGCGCTGTCGATCCCGGTCACGACGCAGATCACCAATTTCCTCGCCGCAGGCGGCACCTTCGGCGCGCGCGATCTCGTCTATATCCAGGGCGGCGGGAACGACTATTTCGCGTTCCAGGCCGGGGGCAGCACCAATACCGCGATCCTGACGACCGCCGCGACTCAGCTCGCGGCGCAGGTCAGCCGGCTCCAGGCCGCGGGCGCGAGCCGGATCGTGACGCTCGCAGTCCAGTCGGGCGGTGCGGCCGGGTTGCAGCTGTTCAACCGGACCTATGCCGCGGCACTGGCGGCGGCGAACGTCAACGCGCTGTATTTCGATACCGACCGGCTGTTCGGCGAGCTCGTCGCGAGCCCTGCGACCTATGGCTACACCAACATCACCGGCGTCGCGTGCACGGTGCCCTCCTCGCTGGCCTGCACACGCGCGACGCTCGTCTCGGCCGACGCCAACGAGACCTATATCCTCGCCGACAGCGTCCACCCGTCAGGCAAGACGCAGCGGATCCAGGGCCAGGCGATCGCCAGCCTCGTCCAGGCCCCCGACCAGATCGCCGGGCTCGGTTACGCCGCGCAGGCGATGTTCCGCGGCCAGCGCGACCTGATCGAAGCGGCAGAGCGTGGCGGCGCGCAACGCGACGGCCAGGCGCTGTCGGTATTCGGCAGTGCCGGCTATCATTATTATGCGAGCGGGACTTCGGCGCAGCGAGTCGGCGTCACCGAGCGGGGCTTCAGCGGCACCGCGGGCGCCGACCTCGCGATCGGGGACGCATCCGGGGTTGGCATCGCCGGCGGCTATTCGGACGGCACGGGCGATTTCAAGACCGGCGCCGGCACCTACAAGCCGCGCGCCTGGTCGGTCAGCGGCTATGCGCGCGGCGAGCTTGGCCCGGTACGCCTGCTCGCGGACGGGACCTATGGCGAGATCGACTATCGCCATATCCGCCGCAGCGTTCAGCTCGGACCTGCCCTGCGCACGCATGACGGCGAAACCGACGGCACGTACGTCGCCGGCCGCATCACCGCTGCGTTCGACCTGATCACGCGTGGTGGCGTAGCCTTCGGCCCCGACCTCGCCGCACAATATGACCGCGTCCGTATCGCCGGCTATGCGGAGACCGGCGGCCTCTCGACCGCGGCCGCGTTCGGCAGGCAGGAGATCGAGAGCCTGACCGGCCGTTTTGGCGCGGTGATTCACACGGTACCGGGCTCCCCGGTGCGCTTCTTCGCGCGCGCCGGCTATGAGCGTGAGTTCGACGACGACCCGCGCACGCTGACGATGACGCCCACCGGCGCCCCGATCAGCTTCACGAGCACGGTCGAGCGCGCCGATCGCAACTATATGAGCTATGCGATGGGTGTCGACGGCACGGTCGCCGGACAATTGTCGCTTCGCGCGGGTGTCGCGGGGTACGCGCTGCGCGACGATCGCGACAGCGTGACGGCATTCGCCGGGCTATCCGCGGCGTTCTAGAGATGGTGCTCGTTCGGGATGTGGAGAGTCTGCATCCCGGACAGTTCTCGGACCGGCGAAAGGCCTGGTCTATACTATCTGGAACATCGGTCCTGTGGACCGGACATCAACGGAAATGGTGGAGCCGAGGGGGATCGGTTAAAATCCCCGTAAGCACTGAAAAACAAAGGATATTTATTTCGGCGTCGGGACCGTTGTGTTAGCCCTTTGTACTAGCTGAGGCAAGGGCATCTAAGATGGCTGTCACCAGGGTTACGGCTTTGCATATACGAAAGCAAATATTGCATCTTCCACATATCGACGTTGGAATTTTAGGTAAGAGAAAAGGCTAAACAAGTATACTACACAAACAGCAATATAACTAATCGACTGCGCGTAAATACCGTTATTGCCAAACATCAGCAAGCCCTCAGGAGCGTTATAACCTTTGTATTTCATTATTGTATAAATTAACTCGAACCATGCCGATGCTAAAAGAATAATTGATACCGATCTAAATAATCCGGATATAACTAAATAGTTGTACATTCGCGCTGTGGCACTTGGATTGGTATTCATTACCACTGCTTCGAGCGATTTGAACCATTCTTTACCCTGCTTAATCTCCGGGATATGCGCGTTCGCGACCTTGCCATTTGCAGCAGTTATCACATCTTGTGAAATTCTTGTTCTGTAAAATCCAAAAACCTTGAGCAGATATATTGCGATGTAAGCCGGTAATATTGGAAGATGGCAGACGAAGCGCACAATACTACTGAACCAACTTGCTTCCTCTATGTGTTTTGAAATGCCAAGCCTTATCTGTTGCTGCATCATTTTTTTGAAGTCGTCTCTATTCGTTTCAGTACCACGAAGGATTACGAGGCTGGCTTTTCCAAACAGGCTATCCATAACCTTTTCAATGAGCTGACTGCCAAGATAGGCAATGATATGCCCCAATATATAGACAGAGAAAAGCACTGTTAGCGTCGTTATAAGCGTCGATACAAACGGAGGATCAATGTTAAATTTAAAGCTGGTAGTACTAAGTCGAAGGTCGCCTATGTAATGCATTGTAAATGGTAGAGAGAATAGGCCACATCCAAAGTAAACTACGATATCGTAATTTGCAAATGGGGGTTTTATAAGATCCTTTACTGCCTCTACGCCTGACATTTAATTACCCTTGTTCACAGCCGCGGTGCTTTACCCGCCAAGCTGAC
The DNA here is from genome assembly GCF_003050705.1 of Sphingomonas aurantiaca. GTDB lineage: Bacteria > Pseudomonadota > Alphaproteobacteria > Sphingomonadales > Sphingomonadaceae > Sphingomonas > Sphingomonas aurantiaca. Next base: position 240,816 of record NZ_QAOG01000002.1, on the reverse strand, counting down.
ACCACTGTATCCCCCGCTCGATTATGGTCAACTCGACTAGCCCCGCCTCGCCTACGGCCTAATTTCGACAGAGATTTGCGAGAGGGCAATTCAGACAAGAGTGAGCGCGGTTCTCCCCGTATGCCCGGCCCGCCCCCTCAGGCGATTATGACACGCCTAGCGCGACCTGCATTATCGCGCGTGGTTCTCCATCCCTGCATGACGTGTCACAGTTGCCAAGCTCTAGCCCAGCGGATCGCTAGCCCTGCCAACAGCCTGCCTCTCATGTTGTAGCTTGTGAGTCATGCTTCAGCGGTATCCTCACTATGCCTCACAACATACTTGACAGAGTTGAGAGGATGCCTCACATATCCGGCGTACCTTGTGAGGATGAAGCCATGAGCCGCGTTGCCTACTTCCGTGTATCGACCGAAGCCCAAAGCATTGAAGCCCAGCGCCAAGCGTTAGGTGACGGCTTTGACCGTGAGTTCAGCGATGAAGGCGTAAGCGGGGCCACGTTGGCGGCAGACCGTCCCGGCTTCGGAAAGCTCCTGGACTACATTCGGGAGGGTGACACGCTGTACGTCTATGCCCTCGATCGCTTGGGCCGTGACGCCTTGGACGTACAGGCCACGGTTCGCCGCCTGCTAGAGCGGGGCGTAACGCTGGACGTGAAGGGGCTTGGACCTATTGGCCGTGGCGTAGGCGAGTTGATCGTAGCTGTCCTAGCTCAGATGGCTGACATGGAGCGGCATCGGATCAAGGAACGGTGTGAGAGTGGCCGGGTAGCGGCTCGGGCTTCGATAGCTGCAACGGGGCTGACGCATCGCGGTAAGGCTAGCTTGGGCAGGCCGTGGGCCGCTGATGCTCAGGAGGTGGCCGATTGGCGCAAGGCGAACGGGGCCACGATTAGTCAGACGATGGCGCACTTCGGTATCTCGAAGGCCACGGTATCCCGGTATTGCGCTGCATGATCCGGGTACTCCCCGGCTTGATACCGGGCAGGCGACGGGAAGGCCCGCTCAATCGCCGCACAGGAGGCCGTCAGACTCGATTAGGGAGGGTCCGGGTACTTGCACAGTCTGATTACCGGAATGAGTCTGAGAGGGGCTGTATGGCAGCGGGGCTTTTAGTACCGTATTGCATAGAGAACCATTCATCACCGCCCAAGCTAGGAAGCCCTAGGACGCCTGACAGTGCGATAACTGTAGATACCACAGCCCGCGAGGGTTAGCCGCAGGGCGAAGGGGTGTGCCGACTTTAACAGTTTGGCTCACGGTATCGGACGCTAGGCTCTACAAGCGACGTATGATCTAACTCAAGATGATGCTGCTGTATTTGCTGCCCACTGACTGTAGCTGAGACATTCCGTCTCTGCCTATGTAGTCGATTATCCTCATATCCGTCTTACGGGTAGCATCCGGTTTCGGAGGCTTGGGGGGTAGGGGGGACGCTAGGATACAGCTTAATATTCTCTAATCTAAGATGATACCATAGTATTATCTATGATACCCCGGATCAATCTCCGGTACTCTACGGCTCTAATCCGTAACCCTCACACGCATCCTTCAGATTAGCTCAGTAATCAATATCGAGGCACTCCTAGTCTTTGTACTGATATGGCATACGATACTCGGGTTTCCGTCATTGGTTTTCCAGTTATCTACCTACTGAGCTAATCTGAGGAATGTAGGAGCGTTGCACCTTAACAGGTCCGCTTCATGGCTAGCATATCACGGCGCATAAGTCAGCCGCTCCTCTCCCTAAGCAATGCTCATTCAAACCAATGTCGCCCATCGGCCCTGAGCATTGCCAGCCTGCTAACTGTAGCGTTGCCCCTGTTGGCAGTTAGCAGGCGATCCATTCCATATCATTAATTTACCCGTTTCCGTTTGCTTATACGCAAGGGGGCTATCTCTCTTTTACATTGGGACAAGTTCCTACACACGATGAAAGGATAAACTATGAATACTGTCACCGTTAATACCGACCGCATCAATAACAAGCCCGTTGCTGACTACCTCGCATCTACCGACCGCCGAGTAACGATTGGCGTTCGCTTCACATTGGAAGCCCTAGGCATCGAATTGCCTGACTTCCTCTGCCGTAAGCCCGCAGGCCGACCGGGACGGGCTGCTCTAATGGCCGCAGTCGATGCCGATACAGGCACGATCCACACCTACCGCGCCGAGAAACTACGGGTCGGCCCGTTCGCCCCCCGTTCGTAATCCCTCAATACATACGAAAGAAAACCAATGACACAGAATACCACGCTTGCAGATATCGCCACTGAGATTGAAACCCTTGATGCCCAGTTGCTCAAGATTAAGGACCTTGTCGAGTTAATCGGCCAGCCTGCCATTCTTAAAGCCGATGAAGTAGCTAAGGCCCTTGCTGATGCAAAGGATCGCTTTGCTGACGCCCTTGCTAATCAAGGTGAAGTAGAGCGAGAGGAACGGCTTAAGGCTTTCACCGATATTCGAATTGTCGCTACACCCGGTCACAACCTGATGAATACGGCTTTCACGATCTATTATACCCGTAAGGCTTGGGACAATGACGCCAAGGAGTCTCTCCCCAAGGTGTTTGAGTGCAAGGGGTTTGCCGGGCTGGACGATGCTGCATACGAATATCTCGTAACGGTAAAGCCTCATGCCATCCCTGCCGAGATTATGAAGCTGGCACCGGGTAACGCACAAGAGGCGTTCGGCCTGTATTTCGTCGGTAAACAGCGGGGCTATGTTAAGGGCGCGGCGGTAGCGGCCTAATGTCTAACCCTGATGATCGGGGAACGGGAGCGCCACCAAGGCCACCCCGTCCCGATTATGAACCCAAGTGGCACACCGAGCCGCAAACCCTAGACGACCTGATGAAGCGAGCAGGCCCCTACGCCGATGCCACCAAGGCGTTTGTGGAATGGGGCGCTGTATCATTATGGCTGATGAGGGTTTGGCCCAACCCAGCCCTCGCTGCCGCCTTCATACCCGGTGAAGCTGCTAACCTGTCCGTGCTGCTGACGCGGCAAGCTGTAGAGCAGGAAGCCGGATGGCCCCAGCTATCAGACCGGGCCGTAACTCCCGCACTCTACGACCTCCCCGAAGATGCCCAGCACATAGCCCGCCGTAACGCTGCTGAGGTTCATGCGCTGTGGGAGGCCGCTGGCCGTCCGTATGTCGATAGCTCGCGCTGCAAAGACGCCTTCCGCTTCCTAGTCGCCTGCATTCGCTCAGGCTCGATCCCGCCAGTCCCGACGATTGGCGACATACCCCCACTCAATTCCTAAAGGTAAAACCAATGACCGCACTAACTCCCCGCCAAGCCATTAAGGTGAAGGCCGCTCTTTCCCTGATTGCAGTACATGGGCACAATCCCCGCTCAGTACAGAAGCAAGCTCAGGATGAGATGGCTAAAGGCTATCCGGCCAATGCCGCGTACTCCACGGCTCTAAACTCATTCACGGCTCGCGTTCCCGCATTGAAGAACACCTTAGAGATTGCTGTCGATCTTATCCATAACAGCGATGACGCTACGGTTTCAATGTATGACAAGGCTCTGACTGCCTATAACAATACCGGCGACGAAGGCCATCTTGATAACCTCGCTCCGATGATCCTTGAGGATGCAAAGGCATTGGCTATCAGCAAGGGTGAAGTAACCGAGGCTGATGCAGCTAATTGGACTGTTGACGATGCTCTGGGTAGCACTGTCGAAGCCTATGCAGAAACGCCTGATGTTCCTGAGGCATCTTCGATACCACCCGGTGAAGTGGTCAAAAGCTCATTCGCTTTCAATGCCCCTCCCGGCGTTGCCCGTCAGCCTGCTCAGCAGCCCGCTCAGGCGCAACAGACCGGCCCGCAATGGATCATGGGTCCGACCGGCTACACCCTCGTAGCGAAGGCTCCCAGCGGCCCACAGACGGGGCAGAGCATGACCGGCTATGATCCCTACAAGGGCGGACAGGACGTGACCGGCATTCGAGTAGCTCAGACCGGGGTGAAAGCCCGTCAGTCCCACGGTACTCCGGTAGGCGATGTTGCCGGTTTCCAGACCGATACGGGATACCGCGTTACGCCGACCGGGGAGCAGGCCCGTCGGGAGGCTGGCGTCCCGCTTGGCTATGATCCGGCATAAGCGACTTTGCCGTAGTTCCTAATCCGTGCCCTTAGGTCGCCGCCAAGCGGGGCACCTCCTCCCCCGCTACCGGCTGGGGCACGCAACCTAGCGCTTGAAAGATATCGGCGGCATCGCTGCGTTTGGGCTTTGCGGAAAGCATGTCCGATTGAATAATCATGCAACGGCGCTGATTTTCCGTATGAACCTGCGTAGCGTCAAAGATTAGTTCGGCTCCAAACACCAGTCCGCCAATCATTAGTAGACTCCCGATCATGCCAATCCAGCTTTTGGACCCGAGCATCATAAGCTGCACGCCGATCCCACCGATAGCTGCTGCTAGAACAGTCCATCTTATGTCGGCATATTTTAAGACTGGGGAAACTGTATAGGCCACTACTGCTACGAAAACGAAAAGTGCTCGAAGGCTGAGTTCGGCCTGATTGCTACCCTGCTCAGTTGTCATCGACTACATACCCCGGTGTGAGTTCATGTTCGCTATATCCTAGCAGCAAGGCTGGAACGCCACCGGGGTATTCTCTTGACGTTATCGCCTCTGAATTTCCAGCCCCGGCACCCGGTAGGACGCCATAGCCTCGACCAAGCTAAGCAGATCGTACCCGCTACCGTAGTCATCTGCTACGTCTCGGCCAGCATGGCCCATTAACTGCCGCTGCACTCCCTCCGCGATCCTGGCCCTACGGGTGTAATCCTTGAAGGTATGCCGGAAGGAATGGAAAACCTTACGCTTGTCTGCAACACCGCAAACGGTCCGCAGATAGCGCCCAAACCATTCGCCCCATTTAGCGGTATGGCGACCGTAGATATTCGGCTTTAGGTCCGGGAACACCCTGCCCTTTTGATCGGCCAGCTTCTCAACATACGTGATGAAGCCAAGCCGTTCTAACTCGGGATGCAGTGGGACAAGCCGTTCACTGGCAGCGTTCTTAATCCGATTGGCCTGCCCCAGTTCGTCAGTACCGGCAGCGATGCTCAGGAACCAACCGGACAGCATCTTGCCATCTTGATCGGGGTAATCCTTACGCTGCACGTCCGACACGCGAAGCTGTCCAATTTCCTCTAGCCGCGCCCCAGTGAATAAGCCGAGCAGCGGTAGCCAGTATGCAGCTTCAAGCCTGCCACCCTTGGGGCGATCCCCATTGGCATAGACCGGGCTGGCAAAGATGGCCTGTAGCTCGGGCAGGGAGAACGGAAGCCGTTGTGTTTTACCGCTGTCGGCAACCTTGACGCTAATGCCCTCAGCTACGTTCGTTGGCGCTAGATCGTTCTGATACGCCCAGCCAATCAACGTCCGTAGGCGGGACAGCTTCATGTTCGTATTGGCGACTGTCTGCCCCTCATTGAGCAGCTTGTCCTTGAACGCCAGCACGTCCTGCCGCGTGATTTGCTCGACCGACTTGCGCTCTGTCCGGGCATAGAACCATTTGGCTACGGCCTTGTGGGTATCCTTGCCCTTGGGAACGACGCCCCGCTCTGCCGCCCAGCGGTCTAAGATATCCTTGTCGAGATACAGACCGGCCCCGGTAACAGGCTCGCATTCAACGGCTTGATTTTGGCTTTCCGATGCGCGGGCATTTTGTCCGTAGCGAGCATGTAGGCTATTTCGCAGGGCTTCCAGCTCCGCCCCTGCCCTCTCCCGCTCATGCAGGACCAGCAAGCGCCCAGCCCTAGCTATCTCAGCCGGGGAAGCGTCAGCCTCTACGCCATCGCTAAGCGCATCCATGATCGGCCCTAGGGCTTCATGCTCCATATCAGCGGCGAATGATTCGTTGGCCGTGTATTCGGCCTGCTCTTGCTCAGCCTCCCACCGTTGCCGATCCCGCTCAATCTGAGCAGCAGACTTAGCAGGTATAGGCTTAGGGGCAGGCTTTGCAGCCGTGTCACGATCCCGCTCCGCTTGCTTAAGCAGGGCGTGAGCCTCTTTCGTCATATCGGGTATCACGGCTTTAGCGGCGTCACGGTCCTTTAGACCTAGCGAACGCTTTATCTCCCGCTTCCCAGCCATGAAGGGCCGCAGGTCCGCAGGTATGCCCATGCGGAAATAATAGACCCCGTTAGGGGCTCTGTGGAGGTATGAACACATAGGCTTCCGTCCTCGTACCTTTGTACTAGACGCTTGTAAAAAGCCTTTGTTTCCCAACACTTTACCGTGATTTCAACGGCTTAAAGAGAATGGTGGAGCCGAGGGGGATCGAACCCCTGACCTTTCGCATGCCATGCGAACGCTCTCCCAGCTGAGCTACGGCCCCATTCCCGTTGGGAGGCGGCTCACTAACCGGAGCCGCCCGGGTTGGCAAGCGGCGTAAACACCGCTTGCCAAATTTCTTTCTATTACCGCTCGTGTTCGTCCTGCGGCGTCTCGACGCCGAGGTCGTCGTCACCGCCCAGATCGACTTCGTCGTCTGCCGATGGCTCTTCGTCCTCGCCGGTGATCGAGGCGATGTCCTCTTCCTCGTCACCCTCGAGATCCGCGTCGGGCTTCTTGGTGTCGGGCTTGGCGACCTCGAACGGCAGCGGCTGCTTCGACTTCAGGATGGGCTCGGGTTCCCACGCATACCCGCATTCGATGCAGGTCACGGGGTCGGCTTTTTCGAGGTCGTAGAAACGCGTCGCGCATTTCGGGCACGAACGCTTCGTGCCCCATTCCGGCTTGATCATGCCGATAGAACCTTTCGGATGAATGGATTGCGGGGGGATACCCTCGCAAAGTGGGCGCGCCTTGCCATAGCGCAAGGCCACTGTCAAAAGCCCGGGCCGATGACACACCCCCTCCCCCAACCGCTCGACGTGGTCGCGCGCGGTCCCCTGACCGGTTCGATCGCGGTTCCCGGCGACAAGTCGATCAGCCACCGCGCGCTGATGTTCGCCAGTCTCGCGGTCGGCACCAGCCGGATCATCGGGCTGCTCGAGGGCGAGGACGTGCTCGCCACCGCGGCGGCGATGCGCGCGATGGGCGCGACGATCGAACGGCAGGACGACGGCATCTGGGTCGTCGACGGCGTCGGCGTCGGCGGGCTGCTCCAGCCCGAGACCGCGCTGGAGATGGGCAATTCGGGTACGTCGACGCGGTTGCTGATGGGGCTCGTCTCGAGCCATCCGATCACCTGCACCTTTACCGGCGACGCCTCGCTGTCGGGCCGGCCGATGGGCCGCGTGATCGATCCGCTGTCGCAGATGGGCGCGGACATCACCGCCTCGCCCGGCGGCAAGCTGCCGCTGATGGTCCGCGGGATCTGCCCCGCGGTACCGATCAGCTACACGCTGCCGGTCGCCTCCGCGCAGGTGAAGTCGGCGATCCTGCTGGCGGGGCTCAACACGCCCGGCATCACGACGGTGATCGAACCGGTCGCGACGCGCGATCACAGTGAGCGGATGCTGACCGGCTTCGGCGCGAAGCTGACCGTCGAGGAGACCGACGCGGGCCGCGTGATCTCGATCACCGGGGAAGCGGAACTACGACCGCAGGACATCGTCGTGCCAGGCGACCCGTCGTCCTCGGCGTTCTGGCTGGTCGCGGCGTCGATCGTGCCGGGGTCGGATATCGTCGTGCGCAATGTCGGGCTGAACCCGACGCGGATCGGCATCGTCACGGCGCTGCGCATGATGGGCGCGGACATCACCGAGCTCGACCCGCGGACCGTCGGCGGCGAGCCGGTCGCGGACCTGCGGGTGCGTCACGCGGCCCTGACCGCGATCGAGGTGCCGGCCGATCTCGCGCCAAGCATGATCGACGAATATCCGGTGCTGTTCGTCGCCGCGGCGTTCGCGACCGGCACGACGATCGCACGCGGTGCACACGAGCTGCGTGTCAAGGAATCGGACCGGATCACGACGATGCGGATCGCGCTCGAGGCGTGCGGCGTGGCCTGCGAGGAATATGAGGACGGCATGGCGATCACCGGGTCGGGTGGCGCGGCGATTCGCGGTGGCGCTCGGGTGGCCTCGAAACTCGATCATCGCATCGCAATGAGCATGGTGGTGGCTGGACTTGGGAGCGACGAGCCGGTCACGATCGATGATGTATCGCCGGTGGCGACGAGCTACCCCGTGTTCTTCCGGTCGCTCGACGCGCTTACCGGCCAGGGGAATTAAGATGATCATCGCAGTCGACGGCCCGGCGGCATCGGGCAAGGGCACGATCGCGCGCGCCTTGGCCAAGCATTACAAGCTTCCCTACCTCGATACCGGGCTGCTGTACCGCGCGGTCGCGTTGAACGTGGCGCGTATGGGGCTCGATCCCGAGAGCGAAGCCGACTCGGTCGCGGCGTGCGATTTCGACGATGCGATGATGACCGATCCGGCACTGCGCGACGACGATATCGGCGCGCTGGCCTCGATCGTGTCCGCACACCCGCTGGTCCGCGCGGCGCTGATGCAGCGGCAGAAGCGGTTCGCGGCGCAGGAGGGTGGCGCGATCCTCGACGGACGCGATATCGGCACGGTGATCGCACCCGATGCGGACGCGAAGCTGTTCGTGAAGGCGACCCCGAACATTCGCGCACAGCGGCGGCATGCGGAGTTGCAGGCGCGCGGCGGGACGGCGAGCAAGGACCGGGTGCTCGCGGACATTCGGGCTAGGGATGCGCGGGACAGCGGGCGGTCGACTGCGCCGCTGGTGATGGCGGCGGATGCGGCGCTGCTCGATACGAGCTTCCTGTCGATCGAGGCCTCGGTGCAGCGCGCGGTGGCGCTGGTCGAGGCGCAGCGGGCGAAGAAGGCGGCGGTTTAAGCCTTTCCTCTCACAAGGAAAGGAACACCACCCCGGCGGAGGCCGGGGCCCAGTTGGAAAGGTCGCAGTAACGGAGCGCTATCCTAGGCCAGTACCGTCCCCCATTTGGGCCCCGGCCTTCGCCGGGGTGGTGTCTGGGTTGGGTTAGGGCTCCGTGCATTAACAGTGTTTCCCCGCGAAGGCGGGGACCCAGACTAGGCTCTCGCCTTCGCGGGAGAACAAGTGAAGCTGGGAGCTTCCGCCCTTTTAAAGCGCCGTCGCCAGCGTAATCGCCCCGAGTACCACACCCGGAAAGTTCGCCACCGCGATCGGCCAGTCGCGCTTCTTCTTCAGCACGCCATACGCCACCCACAGCCCGCAATTGACCATCGTCGCGAACGGCTGGACCACCGAACCCTTCTGCCCGCCGAGGTTCAGCATGATCTGGTCGATATACGACAGATACATCACGATCGCCGTCGCCGTGGCGATCCAGCCCAGCACGAGAATGCCGCGTTCGCTCAAATCTTCGCTCCTGTTGTGAGCAGCCCCTAACGCCGCAGCGGCGAACTTGCTCCGAGACGTGGTTTCCGCTACACGGAGACGTCCGGCGAGCGATGCTCGTGGAGGAAGGCGCGGAGACCTGTGAGTCTCACGCGCCGTTTTCGCATGCAGCGTCTACGTCCTCTGCGCCTCGTGCCGTCCGGATGCCGCGTTCGACGTTCGGTCGTCGCGGCAACGAAGGCCAAGACCAGCGGACCCAACCGCTTGGCCGGAAACAGACTAGGATTACTGAATTCTATGGCAACCCAGGTAATGCCGACCCGCGACGATTTCGCGGCGATGCTGAACGAAACGCTCGGCGACGCCGACAGCTTCGAGGGCCGCGTGGTGCATGGCACCGTGACCGGCATCGAGAACGACATGGCCGTCATCGACGTCGGTCTGAAGTCGGAAGGCCGCGTGCCGCTTCGCGAATTCGCAGCGCCGGGCCAGAAGGCTGACCTCAAGGTCGGCGACGAAGTCGAAGTCTATGTCGACCGCGTCGAGAACGTCCACGGCGAAGCAATGCTCAGCCGCGATCGTGCGCGCCGCGAAGCCGCATGGGACAAGCTGGAAACCGAATTCTCGAAGACAACCCGCGTCGAGGGCGTGATCTTCGGCCGCGTGAAGGGTGGCTTCACCGTCGACCTGAACGGCGCCGTCGCGTTCCTGCCGGGCTCGCAGGTCGATATCCGCCCCGTGCGCGATGTCACCCCGCTGATGGATATCCCCCAGCCCTTCCAGATCCTCAAGATGGACCGCAAGCGCGGCAACATCGTCGTGTCGCGTCGCGCCGTTCTCGAAGAGACGCGCGCAGAGCAGCGTTCGGGCCTGATCCTGAGCCTCGCCGAGGGCCAGATCATCGACGGCGTCGTCAAGAACATCACCGATTACGGTGCGTTCGTTGATCTCGGCGGCATCGATGGTCTGCTGCACGTCACCGATCTCAGCTACAAGCGCGTCGGTCACCCGAGCGAAGTTCTGAACATCGGCGACACCGTCAAGGTGCAGATCATCCGCATCAACAAGGACACCCAGCGCATCAGCCTCGGCATGAAGCAGCTGGAGAGCGATCCCTGGGATGGCGCGATGGTCAAGTATCCGGTCGGCGCAAAGCTCACCGGCCGCGTCACGAACATCACCGAATATGGTGCGTTCGTCGAGCTGGAAGCGGGCATCGAAGGCCTCGTCCACGTGTCGGAAATGTCCTGGACCAAGAAGAACGTCCATCCGGGCAAGATCGTGTCGACCTCGCAGGAAGTCGACGTCATGGTCCTCGAAGTCGATTCCGAGAAGCGTCGCATCTCGCTCGGCCTCAAGCAGGCTCAGGCCAATCCTTGGGAGGCCTTCGCTGCCGCGCATCCGATCGGCTCGACCGTTGAAGGCGAAGTCAAGAACGCGACCGAATTCGGTCTGTTCATCGGCCTCGACAACGACGTCGACGGCATGGTCCACATGTCCGACATCGCCTGGGGCGTTTCGGGCGAGGACGCGCTCAACCTGCATCGCAAGGGTGAGACCGTCGAGGCCGTCGTGCTCGACATCGACGCCGAGAAGGAGCGTATCTCGCTCGGCATGAAGCAGCTCGAGCGTGGCGGGCCTTCGGCCGGCGGCATCGCAGCAGCAGGCGACAAGCTGAACAAGAACGCGATCGTCACGGTCACCGTTCTCGAAGTCCGCGACGCGGGTCTCGAAGTACAGCAGGGCGACGATGGCGCGACCGGCTTCATCAAGCGCACGGATCTGGGTCGCGATCGCGACGAGCAGCGTCCGGAGCGTTTCCAGGTCGGCCAGAAGTTCGACGCGATGGTGACGGGCTTCGATCGTTCGAAGAAGCCGACCTTCTCGATCAAGGCAATGCAGATCTCGGAAGAGAAGCAGGCTGTCGCACAGTATGGTTCGTCGGATTCCGGCGCGACTCTGGGCAACATCTTGGGCGAAGCCTTGAAGGCTCGCACGGAAGCCGAAAAGAAGTAAGGTTAACGCCTTACCGATAAATTGGCCCGGCATGTCCCAAACATGCCGGGCTTTTTATTGCCTATTCCATTTTGGTTTTTCATTACGCTCGATTTAGTGCTAACGCTTCGCAAGTTGACTTAGGTCAACAAGCGGAACTGCCAAACGAGCGGGAAAACGAATGATTCGATCTGAACTGGTCCTCAAGATCGCCGAGGCGCATCCGGACCTGCAACCGAACGAAGTCGAGTTGATCGTCAGCACGTTTTTCGACGAGATCTCGAAGCGCCTGGCGGCTGACGGCCGGGTCGAGCTGCGCGGCTTCGGCGCCTTCTCCACGCGGGCACGCGATGCGCGCACCGGCCGCAACCCACGCACCGGCGAAGTCGTCGCGGTCGACGCAAAACGCGTTCCCTATTTCAAGCCTGGCAAGGAAATGCGTGCACGCCTGAACGTGTGACGCGCACCAATTTCCAGCATCCGGCGCCGTTCGGTCGAGTTTCTACCCTTGATGGGTTGACCCGACGGACGGCGTCGTCTTGTTGGGGGTGTGTGCGGACGTGGCGAAACCGGTAGACGCAGGAGACTTAAAATCTCCCTCCCTAGGAGTGCGGGTTCGAGTCCCGCCGTCCGCACCAAAGCGGCTCTCTTTATAAGCCTCTGCTGTGGGCTTGGCACGATATTGACTGGCTGCGATCAGCGGCGGCCCGATACGGGCCCCGTCATCGTCAGCGCGATCGGCGCCCCGCCCCGTCTCGTCGATCCCCGCCGCCAGCCGATCGACACGCCGAGCCGCCTGCTGATCGACTCGACCGCGCAAGGCCTGGTCCGTTTCGACGCCGCCGGCCAGATCGAGCCCGGCCTGGCCGAGCGCTGGATCGTGATCGACGGCGGCATGAGCTATATCTTCCGCCTGCGCGAAGGCGATTGGGGCGATGGTACGCCAGTCACCGCCGATCAGGTCGTTGCGATCCTCAACCGACAGATCGCATCCGGCTCGCGCAATCCGCTCGCACCGTTTCTCACCGCGATCGACGAGATCGTCGCGATGACCCCGCAGGTGATCGAAGTCCGGCTGGGCCGCCCGCGCCCCGACCTGCTCAAGCTGTTCGCGCAGCCCGAGCTTGCGCTTCTCCGCGTGACGCCCGCCGGCGGAAGCGGGCCGTTTCGAGTCGCCTCGCGCGGGAGGTCGCCGCTGCTGCGCCCCGCCTTCGATCCCAACCAGGCCGATCCCGAAGACCAGCGCGCGACCAGACCCGAGAAGGACGTCCGGCTGATCGGCGAGCGGGCAGCGCGCGCGATCGCACGATTCGCGCATCATGATTCGGATCTGGTCAGCGGTGGCAGCTTCGTCGACTGGCCCTTGCTGGCGACCGCCGAAGTGTCTCCGGCCAACCTCCGCGTCGATCCTGCCGCCGGCCTGTTCGGACTCGCGATCGTGCGCCGCGATGGGTTCCTCGCCGATGCCGCGAACCGCGAGGCGGTGGCGGAGGCGATCGATCGCACCGCGCTGACCGCCGCGATCGCGCCGAACTGGGATGCGGCGGATCGCATCCTGCCCGACATCCTCGATTCCGCCGCGCTGCCGCAGGTTCCAGGCTGGACGCTGCTGACGCAGGATGAGCGCCGGATTGCGGCACGGCAGCGGGTGGCGGCATGGTCGGGCGGACCGGTGTCGCTCCGGATCGCACTCCCGAGCGGCCCCGGTGCGACGTTGCTCTATGCGCAGGTCGCCGCCTCGCTGATCGCCGTCGGAATAACGCCTGAGCGTGTCGCACAGGATGCCGAAGCCGAGCTGGTGCTGGTCGATGCGGTCGCGCCCTATGACAGCGCGCGCTGGTACCTCGCCACCGCCTGCGTCCTGTGCGGGGACGGTGCGCAGGCAGCGATCACCGCCGCGCGCGAGGCACCGACTCTTGCGGACCGCGCCCGACGGATCGCCGAGGCGGATGCCGCAATGAACGCGGACGTCGCCTTCATTCCACTTGCGCGGCCACTCCGATGGTCGCTCGTGTCCACGCGGTTGCGGCAGTGGCAGCCCAACGTCCGCGCCTGGCACCCGTTGAACCGGTTGCGCGCCGACACCAACTGACATCCATGACACAACGCCCGACACGCCTAGCGCCTGGATCGATCCTCGACACGCTGCCGATGGGACGCGACGCCTTGTCGGTCCGCCGCCGGGTCGAGGCGATGGAGCGAGTTATGGAGGGGTTGTTCGTGATCCCCGGGACGAACCGCAAGGTCGGTCTTGACGTGATCCTCGACGTCATCCCCTTTGCCGGCAGCACGATCGCGGCGGCGGTCGGCGGCTGGATGGCGTGGGAAGCGCGCAACATCGGCATGTCGAAGGTCCAAATGGCGCGGATGTTCGGCAATGTCGGCGTCGACTGGGCGCTGGGGATGATCCCGTTCGTCGGCGCGATCCCCGATTTCTTCTTCCGCTCGAACACGCGCAACCTGCGCATCATCAAGCGGCATCTCGACAAGCATCACCCCTCGACCGCCACGCTCGACCTCTGAGCGCGTGACGGTCGAGGCTGCGCGCGTGACTAGCGCGCGCCGCGCCAGATCTTGTGCGGCGCCGCGGGGGCAAGCCCGCCCTGGTGAACCGGGCATCGGCGGTAGCGGAACCGACGGTCGAGGCAGATCCAGATCTCGTCGAGCCAGCCTTGCTTCGTCGCGGTCACGCGCATCATGTCCGGCTTGAGCCCGGGGTTGGCGCCCGCCATCAGTGCCGCGAACCGCGCCGCGGTCAGCGACGTGCGCGATGCGGCGTCCATCTCGGGAAATCGGAGCTTGCCGTACAACGCGGCGGACTGCGCGAAATACTGCGCCGGACGATAGCCGGGCATACAGGTGCCATGCTTTGCCCATTCGTGCTGCAGCAACTGCGCCGACGGCGTCGTGCACAGATGCGCCCGGATCACCGGCGGCGGGACGAATTCGGCCTCGCGACAATATTGCGGCCAGTCCTTGCCGACGCCGTCGGGCCAGAGCCCGTGCAGCGTGAAACCGAACCGGTTTTCCACGCCGCACTGGAACGCCGACCCCGGGCGATCACCATTGTCGCGGCAATATTGCGGGGCCCAGGTGATCGCGAGCGTATAGCTACCGATCGGGATGACGCGCTTGGGTTGGCTCTCGGACGGCAGATCCTGGTGGACTCGCTCGACCGAAGATGGCGCCGAGCATTGATAGGTCTGCGCGTGCGCCGCAACCGGTACCGCCAACACCGCGACGGCGGCGAGTGTCATCTTAACCGACATGCGGCACATCCCTGTCGCTGACATAGTCGTCACCCTCGTCGTCCATCTCGGGCGTCTCGCCAAACCATAGTTGCGCGTCGAATTTGAACAGCATCACCGCGGCGGCGATGTAGAGCAGGTTGGCCAAGACCGACAACGACAACGTCGTGCCATTTACCGCGCGCGCCATCGCCAGCGTCCCGAGCGACAGCAGGATGCTGAGCGCGCCGATCACCGCGAACACCACGACAACCCATTTGGCGACGATGCTCGGGCGTCGTGCGGTGAAGTACCAGAGCAGCAGCGCGATCGCGATGCTCATCGCCTGCGTCGTCGGCAGTATCCACTCGGCCTTCGCCAGGATCGGATTGGCGTGCAGGACCGCGGAACGCTGCGACCAGCTGACCGCGGAAGCGACGAGCCCCAGCACGAACGACGCAAGGTACAGCCGTTCGTACCAGCGTATGGATGGCGGTCTGTTCATAGTCTCGGCCCTTTGCCCGGTAGTGCGTCACGGACGCCACACCGCACTGCAACGGCGATCAAGCGGTCGTAAAATCCAGCCCTATATCCGCCGCGGGTGCGGACTGCGTCAAGCGGCCAACCGATACATAGGTGACGCCGGTTTCCGCAATCGCCCGGATCGTCTCCAGGTTGACGCCGCCCGACGCCTCGGTCGGCACGCGTCCGGCGACGAGCGCGACCGCGCTGCGCAAGGTCGGCGGCGGCATGTTGTCGAGCAGCAGGTGCGTCGCGCCCGCCGCGAGCGCGGGTTCGATCTGGTCGATCCGGTCGACCTCGACGATGACATGCGCGATTCCCGCGGCCTTGGCCCGGCGCACCGCCTCGCTGACGCCGCCGGCGACCGCGACATGATTGTCCTTGATCATCGCCGCGTCCCACAGCCCCATCCGGTGGTTCTGCGCACCACCCATCCGCGTCGCGTATTTCTCGAGCACACGCAGCCCGGGAATCGTCTTGCGCGTGTCGAGCAGGATTGCCCCCGTCCCGGCCATCGCGTCGACGTACCAACGCGTCATCGTCGCGATGCCCGACAGATGCTGGACGGTGTTGAGCGCCGAACGCTCCGCCGTCAGCAGCGCGCGCCCTGCCCCCTCCAGCCGAAGCAGGTCGGTGTCGGCCGCCACCAAGTCGCCGTCCTGCACCAGCCGTTCGATCCGGACATCGGGATCGAGCGTGCGGAAAAAGGCTTCGGCAAGCGCCAGTCCGGCCACGACGATCGGATCACGGCTGTCCATCACGCCGGTAAACCGCGCGTCGGCGGGAATGACCGCGGCCGAGGTGATGTCGCCGATCGTCCCGAGATCCTCCGCCAGCGTCGCGGCGACGAAGGCGCCGATATCGAACGAGTCGGGCAATGTTGCGTTCACCTAGCGTCTCCCAAATATCACCGGTCGGCGATGCCCGATCCGGTGCCAAAAATCGCTGCTCCGGAACAGCAGATTTACGCCGGTGAGCAGCTCGTATAATATTTTACAAGGGCTGGAACGAATGCACGGTTCGCGGGTTTCGCGAACGTTATCCAAGGATTTAGCTATGCATACCACGACGACCGACACAGCACGTTTGAGCGCCTTGCTGCATGAGGCTCTCGCGCTGGCGGACGCGTTGCAGATGCCGCTGGCGGCGATCCATATCGACCAGGCGCTGGCTGAACTCGGCGGAGACGAGCCCACCGCCTGACGACCAGCTAACGGTCGGAGAGGCAGATCCGCCTCCCCGACCGTTGCCCGCCTTACTTGGGGCCAAGATCGCCCTTGCCGACCGTGTTCGACGCCATCTCCAGCATCCGATCCAGGCTCTTCTTTGCCTGAAGCCGCAGCCCCTCCTCGATCTCGATGCGCGGCGAGAGATCGCGCAGCGCCACGTACAGCTTCTCGAGCGTGTTGAGCGCCATGTACGGGCAGATATTGCAGTTGCAGTTGCCGTCCGCGCCCGGCGCACCGATGAAGCGCTTGTTCGGCAGCGCCTTCTCCATCTGGTGGATGATGTGCGGCTCGGTCGCGACGATCAGCGTGTCGCCCGGCATCGCCAGCGCGTAATCAAGGATACCGCGCGTCGAGCCGACATAATCAGCGTGATCGAGGATGATCGGCGGGCATTCGGGATGCGCCACCACGGGTGCCCCTGGATGCTGTGCCTTGAGCTTCATCAGCTCGGTTTCGCTGAACGCCTCGTGGACGATGCACACGCCCGGCCACAGCAGCATGTCGCGACCGGTCTTGCGCGCGAGATAGCCGCCGAGATTGCGGTCGGGGCCGAAGATGATCTTCTGCTCAGGCGGGATCTGCGCGAGGATCGTGTCCGCCGACGACGAGGTCACGATGATGTCGGAGAGCGCCTTCACCTCGGTCGAGCAGTTGATGTAGGTCAGCGCGATGTGATCGGGATGCTTGGCGCGGAACGCGGCGAACTGCTCGGGCGGGCAGCTGTCCTCAAGGCTGCAGCCGGCATCCATGTCGGGCAGCACGACGATCTTGTCGGGCGACAGGATCTTGGCGGTCTCGGCCATGAACCGCACGCCGCAGAACGCGATCACGTCGGCATCGGTGGCGGCGGCCTTGCGCGACAGGTCTAGGCTGTCGCCGACGAAATCCGCCAGATCCTGAAGCTCGGGCTTCTGATAATAATGCGCGAGGATGACCGCGTTCTTCTCCTTGCGGAGCCGCTCGATCTCGGCGCGAATGTCGATGCCGGCGAAGTTCTGGTTCAATTCCATGATCGTATCCCGAGTGCTGCCCGTCTTTTAGGGCTTGTTCCCTAGCACGTCCTGCAACGAGCGCGAGGTATCCCAGCGCTCGGTGCTCGCGGTCGGCTCGTCGGCGAAGCGCACCGCGACGGTGGCGTCGATCCCGGCGGCGCGCAAGGGCATCGCGAAACTGCGCTCGACCGCCCGGCGCGTGGCATCGCGCGCGAGCGTGATCATCGCCGGTTCGCGCGCCTGGCGGATCAGCTCGATCTGGCCGGCACGGCGGTTGGCGGCGTCGAGACGCTTTTCGGCGTCGGTGAAGGTCGTCAGCACACCGCCCGAGCCATATTCGCGGACCGCATTCAGATCGACCTGCGGGCCATCCGCCTCGACTGCGGGCAGGCGCACCGACAGCGTCTTGCTCGCGCCGTCCCAGGCGACATCGGCCTGGGTTAGCTTGGCCATGTCGACCTCGTAGCGGACCATGCCGGGCATGATCAGCGTCTTCTCGGTGGTAAAGCCGAGCTGCGACTGTTTCGAGGTGACGACCGCGACATAGCGCGCGGCGAAGGCGGACAGGCGGTTCTGTTCGCGCAGGCCCTGGAGGCTGGCGCTGGCGATCGTGGTGGGATCGGGGGTCAGGCGGTCGCTGACATAGCGCTGCACCGCCCACATCGCGAGCAGGGCGGCGAGGACGAGGATGACGACCACGCCGACCGCCTTGGCCAGGAAGCCGCCGATGCCGCCACCGCGTGCGGGAGTCAGGTTTTCGTCTGCCATGCTTCGCCTTCCTCGATCACCAGTCCGCGGGTTTGCAAATCGTAGAGATGCGCGAGCACCGATCGCTCGGCCGCGGGCACGAGCCGCGGGTCTAGCCCTGCATACATACGCTCGACCATCGCGGGGATCGACCGCGCGGCCTCGCGGATCAGGCGCAGGATCTGCCCCTCGCGCTGCTTGCGATGGCCGAGCATGCCGCGGACGAGCCGCTGCGGCTTCTCGATCGCCTCGCCGTGCCCGGGATAATAGACGCGGTCGTCGCGGCCCATCAGCTTTTCGAGGCTCGCCATGTACGCCGTCATGTTGCCGTCGGGGGGAGAGACGATCGTCGTCGACCAGCCCATCACGTGATCGCCGGAGAACAGCGCCCCGGTCTCGGGCAGCGCGAAGGCGAGATGGTTCGAGGTATGGCCCGGCGTCGCAATCGCCTCCAGCGTCCAGCCATTGCCCTCGATCCTATCCCCCTCGACCATCACGCGGTCGGGCGCATAGGCGCTGTCGAACGACGCATCCGCGCGCGCGCCGGCATCGTCCAGATCGAACGGCGCGGCGCCGACGATCGGCGCGCCCGTGAGCGCCTGTAGCGGTCGTGTCGCAGGGCTGTGATCGCGGTGGTGGTGCGTGACGACGATCGCGGTCACGGGACGACCATCGATGGCGCGCAGCAAGGCAGCGATATGCGCGGGGTCGTCGGGTCCGGGATCGATCACCGCCACGTCGGTACGGCCGACGATGTGCGTCTGCGTACCCGTGTGCGTGAAGGGCGATGGATTGGGCGCGAGCACGCGAACGACGAGCGGCTCGAGCTGGATCGGGATACCGGTCGGATGCTCAGCCATGGGATCGAAATGGCGGCTTCGCGCGGCGATGGCAAGACCCAAGCGTTTCAGTCAAATGTCGGCGATCTTTACAAGTCGTCGCAACGGGAAATCGCTATTAACTATCGCGTGCCGCGCAAGACGGCGCCCAACAGAAGTTGGCACGCAGGGTGCAAGATTGGGAATGTCACCGAACGCTGCTGCGTTCATGCAGGGTGGATCGACCGCTTCCTTCCGGTCTCGCGTCGATCCACCCTCCCCGGTGCCACCTCAAGATACATGCGCACCGGACTCGTCATCCTGACGAATGTCAGGAACCAGGATGACGAAGGGCAACCTTTCTTGTCTCTCGATCCTGACTTCCGTCAGGATGACGGAGGTGAGGTGAGGCATACTGACCGCGGTGATCAACGGGATACTGCGCCCTACCCCACCGCAACTTCAGACCGTCTTCTGCTTCTCGAACAGCTGCGCGAGTTCGCCGCTCTCGTACATTTCCATCATGATGTCCGAGCCGCCGACGAACTCACCGTCGACATAGAGCTGCGGAATCGTCGGCCAGTCCGAGTACGCCTTGATACCCTGACGGATGCCCTGGTCCTGCAACACGTCGACGCTCTCAAACTCGACTTCGAGATGGTTGAGGATCGCAATCGCGCGGCTGGAAAAGCCGCACTGCGGGAACAGCGGGCTGCCCTTCATGAACAATACTACGGGGCTGGCCTTCACCACGGCGTCGATGCGGGCGTTTGTGTCGTCGGTCATGTCTTCGTCCTCAGGAAATTGCAGTGGTAAGCTGGAGCGCGTGCAGCACGCCGCCCATGCGGCCGCCGAGTGCGGCGTAAACGGCCTGGTGCTGCTTCACGCGGCTCATGCCGGCGAAACTCGGTGCAACGACCTTCGCGGCATAATGATCGCCGTCACCGGCAAGATCGGTGATCTCGACCTGCGCATCGGGGATCGCGTCGCGGATCATGGTGGCAATATCGTCGGCAGCCATCGGCATCTTATTGTGCCTCCATCAGCTGGCGACGTGCCTCGATCATCTGCTGCGCAAGCGCGCGGCGCACGGTCGCCTCGTCATGATCGAGCCCGGCAGCCGTCATGTCGCCGACGAGCTTGCGGACGACGTCGTCATCGCCGCCGCCTTCCATGTCGGCATGGACGAGCGCGGTGGCATAGGCATCGGTTTCCTCGGGCGTCAGGTTCATCTCATGTGCCGCCCACACACCGAGCAGGCGATTGCGCCGCGCGGTGATCCGGAATGCCATTTCATCCTCGCGCACGAAATGCGCCTCGCTGGCGCGTTCGCGATCGTCGAATGTGGTCATAGCGCGGGTCCCCGGTGCAGTCTCATACGGCCCCGAGATAGGTCGCGCACGGCGCATGCGCAACAATGCCGCGCCAGCCGGGATCGACTTGTCGACCGCCGGTACGATACTGTTAGCCGATCTCGACCACCAGCTTGCCGATCGCCCCGCGCGCGGCCATCTTCGCGATTGCCTTGCCACCGTCTTCGAATGCGAAGACTTCGGTGACTCGCGGCGCGATCTTCCCCTCTGCCCAGAGATCGAACAGCGTTTCGATATGCGCCTGGTTCGCCTTCGGATCGCGCGCCGCGAACGCGCCCCAGAAGACGCCGCAGACGTCGCAGCTCTTGAGCAGGGTCAGGTTGAGCGGGAGTTTCGGGATGCCGGCGGGGAAGCCGACGACGAGGTACCGCCCCTCCCAGGCGATCGAGCGCAACGCGGGCTCGGCATAATCGCCGCCCACCGGATCGTAGATCACGTGTGCGCCATAGCGACCGACCGCTGCCTTGAACTGTTCGGCGAGCGCTTTCGACTGCGCCTTATCGAACGGCGCCCGGGCATAGATCAGCGTGTCGTCAGCACCGGCGGATTTCGCCGCGTCGGCCTTCTCTTCCGACGAGACGGCGGCGACGACCTTCGCGCCGAACGCCTTGCCGAGTTCAATCGCCGCGAGCCCTACCCCGCCGGCGGCGCCGAGCACCAGCAGCGTCTGCCCCGGCTGGATATGCCCGCGGTCGAGCAGTGCGTGGATTGTCGTGCCGTAGGTGAGGATCAGCGATGCGCCCTCGGCAAAGCTGCGACCTTCGGGAAGGCGGTAGAGCTTGGCAGGGTCGGCGATCACCTTCTCGCAAAGACCGCCATGGCCAAGCATCGCAATGACCCGGTCGCCGACCGACCAACCGGTCACGCCCTCGCCGATCGAATCGATCGTGCCGGCGATCTCGCCACCCGGTGCGAACGGCCGCTCCGGCTTGAACTGGTATTTGTCCTCGATGATCAGGACGTCGGGAAAGTTGATCGCGCAGGCCTTGACCGCGACGACGACCTGTCCGGGGCCGGCCACCAGATCGGGCAGCTCGACCATTTCCAGAGTTTCAGGTCCGCCGATCGCCTTCGACACCAATGCTCGCATACCCGCTCTCCACCGTCGTCCAGGGGCGATTCGATGCGACCGCCTCCTCGAATTTCGAAATCTGGGTATCCCTTGCCAGCGTGAGACCGACTTCGTCCAGCCCTTCCATGAGGCACTGGCGACGGAATGCGTCGAGATCGAAGCTGAAGCGATCCTGGAACGGGGTGGTCACGGTCATCGTTTCGAGGTCGACGGTGACGATCTGGTCCTGTGCGACCTCCAGCAGGCGGTCGATCGCCTCCTGCGGGAGGACGACGGGCACGATCCCGTTCTTGAACGCGTTCCCCGAGAAGATGTCGGAGAAGCTCGGCGCGATCACCGCGGTGATGCCCATGTCGGCAAGCGCCCAGGCGGCGTGCTCGCGGCTCGAGCCGCAGCCGAAATTGTCCCCCGCGATCAGGATCGGCGACCCAGCGTAACGCGGATCGTCGAAGATGTTTGCCGGATCGGCGCGCACCGTCTCGAACGCGCCACGGCCTAGGCCGGTGCGCGTGATCGTCTTGAGCCAGTGCGCCGGAATGATGACATCGGTATCGATGTTCTTCGCGCCCCACGGATAGGCGCGACCCGAGACGGTGGTGACGGGGGTCATCGCTGTTCCGTGTGCTCCGGGACGACGCGTGCCGATGCGACATAAGCCGCTACGCCGCTGAGCATTGCGCCCGCCGCCAGCAATACGAAAACCTTCTTCATGCGCTTGCCCCCATTAACTCTCTGACGTCGCTCAGCTTGCCCGTTACCGCCGCCGCCGCCGCCATTGCGGGTGATACCAGATGCGTGCGCGCTCCGGGACCCTGTCTGCCGACGAAATTACGGTTCGACGTGGAAGCGCAACGCTCCCCCGCAGGGACTTTGTCCGGGTTCATCGCCAGGCACATCGAACAGCCGGGCTCGCGCCATTCGAACCCTGCCGTGATGAAGATCCGGTCGAGCCCCTCGGCTTCCGCCTGCCGCTTGACGAGCCCCGATCCGGGGACGACGAGCGCACGCACACCGTCGGCGACATGGCGCCCGTCGGCGATCGCCGCGGCGGCGCGCAGGTCCTCGATGCGGCTGTTGGTGCAGCTGCCGATGAAGACGTGCTGGATCGTAACGTCGCGCATCGCGGTGCCAGCGGTGAGCCCCATATAGTCGAGCGACTTTTGCGCCGCCGCCTGCTTGGCGGGGTCGGTAAAGCTCGACGGCTCGGGGACGACGCCGGTGATCGGCACGACGTCCTCCGGGCTGGTGCCCCAGGTAAGACCCGGAGCGATATCGGCGGCATCGAGCACGACAGACTTGTCGTATGTCGCGCCGGGATCGGTCGCGAGGCTGCGCCACCACGCGACGGCCTTGTCCCAATTCTCGCCGGTCGGCGCCATCGGGCGACCTTTCAGATAAGCGAAGGTCGTGTCGTCGGGCGCGATCAGCCCGGCGCGCGCGCCCGCCTCGATCGACATGTTGGCGATCGTCAGGCGGCCCTCGATCGACATCGCGCGGATCACGCTGCCGGTGAATTCGATGACGTGGCCGGTGCCGCCCGCTGCACCGATCTTGCCGATGATCGCGAGGATGACATCCTTCGGGCTGACGCCGAAACCGAGTTCGCCATCGACGCGGACTTCCATCGTCTTCGCCTGCGACAGGAGCAAGGTCTGCGTGGCGAGGACATGCTCGACCTCGCTCGTGCCGATCCCGAACGCGAGCGCGCCGAGCGCACCATGCGCGGAGGTATGGCTGTCGCCGCAGACGAGCGTCGTGCCGGGCAGCGTAAAGCCCTGCTCGGGGCCGACGACGTGGACGATGCCCTGCTCGGCGGCGGTCGCGTCGATATAGTCGATCCCGAACTCGGTCGTATTGCGGCGCAGCGCATCGAGTTGCTGCGCGCTTTCGGGATCGGCGATCGGCAGGACACGCCCGGCGGCGTCCTTGCGCGGCGTCGTCGGCAGGTTGTGATCGGGGACGGCAAGCGTCAGGTCGGGACGACGGACTTTCCGCCCGGCGACGCGAAGGCCTTCGAACGCTTGCGGGCTGGTGACCTCGTGGACGAGGTGACGGTCGATATAGATCAGGCAGGTGCCATCGTCGCGACGTTCGACGACGTGCGCGGCCCAGATCTTTTCGTACAGCGTTTGTGGAATAGCCATGATGGGGCGCGCGGTAACCGAAAAGGGCTGCGACGCCAAGGTTTGATGTAATTTTCGGTCGCAGGAATACGGCGGCGCGGCGCGTATCGGCCTCCATCCGTCATCCTGACGAAAGTCAGGATGACGGTGGGGGAGCGGGCATCGCCGCATTGAGGAACGCGACGCTGTCGGCCAGCACCGGGGCTTTACCGCGAAACGGTTTCGACAGCGCCATCGCGACGTTCTCGTGGCTCAAGCCGGGATAATCGATGTGCGTCACCGGCGCCCCCAGCGCCTTCAGCCGCGCGGTCAGGTTGATCGCGTTGTGCGGCTTGACCTGCGTGTCGTCGCCCGCGGTGATCAGCAGCATCGGCGGCGCATCCGCGCGTGCGAAGTGGATCGGCTGGGTCATCACCGGATCGGCCGCGCCCTGCATCGCGTCGATCGCGCGTTTGGCGGTGAAGGGGTAGAAATCGTACGGCCCGCACAGCCCGACCGCAGCCTTGATGATATGCGGATCGACGCCCTCCGCCTTCAGCCAGCGCTGGTCGAGCGTCAGCATCGCTACGGTGTACGCGCCTGCGGAATGTCCTGCGACCGCGATCCGGTTGGGGTCGCCGCCCGATTGCGCGATGTGCTCGCGGGTCCATTTCACCGCTTCGGCGCCGTCCTGGAGGAAGGCGGGGAAGCGCACGTCGGGGACCTTGCGGTAATCGGGCATGACGACGACGTAGCCCGCCTTCGCATAGGCGCGCGCCGCGAACGCATAGGCGCCGCGCGAGCCGTGGACCCAGCCGCCGCCATACCAGAAGATCAGCACCGGCAGCCCGGTCTTCGCGCCACCGGACGGACGCCAGACGTCGAGCTTTTGGCCATGCGTGCCGAACGGCACCCCCTCGCGTACCCGCGCGGTCCCGCGGCCACCGCCCATCACGCCGTCGAGGACGCTGAGCGTGCCGGGCCCCGCGGAGAACGCCGCGCCCGCGATCAGGATCACGATCAACGCCAGGACGATGGCAGCGCGCTTCATCAGGCGGTGTAGCGCGCCGTCGTCTTCGCCGCGACCGCGTCCGCGGTGACGCCGGGGGCGAGTTCGATCAGCTTGAAGGGCGAGTCGTGGTCAGGGCGCTGGAACACCGCAAGGTCGGTGACGATCATGTCGACGACGTTCTTGCCCGTCAGCGGCAGCGTGCACGACGGGATGAACTTCGGCGTCCCGTCCTTGGCGGTGTGATCCATCACGACGATGATCTGCTTGACGCCCGCGACGAGGTCCATCGCGCCGCCCATGCCCTTGATCATCTTGCCCGGGATCATCCAGTTGGCGATGTCGCCGTCCTCGCTGACCTCCATCGCGCCGAGCACCGTCAGGTCGATATGCCCGCCGCGGATCATCGCAAAGCTGTCGGACGAGCTGAAATATACCGAGCTGGGCAGTTCGCTGATCGTCTGCTTGCCCGCGTTGATCAGGTCGGCATCCTCCTCACCCGCATAGGGGAACGGGCCGATCCCGAGCATCCCGTTCTCCGACTGGAGCGTGACGGTCATGCCGTCGGGAATGTTGTTGGCGACCAGCGTCGGGATGCCGATGCCGAGATTGACGTAATAGCCGTCCTTGAGTTCCCTGGCGGCGCGCGCGGCCATCTGGTTGCGATCCCACGGCATCAGTTGAGCGTTCCTTCCTGGATGGTCGAGATGGTCGTGACCTGGTCGCGCAGTTCGGCGCTGACGCCCTCGACGATGGCCTGCAACGCGGCATGCTCGGCAAGGCCCCAGGTGCCCGCATAGGCGCGCGCGGCGTGGCGGATCGTGTCGGCGAGCAGATAGCCGAACACCGTCGGATCCTCGAGCACGCCTGCATCGATCAGCACGTTGCTGCCCGCATTGTTGGTGATCCAGATGCGCGCGACCTCGACCGATTCGTCGGTCAGTGCGGCGCCTGCATCGAGTTTGATCGCATTGGGGTGATCGGCGGGATGATCGGCCATCAGCGCATGCCTCCAGTCGGAGCCCATTGGACGTTGGGCGGGAATACTTCGTCACGCGAGCCTTTCAGCGCGGTGCCGTAGACGGGGTTGGGCAGCACGAACCACCCTGCCCCCCATTTCGCGGTGATCGCGGGCGACTGGACCACGGCGCGACGCGCGGCGGGGGCCTGGCCCACGTTAAACAGATCGCTGAAATCGCCGAGCTGATCGCCGCCCATCGCGACGACGCAATATTTCGCGGCGATCGTCGCGCGGCGGCCGTCCTTCTTCGAGCCGGTCGCGTCGTCGCCCGACAGGAACAGCGTTTCGCCGTGGCGCGCGGGGCCGAGCCCTGCACCCTCGATCGTCGCCTGAGTCTGCGCGGCGTTGGCGGCGGAGCGGTTGGTGTTGAAGACGACGGTCACGCCCATCGCGCGGAGTTGCGTCAGCGCCGCCATCGCGCCGGGGACGGGCGCGACCTGTTTGATGCCGGTCCGCTCCCACGCCTGCCAGCGCGAATCGGACCAGGGCTGGCCCGACGCCGCATCATATTCGAAGCCGAGGTTGAGCAGCACGGTCTCGTCGACGTCGAACACGGCCGCTTTCGGCTTGGTGCCGCACGTGGTCCAGCTGGGCGCGGCAAGCGACGCGCCGGGCGCGAGGACGACCGACGTCGGCGTGCGCTGCGCGCGGACATAGCTGACGAGTGCGTTCCACGCCTGGATGCTGACCGCCGCGGCTTCGCCCGAGGCATAGAGATACTGCATCCCCGCGGGGACGCCGTCGACCGTCACCGGCACCGCGGCGGTCGGTGTCGCGGCGATCGACGTCGGCGCGGACACGCTGACGCAGCCCTGCAAGGCCAGTGCGCCTGCGAACGCAGGAGCCCAGGATACCGCCCGCAGCGCCCGCGAACCCGCACTGCTGCGTTCGCCGGACAACAGCGCCGATTTCACGCCGAGACCCGCTCGCGGACGGTGCGGAATTCGATCTGCTTGTCGTAGGGCGCGCCGACGATCATCCGCTTCACATAGATCCCCGGCAGGTGGATCGTGTCGGGATCGAGGCTGCCGACCGGCACGATCTCCTCGACCTCGGCGACGCAGATTTTCCCCGCGGTAGCCATGGGCTGGTTGAAGTTGCGCGCGGTCTTGCGGAAGATCAGGTTGCCGCTCTCGTCCGCCTTCCAGCCCTTGATAATGCTCAGGTCCGCACGGATGCCGCGTTCGAGAATATAGTCCTGTCCGTCGAAGGTCTTCACCTCCTTGCCCTCCGCCACCAACGTGCCGACGCCGGTCTTGGTATAGAAGCCGGGGATGCCCGCGCCGCCCGCCCGGCAGCGTTCGGCGAGCGTCCCCTGCGGGCAGAACTCGACCTCGAGCTCACCGCTCAGATATTGCCGCTCGAACTCCTTGTTCTCACCGACATAGGACGAGATCATCTTCTTGACCTGGCGCGAGCGGAGCAGCTTGCCGAGGCCCTGCCCGTCGATCCCGGCATTGTTGCTGGCGATCGTCAGATCCTTGACCCCCGATGCCTCGATCGCGTCGATCAGCCGCTCGGGGATGCCGCACAGCCCGAACCCGCCCGCGCAGATCGTCATGCCGTCGAACAGCACGCCCTCGAGTGCCGTTGCCGCATCGGTGTAGCGCTTGTTCGCCATGCATCCTCCTAGAGCTTTCGCCTCGCATAAGACGCCGTCCGGCGCTCGGCAACTTAGTAAGCGAGCGCGAGACCAGGGCGTTTCCACCGCGTCTTCACGAGCCGGCCACTGCCCGAGCAGGTGATATAGGCGTCCATGCCGTCCGCGCCGCCCCAGCAGATGTTGGTGGTGAAGACGTCGTCGGTCGCGACGAACTCGACCAGTTCGCCCGCCGGCGAGATCACGCTGATCCCGCATTCGCCGATCGTCGCGACGCAGATGTTGCCACCCGCCTCGACGCCGAGCGAATCGAAGAACTTGTAGCCGGCGGGACGGTAGAGCGGCGTTCCCGCGGCACTGGCGACCTTGCCCGGCGCGACGATGTCGAACGCCATCAGCCGGCAGGTGAAGGTTTCCGCCGCGTACAGCCGCGTGCCGTCGGGCGAGAGACCGATGCCGTTGGGATTTTCGCTGGGGAAGATCACTTCCGCGAGATGGCTGCCATCGGCCCTGGCGTAGAAGATGCCGGTGATGTCGCGCGCCCGATCGCGCGATTTGCCGTGATCGGTGAACCAGAAGCCGCCGTGCGAATCGAAGACGATGTCGTTCGGGCCACGCAGCGTGCAGCCGAAGTCGCCGTCCCGGTAGAGCGTCTCGACCGCGCCGGTGGCGATGTCGATCCGTTCGATGCGCCCGCCCGAATAGTCGTGCGGCTGGCCATGCGGGGTGAGGAAGCCGTTCGTCTCGCGCCAGGCGAAGCCGCCATTGTTGCAGCAATAGAGCAGGCCGTCTGGACCGATCGCGAGCCCGTTGGGGCCGCCACCGGGTTCGGCGACCGTCGTCCTGATGCCATCGGCGGCGATCCGCGTGATGCGGCCGGCCTCGATCTCGACGAGGAGGATGCTGCCATCGGGCATCGACACCGGGCCCTCCGGAAAGCGCAAGCCGCTGGCGACGATGGTGAATTCGGTCATGATCCTCTCCTGCCCCGAGTCGGGTTCGGCCCCGGCTTCGTGAACGCGGCAAGAGTAAGCGAGAACGCCGCGGGCGCACGACGTTTCTCGACTTCGCGCGAAACGGACGGCAGGATGCCGCGATGAGCACCACACGCACCGGCGGCCGCATCCTGGTCGACCAACTCGTCGCACAGGGCTGCGACCGGATCTTCACCGTACCGGGAGAGAGCTTCCTCGCCGTCCTCGACGCGCTGCACGATACGCCGGCGATCGACCTGGTGGTGTGCCGGCAAGAGGGCGGCGTCGCGTTCATGGCGTGCGCGGACGGCACGCTGACGCACCGGCCCGGCGTCGCGTTCGTGACGCGCGGGCCCGGCGCGACCAACGCGTCGATCGGCGTGCATGTCGCGATGCAGGATTCGCAGCCGATGATCCTGTTCGTTGGCGATATCGACCGCAGCACGCGCGACCGCGAGGCGTTTCAGGAGATCGATTTCCAGGCGATGTTCGCACCAATCGCCAAATGGGCGGCGCGGATCGACGATGCGCGACGCATCCCCGAATATGTCGCGCGCGCCTATGCGACCGCGCTGTCGGGACGGCCGGGGCCGGTGGTGCTCGCGCTGCCCGAGGACATGCTGCTCGACGCCGTGGAGGCCGTGGATCGGCCGCGGGTCGAGCGCGTGGCGCAAGGCTGCGACACCGACACGATGGATCTGCTCGCCGACCTGCTGACGACGGCGGAGCGCCCGGTCGCGATCGTCGGCGGCGCGGGCTGGGACGTGGCGGCGTCGGGCGCGTTCTCGACCTGGGCGGATCGCAACGGCATTCCGGTCGCCGCGGCGTTCCGGCGGCAGGATGCGATCCCGAACGACTGCCCGGTCTGGGCGGGCAATCTGGGCTATGGCCCCAACCCCAGGCTGGTCGAACGGGTGAAGGCGGCGGATCTGCTGCTGGTCGTCGGTCCGCGGCTGGGCGAGGCGACGACCGATGGCTATGCGCTGATCACGCCCGATCATCCGGGGCAGCGGCTGATCCACGTCCATCCCGATCCCGACGAGTTGCAGCGTGCCTACCACGCGGACGTCGCGGTGTGCGCGGGGATGGCGGAGTTCGCCGAGGCGTTGCTGCTGCTCGACCTGCCGCCGCGCACCGCCGGGCAGGAGGCGCATGCCGAATGGCGCGACTGGTCGACGCCACGCCCGCGCGATCTCGCGATGGATCTGGGGCCGTGCGTGACCGCGATGCGCGAGCGGCTGCCCGCGGATGCGATTATTTGCAACGGCGCGGGGAATTATTCGGGCTGGTGGCATCGCTACTGGCCCTATGCCGGGCCGGGGACGCAACTCGCGCCGACCGCCGGGGCGATGGGCTATGGCGTGCCCGCGGCAGTCGCCGCGTCGCTGCGGCATCCCGAGCGGACGGTCGTGGCGCTGGCCGGCGACGGGTGTTTCCTGATGAACGGGCAGGAGCTGGCGACCGCGGTGGCGCACGGGGCGGATATGCTGGTGCTGGTCGTCGACAATGGCGGGTACGGGACGATCCGGATGCACCAGGAGCGGGAGTATCCGGGCCGCGTGTCGGGGACGGCGCTGCGCAATCCGGACTTCGCGGCGCTCGGGCGGGCTTATGGGTGTTGGGCGGAGACGGTGACGCAGACGGGCGATTTCGTCGCTGTGCTGGATCGGGCGATGGGGCAGTCGGGCGTGCGGCTGCTGCACCTGGTGACGGATATCGAGGCGATCACCGCGGGCACGACGCTGGCGAAGGTGCGCGGGGCGGCATAAATTTTGGTTGATGATGACGCCACGACCCTACCCGAAGCCCCACCCCGGCGGAGGCCGGGGCCCAATTGGGGGACAGCAGTAACTGCGGACGGCCATCCATTACGTTGGCTTTGCCAATTGGGCCCCGGCCTTCGCCGGGGTGGTGGTGATGCTAGGTAAGCGCCTTACCCTCACCGTTCCCCCGCGAAAGCGGGGGCCCAGGGTACCGGGCGCTGTCGGTATTTAGCTGGGCCTCCGCGTCCGCGGGGGAACGCCACGAAGCGGAAAACCCGTCAGCCCCTCAGCCCGCCAGCGCCGCCCGCACCGCGGCCACCGCATCCGCTGCCTTGGCGCCATCGGGACCACCGCCCTGCGCCATGTCGGGACGGCCACCACCGCCCTGCCCGCCAAGCGCCGCGACCGCGATCTTCAGCAGGTCGACCGCGTTGCGGCTCGCGACCAGATCCGCGGTCACGCCGACCGCGACCGAGGCGCGGCCGTCGTTGATCGCGACGAGCATCGCGATCCCCGACCCCAGCCGCTGCTTGGCCTCGTCGACCGCGCCGCGCAGGCCCTTCGCCTCGAAGTCGTTTAGCACCTGCCCGATGAACGCCACGCCACCGACCTCTTCGGGGCCCGCAACCTCACCGCCGCTGCCGCCGCCAAGCGCCAGCGCCTTCTTCGCGTCGGCGAGTTCGCGCTCGAGACGCCGGCGATCCTCGATCAGCGCCGCGACGCGCGCGGGCACTTCGTCGGGAGTCGATTTCAGTGCCGCCGCCGCCTCGCGCAGGCGATCGTCGCGCCCGGTCAGATAGGCGCGCGCCGCCTCGCCGGTCAGCGCCTCGACGCGGCGCACGCCGCTCGACACCGCGCCTTCGCCGACGACCTTGAACAGGCCGATATCGCCGAGCGCGGTCACGTGCGTGCCGCCGCACAGTTCGATCGAATAGGTCTTGCCGTCGTCCTGCGTCCCCATCGATACGACGCGGACCTCGTCGCCATATTTCTCGCCGAACAGCGCCATCGCGCCCATCGCGATCGCATCGTCGGGGGTCATCAGCAGCGTCGTCACCGCGCCGTTGCCGCGGACCTGTGCGTTCACATCGGCCTCGACCTGCGCGATGTCGGCTGGCGTCATCGCGACCGGCTGCGAGAAGTCGAAGCGCAGGCGATCGGGCGCGACGAGGCTCCCCTTCTGCGCAACATGCTTGCCGAGGCGTTCACGCAAGGCCTTGTGCAGCAGATGCGTCGCGGAGTGGTTGGCGCGGATCTGCGCACGGCGCGCGACGTCGATCTGGAGCTTCACGGACTCGCCGACCTTGATGCCGCCCGCATCGACGATCGCGTGATGGACGAACACGCGGCCGAGCTGCTTCGATGTCTCGGTGACGGTCGCGCGCAGCCCGGTGTCGGTCGAGATATGCCCGGCATCGCCGACCTGCCCGCCGCTCTCGCCGTAGAAGGGCGTCTGGTTGACGACGATCGACACCGTGTCGCCGGTGGTCGCATGGTCGACGCGCGCGCCGTCCTTGACCAGCGCGACGACCTCGCCCTCGCCGGTGTCCGACGCATAGCCGAGGAATTCGGTACCGCCGGACTGCTCGACGATGTCGAACCAGATGTCGTCCGAGGCCTTCGCGCCCGAACCCTTCCAGGCGGCCCGCGCCGCGCGCTTCTGCTCGGCCATCGCGGTGTCGAAGCCTTCGCGGTCGACCGCGAGCCCGCGCTCGCGCAGCGCGTCCTCGGTCAGGTCGTACGGGAAGCCATAGGTGTCGTAGAGCTTGAACGCGACGTCGCCCGCGAGCGTCCCCTCGGTCATGTCCGCGGTCGCCTCGTCGAGCAGCTTCAGCCCCTTGTCGAGCGTCTGGCGGAACCGCGTCTCCTCCTGCTGCAACGTCGCCTCGATCAGCGGGCGCGCGCGCGACAGTTCGGGATAGGCGGCGCCCATCTCGGTGACGAGCGCAGGCACCAGCCGGTGCATCAGCGGCTCCTTCGCGCCCAGGATATGCGCATGACGCATCGCGCGGCGCATGATCCGGCGCAGGACATAGCCGCGGCCCTCGTTCGCAGGGAGCACGCCGTCCGCGACCAGGAAGCCCGCGGTGCGCAGGTGATCGGCGATTACGCGGTGGCTCGCGGTGTTCGCGCCGTCGGTCGCGGTATGCGTCAGCGCGCCCGAGGCCGCGATCAGCGCCTTGAACGTGTCGGTGTCGTAATTGTCGGTGACGCCCTGCATCACCGCGGCGATGCGCTCGAGCCCCATGCCGGTGTCGATCGAGGGTTTCGGCAAATTGCCGACGATCTCGGCATTTTCCTGCTCATATTGCATGAACACGAGGTTCCAGATCTCGACGAAGCGATCTCCATCCTCGTCGGGGCTGCCGGGAGGGCCACCGGGGATGTGGTCGCCGTGGTCGTAGAAGATCTCCGAGCACGGCCCGCACGGCCCGTTGTCGCCCATCGACCAGAAATTATCCTTGGTCGGAATGCGGATGATCCGGTGCTCAGGGAGGCCCGCAATCTTCTTCCAGAGGTCGAACGCCTCGTCGTCGGTGTGATAGACGGTCGCGGTCAGCTTGTCCGGCGACAGGCCCCATTCCTTGGTCAGCAGCGTCCACGCATGCGTGATCGCCTGTTCCTTGAAATAATCGCCGAACGAGAAATTGCCGAGCATTTCGAAGAAGGTGTGATGCCGCGCGGTGTAGCCGACATTGTCGAGATCATTGTGCTTGCCGCCCGCGCGGACGCACTTCTGCGACGACGTCGCGGTCGTGTAGGGTCGCGATTCGAGGCCGGTAAAGACGTTCTTGAACGGCACCATCCCCGCATTGACGAACATCAGCGTCGGGTCGTTCTGCGGGACGAGCGGCGCGGAGGGTACGATCTGGTGCCCCTGCGAACCGAAATAGTCGAGGAAGCCGCGGCGGATGTCGTTCGTCGATGTCATGCGGGGGGACTTAGGCGAGCGCGGCGGTTCGCTCAAGTAGAGGTGTAGGGGCGTGACGGGACAACCAGCGTAGTATGTTTCCCCGCGAAGGCGGGGACCCAGACTGGGCTCCCGCCTTCGCGGGAGAACAAGGACGTGCTGCCGTTCGGTACGCCGCCCACCCCGGCGGAGGCCGGGGCCCAATTGGGAGACGCCTACAACGAAGCGCGGTGCTCCCTTATTTCCACCTCTCCAATTGGGCCCCGGCCTTCGCCGGGGTGGTCGTGGGTGTGGTGACTGCCCTACCCCAACGGTGCGTCGATCGATTTGGGCGGTTCGCTGAACCATCTCGGCCCTGCGTCGGTCATGTGGAAGCAGTCCTCAATCCGGACGCCGTATTTGCCCGGCGTATAAAGCCCCGGTTCGTCGGAGAAGCACATCCCTGCCGCGAGCCGCGTCGTCTCGCCACGGACGAAGTTGACGGGTTCGTGGCCGTCCATGCCGATGCCGTGCCCCGTCCGGTGCGACAGGCCCGGCAGCTTGTAGCCCGGACCATAGCCGAGCGTCTCGTAATAGCGCCGGACCGCATCGTCGACGCTCGCCGCGGTCGCGTCGATTGTCGCGGCGGCGAACGCGACCTGCTGGCCACGTGCGACCTGATCCCAGGTCTTGCGCTGGTCGGCGGTCGCGGTGCCGTGCACCCAAGTGCGCGAGACGTCGGACTGATAGCCTTGCACGGTGCACCCGCAATCCATCAGCACGACCTGCCCGTCGGCGACGCGGTGGATCTCGCGGCTGCCGTGCGGATAGGCCGACGCCTCGCCGACCAGCGCCATCGAGAATTCGGGCGCGCCGCCCAGTGCCTTCGTCGCCGCGGTCATCAGCGCGCCGATCTGCGGGCCGGTCATGCCGGTTTCGACGCGCGCCTTGGTCCAGCGATAGGCGGCGAGCGTGACGTCGGTCGCCGTCTGCATCAGCGCGATCTCGGCGGGCGTCTTGATCATCCGGCCGGCGCGGACGACCGGGTCGGCCGACACGATCTTCGCCCCCGGCAGCACGCGCGCGAGGCCCGCATAGGCGAAATAGCGGACGTCCGCCTCCAGCCCGATCGGCCGCGCGGCGAGTTTGCGATCGCGCAGGAACCCGGCGACGACGCGCAGCGGATCCTCGTCCTCCTGCCACACGCGGACGTCGGCGGAGACGGTGAGCGTCTCGCGCACCGACGGCTCCTCGAAGAACGGCGTGACGATGCACGGCGTCCCCTCGACCGGAATCACCGCGAGCGTCAGCCGCTCGCTGGTGTGCCAGCGCACGCCGGTGAAGTAGATCATCGACGATCCGGGCTCGATCAGCACCGCGCCGATCCCCGCCGCCTTCATGAGCAACTGGGCGCGGACCAGCCGCGCGGCGCGCTCGGCGGCGTCGATCGGTTTCGCCCCGCCGGTGATATCGGACAGCGCCGACAGGTCTGGTTCGGCCGCGCGCAGGAAGGCGCTGGTGGACAGCAAAGGCGCCGCGGCGGCAAGGCCGAGCAGCGTGCGGCGTGAGGGCGTAAAGGCGGTCATCGACATCGCCGAACGATAGGGTGCTTGACCCGAGCGCCGCAATCCCCTTCCCTCGCGCACGAAATTCGGGAGCGATTAATGGCCAAGCGGCTAACCTATTACATCTTGCTGGGGCTGGTCGCGGGCCTGGTCGTCGGCTGGATCCTCAACGCGTCGATCGACGACGGCACCGCCGCGTCGGCCGCGCGGCTGAAGGACATTGCGGGCTATTTCTCGATCGTGACGTCGCTGTTCCTGCGGCTGATCAAGATGATCATCGCGCCGCTGGTCTTCTCGACACTGGTCGTCGGCATCGCGCATATGGGCGACACCGGCGCGCTGGGCCGGGTGGGCTTGCGCAGCCTCGGCTGGTTCGTCTGCGCGTCGCTGTTGTCGCTGACGCTGGGCATGATCCTGGTCAACGTGTTGCAGCCGGGCGTGGGCCTGGCGCTCGCGATCCCGCCCGCGACCGCGTCGAGCGGGGTCGATGCCGCGACGTTCGATCTGGCCAAGTTCATCTCGCACATCGTGCCCGATTCGATGATCGCGGCGATGGCGAGCAACGAAATCCTGCAGATCGTCGTGTTCTCGGTGTTCGTCGGCGTGGCGATCACCGCGGTCGGCGAGAAGGCCGCGCCGCTGGTCAAGGCGATCGAGGCGCTGGTCGCCGTCATGCTCCAGATCACCAACTACGTGATGCGGTTCGCGCCGTTCGCGGTGTTCGCCGCGGTGACCGCGACGCTCGCCGAGCGCGGTCCGAGCATCCTCGGCGATCTCGGCTATTTCATGCTGTGCTTCTATCTGGGGCTCGCGCTGCTGTGGGCGCTGCTGATCGGGATCGCGTTCGTGCTGATCGGGCCGCGGACGCGGTTGCTGGTGCGGTATATCCGCGATCCGCTAATCCTCGCCTTCTCCGCGGCGTCGTCCGAGGCGGCATATCCGCGGACGCTGGAGGCGCTCGACCGGTTCGGCGTGCCGCCGCGGATCGCGAGCTTCGTGCTGCCGCTGGGCTATTCGTTCAATCTCGACGGGTCGATGATGTACATGACGTTCGCGTCGCTGTTCATCGCGCAGGCTTACGGCATCCACATGCCGATCGGGCAGCAGATCGCGATGCTGCTGGTGCTGATGGTGACGTCGAAGGGGATCGCCGGCGTGCCGCGCGCGTCGCTGGTGGTGATTGCGGGGACGCTGTCGATGTTCAAGATTCCGGAGGCGGGCATCCTGCTGATCCTGGCGGTCGACCATTTCCTCGACATGGGGCGCTCGGCGACCAACGTGATCGGCAATGCGGTCGCGGCGACGGTGGTCGCGAAGTGGGAGGGCGGGCTCGACGAGCGCGAGCCGGCCGATCGGGATCCACCGGTGGCGCCGACCGGGCATGGGCCGAAGACGAATGCCGACAGCTTCGACAAGATCGGGCCGGGTCAGGATTGAGGCGGACGGCCTCGAACCCTTTCCGTCATCCCAGCGAAGGCTGGGATCCAGAGCCGCGAACGGCGCGCGCATGGCTCTGGATCCTGGGTCGAGCCCCGGATGACGGACGTGGGGAGGCGGTGGCGTGATCCTAGAGCTCAGGCGTAGGCGTAGGGGCCGCCCTTTTTGAGCCCGGCCTGATAGGCAGGCCGGGCGTGCACCTTGGCGAGCCAGGCGATCGTGGCGGGGCGCGACTCGTTCAGGCCGCCGCGGCTGCGCGCAGCCTCCAAGGGAAAGCTCATCATGATGTCGGCAGCGGTCATCTCGGCGCCGGCGAACCAAGGACGCTGCTCCAGTTCGGATTCGACATAGTCGAGATGAACGTCGATCATCGGCTGGATCTTCTTGACCGCGACCTTGCCCATGATCGGGATGCGCGCGAGGACGAGTTTCAGCAGCAGCGGCGGCATCATCGAGCCTTCGGCATAATGCAGCCAGAAGCGGTAGCGCAGCGCATCGCCGCGGTTGGCGGGCGCACCGAGTTTGCCGTCCGCCTTGTCGACGAGATATTCGACGATCGCGCCGGTCTCGGCGATGACGCCGACGCCCTGGACATCGGTGTCCTCGATCACCGGCGACTTGCCGAGCGGATGGACCTTCTTGAGTTCGGGTGGGGCGAGCATGGTCTCCGGATTCCGCTCGTAGCGCTTGATCTCGTAGGGGAGGCCGAGTTCCTCGAGCATCCACAGGATCCGCTGCGATCGCGAGTTTTCGAGGTGGTGGACGATGATCATGCTGGTTCCCCTGCTCTTCTATCCCGCCGACACGCTTATCGGGCCGCGGTGCGCGCCGTCCAGATCCAGGCGACGGCGGGAAATTCCACCGTGTCGCCGGTGCGGTGACGGTCGCAGACCTGGGTGAGACGCGCGATGTAGGACTCGCGTTCCTCAGGCGCCGCATCGCGGATCGCGGAGGCGGCGGGGCCGATGCGGCGGAAATAGTCGACCGCGTCGGCGACGGGGTCGGACCCGCCGCCGGCCCGATAGGCAAAGTCGATGCGGCTGGGCGGTCCTGCCTGCCAGCCGGCGTCGGCGAGGATGGCGGCGACATGGCCGGGGTCGGCGAACGCGAACGGGCCGGGTGCGGTCGTCGCTGGTGCGTCCGCGTCGCCGCCGGTGGCAGCGATGGTTTCGGTCGCCCAGTGATTGGCGGCGCGCTCGGCGAAACAGGAGAAGACGAGGGTGGCAGCGGGGGCCGCGGCAGCGGCGAGCGTGGCGAAGGCGGCGACGGGATCGGCGAAGAACATGACGCCGTGGCGCGAGACGTAGAGGTCGACTGGGGCGTGGGTCGCGGCGGCGGCGGTGATGTCGGCGCATTCGAACTGCGCGTTGGCCTTATCCGCGGCGCGCTGCCGGGCGGTCTCGATCAGATTGGGGGAGAGGTCGATACCGGTGACGGTCGCGTTCGGGAGCGCCTGCGCGGTGGCCAGCGTGGTTGCGCCCGCGCCGCAGCCGATGTCGATGACTTTGGCGGTGTGTGGCGTGGCGGCGGCGAGGATCGCGGCGTTCAGGTGCGGCGTGAGGTTCGCGAAGCTGCGGTCGGTGCGGCGCCATTCCTCGGCCCAGACGTCGCCAATCCTGCCAGTCCAGTCAAAGCCTGTGGTCATCAGCGGGGAGCTTCATGCTTGGGGTTCGGGGGCGTTTGGGAGAGTGAAGTATAGAAAGTATAGACGCTCGCGCGGGTTTTGCGTCGAGGGATTTTTCGCGGCCGCGGTAGATTGCGTATCCGTGTTTCCCCGCGAAGGCGGGGATCCAGCCTGGGCTCCCGCCTTCGCGGGAGACCATTGGGGCGGGCGCGTCGTAGCACCTGAATTGAGAAGACATCCCAATTGGGCCCCGGCCTTCGCCGGGGTGGCGTGGGTTTGGGTTGTCGTGGCACTCGACACGAGCGGCCTTCCCAACTGGCCGCGGCGGTCGCCGGGGTGGTGTGGGCTTGGGGGCGATGTCTTTCCTCGCGTGCCCTCACCCTCCCATTGCAAGGGCAATGGGCCCCTCCCTCTCCCCCGAGGGGAGAGGGTTAAGGGGTTCCGGCCGCTCCCTTAAGGGAGAGCGTTCGTGTTATGCGTCGTCTTCGGCGCCGGGGCCTACCATCATTTCCTCGGCGACCTTGTCGGTGCGCGCGCGGATCTGCTTTTCGAGGCGATCGGCGGTTTCGGGGTTGTCCTTGAGGAAGGTCTTCGAATTCTCGCGACCCTGGCCGAGGCGGACGCTGTCATAGCTGAACCAGGCACCCGACTTCTCGACGAGGCCCGCCTTCACGCCGAGATCGAGGATCTCGCCGAGCTTCGAGACGCCCTGCCCGTACATGATGTCGAATTCGACCTGCTTGAACGGCGGCGCGACCTTGTTCTTGACGACCTTCACGCGCGTCTGGTTGCCCGTCACCTCTTCACCGGCCTTGACCGCGCCGATGCGGCGGATGTCGAGGCGGACCGAAGCGTAGAACTTCAGTGCGTTGCCGCCCGTCGTGGTCTCCGGGTTGCCGTACATCACGCCGATCTTCATGCGGAGCTGGTTGATGAAGATCACCATGCAGCGCGAGCGGCTGATCGAGCCGGTGAGCTTGCGCAGCGACTGCGACATCAGGCGCGCCTGAAGACCGACATGGCTGTCGCCCATCTCGCCCTCGATTTCCGCGCGCGGCACGAGTGCCGCGACCGAGTCGACCACGAGCACGTCGATCGCGTTCGAGCGCACCAGCGTGTCGACGATCTCGAGCGCCTGCTCACCGGTATCGGGCTGCGACACGATCAGCTCGTCGATGTTGACGCCGAGCTTCCTGGCATAGACCGGGTCGAGCGCATGCTCGGCATCGACGAACGCGGCGGTGCCGCCGTTCTTCTGCGCCTCGGCGATCACGTGGAGCGCGAGCGTGGTCTTGCCCGAGCTTTCCGGGCCGTAAATCTCGATCACGCGGCCGCGCGGCAGGCCGCCGACGCCGAGCGCGATGTCGAGCCCGAGCGAGCCGGTCGAGATGACCTCGACCTGCATCGTTTCCTTGGAGCCCAGGCGCATCGCCGAGCCCTTGCCGAACGCGCGGTCGATCTGCGCGAGCGCGGCGTCCAGCGCCTTTTGCCGGTCGTTGGTTGCGGTTGCCATGCCGGTGTCGATCACTTTCAGATTAGCGGCCATTGATAAGCTCCCATCGCTAAAGCAAGCGCGCGTGCCATTCAACGCGTCAAACACCATGTATTCTCTTTGTTCTCATGGAACAAGTGCGGAACATCGGGTTTGGGCGAAAAAGGCAGAGTCTGGTCGAGAATGGGTGGGGTTGTTCAGGCGCGCGCTTGGTAGTGGCCGGCGTAGTCGGTTTTGGCTCTGGGTCCTGACTTTCGTCAGGATGACGGCAGGTGGTGGTGGGGGCGTCCGTTCAGGCGAGCGTCGTTGCGAGGGTCCACCAGCCGCAGGCTTGCGCCGCGGTTGCAGCCGAGTCTCTGGCTTCGGCGGTCTGGAAGAGGGCGAAGCAGGTGGCGCCGGAGCCGGACATTCTGGATAGCAGCACGTCGTGCGCCGCGTCGAGCAGCGTGCGGGCATCGGCGATGACGGGGGCCAATGCCAGCGCGGGGGGCTCCAGATCGTTGCGGCCGGCGGTTGCGCGCGTGAGAAGGTCGCCTTCGGGGATGGGGCCGCGATCCTGGCCGTCCCAGGCCTTGAAGACGGCGGCAGTCGAGACCGCGACGCCGGGATTGACCAGGAGGAGCGGCGTGCCGGACAGGCCTTCGAGGTTGGTCAAGGTGTCGCCCTTGCCGGTGCCGAGCGTAGTGCGGTTGGCAAGGCACGCGGGGACGTCCGCGCCGAGCGTTGCGGCGATGGCGTGGAGGCGCGCATCGGTCGCGGCGATACCGTGGAGGCGTGCCAGCGCGCGCAGCGTGGCGGCCGCGTCGGCCGAGCCTCCGCCGATGCCCGAGGCAATGGGCAGGTGCTTTTCCAGCGTTATCGCGTGACGGGCGTTCGGGGCGAATGCGGCGGTGAAGGCGTCGGCGGCGGCGGTGACAAGGTTGCCACCCCATGCCGCCACCCCGGCGGAGGTCGGGGTGGTGGTGTGTTTTGGGGCGGGGAGCAGCGCATCCGCGAAGGGGCCGGTGATGGTGAAGCGGTTCGCGGCGGCCGGTTCGACGGTGACGATGTCACCGTCGGTGGCGAAGGCGAACAGCGTTTCGAGATCGTGATAGCCGTCTTCGCGGCGACGGCGGACGTGGAGCGCCAGGTTGATTTTCGCAGGCGCGGGTTCGGTGGTGGCGGGCATCGTGGATCTCGGGGTTTGCGATTTGGGGTCTGGCTTAGCGGATGGAGGGGCACTGGCAACGTTCCGCTCTGCATCTAGCGTCCGTCATCCTGACGAAAGTCAGGATCCAGAGCCAGGCAGGGCATCGGTCGTTACTCTGGATCCTGACTTTCGTCAGGATGACGGAGGGGGCGTTGCGCACGCTTCGCCCTGTGCGGGCCAGGTGCGCGCGGCGTTACGCTCATTGCCGCCGTCGGCATCGCCCTCCCCACGGAAGCCGTGCGAGCCCGCTCCCCCCGTAGGAAAACGAGTCAGCGACGAGCTTTCGGCGGGAGGCCGTTGGCGATCTTGGCGGTCAGGCGCGCCGTGTCGCTGGGCTCGGCGGTCAGCAGCGCGGCGCGCCAGGCGTAGCGCGCCTCATATTGGCGGCCGACCGTCCAATACGCGTCGCCGAGGTGATCGCCAATCTCGGCGTTGGCAGGATCGCCCTGCCCTGCGCGTTCGAGCAGCGGGAGCGCACGCGCGGTGTCGCCCGCGAGATGGTACGCCCAACCCAGCGAGTCGGTAATCGACGCGTTGGCCGGATCGAGGCGGCTGGCGCGTTCCAGCAGCCGGATCGAGGCGGGGATGTCGTCGCCATGCTCGACCTGCGCAAAGCCGAGATAATTGAGCGCGAGCGGTTGTGCGGGACCCCGCGCGACCGCCTTTTCGAGCGCGTCGCGCGCCTCGGGCCAGCGCCCCGCCTGGTCGAGCGCACCGCCGTATTGCAGCCACGAGCCCCAGCTGCCGCCATTCGCCCCGTCGGCCGAGATGATACGGCGATACCAGGTTGCGGCTTCGGCAGGGTTGCCGGTGGTCAGCAGCAGGTCGGCATAACGCTGCCAGTCGGCGGGTTCGGCGTCCAGCTGGTCGACCCGGTTCTTGGCGGCGGCCAGCGCCTCGCCGTCGCGATCGGCGTTGGCGAGGATCTCGACTCGTTCGGCAGCGGCGGCGGCGGCGAACGCGCCCTTCGGATCGACCTCGTCGAGGACGGTGAGCGCGCGATCGACGATCCTGTTACGGGCGAGCGCGTCGGCGAGCAGGATTCTCGCGCTGTCGTAGCGGGGGTCCGCGCGCAATGCCGCCTGCGTCAGCGCGATCGACAGGGGTGAGGGCTCACCCGCCGCAAGATCGCTGGCGAGCTGGGCGAGCAGCCGCGAGACGCCGGTCGCGAGCGGTTGGCGGCGCGGTGCGGCGGCGATCAGCGTGCGCGCCTCGGTGGCGAAACGGTTGGCGACGGGGTCCTTGGCGGCGATGGCAAGCGACGGTCCCGGATCGCGACCCTCGGCATGCGCGACCCAGGCGTAGAGCGAGGGCGCGAGGACCACGAGGGGCCCGGTGGCGAGCGTGGCGATCGCGGCACTGGCGGCCTTGGTGTCCCCCGCCCGCGCGGCATCGGCCAGCGGGAGGAGGGCGGCATCGGCAGGAGCAACGCCTGCCCGGCTCAGGACGGCGGCGGCGCGCGAGGCGAGCGGCATGTCGCCCGCCTCCAGCGCCTCGCGGTACGCGCGGATCGCGACGACGGGATCGTCGGGCGCCGCCGCCAGCACCTTCGCATAGCTGGCGGCGGCGTGATCAGGCCTGCCCGCGGCATCGGCGGCGCGGGCCTTCAGATAGGCGGAAAGATCCCCCGTCTCGGCCGCGGCGGGTGCCGCCACGGCGAGACCGAGCAGGAGGAGGAGAGGCAGACGCAGGGGCTTACATGTTGGGATAATTGGGGCCTCCGCCGCCCTCGGGTACGACCCAGTTGATATTCTGGGTGGGGTCCTTGATGTCGCAGGTCTTGCAGTGGACGCAGTTCTGCGCGTTGATGACGAACTTCGGATCGCCTTCTTCGACGCCGACGACCTCGTAAACGCCGGCCGGGCAATAGCGTTGCGCGGGCTCGTCGTACATCGGCAGGTTGTAGGTGATCGGTACCGCCGGATCCTTGAGCGTCAGGTGGACCGGCTGGTCCTCCTCATGGTTGGTGTTCGAGATGAACACCGACGAGAGGCGATCGAAGGTGAGGACGCCGTCGGCCTTGGGATAGTCGATCGGCTTGACCAGATCCTTGCGCCACAGGCTTTCATGGTCGGGATGATGGTGCATCGTGAAGGGAACCTTGATCCCCAGATGCTCGAGCCACATCGTCACGCCGGCAAGCCCCGACCCGACCAGGTCGCCGAACTTCTTGACCAGCGGCACGACGTTGCGGACGACCGACAGCTCCTTCTTGACCCACGACCGTTCGAACGCCTCTGGATAGGCGGCGAGCTCGTCATGGCCGCGCTGCGAGACGATCGCCTCGACCGCAGCCTCGGCGGCCATCATGCCGGACTTCATCGCGGTGTGCGTACCCTTGATCCGCGGCACGTTGAGGAAACCGGCGCTATCGCCGATCAGCGCGGCGCCGGGCATCACGAGCTTGGGGATCGATTGCAGCCCGCCATCGCTGATCGCGCGCGCGCCGTAGCTGACGCGCTTGGCGCCCTTGAGCAGCGCGGCGATCTCGGGATGCGTCTTCCAGCGCTGCATCTCGTGGAACGGCGAGAGATGCGGGTTGGTGTAGTTCAGCCACGTGACGAAGCCGATCGAGACCTGACCGTTCGCCTGGTGATAGATCCAGCCGCCGCCGTTCGAGCCGTCGGTCTCGGTCAGCGGCCAGCCCTGCGTGTGGATGACGCGGCCGGGCGAATGGAGCGCGGGATCGATGTCCCACAGCTCCTTGATGCCGAGGCCGTAGACCTGCGGATCGCTGTCCTTGGCGAGATCGAACTTGGCGATCAGCTGCTTGGTCAGGTGACCACGGCAGCCTTCGGAGAAGAAGGTGTATTTGGCGTGGAGCTCGAGGCCGGGGGTGTAATCGCCCTTGTGCGTGCCGTCGCGCGCGACGCCCATGTCGCCGGTTGCGACGCCCTTGACCGAGCCATCGTCGTTGAACAGGATTTCGGCGGCGGCGAAGCCGGGGAAGATCTCGACGCCGAGTTCCTCCGCCTTGCCCGCCATCCAGCGGCACAGATTGCCGAGGCTGCCGGTATAGGTGCCCTTGTTGTGC
The DNA here is from genome assembly GCF_003050705.1 of Sphingomonas aurantiaca. Taxonomy (GTDB): domain Bacteria; phylum Pseudomonadota; class Alphaproteobacteria; order Sphingomonadales; family Sphingomonadaceae; genus Sphingomonas; species Sphingomonas aurantiaca. The sequence goes on along the minus strand of NZ_QAOG01000002.1, from coordinate 197,819 downwards.
ATGAACGACGGCGTGACGAAGTGCGGCATCTCGCTCTTCTTCGTCTTGCTGAGGATCCAGTGATGGTTCTCGGTCACCGGCACTTCCGCCAGCGGACAGCCATCCTCGCGCCAGTTGGGCAGCAGTTCGTCGAGGCTCTTGGGGTCGATGACCGCGCCCGACAGGATGTGCGCACCGACCTCGGAGCCCTTTTCGAGCACGCAGACGCTGATCTCCGCGTCCTTCTCCGCCGCCATTTGTTTGAGACGGATCGCTGCCGAAAGACCGGCCGGGCCTGCGCCGACGATCACCACATCATAGGGCATCGATTCACGTGTCGTCATCATCGTCTCCCGGGGATATCCCCTCTTTGCCCAGCTTTACGGACCGCCCCCTCGTTCGGGCTCGGGCTGGCACCGTCTTGTCCAATATGGCGATTGCGCGAGTTGACCGCCACGTCAACCGTGCAGCATAGGTTACCCTGTGGGGGCGGACCAAACCATCGACTGGCGAAATGCCGCGGCGAGCGCGCTCGAATGGTGGCACGAGGCTGGCGTCGACACATTGGTCGACGATGTCCCCCGCGACTGGTTCGCGGCGCCTGAGCCGCTTATCGTCGCACCCGCGGCACCTGCTGCGCTGTCCGTATCTCCATCCGCAATGCCGCTTGTGCTGGCAGACTTCCTCAACTGGCGGGGCGGGGCAGAGGTTCCCGAGGCGAGCTGGAGCGGGATTTCGCTGGCCGCCAGCGGGCCGGCTGACGCTACGGTCATGGTGCTTGTCGATTGTCCCGACCGGGATGACGGCGATGCCGGTGCGTTGCTGAGCGGCGGGTCGGGTCGATTGCTCGACCGGATGCTCGCGGCGATCGGCCTCGCGCGCGACGCCGTGCACGTTGCGGCGGTGTGCGCGAAGCGGCCGACGGCAGGGCGGATCCAGAGCGAGGTCGAGGATCGGCTCGCCGAAATCGCCAAGCATCACATCGGCTTGGTCGCACCGCGGCAGTTGCTGCTGCTGGGCAATGCGGCGAGCCGTGCCATCCTCGGGACGGAATTACAGGCGGCGCGCGGGCGTTTACACCGGTTTAACCATAAGACCGCACAAACGGGGACTGGTGACGCGTCGGATGTGACGACGGTGGTCGCGAGCTATCATCCGCGGTTTCTGATCGAGAAGCCCGCGGCCAAGGCCGAGGCCTGGAAGGATTTGCAGATGCTGATGGGCGAACAGATATCGCAAAAGGGCGTACGATGATCCGGACCCGGTCGATCTCGCGGGCAGCGCTCGTTCTGGGGCTCAGCGCGCTCCCCCTCCCGGCCTTCGCCGCGACGCTGGCGGGCGAGCCCGCGGGCGATGCCCGGCTCGGCACGCCGCAACTGGTCGGCGCGCCGACGCTGGAACAGATTCCGGACCAGCTCGATGCCGGACAGCGCGAGGCGTACAAGACCGTCTTCGCCGCGATCCGCGACGGCAAGTGGACCGACGCGCAGATCGGGCTAGACACGATGAAGCCCGGCCCGCTGCACGCGATCGCGCGCGCCGAGATGTACACGGCCAAGGGTTCGCCCCGCGTCGAGATGGAGCCGCTGGTCGCGCTGCTCAACGAAGCGCCCGAACTGCCCGAGGCCGCGCAAATCTCTCGCCTGGCGATGACGCGCGGCGCGGTCGACCTGCCCCCCCTGCCCGCTGCGCAACGCCTGATCTGGCAGGACGGCGCACCGCGTCGAGTCCGCGCCAAGAGCCTGCAGGGCGACCTGATCGCCGCCGATCTCGCGCTCAAGATGCAGCCTTACGTCAAGGCGGACATGGGCCGCGAGGCGCAGTCGCTGCTCGAGAGCACGCCGGGGCTGACCCCCGAGGCGCTGACCGAGTGGCAGCAAAAAATCGCATGGATCTATTTCCTCCAGGGCGACGATGCGAACGCGCGCGTCATGGCCACCAAGGCGCAGGACGGGGTCGGCGACTGGGCGGTGCAGGGCCGCTGGGTCGGTGCGCTGTCCGCATGGCGGCAGAATGACTGCGCGAATGCCGAGGCCGGGTTCGAGGGCGTCGCAGCACGCGCCGGCGACGTCGACCTGCGCGCGGCTGCGCTATACTGGGCGTCGCGCGCGGACATGGTGTGTTCGCGCCCCGACAAGATCGAGGGGCGCCTGAAGGCGGCGGCGCAGTTCGGCGAGAGCTTCTACGGCCAGCTCGCGCGCCAGCAGCTCGCGATGAAGGACAAGGGCACCGCGGTCGGCGGGCTGGTCGCAAGCGACTGGAAGGTCGTCGGCAAGCGCCCCAACGTCCGCGTCGCAGCGGCACTGGTCGAGGTCGGCGAGACCGACCTGGCCGATACCGTCATCCGCCAGCAAGCCAAGATCGGCGACCCGCGCGAATTCGGCAACCTGGTCCGGGTCGCCGAGGCACTGAGCCTGCCAGCGACGACCGTGTGGCTCGCGCATAACTGCCCGCAAGGCGTTACCTCGACCGCCGAGGCGCGCTATCCGACGCCGAACTGGACGCCGGACAGCGGCTGGCACATCGATAAGGCGCTGGTCTACGCACACACGCTCGAGGAATCGCGGTTCCGCAACACCGTGAAGAGCCCGGCGGGCGCCTATGGCCTCATGCAGATCATGCCCGCCGCCGCGACCGACTTCGCGCGCGAACGCGGCACCGCGATCGACATGAAGGCGCTGACCAAGCCGTCGACCAACATGGATATCGGCCAGCGCCATCTCGAGCGGCTGCGCGACATGGCGGGCGTCACCGGCGGTCTGCTGCCCAAGGTGATCGCGGCGTATAATGCGGGGCCGCGCCCGGTCGGCGACTGGAACGCGATCGTCCACGATAATGGCGATCCGCTGCTGTATATCGAGAGCATCCCCTATTGGGAAACGCGCGGCTACGTCACCACCGTGCTGCGCAACTACTGGATGTACGAGGCGCAGGGCGGCAAGAAGGCATCGACCAGCCGCAACGCGCTCGCGCAGGGCATGTGGCCGCGCTTCCCCGGCCTGCCGGGTGCGACCGCGGTCCGGATGAACGCGACGCCCAACGCGCGTGCGAGCGCCAGCGCGTCGCCCGTGCATACGACGGTCGCGGTCAACGCGAGCGTCAGCCCGCAGTCCGCCACCCTCACGCGCGCGGACTGATCGCCATGCCGATCGATGAAAGCCGGACGTTCCTGCCTGTACGGATCGCCGTGCTGACGGTGTCGGACACGCGCGGGCTCGCCGACGATCGCTCGGGCGATACGCTGGTCGCGCGGCTGACCGAGGCAGGCCACATCCTCGCCGACCGCCGGATCGAGAAGGACGATGTCGAGACGATCGTCTCGCGGCTCCATGCCTGGATCGGCGATCCCGCGGTCGACTGCGTCATCACCACCGGCGGTACCGGCGTGACGGGTCGCGACGTGACGCCCGAAGCGATCGAGCAGGTCGCCGAGAAGATGATCCCCGGCTTCGGCGAACTCTTCCGCATGCTGAGCTTCCAGACGATCGGCACCTCGACCGTGCAGTCGCGCGCCTGTGCCTGCGTGTCGCACGGCACCTATATCTTCGCGCTCCCCGGCTCGACCGGTGCGGTAAAGGACGGGTGGGACGGCATCCTGCGCGACCAGCTCGACAGCCGCCACCGCCCCTGCAATTTCGTCGAACTGATGCCGCGGCTGCTCGAGCGCTAAAAACGCCAATGTCCCGTACGTCTCGCCAAATGATGGCGGGACGTACGGCACATGATTGCCCGCACCGCGGCCAAGCTCCGGAAAATATCGCGTGATCCGAACGCGTTGCGCAGGTGTGTCGCTGTATTACTAAACTGGCACACTCGGTGCATTGGTCGTCATGCAGCCCGATCGGGTTGCGACACCAACGATCCGAAGGACGCCATCATGCGCTCGCTCTTCCTGAACAGCCTCATCGCCGCCTCGCTGCTCGTATCCGCCACGCCGGTCCTCGCCGCCGGCGCGTCGCAACCGACGACGAAGCTCAAATACAATGCGAAGATGCAGAAATACTGCGCGATCGATCCCGCCGTCACCGGCAGTCACCTCCAGCAACAGACCTGCAAGACCTCGGCGCAGTGGAGCGCCGCCGGGCTCGACATGCCGAAGCCACGGATCGCCGACCCCAGCATTCCGATCGCGACGGTCGCGACGATCGCACCGGTCGCCACGATCGCCCAGCGATGACGCATCACGCGGCGGGGCAGCCCCTAGGGGTTTCGCCCCGCGCGTCGAGAGCCGGACACACTCGCCCGGCCGGAATAAAGACGACGGGAGGGGCGGACTCGAAACACGAGCGCCCCCCTTTCTGCGCTCTTCTTCAGACTAACCTCCCCCGACGGGGGAGGATCAGATCAGTTCGCCAGAACTCGCTCGGCAAAGGCGCGAACGCCCGGACCGATATCGGCGCGCGACAGGGCGATCGCCAGGTTCGCCTGGATATAGCCGGCCTTGTCACCGCAATCATAACGCTGGCCGTCGAACGTAAAGCCGTGGAACGGCTGGTTGCCGATCAGCTGCGCCATCGCGTCGGTCAGCTGGATCTCGCCGCCCGCACCCTTTTCCTGCGTTTCCAGGATCCGCATCACCTCGGGCTGGAGGATGTAGCGCCCCGGGATCATCAGGTTCGACGGCGCGGTGCCACGCGCGGGCTTTTCGATCAGCGCGGTGACCTCGGTCAGGCGCCCGTCGATCGCGCCCGGCGAGATGATGCCGTATTTGTCGGTCTCCGAATCCGCGACCTCGAGCGCACCGATGACGTTCCCGCCGACCTTGTTATACGCCTCGACCATCTGCTTCATGAAGCCTGGCTGGCCTACCATCAGTTCGTCGGGCAGCAGCACCGCGAACGGCTCGTCGCCGACGATCTCGCGCGCGCACCACACCGCATGGCCGAGGCCCAGCGGCTCCTGCTGGCGGACATAGACCGGCGAGCCCGGCTTCATCCGGATCTGACTGATCGCGTCGAGCGACTTGCCGCGCGCGCGCATCGTATCCTCGAGCTCGTAGGAAATGTCGAAATGATCCTCGAGCGCGCCCTTGCCGCGCCCGGTCACGAAGATGATCTGCTCGATGCCTGCCTCGAGCGCTTCCTCAACGGCGTACTGGATCAGAGGCTTGTCGACGACGGTCAGCATCTCCTTCGGCATTGCCTTGGTGGCGGGGAGGAAGCGAGTGCCGAGTCCAGCGACCGGGAACACGGCTTTGCGCAGTGGCTTGATGGTCATTCGAACTCCAAATGTTGTCGTAAGGTCGTCAATTTCGATGCCGTATTTACCGGTCGTTACGGGTCCGTGCAAATCGGGCCGCCCGATCGACGAAACGTCGCAGCCGGTTAGCGCGTCATTAAACGCGTTGGGCTACAAGGGTTCCATGTCCAAGATCCTCATCATATTCGGCACGCGTCCCGAAGCGATCAAACTCTTCCCCGTCATCCGCGCGCTGGCCGGGGTTCCGGGCCTGACCGTGCGCACCTGCGTCACCGCACAGCATCGCGGGCTGCTCGACCAGGTGCTGGCGATCGCCGATCTTGCGCCCGACATCGATCTCGATCTGATGGAGCCGGGGCAGACGCTCGACCGGCTGACCGCGCGGCTGCTGACCGGCCTGGGCGACGTGATGGATGCGGAAAGGCCCGATCTGGTCATCGTCCAGGGTGATACCGCGACCGCGATGACCGGCGCGCTCGCCGCCTATTACCGCAAGGTCCCGGTCGCGCATGTCGAGGCAGGCTTGCGATCGGGCGATATCTATCATCCCTGGCCCGAGGAGGTGAACCGCCGGATCGTCGCGCCGATCGCCGCATTGCACCTCGCGCCGACCGAGACGTCGGCAGAGGCGCTACGTCGCGAGACCATCGCCGCCGACACGATCCACGTGACCGGCAATACCGTGATCGACGCGCTCCACTGGACCAGCGCCAAGGTCGCCGAAGATCCGGCGCTGGCCGCGGGGCTCGACTCGATCGCCGCGCGCTTTGCCGGCAAGCGGATCGTGCTGGTCACGACGCACCGACGCGAGAATTTTGGCGACGGGATGGCGGCGATCGCGCGCGCGATCGGCCGCATCGCCGCGCGCGACGACGTCGCGGTGGTGTTCCCCGTCCACCCCAATCCCAACGTCGTCTCGGTCATGGACGCGATTCTCGGCGACCGCGGCAACGTCGCCCGGATCGCACCGCTCGATTACCCGCATTTCGTCCGCGCGCTCGGCATGGCCGATATCGTGCTGACCGATTCGGGCGGCGTCCAGGAGGAGGCGCCTGCGCTCGGCAAACCGGTACTGGTGATGCGCGAGACGACCGAGCGGCCCGAAGGCGTCGCGGCAGGCACCGCGCGGCTGATCGGCACCGACGAGGACCGAATCGTTGCCGAAACCTTCACGCTGCTTGATGACGAGGCGGCCTATTCGGCGATGGCGCGTGCGCACAACCCGTTCGGCGACGGCCATGCGGCGGCGCGCATTGCCGCCATCGTCACCGACTTCCTCGCTCCCGGGACCCCGGAAGCCGCCCCCTCGAATGCCACAGGAACTGCCGCGCATGCTGACCGAGACTGAACTCACCGTCGTCGTCATGGGCCTCGGCTATATCGGGCTGCCGACCGCCGCGGTGATCGCGCGCACCGGCGCACGCGTGCTCGGCGTCGACGTGACCGAATCGGTGGTAGAGACGATCAACTCGGGACGCGTGCATATCGAGGAGGTCGATCTCGACGGACTGGTGTCGGGCGTCGTCGCGCGGGGTACGTTGCGTGCGTCGATGACGATCGAGCCCGCGGACGTGTTCGTCATCGCGGTCCCCACGCCGTTCGACGACGATCATGCGCCCGACATCGGCTATGTCCTGAACGCCGCGACGACGATCGCCCCCGTGCTGAAGCCCGGCGATACGATCATCCTCGAATCGACCTCGCCGGTCGGCACGACCGAGCAGGTCCGTGATCTACTGGCAAAGCTGCGCCCCGATATCAGGGTCCCAGGCCGCGCGGGCGAGCAGGCCGACATCGCGATCGCCTATTGCCCCGAGCGAGTCCTGCCCGGCCGGATCCTCGTCGAACTGATCGACAATGACCGGGTCATCGGCGGGATCACGCCGCGATGCGCGCGCAAGGCGCTCACCTTCTACCGGCGCTTCGTCCGCGGCGCCTGCGTCACGACGACGGCGCGCGCGGCGGAAATGACGAAGCTGACGGAGAACGCGTTTCGCGACGTCAACATCGCGTTCGCCAATGAACTGTCGCTGATCGCCGACACGATGGGGGTCGATGTCTGGGAGGTGATCCGGCTCGCCAACCGCCACCCGCGCGTGAACATCCTTCAGCCCGGCCCCGGCGTCGGCGGGCATTGCATCGCGGTCGATCCGTGGTTCCTGGTCCACGCCGCGCCCGACCAGACGCCGCTGATCCGGACCGCGCGCGAGGTCAACGACGGCAAGACCGACCATGTCATCGCGCAGGTAGCGGCCCTCGTCGAATCGATGCCCGGCGCGCCGGTCGCGTGCCTCGGCCTCGCGTTCAAGGCGAATATCGACGATTTCCGCGAAAGCCCCGCGCTCAAGGTCGCGCAGGCCGTCGCGCAGGCGTTCGGCGACCGAGTCCGGATCGTCGAGCCCTATGCCAGGACGCTGCCCGCCGCGCTTGCCCAGACAGGCGCCACGCTGGTCGACGTCGATACCGCGATCGAGACCTGCCCGATCATGGTCGTGCTGGTCGATCACGACGTCTTCAAATCGATCCCGCTGGAAGAGCGCGCCGACAAGGCGGTGCTCGATACGCGCGGGATCTGGCCCGATCAGCCGCGGCCGGTGATCAGCGCAGCGGCACGGTCCGGGTCGCAACGACAGCCGGGATGATCGGCCTCGCCGGGTTGGCCGCGATCGATCGCGCGGCCGCCTCGAGCGTCTCGGCGCGCGCCTTTGACGAGGCGTGCGTCCGGCTGCGGAAGAGTCCGCCATCGACCGCGCCGCCCTTGTTCCGCCAGAAGTTCGGGGCAGACATCGGGTCGTACCCGGCATTCGCCAGCAGATAGATTCCGAGCAGATCGGCCTGGTCCTCGGTCTCGCGGATCAGCCGGCCGTTGCGCCCGAGCTCCGCCAACAGCCCGCGGTTGATCTTCGCCGCATCAAGTCGCGCGCGGTGGCGCAGGATGTTGTGCGCGAGTTCGTGCGAGACGACGACCGCGATCTCGGCATCGGTATAGCCCTCGAAGAACCGCTCGCCGATCTGCACCACCGATCCGTCCGCGCTGGCATCGAGACCGCTGCCGAGCAGGATCTCGAACCGCGACCGGCAGCCTGTAACCGGGGTCACCGCGATCGACTGGCGCTGCCCCTTGCGCAGCACGGTCAGGCGCAGCGGCTGGCGGAGCGGGGCCGCGGCGATCGCTGCCTCCGCGCTATCCCGGCTCGCAGCGTTTTCGGGCGCGTTCGCGGGCGGCGAGCCCGGCAACGCGACATCCCCGATCGCCACCAGCGAATCGTTCGCGGCGATCCCTGCGCGCTGCGCCGGCGCGCCGGCCACCACCGCCTCGACGCCGATCAGCGATTCGAACTCGAAGACCGCCGCCGCCGACTCGCGTGCCGGGGGCGCATATTGGGTCAGCGCGTGGATCGGCATGCCGATCTGCGGCTGGAGCACGTCGCACAACGGCGCATTCGCGGTCGTCAGCCGATACGCGATCGTCGCGAGCCGCAGGTCCGCCGCCCGCAGCGCCTCGAAAAATGCCGGAGCGGGCGCGGCGTCCTTGGCGGGCGCCGCCGCGGTCAGCAGGAGAAGCGGCATCAGCCGGGCGATGAGAGTCATGACCGCGCATTAGCCCTGTTCGACACGCGCGTCATGCCTCTGGTGCGCACCGCGGCAGGTGTGCGCCGAACGGGCGGCCTCCAACGCGTCGCCGTGCCAAGATTGCGACTTGCCGCACGAGCCGGTATGCGCGCCGCTTTACCGGTATTGCCGTTCGATACCGGGCTCCACACATTGTCGGCATCATGATTTCCAAGCTTTTCAAGTCGCGTACGGTCGCCAAGGCCGCAACATCGGTCGTGCCGGAGGGGCAGCGGGTCTATGCCGTCGGCGACATCCATGGATGCGTCGCCCTGCTCGACGAATTGATCGCACTGATCGATGCGGACGATGCGCAGCGCGGCCCCGCCGAGACAACGCTGATCTTCCTCGGCGATGTCGTCGATCGCGGTCCGGCCTCCGCCGCGGTGGTCGAGCGGCTGCGTAACCTGGTCGCGACCCGCGGATCGGTCAGGTTCCTGCTCGGCAATCACGAGGAGATCTTCCTTGGCGCGCTCGACGGCGAACCCAAGGCGCTGCGCCTGTTCTGCCGGATCGGCGGGCGCGAGACCGTGCTGAGCTATGGCATGGACGCTGCCGAATATGAGCGACTGGATTACGAGGAACTCGTCCACCGCCTCGCCGACCTCGTCCCCGCCGAACACCGCGCGTTCATGAGCGCGTTCGAGGATATGATCGTGATCGGCGACTATGCCTTCGTCCACGCGGGCGTCCGCCCCGACGTCCCGCTCGATCGCCAGCGATCGTCGGATCTCCGGTGGATTCGCGACCCTTTCCTCGATCACCGCGCCAAGCTCGATAAGACGATCGTCCACGGCCATACGATGACCGATGAGGTCGAGCATCGCGGTCACCGGATCGGCGTGGATACCGGCGCCTATGCATCCGGCAAGCTGACCGCGCTGGGGCTGGAAGGCGGGGAAGTGTGGCAGGTGCAGACCAAGGGATCGCCCGGTTCGGCGCCAACGGCTTAGCCCGCTGGGGAAAACACCCACCGTTTTGGCAGGAATATATCGCCGTACGGCGACACGGCCCCTTTTCGAAGCTTCGCGAGCCTCTATACGCGACCGCGGCAGATGCATGTTGCACTGCCGCAACAGTATGGAACGCTTCCGTTTCGTACCCGTTACCTCGGTTGCCTTGCGAGTGGTTTCGTGCCAATTGCGATGCGACGAGCACAAAGGGAGTTCAACATGCGTCTTGGGAAGTACATCCTGACCGCAGCAGCAGCCACGATGGCAGTTGCTCCGGCCATGGCAGCAAATCCAGCAGCCAGCCTGTCGGTTTCGAAGTCGGTTCGCACCGGTTCGGTTTCGGCTCAGAAGAACGAGCTGGCTGGCGGCGGCATCATCGTCGCTATCCTGGCAGCGGCAGCAGTCGTTGCCGGCATCATCATCGTTGCTGACAACGATGATAACGCAGACAGCAACTAAGTCTTACGACTTGGTTGAAGGAAATAGCGGCCTTAGGGCCGCTATTTTTTTGCCTGGCGTCGATCACGCGCTGGCGGGATATCCTTGGGCTGCGGCTCGCGACTCGTGCATCTCGTGGTTACCGACCTCCGCGACTCGCGCGGTTCATCAAGGCGCGGTGAAAACTAGGGACACGGCATGGACGAACTGACCCTCGCCGTCGTCGGCATCGACTTTCCCAACGCGGACAAGAGCAAGAGCAACCGGCGGATGGAGCTGATGCTCTGCGTGCCGGGCGATCCGGTCGAGCTCCGTCGCGAGCCGAAGAACCCACACGATGCCAATGCCGTGGCGGTCTTCAGTGGCCGCGGCGTGCAGATCGGATATCTCTCAGCCGAGCGCGCACCGCTGATCGGCCGGCGGATGCAGCAGGAGGAGCATCTCGCGGTGTTCCAGGCGCTGACCGGGAGCATGGGCTATGTCCGCATCCGCTTCGGCGGCGGCGCGCCGACCCTACCCGCTCCGGGCGACGCGGAAACACCCGCGCCCAACCGCGCCGCCACGTTCGATCCCGATGCCTTCTATCCCGATCCCGAAGGCCCCGAATGGGGAGCCTGAGCCCTGCCCCGCGCTAGATCCCCTGCGCGGTGACGACCCGACCGGTCGCCTCGAGATCACGGGTCAGATCGGCCAGGCAACGGTCGACCAGCGTCTCGTCCGAACTCCGCACGACGAAGTTCGCGCCCGTCCGCCCGTCGCGAAAGAACGGATAGCTGCCGATCGCGACGCCCTCATGCGTCTTCTCGGCATCGCGCAACAGGTCGGCGACTTCGCTCTCCGCCACCCAGCAGCCGATCGTCTTCGACACCACCGGCCGCCCGCCCTCGAGCGTCCCGGTCAACGCGTCGAGCATCCCCGCAGTGATGTGCGGCACCCCCGCCATGATGAAGATATTGCCGATCCGGATCCCCGGCGCGCCCGACACCTTGTTGTCGATCAGGTCCGCGCCGACCGGCACGCGCGCCATCCGCGCCCGCGTCTCGGTCAGCCCGCCGCGAGTCGCGTAATAGGCCTCCAGCACCGCCATCGCGCGCGGATGATGCTCGACCAAGACGCCCAGCGCCTCGGCGATCGCATCCACCGTGATGTCGTCGTGAGTCGGCCCGATCCCGCCGGTCGTGAACAGATAATCGTTGCGCGCGCGCAGCGTGTTGACCGCCTCGACGATCGCCTCGGTCCTGTCGGCGACGACGCGCACCTCGGCGAGGCGAATCCCCTGCACGTTGAGCCAGGCCGCGATCTGCGCGACGTTCTTGTCCTGCGTGCGGCCCGACAGGATCTCGTCACCGATGATCGTCAGCGCGGCGGTCCAGATGCGTTCTTGTGCCATGCCCCCCGCATAGCCTCGCAAAAGAGCCGTCGCTACGCTATATCGCGCGTCATGACCGAATATGTAACCGTCACCTCCGACCAGCCCGACGCGCGCACTGGCGCCATCAAGCTGCACGGCCCCGCCGCGTTCGAAGGCATGATGAAGGCGGGCCAGCTCGCCGCCGAGACGCTCGACATGATCGTCCCCCACATGGTGCCCGGCGTGACGACCGCCGAAATCGACCGGCTGATCTACGACTTCATCATCGCCGGCGGCGGCGTCCCCGCGACGCTCGGCTATCGCGGCTACACGCACAGCGTCTGCATCTCGATCAACCATGTCGTCTGCCACGGCATCCCGAGCGAGAAGACGTTGAAATCGGGCGACATCGTCAATGTCGACGTGACGCCGTTGCTCGACGGCTGGCACGGCGATACGAGCCGGATGTACCTGATCGGCGACGTGCCCATCAAGGCACGCCGCCTCGTTGAGGTCACCTATGAATGCCTCATGCTCGGCATCGAACAGGCCAAGCCCGGCAACCGCATGGGCGACGTCGCCAACGCGATCCAGCGTCATGCGGAGAAGCACCGCTACGGCGTGGTCCGTGACTTCTGCGGCCACGGCGTCGGCCGACTGTTCCACGACGCGCCCGAGGTCGTCCATGTCGGCAAGCCAGGCACCGGCCCCGAGCTGCGCCCCGGCATGATCTTCACGATCGAACCGATGATCAACATCGGCCGCCCCGACGTGAAGCTGCTCGACGACGGCTGGACGGCGGTGACGCGCGACCGCTCGCTCTCGGCGCAGTTCGAACATTCGATCGGCATCACCGAAACCGGCTGCGACATTTTCACGCTGAGCCCCAAGGGCTACACGCAGCCGCCCTACGGCTGATCAGGCCGGGGGCGCGGGCAATCGCCCCGCCCCCCCATAGCCGCGATAAATCCCCCCGCGCGCAATTTGTCGGGGTGCACACAGGTGACGGGCGGCCCCTACCCCGCTAAAGCCCGCCCCATGACCGAGATCACACCGCAGATCGTCGCCGACCACGGCCTGTCCCCCGAAGAATATGAGCGCGTCCTGCACGCGATCGGCCGCGAGCCCAATCTCGTCGAGCTCGGCATCTTCTCAGTGATGTGGTCCGAGCATTGCAGCTACAAGTCGAGCAAGATCCACCTGATGAAGCTGCCCACCAAGGGCCCCCGCGTCATCTGCGGCCCCGGCGAGAATGCCGGCGTCGTCGATATCGGCGACAACCAGGCGGCGATCTTCAAGATGGAGAGCCACAACCACCCGTCGTACATCGAGCCCTATCAGGGCGCGGCGACCGGCGTCGGCGGCATCCTGCGCGACGTGTTCACGATGGGCGCGCGGCCGATCGCCAATTTGAACGCGCTGCGCTTCGGCCGGCCCGATCATCCCAAGATGCGTCACCTGATTTCGGGCGTCGTCCACGGCATCGGCGGCTACGGCAATTGCGTCGGCGTGCCGACCGTCGGCGGCGAGGTGAACTTCCACAGCGCGTATGACGGCAACATCCTGGTCAACGCGATGACCGTCGGGATCGCCGATCAGGATAAGATCTTCTATTCGGCAGCCTCGGGCATCGGCAATCCGATCGTCTATGTCGGTTCCAAGACCGGCCGCGACGGCATCCACGGCGCGACGATGGCGAGCGCGGACTTCGGCGAGGATTCGGATGCCAAGCGCCCGACCGTCCAGGTCGGCGATCCCTTCACCGAAAAGCTGCTGATCGAGGCGTGCCTCGAACTGATGGCGACCGACGTCATCGTCGCGATCCAGGACATGGGCGCCGCCGGCCTCACCTCGTCGGCGGTCGAAATGGCGTCGAAGGGCGGCGTCGGTATCGAGCTGACGATGGACGACGTGCCCCAGCGCGAAACGGGCATGACGCCGTACGAGATGATGCTGAGCGAAAGCCAGGAGCGCATGCTCATGGTCCTCAAGCCCGGCCGCGAGGCCGAGGCCGAGGCGATCTTCAGGAAGTGGGAGCTCGATTTCGCGGTCATCGGCCGCGTGACCGACACCGGCCGCATGGTGCTGACGTTCAAGGGCGAGACGGTCTGCGACATTCCGCTTGGGCCCCTTGCCGACGAGGCGCCGCTCTACGATCGCCCGCACGTGCCGACGCCCAAGCCCGCGCCGCTCGAAAACGCGCCGCACAGCAACGACATCGCCGCCGATCTGGTGACGCTGATGGGCTCGCCCGACATCGCCTCGCGCCGGTGGATCTGGGAGCAATATGACCACATGGTCGGCGCCGACACGGTGCAGCGCCCCGGTGGCGACGCCGCGGTCGTCCGCGTCCACGGCACGCAGAAGGCGCTGGCGATGACCACCGACTGCACGCCGCGCTATTGCTTTGCCGATCCCGTCGAGGGCGGCAAGCAGGCGGTCGCCGAAGCATGGCGCAACCTCACCGCGGTCGGCGCGCTGCCGCTGGCGGTGACGAACTGCCTCAACTTCGCCAACCCGCAGCGTCCCGAAATCATGGGCCAGATCGTGGGCTGCCTCGAGGGGATGAGCGACGCATGCATCGCGCTCGACTTCCCGATCGTCTCGGGCAACGTCTCGCTCTACAACGAGTCCAAGGCGACCGGCGGCGGCTCGGCGATTCTGCCGACACCCGCGATCGGCGCGATCGGGTTGCTGGCGGACTGGCAGAAGAATGCGACGATCGCGTTCAAGGGCTCGGGCGACATCATCCTCGCAGTCGGCACGCGCGGCGGGCATCTCGGCCAGTCGCTCTGGCTGCGCGAATGCCATGGCCGCGAACAGCTAGACGCCGGCCCGCCGCCGCCCGTCGATCTCGCCGCCGAACGCCGCGTGGGCGACCTGATCCGTGAAGCGATCAGCCTCGGCCAGCTCACCGCGGTCCATGACGTCTCGGACGGCGGCATCGCGGTGACGCTCGCCGAGATGGCGCTCGCGGGCGACATCGGCGCGATGATCGACCGCAAGCAGCCGTTCGACTGCGCGCGCGCGTTCTTCGCGGAGGACCAGGGCGTCTATATCGTCACCGTCGAGGATCATGCGCTGCTCGACTTCCTCGGTGCGGCGCACGCGGCCGACGTCGAGGCGGAGCCGCTCGGTCGCACCGGCGGCAAGCGCCTGATCTTCGAACGCCCCGACCGCGACGACGTCATCGCGCTCGAGACGCTCCGCACCGCGCATGAAGGCTTCTTCCCCAAGCTGATGGGGGTCGACGCCGCGCTGGCGTGATGGGGTCCGGGGGCGGGTAAAGTTAGAGCCCCCCCTACACACGCCCCCCCGGCGAAGGCCGGGGCCCAATTGGAATGGCCGCAGTAACCTCGCGCTGCCATCCTTACTAAGGCCTTCCCATTTGGGCCCCGGCCTTCGCCGGGGTGGTGGGATTTGTGCAGTGCGGACCGCCAGCACGAACCGCGCTTGTTCCCCCGCGAAGGCGGGGGCCCAGACTGGGCTCCCGCCTTCGCGGGAGAACAAGAGGGCGGCGGCTCTTCGGTCCCGCCGGTGGCCCACACATCTACCTGACACCCAAGCGATCCAAAATCGCGCTGTCCTACGCGCCTCGCCTATGCCAGCAATCCGGCATGGCACCGCCGCTCCCCTCCCGCACTAAAGTACCGTCGCACGACGCCACACCGGTCGGTCATCACGACCCGCGCGAGCGTCTATACTTCCTATACTTCACTCTGCCGGCATGACCCCCGCCCCCACCAGAATCGCCACCCTGGACGTCATCCGCGGCGTCGCGGTGATGGGCATCCTTGCCGCGAACATCGCCGCATTCGGCTTTCCCGAATTCGCGTATATGACGCCCGCCTCGATGGGCTCGCCGAGCACGCCCGACCTGATCGCGTGGACCGCGACGTTCATCGTCATCGACGGCAAGATGCGCGGGCTGTTCTCATTCCTGTTCGGCGCGTCGATGCTGCTGGTCATCGACCGCGCGAGCGCGAATGGCGACGACCCCGCGACCATCCACCTGCGCCGAATGGCGTGGCTTTTCGTGTTCGGCGTCGCGCATCTCTACCTGCTGTGGTGGGGCGACATCCTCGCGCATTACGCCCTCGTCGGCGCCATCGCGTATATGTTCGCCCGGCTACCGGTCCGCTGGCTGATCGGGCTCGGCCTCGCCTGTATCGCGGTACAGACGCTCGAACTCGGCACGCTGACCGCCTATGCGTTCGACCTCCACGCCGCCGCGCACAAGGCCGGCGCAACGGCACGCACGATCGCGAACTGGCAATCGCTGGCGGATCAGTTCGGCCAGCCCTCCCCCGCCGCCGTGGCGCGCGAACTCGCGATCGGGCGTGGCACGTGGCACGATCTGGTCGCGTGGCGCTGGACGCACGCGGTCGGGCCGATCACGTTCCTGACGGTCGGAGGCCCCGAAACGCTCGGCTTCATGTTGCTCGGCATGGCGGGCCTGCGCTCGGGGTTCCTTACCGGCGACTGGACGCGACGACGCTACATCGTCGTCGCCGTCACAGGGATCGCGATCGGGTGGGTCGGCTATGCTGGGATCGTCGCATTCGACATCGGCCACGGGTTCGACGCCCGCTATGTCGCGCTGTCGTGGCTGGCGCTTGCGACGCCGCTCAGGCCGCTCACGATCATGGGCTATGCCGCGGCGATCATCGTGCTGGCGCGCCCGGGCGGCTGGCTGACGACGCGCGTGTCGGCGGCGGGGCGCATGGCGTTCTCCAACTATCTCGGCACGACCATGATCTGCACCACCATATTCTACGGCTACGGCCTCGGCCTGTACGGCGAGCTTTCCCGCGCGCAGCTGTACCTCGTCGTCGTTCCGATCTGGCTGCTGATGCTCGCCTGGTCGAAGCCGTGGCTCGATCGGTTCCGATACGGTCCGCTCGAATGGCTGTGGCGCAGCCTGTCGCGATTCGCGTGGCAACCGATGCGTGGTTCGCCAAGCGCGGCGAGCCGTTCGGGTTGTTGCGAATAAGACGCAAAACAGCTTGCGACTGGTTCGCATTATCCGTATTCCAGCTCCAACACGAAGGAGCTTCCATGGTCGTCTGCGTTTGCAATGCCATACGAGAATCCGATGTCCGCAGCTGCGCGCGCGGCGGGTGCACCACGCCGTGCCAGGCGTTCCGCTCGCTCGGTCGCCAGCCCAAATGCGGCCAGTGCACATCGGTAGCGCGTGCGATTATCAACGAGGAACGCGCTGCTGCGTAGCGCTCGCAAGCGCTGAAACCCGCAGAAATCCTGGAGTTTTCGGGGTTGCCGTGATCCAGGTTAGCCCGCTACATACTGCGCAGAGGTGACGGAGATATGGCCATGCGCGGCGACCCCCAAGTAATCGACTATCTGAACGAGGCGCTCAAGAACGAGCTCACCGCGGTCAACCAATATTGGCTCCATTACCGGATGCTCGAGCATTGGGGCGTCTACAAGCTCGCCCAGTATGAGCGGATGGAATCGATCGACGAGATGAAGCATGCCGACTGGTTGTCGGAGCGCATCCTGTTTCTCGACGGCCTGCCCAATTTCCAGTTGCTCGGCCGGCTGCGCATCGGCGAGACCGTCGAGGAGGTCCTGAAGTCGGATCTCGCGCTCGAGGTCGAGGCGACCGTCCAGCTCAAGTGCGCGATCTCCTACTGCGAAGAGGTCAAGGACTATATCAGCCGCGACCTGTTCGCCCGCATCCTCGCCAGCGAGGAAGAGCATGTCGACACGCTCGAGCGCCAGTTCGAGATGATCGCGCGGATGGGCATCCACAACTACATCCAGCTGAACTCGATCTCCGAGCACGATTCGCCCAAGGCTGGCGCGGCGCCGTATCTGAAGGGGTAACCGCCAGGCGATACCCTCCCGGGTATCGCCGGCCCCTAACGGGCTGCATCCTGCACCAGCTGGCGGAGGATGCAGCCCGCCTCGATCCTAGTCTTCGCCGAAGCCCGTCGGCACGGCGCGACGACCGAAGCCACCGGCCGCGGGTTTTCGCGCGATGATCGGGTTGGCCTCACGCTCGAGCAACGTCAGCGTCTGGTCGAACAGCGGCCGCAGATTGACGATATGCTCCAGAGCCTCTTCGGGGGTATCCTGCATTTCAAGACAGTCGCGCGCGATCGTCTCGATCGCCTCCGCAAGATCGGCCAGCGGCTCGGCGCCAAACTGCCGCGCTTCGCCCTTGAGCGTATGCGCCGGGATTACCATCGCCGCCGCGTTGAGCGACCGCATCGCCGCTTCGATCAACGCGACCGATTTGACACCGTCCTCGCGAAAATAGCCGAGGATACGGACAAACCCGGCACCCAGCTCAGCCCGCGCCTGCGAAAAGGCTGGCCAGTCGACCAAGGTGCTTCCTTCGAACGACACTGTCGCCTTCTCCCGTTAAGCAATAGCGCCACGAAACTCAGAACCGCATCGTATCCGGTTCGTGTAAATACAATGTTGTCATACTACCGACAAGTTACGACAAAGATCCGGTAAAAATCGTCCAAAATGATCCCTAGCGCGGCATTCGACGCCTTGGCGACTGCCGCCAGCTCGGCCGGGGCCTGCGGGTCGTCCGCGAGCACCTCGACGCTGCGCGCACCATCGCGCAACGCACGCGCGAGCCGTATCGCCGGCCAGGGACAGCGCATCCCCCGCGCGTCGATGCGGACCACCCCGGACACCAGCGCCTAGCTGCCGCCGCCGCCCTTGCCGTTATCGTCATAGGGGTTCTTCGGCGCTCGGAACATCAGACGAACCGGGACCGCGCCGAAGCCGAGGTCCTTGCGCATCGAATTGACCAGATAGCGCTCATAACTCGCCGGCAGCTGATCGACGCGCGTGCCGAAGATCACGAAGCTCGGCGGGCGAGTCTTGACCTGCGTGACGTAGCGCATCTTGATCCGCTTGCCGCCCGGCGCCGGCGGCGGGGTCGCCTCGATCGCGCGCTCGAACCAGCGGTTGAGTTCGCCGGTGCCGACGCGCTTCGACCAGGCATCGCGCGTATCGAAACAGGCCTGGAGCAACTGGTCGATGCCCTTTCCGGTCGCGCCCGACACCGTCATCACGGTGACGCCCTTGACCTGGCTCAGGCCATCCTCGAGCGCGCGCTTGACGCCGTTGAACAGCGACGACGCGCTCTCGGCGATGTCCCATTTGTTGAGCGCGATGACGAGCGCGCGGCCCTCCTGCAGCACCTTGTCGGCGATGCGCAGATCCTGCGCCTCGAGCCCGAGCGTGGCATCGAGCAGCAACACGACGACCTCGGCGAAGTCGACCGCGTGCAGCGCGTCCTCGACCGACATCTTCTCGAGCTTGTCCTGCACCTTGGCGCGCTTGCGCATGCCCGCGGTGTCGATCAGCCGCACTTTCCGCGCTTCGCCACCGGTCGGGTGCCAGTCGTAATCAACGCTGATCGAATCGCGCGTGATGCCCGCTTCGGGGCCGGTAATCATGCGGTCTTCGCCGAGGATACGGTTGACGAGCGTCGACTTGCCGGCGTTTGGACGACCGACGATAGCGAGCTTCAGCGGGCCCTCATATTCGTTGTCGGGTTGTTCCTCGGGCGGCTCTTCCTTGCCTTCTAGCAGCGGGAGCAGGCCTTCGAACAGGTCGCCCAGGCCTTCGCCATGCTCGGCCGACAGCTGGACGGGATCGCCGAAGCCGAGCGCGAGCGACTCGAGGATGCCGTCTTCACCCGCGCGGCCCTCGGCCTTGTTGGCGACGAGGATGACGGGCACGTCGGCGGTGCGGAGCCAGCGCGCAATCTCCTCGTCGAGCGGCACGATCCCAGCGCGCGCGTCGAACAGGAACAGCGCGACGTCGGCCTGCTCGACCGCGGCCTCGGTCTGCTGGCGCATCCGGCCGGGCAGAGTCTGCGCGTCGTGATCTTCGTAACCGGCGGTGTCGATGATGCGGAATTCGAGCCCGATCAGCGACGCATCGCCCTCGCGCCGATCACGCGTGACGCCGGGCCGGTCGTCGACCAGCGCGAGCTTCTTGCCGACGAGGCGGTTGAACAGGGTCGACTTGCCGACATTTGGGCGGCCGACGATCGCGACCACGGGGAGTTTGGACATGGCAGGCCCTTAGCGCGTGTCGCGGCAAAGGTCACCTAGTCCCTCTCCGCTTGATGGAGAGCGAGGGGAACGTGGGGGGACGAGGAGTTCGGGCGGGTGATCCGCGCCTCACGCCCCCTCACCCTTCCCACCCGGCTTCGCCGGGCGGGCCCCTTCCCTCTCCCCGGCGGGGAGAGGGCGTTTGGGTCAGCGGTAGGCGGTGACCTTGCCCTTCTGGTCGAGCGTATAGAGCGTCGAGTTGGCGACGATCGGCGGCAGCGAGAACGGCGTCTTCGTCTCGATCGTCGAGCTGACCGTGCCATCGGTCGGCGAGACGAAGTTGATCTCGCCGCGCGAGTTGGTCAGGACGAGGCGGTTGCCGGCCAGGATCGGGCCGAACCAGGTAATCGCGTTGCTGCGCTTCTTCTCGTTCTGGAACCGCTTCAGCTGCGCGATCCAACGGGCCTTGCCGTTCGAGCGCGACAGGCAGACCAGGCGAGCATCGTCGGTGACGACGAACAGCCATTCGCCTGCGATCCACGGGGTCGAGATCCCGGCGAAATTCTGCTCCCAAAGACGCTGTCCGGTCGACAGTTCGAGCGCGACCATGCGGCCACCCTGCCCGACCGCGTAGACGCGGCCGCCGTCGATCACGGGTGCGGCGTCGATGTCCGACAGGCTGGAAACCGAGGTGGTCACCGACGTGCGCGACAGTGCGTCCTGCCACAGAATACGGCCGTTCTCGTAGCGATAGGCGCTGAGCTCGCCGCTCGAGAAGCCCGCCACGACGGTGCCCTGGCTGACCGCGGGTGCGGCCACGCCGAACACGCCCTGCGTTTCGAGCGTCCCCGACTGGACCCACTGGACCTTGCCGTCGGTCTGGTTGAGCGAGAAGACCTGGTTGTCCTGCGTCAGGACATAGACCGCGCCATTGGCGACAGTCGGCGATCCACGCAGCGGCGCACCGGGCTTGGCGCGCCACAGGATGGCGCCGTCGGCGGCGTTCATCGCGACGACGTCGCCGACGCCATCGGTCGCATAGAGCTTGCCGTCGTCATAGCTGACGCCGCCACCGAACCGGGCGGCTTTGTTAAGCTTGCCTTCGGTGATTCCCGCGCTCCACAGCGCCGCGCCGGTGTCCGCGGCAAACGCGTGGATGGTCGCGGTGACGTCGGTCACGAACAGCTTGTTGTCGGCAACCACCGGTGCGGCGCCGAGACGCTCGCGGTTGGAGCCGCCATCGATCGACGCCTGCCATGCGCGCTTGGGCTGGTCGCCGAGCGCGAGCTGACCCATCGACTTGGCGGGGTTGCCGCCGGGCTGCGCCCAGGCGTCGTTGACCGCGGGGGCCGGCAACAGGACCTGGACGTCGGCGATCGTCTTGTCGGCCTCGACCTCGTTCTCCGAGACCAGGATCGAGACGCGGTCGCCGACCGTCGGCGTCTTTTTCACGCCGCCCTTGAAGATCCCACAACCGCTGAGCGCCATCAGCGCGGCGACGGCGACCGTCACCCGATATGTCTTCATCATTGCGCCTTGGTATCCTCGTTTGATGCGACCGGGGTCGGTGTCCCGGCGGTAGGCCCGGTACTGGCAACAGCGTCCACGCCCAGTACGCCCGCCATCTGAACGGCACGTTGACGAATCGTCTCCGGCACGCCGGTGTCGCGCGCGATCTGGCCGAACAGTGTGCCCGCCTGCTGACGCTGGTTCATGCGGAGATAGGAGATCGCGACCATCTCGCCCGCGCTGCCGAGCCACGGACCACCGGGGACCGCGAGTGGACGGAGGCGCTCGACGATGACCTGCGGCTTGAGCGTATCGAACTCGGCCGACGTCTGGCGGACGAGTGCGAGATCGCGGAACGGCTTGGCCAGCGAGCTATCCGCCGCAATCGCGCCCAGCTTGGCGGCGGCGCCCTTCAGATCGTCCTTCTGGAGAAGGATGTCAGCCTGCGTGAACATCGCCAGCGCGCGGTAGCCGTCGCGGTTCGACTTGGCGAGCTCGGCGAGCGGCTTGGACGCGGCGGCGGCGTTGTTCGCGCCGAGCGAGTCGTAGGCGGCCTGGAGCTGTTCACCCTCAACGCCGGCGGTCTCGCCATTGTGATGCTGCCAGTAAAGGAAGCCGGCAAGCGCGGCGAGCGCGGCGACGACGCCGATCGCGACCCAGATACCCCAGTTCGTCCAGAATCCGGCGAGTTTGTCGCGACGGAGTTCTTCGTCGACCTCGCGCAGGAATGCTTCATCGGTTTTCGGCGGGAGGGCCAAGGACAGCTCCGGAATATTGGGGATGGACGGCGCGGACCTTAGCCGCGCCGGGACCGAAACGGAAGCGGATCAATCCTTGGGGGCGTAGACCTGCTCAGGTCCCGGAAATGCCCGGGTGCGGACGTCCTCGGCATAGGTCTGCGCAGCCGACGCGATGGTTTCTGCAATATCGGCAAAGCGCTTCACGAACTTGGCAGTACGCTCGAACATCCCAAGCATGTCTTCGGCGACGAGCACCTGCCCGTCGCACTGCGCCGACGCACCGATGCCGATCGTCGGGCAGGCGATCGTGGTGGTGATCTCGATCGCGATCGGCTCGACCACGCCCTCGATCACCAGCGCGAAGGCGCCGGCTTCGGCGATGCTCTGCGCGTCGGCGACGATCTTGGCCGCTTCCTCGGGCGTGCGACCACGCGCGCCATAGCCGCCGAGCACGTTCACCGCCTGCGGAGTGAGACCGACATGCCCCATCACCGGAATCCCGCGCTCGGTGAGGAACTTGACGGTCGGCGCCATCGCGGTGCCGCCCTCGAGCTTTACCGCCGCCGCGCCGGTCTGTTTCAGCAACCATGCCGCGCTTTCGAACGCCTTTTCGGGCGACGCCTCGTAGCTGCCGAACGGCATGTCGATAACGACCACCGCGTGATAGCTGCCGCGGACCACCGCCGCGCCGTGTGCGGCCATCATCTCGAGCGTGACGGGGACGGTCGACGGCAGGCCGTAAACCACCTGGCCCAGGCTGTCGCCGACGAGCAGCATGTCGCAGTGCGGATCGAGCAGCTGCGCGGTCCGCACGGTGTAGGCGGTAAGCATGACGAGCGGCGTCTTGCCCTTCTGCCGTCGGATCGCGGGGATCGTCAGGCGCTTGAGCGGCGCCGGCGTCGGGTTCGCGCGACTCGTCGCGGTGTCGAGGGTGTAGGTCGTGGACATGCGACCGCTAGTAGCGCCAGTGCCGCGTCTCGCCCAGCCTAACCCGGTTCAGTCTAGCGCGGGTCAAACCGCCCAGCCCTTTTGCCGGGCGTGGCCAACGAGCCAGAGCGTAAAGGCGGCGACGGCAACGATCACGATCGGGAAGACGAGCGTCTCGCTGGCTCCCTTGTGCGCGACGATGTCGGTCGAGGCGAACAGCCAGCCGAACTGCACGATCATCGCGACCAGCGATGCGATCAGGAAAGGGCGGGCGCTGGCACGGCGCATGAACAGCAGGACCGCGCCGATCAGGCCGGTCAGGACCACGACCGCGAACAGCGGATCATACCAGCCCGGCAGCGCGGCGTAGAGCGCACGGTCGTAGGTGGTCGCATGGCCCATCGCGTCGGCACCGAGCCGGACCTGCTGGAGACACATGAAGCAGCCGATAAGGCCCCAGGCGACGAGGACGCCGGTGGTCATCCGAAACCACAAGGGCCCCTGTCGTACGAAGAACATGCGGCCACCCCTGTTGTCCCGGCGTGTTTGCCTCGGGTCGGCAGACTGCGCTTCGCAGCGGGTGTGCGCAAGGGGATGGCTCGGGAGGCCTCTTGCAGCCTCCGCGCGACGCGAACCGGAGAGACATCGGGAGCTTCCGACTGCGATGCCTCTCCGGGCCGTATCCTGCTTTATAGACCGTCAAACCTGAACGCGTCGTGACGATCAGAATGATCGCGAGACGGTGAGGCCATAGGTCCGCGGATCACCCGGCTGGCCGACGACGAGCCCGGTGCTGCCGGACTGGAGCGCGAGCACCTCGTAATACTTCTCATCGAACGCGTTGCGCAGCCAGCCGAAGACGTTCCAGCTGTCCTTCGCCTTGAACCCGAGGCGGAAGTTGCTGAGCGCATAGCCGTTGATATCGGTATAGGCCGAGCGCGACGGGTTGGACGAGAAGGTCGACCGGTAGCTGCCGTCATAGCCGAGATAGACCTGCCCCTCGAGCCCGGCGATCCGCGCGGGGAGATCATATTCCGCGCCATAGGAGAACGCCCATTTCGACACGCCGGGCAGGCGTTGCCCGGAAATGTCGCAATTCTGCGGGCTGATCCCGCCGGCGGTCCCGGGCGCGCTGGGCGTCTGGCCTGCGGTCGCGGTCGTGCCGCCGGACAGCTCCGGCGGGCATGGCGCATCGACGAACTTTACGTATTTCGCATCGGTATAGGCGCCGTTGGCATAGACGCTGAACCGCGACGACGGGCGGAAGGCCGAATCGAATTCGAGCCCCCGCGTCCGGACCTTGCCGGCATTGGCGAGATAGCCGCGCAGCACGCCGAGCTGGCCGTTGGTGACGGTCGCCTGATAATCGCTGATCTCGGTCCAGAACGCCGCGAGATTGAGCGTGATGCGACGGTCGGCGAGCTGCGTCTTCAGGCCAAGCTCGTAATGATTGACCTTTTCGGGCTTCACGGTCGCCGCGGACAGGATCGGGTTGCTGGCGCCGTCGAGCGGGAGGCCCGACAGGTTGATCCCGCCCGATTTGTAGCTGCGCGCATAGGTCGCATAGGCGTGGATGTCGGACGTCACCGTGTAGGCGGCGGTTATATCGCCAGACAGGTTCCAATTGTCGAAATCGGGCTGGTAGCTCTGCGGCGCCAACACGCCGCGCTGATCCGCGGTCAGCGCGGTGCCGGTGCCGTTGGTGACGACGGAGACGTAATCGCCCTTCTTCTTGTCGTAGTTCAACCGCAGCCCCGGCACGATCTGGAGCCGGTCGCTGACGTTCCAGGTCAGCTTGCCGAACAACGCGGCGCTCGTGTTGGTGAACCCGATCGTGTTGCGCGCGGTCAGCCCGTTCAGCGTCGCCGGATTACGCCCGCCCGCGCTGGTCGGATTGAGCAGGAACGCGCTCGCGGCCGACCCCTGGACCTGCAGGCCCTGCGTATCGATCGTCTGGTAGAAATAAAACGCGCCGAGCACGTAATCGAGTGTGTGCTTCCCGTTCGAGGCGATCCGCAGTTCCTGGCTATACTGGCTCTGCTGCGACGGGTTGGCGGACACGGTGGTGATCGGCAGGCCGGTAAAGTCGCGATCGTTCGACGGATCCCAATGCCAGAACCGGAACGCGCTGACCGACGTGATCGTCGACGCGCCGATATCCCAATTGGCGAGCAGCGACAGGCCGCCCAGCTCCTGCTTGGCCTGAAGCGGGGTGTCGACGTCGGTCACGCGGTCGAACGCGTTGGTCGACGGAACGGCATAGCCTTGGGCGGCAGCGAGCGCGGCATATTGCCGGTTGGTCGGCCGCTGCGTCGCGCCCGTGCGGACGTAATATTGGACGCAGCAATCGGGATTCTGGCGGCTGTAATCGGCGTACAGCGTCAGATCGAGATTGGGGGCCGCCTGCCACAGCATCGAGCCCCGGAAGCCGAGATTGTCCTGGCTGTTGAGATGCTCGCCGGTGCGGACGTTGTAGATCGTGCCGCGCCGGGTCGTGATCGACGTCGACAGCCGGATCGCGACCTTGTCGTCGACCAGCGGGCCCGACACCGACGCCTTACCCTGGAAGAAATCATAATTGCCCCCGGTCAGTTCGACCCGCGCCTCGGGCGTGAAGCTGGGCTTGCGCGTGCTGATGTTGATCGCACCCGCGGTGGTGTTCTTGCCGTACAGCGTTCCCTGGGGGCCGCGCAGCACTTCGATCCGCTCGGTATCGGTGAAGTCGAACGTCGCCGAGGCGATGCGGCTGTAATAGACCTGGTCGACATAGATGCCGACGCCCTGCTCGATCCCGTCGTTGGTCAGGCCGAACGGCGCGCCGAGCCCGCGGATGTTCGCGGCCGAGTTGCGCGGATTGGTGGAATAGAATTGCAGCGTCGGCTGAAGCTGCGTGAGCCGGCTAACGTTGTACGCCCCCGTCTCCGCGAGCGCGGTGCCGCCGATCACCGACATCGCGATCGGCACCGTCTGGATCGTCTCGGCGCGGCGGCGCGCGGTAACGACGACATCGCCCCCACCCTGCTGCTGGTTGCCGAGCCGCCCGCGCGCCTGCTCATCGACCGGGGCTTGCGGCGCAGTAGGCGGAGTGGAGGGCGATGGAACGGTGGCGGCCTGACCAGCCAACAGCAGCGCGAGCGTAAGCGACATCGAGTATTTCCCCTGAACCCTGGGGCGTAATGTCCAGTAATTCAGGGGGGATTCAATGTGGCCGTGTCTTGGGTCCGGCAAAGCCGGACTTCGCGGCTTCGTCGGCTCGAACGTCGGCTGCCGTAACCGGTGGTCAGTCATCCCCGCGGAGGCGGGGATCCACAGACACGGAGGTCAGCTATTATGGGTGCCCGTCCCGCGGGATTGACGATCGCGAGCAATAGCCCACGCCCCCTCTCCCGCCGGGAGAGGGAAATCAGACCAGGCGGCTCTGCTTGACCGCGGCTTCGATGAAGCTGGCGAACAGCGGGTGCGGGTCGAACGGCTTCGACTTTAACTCCGGATGAAACTGGACGCCGACGAACCAGGGATGATCGGGACGCTCGACGATCTCGGGCAGCGTGCCGTCGGGCGACATGCCCGAGAAGACGAGGCCGCCCTGCTCAAGCGCTGCCTTATACCCGGTGTTCACTTCGTAGCGGTGACGATGACGCTCCGAGATATCGGTCCCGCCATAGATCGACGCGACGACGCTGTTGCCGTCGAGCGTCGCGTCATACGCACCGAGTCGCATCGTGCCGCCCATGTCGCCCTCGGCCGCGCGCGTTTCGAGGCCTTCGCGACCCATCCACTCGGTGATCATGCCGACCACCGGCTGCTCGGTCGGACCGAATTCGGTCGACGAGGCATCGGCAACGCCGCCGAGATGTCGCGCACCCTCGACGCACGCCATCTGCATGCCGAAGCAGATTCCGAAATACGGAATTTTCCGCTCGCGGGCGAACTTGACCGAGGCGATCTTGCCCTCTGCGCCACGCTCGCCGAACGCGCCGGGCACGAGGATCGCGTCACACGGCTCCAACTGGCCGGCGATGTCGCTTTCGGCATTCTCGAACAGCTCGGCGTCGATCCAGCGGACGTTGACCTTTACGCGGTTGGCGATGCCGCCATGTACCAGCGCCTCGTTGAGCGACTTGTACGCGTCCTGCAGGCCGACATATTTGCCGACCACGCCGATCGTGACCTCACCCTGCGGGTTGGTCAGCCGGTCCATGATCTCGGTCCAGCGCGACAAATCGGGCGCCTCGGCGGGTTCGATCCCGAACGCGCGCAGCACTTCGATGTCGAGGCCTTCGCCGTGATACTGGAGTGGCACCGCATAGATGCTCTTCGCGTCGAGCGCGGGGATGACCGCGCTGGCGGGCACGTTGCAAAATAGCGCGATCTTGGCGCGCTCCGACGGCGGCAGCGGGTGCTCGCAACGGCATACCAGCACGTCTGGCTGGACGCCGAGTGCTGCGAGCTCGCGGACCGAATGCTGGGTCGGCTTGGTCTTCAGCTCGCCGGCAGCGGCGATGTAAGGCACCAGCGTCACGTGGATGCTGATCGCCTTGCCGCGACCCTCCTCGTTCTTCAGCTGACGAATCGCCTCGATGAACGGCAGCGATTCGATATCGCCGACGGTGCCGCCGATCTCGCACAGCACGAAATCGAGATCGTCGGTCTCCGCCCGCGCGAACGCCTTGATCGCGTCGGTGACGTGCGGGATGACCTGCACGGTCGCGCCGAGATAGTCGCCGCGCCGCTCGCGGGCGATGATCTGCTGATAGATGCGCCCCGAGGTGACGTTGTCCGACTGACGCGACGGAACGCCGGTGAAGCGCTCGTAATGGCCGAGATCGAGATCGGTCTCGGCGCCGTCGTCGGTGACGTAGACCTCGCCATGCTGATAGGGCGACATCGTGCCGGGATCGACGTTCAGATACGGATCGAACTTCCGGATCCTGACGCTGTAGCCGCGTGCCTGGAGGAGAGCGGCAAGCGATGCCGCCATGAGACCTTTACCGAGCGACGAAACCACGCCCCCGGTGATGAAAATGTACCGAGCCATGGGAAGAGTCTCGTAGCGTGTGTTGGGGACGAACGACAAGAGCCCCGCGGTTCACGCAGGGGCTAATTATCGGCGAATGGAGTGTTTATCGGGCGAGTGGGACCGCGCCGTTGTCGGCAGGTGCCGTTGCCGCCGCCGGAGCGCCGGCGTTTTCTGCGCCACCGGCGAACGGTGCCGCATCACCCTTGGGCTGTGCGGTCGGAACCGTCGTCGCGGCCGCTGCCGGGGTACGCGCGAGCGAGGTATCGATCGTCGTGGTGCGGTGATTCGCCGCGAGGACGGCGAGCAGGATCGAGAACAGCACGAACATTGTCGCAAGAACGCCGGTCGCGCGGGTCAGGAAATCGGCGGCACCGCGGGCCGACATAAGGCCGGACGGGCTGCCGCCCATGCCCAGACCGCCGCCTTCCGACCGCTGCATGAGGATCACCGTGACGAGGGCGGCCGCGATGATCGCGTGGATGACGAGCAGAAAGGCGAACATTGCGCGGAAAACCCCGGAACTTTTGCGAAGGCGCGCACATAGTCGAGGCTGCGGCTACGATCAACCGCAACCCGGACACCGCATATCGCATCCCCCCCTTAAAACTACGGAAACAAGCCGCGCAGGCGGGCGTTATGAACCCGTAATGACGCTCATGACTGGGTATCGTGCATATAAATTCAGATGGCGGATCAACGCTGTGGCATCAATGGCAGCCAATACCTTATCGACCTGGATGACCGCTCTGGTGGATTATGTCCGCTCGGGCGAACCCGATTTGACCAATCGTCAGATGGCCCTGCTTCTGCTCGTCTACCTCAAACCGGGGCCACATACCGTGCGCGGGCTGGCCCGTGCGCTCAACGTATCGAAGCCGGTCGTCACGCGCGCCTTGAACAGATTGGGTGCCCTCGGCTATCTGCGCCGGCAACGCGACGACAGCGACAAGCGCAATATCTTCGTCGCGCGCACGACCGAAGGGGCAGATTTTCTTGAAGAGTTCGGGCAATTCATCGGCGACGGCCCCGCCCCAGCCGGCGCAAACGGCCACACCGCCGCTCACGCTTGAGCCGTTCGACGACAAGGCCCGTGCCAGCTTCGCGCTGACGGGCCGTTCGGTCCAGCTCGACCCGCGCACGCACGCGGTTCGCCGCGATATCGCCGACATTCGCCTCGCCGAATACGTATTCGCTCCACACTATGCCGTGCCGATGATACGGCCCGTCGCGCGCACAGCTTTGTTGCGCAGCGGACGAGATGAAGCGAGCGATACGATGGTCGACCTCAATCCCGGCGACAGTTTCGAAGTACTGGAGATTGCTGGAGTTTCCGCCTGGGGTGTCGCACGCCCGAGCGGACTTGTCGGTTATGTCGAAGCCGAAGCGCTCGATCTGGCGCCGGACGCCTCGGCATGACCAGCGTCTTCATCGATGGCGCGGTCGGCACCACCGGTCTCGAAATCCGCGAACGGCTGGCCGGGCGCGATGACATTTCGATCGCGCTGCTCGCCGAAGGCCGGCGCAAGGATCCCGCCGCTCGGCGTGAGGCGCTGAACGATGCCGATTTCGTCATACTCTGCCTGCCCGACGACGCCGCGCGCGAGGCGGTCGCGCTGATCGACAATCCGCGCACCCGCGTGATCGACGCCTCCAGCGCGCACCGTGTCGCGGCAGGCTGGACCTACGGCTTTCCGGAACTGCCGGGCCAGGCCGAGTTGGTCGCGACCGCGATGCGCGTCGCAAACCCCGGCTGCTATCCGACCGGCTTCCTTGCGCTCGTCGCGCCGCTCGTTGCGGCCAAGCTCCTTCCCGCCGACCTGCCGCTCAGCGTCAATGCGACGTCGGGCTATTCCGGCGGCGGCAAGGCAATGATCGCCGAGTTCGAAGCGGGCGGGACGACGACGGCGTTCCGCGCCTATGCTCTGGGCCTCGCGCACAAGCATATTGCCGAGATGACTCAGCATGCCGGCCTCGTCCACGCGCCGATCTTCGCGCCAGCGGTGGCCAACGCCTATCGCGGCATGGTCGTCGAGGTGCCGCTGCATCTCCACGCGCTACCGGGCCGACCCAGTCTTGCAGCGATCGAGGACGTCTTGCGCGCTGCGTTCGACGGTTCGACGCTCGTTTCGGTCGCGGCTGGCGATATCGGCGCGATCGATATCGAGGAGAATGCCGGCACCGACCGCCTGACGCTGCGGGTTTGCGGCAACGACGCCGTCGGTCATGCACGGCTGGTCGCCACGCTCGACAATCTGGGCAAGGGCGCCGGCGGCGCGGCGGTCCAGAACCTCAACATCATGGCCGGGGTCGATCCCGTGGCCGGCCTCGTTTTCTAAGACCGGCGTCCCAACCGGCTAGTTCCAGGAGCTTTCATGCACCGTAATCCCGTAGCCAAGCTGCTCCTGTTCGGCGCGACCGGCGATCTCGCACAGCGCATGCTGCTGCCCTCGCTGTATGGCCTGCACGCCGACGGTTTGCTGCCCCACGAACTGACGATCACGGGCGCGGCGCGTCACGACTATGACGACAAGCATTATCGGGCGTTCGCCAAGAAGGCGCTCGACGAGTTTCTGTCGGACGATCGCAAGGACGAGGCCGCGATCGGATCGTTCCTCGACCGGATCCATTACCAGCCGACCGACCTGTCCGATCCGGCGAGCTTCCAGCCGCTCGCGGACAAGATCGGCGACATTTCGGGCGGCCTAGCCATCTACCTGTCGACCGCGCCGTCGCTGTTCGAGTCCGCGATCGAGGGGCTTGGCAAGGTCGGCCTCGCTGGCGAAACTGTACGCGTCGGTCTCGAAAAGCCGCTCGGGTACGATCTGGCAACCAGCCGCGAGATCAACGACGCGGTAGCCAAGGCCTTCCCCGAGGACCGGACCTATCGGATCGATCATTATCTCGGCAAGGAAACCGTCCAGAACATCCTCGCGCTGCGCTTCGGCAACTCGTTCTTCGAGCCCGTCTGGAATGCGCAGGGGATCGACAACGTCCAGATCACGATCTCCGAGACGGTCGGGCTCGAGGAGCGAGCGGGCTATTACGAGACCGCGGGTGCGCTGCGTGACATGGTCGCGAACCACATGCTCCAGCTGCTCGCGCTGATCGCGATGGAGCCGCCTGCGCGGTTCGAGGGCACCGACGTTCGCGACGAGAAGTCGAAGGTTTTCCGCTCGTTGCGGATGATCAAGCCCGAGGAGGCGCCGCATGTCACGGTGACCGGCCAATATGGCGAAGGCGCGGTGAACGGGAAGATCGTCAAGAGCTACTCTGACGAACTCGGCAAGCCCTCGACGACCGAGACGTTCGTCGCGATCAAGGCACATGTCGACAATTGGCGCTGGCAGGGCGTGCCGTTCTACCTGCGCACCGGCAAGCGCATGGCGACTCGCCAGAGCGAGATTGCGATCCAGTTCAAGGCGGTGCCGCATTCGATGTTCGCGGGTCGCGGTGGGCTGTTGCAGCCCAACATGCTGATCATCCGCCTGCAGCCCGAGGAGTATGTCCAGCTGCTCGTGATGGCGAAGGAGCCGGGGCTCGACCGCGAAGGCGTCCGCCTGCGTGAAGTGCCGCTGAACCTGAGCCTTGATGCCGAGTTTGCCGGCTCGCGTCGCCGCATCGCCTATGAACGCCTGCTGCTCGACCTGATCGAGGGCGACCAGACGCTGTTCGTGCGCCGCGACGAGGTCGAGGCGCAGTGGACCTGGATCGATGCGATCCGCGAGGGGTGGAAGGCGAACGCGATGAAGCCCAAAAGCTATGCATCGGGCAGCTGGGGGCCCTCCGCCGCGATTGCGTTGACCGAGCGCGACGGGGTGACCTGGCAGGACGACTGAGTTTGTTCCGTTCGTCCCGAGTAGCCTTCGAGCGAAGTCGAGGAGGCGTATCGAGGGATCGGCCCGATTGTGGCATTGTACCTCGATACGGGCTCTCGGCTTAGCTCGATCCCTATTCGGCACGAACGGCATTTTTGACAGCAATTTTCTGAGTGAGTTTGAGCATATGACCGAGATCGAATGGTGGGATTACGAGGACGCGGACGAGCTCGCCAACGCCGTCGCGGGTGACATCCAGTTCGTCATCGAGAGCGCGCTCGACGCGCGCGGCTCGGCGGTGATCGCGCTGGCCGGCGGCAAGACACCGATGGCGGCGTATGAAAAGCTCGCCCAGGCCAAGCTCGACTGGAAGAAGGTCACGATCATCCCCGGCGACGAGCGAATCGTGAAGCTCGGCGATCCGCTGTCGAACGTCACCGCGCTGGCGAAGATCTTTCTGCCCAAGGGCGCGCGCGTGAAGCCGATCGTCCCCGAGGCGATGTCCGATTACAAGGCAGCGGGCCGTTCGGCGGATGCGCTGATGCAGGACCTGCACTGGCCGCTCGACTTCTGCCTGCTCGGCATGGGCGGCGACGGCCATACCGCGTCGATCTTCCCCGGCCCCGATTATGACGAGGCGCTCAGCGGTCCCAAGGAACGCCGCGCGCTAGGCGTGATGCCCGATCCGTTGCCGCCCGAGGCACCGCTGGCGCGCGTGACGCTGTCGGCGGCGGCGATTGCCTCGTCGAAGGCGCTGATGATCATGATCACCGGCGACGAGAAGAAGAAGGTCCTCGAACAGGCGATCGAGCAGGGTCCGTCCTCGTCCTACCCGATCGGCCGCGTGCTGGCCGAGGTCGAGCTGCCCGTCGACGTCCACTGGGCCGCCTGACATGCTCAACGCCGTCGTCGCCGCGGTCACCGACCGGATCATCGAACGCTCGCGCGACAGCCGCGCCGCATACCTCGCGCTGATCGAGCGCGAGGCGGCCTCGCAGGTCCGGCGTCCGGGTCTCGGCTGCGCGAACCTCGCGCACGCCTATGCCGGGACCGCGGAGGATCGCGATGCGATGAAGGCCGATGCCGGCATGAACATCGGCATCGTGACGGCGTATAACGACATGCTGTCGGCGCACGCGGTCTATTACCGCTACCCCGAGCTGATGAAGGTCTGGGCGCGCGAGGCAGGTGCCACCGCGCAGGTCGCGGGTGGCGTGCCGGCGATGTGCGACGGCGTGACGCAAGGCTATCCGGGCATGGAGCTGTCGCTGTTCAGCCGCGACACGATCGCGCTGAGCACGGCGATCGCGCTGAGCCACGGTACGTTCGAAGGCGCGGCGTTGCTCGGCATCTGCGACAAGATCGTGCCGGGGCTGCTGATGGGCGCGCTGCGCTTCGGGCATCTGCCGATGGTGCTGATCCCGGGTGGCCCGATGCCGACGGGCCTGCCCAACAAGGCGAAGGCCGCGGTGCGCGAGAAGTTCGCCGAGGGCCTGGTCGGCCGTGAGGAGCTGCTCGAGGCCGAGATCGGCGCCTATCATTCGAAGGGCACGTGCACTTTCTACGGCACCGCCAACACCAACCAGATGATGATGGAGGTCATGGGCCTCCACATGCCCGGCGCGGCGTTCGTCAATCCGGGCACCAAGCTGCGCCAGGAACTGACGCGCGCAGCGGTCCACCGGCTCGCGAAGATGGGCGCGCGCGGCGACGATTACCGGCCGCTCGGCCACTGCGTCGACGAAAAGGCGATCGTGAACGCGGCCGTCGGCCTGCTCGCGACCGGCGGATCGACCAACCACCTGCTTCACGTTCCTGCGATCGCGCGCGCGGCGGGGATCATCATCGACTGGGAGGATTTCGACCGCCTCTCTGCCGCGGTACCGCTGATCGCGCGCGTCTATCCCAACGGTTCGGCCGACGTGAATGCGTTCGAGGCGGCGGGCGGCATGCCCTATGTGATCCGTGAGCTGTTGAGCGAAGGGCTGCTCCACGGCGACATCATGACGATCGGCGGGCAGGATCTGTCGGCCTATGCGAAGACCGCGGTCGTCGCGGACGGTGCGCTTGAATGGCGCGACACCCCCGACAGCGGTGACGAGACGATCCTACGTCCCGCCACTGCGCCCTTCTCGGCCGATGGCGGCATGCGGATCCTCGCGGGCAATATCGGCCGCGCGTGCATCAAGGTGTCCGCGGTCGAGCGCGAGCGCTGGATCGTCGAGGCCCCCGCGATGGTGTTCGACGACCAGCTCGACGTGATCGAGGCATTCAAGCGCGGCGAGCTGGAGAAGGACGTCGTCGTCGTCGTCCGCTTCCAGGGGCCGCGCGCGAACGGCATGCCCGAGCTGCACAAGCTGACCCCGCCGCTCGGCGTGCTGCAGAACCGCGGGTTCAAGGTGGCCCTCGTTACCGATGGCCGCATGTCGGGCGCGAGCGGCAAGGTGCCGTGCGCGATCCATTGCTCGCCCGAGGCGCTGCTCGACGGTGCGATCGGCCTGATCCGCGATGGCGATATGATCCGCGTCGATGCTGTGAACGGCACGCTGGAGGCGCTGGTCGACGCAGACGTCTGGGCGGCTCGCGAGATGGTCGCGACACCACCGCCGGTCAGCGGCATGGGCCGCGAGCTGTTCGGGATGTTCCGTGGGCTCGCCGACGAAGCCGAAAAGGGCGCCTCGGCGATGCTGGCGGGCGCCGGGCTTTAATAAATCCGTTCGTCCCGAGTAGGGATCGAGCGAAGCCGAGAGCCCGTATCGACGGACACCCCCCGCGGCCTGTCCGTCGATAGGCCATTTCGACAAGCTCGATGGCTACTCGGGACGAACGGCAGGAATCAGGAGAGATGACATGGAAATCGTAGCGGCAGATATCGGCGGAACGCACGCGCGCTTCGCGATCGCCGAGGTCGAGAATGGCCGCGTCGTCGCGCTCGGCGAGCCGGCGACGATGAAGACCGCGGACCACGCGTCGCTGCAGACCGCCTACCAGGCGTTCGAGGCGGGCCTTGGTCGCCCCCTCCCCCGCGCGCTGGCGATCGCGGTCGCCTCGCCGGTGGCGAACGACGTCATCCGCCTCACCAACAACCCGTGGATCATCCGCAAGTCGCTGATCACCGAGCGGCTGAAGGCGGACCAGTGGGTCGTCGTCAACGATTTCGGGGCAGTGGGCCATGCGGTCGCGCAGGTGCCGAGCAGCGACTTCATCCACCTCTGCGGCCCCGACACGCCGCTGCCGTCAGAGGGCATCACGACGATCTGCGGCCCCGGTACCGGGCTCGGCGTCGCGCAGCTGCTGCGGCGCAAGACCGGCTATCAGGTCCTCGAAACCGAGGGCGGCCATATGGACTTCGCGCCGCTCGACGGGATCGAGGACGCGTTGCTCAAGCGCCTTCGCAAGACGTTCACGCGCGTCTCGGCCGAACGCGTCGTCGCCGGCCCCGGCATCGTCGCGATCTACGAGACGCTCGCCGCGCTGGAGGGCCGCGCGGTCCCCAGCCATGACGACAAGACGATCTGGACCGAGGCGATCGACGGTACCGATTCGATAGCGCTGGCGGCGCTCGACCGCTTCTGCCTCGCGCTCGGCGCGGTGGCGGGCGATCTCGCGCTTGCGCAGGGTGCAAAGGCCGTCGTGATCGCAGGCGGCCTGGGCTTCCGGATCAAGGATCGCCTGATCCGCTCGGGCTTCGACCAGCGCTTCGTCGCCAAGGGCCGCTTCCAGGGCATGATGGCAGCGATGCCCGTCAAGCTCATCACTCACCCCCAGCCCGGCCTGTTCGGCGCCGCGGCCGCCTTCGCACAGGAACACACCCAATGACCGTCACCCCCGCCCCGACTATTGCAGACATCATGCAGACCAGCGCCGTTATCCCGGTGCTGGTGATCGAGGATGCAGCGCTCGCGCGCCCACTTGCCGAGGCGCTCGTTGCGGGTGGTTTGCGCGTGCTCGAAGTGACGCTGCGCACCGGTGCCGCGCTCGAGGCGATCGCCGAGATGAAGAAGGTGCCGGGCGCGATCGTCGGCGCCGGCACCGTCGTCAACACGCAGCAGTTCGCGCAAGTCCGCGATGCGGGCGCCGAGTTCATCGTCTCGCCAGGCCTCACCGAACGGCTGGCGACGCCGATCATCGAGAGCGGCATTCCGTTCCTTCCGGGCATCGCGAACGCCGCCGACATCATGACCGGGCTCGACCTGGGGCTCAAGCACTTTAAATTCTTCCCCGCCGAGGCCAATGGCGGGCTGAAGGCTTTGAAGGCGCTCGCGGCGCCGTTCTATCAGTGCAGCTTCTGCCCGACCGGCGGCATCACCGAGGCGAGCGCCCCCGAATGGCTCGCATTCAAGCCGGTGCTGTGCGTCGGCGGCAGCTGGGTGACCGGCGGCACGATGGCGGAGATCGAGATCAAGGCCCGCGCCGCTAACGCATTGCGGGGGTAAATCCTCCCCGGCACGGGGAGGGGGACCGCGACGCGCAGCGGCGGGGTGGAGGGGGGAGCGCCACGAGCGTACCGCCTGCCGTAGTTCCCAATGCTGGTACGCTCGCGGTGAGCCCCCTCCACCATCCTGCGGATGGTCCCCCTCCCCGTTCCGGGGAGGATCACATCTCGCCGCGCGCTTTGCGAATGGCGTACCATTTCTTCACATTGGCGTTGTGCTCGGCCAGCGTGTCGGCGAACACATGGCCGCCGGTGCCGTCCGCGACGAAATACAGCGCCTGGGTCTGCGCCGGGTCGAGCACCGCATCGATCGACGCGCGGCCGGGGTTCGCGATTGGCCCGACCGGCAGACCGGCGCTCGCATAGGTGTTGTACCCGTTCTTGGCGTGCAACTCCGACCGCAGGATGCGGCGGCCGAGCGGACGGCCCTTGGTGATAGGATAGATCACGGTCGGATCGGCCTGGAGTGGCATGCCGTTGCGCAGGCGATTGCCATAGACCGCGGCGACGGTGCGGCGCTCGGACGGCTTGCCGGTCTCCTTCTCCACGATCGAGGCGAGGATGATCGCCTGTTCGGGGGTCGTCACGGCGATGCCCGGTTTGCGTGCGGCCCATGCCTTGGCGAGGTAGGTCTTCATTGCCGACTGCATGCGCGTGACGACCGATGCGCGCGTGTCGCCCGCCTGGAACGCGTAACTGTCGGGAAGGATCGAACCTTCTGCGGGGACCGGCACGTCGCCGGTGAGGCCGTCCGCCTTCATCAGCGCGTCGTGGACGAGGACCGAGGGATAGCCCTCGGGAACCGCCACCAGTCGCTGGACGACCTTGCCGCCCTGCATCAGCTTGAGGATGTCCGACTGGCTGGCGCGCGGCGCGATGCGGTATTCGCCGGCCTTGATCGGGTCGCCCGAGCCGAACACGCGCGCATACAGGCGAAAGCGTCGGGCAGAGGGTATCGCGCCGGCCTTTTCGAGTTCGGTGGCAGCACCGGCCAGCGTGCTGCCTTCGCCGATCTGCACGGTCAGCGTGCGGGGGGCTGGGCCCGCGCCGCCCCAGCCTTGCACGACCAGGAACAGCGCGACGACTGCCACCAGGCCTAAGACGAGTCCGAAACAGCCGACCTTGCGCATCACTACCTCTTGTTCTCCCGCGAAGGCGGGAGCCCAGTCTGGGCCCCCGCCTTCGCGGGGGAACAAACCCTTTTACTGAACCTTCGTCATCACCAACGAGGCATTCGTCCCGCCGAAACCGAACGAATTGTTCAGCACCGCGCGGACTTCGCGCTTCTTGGCAACGTGCGGGACGAGGTCGACGCCCACGCAGCTGTCGCTCGGATTGTCGAGGTTCAGCGTCGGCGGAACGATCTGGTCGCGCAGCGCGAGGATGCAGAAGATGCTCTCCACTGCACCGGCACCGCCGAGCAGATGCCCGATCGCCGACTTGGTCGACGACATCGACAGACCCGCGATCGCATCGCCGAACAGCCGGCGGACCGCGCCGAGTTCGAGCTCATCGCCCAACGGCGTCGAGGTGCCGTGCGCGTTGATGTAATCGATGTCCTCGAGCTTCAGGCCCGACTTCTTGATCGCCATCTGCATCGAGCGGAACGCGCCATCGCCTTCAGGATGCGGCGCGGTGACGTGATACGCGTCGCCCGACAGACCATAGCCGATGACTTCGGCATACATCTTCGCGCCGCGTGCCTTGGCGTGTTCGTATTCCTCGAGCACCAGCACGCCAGCGCCCTCGCCCATCACGAAGCCGTCGCGGTCCTTGTCGTAAGGACGCGAGGCCTTTTCGGGCGAATCGTTGAAGTTGGTCGATAGCGCACGCGCCTGCGCGAACCCGGCGATGCCGAGCGGGCAGACGGTGCCCTCCGCGCCGCCCGCGAGCATCACGTCGGCATCATCCATTGCGATCATCCGCGCGGCGTCGCCGATCGCATGCGCACCGGTCGAGCAGGCGGTGACGACCGCATGATTCGGGCCGCGCAGGCCGTATTTGATCGAAACCTGACCAGAAATCAGGTTGATCAGTCGACCGTGGACGAAGTGCGGCGACACCCGGCGCGGGCCCTTGGTGTGCAGAACGATCGATTCGCTCTCGATGCCCGGCAGGCCACCGATGCCCGAGCCGATCGAGACACCGGCACGCCAGCTCTCTTCGAGCGTCATCTCGGTCAGCCCGGCGTCTTCCAGAGCCTGGCCAGCCGCGTCGATGCCGTAAATGATGAACGGATCGACCTGGCGCTGGACCTTGTGGTCGACGCGCTTGCCGGGATCGAAGCCGTACTCATGGTCGGCCGGCTTCACCTCGCAGGCGATGCGGCATACCTGATCGGACGCGTCGAAGCGCGTGATCGGGCCCGCACCCGACTTGCCGGCGAGGATATTCGCCCAAGCCGTTTCAACATCGGCCCCCAGGGGGGTGACCAGGCCTAGCCCGGTTACGACGACACGCCGCATGACCTCAAACTCCGTCTGCTCTCAAAACGAAACGGCTCCCCGCCCTCTTTGCCCAAGGACGGGGAGCCGTTCAAATCATACCCATCGGGGCAGGTCCAAGGTGATGGACCTTAAACCCTGATCAGGCCTTGTGCTCGTCGATATACGTGATCGCATCCTTGACGGTCGCAATCTTCTCGGCGGCATCATCGGGGATCTCGACGCCGAATTCTTCCTCGAACGCCATGACGAGTTCGACGATGTCGAGGCTATCTGCGCCCAAGTCGTCGATGAAGCTCGCGTCCTCGGTCACCTTGTCGGCTTCGACGCCGAGATGCTCGACGACGATTTTCTTCACGCGGTCAGCGGTCTCGCTCATGGTAGTTCCCTCTTCAAATCTGGGGGTTTTCGGTATTTCCTGAACGCACCTAGAACGCGGCAGTTCAGCGCGCAAGTTCAGATCATCGCCATCCCGCCGTTCACGTGCACGGTTTGTCCCGTGACGTAGCCGGCTTCGCGGCTTGCGAGATACACCACGGCAGCGCCGATGTCTGCGCCTTGACCGAGGCGACCAGCTGGAATCTTCGTCGTCAGCGCGGTCTTCTGCGCCTCGGGCAGCGCGTCGGTCATCGGCGAGGTGATGAAACCGGGCGCGACGCAATTGACGGTGATGCCGCGGCTGGCGAGTTCCTGCGCCATCGATTTCGACATACCGATCAGCCCCGCCTTCGACGCGGCGTAGTTCGCCTGCCCCGGATTGCCGGTGACGCCGACGATCGACGTGACCGAGATCATGCGGCCAAAGCGCGCTTTCATCATCGGCTTGGCGGCGGCGCGCATGAGGCGGAACGCGGCTTCGAGGTTCACGCGGATGACGCTGTCCCACTCCTCGTCCTTCATCCGCATCGCGAGATTGTCGCGCGTGACCCCGGCATTGTTGACGAGGATATCGATTTTCCCGAGCGCCTCGACCGCCTGCGGCACGAGCGCATCGACCGCGGCGGCGTCGGACAGGTTGCACGGCAGCGCGACATGATCGCCGCCAAAGCTGGCGCGAAACGCCTCCAGCTTGTCGGCGTTGGACCCGGATACCGCCAGCCGCGCGCCTTGCGCTGCGAGCGCCTTGGCGATCTCTGACCCGATCCCGCCCGAAGCGCCGGTGACGAGGGCTGTCATGCCTGTGAGGTCGAACATTCTAATCTCCAGATTCAAGAAATTTGTTCGCGCAGAGGCGCGGAGGACGCAGAGGGGCGGTAGTTGTTGACGAGACGGCGAACGCCCTCTTTCAGGGTGTCGCCCCCAAAGTTGATGAGCAAGCCGACGGGCTGTTTGGTCAATCTGAGATAGGTCAGCAGTTGCTTCGCGTGAACGGGCAGAAGGCGCTCGACCGATTTGATTTCGACGACCAATCGGTCGTCAACCAGCAGATCGAGCCGGAAAGCCGCCTCAAAGCGCAAGCCTTCGAACTCGATATCGATCGCCCGTTGCCGCGCAACGCTGTAGCCCATCGCCAACAACCGACCGGCGAGAACGGCTTCGTAGACGCTTTCGAGAAGCCCCGGCCCCAGATCCCGATGCAGGCGCAGAGCGACATCGAGAACGTCGCCACTGACCGCATCGATATCTTTCATGAGCTCTGCGTCCTCTGCGCCTCTGCGCCTCTGCGCCTCTGCGCGAAATCTAAAGCACCTTAACCAACGCCTCGATGTCGTCCATTGTGATGACGCTGAGCGTTTCGACGTCGGGGGCGATGCGCTTGACCATCGGGCCGAGCACCTTGCCGCCGAATTCGACGAACTGACCGACACCCGCCGCGTGCATCGCCAGTACCGATTCGCGCCAGCGGACCATGCCCGTCACCTGCTGCACCAGCAGATGCCGGATCGCGCCGGGGTCTGCGACCGCGACCGCGTCGACATTGGCGAACACCGGCACCAGCGGCGCGCGCAGGTCCGCCTCGAGCAGAGCCGCCTCCATCGCGTCGGCGGCGGGCTGCATCAGCGGGCAGTGGAACGGCGCGGAGACGGGGAGCAGGACCGCGCGCTTGGCGCCCAGATCCTTGGCGAGCGCAATCGCCTTCTCGATCGCGAGGCGGTGGCCGGAGATGACTACCTGCGACGGATCATTGTCGTTGGCGACCGTGCACACGAGCTCGGGTCCGCCCTCGGCGAGGATCGAATCGACTGCGGCGCCGGCGATCAGCTGCGCCTTTTCCAGATCCGCGCCGAGCAACGCCGCCATCGCCCCCTCGCCGACCGGTACCGCCGCCTGCATCGCCCGGCCGCGCAGCTTGAGCAGACGCGCGGTGGTCGATAGGTCGAGCGCGCCCGCGGCGCACAAGGCGGTATATTCGCCGAGGCTGTGCCCGGCGACATAATCGGCCTTGTCGGCAAGGCGCAGACCGCCCTCCTTCTCGGCGACGCGCAACGTGGCGATCGCATTCGCCATGATCGCGGGCTGCGCATTCTCGGTGAGGAGCAGGTCGTCCGCTGGCCCCTCGCTCATCAGCCGGAACAGATGCTGGCCGAGCGCCTCGTCGACTTCGGCAAAGACCTCGCGGGCGGTGCCGCTGGCGTCGGCGAGTGCCTTGCCCATGCCGACAGACTGGCTCCCCTGGCCGGGGAAGATGAACGCGCGCATGACCTCTCCTCTTTGAAGCGGGCGGACTAGAAAGGTGCGGGCCGAGTTGCAACTGCGCGAACCTGAACGAACCCGCCGGATTTGCGACAAACTGCGACCATTTCGCCGTCCCTGCGACAAGCGCCTGCGACAACCGGCCCCCAGATTATGGAGGACGCCGCAGCAACGGCGCCGTGTTTCAACGGGAGATTACCATGAAGAAGTTCATCCTCAGCGCGCTTGCCGCCACCCTCGTCGCCAGCCCGCTGCTCGCCGCCGCCCCGGCCGAAGCGCAGCAGCGCCGCGAAGTGACCACCGTGCGCCAGAACAACAACGGCCGCACCGTCGTCACCAAGAAGACGGTCGTCCGCGCACCGCAGCAGCGCAACTGGCGCGCCGGCCAGCGCTTCGATCGTCGCCAGGCGCAGAACTATCGCGTGATCACGACGTATCGCAACTATCGCCTCGCCGCCCCGCCGCGTGGCAGCCAGTGGGTCCGCTCGGGCAATGATGCGATCCTGATCAACGGCCGCGGCAACGTGGTGCAGGTTCGCGGCGGCGCATTCCGGTAATCGAACCGGTAGGGTCGTAACCAATCTTGCCTTTCCCCGATAATCGGGTAAGGGCCATTGCAACCGGGGTGAGAGATTCGCGTCTCTCGCCCCTGTTTGCATTCTAGACGACAGCCGGAGGGGTGCACGCATGGGGCGTGTATCAGCGATCGGCCAAGACGAAGGACAAGACATGGCTCTTTACGAGCACGTGTTCCTTGCGCGCCAGGATCTGGCACAAGCGCAGGTGGACGCTCTGGCGGAAATCGCCACCAAGATCGTGAACGACAACGAAGGTCGGGTCGTAAAGACCGAGAACTGGGGCTTGCGTTCGCTGGCGTACAAGATCGCCAAGAACCGCAAGGCGCACTATGTCATGCTCGAGATCGATGCCCCGGGCAGCGTGATCGCAGAGCTGGAGCGCCAGACGCAGATCAACGAAGACATCATTCGTTACATGACGGTCAAGGTCGACACCCTCGAAGAGGGCCCGACCGTGATGATGCGCAAGTCGGACCGCGACCGTGAGCGTCGTGGCGACCGCGAAGGT
This sequence comes from Sphingomonas aurantiaca, assembly GCF_003050705.1. GTDB lineage: Bacteria > Pseudomonadota > Alphaproteobacteria > Sphingomonadales > Sphingomonadaceae > Sphingomonas > Sphingomonas aurantiaca. The sequence goes on along the minus strand of NZ_QAOG01000002.1, from coordinate 155,629 downwards.
GGCCGTGAAGGCCGTCCTGACCGCGGCGATCGTCCGGACCGTGGTCCCCGTCGTGACCGCGAAGAGGGAGCTGAATAATCATGGCACGTCCATTCTTCCGCCGCCGCAAGAGCTGCCCGTTCTCCGCCAAAGACGCTCCCCGGATTGACTATAAGGACGTCCGGTTGCTGCAGGGCTTCGTGTCCGAGCGTGGCAAGATCGTCCCGTCGCGTATCACTTCGGTGGCCGCAAAGAAGCAGCGCGAACTGGCCCAGGCCATCAAACGTGCGCGTCATCTGGGCCTGCTGCCCTACATCGTTAAGTAAGGAGCGCCCACATGGACGTCATTCTGCTTGAGCGCGTCGAAAAGCTCGGCGCCATCGGCGACGTGGTGAAGGTAAAGGACGGCTACGCCCGTAACTTCCTTCTCCCGAACAAGAAGGCGCTTCGTTCGAACGAAGCCAACCGCAAGGTGTTCGAATCGAACCGTGCGCGGATCGAGTCGGACAATGCATCGCGTCGCAGCGATGCCGAGACCGAAGCGAAGACCTTCAACGACACGACCATCACCCTGATCCGTCAGGCGTCGAACACCGGTCAGCTCTACGGTTCGGTCGCGGTTCGCGATCTGGTCGACGCGCTGGTGGCCGATGGTCACAAGGTCGCAAAGTCGGCGATCGTGCTCGACAAGCCGATCAAGGCGATCGGCGTGTACACCGTCAAGGTTGCACTCCACCCCGAGGTGTCGGTGTCCGTCAAGGTCAACGTCGCCCGCTCGCCGGAAGAGGCCGAGATGCAGGCTTCGGGCGTCGACGTGATGTCGTCGATGTTCGAGCGTGACGAGGCTGGCTTCGTCGAGGATTACGATCCGAACGCAGAGCCCGGCGCCACCGCCGAAGCACCGCGCGACCAGGAGGACGAGGCGCAGGGCTAACCCCCTCGCCTTACCTGGCCGCTACGAAAAGGCCCGCCCGGAGCGATCCGGGCGGGCCTTTTTCTTTGCGTATTTAAGATGCGGATTAGGGGCAGGTTACGCAGGCGCCGATCACGGCGGCGAAGGGGATGAGTGCGCAGAAGATGGGGACGAGATGCTTCATGGCCGGGTCACTCTTTGAGAGGTGTTGCCGGGATAATGCGCGGCCTTGGGAAAGGTTTCCCGCAGGTGAACGAATTTTGTACCGATCGGTTTTTTTGACTGAAATGAGCCCTACTGCTTAACCGCCCCGGCCTTCGCCGGGGTGGTTCCGATTGGGTATCAGTTCTCGATACTCTCGGGCTTCTCGATCAGCGCAGGCCCCTCGCCTAGCGCCAGAGCGTCGACCGAGGACACGTCTTCCAGATCGCGGGCGCCTGTTTCGATGTTGAGGTCGCGGAACTTGCGGCCGGTGACCATCAGGCGGCCGTTGAACGAGTTGGTGAAGCCGTTGAAGTTCTTTACCGCGCTATTGAGGCCGACGCCGACCTTGCGCAGGTCGTCCGCGACCTTGGCGAGGCGATCGTGCATCTCCTTGCCAAGCTCGCCGATCTTGCGTGCCTCGTTGGCGAGCTTCTCCTGCCGCCAGACCGCCGCCACCGTGCGCGCGATCGCGATCAGGTTGGTCGGCGTCGCCAGCAACACGCGCTTCTCGAAGGCGAAATCCCAGAGCGTCGGGTCATGCTCGAGCGCCGCCGAGAGGAAATGCTCGCCGGGGACGAACATGATCACATAGTCGGGCGTGTCGGCGAACTGGCTCCAATAGGCCTTGTTGCCGAGGCCGTTGACGTGCGCGCGCATCGACGCCGCATGCGCCGCGAGGCCGATCAGCCGCTCGGCATCGTCGACCGCGCCGAACGCGTCCTGATAGGCGTTGAGCGAGACCTTCGCGTCGATCACCAGCGCGCGGCCGCCGGGGACGCGGATGATCGCATCCGGGCGCAACCTAGCGCCGTCATCGCCCACCGCGACGCTGACTTCGGTCTGGAAGTCGGTGTGCTCGCTTAGGCCGCAGGTTTCGAGGACGTTCTTGAGCTGCTGCTCGCCCCAGCGGCCGCGCGACTTGGGGGCGTTGCGCAAGGAATTGACGAGCTTGGCCGCCTCGGTCGAGACCTTTTCCTGGCCGAGCCGCATCTGCTCGATCTGGCCCTTGAGGTCGCCGAACGCGTCGCGACGCTCGGCCTCGACCTTGGCGACGCCCTCTTCATAGCGTTGCAGACGATCGCTGACCGGCTGGAGCATCGACTTGAGATTCTGCCCGGCAGTTTCCTCGGATTGGCGGAAACGCGCGTCGGCGCGGTCGAGGAACTGCACCTGCGCGGCCTCGAGCGCCTTGGCGGCGGCGGCACCGAACTGCGCGGTCATCGCGTCGTTCGCCTCCTTCAACTGGCGCAGCGTGACGAGGTGCGCGGCCTGGCGTTCCTCGCTCTGCGCCTGGAGGCGGGCGAGGTCGCGCTGCGCGTCGTTGCGCTCTCGCTCGACCGCGTCGCGGGCGGTGCGGAGGAGGTCGGCGTCGGCGGCCTTGGTCCGGGCTACGGCGAGATCGCTGGCGAGGGTCGTGGCGCGGCGGGAGGCCAGTAGCCAGCCCAGGAGGACGCCCGCGGCGAGCGCGAGGACGGCGATGATGGCGAACTCAGCCATGTTGCGTGGCCGAAACCGGAGTGAAGTATAGGAAGTATAGACGCACGTGCAGCATCGTTTCGGGCAAAGATGCACGGGGTGGCGAGCGGGTTTGGGAGAGGTATGGGGACGTCATGCGTGGAACATACGTCGAACGCGTGGGGTAGGACAGCCTGAATATCGTGCTGTCGCGCGGGGGCGGCCGGGTTGGATCACGAGTGGTGGCGTTTGTGGTTCTGGGCTCCCGCCTTCGCGGGAGAACTAGAGGGGGGCGGTACCGACCGCAACATATCGTACCACCCCGGCGGAGGCCGGGGCCCAGTTGGGGGACGTCGCCAACTGGGCGCAGCGTGTCGTTACTGCGACCTTTCCAACTGGGCCCTGGCCTTCGCCGGGGTGGGAGCTATCGGTGTGATCTTGTGTTTCGAATGCGCGGGCGGGCCTTTTACCCATACCCCACTACAGATCACCCCAGCTTGCGGGCCTTGGCCAGCTTCTTCAGCACCATGTCGCGCTTGAGGCGACTGATGTGGTCGATGAACAGCACGCCGTCGAGATGGTCGATCTCGTGCTGCATGCAGGTCGAGAGCAGGCCGTCGAGTTCTTCCTCGAACGCCGCGCCGGTCTCGTCGAGCCACTTGACGACGCAGCGCGACGGGCGGGCGACCTCGGCATATTGCTCGGGGATCGAGAGGCAGCCTTCGTTGTACGTCGACATCTCGTCGCTGACCGACAGGATCTCGGCGTTGATATACGCCTTGGGCGCCTTGATCGGCTTGTCCTCCTCGTCCTTCTCTTCCTGAAGGTCGATGACGAGGACACGCTTCTGGACGCCGACCTGGGTCGCGGCCAGGCCGATGCCGTTGAAGTCGTACATCGTCTCGATCATGTCGGCGACGAGCGTGCGGATGGAGTCGTCGACCGTGTCCACCGGCTCGGCAACGAGGCGCAGGCGGGGATCGGGGACTTCGAGAACGGTCATTACGGTCATACCGCGCAGCTAAGTACAGCGCGGGGGGCCGTCAAGCACTTGGCGCAAGCCGCGGGGATCAGGCCATCGGGCGGCGCGCGCGCAACGCCTGCGCCAGCGTGCCCTCGTCGAGATAGTCGAGTTCGCCGCCGACCGGCAGCCCGTGGGCGAGTTGGGTGACGCGGACCGGGAAGCGTTCGATCCGCTCGGCGATGTAATGCGCGGTGGTCTGGCCCTCGAGCGTGGCGTTCATCGCGAGCACGACCTCGTCGATGCCGCCCGCCTCGATCCGGCGGACCAGGCTGTCGATGCTGAGATCCTCGGGGCGGATGCCTTCGAGCGCAGACAGCCGGCCGCCCAGCACGTGGAAGCGGCCGGGGAACAACCGCGAGCGATCGAGCGCCCAGAGGTCGGCGACCTCTTCGACCACGCACAAAGACCGCTGGTCGCGGCGGGGGTCGGCGCAGATCGCGCAGGGGTTGGTGGTATCGACGTTGCCGCAGGTAGTGCAGTTCTCCAGCCGCTCGTCGACCGCGGTCAGCGCCTCGCGCAAGGGGCCCAGCGCGGCGTCGCGCTTCTTGAGCAGATGCAGCACGGCGCGACGTGCGGACCGGGGGCCGAGGCCGGGGAGCCGGGCCAGCGCCTGCGTCAGCGCCTCGATCTCGGGGGATGCCATCTGGAACAGATAGGGGGTTGCGCGGCTCCCCGCCAGCGTGTTCGAGAGGGCCATGCGGATCATCTTCATGGGAACGCCGGACTTCGCAGTGCCGGTGCTGGAAGCCCTCGTCGCGGCGGGGCATGACGTGGTGGCGGCGTATTGCCAGCCGGCACGACCGGGCGGACGACGCGGGCGCGAGCTGGTGCCGTCGCCGGTACAGGTTCGGGCGGAGGCGCTGGGGATCGAGGTGCGGGCGCCGGTGTCGTTCAAGGCGTCGTTGCCCGAGGGTCTCGCCGCGCGGGAAGCGTTTGCGGCCTTGGGGGCGGATGTTGCGGTCGTCGCGGCGTACGGCCTGATCCTGCCGCGTGCGGTGCTCGACGCGCCGCGGTTCGGGTGCTTGAACGTGCACGGCTCGCTGCTGCCGCGGTGGCGCGGGGCGGCGCCGGTGCAGCGCGCGATCCTGGCGGGCGATGTGCAGACAGGGGTCGGGATCATGCAGATGGAGGCCGGGCTGGATACCGGGGCGGTGCGGCTCGAGGGGCGGACTGACGTTGCGGGGAAGACGGCGGGCGATCTTACCGCCGAGCTGTCGGCGATGGGGGCGCGGCTGATGGTCGAGGTGCTGGGCGATCTCGACGCCCACCCTGCCCGGCCGCAGCCTGACGACGGCGTGACCTACGCCGCCAAGATCGAGAAGGCGGAGGCGCGGATCGATTTCGAGCGGTCGGCGGTCGAGGTCGAGCGGCTGGTGCGCGCGATGAACCCGGCGCCCGGCGCGTGGTTCGAGCATGCCGGCGAGCGGGTGAAGGTGCTCGCGGCGGACGTGTTGCCGTTCAGCTTTCTGGGGTGCGAGGGGCTGACGGTCAACGACGCGCTGACGATCGGGTGCGGCGACGGCGCGATCCGGCCGACTTTGGTGCAGCGGGCGGGGCGCGGCGTCACCTCGGCCGAGGAGCTGCTGCGCGGGTTTGCAATCCGCTCGGGGACGCAGCTTTGACGCGGTTCGCGTTGACGGTGGAATTCGACGGGCGGCCGTTCATGGGCTGGCAGCGGCAGAAGCATGGGCCGAGCGTACAGGCCGCGCTCGAGGCGGCGGTGCTCAAGATGACCGGCGAGACCGTGTCGGTGCAGGCGGCGGGGCGAACCGATGCGGGCGTGCACGGGATGGCGATGCGCGCGCATGTCGATATCGAGAAGCCGCTCGCGGCGTTCCGGTTGATGGAGGGGCTGAATGCGCTGGTGAAGCCGGCGCCGGTTTCGGTGCTGGCGTGTGAGGTGGTCGACGACGATTGGCATGCGCGGTTTTCGTGCGTGGGGCGGTCGTATGAGTACAGAATCGTCAACCGGCGGGCGCCGCTGAGTTTCGAGGCGGGGTTGGCGTGGCAGGTGCCGCAGCCTTTGGATTCGGAAGCGATGGCAGAGGCGGCGGTGGCGCTCGTCGGGCGGCATGACTTCACGACGTTTCGGTCGGCGCATTGCCAGGCGGACAGTCCGGTGCGGACTCTCGACCGGCTCGAGGTGGTGCGCGAGGGAGAGCGTCTGTTTATCTACGCGGCGGCGCGGTCGTTCCTGCATCATCAGGTGCGGTCGATGGTCGGGTGCTTGGCGCTGGTCGGGATGGGGCGCTGGGCGGTCGGCGATGTCGCGGACGCGCTGGCGGCGAAGGATCGGGCGATGCTGGGGCTGAATGCACCGCCCGACGGGTTGTTCTTCGTGAGTGCTGTTTACCCTCCCCCGTCATCCCGGACTTGATCCGGGACCCAGGGTTACGCCGCGCAGCGTTCGTGGCTTTGGATCCTGACTTTCGTCAGGATGACGATGGGGGTGCGGGGCGCGTGAACTTGGCCGCGAGTTCGACATGCGTCGACCAGCGGAACTGGCCGACCGGCTGGACCCAGTCGATCCGCCAGCCCGAGTCGCACAGCTCCTTCGCGTCGCGGGCGAAGGTGGCCGGATTGCACGAGACATAGGCGATCACCGGCGTCTTGCAGTCCGCCAGCGCGGTCGCTTGCTCGCGCGCGCCCGAGCGCGGGGGATCGATCACGACCGCGTCGAAGCGATCGAGTTCGGCCACCGTCAGCGGGCGGCGGTAGAGGTCGCGGTGCTCCGGGTAGACGGGGCGCTGCGTGCGGTGCGCGGCGGCCTTCAGCGAGGTGAGCGCGTCGCGTGCGCCTTCGGCGGCGTAGACCTTGGCGGGGATCGCCATCGTGAACGTGCCGAGCCCGGCGAACAGGTCGGCCACGGTGTTGGCCTTGCCGATCGCTTCGAGCACCGCGGCGGTCAGCGCGGCCTCGCCGTCGGGCGTGGCCTGCAGGAACGAGGCGGGCGGGAGCGGCACGGGAACGCCGCCGAGCGTGATCGTCACCGCGTCGGGCTCCCAGCGCGTCTCGGGGCCGAGACCGTCGTCGAACGCGACGCGCGCGATTTTGTGGTCTTCACAGAATTTGGTGAGCGCTTCGGCTGCCGCGAGCCCTTCGGGGGCGAAACCGGTGATCAGGATGTCCGCGCCCTGGTCGGCGAGCGTCAGGTGGATGTCGGCGCGGCGGCGGAAGTTCAGGCGCCTCAGCAGCTGGCGCAAAGGCTGGACGAGCGCGAACAGGCGCGGATCGAGGATCCAGCATTCCTTGATGTCGACGATCGTGTGCGCCTTCTCGGCGGTGAAGCCGAGCGTGATCTTGCCGCCCTTGCCCTCGGCATGGAGCGTCGCGCGGCGGCGGCTGCGGACGGGCGAGATGTGCGGGGTGCGGATCGGGGCGGACAGGTCCTGCCCGTCGAGCGCGGAGGCGATCCGGTCGGTGACGAACGCGGCATAGCTCTGGTCGTCGAGATGCTGGAGCTGGCAGCCGCCGCAGGTCGGGAAATGGACGCAGGGGGGCGTCTGGTGGTGCGGTCCGGGGGTGACGGTGCCGTCCGCGGCGAGCGTGTCGCCGGGGGCCGAGAGCGGCGCGTGGCGGCCGTCAACGGTGATCCCGTCGCCGCGCGCCGCGACGCGGATGATGGTGTCGATCGTGGATTCAGAAGTCATAGCGCCGCTCTGGCGCACCGCAGCGCGTCCGCCAAGTCGTCGGCGATAAATGCTGCGCCCAATCGGCGGGCGGCGTCACCGTGGAGCCACACGCCGGCGCCGGCGGCGTCGAGCGGGTCGAGGCCCGCGGCGAGCATTGCGCCGATCGCGCCGGCGAGCACGTCGCCGGTGCCCGCGGTCGAGAGCCAGTCGCTGGAACCCGGCGCGATGCGGACGCGGCCGTCGGGCGCCGCGATGACGGTGTCGGCACCCTTGAAGACGACGACCGCGTTCGCAAAGGCGGCGGCGTCGCGGGCGCGGGTGATCTTGTCGGCGTCCGACTTGCCGAAGAGCGCGTCGAACTCGCCGGCATGCGGGGTGAGGATGACGGGGACGCTCAGCGCCTTGATCCGGTCGGGGTCGATCAGGCGGAGCGCGTCGCCGTCGATGATCAGCGGGTGCCCCGAGCGCAGCGCGGCGTCGAGGCGGGTCCTGGCGGTGTCGTCGCGACCGAGGCCGGGGCCGATGACGAGCGCGCCGATCCGGTCGTTGGCGAGCGCGTGGACTGAGAACGGCGTGCGGACAAGCGCGTGCGGCGGGCCGTGGCTGTCGCCGAGCAGGGTGACGTAGCCCGCGCCGGCGCGCATCGCGGCGAGGGCTGCGAGGTCGGCGGCGCCGGACATGGTGCCGGCGATGATGGCGACCATGCCTCGGGTGTATTTGTGCGAGTCGGGGCCGGGGGTTGGGAGGATTGGGGTTGCGAGGACTTCGGCCTGGCTGGTGGCGGGGACGCCGATGTCGAGCAGGCGGATCTGGCCGCAGTAGCGCGCGGCGGGCTGGAGCAGGTGCGCGGGTTTCAGCGCGCCGAGGGCTAGCGTGAGGTCGAAGACGGGGGGTGTGCTGAGGGCTTGGCCGGAGTCGGTGGCGAGGCCGCTGGGGAGGTCGATGGCGATTTTCAGTTGCGCCGCGTTGGCGAGGAAGTGAAGGCGCCCCACAATAGTTCCCTCCCCGGCGGAGGCCGGGGTCCAGTTGGGTGAACCGGGTGATTCATCGATGGCATTGCCCAACTGGACCCCGGCCTCCGCCGGGGGGGTATTTGGGGTGGGGGTCGCGCATGCATCGAGCGGGCGGCTCAGGCCCGTGCCGAACAAAGCGTCGACCAGGATGGGCGCGGGGTTGGCGTCCGCAAGCGTTTCCACTGGGCCGTGCCACCCTGCCCTTGCCGCCTTCGCCGCATCCGTCCTCGGCTCGGACAGCGCCGCGACGCGGACCGTCACGCCCATCTCCGCGAGCACCCGCGCGGCGACATAGCCGTCGCCGCCGTTGTTGCCGGGGCCGCACAGGATCAGGACGTCGTTCGATCCGGCGAGGCGGCGGACGGCGTGGGCGATTGCGGTGCCGGCGCGGTCCATGAGCGTTTCGACCGGGACGCCGGTGGTGATCACCGCGTCTTCCGCGGCGCGCATTTCGGCGGCGGTCAGGATGGGCTGGCCTTCGATTCGGATCATGAGGGTTTGGCCGCGCCCTTGATCGTGGCCGGCAGGCGGTAGCGGTCGCCTCCCAGTGCCACCTCGATGCCGTCCGCGCCGAGGACGCTCACCCGGGCAACCTCTGCCCCGTCCGCGGCGATCACGCCGCGACCGTCCTGCGTGACGAGCAGGCGACGGAACCCGCCGTCGGGATGGCGGACCGTGAGAATCAGGCCGTCGCGCCCCTGCGCCTGTTCGATCGTGCAGCTCGCGGCCAGTGCCGCATTGCCGCGCGCGCAGGCGATGCGCGCTTCATCTGCGGGGGTGGCTTGCCGTTGCGCGGCGACCGTCGTGTCAGCGGGCTGCTCCCGCCCGCACGCGGCGAGCGGGAGCGAGAGAAGCACGCCAAGACACTGAAGCGGTTTAGATATCCGCGTAGACATGGGTTTCGGCTGCGGCTCCTGGGTGCGTGACGGCACCCTTGTAGGCCGGGCCGACGGTCTTCGCATAGCGCCACAGCGCGCCCGAGCCGTAATCGTTGGTGCGCGGCACCCAGGCGGCACGGCGCGCCGCCATGACGTCCTCGGGCACGTCGAGGTCGATCGTGCCCGCCTCGGCGTCGATGTGGATGATGTCGCCATTCTCGACCAGCGCGATCGGGCCGCCGTCTGCCGCTTCGGGGCCGACATGGCCGATGCAGAAGCCGCGCGTGCCGCCCGAGAAGCGGCCGTCGGTGATCAGCGCGACGCTCTCGCCCATGCCGAGGCCGTAGAGCGCGGCGGTGGTCGACAGCATCTCGCGCATGCCGGGTCCGCCCTTGGGCCCTTCGTAGCGAATGACGATGACCTCGCCCTCGTTGATCTCGCGGTTCTCGACCGCGGCGAAGGTGTCCTCCTCGCAGTCGAACACGCGTGCGGGGCCACTGAACTGGAGGCGGTGCATGCCCGCGACCTTCACGATCGCGCCGTCGGGGGCGAGACTGCCACGCAGGCCCACGACGCCGCCGGTGGGCGTCAGCGGGGTGTTGATGTCGTATATGACCTTCTGGTCGGGGTTCCACGTCACCTGGTCGATGTTCTCGCCGAGCGTCTTGCCCGTCACGGTCAGGCAGTTGCCGTCGAGGAAGCCGCCCGCGAGCATCGTCTTCATCAGCATGTAGACGCCGCCGGCCTCGTACATGTCCTTGGCGACATACTTACCGCCGGGCTTGAGGTCGGCGATGTACGGGGTGGTCTTGAAGATCTCGGCGACGTCGAACAGATCGAACTCGATCCCGGCCTCGGACGCCATTGCGGGCAGATGCAGCGCGGCGTTGGTCGAGCCCCCGGTCGCGGCGACGACGCGCGCGGCGTTGATGAACGCCTCGCGCGTGCAGATGTCGCGCGGGCGGATATTGTCGGCGAGGCAGTCCATGACCTGCGCGCCCGCAGCCACGGCGATCTGTTCGCGCGTCGTGTACGGTGCGGGCACCATGTTGCTGTTCGGGATCGACAAGCCGATCGCCTCGGCGACGCAGGCCATCGTGTTGGCCGTATACTGGCCGCCGCACGCGCCGTGGCCGGGGCACGCGACCTTCTCGATCGCGTGGACCTCGGAGAGCGGGCACGCACCCGCGGCATATTTGCCGACGATCTCGAACACGTCGACGACGGTGACGTCGCGCTCCTGATAGCGGCCGGGCAGGATCGAGCCGCCATAGACGAACACCGACGGGATATTGAGGCGGAGCATCGCCATCATCATGCCGGGGAGCGACTTGTCGCAACCGGCGAACCCGACAAGCGCGTCGTAGCAATGGCCGCGGACCGAGAGTTCGACCGAATCGGCAATGACTTCGCGGCTGACAAGGCTCGCCTTCATACCCTGGTGGCCCATCGCGATGCCGTCGGTGACGGTGATCGTGTTGAACCGGCGCGGCATGCCGCCGCCCTGGATGACGCCTGCCTGCGCGGCATCGGCCTGCGCGTCGAGCGTGGTGTTGCAGGGTGCGGAGTTGTTGCCGGCGGACGCGAGCGCGACGAACGGGCGCGCGATCTGCTCTTCGTCGAGGCCCATCGCGTAGTAATAGCTGCGGTGCGGGGCGCGTTCGGGACCGACGGAGACATGGCGGCTCGGCAGGCGCGATTTATCGAATGTGCGGGTCATGACGAACGCCTATGTCGCGGGAGGGGGTATTTGCGCAAGAGAGTTGCGACACCGACGCTGCGATTTACCGTGCCAACGCCATGAGCGCGATCAGGAGGACCATGATCCCGACCGTGAGCACGAAGAGAGTCGCGAGCACCAGAAACGTCCCGGTTGCATTGTCGTAAGCCCAGGCAAGCGCGGGAAGCGACAGGATGCCGACCGCAACGGCGACGCCCGTGCCGCCTAAACCGTAGCCGACACTCAAGGCCGACACTACGCACAGGAGCGTGACCGCCCGCGCGCCCGTAACGCGCATCAGTTGAGGCTGGGTGGAGGCATGGAACGGATGGTGCCGTTCGGGCACCATTTGTGCAAGCGCGCCCTACCCGTCAGCGCCGGGTATTCCTGACGGACGTCAGTAGACAGGGTTACAGCTGACGACGCCTTTGGCTCTGGATCCTGACTTTCGTCAGGATGACGGACTGGCTTGTACCGCTCCAGCCGTGGCGGTCAGAGCGCCTCGAGCGCCTTTGCCACGCCGTCCATCGTGAAGGGCTTTTGCAGCCGCGGGCGGTCGCGGAATTCGGGGGCGACGCCGTCGTCGCCGCCGCCGGTCGCGAACACGAAGGGGACGCCCTTGGCTGCGAGAGCCTCGGCGACCGCGGTGCTCTTTTCGCCGCCGCGCAGGTTCACGTCGAGGATCGCGCCGTCGACGCCGCCTTGCTCGATCCGCTTGAGTGCGTCGGCAACGGTGTCGACGGACCCGGCGACGCCCTTGTCGAGCACCTCCAGGAAATCCTCAAGCATCATGGCGATCAACGGTTCGTCCTCGACGATGAGGATCTGCTGGGAAACGGTCATCCCCTGCCATAGTCGGGATTGTTACGACTTGCCAACATCTTGTTCGTGTCGGCGCGTCGCGAGCACGTCTCGTGCCGCTTCGGCAAGTTCCTGCACCGAGAAGGGCTTGGGCAGGAATGCGACGTTGTCGAGATCGATCGAGCGGCGCAATTGCTCCTCGGCATAGCCCGACATGAACAGGATCGGCAGGTCGGGATAGCTCTCGCGCGCATGCCGCACCATCGTCGGGCCATCCATCTGCGGCATGACGACGTCGCTGATCAGCAGGTCGGGACGGCCGTGCTTTGCGAGCACCTCGAGCGCGACTTCGCCATTTTCGGCGGTGAGCACGGTATAGCCCTGCCGCACCAGCGCGCGTTCGGCGACCGCGCGGACCATGTCCTCGTCCTCGACCAGCAGGATCGTGCCGGTGCCCCACAGGTCGACGGGCTTGGGCGTCGGCTTGAGAACCGCGGGGCGCGTGGCGGCGGGCGCGGAGTGCACCGGCAGGTACATCGAGAAGGTTGCGCCCTGCCCCGGCTTGCTGTCGGCGAAGATATAGCCGCCGGACTGTTTGACGATGCCGTAGACGGTCGAGAGGCCGAGCCCGGTGCCCTTGCCAAATTCCTTGGTGGTGAAGAAGGGTTCGAAGATCTTGGGCAGCACGTCGGGCGGGATGCCGGTGCCGGTGTCCTGCACGATCAGCGCGGTATAGTCGGCGACGGGCAGGATATCCGACGCCATCTCGCGCACTTCGGACGCGGGCACCGCGCGCGTGGTGATGGTTAGCACGCCGCCGCCGCGCGCATTCGCCGAGACGATCGCGTCGCGTGCGTTGACCGCGAGGTTGACGACGACCTGTTCGAGCTGGCCGGGATCGGCGCGGACCGGGCCGAGATTGCGGCCGTGAGTCATGTCGAGGCGGACGGTCTCACCCATCAGCCGCTTGAGCAGGTTCGAGACTTCGGAGACGACGTCGGGGAGCTGCAGGATTTGCGGACGTAAGGTCTGCTGGCGCGAGAAGGCGAGCAGCTGGCGTGTCAGGCTGGCGGCGCGGTTCGAGTTGGTGCGGACCTGCTGGATGTCGTCATAATCGCTGTCGCCGGGCGAATGGCGCATCAGCATCAGGTCGCAATGGCCGATGATCGCGGTAAGGATGTTGTTGAAATCATGCGCGACGCCGCCCGCGAGCTGGCCGACCGCCTGCATCTTGGTGGCCTGGGCGACTTCGCGCTTGAGGCGGCTTTCCTCGCTATTGTCCTTGAGGCTGAGGAGGACCGCCGCATCGCCGAGGCCGCGCGCACCGGCGATCGTCAGCGCGACCGGCTCGTCGGGATGATCCTTGAGACGGACTGCCATGTCGGTCGAGTGCGTCGCGCCGCCGGCGAATTTGCGGATCGCGTCGGCGACCGCGGCCTTGTCCTCGCGGACGACGAGATCGCCGGGATAGAGCGGCGGTGCGACCGCATTGACTCCCGCCGCACGCAGGAACGAGTCGTTCATCTGGAGGAAGCGGCCGTCGCGATCGACCAGCGCCATGCCGAACGGCATCATGCTGACCAGGCTGCGGACATGCGCGGAGGCGCTGGCGCCGAGCGCGGGCGCGTCCTCCTCGTCGTCGAGCAATGCGACCAGCACCGGCGCGTCGTCGCCGTCGAGGAACGGGATCTGGAGGACTCGCAGCGGGGTGCCCTCGAGCCCCTCGCGTTCGAAGCGGACGAGGCCGCGGCTGTCGGTGATGAGGAAGCGGGCGAAGTCGCGGCCTTCGATCGCATCATGTTCGTCGCCGCACGCGCGCGCCCTGAGCACGCGGTTGGCGGTGCGGACCCGGCCGTCGGGCGAGAGCAAGGCGGCCATGATGCCGCTGCCGCCAAGCTGGTCTCCGGTCGGGCCCGCGAGCAAGGCGGCGAGCGTTTCCGCAAGGTCGTGCTCCTGCGCGGTAACGAAGCGCCAGACGAGCATGTCCGCATCGTCGCCGGCGCGCGCGATCTGCGCAGACAGGGCGATGTCGCGCGCGGCGAGCCGGTCGACATGCGCGCTGCCGTCGCGCCACGCGGCGCGGCCGGCGTCGGCGAGGGCTGCGGTGCCGGCGTCGTCGAGCGGGAGGCCGGGGGGAGTCGGGAAGCCTGCGAACAGCGCCTCATACGCGTCGTTCGCGCAGACGAGGCGCCCTGCGCGGTCGGTGATCGCGAGCGCGTCGGAGCCGGCTTCGGCGACCGTCCGGGTCAGGTCCCAGTCGACCGGGCGCGACGCGTCGTTCGTGACCGGATTGAGCAGGCGCCAGGCGATCAGCGCGCCGATGACGATGACGGCGGCGGCGAAGAAACCGGCGGCGGCGATCCAGCTGCCGACCAGCAGCAGCACGACCGCAGCGGCAGCGATGCCCGAGATGGCAGCGACCAACGCGGCGTTGCGGACGGGGGTGGGTAAAGCGATCGATGCCATCGGGACGGTCTTCCGCCGGAGCGGGGTGAGGCGTCAAGCGCGTTGGTGGGTTTCTAGGGGGTGGGGCGCGCGGACTGCAGGCGGCACGCCCTACCCTCTCCCCGTGGTTGGGGTGGTGCGTCCCCCCGCATAGTTAGGCGATGAGGAAGCCCGCCAGCAGCAATGCTGGTGGGCTTCCTCCAACCGCACAGGGCGCCGCTTACCAGATCCGGACGCGCTGTTCGGGCGTCAGGTACAGCTTCTGCCCCGCGGTCGGCTTGTACGCCGCGTACCAGGGGTCGAGGTTGCGGACGACCCAGGCGCGCTGCTGCGACGGTGAGTGCGGATCGGTCAGCAAGCGGTTGCGAAGATTGGCTTCGCGGTAGTTGCGACGCCAGACCTGCGCCCAGCCGAGATAGAAGCGCTGGTCGCCGGTGAAGCCGTCGAGCACGGGTGCCGCCTTGCCGCCGAGCGCGGTGTGATAGGCGTCGTACGCGACCGTGAGCCCGGCCAGATCGGCGATGTTCTCGCCCATCGTCAGCTGACCCTTCACGTGCATCCCCGGCAGCGGTTCGTACGCGTCATATTGCGCGCCGAGCTTGCCGGTGAGCGCCTGGAAGCCGGCGATATCCTTGGGCGTCCACCAGTCGGTGAGCTGGCCCTTGGCGTCGTATTTCGAGCCCTGATCGTCGAAATGATGGCTCAACTCGTGGCCAATCACCGCGCCGATGCCGCCGTAATTGACCGCATCGTCGGCCTTGGGATCGAAGAATGGCGGCTGCAGGATGGCGGCGGGGAAGACGATCTCGACCATGCCGAAATTGGCATAGGCGTTCACCGTCATCGGCGTCATGCCCCATTCCCAGCGCTGCAAAGGCTTGCCGAGCTTGGCGATATTGTCCTGATGCTGCCATTCGTTGGCGCGCCATTCGTTGCCGAACGCATCGCCGCTCGTGATCTCCAGGCCCGAGAAATCCTTCCACTGGCTGGGATAGCCGATCTTGGGCGTGAACGCGGCGAGCTTGGCGTGCGCCTTGACCTTCGTCTCGGGCGCCATCCATTCGAGCTTGTCGATCCGGCGACCCATAGCGGCCAGCACGTTCTTGACGAGCTTGTCGGCCGCGGCCTTCGTCTCGGGCGGAAAATACTGTGCGACGTAGAGCTTGCTGACCTCGTCATCGAGCGCGCCGGAGGTGAACTGCACGCCGCGCTTCCAGCGGGCTTCCTGCTCGGGCGTGCCGCCGAGGACGGTGCCGTAGAACGCGAACTGTTCGGCATCGAACGCCTTGGGGAGGACGTCCGCATAGCCGTCGAGCGAGCGGAGCATCAGCTGGTCCTTGAGCACGCCGAGCGGCGCGGTCGAGACGAGCTTGGCAATGCCGGTGATCGCTGAGGGCTGCGCGACGATGACGGTCGCGACGGGCGTGCCGATGCCCTTGAAATAGCCCGCGAAATCGAAGCCGGGCGCGCGCTTGGCGAGCTCGGCGACGGTCATCTTGTTATAGGTCTTGGTGGCGTCGCGGCTGTCGACGCGCGTCCAGCTGACCTTGGCGATCTCGGTCTCGAACGCCAGCAACGCAGCAGCGCGCGCCTCGGCATTGGGTTCGCCGGCGAGCGTCAGCATCTTGGCGATGTGCGCGCGGTAGGCGGTGCGCGCCTCGACCAGTTTCGCGTCGCCCGAGAGGTAATAATCGCGGTCGGGGAGGCCGAGGCCGGACTGGCCGAGCGAGAGCGCATATTGCTCAGGCAGCTTGTCGTCCTGACCGACGCCGCCGCCGAACGGGCCGCGAATGCCGGCGCGGTCGGCTTCGGCGAGCAGCGCGGGGTAGCCGGCGCGGTCTTTCAGCGCGGCGATCTTGCCGAGCCAAGGGCGGATCGGGGCGAGGCCCTTGGCCTCGATCGTGCCGGTGTCGAGGAAGGTCGCGTAGGCACGGCCGATCTTCGAGCCCTTGTCCTTCGCGGCGGTGTCGAGGATGCCGCGGGTGCGCGTCTCGGACAGGTCGGACAGGAGGTTGAACGAGCCGTAGTTCGACTTGTCGGCGGGGATCGGGTTGGCCTTCGACCAGTTGCCGTTGGCGAAGGTGTAGAAGTCGTCACCGGGCTGGACGGTCTTGTCCATGCCCTTCTCGTCGAAGCCGAACGTGCCGTATTGCGCGCCGGTCGAGGCTGGGGTCGCGGCCGGGGCAGGCGTGGACTCGGTGGTTTGCGAGATGGCGGCGGTGACGCCGGTGATGGCGGTTGCGGCCAGTAGGCCGGCGACGAGGAAGGACTTCATGGGGTTCTCCTAGAATTTCGTTGGCACATACCACCGACACGACCTCCCCGGCGAAGGCCGGGGTCCAGTTGGAGAGGTCTCAGTCGCGAGGGGCAGTCCGCGGTTACGGCTGTCCCCCAACTGGGCCCCGGCCTTCGCCGGGGTGAGGTGCGTGGTCGGGATATGCGGCGGGGTCTTGTTACCAGATGCGGACGCGGTTGGCGGGGGCGAGGTAGCTGGCCTCGCCGGGCTTGGCGCCGAACGCGGCGTACCAGGGATCGAGGTTGCGGACGGTCAGCACGCGCTGATGGCCTGGCGAATGCGGATCCGAGAGCAACGCCTGCTGGAGCGCTGCGTCGCGGAACTTGGTGCGCCAGACGCCCGCCCAGCCGTAATAGAAGCGCTGGTCGCCGGTCGTGCCGTCGATGATCGGCGCGGGCTTGCCGCCCAGCGACTTGTGATACGCGTCGTACGCAACCGTGAGACCTGCCAGATCGGCGATGTTCTCGCCCAGCGTCAGGCCGCCCTGGATGTGCTGGCCCGGCAGCGGCTCATACGCGTCATACTGCTTCACGAGCGCATCGGTGAACACCTTGAAGCGCGCGACGTCCTGCGCCGTCCACCAGTCTGTGAGCTTGCCGTTGAGATCGTATTTGCGGCCCTGGTCGTCGAAGTGGTGGCTGATCTCGTGCCCGATCACCGCGCCGATGCCGCCGTAATTGACCGCGGGATCTGCCTTGGGATCGAAGAAGGGCGCTTGCAGGATGGCCGCTGGGAACACGACCTCGTTCATCGTCGGGTTGGCATAGGCGTTGATCGTCATCGGCGTCATAAACCACTCAGCCCGGTCGATCGGCTGGCCCAGCTTCTTGAGGTCGCGATCATAGTCGAACGCGTTGGCGCGCGACACGTTACCGACGAGATCGCCGCGCTGGATCTGGAGCGCGGAATAATCGCGCCATTTGTCGGGATAGCCGATCTTGGGCGTGAACGCGGCCAGCTTGGCGAGCGCCTTTGTCTTGGTTTCGGGCGCCATCCATTCGAGGTTCTTGAGACGCTCGCCCATCGCCGCGATCACGTTCTTGACGAGATCGTCCGCTGCGGCCTTCGACGCCGGCGGGAAATATTTGGCGACGTATTGCTGGCCGATCGCCTCGCCCATCGCACCCGACACGGTCGAGACGCCGCGCTTCCAGCGGACCTGCTGCTCGGGCGTCCCCGACAGCGTGGTGCCGTAGAAGCCGAAGTTGGTCTTGTCGAAATCGCTCGAGAGATACGGCGCGTAGGCACGCAGCACCTTGAGCATCGCATAATCCTGCAACACGGCGAGCGGCGTGTCCGCGAACACCTTGGCCTCGCCGGTGAACGCGGTCGGCTGCGCGACGAGGTAGAACGGACGACCCGAGACGCCCATCGCGGTCATGTACTGCGCCCAGGGGAAGCCCGGCGCCTTTGCCGCGAAGTCGGCGGCGGTCCATTTGTTGTAGGTCTTGTCCGCGTCGCGGCTCTCGATCCGAGTCCAGTGCGCGGTGGCGAGGCCCTTCTCCATGTTGAACACGGCGGCGGCGCGCGCGGCGGCATTGGGCTCGCCCGCCAGCGTCAGCATCCGCGTGAGATACGCCTGGTATGCCGTGCGGATGGTGGCGAGCTTCGCGTCGTCCTTGAGGTAATAATCGCGATCGGGGAGCCCGAGGCCACTCTGACCGAGCCCGACGACATAGGTGGTCGGGTCCTTGTCGTCCTGCTGCACGCCGACACCGACGAGGCCGCCGACGCCCTGGCGCTGGAGCCTGGCGATCTCGGTGACGAGCGCGGTCTTGTCCTTGGTGGCGCGCAATGCGGCGAGCATCGGCTTGACGGGTGCGGCGCCCTTCGCGTTGGCGCCCGCCTCGTCCATGAAGCTGGTGTAGAAATCGCCGACCTTGTCGCCGGGCTTGGTGGCGGCGGCATCGAGGATCGTGCGGGTGCGCGCGAGCGACAGGTCCTGGAGGACGTGGAACATGCCGTAGGACGAGCGATCGGCGGGGATCGGCGTGGTCTTCACCCAACCGCCATTGGTATAGTCGAAAAAGTCCGTGCCAGGCGTCACGCTGGTATCGCGGCCCGCCATGTCGAACCCGAAATCGCCGATCTGCGGCTTGTTCGCGTTCGTGGTCGCCGGCGCAGGCGTGGAGGACGACGGGGTCGCGGTACGCGGGGCGGTTTGCGCGATCGCCGATGCGGCGGACGCGAGCAGGATCACGGTAACAATCGACTTGCGCATCAAGAACCTCGGAGAAAAGATCGTCTGGATGCTGCGTGTTTTACGCCGATAAGACGGTCCGTCAATTCCAACCGGTGTCAAATGTTACGAAACACTGACGCCGCGATTATCGTGCCGGTTCCGCCATTTGCGCGCGATCCACAGCCGCCAGCCCAACGCGCTGAGCGCATAGCCGCCGATCGAACAGACGATCGTGATGACCAGCAGGCCCAGCGCGGTGGCGGGCCCCGCCTGCATCAGCCACGGGATCCATTCGGTCCGCGCGGCGGCCTCGGCGACGGGCTGGCCGGGGACATGCTCGTCGAGCCGCAGCAGCGACGAGCCGATCCAATAGGCGGCGATCCATAGCGGCGGCGTGGTCAGCGGATTGGTGATGAAGGTCGTCAGCGCCGCGGTCGGCACGTTGGCGCGGAACGGCAGCGCGAAGACCGCGGCAACGGGCGTCTGCGCTACCGGGATCAGGATGCCCGCGACCATCCCGAGCGCGACGCCGCGTGGCACCGATCGGCGGGTGAAGCGCCAGAGTTCGGGCGCGAGCACGCGGTGTGCGACGGGGCGGAGAAGACGGTTCTTCTCCATCGATTCGCGCGTGGGCAGATTGCGATGCGACCACGCCGCGAGACGCGAGAATATGCTGCCCGGCGCCTTGGACACAGGCTATCCGCGATCCCGCATGATCCGGCCCTGCTCGCGCTTCCAGTCCTGTTCCTTCACCGAATCGCGCTTGTCGTGGTTCTGCTTGCCCTTGGCGAGCGCCAGTTCGATCTTCGCGCGGCCCTTCGAATTGAAGTAGATCATCAGCGGCACGAGCGTCATGCCCTGACGCGCGACCGCGCCGAACATCTTGTTGATCTCGCGCTCGTGCAGCAGCAGCTTGCGCGGCCGCTTGGGCTCGTGGTTGAAGCGGTTGCCGTGGCTGAATTCGGGGATGTTCGAGTTCACCAGGACGACATTCTTGCCCTTCACCTCGGCATAGGCCTCGGCGATCGAGCCTTCACCGCCGCGCAACGCCTTCACCTCGGTGCCGGTCAGCGCGATGCCCGCCTCGAACACCTGCTCGATATAATAATCATACCGCGCGCGCCGGTTCTCGGCGACGATCTTGGTCTTCTCGAAGGTGGGGGGTTTGGGACGTGCCATGGGACGCGCGATGTAGGAGGTCGCGGGGCTTAGGGGAAGCGGTGGCGGGGCGCGGATCAGCCTATTAGTTATCGATTTCGCAAATGGGCCGCTCGCGCGATAGCCAATACTCCACGTTTCCGAGCGTCGCGAGCAGCGCCGCTGGCTCAATCAGCGCGTCATGATGTGGCAGCCGAGCAAGCGAATGGGTTGCGAAAAGTCCGTCGAGTTCGAGATTATCGGCTTCCGCCCTCAGGAAGAAGCCGTCGAAATAGACGACGAGATCGCCTATTTCGAAATCTTTCATTACATGGGCCAACCAATCCGCTTGCGATTGAACGACACCGGTCGCCGTATCGTAACCCCCGCGTTTTCGGTCTGCGGTGACAATCTCCACATAACTCAAGTCGATCTCGACGACCCGGGCGTAGGTAAATGCCTTTCTGCAATATGTGCAGGCGATCAGATACCCGCAGCCACACCAAGGACAATCCAACTGGCCCGGAATTGATGCAAGCCCGCGTTCGCACTGGCAAAAGGACAATGTTTCGTTGTTCGCCTTTTCGAGATACTTCGCCAATACAGCTCCTTTCTGGAACTTAGATCAGACCAGCATGGCTCAAAGCGATGTCGATGGCCACCCGCGACGTCTCACCCGCAGACGTCATTGGCAGACGGAGCGTTTCGGGGAAGCCTGAGCGGACCTTCGTCATCGCGTATTTCACCGGGCCCGGCGAGGCGTCGGTGAAGAGCGCTTCGTGGAGCGGATAGAGCGTGTCCTGATAGGCCAGCGCCTTGACGAAATCGCCCGACTGGCACGCCGCCTGGAACTCGGCGCACAGCCTGGGCGCGACGTTCGCCGTCACCGAGATGCAGCCGGTGCCGCCCATCACGTTGAACGCGAGCGCGAGGTCGTCGTTACCCGACAGCTGGCAGAAGTCGAGGCCGCACGCCGCGCGGTGCTGCGAGACGCGCGCGAGCACACCGCTGGCATCCTTCACGCCGACAAACACGTCGGGGAACGCCGTGACGATCCGGGCGAGTGTCGCCGGCTGGATGTCGGTCACGGTGCGCGCGGGCACGTTGTAGAGGATGATCGGCAGCGGCGTCGTCTCGGCCAGCGCTTCGAAATGGCGGAAGATGCCCTCCTGCCCCGGCCGGTTGTAATAAGGCGGGACCATCAGCGCGGCGTCGGCACCGGCGTCCTTGGCGGCGCGCAAATTGGCGGAGGCGACGCGCGTGTCGTTCGAGCCCGCGCCGGCGATCACGGGGACGCGGCCCTTCGCCTGGTCGACGCAGACGCGGACGACGTGAAAATGCTCGTCATACGACAAGGTCGCCGCCTCGCCGGTGGTGCCGCACGCGACGAGGCCCGACGAGCCCTCCGCGATCTGCCACTCGATGAAGTCGCGATAGGCGGGTTCGTCGAAGCTGCCATCGGCGGCGAACGGCGTGACGAGTGCCGGAATCGATCCTGAAAACATGCGGTAGCCTTGCGTCCCTGCGAGAAGAAAAGTCTGGCCTGTTGCGCCAAATACCGGGTGGAATCCGGATTTCGTTCAGGACAGATACGGGTTCGAGGCGTATGCTGTCCACATGGTAGCATCGATGTTGAAAACGAGCCTTCTTCTTGCAGTCGTGGCGGGGACGGTCGCCGCGTCCGGAGGCGGGCAGCAGACGCTGGATCGCTACAGCACACAACTTGCCAATATGGGGCCGAATGCGCAGCCGATGGCAAGCGACGGCGCAATCGCGTCGACGATCGCGCAGTGGCGCGCGTTGCAGCAGACCGACGCGCTGCCGTTCGACAGCTATGCGGGCTTCCTGATGGCGCATCCGGGTTGGCCGAACGAGGCCGCGAACCGCCGTGCGGCGGAGCGCAAGGCCGCCACCGGGTCGCCCGCCAGCGTCGCCGCGTTCTTCCGCCGCTATCCGCCGCAAACGGCCTCGGGCGGTGTCGCTTATGCGCGGGCTCTGCAGGCGACGGGCGCGCGAGACCAGGCCTATGCCGCGGTGCGGACCGCGTGGCGCAGCAGCGGGCTGACGCCGACCGACGAGGCGATGGTCGTGTCGGGCTTCCCCGGTGCGCTGACGCCGGACGATCAGGACGCGCGGATGGATGCGCTGCTGTGGGCGGGCCAGACCGGAGCGGCGCAGCGGCAACTGGTATGGACCAGCGCGGCGCGGCGACCGGTGTTCGCGGCGCGGCTCGCGTTCCGGACGAATGCGCCAAATGCCTCGGACATCTCGGCTTCGACGCAGACCTTGTATGCCAACGACGCGGGCTATGTCGCGGACCGGGCGCAGTGGTTGCGCAATTCGGGCGCGAGCCCGTCGGCGCGCGCGTGGCTGGCGCGGCCGCGGTCGCTGACGACGCGGCCGGGGAATGCGGCGGAATGGTATGAGGTGCTCGTCACCAACGCGAACGGCGCGGCGAACGACAGCCAGTATCAGGTCGCCTATGACATCGCGCGGCAGATCGACGACGCCTATCCTTACGGCGCCGACGTCTCGACCAAATCCTATGCCGAGCGCGACGAATATACCAATCTCGCCTGGCTAGGCGGACGCGTGGCGATGAAGCAGCTTGGCCGCCCTGCGGATGCGATGACGCTGTTCGATCGCTATGCGCGCGGCTCGCGCTCGCCGCAGGTGCGGTCGAAGGGCTATTACTGGGCGGGGCGTGCGGCCGAGGCTGCGGGGCTCGCCCCGCAGGCGGCAGCGTTCTACGGTCAGGCGGCCGGCTACCGCGATCAATATTACGGGCAGCTGGCGAACGAGCGGACCGGGCGCGCGCTGGTCGCGCCGCCCTCGGTGGCGTCGGTGGCGATCGATCCGGCGACACGCGCCGCGTTCGACCGGCGCGAGACGGTGCGCGCGGTGAAGTTCCTCGGCCAGATCGGCGACTGGCAGGACCAGACCGCGTTCGTCCGCCAGATTGCCGCCGACGCGACGACCGATACCGATCACCTGCTCGCCGCCGAGCTGTCGAAGAGCATCAACCGCCCCGATCTCGGCGTGATGGTGGGGCGGAGCGCGCTGGCGAACGGGCTCAGCGATTATTCCGCGGTCGGCTTCCCGATGGTCACCGTGCCGGCGGGGTATGAGGACAATTGGACGATCATCCACGCGATCTCGCGGCAGGAAAGCCAGTTCGATCGCGCCGCGGTCAGCCATGCCGGCGCGCGCGGGCTGATGCAGCTGATGCCCGCGACTGCGCGCGAGCAGTCGGGCAAGATCGGGCTGGCGTATAACCAGGCGGCGCTGACGACCGATCCAAACATGTCGATCATGCTGGGGTCGAGCTATTTCCAGCGCGTCTATGCCAATTACGGCAGCTATCCGCTCGCGGTGGCGGCATATAATGCGGGCGGCGGCAACGTGAACAAATGGCTCCGCGCGAACGGCGATCCGCGCACGGGGGCGGTCGACATGGTCGATTGGGTCGAGGCGATCCCGTACCAGGAGACGCGCAATTACGTGCAGCGCGTGCTGGAGAATGCGGTGGTGTACGACCTGATGAACCCCGCGCGGGCGAAGAGCCGGGGGGCTGCGCGGTTGTCGTGGTATCTGGGGAAGAACCGGCCGGGCTGATCTGCGGATCTCCTCCGTCATCCTGACGAAAGTCAGGATCCAGGGTAACGGGCGACGGTCCTTGGTGGCTCTGGATCCTGACTTTCGTCAGGATGACGGTCGCGCAGAACATGATACGGACGCGTATGGATCGCCCGAACTACATCACCCCCGCCGGCTACACCGTGCTGCGCGAGGAATATGAACACCTTCTCGTCGGCGAGCGGCCCAAGCTTGTCGAGACGATCTCGTGGGCGGCGGGCAATGGCGACCGGTCTGAGAACGGGGATTACATCTACGGCCGCAAGCGGCTGCGCGAGATCGACCGGCGGCTCGGCTGGCTGTCGAAGCGGATGAAGGCGGCCAAGGTCGTCGATCCCGCCGCGCAGGAGGATCGTTCGCGCGTCTGGTTCGGGGCGTGCGTGACGGTTGCGGACGAGGATGATGTCGAGCGGATCCTTACGCTGGTCGGCGACGACGAAACGGACGCGAGCAACGGCCGGATCGGCTGGAATTCGCCGTTCGCGCGGGCGCTGCGCGGGGCGGCGATCGGCGATGTGCGCCGCGTCGACCTGCCTGCGGGCGAGCGTGAATATGAGGTGATCGCGATCGCCTATCCCTGAATCCTCCCCCGCCAGGGGGGGGTGGCTGGCGCTTGCCAGACGGAGGGGGCGGTGAGCGAAACGACTGTTCCGTATCCTCCCCCTCCGTCACCTTCGGTGCCACCTCCCCCTGGCGGGGGAGGATTGGAGCGCCCGTCAACGATCCGTTTCGATTTAGGTAAATTGACCGGGCGTGCCGCGTGGGACATTTCGGGGTCGCAACGACACCGAGGATTTCACCATGCCGATACCCGCCACCTGGTCCCCCCGTCTGCTCAGCGTCATGCGGATCGTCGTCGCGCTCGTGTTCTTCAGCCACGGCATCTCGAAGTTCTTTGGCCTGCCGCCGTTCCCGATGCCGATGACCCCGCTGCTGATCGCCGCCGGTGTGCTCGAGGTCGTCGGCGGCGGGCTGCTGATCGTCGGGCTGTTCACGCGGCCGGTGGCGTTCGTGCTGTCGGGGATGTCCGCGGTCGCCTATTTCATGGCGCATGCGCCGCAGGGCCCCTTCCCGATTGCCAATGGCGGCGAGGCGGCGGTGCTGTACTGCTTCGTCTTCCTCTACCTCTCCGCAGCCGGTGGTGGCGCGTGGAGCGTGGACGCGGGGCGCGCGCGCGTCTAATCCGGCGCGCATGATCGATACCACAACGCGCAACGTCGCCCTCCTGATCGACGCGGACAACGCGTCCGCCGCCACGCTCGACCCGGTGCTGACAGTCCTTGCCGAGCTCGGCACGGTCAACGTCCGGCGGGTCTATGGCAACTGGTCCAAGCCCGCGCTGAAGGCGTGGAGCGACATGTCGATCAAGCACGGGATCGAACCGCAGCAGCAGTTCGACCTGACCAAGGGCAAGAACGCGACCGACATGAAGATGACGATCGACGCGATGGACCTGCTGTTCCGCGGGCGGATCGACGGGTTCGGGATCATGTCGTCGGACAGCGATTTCATGCCGCTGGCGACGCGCATCCGGCAGGACGGCATCCCCGTCTACGGCTTCGGTACCAGCCGCACGCCCGAGGGGTTCCGCCAAGCCTGCACGCGGTTCATCGACGTGGGCGCGCTGAACGAGACGTCGCAGCCGATGCCCGCGCCCGCCCCGGCACCGGTCGCGGGCGAGAAGGCAGCGGCGCCTGCCCCGGCCCCCCGCCCCAAGACTGCGCAACCGATCGACGAACAGGTGATCAAGCTGCTGATCGACGCGTACAACGCGGTGAAGCGCGACGAGAAGGGCTATGCGAGCGTCGCGGAGCTCGGCCAGCTGGCGGGCAACCGATCGAGCTTCGATGCGCGGAATTACGGGTTCAACCGGCTGTCCGACCTGATCGAGACGATCCCGAACTTCCAGCATGAGCGCCGCGAGGGTGGCCGGTCGTTCGTGAAGCGGCTGCGGTAGGGCGGCACGCCGAGACCATCTGCACCACCCCGGCGAAGGCCGGGGCCCAATTGGGGTACGTCGACGACGACGGGCGGCGCTTCGTTACTACGACCTTCCCAATTGGGCCCCGGCCTCCGCCGGGGTGGTAGCTCAGGTTACCCCGTCGGCTGCAACCGACCGCCGGGTTCGGTCATCGCGTGTGCGCCCTCCTCGCAATCCTCGGGCACGACCAGCGCCCCCTTCCGCCAATTGCCGTAGCGGTAATAGCCGATCGCGATCGCCAGCGTCGCCGCCGATCCCAGAGGAAAGCTCCACCACAGCGCATCCCCGCCGAGCCATGGCTTCGCCAGCAGCGCAAAGCCGATCCGCACCGGATACAGCGCGATGATCAGCGCGATCAGCGGCGCGATCACCGCGCCGTTCGCGCGGACCGTCGAGAACAGCACCATCGTCATGCCGAACAGGATGAAGTTCCAGCTCGCGATCAGCTGGATATGCCGCGCGATCGGCAAGGCCGGGCTGTCGCCGCCGATGAACAGCGTCATCACCGGCCGGTCGAACAGGATCACCACGCCGACCATCGCGCCGGTCAGCGCGATATTGAAGAGCAGGCCGTATTTGGTGATGTCGCCGACCCGGTCCCACCGGCCCGCGCCGATATTCTGCGCCGCCATCGAGCTGACCGCCGCACCGATCGCGAGCGCCGGCATCTGGATATAGGTCCAGAGCTGCTGCGACACCGCATAGGCCGCCGCGGTATCCACGCCGAGCCGGTTGACAAGCCCGACCATCGCGAGCCCCGCAGTCGACATCACCAGCATCTGCGCGCCCATCGGCAGGCCTTTCCGCACGATCGTGCCGGTCAGCGCACGCTCGGGGATCAGGTAGCGCAGCTCGGGCCCGCGGAGCCGCAGCGGCAGGTCGCGCCGGTAGATATAGAGCACCAGCCCGAGCAGCGAGACATGGCTGGCGATCAGCGTCGCCATTGCCGACCCGGCGATCCCCAGCTGCGGGAACGGCCCGATCCCGGCGATCAGCAGCGGGTTGAACCCGCTGTCGAGGACCGCGCTGAGCAGCATGAACCAGAGCGGCGTCATCGAATCGCCCGTGCCGCGCAGGCCCATCATCAACAGCACCATCATCATCGACGCGGGCAGCCCGAGAAAGATCACGCGCAGATAGGCGAGCGCGAGCGGCATCGCGTCGCCGGGCGTCGCGAGCAGCTGCAGGATCTCTGGCGCGAACACCCAGCCGAGCGCGGCGATGACGATCGCGCCGCCGAGCACCAGCCCCACCGCCGAGCCGAACGCGCGGCGCGCGCCATCGATGTCGTGGCGGCCGAAGCTCTGGCCGACGAGGATCGTCGCCGCCATCCCGAACCCGAACACCGCGCCGAACGTGAGGAACATGATGATGTTGGCGTTCGAGGTCGCGGCCAGCGCGCCCTCGCCGAGATAGCGCCCCACCCAGATCGCGTTGATCGAGCCGTTCAGCGATTGCAGGATGTTCGAGCCCAATGTCGGGAGCGCGAAGGCGAGCAGCGTGCGGCCGATATGCCCGGTGGTGAGATCGCGTTGGCCGGGTTTGCCGCCGGGGCGGGCGCCGGGTTTGAGGCTCGAGTGCGCGGGGGCGCCGGCGCTTGTCTCGACGTTGGATGGCAGGTCGCTCACACAGTCACTCCGTCAGGCCGGATTGTCCGGTATTCACCGGCAGACGGGCGGACGCCCCCTCAGGCTCCATGCCTAGCCGCGGAATGAACGCGAGAACAGGTCGCTAGCTCCGCCTGCTCCGGACCGGGAGCACCGTGTTTCCCCGCGAAGGCGGGGACCAAGACTGGGCTCCCGCCTTCGCGGGAGAACAAGGAGGCGGTCGAATGAACTCTGCCCAGCCAGTGTACCACTCTCGACCGTCACCCCAGCATTCGCTGGCGTGACGGGATTTGGCCGGATGCGCATTCCCCTCCCGCTTGCGGGAGGGGTCAGGGGAGGGTGCGACGTACGTACTGGCGTCCGGCTTTTGAGGCACGCCCCTCCCCCGACCCCTCCCGCAAGCGGGAGGGGAGCAGGTCAGCCGAGCCGGCCCAGCGCCGCCTGCAGGCGGGCGGCTTCGGCGGCCTTGTCGGCGTGGTCGGCCTTGGCCTTTTCGACCGCTTCGGGCTTGGCGCGTTCGACGAAGCTCGCATTGCCCAGGCGGCCGGACAGCGCGTCGCGCTCCTTTTCCGCCGCCGCGATCGCCTTGGTCAGGCGCGTGCGTTCCGAATCGAGATCGATCACGCCTTCGAGCGGCAGGACGAAGGTCGCCTCGTCGACGACGACCTGCGCCGCGCCGCCGGCGGGTTCGCCCTCGGCATGCGTGACACGCGCGAGCCGCGCCAGCGCGGGGGCCTGGCGTTCGAGCCGCGCCAGCGTCGCCGCGTTGGCGTCACGGACGTGGAGCGGCAGACGCGCCCCCGGCGGCACGTTCAGTTCGTTGCGCGCGGTCCGGATTTCCTGAACCAGCCGAATCAGCCAGTCGACCTCCTTGCTCGCCTCCGGATCGAGCGAGCGCGCATCCGCCATCGGCCACTGCGCGACGATCAGGTCGTGCTCGCGAGCGCCCATCGCGTGCCACAGCTCTTCGGTGATGAACGGCATGAACGGGTGGAGCAGCACCAGGATCTGGTCGAGCACCCAGCCCGCGACCGCTTTCGATTCGTCGTCAATCTGGCCGCGCTCGTCGCCGACCATCTGCGGCTTGATGAGTTCGAGATACCAGTCGCAGAAGCGGCTCCACGCGAACTGGTAGATCGCGTTGGCGGCGCCGTCGAAGCGGTAGTCGGCGAGCGCGAGGTCGACCGTCTGCACGGTCGCGATCGTCTCGGCGATGATCCACTTGTTGACCGCGAGCTCGGCACGCGGTGCCTCCAACGTGGTGCTCGCGACGATGCCGTTGGCCTGCGCAAACCGCGCCGCGTTCCACAGCTTGGTCGCGAAGTTGCGATAGCCCTCGACGCGCTTCTCATCCATCTTGATGTCGCGGCCCTGGCTCTCCATCGCCGCCATGAAGAAGCGCAGCGCATCGGCGCCATACTGGTCGATCAGCCCGAGCGGGTTGACGACATTGCCCTTCGACTTGGACATCTTCGCACCGTCCGCCGCGCGGACGAGGCCGTGAAGGTAGAGCGTGCGGAACGGCACGTCCTTCATGAAGTGCAGCCCCTGCATCATCATCCGCGCGTTCCAGAAGAACAGGATGTCAAAGCCGGAAATCAGCACGTCGTTGGGATAGCGCCCACCGAGCGTGGGGTCGGATTCCTCGGGCCAGCCCATCGTCGCAAACGGCCAGAGCGCCGACGAAAACCACGTGTCGAGCACGTCCGGATCACGAACCAGCGTCACGCCTGCGCCGGCGAGCGCCTGCGCTTCGGCCTCCGTCTCGGCGACGTACGGCGTGCCGTCCGGCCCGAACCAGGCTGGGATCTGGTGCCCCCACCATAGCTGGCGCGAGACGCACCAGGGCTGGATGTTCTCCATCCAGTTGAAGAACGTCTTCTCCCAGGTCTTGGGCACGATATCGATCGCGCCGACGCGCACCGCCTCGATCGCGGGCTGCGCGAGCGTCTTGGCGTCGACATACCATTGGTCGGTCAGCCACGGCTCGATCACCACGCCCGAGCGATCGCCGTACGGCGTCTGGATCGTGCGCGGCTCGGCGTCGTGCTCGACGCCGTCCTTGTCGACATGCGGGATCAGGACGCCGTCCGCCTTCAGCTGCGCGACCACAGCTTTACGCGCTTCGGCGGTCGTGAGGCCAAGGAACGCATCCGGGATCAGCCCGTCCGCGACCTGCACGACGCGCGCCTTGGCATCGAGCATGTTGAGCATCGTCCCCGCGGCCATCCCTGCGCGCTTGCCGACCTCGAAATCGTTGAAGTCATGCCCCGGCGTGATTTTAACAGCACCGGATCCCAACTCGGGATCGGCATGATCGTCGGCGATGATCGGGATCAGCCGCCCGGTGATCGGCAGCTTCACCTGCTTGCCGATCAGCGCCGTGTAGCGCTCGTCCGCACCGTTCACCGCGACCGCCATGTCGGCGAGCATCGTCTCGGGCCGCGTCGTCGCGACCTCGATGAACCCCGATCCGTCGGCGAGCGGATAGCGCAGGTGCCAGAAGCTGCCCTTGATCTCGCGCGTCTCGACCTCGAGGTCGCTGATCGCGGTGCCGAGGCCCGGATCCCAGTTCACGAGCCGCTTGTCGCGGTAGAGCAGCCCCTGCTTGTGGAGGTCGACGAACACTTTCAGGACGGCCTTCGAAAAGCCCTCGTCCATCGTGAAGCGCTCGTTCGCCCAGTCCATCGAGCAACCGAGCCGGCGGAGCTGCTGCGTGATCTCGCCGCCGCTCTCTTCCTTCCACGCCCAGACCTTGGCGATGAAGTCCTCGCGCGAGAGGTCGGTGCGCTTCTGCGGCGGGGACATCGCACCCATCTGGCGCTCAACGACCATTTGCGTGGCGATGCCGGCGTGATCGGTGCCGACCACCCAGAGCGCGTCCTTGCCCTTCAAGCGCGCATGGCGCGTCAGGATATCCTGCAGCGTGTTGTCGAGCGCGTGGCCGATGTGCAGGCTGCCCGTGACGTTGGGCGGCGGGTTGACGATCGTCCACGGCTCGGCGTTCGGGCGGTCGGGGCGAAATTGGCCGCTGGCCTCCCAATGCGCATACCAGCGCGATTCGATGGAGGCGGGGTCGAAGGTTTTGGGAAGCTCGCTCATGGCGGAAGCCTTAGCGAGCGTGTCCGGGCTAGGCCAGCCTCACGTCCGCGCACCGGGCTTGTCGAGCACCGCACGAATCCGCTCGTTGAGTTCGTTGCGGCGATAGGGCTTGCGGATCAGCTCGAACGAGCGGCTGCCCGCGTCGATCGCCTCGTCCGCGAACCCGGTCGTCAGCAGCACCGCGGTGTGCGGATAGTCGCGCCGCACCGCCTGCGCGAGCGCGACGCCGTTCATGCCGCCGGGCATCAGTATGTCGGTGAACAACAGCCGGAAGTCCGAGTCACCGTGCAGCGTGTCGAGTGCGGCGCGCGCGCTGTCGACCAGCACGACTTCGTAGCCGAGATCCTCGAGGATAGTCTTGCCGAGCTCGCCGACCTCAATCTGGTCCTCGACCATGAGCACGCGTTCGGCACCGCCTGCGTGCGGCGCGACCGGGCCTGTGGGCTTGCGCTCGACCGCGCCGCTCGCGCGCGGGAAATAGAGCGAGAACGCAGCGCCGCCGCCGGGTACGTTCTGAACGGTGGCGATCCCACCCGACTGGCGCATGAAGCCATAGACCATTGCGAGGCCGAGCCCGGCGCCCTTCCCCATCTCCTTGGTCGTGTAGAAGGGTTCGAAGATCTTCTCGGCGACCGTCGGATCGATCCCGGGGCCATCGTCGCGTATCGTGGCGACGACATATTCGCCGGGTTCGAGCTTGGCGACGCTGGCATCCTCGGGCAGCACTGCGTTGCGCGTGGTGATCGTGACGGTGCCCGCACCGCCGGTCGCATCGCGCGCGTTGGCGATGATGTTGAGCAGCGCCATCTCGGTCTGGACGGGGTCGACGCGGCAATTCCACAGGTCAGACGCGAGATCGCGTTTCAGCGTGATCCCGGCGCCGACACTGCGTTCGAGGATCGGCCGGAAATCGCCGACCAGCTGGTTCAGGTTCATCAGCCGGTCGCGCAGTTCCTGCTTGCGCGCAAACGCGAGCAGTTGCTGCGTCAGCGTCGCCGCGCGCGCCGCGGAGGTAGAAATGGCATCGACCGCGCGTCGCGCCGACCGGTCGTCGGGGCCGATCCGTGCGTCGAGAATGT
The DNA here is from genome assembly GCF_003050705.1 of Sphingomonas aurantiaca. Taxonomy (GTDB): domain Bacteria; phylum Pseudomonadota; class Alphaproteobacteria; order Sphingomonadales; family Sphingomonadaceae; genus Sphingomonas; species Sphingomonas aurantiaca. The sequence goes on along the minus strand of NZ_QAOG01000002.1, from coordinate 124,545 downwards.
CCGCATAGCCCTGAATGACTTGCAGCAGATTGTTGAAATCATGCGCAATGCCGCCCGTCAGCTTGCCGACCGCTTCCATGCGCTGCGCCTCGTGCAGCGCTTCCTCGGCTTCGCGACGGCGGGAAATATCGAGCTGGCTGGCGAAGAAATAGCGGAGTTCGCCATCGTCGCCGAACACGGGCGACACGAACAGCGCGTTCCAGAAGGTTGAGCCGTTCTTGCGATAGTTGAGGACCTCGACCGCGACTTCCTCGCGCTTGGCGATGGCGGCGCGAACCTCGTCGATCGCGGTCTGGTCGGTCTCGGGACCCTGCAGGAAGCGGCAGTTATAGCCGAGGATCTCGTCTTGGGAGTAGCCCGTCATGAACGAGAACGCCTCGTTGCAGAAGATGATCGGGTTGTCGGGGCGATGCGGGTCGGTGACGACCATCGGCATCCGCGTGGTCTTCACCGCCGCAAAGAAGATATCGCTGCCCGCCTTGGCCGGGACGATGGCTTCGTTCGAGCCGCGCCACTCCCCGCCCTGTATGGGGGCTTTAGCCGGGTCTATCCCGGCCACTGGTTGCTGCGCGCTCGGATCAGACATGGAGAGCGTAACCCCGGCGGAACCGTGCTGGTTCCGCCGGGGATGCGCCGGGTTTAAGGCTGCTGGTTCATGATCTTGGCGATTTCGCGCGCGACCATGTCCTCGACCATGTTGGGCAGGTTCGCGTCGATCCACTCGCGCAGCATCGGCCGCAGCATTTCGCGCACGAGCCCTTCGAGCGTGCCGTCGCTGTTGGTGTCGGGCTTGATCATCATCCGGGTCAACGCCTCGAGCGGCGCGCGCGTTGCCGCGGCGGTCTCGCGCGAGACGATCGATTCGGACGTGGGCTCCGGCGCAGGGTTCGGCTGGTGCTGCGTGTGCGACTGGTGCTGTGCGTGCGACTGGGGCTGCGGCTTGGGCGCTGCCTGGCGCGGTTCGGGCGCGGCATCGACCGAGGTCAGGACCGGGGATTTCGGCGGGCGGGGCGTACGGTCGACCATCGGCATGGGATCGCTCAATTCGAGAACTTCATCGTCGTCGATCTCGTCGTCGAGATAGGCGGCGTCGCGATAGGCGGGCTCATGATAGGCCGAATCGCGATCGGCGGGCGCCGCGTTCGTCCGCGCGGGACGCCGCGACCGGCCGGGCGTGTCGCCCTCCTCCGCGATGATGCGTTTGATCGACGACAGAATCTCCTCCATCGACGGCTCGCCGTTCACGTCCCCCATCCGGACCATCCCAAACCCCGTAGCCGCGCAACACCCCTATTGGCGGCTCGGCGCGTCCTTACCTGTGGTTAAGGCGGGGTTCCTGTCAACCGGCGTATCGAGCAACGGATCGCGTTGCGGCTGGACATGCGCATCCTGCGCAGGCGATTGCACGGTCCGCGTGCCGACCGGCACCGGCTCGCCATCGCCGCCGAAGTCCCAGATCTTGTGGTGGACGCGCTGATAATTGGCGACCGGATCGTAGAGCACGCCGCCGTCGAGCCCCAAGTCGCGCGCCTCGGCCTGCCCCATCGCCGCGAGCAACGCGAAGCCGGCGACATACGCATCGCGTCGCGCGGTGACGAGCGTCACTTGGCTGTTGAGCAGTTCCTGCTCGGCGTTGAGGATGTCGAGGATGGTTCGCGTGCCCACGCTGTTCTCGGCACGGACGCCTTCGAGGCTCAGCTTGTTGGCGTTGACCGCAGTTTCGGACGACTGGATCACCTGTTCCGACGACTGCCAGACGGCGAAGGCGGAGCGCGCCTGCGAGATGACGTTGCGTTCGGTCGCGGTGACGTTCTCGATCGCGCGGCTCTGAAAGGCTTCGGCCTGGCGGACCTGCGCGGCGGGGCGACCGCCCTGGAACAGCGGCAGCGTCAGCGAGAGGCCCGCCTGCACCGCCTTGTTGGCGTTGGGAAACGTGTTGACGCTGCCGTCCGTCGTCGAGGCCGAACCGAGATAGTTGGTATAGCTGGCCGAACCGGTCGCGCTGACCTGCGGCAGGCGGCTCGCGCGGGCGACCCCAACATCATAGCGGGTCGCATCGCGCTCCTTCGCTGCGGCGATGAGGACCGGGTTGTTCTCGATCGCGACGGTCACCGCCGAGGCGGGGCTGTCCGGAAGATGCGGGAGCGTCGGGGGCGTTTCGAGCGTGCCGGCGGGCGTGCCGACATAGCGGATATAGTTTTCCCGGCTCGAGATCAGCTGCGCCTCGGCGGACTGGAGCTGTGCGCGGGCGAGTGCGAGGCGCGCCTCCGACTGCGCGACGTCGGTGCGGGTCAGGTCGCCGACCTGGAACCGGTCGCGGCTCGCCTGCAGATTGACGTCGAGCACGCGGACGTTCTGCGTGTTCAGGCCGACGATCGCCTCGTCGCGGATCACGTCCATATAGGCGGCGACGACGTTGGTGAACAAATCCGCCTCGGTCCCGCGCAGCGTCGCGCGGCCCGCCTCGACCCTGGTCTTGGCGGCGGCGACGGAATTGCGGACCTGTCCGCCCTGATAGAGCGGCACCGACACGTTGGTGCGCGCCACCGCCTGGCGCGGCAGCGCGATGAAGCTGTTCGCCGCGGTCACGACATATTCGGTATAGTCGCCCGTCACATTGGCCGAGGGCAGCCCCGAGGCGCGCGCGATCGGGACATTCTCGTCGGTCGCGCGCAAAGTCGCGCGCTGGCCGGTGATGATCGGGTTGGTCGTGTACGCCTTGACCAGCGCCTCGCGCAGCGTCTCCGCACCGACTGGTGCAGCGTTATAGATCAGCGCAACACTTGCGAGCAAGCAGCGGATACGAGCGGTGCGCGTGATCATAAGGCTTAGAACCTGAAGGGTTTGGGGGTGTCGAAACCTGGAAGCACGACGCATTCGACATCGACGAACGCCGCCAGCGCGAACCCGCCATCGGTCTTTCGGCCCGACGCCAGACGAGTCAGCCCATGCTCGGCGATTCCGGACACGACGCGGCCGCCCGAGCGGACCTGCGCGATCAGCGCATCGGGAATCGCCTCGATCGCGCCGTCGACGATCAGAACGTCATAGGGCGCGCCGGCAGCGTGCCCTTCGTTCAGCGGCGCGGCGACGATCTCGACATTGCCAACCCCGTCGAGCGCAGCGCGCGCGGTGGCGAGCAACGCGGGATCGCTTTCGACCGCGACCACAGAACCGACGATCTCGCTAAGTACGGCGGCGGTATAACCCGACGCGGCGCCGATCAGCAGAACGCGATCGGTTGGGGTGAGATAGGCCTCGGTCAGCAACCGGCCGGTTGCCATCGGCAGATTGGCGTAGCGACCGCCACCCAGCGGGATCGCTGCGTCGCGATAGGCGATCGACCGGACGCCCTCTGGCATGAACGTTTCGCGGGGTACGCGCGCCATCGCCGCGACGACGCGCTGGTCGCTGACCGCATTGGTGCGAAGCTGGCTCGCGACCATCGCGTGACGCATCGTATCGAATGCCGCGGCGGGGGCCAAAGCAGGGGTCTCGGTCTCGAGGCTCATCGTCGTCATAACCCATCCTGTCGCACAACTGTTTTAGCCATGCAATACACTAGTTGTCGCGTCGATGTGTATCGTGCGGCATCGGCCGCGCCAAGCCGGAGTTGTGCACGGCGGGTACGAGATGGACCGATTTTGCGGTGTAGACGCCCCGCCCGCCCGTGTGACACCGAAGATGTCGCGGGCGGGACGTCGAGGGCGCATGCGGAAGACCACGGCACTACCTCTGCGATGATTCCTAGCAGCGAATGCCGGCCGCGTCGCCCAAAATGGCACATGGGTGGCTTTTGGCGCCTCCCGAACACCCCGTTTGGACCGCGTCAGGCTGCGCGCCCGGACTCCCCTGCAACCTGCCGGCTGAGGATATTTCGTGCAGCGTTGCACGTCGCGGTTGACCGCGCGGACAAAAGGAAGCATTTGCGCCGTCCGCATCGAGGCCCGATGGCGGAGTGGTGACGTAGAGGACTGCAAATCCTCGCACCCGGGTTCGATTCCCGGTCGGGCCTCCAATCGCTACATCATCGGAGCGACGGTCGAGAGACTGCTCAGCGCTCAGGCGCCAGAGACCGCACATGATCGCAGCGCGTCGGGCGGCGGCAAGATCGGAAACGGCTCGCTCGAGAAAAGGGAATAACTCGCGCGAGCCGCGGTCCAACGCCTGCGTGCGGTCTTGGGGACGCACGCCGGAAACGCTGCTTTGCGACACCGCCGACACCAGATCAAGTGCATATTTTCGAACGCGAAGTATGCGGCGTGGCCGAGCGGAAACCGTCCCGTTTCCGTACGCGGTTTGGTCAGATCAGCGCGTCGAGCAGACCGATCAACGGGCGGTCCGCGGGCGGCATCGGCAGCGCGTGCATCTCGCTCGGCCGCACCCAGCGGAGTGCCGTCGCCTCGAGCGCGCGGGGGACGCCGGTCCATTTTCGGGTGATGTAGAGAAGCAGGACAAGATGACGGTCGCCGAGCGGCGCGCTGGCAAAGGCCGCGGGCGCCAAGCAGGCGTGCGGCACCGCGATGCCGAGTTCCTCTTCCAGCTCCCGGATCAGCGCGGCCTCGGGGGTCTCGCCAGGCTCGACCTTGCCACCGGGAAACTCCCAGAGCCCGGCGAGCGACTTACCCTCGGGCCGCTGCTGGAGCAGCACCCGCCCCTCGAGATCGACCATCGCCGCGGCAACGACGGGCAACAAGGACGACACGCCCGAAACGGGCCGATCGTTGGTCATTCCTTAATTTTCCTTTGCGTACACTGGGGCTTATGAAGTCTGTCGTTTCCCTAGCCACGATCGCCGGCCGGACGCTGCTGCGTGCCCTGCGCACCACCCGCGGCGCGACCGCGATCGAATATGGCCTGATCCTGGCGTTCATCGTCATCGCGATGATCGCCGGCCTGACCGCGCTCGCCGATTCGACGACGGGCATGTGGGGCAAGGTCGATACGAAGGTCGCCGGGGCACGCTGACCGCGCGCGGTGGTTTTGTACATCGCTCGACGAAAACTGCCGACCTTAAGCCTTTCTCAACCCACCACTTCTAATCGTGTCTGTGCTGATCCGGCCCGTCCGGTCCAGCCGGGTGACACTGAAGCAATCCAACGATGGAGACCGGAATGAAGACGATCCGCAAGTTTTTCAAGAACAACAAGGGCGCAACCGCGATCGAGTACGGCCTGATCGCCGCGCTGATCGCCGTCGCTGCCATCGCTGCGATGCAGGGCCTGGGCAACAGCCTGAACAAGACGTTCAACAACGTTTCGACCAAGCTCAACAGCTCGACCACGTAAGCCGCTGAGCGGGCGGGCGAGTCGGCGACGAGTCTCCCGCCTGCACGATGCGCTACGAAGAAGGGCGGCGGAACTCCGGTTCCGCCGCCCTTTTCTTGTGCTCCGACGCGGGTCGATGCGCGGTTAGAGCCTACCCATCTTCAGGAACTTGGCCTGGCGATCCTTGCGCAGATCGGCAGGCGCAAGCGCGACGAGGTCGGCGAGCGCCGACGCCAGCGCATCGCCGAGCGATTCGATCGCCGTCGCACGATCGCGGTGCGCGCCGCCGAGTGGTTCGGCGACGATATCGTCGATGACGCCGAACGCTTTCAGGTCCTGCGCGGTGATCCGCATCGCTTCGGCGGCCTCGGGAGCCTTGTCGGCGGTGCGCCACAGGATCGAGGCGCAGCCTTCGGGGCTGATCACCGAATAGATCGCGTGTTCGAACATCAGCACCCGGTTCCCCGCGGCGAGCGCGACCGCGCCGCCCGAACCGCCCTCGCCGACGATCGCCGCGACGATCGGCACGCCCGCGTTGAGGCAGGCTTCGGTCGAGCGCGCGATCGCCTCGGCCTGGCCGCGCTCCTCGGCCTGGATGCCAGGGAACGCGCCCGAGGTGTCGACGAGCGTCACGATCGGCAGGCCGAATCGGTTGGCGAGTTCGACGAGGCGGATCGCCTTGCGATAGCCCTCGGGCTTGCCCATGCCGAAATTGTGGCGGAGGCGGCTCGCGGTATCGTCGCCCTTCTCATGGCCGAGCACCATGATCTTGCGCCCGCGGAACGTCGCGAAGCCGCCGAGGATCGCCTGATCGTCGCCGAACGCGCGGTCGCCGGCGAGCGGGACGAACTCGTCGAACAGCGCGGCGACATAGTCCTTGAAGTGCGGACGCTCGGGATGGCGCGCGACCTGCGCCTTCTGCCACGGCGTCAGCCGCGCGAAGGTATCCTTCAGCAGCTTGTCGGATTTGGCCTGGAGACGCGCGATATCCGCGGCCAGGTCGACGCTGCCTTCGGCAGCGGTGTCGCGGAGTTCGTCGATCCGGCCCTGGAGTTCGGCGATCGGTTTCTCGAAGTCGAGGAAGCTTGGCATCCGCGGCGGTTACGGTGCGGCGCCGTCCGCGTCAACGCGGCGGCATATCCGCCAGCGGGTGACGCGTGTTGACGAGCTCGACCAGGCGGCTCGAATCGACATGCGTATAGATCTCGGTCGTGGCGATATCGGCGTGGCCGAGCATCGATTGCAGCGCGCGCAGATCGGCGCCCCCCGCGAGCAGGTGAGTCGCGAACGCATGGCGCAGGACGTGCGGGCTGACCCGGTCGGGCGGGATCCCCGCCTCGGCGGCGAGCGCCTTGACGATCTGGTACAGGCGGATGCGCGAGAGGTGGCCCTTGCCCGAGGGGAACAGCCACAGACGGTCGGCGGCAACATGGGTACGCCAGAGCGCCACCGCGGCACGCGCACGGTCGGAGATCGGCACCATCCGCTCGCGTCCGCCCTTGCCGCGCAGGATCAGGAACGGGCGATCGGGGTGGACCGCGTTGCGCGGCAGGCTGACGAGCTCGGTCGCGCGCAGGCCGGAACCGTAGAGGAGCTCGAACAGCGCGGAGAGCCGCAGGTCGTTGGGGTCGAGCGGATCGCGCGCGGCGCGCTCGGCGATCGCGGCGAACAACCGGTCGATATCGGCGTGGCTCAGCACCTTGGGGAGCGCGCGGGCGGGGCCGGGCCTGGGCAGCGCGTTGCCGGGATCGTCGGCGCGGTGGCCCTCTTCGGCGAGGAACGCGAAGAAGCGGCGGAGCGAGGCGGACTTTCGGCCGACGGTCGCGCGAGAGAGCGCCGACCATCCGCCCGACACGGTTGCGAGCGCGGCGGCGTCCGCGTCGACCAAGTTGCCTTCGAGCGCCTGCGACGCGAGCATCAGATCGCTGCGGTAGGCGGCGAGCGTGTTCGGTGCCGCCCCCGCCTCCGCCGCCATCATCTCCAGGAATCGGTCGATCAGCGCACGGTCAGTAGCGTGGGTCACGCCCTCGCAATCGCCTCGGCGGCGATCATCCGTGCTTCGCCGTCGAGCCCGACGGCCCGCAACGCGCCGACGATCCGGTACAGCGCCTCGGGCGGGATATCCTTCCAGCCGGCGGCCTGCATGCCAATCGCCGCGAGGACCACGACCGTACCCGACTGGCCGGCGCGCGCGGCACGATCGAGCGCGCGCGTCCAGGCATTGTCCGCGCCGATCGGTACGCCCAGCGACTGGGCGGCACGCTCGATATCACCGGTGTTGAGCCGCCCGAGCCCGGCGAGCCCCGCGAACAACATCCGCTGCTTGAGCGCCGAATCGCCTTCGCCGCCCGAATAGGAGGCGAGATCGGCATAGGTCAGCCGGCGATACGCATCGGGATCGCTGAGCATGATCATCGCCCAAGCATCGCCGCCCGCGGGTACGGTGCCGAGCCAGCGTGCGGCGGTGCGGTCGAGCCCCGCCGACAGCATCGACGCGACCAGATGATCCGCCTCGGCCTTGGCCAGCGCCGGGTTCATTCGTGCCGCCGCGCGTGCGGTCAGGACAAGCCGCGCATAGGACGGCCGCGTGTCCGCGCCGCCCCAGAGCTGGCGCAGGGCGTTCAGCCGCGTCTCGAAACTGCGATCGGCATAGGCGGTGCGCAGATCGTTGGCGGCCGCGGCCGCGACGCTCTGCGTATCGTCGTCGGTCGAGGCGGCGGCGTAGAGATCGACCAGCGCGGCGCTGGAGAGCACCCCCTGCCCCGCCGCCGATTCGGCGGGCGCGAGCCGGGCCGCCAGCGGCACCGACGGGGACAGCGCCTGCCAGTATCGCACCTGCGGCCCTGCGCTGGCATAGAGCGCGTCGGGCACCGCGACGCCGGTCGCCATCGCCAGCCCGAACCGCCACGCGGTCAGCTGGTCGATGCCGTCCCACTCGATCGTCACGGCCTGTCGGCCTTGCGCGCCGGCCCCCACGACTTTCTGCGCGAGCAGCATGTCGACGCCACTCGCGACGTTGCGGCGCTTGGCGGTCGCGATCAGCGGGGTCGCCTGCGCTGGGTTGCCCGAGAGGCCAGCGCACATCGCCTGCGCCATCGTCCAGCCACGCGCCGGTGCAAGACGCATCGCGCCGGGGACGAGCGGGCAGAAGCCCGCGGGATCGCCCGTCGCCAGCGCCGTGTTCATCGCGACCTGGTACAGCTTGGGCGTGTAGTTGTCGGTGTCGACGCTCTGCGTGACTGCGCGCGCGGCGACCGATTCGCCCATCCGCAGCAACAGCCAAGCGCGTTCCGCCGCAAAGTCCGCGCCGTTGATGCGCGCAGGCGTATCGACGCGCGATACCAGAGCGCGGCGCAGCAGGATCGACATCCAGCGCGACGGCAAGGGCGCGGTCAGCCGGCGCATCAGCGTCTCGACATAATGGCCGTCGGCCTCGCCGAACGCGTCGGTCTCCAGCCCACCCTCACGCGATGCCACCGGCCCGACCGTCGCGAGCGAGCGCCGTGCCGATTCGGGCATCTCGTACCGCGCGAGCACAGCGGGATCGATGGCCGCGGGCGTCGCGGCGGGCGCCACCGGGGGAATGCCGGTCGGCGTCGTCGGCGGTAGCGGCTGGATCATCGCGCCGGGCGACGGCGCGGCGGGCGCCGGCTGCGGGACGGTCGGCTGCGGCGTGCCGGACGGCCGCGTGGGCGTGCCCGCAGGTGGCGCCGGCCGCGGCGCGGGCGTCGGGGTGGGATCGCCGAACCCGGGCGGCAGGATCGATTCGGGGCGATCCTGCCCGATCGCCGGTGCCAGCGCGACGAGAGCCCCGGCGGCAACCGCCGCCGCCAGTGTCGCCTTAAGAGAGGTTCGCAAGCGTCACGGCCTTCTCGACGCGGCTCTGCGGACGCTCGGTCGCGCGGCCGGCCAGCAGGAACAGGCCGCCGACCACGACCACAAGAACGACGACGACCGAGACGATGAAACGGGACATGCGACGTAACCTTGTAGTGGACAAACAGGCGCCAAGAGCTTTTGCCCTTGCGCGGTGCCGCTGTATAGCGCGGCTCACGATGTTGCAAAGCCACAACCCTTCAGGTGGGCCTCCAGGCGGCCCTGCCGGCAGTCGCCGCGCTGCCCCGATCGATCGCCCGATCGTGCTCGTCGGGCTGATGGGCGTCGGCAAGACCACCGTCGGCCGCCGCCTCGCGCTGCGCATGAACCTGCCGTTCGTCGATGCCGATCACGAGATCGAGGCCGCGTCGGGCATGACCGTCGCCGAGATCTTCGCCAAATATGGCGAGGAATATTTCCGCGACGGCGAACGCCGCGTGATCGCGAGGCTGATCGACGGTACGCCCAAGATCATCGCGACGGGTGGCGGCGCGTTCATCAACGACGATACGCGCGCGCTGATCCTGCGCGACGCGGTGTCGGTGTGGCTGAGCGCGCATCCCGACATCCTCGTCGAGCGTGTCGGGCGGCGTGACACCCGCCCGCTGCTGCGCAACCGCGATCCGGGCAAGGTGCTCGCCGAACTGGCGCGCGTCCGCAACCCGATCTACGCGCAGGCGCATATCCATATCGTCAGCAACAAGACGCCGCACGAAGCGACCGTCGCTGCAATCCTGAGAGCGTTAGGCCGATGAAGACCATTACCGTCGAACTGGGCGCGCGGACCTACCCGATCCATATCGAGGCGGGACTGCTTGGCCGCGCCGGCGAATTCATCGCGCCGCTGGCAAAGGGCCGGCGCATCGCGATCGTCACCGATGCGAACCTGGCGACGCATCTGGCCACCCTCCAGGCTTCGCTGAGCGCCGCGGGGCTCGAATCCGAGGCGATCGTGCTGGCGCCCGGCGAGGGCAGCAAGAGCTGGGCGACGCTCGAGATGCTGTGCGACCGGCTGCTCGAACTCGGGATCGAGCGTGGCGATAATGTCGTCGCGCTGGGCGGCGGCGTGATCGGCGATCTCGTCGGGTTCGCCTGCGCGATCCTCAAGCGTGGATGCCAGTTCGTGCAGATCCCGACGAGCCTGCTCGCGCAGGTCGACAGCTCGGTCGGCGGCAAGACCGCGATCAATACGCGCGCGGGCAAGAACCTGATCGGCGCGTTCCATCAGCCGGCGATGGTGCTGATCGACCCGAAGGTACTCGACACGCTGCCGATCCGCGAGTTGCGTGCGGGCTATGCCGAGGTCGTGAAATATGGGCTGATCGACGATCTCGCCTTCTTCGAATGGTGCGAGGCCAATGGCGCGGCGTTGCTCGCGGGCGATTTGGGTTTGCGCGAATATGCGATCGCGCACAGCGTTTCGGCGAAGGCGCGGATCGTCGCGGCGGACGAACACGAGACCAATGGGACGCGGGCGTTGCTCAACCTTGGCCACACGTTCGGGCATGCGCTGGAGGCGGAGACCGGGTTCTCGCAGGCGCTGATCCATGGCGAGGGCGTGGCGGCGGGCTGTTCGCTGGCGTTCGGTTTTTCGGCGGCGCAGGGTCTGTGTTCGGACGAGGACGCGCAGCGCGTTGCGGCGCATTGGCGCGACGCGGGGCTGCCCGACGGGCTGGCGGCGGCGGGGGTCGACGCGAGCGGCGCCCGGCTCGTCGATCATATGCGGCACGACAAGAAGATGGCGGCGGGAACGCTGCCGTTCCTGCTCGCGCGCGGGATCGGCGGGACCTATCTCGACAAGACCGTCGACCTCACCGATGTCGCGGCGTTCCTTGACGCGCAGGCCCGCTGATGCCCAACGGTGTCGCCAAGCAGAACCTGCCGACCAAGGTGTGTCCGGCGTGCGAGCGCCCCTTTACCTGGCGCAAGAAATGGGCGCGCGACTGGGATAGCGTGATCTATTGCTCGGACGCGTGCCGCAAGAAACGGTGACGCGTCACGCCGTGCGGGCCACCGGGTTGCCGACGTCGCTCTTGCGCCGGCCATAGGCGAAGTAGAGCGCGAGCCCGGCGGCGTTCCAGATCACGAAGCGGGCGAGCGTCGAGGACGGCAGGCTCGCCAGCAGGTACAGGCAGCCGACGACGGTCACGCTGCCGACGACATAGGCCGCGGGGCAGCGGAACAGTCGGGCGAGGTGCGGCGCGGTACGGCGCAGGACCATCAGGCAGATCCCGACCGAGATGAACGCGATCAGCGTCCCCGCATTGGCGAGTTCGGCGATCTCGTCGAGGCGGAAGAACCCCGCGACCGCGGCGATCGACAGGCCGGTGAGCAGCGTGATGAGCGTCGGCGACCCGGTCCGCTTGCTGACCTTGGCGAGACCGCGGGGGAGCAGGCCGTCGCGCGCCATCACGAAGAAGATGCGGCTCTGCCCGTACATCATCACCAGAATCACCGAGGGCAGCGCGACGACCGCGGCGAGCGCGATCAGCTGCGCCGCGAAGGGCTGGCTCAGCTGGCGCAGCACCAGCGCCAAGGGCTCGGGCGAATTGGCGAGCTGCGTGAACGGCAGCGCACCGATCGCGCTGACCGCGACCGCCATGTAGATCACGGTGCACACGAGCATCGAGCCGACGATGCCGATCGTCAGGTCGCGCTTGGGGTTCTTGGTCTCCTCCGCCGAGGTCGCGACCGCGTCGAAGCCGTAGAACGCGAAGAACACGATCGCCGCCGCCGCCATCACGCCGCGCTTGTGCCCGCCGAGCTCGGTCGAGCCGAAGCCGTAGGGCATGAACGGGTGGAGATTGTCCGCCTTGAACGCGGGCGCCGCGTAGACGACGAAGATCGTCAGCGCGACCAGCTTGATCAGCACGAGGACGATGTTGAGCGTCGCGCTCTGCCGCGTGCCGAGGATCAGCATCCCCATCACGCCAAGCGACACCAGCACCGCGGGCATGTTGACGAAGCCGCCGCCATGCGGCCCGACCAGCAAGGCGTGCGGCAGATGCACCCCCGCCGCCTCGATCCAGCCGACCAGATAGCCCGACCAGCCAACCGCGACGGTCGAGCATGCCAGCGAATATTCGAGGATCAGGCTCCAGCCGACGACCCAGGCGACGGTCTCGCCGAGCGCGGTGTAGCTGAAGGTGTACGCGCTGCCCGCGGCGGGGATCAGCGTCGCGAGTTCGGTATAGGCGAGCGCGGCGCAGGCGCAGATCACGCCGCAGATCACGAAGGCGAGGATCACCCCCGGCCCTGCGCGCTCCGCGCCGACGCCGACCAAAGTGTAGATCCCGGTGCCGACGATCGCCCCCACCCCGAGCGCGATCAGATGCGGCCAGCTCAGCGTTTTCGCCAAGCTGTGGTCCTGGCCATGGGCAGACGCTTCGAACGATTTACGCGGTCCAAACATGCCCATCCCCGGTTATGCTCCCTAGTCTCGGACTGCGTCGAACTGCGCGCGCAGATCGGTCAGCGTCGATTGAATATGGCTGGTCAGCAGAGTCAGCATGCGATCGTCGTCGCGCGCGAGCCACGCGTCGAGCAGCTGGCGATGTTCGAGATGCGCGCGGTCCTCGCGCCCCGCGGGGCGCAGATGCGCGACGACGTAGCGCTCGGCGAGGATCGCCAGCCGCTCGACCATCTGCGTCGTCAGCAGGCGCCGGCCCGGACGGACGAGCGCGGTGTGGAACACGCGGTTGCGGATCGCGACCTCGGCCAGCCGCTCGCTCGCCGCGCTGTCGAGTTCCTCGAACGCGAGGATGGCGATCGCGCGATCCGAGTCGTTGGCGACGGTCGAGGCATAGGCCGCCGCCTGCGGCTCGATGCTGAGGCGCAGTGCGAAGATGTCGTCCGCCTCGTCCGCCGACATCGGCTGGACCGAATAGCCGCGATTGGCGTGGCTGGTCAGCAGGCCCTCCTGCTCGAGCCGCGCAAGTGCCTCGCGCAGCGGGATCTTGCTGACCCCCAGTTCGGTCGCCAGCGCATCCTGGCGGATCGCGGTATGACCCGCGAGCTTGCCCGTGACGATCTGTTCGCGGACGATCTCGAACACCTGTTCGGACAGCGTGCGGACGACGATACTCATAGGAAGAAGGCTCCGGGGGCAGAAGTGCAGCGCCAGCATAGCCCAATATTCATGGAAAACGGTTCACGAAACTTGGAACCCCTCCCAGAAACGGTCCTCGCGGTCGATCCAGATCGTATTGAACCCAGTTGCGACCGCCGATCCCTCGATCGACGGGATGATCGCGGGGGTGTCGCCGAGCGCGGTCTCGGCCTCGACACGGCCGATGAAGCGGCTGCCGATATAGCTTTCGTGGACGAACCGGTCGCCGACCGACAAGCGGCCCTGGTCGGCCAGATGCGCGAGCCGCGCGGAGGTGCCGGTGCCGCACGGGCTGCGGTCGATCGCCTTGTCGCCGTAGAAGACGGCGTTGCGGCCATCGGCGCCGTCACTGCGCGGGACATCGGCCCACAACACGTGGCTGACGCCGCGGATCGTCGGATCGAGCGGATGGACGGGCTCGAACTGTGCGCGCACCGCCTCGCGAACGCGGCCGCTGAGCGCGATGATCTCGGCCGCGCCGAGGTCGTCGAGCCCGGTGTACCGGCCCTGCGGCTCGACGATCGCGTAATAATTGCCGCCATAGGCGACGTCGATGCCGAGCGGCCCGATCCCCTCGACGTCCACGCGGATATTTCGCGCGGCGACATAGGCGGGGACGTTGGTGATGCGGACCGCGGTCACCTTTGCGCCCTCGGTCTCATAGGCGACGTCGATCACGCCCGCGGGCACCTCGATCCGCAACCGGCCGGGAAGCGCGGGCTGGATCAGCCCGTGTTCGAGCCCGAACGTCACCATGCCGATCGTGCCGTGGCCGCACATCGGCAGGCACCCGCTCGTCTCGATGAACAGGATGCCGATATCGGTATCGTCGCGCGTCGGCGGGTAGAGGAACCCACCCGACATCATGTCGTGCCCGCGCGGTTCGAAGCAGAGCCCGGTGCGGATCCAGTCGAACCGGTTCAGGAAATCCTGCCGCCGCTCCGACATCGACGCACCTTTGAGCAGCGGCGCCCCACCCGCGACGAGGCGGACCGGGTTGCCGGCGGTGTGGCCGTCGATGCAGAAGAAGGTGTGGCGCATCAGTTCGAGAGCACCGGGCGCGTCGCCGCTGCGTGCTCGACCATCGCGATCACCTCGGCGCGGCGGGCGCCGATCAGCGGATAGCGTGGCGGCAGGACGCGTTCGGACCCGCGGCCCATGACCTGCTCGGCGAGCTTGATCGACTGGACCAGGTCATGCTCGGCATCGAGGTGGAGCAGCGGCATGAACCAGCGATAGATCTCCATCGCCTTGGCATGATCGCCGCGCGCGAACGCGTTGACCAGCTCGACCGATTCCCGCGGGAATGCGTTGGTGAGGCCCGACACCCAGCCCTGCGCACCCAGATACAATCCTTCGAGCGCGACGTCGTCGAGACCGGCGAACAGCACGTAGCGATCCCCGAACGCGGTCTTCACGTCGGTGAACCGCCGCGTGTCAGGGGCCGATTCCTTGACCGCGACGATGTTCGCGACGTCGACCAGCGCGGCCAGCACGTCGTTGTCGATCAGCGTGCGATACGCGGGCGGGTTGTTGTAGAGCATGATCGGCAGCCCGACCTGTTCCGCCACGCCCTTGAAATGCGCCACCAGCTCATGCGGCTTGGGCACATAGACCATCGGCGGCAACAGCATCAGGCCGTCCGCGCCGACCTTTTCCGCGGCCTGCGCATAGCGCACCGCGCGGCGCGTATCATATTCGGAGACGCCGGTGATGACGGGGACGCGACCTGCGACCGCCTCGACGATCGCGGTCAGCACCGCGACCTTCTCATCATAATCGAACGAGTTGTTCTCGCCGACCGTGCCGAGCGCGATTACCCCTGTCACGCCGTCGCGGATCAGGTCGTCGACGACGCGTTGGGTATCGGCAAGATCGACGGTCAGATCCTCGCGAATCTGCGTCGTTACGGCCGGAAATACGCCTTTCCATTCGACAGACATTGGGTATCGACCTTCCTGCGTTTCAATATATATACCGTATACGAAAGCGACTGACGCGGTGCAACAGGAGAATGACGTGACGGCGAACAGGCGCGCGATCGGTATAGTCGGCGGCGGCGTGGTCGGCTTGTGCTGTGCGGTCGCGCTGCTCGATCGCGGGCATGACGTGAGTGTGTTCGAACCCGATGGCGATTACAACGCCGCATCCTGGGGCAATGCGGGGCATATCGCGGTCGAGCAGGTCGAACCGCTCGCCTCGCCTGCCGCGCTGCGTTCGGTGCCAGCACGGCTGTTCAGCGCGGGCGGTGCGCTCGCCTTGCCGCCGTCGATGGCGGCGCGGTGGCTTCCCTTCGCCGCGCGACTGATCGCCGCGTCGACGCCGGCGCGGTTCGCGGCAGGAACCGCGGCGCTGACTCCGCTGCTGGCGGGGGCGATGCCTGCCTGGCGCGATCTGGTCGAGACGATCGGCGCGCCCGACCTGGTGCGCGCGGACGGCCATGTCGTGATCTGGGACACGGCCGCGCAGGCGCAGGCCGGCCGCAGACGCTGGTCGCGGAGCGCGATCGGAACGGCGCGGATCGTCGATGCGGAACCCGCCTTGTTGCGGCGGCTCGGCTTCCTTGCCGATCCGGTCGGGGGGGCGATCCGCTTCACGGGTAGCGGGCAGATCGTCGATCTCCGGCGGCTTGCGACCACGCTCGAGGCTGCCGTCTCGGCCCGCGGCGGCCGGATCGTCCGGGAGGCGGCGCGGCTGACGGACGATGCCGGGCGGACCGAAATTGCGGGGCACGACGTAGATCTGGTGCTGGTGACGGCCGGGGTGCGATCGCGCGCGCTGCTCGAACCGCTCGGCTACCGCGTGCCGATGATCGCCGAGCGCGGCTATCATATCCGCGCGCGCGCCGATGGCTGGCCCGCTGACCTGCCGCCTTTGGTGTTCGAGGATCATGCGATGATCGTCACGCGCTATGCCGACTGCGTGCAGGCGGCCAGCTTCGTCGAGCTCGGCGATCCCGACGCGCCGCCCGATCCGCGCAAATGGGCGCGGCTGGAGCACCATGTCCGGACGCTCGGGCTGCCGATCGAGGGGCCGTTCGAGCGCTGGATGGGGGCGCGGCCGACTCTGCCCGATTACCTTCCCGCGATCGGCCGGTCGACGCGCCGCGCCAATCTCGCTTATGCCTTCGGTCATCAACATCTCGGTCTCACGCTCGCGCCGGTGACCGCAACGCTCGTCGCGGCGATGCTGGCGGGGAATACCCCGGCGGTGTCGCTCGCGCCGTTCGACCTCGACCGCTTCGCTAAAAAAGGACCTCGCGCATGACCATCGGCGGATCTTCGATAGCCGACGAACTGGCCACCATCGGCCCCTGGGCGACGCCGGCGCCACGCATCGCGCTGGCCGAGCGGATGGCGCGGCTCGACAAGGCGCGCGCGCTGGTCGAGGCGGCGGGTGCGGATGCGCTACTAATCGGTGCGGGGGCGAGCCTGCGCTATTTCGCCGGGATTCCTTGGGGCGCGACCGAGCGGCTGGTCGCGCTGCTGCTGCCGGTGAAGGGCCAGCCGATCCTGATCTGCCCGCGCTTCGAACAGGGCTCGCTTGAGGCTGCGGTCGAGATCGAGGCCGAGCTGCGCCTCTGGGAAGAGGATGAGAGCCCCTATGCGCTGGTCGCCGATGCGGTGCGCGGCCGGCTGCTGCTCGATCCGCAGCTGCCTTACGGGATGGCGAGCGCGCTTGCCGCGACCGGGCTCGAGCTCGGTGATGGCGCGGGGGTGATCGACGCGTGCCGGATGATCAAGAGCCCGGCCGAGCTCGCCTTGCTGCGCCAGGCCAAGGCGATGACGCTCGACGTCCAGCGTCGCGCCGCGCGTATCCTCCACCCCGGCATCGCCGCGAGCACGGTAATCCGCTTCATCGACGATGCGCATCGCGCGATCGGGTCGTCGGGTTCGTATTTCTGCGCGGTGCAGTTCGGCCGCGCGACCGCCTTTCCGCATGGCCTGCCCGGCGACCAGCTGCTGGAGGAGGACCAGCTCGTGCTGATCGACACCGGCTGCCAGGTCGAGGGCTATCACTCCGACATCACGCGCACCTACGCGTTCGGCCAGGTCGGCGACGAGGCGCGCGCGATCTGGGATATCGAGCACGAGGCGCAGGCCGCGGCGTTCGCGGCGGTGCAGCCGGGCGTGCCCTGCGAAGCGATCGATGCCGCCGCGCGGGCGGCGCTGGAGAAGGCAGGGCTTGGGCCCGACTACCGCCTGCCCGGGCTGCCGCATCGCACCGGGCACGGCATTGGTTTGTCGATCCATGAGCCCGCCTATCTCGTGCGTGGCGACCGGACGGCGCTCGCGCCCGGCATGTGCTTTTCGAACGAGCCGATGATCGTCGTGCCCGATCGCTTCGGCATCCGGCTGGAGGATCATTTCCACGTCACCGAGACCGGCGCGGCCTGGTTCACCGAGCCGCAGCCCTCGATCGACCGACCGTTCGGCTAAGGCAGTTTCCGTCATCCTGGGCTCGACCCAGGATCCAGAGCCACGGACGCAGGCTTTGCTTGGCTCTGGATCCCAGCCTTCGCTGGGATGACGGGGGTATAAGCACACCCCGCCCTCACTCCTCGTCGGGATAGGGCCCCTTGCCGCCCGCCGCGATCAGCGCGTCGGTGCGTGCCTCGATCACCGGGACGGGGACCGATCCCATCGCGAGCATCGCGTCGTGGAACGCGCGGATGTTGAACTTCGGCCCCAGCGCCGTCTGCGCCTTCTTCCGCGCGGTCTGGAACGCGATCTGGCCCATGTAATAGGACAGCGCCTGCCCCGGCCACGCGATGTAGCGATCGACCTCGGTTTCGATCTCGTGGTCCGACAGCGCGGTGTTGTCGTGCAGATAGGCCTGCGCCTGCGCCCGGCTCCAGCCCTTGGCGTGGATGCCGGTATCGACCACCAACCGCGCGGCGCGCCACGCCTGGTAGCTCAGCATCCCGAACAGGTCGTACGGCGTCTCGTACATCCCCATGTCCTCGCCGAGCGTCTCGCAATAGAGCGCCCAGCCCTCGCCATAGACCGACAGATACGTGTCGCGCCGGAACGCGGGGAGCGCCGTGTTCTCCGCGGCGAGCGGCATCTGGAACGCGTGGCCCGGCGCGCTCTCGTGCAGTGTCAGCGCGACCTGCGAATAAAAGGGCCGCGACGGCAGCGCGTAGGTGTTGACCAGATAGATGCCCGGGCCCCCGCGCCCGCCGGTGTAGAACGGCGCGATGTCCGCGGGCACCGGCCGAATCGCGAACCGGCTGCGCGGCAAATGCCCGAACCATTGCGAGGCCTTGCCGTCGAACGTCTTGGCGATCCACGCCGCGCGGTAAAGCAGGTCGTTCGGCGTCTTGGGATAGAATTGCGGATCGGTGCGCAGGTGGTTGAAGAACGCCTGCAGGTCGCCGTCGAACTTCACGCTGTTCATCACGCCCTCCATCCGCCCACGGATCTTGGCGATCTCGGCGAGCCCGAGCGCGTGGATCTGGTCGGGCGTCAGGTCCTGCGTCGTGTATTCGCGGATCTTCGACTGGTAATAGGCCTTGCCGTCGGGAAGGTCGTACGCCGCCAGCCCCTCGCGGGCATGCGGAATATAGTCGGTGCGGAGGAATTTCAGCAGCGTCGCATAGGCCGGCACGACCGCCTGTGCGATCGCCGCCGTCCCCTCCGCGCGCAGCGCGGCCTGATCCGCCGCCGGGATCGTTGACGGGAAGGTCTTGAACGGTTCGTAGAAGGGCGAGTCCTGCGGCGTCTTCGCCTCGGCCACCTGCGCGACGCCGATGTCGCGGCCGGTCAGCGTTACGCGCGCCGGCGTGAACCCGCGCGCGAGCCCGGCGCGCATATTGCCCGTCTGCTGGTCGAAATAGCGCGGGATCTGGCGCATCACCGCGATATAGTCGCGATAGTCCTTCACCGACTTGAAACTGCCGCGCGCGCCCTCGGCGACATCGCCCCAGAAGCTCGTATCCGCGGTCAGCGGCTTCTCGTATTCGCGATAGCGTTGCTCGGCGAGCAGCGCGTCGATCTGTTGCGCATAGACCGCGTAGTTGACGCGATTGGCGGACGAGAGGCTGGCGGGTGCGATAGCCGCGAGTTGGCGCGACACGTCGGTCCAGCGTGCGAGGCGCTCGGCCTGGGCTGCGGGGCCGACGTCGGGCAGGCGCGCCGCCGCGCCCGGATTGTCCTCGCCCTGCGCCATCTGGCGTTGCCGCCACGCATATTCGGACGTGTAGAGCGCCTTGAACCGCGCATCGGCCCCCGTCCTGGCGGCCGTCTGCGGTGGCTTGGCGGGCATCGCGGCCACCGCGGTCGAGCCCAGCGCGAGCAGCAGGATCATCGCCTTCATCGTCATTCTCCTGGAACCAGCGCCATGATGTCACGGTACAAGGCCGGGGGGATCACCACACCCTCTGCCAGACTCCGCGCCCGCGCCGCATAGCGCCGTTGCGACGGCAGGCGCGCACCCTGCCCCTCGATCGCCGCGAACATAGTTTCAGCGCGCGCGAGATGATCGGCGACCGCATCGCCGAGGAACCCGGCGGGATCGATCGCGACGATCAGCTCGCCGCCGATCGGTGAACCACCGCGCGCGGCATCGGCGTCGAGCGACTCGCGGCTGGTCATGTCGCCGATCAGCGGCCCGGCGAGCAGCTCCACCATCGCCGCCAGCGCAGAGCCCTTGTGCCCGCCGAACGTCCGCATCGCGCCGTTCAGCACCGCCGCCGCGTCGGTCGTCGGCTTGCCGTCCGCGTCATAGCCCCAGTCGTCGGGGACGGGCCTGCCCGCACGCCGATGCAGCTCGATCTCGCCGCGCGCGACAGCGCTCGTCGCGAAGTCGAACACGAACGGATGGTCGCCGGGACGTGGCCAGCCGAACGCGATCGGGTTGGTCCCGAACACGGGCACCGTGCCCCCCGCGGGCGCGACCCAGGCATGGCTCGGCGTGACCGCGAGCGCGACCAGACCGCGCTCCGCCAGCGCCTCGACCTCGGGCCACAAGGCGGCGAAATGCACGACGTTGGTCAGCGCCAGCGCGGCGATCCCATAGCCGTGCGCCTTCTCCTCCAGCCGCACGCGGCCACGCTCGAACGCGAGTTGCGCAAAGCCGCCGCCGCCATCGACGCGGACCAGCGCCGGCGCGGGCTCGCTCACCACCGGGTCGGCATCGACCGCGACGACGCCCTTGGCGATGCTGTTCGCCGCGACCAGCAACCGGTAGATGCCGTGGCTCGCACAGCCGTCGCGTTCGCCCGCGACCATCGTCTCCGCCACCGCCTCGGCATGCGCCTGCGACAGGCCTGACCCGAGCAAAACCGTGCGCGCCAGCGTGCGCACCGCGTCGAGCGTCATCCGCACGTCTTCGCTCATGCGGCCGCACCCGGTTTGGCGACCACCATCCGCACCCCGAACACCGGCCCTGCGGACGAGCGGTCATGCGGTACGAAGCGTATCTTCACGCTCGTCTTGCCCTTGGTCAGCGCGACGGGGAGCGGGTATTCGACATCGAAGAACTTGCCCGGCTGGTCCGCCTCGAGATGCTGCGTCGCGACCTTCACAGTGTCGACGAGGATATCGAAATCGCGTGCGCGTTCGTCGCCCCAATAGGTCGCCTGCAACACGAGCGGCCCGGGCCGGGTCTTCATCGCGAATTCGAAATACCCGCCCGAGCGCGCATCACGTCCGTTCCGCCCGCGATAGCTTTCGGGATAGGATATCTCGGACGTCAGGCCGTGATCGCGCTCGGGCTGCATCTCGCCGAGGTGCATCACGTCGACCGAGCGGGCGGCGAGATCCTTCAGGCGCGCCTGCTCTGCCAGGAACGCCGCCTCCTGCGTCGTCCACGCCGCCTCGCCGAAGCGCTTGAAATACACCGCGCTGCGCCGGTCATACTGGCTGTAGAACGGCACGAAGCTGAGGTCGGCCGGGCGGATGATCCCCTTTGTCGCATAGGTCGCCGCGGTGCCGACCGTCGGCGTGAACGCCGCGAGCAGGTCCGCACCGACCATCGCCGGATCCGCCTGCTCCCATGGCGCGTCTTTCGGCCCGAGATCGGCAGCCATCACCAACGGCCCGCGCAGCACCGCCACCGTATCGATATCGCCCGGCGCGCTTTCCAACCGCAGGTCGAGCGGCACGGTGATCGCGACGACATCGCCCGCCGTCCACCGCCGCTCGACGATCGCATAGCCCTTCGCGATCACCGGCTCGACGGGCGCGCCGTTGACCGCCACCGACGCGCGCCCGCTCGCCCAGCCCGGCACGCGCAACGCGATCGGGAAGCGTCCCGGTTTGGCCAATTTCGTCAGCGTCAGCCGCGACTCCGGCTCGAACGGATAGCGCGTGTCGAGCGTCAGCGCCGCGCCGCGCGCCTGCCACCGCGCCTCGGCGGGGATGTAGAGATTGACGAGCAGCATGCCCTCGCCCTCCCAGAAGATCGCCTCGCCGTGCTTGGCATGGCTCTCCATCCCGCTGCCGACGCAGCACCAGAACGCATCGTCCTTCGCCGTCGAATAGTCGCGCGCGGTGCCCGTCATCAGCGGCGTCATGTAGCTGAAGCCCGCAGTCTTGGGGTTCTGCGCGGCCATCACATGGTTCAGATGTGCGCGCTCGTAATAGTCGAACAGCGCGCCGTCGGGTTGCCAGCCATAGAGATGCTGCGTGAGCTTGAGCATGTTGTAGCTGTTGCAATGCTCGCACGTCTGCTCGGTGATGTGGTTCGCGATGCTGTCGGGGCCGGAGAAATACTCGCGGTCGGCATTGCCGCCGATCACGTAGCTGTGGTGCCGCGTGACGGTGTCCCAGAAGAACCGCGCGGCGTTCGCGGGCGCTTGCTTGCCGGTCAGTTCGTGGATCCGCGCAAGGCCGATGAGCTTGGGGACCTGCGTATTGGCGTGGAAGTTCGCCAGCCTGTCCTCGCCCGCGACCATCGGGTCGAGCATCTTCCGGTCGTACAGTTGCTCCGCGACGGCGAGCCACGTCTTGTCGCCGGTGCGCGCCGACAGCTCGGCATAGCTCTCGTTCAACCCGCCATATTCGCACCCGAGCAAAGTCTGCATCTG
This sequence comes from Sphingomonas aurantiaca, assembly GCF_003050705.1. Classification (GTDB taxonomy): domain Bacteria; phylum Pseudomonadota; class Alphaproteobacteria; order Sphingomonadales; family Sphingomonadaceae; genus Sphingomonas; species Sphingomonas aurantiaca. The sequence continues at coordinate 102,263 of NZ_QAOG01000002.1, read as the reverse complement.
CGCATCGTCGAGCGCCGCGAACACCTTGGCGAAATAGGTGGCGAGGCCCGTCGCGACGGTCAGCGCCTGCGTGTTGCCCCACGCGGCATGCACGTCGAGCAGCCCCGCGAACAGCTTGTGCACCGTATAGAGCGGCGACCACGAGCCGTTCAGATCGAACCCGCCCGACTTGATCTCGCCGCGCATCACTTCGGGGAAGATCTCCTCCCCGTCGACGATCGTCCCGTCCTTCCGCTTGCGCCCCAGCGCGCCGACATAGCCCGTCCCGCGCTTCGCCTGCGCGCGCGCGAGTTCGCCGACGATATAGTCGGCGCGCGTGCGACACCCCGCGTCACCCGTCTGCGCGTGCATCAGCACCAGCGCGGTCAGGTAATGACCGAGCGTATGCCCCGCGATCGTGTCGCTCTCCCATCCGCCATAGAGCGGCGCCTTCGCGGGCAGCCCCGCATAGACCATGAAATTGTGCAGCAACCGGTCCGCGCTCAACCGCAGCAGATATGCGCGGTTGACCTCGACCGCGGTCGCATAGGCGGATGGGCGCAACCGCACCGCCGACAGCGGCAAGGGTTTCGCGCTAGCGGGCAGCGTTGCCGCACCCTTGCCAAACGCCTGTTCGCCTACCGACAACAGCGCCACCGCCGTCGTCCCCATCAACACGTCCCGGCGGTTTGCGAACATCTTTATCTCCATTCGGATATCGTATACTATACGTCCTATAGAGCAGCGCAAGTGACACTTTATCCTAACCTTTGACTTCGAGCGAGCAACGCCATGACCGTCTTCCGCCTCCTGACGCTGCTCCTCGCGACCACCGCGACCCTGGCGGGCGGCGCGCAACCCAGGCCCGCCAAGCCCAGCTACCGCCCGATCGCCCAGACCGCGCTCCGCACCCCGGCGTTCCGCCTCGCGCTCCGCACCGACACGCAGACGCTCGCCCGCCTCTCGCCCGCCGCCGAGCCCGGCTTCGATTTCGTCCCCGGCGCACGCGAAGCCGAGCGTGCCGCTGACGGCTATGTCCATATCGGCGACATCCACCTTCGCGTGCGGCCGGCTGGCGGCGCATGGACCGAGCTCGCCTCCTCGCAGCACCGCAAGGCGATCCGCCGCCTCCCTGCGACCGGCGCAACGCTCGCCGCCGCCGACATCACCGCCTCGCTCGGGACCGCCAGCCCGTTGCGCGTCGAACGCCGCTGGGTGGACGATCACGGCGTCCTCGCGCTCCGCTTCACGCTGACCAACATGACGAAGACCCCGGTCGAGATCGGCGCGCTCGGGATGCCGATGGTGTTCGACAACATCATCACCGACCGCAGCCTCGAACAGGCGCACGCGCAGGCGAGCTTCGTCGATCCGTATATCGGCCGCGACGCGGGCTATCTCCAGGTCACCCGGCTCAACGGCGCCGGCCCTGCCTTGCTCGTCCTCCCCGAAAAGGGCACCCCGCTCGAAGCCTATCGCCCGATCCTTGAGCCCGCGAAGGCGCCGCAAGGTGACGTCTTCACCGACCGCAGCAAGCGCGGCCAGACGTCGGAGGGGTTCTACGACTGGACCATCGCGAGCAAGGCCTTCGCCAAGAAGGAATGGGCCAAGGCCGGTGAACAATGGAACGCGCCGACCAGTATCACGCTCGCGCCGGGTGCGGCGCGCACGATCGGCGTCCGCTTCGTCACCGCGCCCTCGATCGCGGCGATCGAGGACACGCTCGTCGCCAACCACCGCCCGGTCGCGGTGGGCATTCCCGGCTATGTCCTGCCGACCGATCAGCAGGCCGCGCTGTTCCTTAAGACGCCGTCGCCGGTCGCGAAGGTCGAGAGCCTGCCGGCGGGTGCGCTCACGGCAACTCCGACGGCAAGCGCGAAAGACTGGGCGCGGTATACTGTGCGCAGCAAAGGCTGGGGCCGCGCGAGCCTCGCGATCACCTATGCCGATGGCAGCGTCCAGACGGTCAGCTATTACATCACCAAGCCGCTCGACCAGACGATGGCCGATCTCGGCCGCTTCTCGACGCACCAGCAATGGTATGAGGACAAGGCCGACCCGTTCGGCCGCAATCCCGCGATCCTCACCTACGACCGCGAGGCGGGCAAGGTCGTCACGCAGGACCCGCGCGTCTGGATCTCCGGCATGAGCGACGAAGGCGGCGCGGGAAGCTGGGTCGCGGCGATCGCAAAGCAGCTCGACAACCCCGACCCCGCCGAGATCGCCAAGCTGCAACGCCTGGTCGACGCGACGATCCAGGGCGGGCTGCAAGTCGCCGACGGTCCGCACGCGGGCGCCGTCCGGAAGAGCCTGTTCTATTACGACCCCGCCGCGCACCCGGGCTATTACGACCCGAGCCTCGACTGGAAGACCTGGACGTCCTGGTCGAGGAAGGACGCGGGCGATCTCGGTCGCGCGTACAACTATCCGCATGTCGCGATCGGCCACTGGGTGCTCTACCGCGTCGCGCGCAACCATCCGGGGCTTGTCACCGCGCATCCGTGGCGCTGGTATCTCGACCACGCCTACCAGACGACCGCCGCGATGATGCGCGACGCGCCCTATTACACGCAGTTCGGGCTAATGGAGGGCGATGTGTTCGTCGATATCCTGCGCGACCTGAAGCGCGAGGGACTGGCCGCCGAGTCGACCGACATGGAACGCCTGATGAAGCGGCGTGCCGATCACTGGCGCACGCTGCGCTATCCGTTCGGCAGCGAGATGGCGTGGGATTCGACCGGCCAGCCCGAGGTCTACGCGTGGATGCGCTATTTCGGCTATCAGCCGCAGGCCGACGTCACGCGGCAGGTGATCCTCGCCTACGATCCGACGATCCCGAGCTGGGGCTATAACGGCAATGCGCGGCGCTATTGGGACTTCCTGTACGGCGGCAAATACCCGCGGATCGAGCGGCAGCTTCATCATTACGGTTCGACGCTGAACGCCGTCCCGCTGTTCGACGCCTATCGTGCCGACCCGACCGACCTGCGGCTGCTGCGCATCGCCTACGGCGGGATGATGGGGGGGATCACCAACATTGATCGCGACGGCTTCTCGTCGGCGGCGTTCCACTCCGCCCCCGACATGATGCGCTGGGACCCGTATAGCGGCGATTACGGCATGGGCTTCTACGGCCACGCGATCACCGCCGCGAGCTATCTGGTGAACGACCCGACCTTCGGCTGGCTCGGCTTTGGCGGGACGGTGGAGCAGGCGGCCGACGCGATCGGCATCGTGCCGAAGGACGGCGCGCGGGCGCGGCTGTTCGTCGCGCCTGCGGGCCTGTGGATCACGCTCGAATCCGGCAAGATCGCGCGGGCTACGTATCGGCCGAGCACGGGCTTGGTCACACTGACGCTGGACGCCGCGACGGCGACTACTCCGACCGCGCGCGTGTTCGTCGAGACGACGACCAAGACCGGCCGGCAATACGCCGCCGCCGGCGCGCGGCAAGAACGGGGCGGCTACACCATCGCGCTAGGGGCCGTGCCGACGCAGCTCGATCTGTCTCCGCAGTAGCAAGAGGGCGGTCAGTCCCCGCCCCGCCCGATTAGCGCCAGCATCGCTGGTGCCAGCCCCTCACCATGAGCCTCGAGCCGAATTGGTCCGCCTTGTTCGCCCGCCTGCACCAGCGCCATGCACAGCCCATTGAATGCAGATCGCGACGTCGCGTGATCGGGCTCCAGGCTTCGCGGATCGCCATTGCCGACGCCGAGTAGTTTCGCATCGCCCGACAGCGCGAACGTCACGCGATTGGCGGCGGTCGGCACCTCGCGCCGTTTCGCATCGAGGATCGCGACGCGCACGACCGCGACATCGCCCGGCGCCAAATGCCGCCGGTCGCTCGTCAGCCCGATCCGCGCCGGCGCCCCGGTCGTGTCGCGCACAGCATGCATCACGCGCTTGCCGTCGCGGTAGCCATGCGCCTCGATCCGCCCCGGCGCATAGGCCACCTGCCATTCGAGATGCGTGTTCTTCACCACCGTCTGCCGCCCGAGGCTGCGGCCGTTGAGGACCAGCTCGACCGCATCGCAATTGCTGTGCACCCAGACCGAGACAGGCTGCCCCTCGCGCCCGGCCCAGTTCCAGTGTGGGAACAGGTGGAGCACCGGCTCGCCGCTCCACCACGCGCGGTAATAATGGTAATTGTCCTTGGGGAAGCCGCACAGATCCATCTGGCCGAAGTTCGAGACATTCTCCGGCCAGCGTTCGAACGGGGTGGGCTCGCCGCGATAATCGAACCCGGTCCACACGAACCCGCCGCTCAGGAACGGCCGCGAGTCGTAGAAGCGCCACCATGTCTCCGCGGTCGTCGCCCATTTGGGGAAGTCGCGGTCGTACGCCGGCACGAAGCCCTGCTTGTCGTCGCGCGTGTATTCGCCGCGGGTCATCACCGTGCTGCCCGTCTCGGTGCCGATCATCGGCATGTCGGGATGCGCGGCATGGTACGGATCGATTGCGTCGAGGTAATAATTGCACCCCATTACGTCGAGCACGCGCGACGCCCCCTCGCCGAACTTGCCGTTGAACGCTTCGGTGACCGGCCGCGTCCCGTCGAGTTCGTACACCTTGCGCTTCATCGTCTCGGCGATCCGCGCGCCCGTCTCGGTGCCGCGGTGGATCTCCTCGTTGCCGATGCTCCACAGGATGATGCACGGATGATTGCGCCCCTGACGCACCATGCGTTCGAGCTGGCCCAGCCCCTCGGCGTTGCTCGACATCTGCCGGGTCTCGTCGATCATCAGGATCCCCATCCGGTCGCACGCATCGAGGATCGCGGGCGACGGCGAATGATGCGTCGAGCGATAGGCGTTGCTGCCCATCGCCCTCAGTTGCTCGAGCCGCCAGACGTGCAGGCTGTCGGGCACCGCGAAGCCGACCCCGGCATGATCCTGATGGTTGCAGGTGCCCTTGATCTTGACCGGTTTGCCGTTGAGGAAAAAGCCGTAGGTCGCGTCGAACCGGATCGTGCGGATCCCGAAGCGGCACGTGTCGCGATCGACCACGACGCCGTCGACGAGGATCTCGCTGACCAAAGTGTAGAGATGCGGCGTCTCCAGCGACCACAAGCCGGGCGCGGCAAGGCGCGTTTCCTGCGTCGCCGTCGTGGTGCGCCAGGCCGGCAATGCGAGCGGGTCCGCGAACAGCTCCACACTCTTCCCATCGGGTGCGACCACCGTCGATCGCACCCGCGCGTCGCACGCGGCACCGTCGTTCGCGATCTCGGTCGCGATCCGGACGCTTGCGCCGCCGGCATCGACCACGCACCGCACCGTCGCGCCCCAGCGTGGCACGTGGACCGGCGCGGTCTTCACCAGACGGACGTCGCGGTACAGCCCCGCCCCTTCATACGACCACGCCTCGCCCAGGCTCACGTCGCAGCGGATGACGAGGATATTGTCCTCGCCCGGCTTGGCGAAATCGGTGACGTCGATCTCGAACGGCGCATAGCCGCTCTCGTTCGCGCCGACGACGAAGCCGTTGAGGATGACGATGCAGTCGCGCGCCACCCCGTCGAACTGGAGCAGCAGACGCCGCCTTGCATCCGTCTTCGCGAGCGGGACGACGCGCCGATACCAGCCGACGCTGGTCGCGGGCCACATCCGCCCGACCGGCTTGAACCCCTGGAACGCGCCGGTGCGATCGGCCTCGCTCCCCGCGGGCCCGAAGCGTTCGAACGGCAGGTCGACCGCCCAGTCGTGCGGCAGAGACACCGCGTCCCATGTCGCATCGTCGAATTTCGGCTCGGCGACCGGCGTGCCGACATCGCCCGATTTGGCATAGGTGTCGTGCGAGCGCCCGAAGCCGAAATCCTTTGCCGGATCGCTCGCATGGCCAAGGTGAAACCGCCATCCGGTGCCGAGCGATACGACCTCGCGAGGGCTGATTGGCCCGGCCGCCGCAGCACCGATCGGCACTGCGGGGACGATCGCGGCAAGCGCGGTCACGCCGCCCGTCTTCAGAACGTCGCGGCGGACCAGGTTCGTCATGATGTCATCCCACCGTCAGAAGTTCACCGTCGCGCCGACGAACAGCGTGCGGCCCAGCACGTCATACACGCCCGGATAGGTATTGCCGTTGCCGAACGACGACAGGATGCCCGAGGCGATCGCGGGCGGATCCTTGTCGAACAGGTTGTTGACGCCCGCCCGAAGCTGGAGCCCCTCGCCGACCGCGAGCGTGCCGGCCAGATCGATATAGTCATACGCCGAGATCTTGCGGTTGATCACGCTCGGCGTCCCCGCGAGGAAGGTGTTGTCAGAGAGCGACGACAGTTTGACCTGATCGATATGCCGCCACGACACCGAGATGCTCGCGCCCTGCGGCATCGTCCATGTCGTCCGCATCACGTGCCGCCACTTCGGGTTGGGCTGGCCGCAGGTGTACCCGTACAGACCCTTGCAGTCATAGCTGCCGAGCCCCTTCAACGGCTCCGATTCCTGCGAGATCAGCCGCGTGCCGACCATGTTGAGGTTGAGCTTGCCCAGCGCGCCGATCCCCAGCGTGTAGTCCGCGGTCAGGTCGATCCCCGACGTCGTGAGAGACCCCGTATTATACGTCGTCGAGACGATATAGCCGTTGCTGCCGAACAGAGCGCCCGAGCGCGGATCGCGCGTGAACAGCCCGCAATAGAACGGATCGCTCGCCGCCACGCACTGGCTGATCGCCAGCGACGGATCGACCGAGCTGATATAGTCCTTCACCTTGATGTGATAATAATCCGCGGTCAGCGTCAGGTTGCGCATGATGCGCGGCGTCAGCACCAGCCCCGCGGTATAGGTGTCCGCCTTTTCGGGCTTGAGCGCGGCGTTGCCGCCAAATTGCGCCGAGCAGGTATCCGACGGGCATTCGACGATGTTGCCATATTGCGCCTGAGTCACGCCAGTTAGCCGGCAGATGTCGATCGACGCGCTCGGCGACGCGCCCGAACACGGATCCTGCGCGGAGACGTTGCCGATCGAGCGCGACCCGAACAGCTCGCCGATATTGGGCGCGCGGATCGCGCGGTTGTAGCTGAAGCGGAACCGCGCGTCCTTGACCGGCGCCCAGCTCGCCTCGCCCTTGTAGGTCCAGACATTGTACTTCGATTTCAGTCCGGTCGATTGCTGCGAGTTGCGATAGGCGGAGTAGCGCAGACCACCGTTTAGTGTCAGCTCGTGCGCGAACGGCAGGTCCTGCAGGATCGGGATTTCGATCTCGCCATAGCCTTCGTTGACCGAGATGCGCCCGTCCGAGTCGGTGGTGCCGCCCTGCTTGGCGATGTCGTCGGCGGTGAAGTTGAGCGTCTCGCGGCGATGCTCGCCGCCCAGCGCGATGCTGACGCCGCGCTTGGCCCAGGGGCTGGTGATACCGAACGTCCCGAGATCGCCGTTCACGTTCGCGGAGATGACGTCTAGCACGTTGCGCGACGCGGTGTTGCTCTCGGAAAACAGGTATGCGCCCTGCGTGTCGGTGATCGCGTTCGCCTGGAACACGTTGATCGGCACGCACGCCGGGTCGCTACCGTCGATGACCGAGCGGCAGGTCGGCACGCCGTTGACGCTGACCACGTCGAGCGCGCGCTGCGCCTTCACATTGTCGACGTTGTTCAAATAGGTCTCGTTGAGTTTCACGAGCGAGTGCAGATAGTTGACGTCGTAGCGGAAGCCGTGGCCGAGATCGCCGCGGACGCCGGCCGAATAGCGATAATCCTGGTGGCGCAGGTCGTCGCGGCGCGACTGGCCCGAGCCGAGGCGATAGCCGATCAGCGTGTCCTGGGTCGCGCTCGTCCCCGCCGCCGCGCCGCAGAGCGACTGCTGCTGCGACGCGCTCATCAGCGGGTTGTTGCAGGGGACGGTAAACGTCGTGCCGAGGAACAGCGCGGACGGCGCGACCTGCGAGAAGGTGTGGTCCTTCATGTACATGAAGCTGCCATAGACTTCGGCGATCGGCGCGATTTCGAACTTGGCGAACGCGCCGCCGGTGTAGCGCTCGTCGGAGCGCTGGAAGTAGTTGGTCGGCGCGTAGTTGTACGCATAGGCCGAGGTGTACGGGACCCAGGTCTGCGTGCCGTTGGCATTGTTGGTCAGCGTCTTGCCCGCGTTCGGGCCGCCGAGCGGTACGAACGTTCCGGTCGGCGTGTTGCTCGATCCGCCGCAGACCAGGCCGGTGCCGGCCGAGTCCGAGGGGTTCAGTGCGCAGGCGGAGACGTCGCGGTTCGCCTGCAGCACCGGATCGGTGTGACGATAGCCGCCATAAACGGTGATGTTGCCGCGCCCGCCCGCGAAATTCTTGCCGTACGCCGCGTTGAGATCCTGCTTGCCGCCATCGGCGACTCGCCCCGGCGCGTTCGCATAGCCGCGCGTGGTCAGGACGTTGCGGACTGCGCTGTTGTCGTTGGTGTGCACGCCGAGCCCCGACTGCACGTCGATCCGCAACCCGTCGAGATGATCCTTCAGCACGAAGTTGACGACGCCCGCGACCGCGTCGGACCCGTACACGGCGGATGCGCCCCCGCTGACCACGTCGACGCGTTCGATCAGCGCGGATGGCACGAAGTTCAGATCGATCGCCTGCTGCGGCAGCAGACGCTGGCCGTTGAGCAGGATCAGCGTGCGGTTCGAGCCGAGGTTGCGCAGGTTGATGTTCGCGGTGCCGTCCGATCCGTTCGAGACGTTCTCGTTTGCGTCCGCGGTGAACTGCGGCAGGCGGTTGAGCACGTTCTCGACGTTGACCGCGCCCTGATATTTGATCTCCTGGTCGGTCACCGAGGTGATCGGGCTGTTGCTCGCCAAGTCGGGGCGGCGGATGCGCGTGCCCGTCACCACGATCGCGTCATCGGGAGTCGATTCGGTGCCGGGCTGCGGCGCGGGGAGCACCTGTGCATAGGCGCCCGACGACAGCAGCATCGCGAGCATCGCACCGATGCTCGACCGTTGGCGAAGTTTTGCGACCGGAAATGTCATGAGTGCCCGCGCTCCTGTTTGGATGTTGCGCGCAATCCATCACGTCGCCGAAACGATGTCAAATATAATATACGATATTCTATATTCGTATTTGTCGGGAAATCGACCTGCGCAGGGCACGCGAAAGCCGCCCCCTGGAACCAGGCGACGGCCGGACGATCTTCGAGACTGCGGAGACCCTGCCGCGACGCGATCAGGCGCGTGGCGGGAGGGCCTCAGACGGGGCGACGGTCGCGCGCTAGCGGGCGCGCTTTCGCCAGGCCTTGCGTGGGACGTAGGACACGGAGTCGTAATAGTCGGTCGTGGTCGTGGTCGTTACGATCGGCGCGGACTGTACCACGACGGTCGTCGCACCGGTGGGATACACGGTGCCGCTGGTCGTCGTCACCGTCGTCATCCCGTCGGACGATACCCAGGTTCCGCCGGGCGCCGAGGCATAGCGCTGCGGTTGCGGATAGCGTGCGGCCGGCGATACCGGCGGCGCGTCGTATATCGGGTAATCCTCCGCATAGGCTGGCGACGGCGGGGCGTAGCGTGCACCATAGCTCGCCGGTGGTGGCGGCAGAGGGCGACGGCCGCGGTCCTCGGCCTTGTCGATCGCATAGCCCGCCGCGGCACCGACGCCGGCGCCGATCAGCGTGCCGCCTAGCCGGTTGCCGCGCCCTGCGATCAGGTTGCCGGCAGCACCGCCCGCCACCGCACCGATCGCGGCACCGCCAAGACCGGAGTCGCGGCGCGGCTGGCGATCGGCATAGGGTGGGACGGAACCACGGTCCGCCGGACCGGCATAGACCGAGTCGGTCTGCGCGTACGCGCCCGGTGCGACGCGCGCATAGCCGTCCGAGTCATAGCGGTCCCAGTCGGTACCGCTGACGGTGTCGTAGACCGAGCCTCGCGGATCGATCAGCACCGCGTCGTCATAATAGCGCGCCCAGCGATACCCCGCCGGCGGCTGGGGCAGGTCATAGGTCGACCAGTCGTCGACGTAGAAGCGCGGCGCGTTCCAGTAGCCCGGTACTGCCCAGCCACGATTGGGCCGGCGATAGGCGGCCCAGCCGCCGGGCGCATTCGCCCCGCCCCACCAGCGGCCGCCGATCTTGCTGCCCCAGCGCGGCGCGCGGTGACCGTCCACCTGCTGCGACGACGTGTGGACGACGGGAGGACGCGCCGCGATCGGACCGGGGCGTTTGGGCGTCTGCATCGGGGCCTGCATCGCGACGCCCGGGACACCGTAACTTGCGCCCGGGCGCTGCTGCGCATCCGCTGCGCCACTGCCAGCCAGCGCCATTCCCACGCCAGCGATCAAAAGGCCCCGCATGTCCGTCTCCCTGGTTTTGCCACCGTATCCCGCGCAAACGCCGAATATCTTGACCGGTTGCTTACCAAAGCGCCGGGGGACTCACCAGTTTGCGCACAGTCCCGAAACGGGTCACCCCCGCAGGCGTTCGCCGAGCAACGCCGCGAGCGCCTCGCACCCCGCTGCGTCCTCGGCATCGAACCGCGCGGGCTCGGGGCTGTCGAGGTCGAGCACCGCGATCAGCACGCCGTCCTTCGTCACCGGCACCACCAGTTCGGAGCGGCTCGCGGCGTCGCAGGCGATATGCCCGGGAAAGGCGTGCACGTCCTCGACCAGCTGCGTCGTCAGCGTCTCGGCGGCAGCGCCGCAGACGCCCTTGCCGACCGGGATGCGGATGCAGGCGACCTTGCCCTGGAACGGCCCGAGCACGAGTTCGCCTTTGACCATCCGGTAGAAGCCCGCCCAGTTCAGGTCGGGCAGATATTCCCACACCAGCGCGGCGGCGTTGGCCATGTTGGCGATCGGATCACGCTCGTCCGCAGTGAGCGCATCGAGCGCGGCGAGCAGGTCGCGGTAGAGATCGGCCTTGCTGCCGGCGGCGATATCGAACTGGTACATGTCTTCTTCCTTGGTCGGCGGCGTTATGGAGCGAGGAGGCTCGCACGTCCGTCAGTCCGTCACCCCAGCGAACGCTGGGGTCTCCATGTTGGCGCGCATTGCCCGTTCCTCAAGGATACCCCAGCTTTCGCTGGGGTGACGGGTTTTGGGGCGGAGCTCCGCGGCAATGTTTTGTCGCTTTGATCGTCGCTCTGTCGCGCCGGCGCTCAATCGTCGCGGACCTTGCCCCGCCCGGCCTTCACGCCGCTGCGCACCTTCTTGGTATCGACGCGGCGTGCCTTCGCCGCCTTGGACGGCTTGGTCGCGCGACGCGCCTTGGGGACGATCGTGGCGTCCTTGATCAGCGCGACGAGCCGCTCGCGAACCTCCTGCCGGTTGAGCAGTTGCGACCGCGATCCCTCGCTCCGCAGCACCAGCACGCCGTCGCGCGTCAGCCGCGATCCGGCGAGCACCGCGATCCGGTTCTTCACCGCCAGCGGCAATCCCGGCGACAGGCCGACATCGAACCGCAGGATCACCGCGCTATCGGTCGTGTTGACGTGCTGCCCACCGGGACCGCCCGACCGGGTCGTGCTCTCGATCAGTTCGCTGTCATCGATCGAGATGGACCGGGTTATCGGGATCGCGACCATCCGCGTCTTCCCTCGGGCCGCTCAATCGTCGGTGGGTGCAGGCGTCACGACGTCGGTCGCAACTGCAGCGGGCGCAGGCGCGGCCTCGTCGGCGAACCCGGCCTTGGCGAAGCGCTCCGGCAGCGGCGCTTCGGCGAGCACGTCGGGCTTGCCCGCGCGCGGCACGATCAGCCGCTGCGCATGCAGCATCATGCCGAGGCCATCCGCCTTGCCGTACACGCCGTCGCCGACCACCGGCGCGCCGAGCCCGCTGGCCGCGTGGACGCGGATCTGGTGCGTGCGGCCGGTCTCGGGCAGGAACTCGACCAGCGAGCGCCCGTCCTTGATCTCGAGCACGCGCCACTTGGTGCGCGACTTCTTGCCGTTGGGATCCTCGACCATCCGCCAGCCGGTCTCGGCGGTGCTGACCTTGCCCAGCGCCATCTCGATCAGGCCGGACGTGCCCTCGACCACGCCGTCGAGCAGCGCGACGTAGCGCTTCGACACGAGGCCCTGCTCGAACGCCTGCTGCAACCGGGCATGCGCCTTGGGATTGCGCGACAGGAGCAGACAGCCGCTCGTGTCGCGGTCGAGCCGGTGGACGGCCTTGGGCCAGCGCTGAAACCCGAACTTCAGGCTTTCGAGATGATTTTCGAGGCTCAACGAGCCATCGCGGGGCGGATCGACCGGCAGCCCTGCGGGCTTGTCGATCACCAGGGCCTCGCCGTCGAGGAAGAGTACGCGTTCACCATGCATGGCGCCGCCCTTGCCATCATTAGCGCCTGCGTGCCAGAGCCCGCGTCGATGTTGCACCGCACACTGGCCCTCGCGCTCCTCTTCGCCCCGACCATCGCGGACGCGCAACTGTGCGAGGGGCAGAGCGCGGCGATCGCCCCCGACGGCCGCGCCTTCGGGCATCTGCCTTACGGCGACGCGCCCGAGACCGAGCTCGTCACGCTGCCCTCCGAATATTCGGTGGGCAATCCGTGCGTGGTACGTGCCGATATCTTGCCCGACCTGCTGCGGCTGTTCGCCGCGGCCCAGAGCGATCCGGCGGTGATGGGCCAGCTCCGCGCGCTGTCGTGCCAGCGCTCGATCGCCCGCCAGCGCAGCGTCTTCTGTCGCGGCGAGTCGAGCAGCGCGGCCGACCGGGCGATCTCGGTCGCGCCCCCGGGCTATAGCGAGCACTCGACCGGCTATGCGCTCGACTTCGCGGTGCGTCCGGCCAACGGGTGTCCGGACGCGGAGGCGTGCATGGCCGCCACCCCCGCCGCGCGCTGGCTCCGCGCCAATGCGCCGCGGTTCGGGTTCGAGCAGAGCTTTCCCGGCGGCAACAAGCAGAATGTGAAATGGGAGCCGTGGCACTGGCGCTGGGTTGGCGCGAGCGAAAGCGCGCTCGGCGCTGCCAAGGCGCGTTTCGTGTTCGCGCGCGCGCGGCGGCAATATCCCGCGGATCCTGGTATCGTGCCGATCGTCGTGAGGGTGACGACGCAGCCGCCCGTGCCGGTGGCTCCGGTGGTCGCTGTGCCGTCGAAGAAGAAGCGGCGGTAGCTAGGAGCGGAGTTGCGCTGGCAATCTACACAGACGCCATCCCGGCGAAGGCCGGGGCCCAATTGGGGGACGCCGATAGTTGAGCGCAACGCTTCGTTACCGCCACCTCACCAATTGGACCCCGGCCTTCGCCGGGGTGGCAGGGTTTAGCGGTACTACTTGTACACGACGATAGCGTAGGTCGCCGTCGCCCCCTCGGCTCAGTGCAACACCGCACCACCGGCACGGACCACGCCGTCACGCAGCGCGTGGTCGTAGAGGATTTCGGTTTCGAGCATCACCTGGCTCGACAGGCGATCGAGCATCGACTCCGCCTCGACGCCGAACGCCTCCCACTCACTTGGCGCGATCACCGGCAGCCAACGACTGATAAACACCTTCCAGTCGGACCGGAGGATATCGAGGTCCTCCTCCATCATCGCGATCGTGTCGGCCGAAAACCGCGGCTCCATCGCGATGACGGTGCGGTCGATCACCTCGTCCTCGACGTCGAGATGCCTGGCCACGGTGATCGCGAGCTCGATCAGCTTGCGCGACGCCGGCCCGCTCTGCTCACGCGGCCCCTGCGCCAGGTCAGCGATCTCGACGCACTGCGCGGCAATATGCCGGTGATCGTCGATCAGCCGCGCCCAGTTCGCGCGATCCTCGTCCGAGGCTGGTTGCACTCCAACGCTTTGGCTTACCACTTTGTCGTTCATCCTGCCGTATTCCCCATGCGTATACGATCGAGGTCCTACCGTGGATGCGCCTAGCTGCGCGGGGGACGCACAATCTATAGTATTTTCGTCGGTAACGACGGTCCGAAAGGACCCGGCCTGCGATCGGGCGACACGGTGACCCCTTCCCCCTTTGACATGACGCCGTGCCACGCCTATATCCGCAGCTCACCACAGCATCCGGGAAATGACATGCCGTCGCGCAGCGTGTCGATCGTATTGGATACCGAGGTTTCATACGCTGAGAGCCGCCGCACCTGATGCGAGCGGCCTTTTTGCGTGAACGTGCGTCCCGCTTGGGGGTTCCCAAGCACGAATTTACGGCTGACCCGTCAGTTTTTTGAGGGCAAATTAAACCTATGGCATCCAAGGCGATCGAACACGGCACTGCAAAGCGCCGTATCCGCAAGGTTTTCGGCAACATCCACGAAGTCGTGCAGATGCCGAACCTGATCGAAGTCCAGCGCGAGAGCTACGAACAGTTCCTGCGTTCCGACAAGTCGATCGGCCACGTCTCGGGTCTCGAGAAGACGCTGCGCAGCGTGTTCCCGATCCAGGATTTCGCCGGCACCGCCTATCTCGATTTCGACGATTACGTCCTTGAGCCGCCGAAGTTCGACGTCGAGGAATGCCGCCAGCGCGGGATCACCTATGCCGCGCCGATGCGCGTCACGCTGCGCCTGACCGCATTCGAGGTCGATCCCGATACCGAGGCCAAGTCGGTCATCGATATCAAGGAGCAGGACGTGTACATGGGCGACATGCCGCTCATGACCGAGAACGGCACGTTCTTCATCAACGGCACCGAGCGCGTCATCGTCAGCCAGATGCACCGTTCGCCGGGCGTCCTGTTCGATCACGATCGCGGCAAGACGCACGCATCGGGCAAGTATCTGTTCGCCGCCCGCGTCATTCCGTACCGCGGCTCGTGGCTCGATTTCGAGTTCGACGCGAAGGACATCGTCAACGTCCGCATCGATCGCAAGCGCAAGCTCCCCGTGACGGCGCTGCTCTACGCGCTCGGCATGACGTCGGAAGAGATCCTCAACTATTTCTACAACCGCGTGACGTTCGTCCGCGGCCAGGGTGGCTGGATCGTTCCGTTTCAGGTCGAGAACTGGCGTGGCCAGAAGCCGATGTTCGACATCGTCGATGCGAAGACCGGCGAAGTCGTGTTCCCGAACGGCCAGAAGATCTCCCCGCGCGCTGCGAACAAGGCGTTCAAGGACGGCCTCACCGACCTGCTGATCCCGACCGAGGAAATCTTCGGCCGCTATTCGGCGTACGACCTGATCGACGAGTCGACCGGCCGCATCTACATCGAAGCCGGTGACGAAGTGACCGCCGAGAACCTCGAACTGCTCGACCAGGCAGGGATCGAGCGTCTCGACCTGCTCGACATCGATCACGTCGCGACCGGCCCGTGGATCCGCAACACGCTCAAGGTCGACAAGGCCGAAGAGCGCGAGCAGGCCCTCAGCGACATCTACCGCGTGATGCGCCCCGGCGAGCCGCCGACGCTGGAGACGGCCGAGGCGCTGTTCTCGGGTCTGTTCTTCGATCCGGATCGCTACGACCTGTCGGCCGTGGGCCGCGTGAAGCTGAACATGCGCCTCGACCTCGACGTCGAGGACACGGTCACGACGCTGCGCACCGAGGACATTCTCGAGGTCATCAAGACGCTCGTGAACCTCAAGGACGGCAAGGGCGAAATCGACGATATCGACAACCTCGGTAACCGTCGTGTCCGTTCGGTCGGCGAGCTGCTCGAGAACCAGTATCGCGTCGGCCTGCTCCGCATGGAGCGCGCCGTGAAGGAGCGCATGTCGTCGGTCGACGTCTCCACCGTCATGCCGAACGACCTGATCAACGCGAAGCCTGCGGTTGCCGCGGTCCGCGAATTCTTCGGCTCGTCGCAGCTGTCGCAGTTCATGGATCAGACCAACCCGCTGTCGGAAGTCACCCACAAGCGTCGCGTGTCGGCACTTGGACCAGGTGGTCTGACGCGCGAGCGCGCAGGCTTCGAAGTCCGCGACGTTCACCCGACGCATTATGGCCGCATCTGCCCGATCGAGACGCCGGAAGGCCCGAACATCGGTCTGATCAACTCGCTGGCATCGTTCTCGCGCGTCAACAAGTATGGCTTCATCGAGACGCCGTACCGCAAGGTCGTCGACCACAAGGTGACCGACGACGTCGTGTACCTGTCGGCAATGGAAGAGGCCAAGCACACGATCGCGCAGGCCAACGCCGAGCTGACGTCGGATGGCGGCTTCACCGAGGAGCTCGTGTCGTCGCGTCAGGCAGGCGAATTCCTGATGGCGCTGCCCGACAACATCACGCTGATGGACGTCAGCCCCAAGCAGCTCGTCTCGGTCGCCGCATCGCTCATTCCGTTCCTGGAAAACGATGACGCCAACCGCGCGCTGATGGGCTCGAACATGCAGCGTCAGGCCGTGCCGCTCGTCCAGGCCGAGGCGCCGTTCGTCGGCACCGGCATGGAAGAGACGGTCGCGCGTGACTCGGGCGCCGCGATCTCGGCAAAGCGTGCGGGCATCGTCGACCAGGTCGACGCGGCGCGTATCGTGATCCGCGCGACCGGCGAGATCGATGCCGGCAAGTCGGGCGTCGACATCTACACGCTGATGAAGTTCCAGCGCTCGAACCAGTCGACCTGCATCAACCAGCGTCCGCTGGTGAAGGTAGGCGATGTGGTCCGTGCGGGCGACGTGCTCGCCGACGGTCCGTCGACCGAGTTCGGCGAACTGGCGCTGGGTCGTAACAGCCTCGTCGCGTTCATGCCGTGGAACGGCTACAACTACGAGGATTCGATCCTCATCAGCGAGCGGATCGTGAAGGACGACGTGTTCACGTCGATCCATATCGACGAGTTCGAAGTGATGGCCCGCGACACGAAGCTCGGGCCGGAGGACATCACGCGCGACATCCCGAACGTCGGCGAGGAAGCGCTCCGCAACCTCGACGAGGCGGGCATCGTCTACATCGGTGCAGAGGTCGAGCCGGGCGATATTCTCGCGGGCAAGATCACGCCGAAGGGTGAATCGCCGATGACGCCGGAGGAGAAGCTTCTCCGTGCGATCTTCGGTGAGAAGGCCAGCGACGTGCGCGATACGTCGCTTCGCCTGCCGCCGGGCGTGTCGGGTACGGTCGTCGACGTTCGCGTCTTCAACCGTCACGGCATCGACAAGGACGAGCGCGCGATGGCGATCGAGCGCGAGGAGATCGAGCGCCTGAAGAAGGATTCGGACGACGAGCGTTCGATCCTGAACCGTGCGACCTGGTCGCGTCTCCGCGAGATGCTGCTCGACCAGACGGCCACCTCGGCGCCCAAGGGCGTCAAGAAGGGCGTCGTGATCGACATGGATCTGCTCGACAGCGTCGACCGCCACGAGTGGTGGAAGTTCGCGGTCGCCGACGACAAGATCCAGAGCGATCTGGAAGCGGTCAAGATCCAATATGACGATGCCGCCAAGCTGATCACGGACAAGTTCCACGATCGTCGCGAGAAGCTGGAGCGTGGGGACGAGCTGTCGCCGGGCGTGCTGAAGATGGTCAAGGTGTTCGTCGCGGTGAAGCGCAAGCTGCAGCCGGGCGACAAGATGGCCGGCCGTCACGGGAACAAGGGCGTCATCAGCCGCATCCTGCCGGCGGAGGACATGCCGTTCCTCGCCGACGGTACGCCGGTCGATATCGTGCTCAACCCGCTGGGCGTGCCGTCGCGCATGAACGTTGGGCAGATCTTCGAGACGCATCTGGGCTGGGCCGCACGCGGCCTGGGTCAGTCGATCACCGCGGCGCTCGAGACGTGGCGCGAGGAGAATCCCGAGGCCAAGGCCGGCGCGATGCCGGAAGCGGTCCGCGATCGCCTCAAGACCGTTTATGGCGAGCAGTATCACGCCGAAATCGATGCCCGTTCGGGTGACGAGATCGTCGAGCTGGCCAAGAACCTGAAGGGCGGCGTGCCTATGGCGACGCCGGTGTTCGATGGTGCGCGCGAGGCGGATGTGTCGGCGATGCTGGAACTGGCGGGTCTCGATCCGTCGGGCCAGTCGGACCTGTTCGACGGACGGACCGGCGACAAGTTCGATCGCAAGGTGACGGTTGGGTATATCTACATGCTCAAGCTCCACCATCTGGTCGACGACAAGATCCACGCACGCTCGATCGGGCCGTACTCGTTGGTCACGCAGCAGCCGCTGGGTGGTAAGGCGCAGTTCGGTGGCCAGCGCTTCGGCGAGATGGAGGTCTGGGCACTCCAGGCCTACGGCGCGGCGTATACCTTGCAGGAAATGCTGACGGTGAAGTCGGATGACGTCGTCGGCCGCACCAAGGTCTACGAGGCGATCGTCAAGGGCGACGACACGTTCGAGGCCGGCATCCCGGAGAGCTTCAACGTGCTCGTCAAGGAAATGCGCTCGCTCGGCCTGAATGTGGATCTGAAGCAGTCAGAGCCCGGCTTCGACAGCGACGGCATCCAGATCGCGGCGGAGTAACTCCTGTGCCCTCCCCTCCCGCTCGCGGGAGGGGGCCGAGGGGTGGGCTCCCGGCCGGCAGCGAAACACGACGCCGATGCCGGGCGCCCACCCCCTCCCAGCCTGAAGAGGCTGGGCCCCTCCCCCTCCCGCAAGCGGTAGGGGGGAAGATTTTTCCTAAGGACAGCTCATGAACGAGATGACCCCCTTCGCCAATCCGGTCGCCAAGACCGAGACGTTCGACCAGATCCAGATCGGCATCGCGTCCCCGGACAAGATCCGCTCGTGGTCGTTCGGCGAGATCAAGAAGCCCGAGACCATCAACTATCGCACGTTCAAGCCCGAGCGTGACGGCCTGTTCTGCGCGCGCATCTTCGGTCCGATCAAGGATTACGAGTGCCTGTGCGGCAAGTACAAGCGCATGAAGTACAAGGGCATCGTCTGCGAGAAGTGCGGCGTCGAGGTTACCGTCTCGAAGGTCCGCCGCGAGCGGATGGGCCATATCGAGCTCGCCGCGCCCGTCGCGCACATCTGGTTCCTGAAGTCGCTGCCGTCGCGCATCGGCCTGCTGCTCGACATGCAGTTGAAGCAGCTCGAGCGCGTGCTGTACTTCGAGGCGTATATCGTCATCGAGCCGGGCCTGACCCCGCTCGAGAAGTACCAGCTGATGACCGAGGACGAGCTCCTCGACGCGCAGGACCAGTATGGCGAGGACGCGTTCTCGGCCGGTATCGGTGCCGAAGCGGTCCGCATCATGCTCGAATCGCTCGATCTCGAGGGTGAGCGCACCACGCTGCTCGAAGAGCTCGCGGTCACCAAGTCCGAGCTCAAGCCCAAGAAGATCATCAAGCGCCTGAAGGTCGTCGAGAGCTTCATCGATTCGGGCAACCGCCCCGAGTGGATGATCCTCGAGGTCGTGCCGGTCATCCCGCCCGAGCTGCGCCCGCTGGTGCCGCTGGACGGTGGTCGCTTCGCGACGTCGGATCTCAACGATCTGTATCGCCGCGTGATCAACCGCAACAACCGCCTCAAGCGCCTGATGGAGCTTCGCGCGCCGGACATCATCGTCCGCAACGAGAAGCGCATGCTCCAGGAGGCCGTCGACGCATTGTTCGATAACGGTCGCCGCGGTCGCACGATCACGGGCGCCAACAAGCGTCCGCTCAAGTCGCTGTCCGACATGCTCAAGGGCAAGCAGGGCCGCTTCCGCCAGAACCTTCTCGGCAAGCGCGTCGATTACTCGGGTCGTTCGGTCATCGTGACCGGGCCTGAGCTCAAGCTGCACCAGTGCGGCCTGCCGAAGAAGATGGCGCTCGAGCTGTTCAAGCCGTTCATCTACGCGCGTCTCGATGCAAAGGGTCTGTCGATGACCCTGAAGCAGGCGAAGAAGTGGGTCGAGAAGGAGCGCAAGGAAGTCTGGGATATCCTGGACGAGGTGATCCGCGAGCATCCGGTCATGCTGAACCGTGCGCCGACGCTTCACCGTCTCGGCATCCAGGCGTTCGAGCCGGTACTGATCGAGGGCAAGGCGATCCAGCTTCACCCGCTGGTCTGCTCCGCGTTCAACGCCGATTTCGACGGCGATCAGATGGCCGTGCACGTCCCGCTGAGCCTCGAGGCCCAGCTCGAGGCGCGCGTCCTGATGATGTCGACGAACAACATCCTGTCGCCTGCAAACGGCAAGCCGATCATCGTTCCGTCGCAGGACATGGTCCTCGGTCTCTATTATCTGTCGATGATGAAGGAGAACGAGCCGGGTCAGGGCATGATGATTTCCGACATGTCGGAAGTCCATCAGGCACTGAACGCGCAGTCGGTCACGCTGCACACCAAGATCATCAGCCGCGTTCCGCAGACCGATGAGAAGGGCAAGCAGTACCTCAAGCGCTACGAGACGACGCCGGGCCGCATGCTGCTGGGCGAGTGCCTGCCGCACAGCCACAAGGTGCCGTTCGACACCGTCAACCGCCTGCTCACCAAGAAGGACGTGGGCGACGTGATCGACGAGGTCTATCGTCACACCGGCCAGAAGGAGACCGTGCTGTTCGCCGATGCGATCATGACGCTCGGCTTCCGCCACGCCTTCCGCGCCGGCATCTCGTTCGGCAAGGACGACATGATCATTCCGGACGCGAAGGTTGGTCTGGTCGACGACACCAAGGCGCTCGTGAAGGACTTCGAGCAGCAGTATCAGGACGGTCTGATCACGCAGCAGGAGAAGTACAACAAGGTGATCGACGCCTGGAGCCGTTGCGGCGATCAGGTCGCGAACGCCATGATGGACGAGATCCGTGCGGTGAAGGTCGATACGGAGACCGGCCGTGAAAAGCCGATCAACTCGATCTACATGATGGCCCATTCGGGTGCTCGTGGTTCGCAGGCACAGATCAAGCAGCTTGCCGGCATGCGCGGCCTGATGGCCAAGCCGTCGGGCGAGATCATCGAGACGCCGATCATCTCGAACTTCAAGGAAGGCCTGACCGTCCTTGAGTACTTCAACTCGACCCACGGCGCTCGCAAGGGCCTCGCGGATACGGCATTGAAGACGGCGAACTCGGGGTACCTCACGCGTCGCCTGGTCGACGTGTCGCAGGATTGTGTCATCATCGAACCCGATTGCGGCACCACGCGCGCACTCGAGATGAAGGCGATCCTTCAGGGTGGTTCGACGATCGCAAGCCTCGGCGAGCGCATCCTCGGTCGTACGACCGCGGAAGACATCGTCGATCCGAAGACCGGTAAGGTCATCATCCCGTCGGGCACGCTGCTCGACGAGCCGATGATCACGACGATCGAAGGCCTCGGCACGCAGTCGTGCAAGATCCGCAGCCCGCTGGTCTGCGAGTCGAAGATCGGCGTCTGCGGCAAGTGCTACGGGCGCGATCTCGCCCGCGGTACGCCGGTGAACATCGGTGAAGCTGTCGGCGTCATCGCCGCGCAGTCGATCGGTGAGCCGGGCACGCAGCTGACCATGCGTACGTTCCACATCGGTGGTGCAGCGCAGCTCAACGAGACGTCGAACCTCGAGGCGCATGCCGACGGTACGGTGCAGTTCCGCGATCTGCGTATCATCGTCGACCAGCGTGGCCGTCGCGTGGTGCTCAGCCGCTCGGGCGAAATCGCGATCGTCGACATGGACGGCCGCGAGCTCTCGGTCGATCGTATCCCGTACGGCGCCTATGTGCTGTTCGACGATGGCCACATCGTGTCGCGCGGCGACCGGATGGCCGAGTGGGATCCGTTCACCATGCCGGTGATCACGGAGAACCCGGGCACGATCAAGTATGTCGACCTGATCGAGGGCAAGACGCTCACCGAACAGACCGACGAAGCCACGGGCATCGCCCAGCGCGTCGTGATCGAATATCGTGCGGCGACCAAGTCGAAGGAGGATCTGCGTCCGCGCATGACCCTGCTCGACGAGACGTCGGGCGAGACCGGCCGCTACATGCTGGCGATCGGTGCGACCTTGTCGGTCGAGGATGGCGCACAGGTGTTCGGCGGCGACGTCGTGGCCCGCGTCAGCCGCGAGAGCGCCAAGACGCGCGACATCACCGGTGGTCTGCCGCGCGTTGCCGAGCTGTTCGAGGCACGCATCCCCAAGGACTCGGCGATCATCGCCAAGATCTCGGGCCGCGTCGTGTTCGGCAAGGATTACAAGGCGAAGCGCAAGATCGGCATCCAGCCCGAGGATGGCGGCGATGTCGTCGAGTATCTGGTGCCGAAGTCGAAGGTCATCGACGTGCAGGAAGGCGATTACGTCAAGCGCGGCGACAACCTGATCGGCGGCTCGCCCGATCCGCACGACATCCTCGAGACGATGGGTATCGAGCCCCTTGCCGAGTATCTCGTGTCGGAAATCCAGGAGGTCTATCGACTCCAGGGCGTGAAGATCAACGACAAGCACATCGAGACGATCGTTCGTCAGATGCTGCAGAAGGTCGAGATCACCGACGGCGGCGATACAACGTTGCTGAAGGGCGAGCAGGTCGATCGCGAGGAAATGGACGCGACCAACGAGAAGCTGGAGAAGAAGCAGGCCCGCGCACAGGGCAAGCCGATTCTGCTCGGTATCACCAAGGCGAGCTTGCAGACCCGCAGCTTCATCTCGGCGGCATCGTTCCAGGAGACCACGCGCGTCCTCACCGAAGCGGCTGTCCAGGGTAAGCAGGACATGCTGATGGGCCTGAAGGAAAACGTCATCGTCGGCCGGCTCATCCCGGCAGGCACCGGCGCAGGCCTCAACCGTCTGCGGGTCGTGGCGAACAGCCGCGATGCGTCGATGCGCGTCGCGCAGCGCAAGATGGCCGAGGCCTCGATCGTCGCACCGATGTCGGCGGCGGACGAGCATGCCGCCGAACTCGCGCGCTCGCCGCGTGACGAGGGTGGCGTGGGTGAAGACCCGCTCGCCAAGGTCGTGACGTCGGGCACCGGCACCGATGCCGATGCCGGCGAGTATCTGAACGAAGCCGAGTAATCGGTTTCGTCGGACGCCTCGGCGCCAACTAAGGAAATGGCCGCCGTCCGGGACACCGGGCGGCGGCCTTTTTTGTTTGGGCAGCCGTCCAGGGCCTGGCGGCAGCGGTCCGATCCGCGCGCGCCCGTCGCTGACATTTTCCCGCAATGAATATGTCGTACCAGCCGGCTCTCGGCGGCTGATGACGGCCCCTGTTCCAGCGGCCGAAAAGGACCCCAGCGCCGATGCGGAAGATCGTCCTCGCCACGATCGGCTCGCTTGGTGACCTGCATCCCTTCATCGCCATCGGTCTCGCGCTGCAGGCCCGCGGGTTCGCGGTCGTGCTGGCGGTGCCGGCGGATCACGTCGCGAAGGTCGAAGCGGCGGGGTTGACCGGTGTGGCGATCGTCGGCGGGTTCGATACGCTGGCAAAGGCGCTTGGCCTGCCGCCCGAACAGGCGGCGCGGCGGATCATGGCGGATCAGACCTATCTGATGGACCGGATCCTGATGCCGTGGCTCGCCGATAGTACGACCGCGCTGGACGCGGCGATGGACGGCGCGGTCGCGCTGGTCGCATCGCTGTTCGTGTTCGCCGCGCCGATCGTCGCGGAACTACGCGGCGTACCGCTCGTCAACGTGCTGCTGCAGCCGATGGCGACCTTCTCCGCTTACGCCCCGCCCAGCACCCCCGATTTCCGGATGATGGCCCCCGCCCCGGCCGGCCCGGCCGGCAGAGCGTGGAACAGGGCGGTATACCGCGTCATGCGCGGCGTTCTGCGGCACCGCCACGCACGCCCCGTGAACGCGGTTCGCGCAGCGCACGGGTTGCCGCCGTCCGCGCAGGCGCTGTTGCTGGAGACGCCCGCTGCCACCGCGCTGACGCTCTGCTGCTATTCGCCGCTTATCGCGCCGTCACAGCCCGATCTTCCCGCCACGATGCGCATCACCGGCTTTGCCGTGTTCGACAGCGATACCGGCGCGCCCGAGAGGCTCGATCCGGCGCTGGATGCGTTCCTCGCCGCGGGACCGGCGCCGCGGGTGTTCACGCTGGGATCGTTCGCCACGTTTGCGCCGGGCGATTTCTACGCGACGGCGGCAGCGGCAGCCCAGGCGCTCGGCCTGCGAGCGGTCCTGCTCACCGGCAACGACGCGCAGGCGGTTTCGACCGAGATGGTTCACGTCTGCCGCTATGCGCCGCACTCGCTGCTGTTTCCACGCGTGTGCGCGATCATCCATCATGGCGGCGCCGGCTCGACCGGCCAGGCGCTGCGTGCGGGAAAACCCCAACTCGTCGTGCCGCATATGGGCGACCAGCACGACAATGCGCGTCGGATCCAGAGGATGGGTGTCGGCCGGACGCTGTCGTCGCGCCAGTTCACGACGACGCGCGCGCGGGCCGCGATCGCTGCGATCCTGAGCCCGTCCCTGGAATCGAAGGCTGCGCAGATCGGCGCGCGGGTTTCGCGAGAGAACGGCGCCGGCGCCGCCGCAGACGAGATCGCGGCGCTGCTGATCGCGCACGACTGACCCGACAGGCGCGTTGCAGGTGAATAGCGCAAAAAAGATCGTCGATGCCGGACGTTGCCGTTGGACCGTTGCCGGTCTAGGCGAACTGCCGATGCGGTCGGCGTACCATCCTTCGTCGAACGAGACGCCCGGCGCGGCACGCCGGCGCAGCACCGCGTTCATCCTGACCGTCATCGCGCACGTCCTGATCCTTCTGTTAGTGTTACGGCTAGGCCCGTCGTTACCAACCTCGCCTAACGGGCAACGCAATCCGACGACATTCCAGATGCTTCCGGACCGCGGAGCACCCTCGCCGGAGCAAAGTTCGCCAGCCGCGGCCGAGGCAAAACCGGCAAGTCGCGGTCAAAGGGAAAAGCCGCCTACACCGCCGCGCGTTTCACCACCGATCAAAAGCGTGCCTGCCTCTCCTCCGGGCAAATTGACGCTAGGGATCGACCTGCTCGGGGGTGATGAACTGTTCAAGGCGGCCGATGTCGCAAAGCTGGCCCGGCATCCTGAAGACCGTCTCGCTAAGGTGGAAGACGAAAAGCCTCTCAAGCCTAAGACGAAAAGCGCAGCGGTGTACGGCCCAGGCTCAGGACCGGACGGTGGGCCCATCTACGAGATGGTCGCCTGGTACCGTGAACCTACGGATGCGGAAATGGATGGCTATCTGTCCCATCAGCCCGCGGGGAGCTGGGGGATCATCGCCTGCAAGACGGCGCCCGACTATCGCGTCGAAAACTGCCGGACGGTCAGCGAATCGCCGGTCGGATCGGGCATCGCACGCGCGATGCGACAAGCCGCATGGCAGTTTCGCATCCTACCCCCAAAGGAAGACGGCAAACCGTTGATCGGGGTCTGGATGCAGGTCAGAATGACGTATACGAGGAACGGCCTGCGGTAGGGGGCGTCGACCGGCCCCGCTCAGCTTGGCGACGTGATCGAATGCTTGGCCTCCGGCGACAACGTCCGCGCGAGTGTCACGAAGCGCCCGCTTTCGAGTCGGATCTCGTTGAACGCAGGCGGACTGCCGCGAGTCCGCTTCGACAGCGTGCCCGCGCCGATCATCCGGATCGTCCGCCCCTCGCGCTCGACCGGCACGTCGAACGGATCATGGACGTGCCCCGACAGCACCGCGTGCGCACCCGCCTCCGCCAGCGCGGTCAGCGCTTCGTCGCCGTGGCGAGTCTTGGCGGTGCCGGTGGTCCCGCCCTCGATCAGCGGATGATGCGCGCCGATGAAGATCAGATTGCCCTTGGGCACGTCGGCGATCATCGCCAGCGCGCGCTTTAGCGAGCCCGAGCTCACGCGCCCCTTCGACCAGTTCCACCGCCACTGCGCGCGCGCGGTCGTCTTCAGCGGCACGACCGTCACGCCGGGAAGTTCGAGCGGCCGCTCAATCATCTGCTCGACCGCTGCATAGCGCTGATAGGGCGCGAAGAACCGCCGGAACGGATCCCAGTAATAGGGAATGTCGTGGTTGCCGACTTCCAGCGTCACCGGCACGCCCAGCGAGCGCAACCAGTCGCCGCCCCGCTGGAATTCGTCCTTGGTGGCGCGCATCGTCAGGTCGCCGGTCATGATGACCGCGTCGGGCTTCTCGTCCGCGACTCGTTCGGAGAACCATGCGATCGCCGCGGGATCCTCTGCACCGAAATGCACGTCGCTGACGTGGAACAGCTTCAGCGATGCACCGCCCTTGGCTGAGACCTCACGCAAGGTCGGAGAGCTTCGCTGGCTGATGCACCGGGCATCCGTTGAATCGCCCGCGAAACTCGGACGACAGCTCATAGGTTTCCTTGCGCACGCGATTGATCCCGCCGAGCGGCTGGTGCGCGGTGATCCCGTTCCATACGCTGTAGACGAGTGCGTCGTCGGTGCGCTCGCTGCTGCCCTGTT
Source organism: Sphingomonas aurantiaca (assembly GCF_003050705.1). Taxonomy (GTDB): domain Bacteria; phylum Pseudomonadota; class Alphaproteobacteria; order Sphingomonadales; family Sphingomonadaceae; genus Sphingomonas; species Sphingomonas aurantiaca. The sequence goes on along the minus strand of NZ_QAOG01000002.1, from coordinate 76,187 downwards.
CCCAGGACGCCTGCGCCGGGATCTCCAGCTTCGCGATCGTCGTGAACGGGCTGATCGCCTCGTCCCACACCACCGACGCGTCCTCGATCGGCATGGCCTCGAGATCGGTGTTGATCTGCACGCGCAGCTCCCACGTCCCGCCATGCTCGGCCAGCGCGTCGCGGACGACCTCGCGCAGCGCGTCCGGGCGCGTGGTGATATCGACGAGGGTGCCGGTCAGCGCGACCAACTCGGGCGAGACGGGGACCAGCGCGAATTTAGCAATCGAATCGCCGTAGCGAAACGCGGTCTGCGAATAATAGGTCTCGCCGAGCGGGTGCACGGGCTTCGCGCCACCCAGCGTCTGCAACGTCGCGGACTGCGTACCGACTGCTTCCAGCGCGGATTCGACGACGCGGAACGTTGCCGACATCGCCTTCTTCACGCCCTCGAACCGATCCGTCGTCTTGGTCAGCAGCTTGAGGTTCTTGCCGAACGCCTTGGGGTCGCTCGCGGAAAAGGCCGGCGCATTGACCATGATGAAGTCCTGCGTCGTGTCGCCTTCCGACCCGGGCAGCCGATCCCCCGCAACGTCGAGGATCTTGAGCGCCAGCCCCCGCGGCAGGCTGACGCTGTCGTCGAGGATGTCACCCGCGTTGGTCGAGATCCGGATCACCGCGTCGTGACGACCGGGCTTTGCGAAGGCTCCCTGCGCGAGGAGCGGCGGCAGGCCCTCGGATATCGTGATAGACCCGCGCGCGATGCCGTGCGCCTTGGCATGGACCGCGCGGACGGCATGGCCATAATCCTGCGACGTCGTCTCCAATATCTCCTGGAACGACGCCTTGAGGCCCTGCAACGTCTCCGCTTCGTCGGGAGCGATCGTCTCGACCGACGGGTCGAAACGGACGGGTTGGGTGCTGGGCATCGCGATCTCCACTACGTAGACAGGCCCAACCCATCGTGCCGGAGGACGTTCCGCGTGCGTTGCAAACCATGCCCGGACACGTGATGTAGGCCGCCAAAGGAGCCACCATGCACATTCCCACGATCACCGCGCCGAGCGTCGCCATCGCCGGTACGACCGACCGCTTTCCCGTCCGCCGGATCTTCTGCGTCGGCCAGAACTATGCCGATCACGCGCGCGAGATGGGCTCCGATCCCGACCGGCAGGAGCCGTTCTTCTTCTCCAAGCCCGCCGACGCCGTCGTCGCAAACGGCAGCACGCTCCCCTTCCCGCCGCAGACGCAGGACCTCCATCACGAAGTCGAGCTGGTGATCGCGCTGGGCGCAGGCGGCAAGGATATCGCAGTGGCCGATGCCGCAGCGACGATCTTCGGCGCCGCGGTCGGCATCGACCTGACGCGGCGCGATCTGCAGGCGGCAGCCAAGGCGATCGGCCGGCCATGGGACATGGCGAAGGGCTTCGATCGCTCCGCCCCGATCGGCGCCATCACGCCGGGCATGCCCGCAGCGAGCGGCGGCATCGCGCTCACGGTCGACGGCCAGACTCGCCAGTCGGGCGACCTGTCGATGATGATCTGGAGCGTGCCGGAGATCATCGCGACGCTGTCGACCTTCGTCGAACTGGCGCCGGGCGACCTGATCTTCACCGGCACCCCAGCGGGAGTCGGCCCGATCCGCCCGGGGCAAAGCGTCAGCGCAACGATCGACGGTTTTGAAACGCTGCGGGTGACATTCACCGCCTGATCGTCCACGCTCCCGAAAGATAACCAAATATAATCGGGGGTTGGATGACGGATACGATCGATACGGGCATCGGTAACGCAAGCGGACACGGCTTTCTCAGCCGCGCGCGCACCGTTGCCGCCCCCGGTTTCAACCGGTGGCTGGTGCCGCCCTGCGCGCTCGCGATCCATCTGTGCATCGGCATGGCGTACGGGTTCAGCGTCTTCTGGCTGCCGCTGTCGCGTGCGATCGGGATCACCGACCCCGTCGCCTGCCCCAACCTCTCGCTGCTCGGCGCGCTGACCACGACGAGCTGCGACTGGCGGGTGAGCGATCTCGTCTGGACGTACACGCTGTTCTTCGTCGTGCTCGGCGGCGCCGCGGCGATCTGGGGCGGCTGGCTCGAACGCGCGGGGGCGCGCAAGGCCGGCGTCGTCGCCGCCTTCTGCTGGTGTGGCGGCATGGGGATCGCCGCGATCGGCGTGGCGATGCACCAGTTGTGGCTGATCTGGATCGGATCGGGCGTGATTGGCGGGATCGGGCTTGGGCTCGGCTATATCTCGCCCGTCTCGACGCTGATCAAATGGTTTCCCGACCGGCGCGGCATGGCGACCGGCATGGCGATCATGGGCTTTGGCGGCGGCGCGATGATCGGCGGACCGCTCGCCGATCTGCTGATGAAGCATTTCGCCAGCGCGACCGGCGTCGGCGTGTGGCAGACGTTCCTGGTGCTGGCGGCTGTGTATTTCGTGTTCATGATGGCCGGCGCGATCGGCTACCGCGTCCCGGCCGAGGGCTGGGCACCGGCAGGCTGGACCGCACCCACCAGTGCCAAGGCATCGATCAGCCGTTTCAACGTCGCGCTGTCCGACGCACACCGCACCCCGCAATTCTGGCTGGTGTGGCTGGTGCTGTTCTTCAACGTCTCCGCCTCGATCGGGATCATCGGCATCGCATCGCCGATGTTGCAGGAGCTGTTCGGCGGTCGCCTGATCGACGCGCCGGGCGTGCTGTTCACCGCGTTCGACGACGACCAGAAAAAGGCGGCGGCGGCGGTCGGCGCGGGCTTTGTCGGCGCGATCAGCCTGTTCAACATCGGCGGCCGGTTCTTCTGGGCGTGGTTGTCCGACCGGATCGGCCGCAAGCCGTTGTTCGCGACCATCCTTGTCGCGGGCGCGCTGCTCTACGGGCTTGCCGCACCGGCGCTTGCTGGCACAACGCTCGGGCTGTTCATCCTCGTCTTCTGCATCCTTGCATCGATGTACGGTGGCGGGTTCGCGACGGCGCCGGCCTATCTCGCCGATCTGTTCGGGACGAAATATGTCGGCGCGATCCATGGCCGGTTGCTGACCGCCTGGTCGACCGCAGGCGTGGTCGGGCCGCTGCTCGTCGCGAACATGCGCGACCGGGCGATCGCCGCGGGCGTGCCGCGCGGCGATATCTACCCGCCGATCTTCTGGGTGCTGGCGGCGATGCTGGTCGCCGGGTTCGTCGCGAACCTGTTCGTCCGGCCGGTCGCCGCGAAGTTCCACATGCCCGCGGACGATGCGCCGCGGGCGGTCGAGACGGTTGCCGGCGGCACCGTCGCGGCGGAGACCGGCACCTCGCCGATCGTGATCTTCGCATGGCTGGCGGTCGGGCTGCCGATCCTCTGGGGGATCTACATGACGCTATCGAAGGCGCTGATCCTGCTCAAGTAAAAGCACTTACTGCATTCCTCCTCCGCAAGGGGGAGGTGTCGGAGGGGGCGGACACGGAACGGCAGTTGCCCTTGCCTCCCCCTCCGTCTGGCTGACGCCAGCCACCTCCCCCTGGCGGGGGGGGATCGGTTCAAGGCTTGATCAGCGACGTCGCTATTGCACATCGTTATCAATTCTGTACTTGTGTGCCGGTGAGCATCCGGCCGCCTTTTTCGTTCGACGACGCCGCGGCGCGCGCATGACTCGCGGCACGATCAAGACCTGGTACCTCGTCCACAAATGGACGAGCCTGATCTGCACTGCGTTCCTGCTGATGCTGTGCGTCACCGGGCTGCCGCTGATCTTCCAGGACGAGATCGATGGCTGGCTCAACCCGCCCGCGCCGATGGCGACTCTGCCCGCGGGCACGCCGTCGCTCTCGCTCGACGCGATCCTGAAGCGGGCCGCCGCGCCCGCGCCGGGCGATATGCCGCTCTATATCAGCTTCGACGACGACCGGCCGATCGTCTATGTGACGACCGGCGCGACCGCCGATGTCGCCCCGGCGGCGATGCACTTCCTCGCCTTCGATGCGCGCACCGGTGCGACGATGCCGCCCTATGTGCCCGGCGTGATGGCGTTCATCCTCGAGCTCCATACCGACATGCTGCTCGGCTTCTGGGCGGAAATCTTCCTGGGCGTGATGGGCCTGCTGTTCTTCGTGGCGATCGTCTCGGGCGTCGTTCTCTACGCGCCGTTCATGGCCAAGCTCGACTTCGGCACGCTGCGGCGCGGTCGCAGTAAGCGGCTCGGCTGGCTCGATCGCCACAATCTGCTCGGCATCGTCACGCTCGCCTGGGCGAGCGTCGTCGGCGTGACGGGGACGATCAACACCTTCGTCGTGCCGATCACGAACATCTGGAAGGCGAACGGACTCGCCGCGATCGCCGCGAGCGAGACGCGCACGCCGCTCGGCCCCAATCGCGCCTCGGTGCAGGCGGCGCTCGATGCGGTGCAGCGCAAGGCGCCCGACATGGAACCGCAGTTCATCGCCTTCCCCGGCGTCGTGTTCAGCAGCAAGCATCATTATGCGGTGTTCATGAAGGGCACGACGCCGATGACGTCGAAGCTGTTGCTGCCGGGGTTCGTCGATGCCGCGACCGGGCGGCTCGATTCGGTGACGCCGATGCCGTGGTACATGCAGGCGATGCTGCTCGCGCAGCCGCTGCACTTCGGCGATTATGGCGGGCTGGTGATGAAGATCGTCTGGGCGGTGTTCGACGTACTGACGATCGTGGTGCTGGGCAGCGGCCTGTATCTGTGGCTGCGCCGCAAAGGTGGCCCGAGCGAGCAACGGGTCCGCGAAGTCGTGATGGCGGGAGAAACAGCATGAGCCACAAGACCAACCGCCAGATCTTCGCAGTGCCGATCCTGCTGGGCGTGTCGACCGTCGCGGGTCTCGGCGCTGGGCTGGTGGGCGACGGAGTCTGGGATGTCGGCGCGGGCCTTTTGCTTGCATTGCCGCTGGTGGTAACCGCCCGGTGCTGGGTCCTGCCCCCCGCCACGCAACCGCGCCGCGCCGAATCGCCGAGGGCCGCGCAAGTCGCGCGCCGAGCCTGAACGTGCAACGACGACAGAGCGGAGTCCTTGCGGCCCCCGCGCTGTCGACAGTGAACGAGTGATGGAGCCGGCATGACCGGCTCCATCTATATCAGGTCGCTGGCGTCGCCTGCGGTGCCGGCGCGGTCGCCGGTGCCGGGGCGGCAGGCGCACCCGCCGGGACACCGACCGGCGCACGCGCCGCACCCGGAGTCATTGGCGGCGGCGGGGGTGCCATGCCGGCCGGGGGCGGAGGCGCACCCGGACCGCCGGGGCCGCCCGGGCCACCAGGACCGGCCGGGCCGTCACGACCGGGGCCACCCGGACCGCCAGGACCATGCGGCGGGCCGCCGACCGGACCGAGCGCGGTCACCTTGCCACCGGGACCGACCAGGAACGAGGCGTGGACGAAGCCATCCTCGAACCGGCCCTGGATCGTCACCGGCTGGCCGGCGGTGACCAGAGCGCCATTGTCGCCCTCGCGGCCGAGGTCGACCAGCGCGCGGCCGGTCTGGTCCGCCATCACGAACTTGTTGCCATAGATCTCGGCGACGGTGCCGCGGATCGTGACGATGCCGTCCGACTGGAGCGACCGGATCGCGACCGGCGTTGCGGGCGCCATCGTCACGCTGGGGCGTGTGGCGGCGACGGTAACGGCACCGGCGGCACCACCGACGGCGAGCAGGCCGGCCGCGGCGAGCGCCAGGCGGTTGCGGCGGAAGTTGAAGCCCTTTTTCGGGGCGATGTGGGAATGTTCGGTCACGTGCGTCTTTCCTCTCATTGGTTGACGAATCACCGTTTAGGCGCACGCTGCCGACGCCCGCTGAACCAAGCCGTTCAGATTCCGTTGGGGTCTCGGACATAGGGGATGCGCATGCGGGTATTATTGGTCGAAGACGATGCGGCGATCGCCGACGGGCTCGCGCGGGCCCTGCGCGCGGAGCATTTCGCGGTCGACGTCGCGAGCAATGGCGAGGATGGCGGCCATCTCGGCGCCACCGAACTCTACGACGCGGCGGTGCTCGATCTCGGGCTCCCCAAGCGCGACGGGCTGTCCGTCCTGCGCGACTGGCGCGCCGCGGGGCGCGATTTACCGGTGTTGATCCTGACGGCGCGCGACGGCTGGTCGGAGAAGGTCGAGGGGTTCAAGGCCGGCGCGGACGACTATGTGGTGAAACCCTTCCGCGTCGAGGAGGTCGTGATGCGACTTCGCGCGCTCGTCCGCCGCGCGGCCGGCCACGCCGCGGCGCGGGTCACCTGCGGACCACTGGCATTCGACGCGCAGCTCGGCACGTTCGAGCTCGACGGCCTGCCGCTGAAGCTCACTGCGTTTGAGTGGCGCGTGCTATCGGCGCTGATGCTCCGCCGCGAAGTCGTGATCGAGCGCGCCGACCTGATCGAGCGGGTCTACGAAGGCGATGCCGATGTCGATTCGAACTCGATCGAGGTCATCATCGGCCGGTTGCGCCGCAAGATCGGCGCGCAGATGATCGAGACGGTGCGCGGCCGCGGCTACCGCCTGACGGCGGACGGATCGTGATCGCGCCGGCCTTTTTCATCCTCCCGGGAGCGCGGCGATGACGAAACGCCTACGCCTCATCCCGCGATCGTTGTTCGGCCGGATGCTCGCGATCGCCGCGCTGTCGACCGGCGTGGCACTCGTGTTCGCCGGGATCACGATCGGCAACGTGCTCGAACGGTTCGTCATGCGCGGGCTCGACGAGCGCCTCGACGCGCAGGTCGCGGTGCTCGCCCGCGCGGTCCGTCCCGACGCGACGCTCGACCGGACCCGCGCGGTCGACCTGCCCGACTTCGGCGTGCCCGGATCGGACTGGTCGTGGCATGTCGACGGCCCCGCCGGTCGGGTCGATAGCGGTACGACGCCGCCGCTTCCCGCCCCGAGACCTGCCGCACCACCGCCGGCGCCCAAGCCCGGTGCCGATCGCCCCCCGCCCCCGCCCGGCCCCGGAGGCCCCGAGGACCGCCAGCTTCACGCCGGCGACACGCGCGCAAGCAGCGGCGAGCGGCTCCATTCGCGGACGATGGAGGTTCCCACGCCACGCGGTGCGGTGACGATCACCGCGATCGGCCCGCGCCGGATCGTCGAGGAACCGCTGCGCGAGGCGATGATCCCACTGCTCGGGTCGCTCGCGCTGCTTGGTGCCGGGCTCGCGCTCGCGACGCTCCTCCAGCTGCGCTTTGGGCTGCGTCCCTTGCGCGATCTGCGCACCGCGCTCGCCGCCGTGCGCGCCGGCACGCAGCGCCATGTCCCCGACGAGCAACCGGGCGAGCTGCAACCGCTCGTCACCGAACTGAACGCGCTGATCAACCAGAACGCCGCCGGGCTCGCGCACGCGCGCCAGCACGTCGCCAACCTCGCGCATGGCCTGAAGACCCCCCTCGCCGCGCTGTCGCTGCGGCTCGCCGAGGCGGGCGCGGGCGACGACGTCCGCGACATGGTCGATCAGATCGACCGTCGCGTGCGCCATCATCTCGGCCGCGCGCGCGCCGACGCCACCGGTGGCGCGCGGAGCCGGACGCCGATCGCCCCTGCCATCGACGATCTCGTCGCGGTGTTGCGTCGCATCCATGCGGACCGCCCGATCGCGGTCGACATCGCTATCCCCGCCGGGCTCGCGGTCGCAATCGACGCGCAGGATCTCGACGAGATGATCGGCAACCTGCTCGACAACGCCTGGCGCCATGCGCGCGCGGCGCTGGCGATCAGCGCCGCGGCGGCAGACGGCGTCGTGACGCTGGACGTCGCGGACGATGGCGAAGGGATCGACGACGCGGCGATCGCGCAGGCGATGCTGCCCGGCCGACGCCTCGACGAACGCGGCGATGGCCATGGCTTCGGGCTGTCGATCACGCGCGAACTCGCCGAACTCAGCGGCGGCACGCTCGTCCTGGGGCGCTCGACGACCGGCGGACTGCTCGCACGCCTCAGCCTCCCGCTGCGCGCATGACGCAGCGATCCGTCGCGGCGTGCGTTGGCCCCAGGACAGGCATTCGGAAGGAAGTAGCATGAAGGTCGGATTCATCGGGCTCGGCCAGATGGGCAGCGCCATGGCCGCCAATCTGGTCAAGGCGGGCCACGCGGTCACCGTCTGGAACCGCTCGCCCGGCAAGGACGATGCGCTGGTTGCGGCCGGCGCGGTCCTCGCGGACACCCCCGCCGCCGCCGCGCAGGGCGATGTCGTGATGACGATGCTCGCGGACGATCGCGCGCTCGAAGCGGTGGTCTTCGGTGAGGACGGGATCCTCGATTGCCCGGCGCTGCACGTGTCGCACAGCACGATCGGCGTCGCGCTCGCCGACCGGCTCGCGGGCGAGCGGCAGCGTTATGTCGCCGCACCGGTGTTCGGCCGCCCGCCCGCGGCGGAGGCGGGCAAGCTGTTCGTCGTCGCGGCCGGCGCGGACGACCTGATCGACCTGTGCGAACCGGTGTTCGAGGCGATCGCCCAGCGCGTCTTCCGCGTCGGCACCACGCCATCGGCGGCCAATCTGGTCAAGCTGAGCGGCAATTTCATGATCATGGCCGCGGTCGAGGCGATGGCGGAGGCGATGACGCTGGCGGAAAAGGGTGGCGTCGACCGAGCGACCTTGCTCGAGGTGCTGACCGGCACGCTGTTCTCCGCGCCGGTCTACAAGACCTATGGCGACATGCTGGTGGCCGACAAGTTCAAGCCTGCGGGCTTCGCCGCGCCGCTGGGGTTGAAGGACATGAACCTCGTCGACGCCGCGGCGGGCGCGTCACGCACGCCGATGCCGCTGCTCGGGATCGTTCGCGATCATCTGCGTACGGCGATCGCGCTGGAGGGCGAGGATGTCGACTGGGCGGGTGCAGGCCTCGCCGTCCGCCGGGCGGCTGGCCTGGACTGACGCCCCCTACCAATAGCGACTGCCGGGCACGCCCTTGAACGGCCCGGCAAGATCGCTGGTGATCCACCCCCCGTAGAATCCGCCCGGCTGCGGGACAACCCGCTCGTTGTCGACGAAGCATGCATCGAACGGCGCTGCATAGAAGGCGAGATGGTCACGCAGAGCGGCAAACGCGCGTTTCGGCGCGGGATAGCTCCAGGCGATGCCGCGCAGCGTCTCGCCGTCGATCAGCAGGTCGTAATAGACCGCATCGCCCTTCCATTCGCAGAACGAGGTCTGGGTCGAGCGGCGGAACAGCGTCATCGCGATGGCGTCCGGCGGGATGTAATAGCTGGGCGGATGGCTGGTCTCGAGCGTCTTCACGCTCGCGCGCGTGTCGGCGATGACCTGGCCGCGATGCTCGATCCGCACATGCTGCGCGCTCGTCATCGCGATCGCCGGCCGCGGAAAGTCCCACACGCTTGTCTGTCCCGGCAGCACGGGATCGCGGCGGACCGTCATCGCGCGTTCGCTTCGCGCCGACGTAGCGCGCGTTGCAGCTTGGGCCGGACGCGCAGGAAACCGACATAGACTCGCTCTAGCACGCGCAGCACGGTCGGCTGCCGCGCCGCGAGGCCCAGCGGACGCAGGATCGGAATGGCCCGCCACATCGCCGCGAACGCCGCGGCCCCCGACAGCATCTGCCCGTCCTCGCGCGCGTGGAACCGCGCCAGCAACGCCCCGCGATCGATCGGGCAGGACGCGTCGCCATCGGTCGCGTCGACGAAGTCAATCGCACCGCGCCGGTCGAGACGGCGCATCAGCGCGATCTCGCGACGGCATAACGGGCAGTCGCCGTCATGCCAGACGGTAAGCCGGCTCATCGTCGCGACTCGTTGCGCCGGCTGATCCCGGCCGCGAGCACGGTGGCGAAGGCCAGCCAGCCGACGAACGGTACGCCCAACCCTGCCGCGGGCCGATCGACCTTCGCGGCGGTCGCGACATAGGCCGCCCCGGTGACGACCATCGCGCCCGCGGCGACCGCGCTCGTCTCCAGCGCGCGCTTGCGAAAGAACAATTCGGTCCAGCCGCCGACCATCGCCGTGTTGAGCAGCCACAGCCCGACCGCCGCGTTGCGACTCGGGCCGGCGGGCGCGCGCATCAGTCGATAGCCACCGACTGCCAGCCCGGTTTCGAGCACCGGCCAGACCGCGCCGAACACGCGGTCGGGGGGCGTGAAGTCTGGCTTGTCGAGCCGCTTATACCAGCGCCGCGTCTTGGGATGCGACGGATCGGGCGCGTTGCGCCGCCCGAGCACCGCGCTCGTACCCAGCACACCGGCAACGATCAACGCTGCGACCGGCCGCGACAAACCTTCGCGCACGGGCCCCTCGCGCAAGCGGTCGGTTTCGGGGGCGCCCGGCAGGGACGCGCGGGTCAATGGGGAGGTCGGCATGCCATGATCCTTGTCGGGCATCGGGCCCGTCCCGCTACAGCGCTGGACGCGCACGGACGTTCCCATGCGCTTGACGCTTGAACTTCGCGATCGTGCCGGGTACGGACACCGGACCGCGCCGGTATCGGCATGCGTCTGCGGGTGTAGCTCAATGGTAGAGCTTTTGCTTCCCAAGCAAGTGACGAGGGTTCGATTCCCTTCACCCGCTCCAATCCCAGCGCTGACCACCACCGACGGCCTGACGATCAGCGCAGTTTGAGCGCGCGGCGGACCGCATCCCAGCTGACATATTTGAAGTTCTGCGTGGCAGGCGCATTGTCGCCGTCCTGCGCGACCAGCAACCCGCGCGGATAGGCCGGACCGAAATCGCCCAGCATCAGGTCGATGCCGTCGGTATCGCTGGTGCCGTCGATCGCGCCGCCGCCGATGCGGAAGCGGCCGGCATAGGTGACGCCAGGCAGGCGATAGAGCGTGTAGGCATTGTCGCCCTGGCTCGACGCGACGAGATAGCCGCCGCTCCTGCCAGAAGGTGCGAGCGCCAGCCCCTCCGCGTCCGCGACGAGCGTCTTGCCATCGACCTTGGCGATCGCGGTTGCGGTCGTGGCTGCGGACGGGTCGGCATCGAACCGCCAGAGGCCGACATCTTCCTCCGCGACGTATAACTGTCCCGTCCGATCATCGACGACGCAGCCTTCGGACTGCGTGGCGAGCTTCATCGAGCGTACCGTAGTCACCTTGGGCGTCGCACCCGACAGATCGATCGCGACCTGGTCGATGCGACCGTCCTTGAGCACGATGAAACCGAACAGCGCGTGGTCGCGGGCGCGGGTCCACAGGCACATGCCATACGCCTCGCCCGCGCCGACCGGGAAGCGGCCGAGCGGCACGAGCTTCGCCGCGGCAGTGTCGAGCGTGAACAGCGAGACATGCGCGGTCGCGACGTCGGCGCGGTCGCTGGCGGCGGCGATCACCCGCGCGCCGGTCTCGCGCAGATCGACATTGTTGAGCCGCTCGGCGGGCGTGAAGCTCAGCCGCTTGCCGGCCAGGCTATAGACATGGATGCCCGCCTTCTTGTCGGTGCCGATGACGAGGCTCTTCGATGGATCGGCCGGGTTGCGCCAGATCGCGGGATCGTCGGCGGCGTCCGCTGCAGTGTCGACCGGATCGGTCTCCGCCGTGGCCGCGACCATTGGCGCCTCGGTCGCCAGCGGGGCCGAGGTCGTGGCGCACCCTGCGAGCAGCAAGGCGGCGAAGGGAAGCGCGCGCATCAGAACGTCACCCGCATGCCGCCGGTATAGCGACGCCCGAACGTCTCATGCTCGATCGTGTAGGCGGACGAGCCGACATAGCGGCGTCCCGGACCGTTCAGCAGATTGGCGAAATCGGCATAGATCTCGACATTGCCGTTGATTGCGTACCGCACCGACGCGTCGAGTTCATTGTCCTTCGCCCAGTAGAAATCGCCGCCATCGACGCCGCGAACGGTATCCCCGACCTGCGCGACCGCGCCGATCGCGTCGAGCCAGGCGGACCGGTTCTGGTACGAGACTCGCGCGGAGAAGCCGTATTTCTCGTAATAGCCGATCAAATTGTAGATCGCGTCCGAGGCGCCCGGCAGCGGCACCTTCCGCGACGGGATACCCGCCGCACCCGGCGTATCCGCGCGGCTCTTGTTGATCGTCGCATTGAGCTGGATGCCGAAGCCGCCCATCCACTCGGGCAGGCCGAGATCGGCGGTGAAGGGCTCAAGCTGCTGCTGGATCGCGCCCTCGATGCCCATGATATAGCCCTTGCCGCCGTTCAGGACGGTCGAGAACTGATATTGCGAGCGATCGGTGCTGCCGGTGTTGAGGATCGTGCTGCCGAAGGTCTGGACCGAATCGAACAGGACGTTGGTGACGTCCTTGTAATAGGCGCCGATCGACAGGAAGCCGCGCGGCATCGTGTAATATTCGACGTAGAGATCCGCGCCCTTGGCCTTTTCGGGCTTCGCATCGGGGTTGCCGCCCGACACGGTCAGGTTCGCGTCGTTATAGGTCAGGTTCGGGCGGAGCTGATCGTAATCGGGGCGGGCCGCGCCGGTGTTGAACGACAGGCGCGCCTTCATCCGATCGTTGACGTCCCAGTTCAGGTGGAGGCTGGGATAGACCAGCGTCTGGCTCGACTTCGCCTCGACCGGCGTCGTCGCGTTGGTCGAGGCGTTGATCGAGAAGGCGCGCGCGTCGTTTCGGATATGCTCGACACGGGCACCGCCGACGATGCTGCCCCAGTTGGTCGTCACGGTGGCCATCGCATAGGCCGAATAGACCTTCTCGCCGACCTCGTAGAAATTCGCGTCTACCGGCAGGTAGCTGGCGACGGTCTTCGCCTGATCGACCAGCCCGAGCACCTTGTCGCGGTCGAAATACTGGAAGGTGTAGCCGAGCGGAATCTCGCCCTGGAACCCGCCGGTCTTGGCGATCGCCGCATAGCCGGTGGGGATCCCCGCCGCGGCAAACTGCGCGGCGCTGTTCAGTTCGAGCAGGTCCTCGTTCGCGGTCTTGGTGCGATCGTCATAGCGGACGCCGGCGGTGAACACCGTCTGCGCGCCGAACAGCGAGGCTTCGCGGCTGATGTCGAGCTTGGCGGTGTACGCTTCGGTGACGTCCTGTGCCTTGAGTGAGCGCAGACGACTCAGCGTGCGCGGGAAGTCCTCGATCGAGGTCACCTGGTCGCCGCGCGAGAAGGTGCCGTCGGCGTTGCGGATCGTCCGGAACAGCTGGACCTTGGCGAGTTGCGGATCGGTCAGGTCGTAGCCGACGGTGAGCCGATTGGCCGCGTTCGCGCCGTTGGTCCCGAATGCCGGGCTGTCGTAATTGAGCTGCGCGGGCTGCGTCCGATCGTCGATCGAGCGCGTGAAGTTGCCGCGCCAGGCGACCTTCCACGCGCCGAGTTCGTGATCGCCGCCGATCGTGTTGGTGAACACCGACTGCTTGTACTTGCGCACCGTGAAGTTCGAGTTGAGATCGATCCCGTACACCGTGCCGAGCAGCGGCGTGTTGCCGGTGCACACATCGGCATAGCCCGTGGTGCCCGATGCGGGGCGGGCGTTGACCGTGCAGGCGGCGGTGCCGTTCGGCGTGCGCGACTGCTGGTCGTCGAGATCGAAGATGTAATTGTTGCGCTGTTCGTCGTCCTGGAACGCCGAGTAGATCGTCTCGGCGAACAGCTTGTGGCCGGGCGCCGGACGCCAGTCGAGCCGGGTCGACAGCGAGTAGTTCTTGCGGGTCAGCCGGTAGAGCTTGTTCTCGGTCTCGCGCGCCCAGTTGCGCGTCTGGTAGCCGGGCCGCCGATCGCGGTCGACCGCCTCGAAATCGGTCTCGAAATTGTCGGTCACCATGCCGCGGCGATAGAGGCTGGCGGACGAGACGATGCCGAATTCGCCGATCCCCGTGTCGATCCGATCGGAGATGACGAGCGAGCCTTCATATTCGGTCTTCTTGCCGAGCTCGACATGGCCGAGGCCGCCCTTGGCCTGCACCTTCATCCCCGGATAATCGAACGCCGATCGCGTGATGATGTCGACATTGCCCGCGATCGTCTCGCCGGTCATGTCGGGGGTGACCGCCTTGCGGACGACGATCTGCGACGCGATCGCCGAGGGGATCGAGTCAAAGCGCGCGTCGCGACCCTCGGGGCTGACGACGTTGATGCCGTCGATCGACAGCGTGGTCCAGTTGATCGGCGCGCCGCGCAGCGTGATGTAGCGCGCCTGGCCCTGGTCGCGCTGGACGCCGACGCCGGGCAGCCGGCTGACCGCCTGGGCGACGTTCTGGTCGGGCAGGCGACCGATCGAATCCGACGCGATGACCGAGACCAGCGACGGGCTGGTCCGCTGGATCTGGAGCGCTGCGGCTTCCGATTCCGCGATCGGGCGCGAGCCGGAGACGACGATCTCGTCCCCCTCCCCGGCGTCGGAGGGCGCGCCGGCGGTCATCGCGACGTCGAGCGTCACGGCGGCGTCGGCGACCGTCACGGTCCGGCGCGCGTCGGGAAAGCCGACATAGCGGATCACGAGGTCATGCGTACCGGCGGGCACGCCGACCAGCGTGAACCGCCCGGTGCGATCGACCACCGTCGACAGGTCGAGCGCGGGGATCGAAACCGATGCGCCATCCAGATAATCGCCGCTGCCCGCCTGCGACACGGTGCCGGTGATCGATCCGGCAGCGCGCGGCGCAGCGGCCGGAGTCGCGGCGATCGGTCCCGCATAGGCGGTGGCGATCGTCAACGGTGTCAGCGCGCAACCGGCGAGCAGGACATGCGCGAGAACAGGGCCGCGAATGCGGCGCGACGGATTGGATTTCATGATAGGTCCCCGGGTGTCCCGGCTTTGTCCAGCCGGCTTGGGGGCGCGGTAGCCGCCGCGCGTGGCTTGCGCGTTACGGCGTCATGACGAGATCATGACAGCGGCGCCATCTGGCCCAACATTAAACCACCATTAAAGATCCCGGACACGCGATTCTTATATTCGTAACGGACGTGCCACGACCGCCGCCTATCGCGCCCCTCAAGGCAAACACTGCCGAAAAAGGGAAACCCTCGATGTTGAATTCAGCAAGCCTGCGCTTGCGGCTGCTGGCCGGCGCCGCCCTGACGGTCGCGATCGCGTCGCCCGCCTTCGCCGCCGCCACGCCAACCGACGCCACGCCGCCCGCTGCCACGCCGACCGCCGCCGCGCCGAGCGCGACCGATCCTGCGCCCACCGATCCTGCAACGGCCGACCCCGCCGACCAGACCGGCCTCGGCGACATCGTCGTGACCGCGACCAAGCGCGAGACGAACCTGCAGAAGACGCCGATCGCGATCAACGTGCTCAGCAGCCAGGCGTTGACCGATCGTCACGTCCAGAGCCTGTACGATCTCGCCGACGGCGCGGTGCCGTCGCTGCGCGTCGCGACGTTCGAAGCGCGCCAGTCCGCGCTGACCATCGGCATTCGCGGCATCGTGCCGCTCGACGCGAACCAGCCCGCGCGCGAACAGGGAGTCGGCGTCTATATCGACGGCGTCTATCTGGGTCGCCAGCACGGCCTGAACGCGGCGCTGTTCGACGTCGACCGGATCGAAGTCCTCAAGGGTCCGCAGGGCACGCTGTTCGGTCGCAACACGGAAGGCGGCGCGCTGAGCATCGTCACCAAGGGCCCGAGCGGCAAATGGGGCGGCAGCGCGACCGGCGGGATCGCCAATTACGGCGGCTATAACGGCGCACTGCGGCTCGACCTTCCCGAAGTCTATGGCGTCGCGCTGAAGCTCGACGGCGTCGTCCAGTATCAGGGTGCGACCACCAAGAACCCGCTCGTCGGCCAGACCGGCTTCAACTATTACGATCGCCGCGGTTTCAAGGCGACCGCACGCGTCCACCCGATCTCGGGCATGACTGCCGATTTCAGCTACGATAACGGCTACGACTCGAACAGCCCGTTCTACAGCCAGTTGCTGAACGTGAACCCGAACGGCTGCGTCGCCGGCGCCCAGTCCGCCGCGTCCGCGTGCAAGCTGCCCGGCACCAACTACACGACGCTCACCGGTAGCGTGAAGCCGGTCCCGAGCCAGGTCGTCGTCAACGGCACCAGCCGCATGAAGACCGCCGATATCGGCGTGCCGCAGCAGCCGAGCATCGACAAGACGCACGGCTTCACCTCGAACATCCGCTGGAACGTCGCGCCCGAGATCGAACTCCGCTCGATCACCGCATGGCGCGGCGTGAACGCGACGCAGTATGACAATAGCGGCGGCTATCACCGCGTCCCCGTCGTCGCCGCAGGCTGCACGGGCACGGCGTGCAATTTCAGCCGCTACAGCCTTGCCGACCTTCACCAGAACCAGTTCAGCCAGGAATTCCAGGCAGTCGGCACGGTCGGCCAGTTCGACTATGTCGCCGGGCTCTATTATTTCAACGAGCACATCAGTGACGACGCGGCGACGCCGAATTCGCTGGCGTTCAATTCGACGCTGTCGACGATCACCGTGCTCGATCCCTGCACCGGGTCTGGCGGGTTCGGATCGCAGCCTGGGTGCCGCTCGATCGATCGCGCCTCGGAAGTGCATTCGAAGAGCTATGCGGGCTACGGCCAGGTCACCTGGAACCCGACCGACACGATCCACCTCACCGCAGGCGGCCGCTACACGCGTGACGAGAAGCAGGGCGTACTGCATTATTCGCGCAACCTGAACTACGACACGGCGACCACCGCGCAGCTGACCGCCGCCGGGTACAAGCCGCTCGACGCCAGCTGGAACCGGTTCAACCCGATGGCCACGCTTGCCTATGACGCCAGCGACTCGGTCCATCTCTATGCCAAATACGCGACCGGCTACCGCGCCGGCGGTGCCAGCTCGCGCACGTCCAACTACCAGACGTTCAACCCCGAGGACGTGAAGTCGTACGAAATCGGCGCCAAGACCGACTTCTGGGGTCACCGCGCGCGCCTGAACCTTGCCGGCTACATCATGGATCGCAAGAACAGCCAGGTCGACATCAGCTCGATCCAGACCACCGCGTCGGGCAGCTTCAACAACCTGGTCACGATCAATGCCCCCGGCATCACCAAGATCCGCGGGATCGAGGCCGACCTGACCGTGCAGCCGGTCACGGGCCTCACGCTGACCGCGGGCTATGCCTATACCTACACGAAGATCCCGCCGGTGCTGATCGCGTCGACCGGCGTGTACCAGAACTTCTACATCGTGTTCACGCCGCGCAACGCCGCCAACGGATCGATCGACTATACGGTGCCGGTGAGCGACATGGACCTGAAGTTCCATCTCGACGGCAACTACTCGCAGGCCACGCAGACCTTCGATCAATATGCCACCAAGAACGATGCGGCGTTCATCGCCAATGCGCGCCTCGCGCTGGCGAACATCCATGTCGCCGGCAGCAACGCGGTGACGATCTCGGCCTGGGTCCGCAACCTGTTCGACAAGCAGTATGTGTTCCGCCGCGATCCGTCGAACAGCCTGCCGGGCTCGCCGACGACGAGCACGACCTCGGGCAGCATCAGCAACGTCCTGGGCGATTACGGCAATTTCAACGCGCCGCGCACCTACGGCATGGAGGCGTCGGTCAAGTTCTGATCGCCACGCTATTGTGAGACGGGAAACCCGGGCAGGCGCAACGCCTGTCCGGGTTTTCTCGTTTCAATCCCTTGGCAGCGCGATCACGACGCGCAGCCCGGGGGACGCATCTTCGAGCACGATCGTGCCGCGGTGCAGCCGGGCGATCGCCTCGATCAGGGGCAGGCCAAGCCCGTGACCGTGTTCGTGGCGGCTCAGGTCGAGCCTGCCGAAGCGCCGCAGTGCCAGCGAGCGTTGATCCGCCGGGATGCCCGGACCGGTATCGCTGACCGAGAGCGTCGCGGTCTTCCCCGTCGTCGCCACACCAATCGCGATTTGCGTTCCCGGCGGCGTGTGACGCAGCACATTCTCGATCAAATTCACGAGCATCTGCCCGAGCAGATGCCGGTCGCCGATGATCGGGGCCGGGTCGGCGCAATGGACCAGCATCGTCCGACCGTCGTCGACGACCACCGGCTGCATCATCGTCGCGATCTCGTCGACCAGCACGGCGAGGTCGAGCGGCGCGAAGGCCGCGCGGCGATCGCCCCCCTCGACCTCGGCAATCCGCAGGATCGCCGCGAACATATCGAGCAGGTCATCGCTCATCGCGATCGCCGCTTCGATGTCGCCGCGCTGCGCGTCGGTCTCCGCGCGGCGCAGCACCAGCGCGAGCTGGCTCCGCAACCGCGCGAGCGGCGTGCGCAGGTCGTGCGCGATGTCGCTCGAGACGTTGCTGATGCCCGCCATCAAGTCCGAGATCCGGTCGAGCATCCGGTTGAACGCCCGCGCCTGGTGCGCGAACTCGCCGCCGGAGGGATGGATCGGCACGCGGCGCGCCATGTCGCCGTCGATGATCGCCTCGACCGTGCGCCGGGTCTCGCCGATCCGCCGCCCGATCGTGACGACGAAGAACACCAGGCCGCCGACCACGATCAGGACGATCGACCCGAACCCGAGCAGATAGATCCAGGTGCGCGCGGCATTATAATCGTCGAACGGCTCGGTCTCGGCGACCGTCGTCAGCGTCATCCCGCTGCCGACGTCGCGGACCAGCGCGCGCCCCGCGGTGAGCCCGGCAATCCCCTCGTCGCGCGCGATCGTCGAGAAGCCCGGCGGCAGGCGGCGCGACAGCGCGATGTTGCCGGCAAGCGGACGGCCGCTGGCATCGACCAGCAGCAGGCCGATATCGCCGGTGTCGCGCTCGCGCATCGCCGCGTCCATGCGGCGGAACACGTCGGCCTGGCGTCGCTCGCCAGGCACACCCGCAATGGCGTCGCTGACGACGACGATGCGGCGGTCGACCAGCCGCTCGATCGTCTGGAGCGTGATGCCGTGGATCGCGAACCCGGTACCGACCGTGGCGACGAGGAACGCGAGCAGGAACGCCAGCGTCAGCGTGCGCAGCGACCGGAACCGGATCATCCGCGCAACATATAGCCGACGCCGCGCACCGTCAGGATCGGGTCTTCACCCCCTGCCGCGGTCAGCTTGACGCGCAGATGCCGGACATACACGTCGACGATGTTGGTGGTCGGCGCGAAGTCATAGCCCCAGACCCGTTCGATCAGCATCGCGCGGGTCATCACGGTGTCGGCATTGGCGACGAACTCGGCGAGCAGCTTGAATTCCAGCTTGCCGAGATCGATCGCGGTCCCGGCGCGCCAGGCGCGGAACCTGGTCGGGCTGACGACAATGTCGCCCGCGCGGATCGTGTCGCTGCTGCCCGCGGTCCAGCGCCGCCCGCGCACCATCGCCAGCAACCGGGCGTTGAGCTCGGCGGCGGCGATCGGCTTGACGACATAATCATCCGCGCCCGCCTCGAGCCCCTCGACCTTCTCGACCGAGCGGCCAAGCGCGGTGAGCATGATCACGGGCAGTGTCATGTTGCTGCCGCGCAACCGCGCGAGCACCGACATCCCGTCGACCTTCGGCAACATCCGGTCGAGCACCACCGCGTCGAACGGCACGCTGTCGACCGCGGCCAACGCCTCACGCCCATCAGCGGCGACCGTCACCGCGTGATCGAACCCGCGCAGTTCGTCCGCCAACCCTTGCGCGAACACCGCATCGTCCTCGACCAGCAACAGGTTCAGGCTCATCATCGTCTCGCCGAAAGGGGCCCCTGCCCTACCGCGCTTTGCAGCCAACGCAAACGGGTCCGCGCGCTACGCCGCCCTGAGTTGCACCACGAAGCGGTCGGTCGCCGCGCGCAGCTGGCGCGCGGTATCAAGCAGGCCGGTCGCGGCGCGAGCGACCATGTCCGACAGCCCCGCGGTCTCCCCGGCCACGCGCGCGACGCCGAGCATTTCGTCCGCCATCAGGTCGATCCCCGCCGCGGTCGTGTCGGCGGTGCGCTCGATCGACGCGGCGGTCTGGTGATGATGCCGGACCTCGGCCTGGATCGTGTCCGCGGCCGTCGCGAGCTGGCCGATCGTCGTGGCGATCCGGCCGATCGCATCATGCGCCAGCCCCGCGCCCTCCTCCGCCGATCCCGCCAGTGCGCGGATTTCGCTCGACGCACCCGTCGCCTGCCCCGCCAGCTGCTTGACCTCGCTGGCGACCACCTTGAAGCCGTACCCCGCCTCGCCCGCGCGCGCCGCCTCGATCGTCGCGTTCAGCGCGAGCAGGTTGGTGCGCGCCGCGATCTGCTGGATCGAATTGGCGAAACCGCCGATCGTCTGCGTCCGCTCGACCAGCGCCAGCATCGCCGCATGGCTCGACGTCGAGGCGGTCCGCGCCTCGGTCCCCAGCTGGACCTGTTGCGCCGCGACGGCCGCGATCGATGTCACCGACTGGGTGAGCGCGTGGATCTGCGCGGACAGCCGGCCGGCGCTTTCGGACGACTGCGTCGCGGCGGCGGCACTCGCGACCGTCTGTCGGGTCGCCGCCTGTGCCAGTTCGTTGAGCGCGCGCGCGGAGCCATCGAGTCTGGTCGAGGCCGAGCCGACCGAATCGACGATGTCCGCGACCGAGGCCTGGAACGCCTCGGCGAGCGCCATCATCTCGGCCTCGCGGCGCTCGACGAGTTCGCGTTCGATCGCCTGCCGGTGCGTACGTTCGCTGGCCTCGCGCGCTTCGGCGGCGCGTAACCCTGCGATCGCGGCCTCCATCCGGTTGCGGCTGTCGATCGCCTCGTTGGCCAACGTCTCGCTTTCGCTGCGCGCGACCTCCTGCCGGATCGTCAGCTCGCGCAGGCGGATGGTGACGTAGCTCAGCACCGCCAGTTCCAGCCCGACCGCGACCGCGTGGATCACGACCCGGCCGATATTGCCCACGCCGGTAAAGACCCAGCCGGGCTCGGCATGCTCCAGCGCCAGGTGGTGGAGCGCGATCAATCCCGCGGCGAGCGCGATCGGCCGCCAGTCGCACAGCACGACCAGCGCCGCCAGCGCGACGAAGAAGTACATGTGCGCGTCCATCTGCCAGGGGTGCCCCTGCAACAGATACACCCCCAGCGCTGGGTATACCGCGGCGGGCGCGCCCGAGACGAGCCGTGCGCACGCGTCGTGCCGCCGCTGCTGCGCCATCACGCTCGGCGCGAGATTGACCAAAACCGCGACGACAAGAACCGGGACGAGGCCGTCAGCGTCGAGCCACAGCCCCATCACCGCGAGCCATGCGGTGCACGCCCAGCCCGCGACCGCTAGGATGGCGATGCCGCGCGCGCGCAGGCTTTCGAGCTCGGTCGGGTTCATGCCGCACCGTCGGACGAACCGCAGGCAACGCCCGAGGCCGCAAGCAGGATGATCCCGTGCGACATCATCACGCTCGCCAGCAGCGACCGGTCGCCCCGCACCACATAGCTGTTCGGCAGAGGCCCCGCACCGATCAGCAAGGCATGCTCCGCCACTGCGATCGGCAGCAGGCTGGCGGTGGCGTCGCGTCCGACCGGTACCAGCAGATACTCGCCGCGTCGCGGCGGCCACACCGTGAGCACAGCAAAGCCGAGCACGACCGCCAGCCCTTGCGCGACGAAGCACGAGAGCGTGGCGAGATTGTAAGAACGAGACATTCGTTCGACGTACAATCAACGGGTTAGGCGGGGGTTAACAACGCATCTGCTGTTCCACATTCGCTAATTCAGCCGCTCAATCACCGGCGCTATGACGGCAGCAGCAATGTGCTGCCCCAGGTGTCGCCGCTCTCGACCGCGCGGTGCGCGTCGGCCGCGTCCTCGAGCGCGAAGGTCTGGCCGATCTCGGGCGTGATCGCGCCACTGTCGAGCATCGCGAACAGTCGCGCGATGCCGGCCTGCCGCTCTTCCGGCGTCACATAATAATCAAACAGCGTCGGCCGCGTGACGAACAGCGAGCCCTTCCGCGCGAGCACACCGATGTTGACGCCGTCGACCACGCCACCCGCATTGCCGTAGCTGACGATCAGACCACGCCTGGCCGCGCTGTCGAGCGAGGCGGTCCAGGTCGCGCCGCCCACGCCGTCCAGCACGATCGGCACGCCCTTGCCCTCGGTGATCTGGCGAACACGCGCGGCGATATCCTCGGACTTGTGGAGGATGACGTGGTCTGCACCGGCGTTCCGCGTGCGCGCCGCCTTGTCCTCGCTGCCGACGCTGGCGATGACGGTCGCGCCGATCGCCTTCAGCCAGCCGACGAGTATGTGGCCGACTCCGCCCGCCGCCGCATGGACGAGCACGGTTTGGCCCGCCTGCACCTTGGCGCAGCGCTCGACCAGGAACTCGGCGGTGGTGCCCTTGAGCAGGATCGCCGCGGCGGTGCGATCGTCGAGCGTGTCGGGCAGCTTGAACAGCTGGTTCGCGGGCACGTTGCGCTCGGTCGCATAGGCACCGCGCGACGGGCCGAACGTCCCGACCCGGTCGCCGGGCGCGAAATCGGTGACGCCCTCACCGACCGCCATCACCACGCCCGCGGCCTCGCTGCCGAGTCCCGATGGCAGATCGACCGGGTAGACGCCGCTGCGGTGATAGGTGTCGATATAGTTCAGCCCGACCGCGGTGTTGCGCATCCAGACCTCGCCCTTGCCCGGCGGCGGCAGCGTGACGTCATGCCACTGGATGACCTCCGGGCCGCCGGTCTTCTCGATGAATGCCACTCTCGCCATGCCGGACTCCTGATGAGTTTCGGCATCAACCTACCCGACGCGTTTCGGGTTGCAACCGATCTCCGGCGAGCCCATTCCTTGGCAAGACAAGATGCGGAGAGGCACGATGAAAAGCTATTTGCAGCAGTATATCGATGGCGCGTGGGTCGAGAGCGAGGGCGGCACCGTCTACCAGGTGATCGACCCGTCGACCGAGCAGCCGTGCACCGAAATCACGCTGGGCACTGCTGCCGACGTCGACAAGGCGGTTGCCGCGGCGCGCGTGGCGTTCGAGAGCTGGAGCCGGACGAGCGTGCAGGAACGCCTCGACGTGCTCGGCCGGATCATGACCGAATACAAGGCGCGAATGCCCGATCTGGCGAAGGCGATGTCGCAGGAGATGGGCGCACCGATGGCGCTCGCGTCGATGGCGCAGGCGCCCACCGGACTGGCGCATTTCTCCGCGACCGCCAAGGCCCTGGCGGCGTTCGGATTTTCGGAAGTCATCGGCAAGGCGACCGTCGTGCACGAGCCGCTCGGCGTCGTCGCGATGATCACGCCGTGGAACTGGCCGCTGAACCAGATCTGCGCGAAGGTCGCGCCGGCGCTGGCCGCGGGCGACACGATGATCCTGAAGCCGTCCGAGGAGGCGCCGTCCTGCGCGGTTATCCTGGCGGAGATCATGGACGCGGCGGGCGTGCCCGCGGGGGTGTTCAACCTCGTCAACGGCGACGGTCCGGGGGTCGGCGCAGCGCTGTGTTCGCACCGCGACGTCGACATGGTGAGCTTCACCGGATCAACGCGCGCCGGCATCGCGGTCGCGCTGGCGGCGGCACCGACGGTCAAGCGCGTGCATCAGGAGCTTGGCGGAAAGGCGGCGAACCTCGTCCTCGAGGGGTCCGATCTCGCCGCGGTGCTGCCGCCGACGGTGGCCGGCGTGCTCGCCAATTCGGGGCAGAGCTGCATCGCACCGACTCGCCTGCTGGTCCATGCGAGCCAGGTCGCCGAAGCGACCGCGATCGTGAAGTCGATGATGGAGCAGACCAAGGTCGGCGATCCCGCCGAGATGGGCCAGCATATCGGCCCGGTCGTCAACAAGGCGCAGTTCGACAAGATCCAGGGGCTGATCCAGTCCGCGATCGACGAAGGCGCGACGCTGGTGACGGGCGGCGTGGGTCGTCCGGACGGGCGCAATGCGGGCTATTACATCCAGCCGACGCTGTTCACCGACGTCCGCCCGGACATGCGGATCGCGCAGGAAGAGACGTTCGGCCCGGTCGCGACGATCACCGCCTATGCCGATCAGGACGAGGGGATCCGGATCGCCAACGCCACCGAATACGGGCTGTCGGCGACGATCTCGGGCGACCCGGCCGCGGCGGCGAAGGTCGCGGGCCGGTTGCGCGCGGGGCTGGTGACGATCAATTCGTGGAGCCCCGACATCGGCGCACCCTTTGGCGGGTACAAACAGTCGGGCAACGGCCGCGAGAACGGCCGCTATGGCCTGACCGACTTCATGGAAGTGAAGACGATCACCGGCCTGCCGGGCGACGTGCGCGAGGGCAAGCCTGCCGAAGCGGGAGCCTGAGTGGAGGCCCCTCTCCCCTTTCGCGAGAGGGGCTAGCCTGCAAAGCACGCGTGAGGTGCGCGTTGCGTTAGTCACTCGCAGACCGTCATCCTGACGTTCGTCAGGATGACGGATTAATCGAGGTTCGGACGCAACCAGCGCTCGGCCGTCTTCAGGTCTGCGCCACGCCGTGCCGCATAATCCTCGAGCTGGTCGCGGCCGACGCGCGCGACGCCGAAATACTCGGCCTGCGGGTGGCCGAAATAGAAGCCCGAGACGGCGGCGGTCGGGAACATCGCAAAGCTCTCGGTCAGTTCGAGCCCGGTCGCGGTCTCGGCGTCGAGCAGGTCGAACAGGATCGGCTTGAGGCTGTGATCGGGGCATGCGGGATAGCCCGGCGCAGGGCGGATGCCGCGATATTGCTCCTTGATCATCGCCTCGTTGGTCAGCTGTTCGTCGGGCGCATAGCCCCACAGCTCGGTGCGGACATGCTTGTGGAGCCGCTCTGCAAACGCCTCGGCGAAGCGGTCGGCGAGCGCCTTCAGCAGGATGTCGTTATAGTCGTCATGCCCCGCCTTGAAGCGCGCGATATGCGCGTCGATGCCGTGGATGCCGACCGCGAACCCACCGAACCAGTCGTCCTGCGTGTCGACGAAATCGGCCAGGCACATGTTGGCGCGGCCTTCGCGCTTGGCGATCTGCTGGCGGAGCATGGGGAGACGCACCTCCTTCTGCTCCCTCTCCCCTGCGGGGAGAGGGTCGGGGTGAGGGGCTGTTCCGGGCGCAGCATTGCTTGGCTGCCCCTCACCCCAGCCCTCTCCCCGCAGGGGAGAGGGAGCAGTGACCACCACATCATCCCCCTCGCGCCGCGCGGGCCAGAGCCCTGCGACACCGCGCGGCGTCAGCCACTTCTCCGCAACGATCGTGTCGAGCATAGCTTGCGCATCCGCATAGAGCGAGGTCGCGCTCTCGCCGACGACCTCGTCGGTCAGGATCGCGGGGAAGTTGCCCGCCAGCTCCCACGCGCGGAAGAACGGCGTCCAGTCGATATAGTCACGCAGGTCCGACAGGTCCCAGTCCGCGAACACGTGCACACCGGGCTTCACGGGCGCGGCGGGCTTCATCGCGAAGTCCGCCACGAACGCGCGCTCGCGTGCCGTCGCCAGCGGCAGCAGCTCGCTCTGCCCCTTGTTCGCGCGCGACAAACGCACCGCCTCATATTCGTCGGCGGTCTTCGTCACGAACTCGTCGCGGATTGTGTCCGACACCAGCGTCGAGGCGACACCGACGGCGCGGCTCGCATCGAGCACGTGCACCACCGGGCCGTCATAGGCCGGCGCGATCCGCAGCGCGGTGTGGACCTTCGACGTGGTCGCGCCACCGATCAGCAGCGGCATCGTCATCCCTGCGCGCTTCATCTCCTCGGCGACCGTCACCATCTCGTCGAGGCTCGGCGTGATGAGGCCCGACAGCCCGATCATGTCCGCGTCATTCTCGTTCGCGGCCTCGAGGATCTTCGACCACGGCACCATCACGCCCAGATCGACCACGTCGAAGCCGTTGCACTGGAGCACGACGCCGACGATGTTCTTGCCGATGTCGTGCACGTCGCCCTTGACGGTCGCCATGATGATCTTGCCCTTGCCGCGCGCGCCGGGCTCCTTGGCCGCCTCGATGTAGGGCAGCAGATGCGCGACCGCTTTCTTCATCACGCGCGCCGACTTGACGACCTGCGGCAGGAACATCTTGCCGCTGCCGAACAGGTCGCCGACGACGTTCATGCCGTCCATCAGCGGGCCCTCGATCACCTCGATCGGGCGACCGCCATTGCCATCGATGATCTGGCGCGCTTCCTCGGTATCCTCGACGACGTGGAGGTCGATGCCCTTGACCAGCGCATATTCGAGCCGCTTGTTGACGTCGAGCGAGCGCCATTCGGCCGCTGCCTTCTCGGCGACGACATCGGTACCGCGATAGCGTTCGGCGAGCTGGACGAGCCGCTCACCCGCCTCGGGATCCTTGTTGAGCACGACATCCTCGACCGCCTGGCGCAGCTCGGGGTCGATATCGTCATAGATGTCGAGTTGGCCGGCGTTGACGATCGCCATGTCCATGCCCGCGGGGATCGCGTAGTATAGGAACACGCTGTGCATCGCGCGGCGCACGGGCTCGTTGCCGCGGAACGAGAAGCTGAAGTTCGACAGCCCGCCCGAGATATGGACGTGCGGGCAGCGCGCCTTGATCTCGCGGCATGCCTCGATGAAGTCGACGCCGTAATTGTCGTGCTCCTCGATCCCCGTCGCGACCGCGAAGACGTTGGGATCGAAGATGATGTCTTCGGGCGGGAAGCCGATCCCGACGAGCAGCTTGTACGCGCGCTCGCAGATCTCGACCTTCCGCGCCTTGGTGTCCGCCTGGCCGACCTCGTCGAACGCCATCACGACCACCGCGGCGCCGTACGCCATGCACTTCTTGGCTTGGGCAAGGAACTGCTCCTCGCCCTCCTTCATGCTGATCGAGTTGACGATCGGCTTGCCGCTGACGCACTTCAGCCCGGCCTCGATCACGCTCCATTTCGAGCTGTCGACCATGAACGGGATGCGCGCGATGTCGGGTTCCGCGGCGATGAGCTTGAGGAACGTCGTCATCGCGTGGTGCGCGTCAAGCAGCCCCTCGTCCATATTGACGTCGAGCACCTGCGCGCCGCTCTCGACCTGCTGGCGCGCGACCTCGACCGCGGCGGGATAGTCGCCCGCCATGATCAGCTTCTTGAAGCGCGCCGAGCCGGTGACGTTGGTGCGCTCGCCGATGTTGACGAAGGAGGTGGAGGAGGAAGTGGTGGTCATTGTCTGTTCTTCAAAAAGCCCTCTCCCCTCCGGGGAGAGGGTTGGGAGAGGGGCTGTGTCTCACCGAGAGCGGCACTGCTGGGCAGCCCCTCTCCCCGACCCTCTCCCCGCAGGGGAGAGGGAGCAGCGGCCTCAGGCCGCCATCGTGAACGGTTCGAGGCCAGCGAGCTTCGTCCTAACCTCCGGGCTCGCAACCGCGCGCGGTTCGAGCCCGCGCACACCGTCCGCCATCGCCTTGATATGCGCCGGCGTCGAGCCGCAGCAGCCGCCGAGCACGTTGACCTGCTTGGCCACCGCCCATTCGCCGACCAGCCCCGCGGTCGTCGCCGGCATCTCGTCATACTCACCGAGCTCGTTGGGCAGCCCAGCATTCGGGTAGATCATGATCAGCGTGTCGGCGATCCCCGACAGCGTCCTCACATGCGGCCGCAGCTGCTCCGCACCGAACGAGCAGTTGAGCCCGATCGTCACCGGCCGCGCATGCCGCACCGCGTACCAGAACGCCTCGACCGTGTGCCCCGACAGGTTGCGCCCCGACAGATCGGTCAGCGTCATCGACAGCATGATCGGCACGTCGCGCCCGAGGTCGTCGCCTGCCTCGATCGCGGCCATGATCCCGGCCTTGGCATTCAAGGTATCGAACACCGTCTCGATCAGGATGAAGTCGACCCCGACCCCCTCGCCGCCTTCGAGCAACGCGTCGATCTGCTCGCGGTAGACGCCCTTCAGATAATCGAAGTCGATCTCGCGAAAGCCCGGATCGTTGACGTCGGGCGACAGCGACAGCGTCTTGTTGGTCGGCCCGATCGCACCGGCGACGAACCGCGGCCGGCCGTCCTTCGCTTCATATTCGTTGGCGAGCGCACGTGCGATGCGGGCGGACTCGACGTTGATCTCGCGTACCAGATGCTCGGCGCCGTAATCCGCCTGGCTGATGATGTTCGCGCTGAACGTGTTGGTCGACACGATGTCCGACCCCGCGTCGAGATATTCGCGCGTGATCGTCTCGGGGACTTCCGGCTTGGTGATCGCCAGGATGTCGTTGTTGCCCTTCTGGTCGTGGCTGAGGCCGAGCGTGCCCGCATAGGCCGCTTCGTCGAGCTTCCAGTTCTGGATCTCGGTCCCGAACGCGCCGTCGGTGATCAGGATACGCTTGGCGGCTTCCGCGTTGAAACGTTCACGTGGTGTCATCGTATTCACTCCCCCCTCCCGCAAGCGGGAGGGGTCGGGGGTGGGCGCCCGATCTCCTCGGGCGGTATCGTTGGAGGAGCGCGCGAGCCCACCCCCAGCCCCTCCCGCATGCGGGAGGGGAGCAAGAATTACGCCGCCGCGACCGTCACGTCGCTCTTCGCGCGCACGCCGAGCATGTGACAGATAGCATAGGCGAGTTCGGCGCGGTTGAGCGTGTAGAAGTGGAAATCCTTCACGCCGCCCGCATAAAGCCGCCGGCACATCTCGGCCGCGATCGTCGCCGCGACGAGCTGTCGCGCGGCGGGATGATCGTCGAGCCCTTCGAACAGCCGGTCCATCCAGGCCGGGATCTCCGCGCCGCAAAGCCCCGCGAACTTGCGCGTCTGCGCGACGTTCGACACCGGCAGGATACCCGGCAGGATCTGCGCGGTGATGCCTGCTGCGGCGACCCGGTCGCGGAACCGGAAATACGCCTCGGGCGAGAAGAAGAACTGCGTGATAGCGCGGCTCGCGCCCGCATCGAGCTTGCGCTTCAGATTGTCGATATCCGCATTGGGATCCCCCGACTCCGGATGGCACTCCGGATACGCCGCAACCGAAATCTCGAACGGGTGCAGTTTGCGCAGTCCCGCGACCAGTGCCGCCGCATTCTCATACCCGCCCGGATGCGCCTGATACGGCTGGCCGAGCGTCGGCATGTCACCGCGGAGCGCAACGATATGGCGCACGCCCGCCGCCCAATACTCCTCCGCGACCTGGTCGATCTCGGCCTTGGTCGCCTCGACGCAGGTGAGATGCGCCGCCGCGTTCATCGACGTCTCGCGCTGGATCCGCGCGACGGTGGCGTGCGTCCGCTCGCGCGTCGACCCGCCCGCGCCATAGGTGACCGACACGAAATCGGGCGCGAGCGGCTCCAGCGTCCGGATCGCCTCCCAAAGCTGCGTCTCCATCTTCTCGGTCTTGGGCGGGAAGAATTCGAAGCTGATGCCGACGTCGCCTGCAAGATCCGCGAACAGCGGTTCCTCGAGCGCGCGGCGCGCTTCCGCCAATTGGGGGATCGAAATGTTCGTCATGCCGCCTTCACCTCACGCAAGCTCGCGCCGATCTTGCGACCGAGCCATAATTTCACCGTCAACTCGCCGCCCTCGAGCGTCTCGACCCGCGCCGTGTGCAGGCCGGCGCCCGCGAACCACGCCGCCATCTGCTCGTCCGCAAAGCCCAGCCGGGTATGCGCATCGCGCAGCCGCAGTTCCTCGCGGTCGTGGCTCGCGAAATCGGCGATCAGCAACCGGCCGCCGGGGGCGAGCACGCGCGCCGCCTCGCTCACCGCGGCGCCGGGCTGCTGCGCGAAATGCAGGACGTGGTGCAGGATCGCGACATCGGCCGCGGCATCTTCGAGCGGCAGCGCATACAGGTCCGCCTGGCGGAGTTCGGCATGCGCCATGTCGTGCAGCTTCGCGCGTGCGAGCCGCAGCATCTCCGAGCTACGATCGATCCCGAGCGCGACCTTGGCGCGCCCGCCGAACAGCTCGAGCATCCGCCCGGTGCCGGTGCCGATATCGATCAGCGTCTCCATCGGCGCCGCGCCGAGCACCGCCGCCATCGCCGCCTCGATCTCGCTTTCGGCGACATGGAGCGACCGGATCGCATCCCATTCGTCGGCATGCCCCTCGAACCACGCGGCCGCACTCGCCGCGCGGTCCGCGCGCACCGCCGCGAGCCGCGCCGCATCCGCGACCGCCCAGTGATCGGGCTCGGCCTTCGCCCAGGCGTCGAGCGCCGCCGCGATCGGCTCGACCGCGCTTGGCGTACCCAGCGCGACGAAGACCCAGCTGCCCTCCTTGCGCCGCTCGGCAAGCCCGGCGTCGCACAGGATCTTCACATGCCGCGACACGCGTGGCTGGCTCTGCCCGAGCACCTGCGCGAGCTCGCCGACCGACAGCTCCATGCGCCGCAACAGTGCAAGGATCCGCAACCGCGTTGCGTCCGCCAATGCACGGAAGATTTCGAGCGCCATCGTCATGACGGATCATATAAAGATTTCTTTATATGAGGTCAACGCAGCCGTAAGCCTCTGCGACTTATCGCATCGCGTCCGATCGTGACGGATCGGAAACGCTTCATCCGCGTTCGATTGCGCTATGGGCCGGGCATTTGCTGGTCCACAAGGGCCACGTCCCCGGGAATACCCGCGGGAGGGACGCCAGATCGTCAACGGGAGTAGTTTATATGAAGAAGTTTCTGATCCCCGCGCTGGCCCTGACGGCCGGTCTCGCAGCCTGCAGCAACAACGCGCAGGACCAGACGGCACAGGCCGCCAACGCAATCGCCGCCGATGCCAGCGCGACCACCGCGAACGCGGTCGACGACGTCAGCGCCGCCAGCGATCGTGCGCTGGGTTCGGCCGAGCGTTCGCTCGACAATGCCGGTGCGCGCATGGACAACGCCACCGACAATCTCGACGTGAAGGCCGACCGCGCCGGTGACCGTATCGAAGCCGGTGCAGACCGCGCAGGCGCCTCGATCAGCAACGGTGCCGACCGCGCTGCCGATGCCACGGGCAACGCGCTGACCCGCGCCGGCAATGCGATCAAGGACTAAGCACTGAATGGATCGCCGCCCGCCTACCCTCGTCATCCCGGTGAACGCCGGGATCTACCGGTTCGGGTTTTCTCGACCCAAGCGGAAAGACACCAGCGTTCGCTGGCATGACGGATGGGGCGCGGCGGCGGTCCTTCTACCCGTGGTGCTGGCAGCCTGCTCGCCCGCCAGCGAACCCGGGGCCGTTACCGCCGACGAAGCGCATCAGTTGAACGAGGCGGCCGCGATGCTCGATGCGAACAGCGTCGATCTCAACGCGGTCGCCACCGCTCCTGACGAAACGGCGCCCGATACAGACATACCCTCAAATCAAAGTGATCAGACGCGATGACCCTGCGCCGCCTCGGTTCGACCGATCTCAAGATCGCCCCCCTCGTCCTCGGCGGCAACGTCTTCGGGTGGACGGCTGACCGCGCCGCCAGCTTCGCGGTGCTCGACGCGTTCGTCGCTGGCGGCGGCACGATGATCGATACCGCCGACATCTATTCGGCCTGGGTCGACGGCCACAAGGGCGGCGAATCCGAGAGCATGATCGGCGAATGGCTGAAGGCTAGCGGCAAGCGCGACGACGTGCTGATCGCGACCAAGGTCGGCATGCTGCCGGGCGAAGGCGGCGAGAAGCTCGCGCCGGCGCGCATCGCTGCCGCTGCCGAAGCCTCGCTCAAGCGTCTCGGCACCGATCGGATCGATCTCTATTATGCGCATCAGGACGATGAGGATGTCGCGCAGGAGGACGTCCTCGAAGCGTTCGGCAAGCTGGTCGATGCGGGCAAGGTGCGCGTCATCGGCGCGTCCAATTTCCACGCTGCCCGCCTGAAGTCCGCGGTCGACGCCGCCAAGACGTCGGACCTGCCGCGCTATCACGTGCTCCAGCCCGAATATAACCTCGTCAGCCGGACCAAGTTCGAGGGCGAACTCCAGGATTACTGCGTCACCGAGAATATTGGCGTGCTGCCCTATTACGGCCTCGCCTCGGGCTTCCTGACCGGCAAATACCGCACCAAGGACGACCTGGGTCAGAGCGTCCGCGGCGGGCGGATGGGCGAACTGCTCGACGGCAAGGGGAAGGCCGTACTCGACGCGATGGACTCGGTGGTCGAGGCAACCGTCGCCACGCATGCGCAGGTCGCGCTTGCATGGCTGATCGCGCAGCCCGGCGTCACCGCGCCGATCGCCAGCGCCACCAGCGTGAAGCAGATCGAAAATTTGCTGCCTGCGATGACGCTCGAACTGACCAAGGATCAGCTGGAGACGCTGACCGACGCAGGCGTCTGATCGCCTGATCCTCCCCCTTGCGGGGGAGGATGTGAGGTTCGACGTTCCGCTTCGTTTACGCCCCCCAGGGGCCAGTCGTTTTGGGCACCGATACGCCCGATGGCTTGGCAATTCCGCCGTCCAGCCCGGCGAGGGGCAGCGCGTCCGAGGCCTGTCCGCTCTGCACCGGCACCGACACCAGTATCGCGATATCCGCCGCCGTTTCCGGGTCGGTCAGCCGGTGGACGATGTCGCGCACCGTCGCGACCTCCCAGCCATCCTCATACGCGATCGCAAGTTTGTGGCCGACCGCCGGCAGCGCGTCGAATTCGTAATCCTCCTGCCGATCCGCGCCGACCCAAGTCGCGCCCATGAAAATTCGAACCAGCATTCGCGAACCTCTTTATCGTTTCAGTCTTTGGCGACCCCGCGGTGCGTCACCGCGCCAGCCCTAGCTGTTGCAGCATGAACGCCTGCCACTCGGCATTCTGGCGGTAACGCTCGAACCGGCCCGACTTTCCACCATGCCCCGCCTCCATGTTGACGCGGAACAGCAGCGGGTTCGTGTCAGTCTTCCTCTCGCGCAGCTTGGCGACCCATTTGGTCGGCTCGTAATATTGCACCTGGCTGTCCCATAGCCCGGTGCCGACATAGAGTGCCGGATACGCCTTCGCCGTGACGTTGTCGTAGGGCGAATAGCTCAGCATGTAATCGTACGACGCCTTCTGCGCGGGGTTGCCCCATTCGTCATATTCGAACGTCGTCAGCGGGATCGACGCGTCGAGCATCGTCGTGACGACATCGACGAACGGCACCTGCGCGATGATGAGCTTGTAGTCC
This sequence comes from Sphingomonas aurantiaca, assembly GCF_003050705.1. Taxonomy (GTDB): domain Bacteria; phylum Pseudomonadota; class Alphaproteobacteria; order Sphingomonadales; family Sphingomonadaceae; genus Sphingomonas; species Sphingomonas aurantiaca. The sequence continues at coordinate 43,466 of NZ_QAOG01000002.1, read as the reverse complement.
GCGGGCGCCATGTTCGCGACGCCGCCCATCAGCAGCCCGCCCGCGCTGCCGCCCATCGCCGCGACGCGGGTCTTGGCGGCGTATTTCTGCGCAACGAGATAGCGCGTGACGTCGATGAAGTCGGTGAAGCTGTTCTTCTTGTTGAGCAGATGCCCGTCGTCATACCAGCCGCGCCCCATCTCCTGCCCGCCACGGATATGCGCGATCGCATACACGACGCCGCGATCGAGCAGGCCGATCCGGCCCGGATCGACCGCCGGATCGCTCGAAATGCCGTAGCTGCCATAGGCATATTGGAAGAGCGGCGCGGTGCCGTCGCGCTTCACACCCTTGGCATAGACTAGCGAGACCGGCACGCGCGTACCGTCGCGCGCGGGTGCCCAGACGCGTTCGGTGACGTACTTCGCGGGATCATAGCCCGGTACCGGTGCGACCTTCAGCACGCGCCGCTCGCCGGTCTGCGCGTTGACCTCGTAGGTCGTCGTTGGGGTCACGAGCGAGCCATAGGTGTAGCGCACCCACGGCGTCGCGGTTTTCTCGTTGACGTCGAGCGCCATGCGATAGGCGGGTTCGTCGGCGGTGACGGGGGTGGACTTGCCCGCGTCGTTCAGCACGCGGATCATGCGATTGCCGCCTTCGCGCTGGTCGATCGCGACGAAGCCGTCGAACGGCTTGAAGCCTTCGATGAAGACGGTGTCACTGGCCGGCGTCAGGTCGCGCCAGGCTCCGGTGCCCTTGGCCAGGTCCGCATCGGCAACGGTGACGAGCTTGTAGTTCTTCGCAGCGCGGTTGGTGCGGATGATCCAGCGATTGCCGATATGATCCGCGCCGTAGCGGAACTCGCGCGCGCGCGGCGCGACGATCGTGAAGCGGGTCGGCGAGGCGGCGGGGGCGCAGCGTTGCTCGTCGCTAACCGTGCTTTCGACGCCGATGCAGACGAAGCGATCGTCGGACGTTCGCGAGATACCCATCTGATAGGTATCATCCTTTTCCTCGTACAACACTTGGTCGGCAGCGATCGGCGTGCCGAGGACATGCGCCTTCACGCGGTAGCCGCGCAGCGTCACCGGGTCCTTCTCGACGTACAGGATGGTCTTGTTGTCGTCCGCCCACACCACGTTGGGCTCGATGTTTGATACGGTGTCGGCGAGGAGCGCGCCGGTCGTGAGATCCTTCACCTTGAGCACGTACTGGCGGCGGCCGACCGTGTCCTCGGCCCAGGCGACGCGGCGGTTGTCAGGGCTCACCGCCCAGTCACTCAGCGCGAAGAAGCTGTGCCCCTTGGCCATCGCCGGCTGGTCGAAGAGCGTTTCGGCCGGCGCGGTGCGGCTGCCCTTGCGGCGTTCGAGGATCGGGTAATCCGCGCCGGTCTGGAACCGGGAGCCGTAATAATAGCCGTTCTTGGCATAAGGGACCGAGCTGTCGTCCTGCTTGATATGCGCGACGGTGTCTTCGTAGAGCTTGGCCTGGAGCGGCTTCAGCGACCCGAGCTGCGCATCGGCATAGGCGTTCTCCGCGGCGAGATAGGCGAGCATCTCGGGGTTCTTGCGCGTGTCGTCGCGCAGCCAGTAATAATCGTCCTCGCGCGCGCCGTTGGGCGACGTCACCTGGAACGGCTTCTTGGCAACGCGCGGCGGCGCGACCTGCGCAACCGCCGCCGTCGAGACCAGCGCCACGCCGGCCAGCATCATGTAGCGTATCGTCACTGTGCTGCCCCCTGTGCCGGTGCCGCTGCCGGCTTCCGGTAGCGATCGAACCAGGCGATGATCGCCGACGCCTTGGCCGCGGATTGCGACGGGCGTGCCGCGAGACCGCCATGGCTCGCGCCCGGCACCTTCACCAGCGCGGTTGGCACGCCGCGGATCTGCAGCGCGGCGTAATATTGCTCGGATTCGCTGACCGGCGTCCGGTAATCGTCGCCGCCGACCACCACCAGGGTCGGCGTCTTGACGTTGCCGACGATGCTGAGCGGCGAGCGGTTCCAATAGCTCGTCGGATCCTCCCACGGCAGCTTGGTGAACCAGTAGCGCGAAGTGAACAGCGTGTTGTCCATCGTCAGCGCCTCGCTGATCCAGTTGATCACCGGCTTTTGCGTGGCCGCGGCCTTGAACCGGTCGGTCTTGCCGACGATCCACGCGGTCAGCAGCCCGCCGCCCGATCCGCCCGTCACGAACAGATTGTCCGGATCGGCGGTGCCGTCGGCGATCGCTGCGTCGACCGAGGCGATCAGGTCGTCATAATCGGCGGCGGGGTAGGTCTTGTCGATCAAATTGGCGAAGTCGGCGCCGTAGGAGGTCGATCCGCGCGGGTTGGTCCACAGCACCGCATAGCCGGCCGCGGCGTAGAGCTGCATGTCGGTCGCGAAACCGGGGCCATAGGCGGCGTTCGGCCCGCCATGGATCTCCAGGATCAACGGCACGCGCTGGCCCGCGACGCGACCCGGCGGGGTGGCGAGCCAGGCGTCGATCGGCCGGCCATCGGGCGCAGTCACCGCGATCTTCCGCACCGGCGCCAGCGCCTTCGATCCGGTCAGCACCGCGTTGAGCGTCGTCAGGCGGCGCGGCTTGCCGCCCGCCAGCACCCAGACGTCTGCCGGGGCGCTCGCGTCGCCACCGGTATAGGTGATCGTGCCGCCCTTCGAGACGGAGAAGTCGCCGCCGGTATAGGGCCGGTCGAGCCCGCCGCCCGCGACATTGTCGATCATCGGCGTGACGCGGCCGTCGACGCCGATGCGTGCGACCTTGCGCTGGCCGTGATCGTCATAGCTCGCATACAGGCTGCGGCCATCGGCGGCCCACACCGCGTCCTCGATCCCGCGGTCGAGCGTGGCGGTCAGCGAGCGCGGCGATGCCGCATCACGGTCGCCGACATAGAGCTGCGTGTTCTCGTAGCTGCGGCGCTTGTCGTCGAAGCCGAGCCACGCGATCTTCGCGCCGTCGGGTGAGACGCGCGGCTTTGCGTCGGGGCCGTCGCGCGTCGTCAGCGTCCGCATCGTGCCGCTCGCCGCATCGACCGCGATCACGTCCGAATTCATAACCTGGCGATCCGCCGCGGGCCCGCGAATCGCGGCGAAGACGATGCTGCGGCCATCGGGCGTCCAGGACAGCGGGCCGCCATCGTCGAACTTGCCATAAGTGAGCTGTCTTGCCGCGCCGCCGTCGGCGCCGACCACGAACAGATGGTCGTAGCCTGGCCTCACATAGCCGGGTCCGTCGTTGCGATAGTTGACGCGGTCGATGATCGTCAGCGGCTCGGCCCATTTCGCGCCCTCGGGCTTGGGCGGCTGCGTGCCGAGCTTGGTGCCCTCGCCCGCCACCGTCGCGATATAGGCGAGCCGGGTGCCGTCGGGCGACCAGGCCAGCGCCTGCGGATCGCCGGGGAAGCTCGTGATCCGCGCGCCCTGCGCCGCGCCGATCCCGCGCACGAACAGCTGCGATCCCTCGCCATCGCGCGCGGCATAGGCGATGCGCGATCCGTCGGGCGACCAGCGCGGGCTGCTGCCGTCGGTGGCGAACGGCGTCTGCCGCCCGCTCGCGACATCGATCAGCCAGAGCGACGATTGCAGCTTGTCGGTCATCACGTCGCCGGTGCGACGGACATAGACGATCGTCTTGCCGTCCGGGCTGATCTGCGGGTCCGCCGCGATCGTTAGGCCGAACAGGTCACTGCCGGTGAAGCTGCGCGAAGGTGCGTCCGGAACCGGCGCGGGCTGCTGGGCGACCGCCGGCGTCGCCGCGAGCAGGAGTAAGGCAAGGGTCAAGCGCAACGGGCGGCTCCTTCGAATGAACCGCGCGAAGATGACATAATATTACGTGGTGGCAAGCGGCACGAACGTCACCGGCAGGCCGTCCTTTGGCCGAGGAATCGGGAACACCTGCCACGCATCGCCGCTGCCCGCCGACGCCTCGATCCGATAGCGCGTCAGCAGATGCGCGATCAGCAGCCGCATCTGCATCGTCGCGAAATGCAGCCCGATGCACATATGCGCGCCGCCGCCGAACGGCACCCAAGCGAACCGGTGCCGCCCCTTCGACGCCTCGGGCGTGAAGCGCAGCGGGTCGAACCGATCGGGATCGGGCCAGTATTCCGCCATGTGGTGCGTATAGGTGATGCCGACGCCGACGCTGGTCCCCGCCGGGATGTCGAACCCGCCGAAGCGGAACGGCTTGAGCGCACGACGCGGGATCGACGGCACCGGCGGCATCATCCGCAGCGATTCCTTGAACGCATATTCGGTGAGGACGAGGCGATCGAGCTGCTCGGTCAGGGGCAGCGCGGTATCCAGCGTCGCGACCTCCGCGCGCAATCGCTCCTGCCAGTCCGGATTGCGCGCGAGCAGCATGACGAGGCTGGTCGCGGACGAGGTGATCGTGTCGTGCGCGGCCATCATCAGGAAGTTCATATGGTCGGCGATCGCCAGCGCGGTCAGCGGCGCGCCGTCGTCATCGGTCGCACGACAGAATTGCGAGAAAAAATCCTGCCCGTCGCCGCTGCGTCGGGCGGGGATTTCGCGCTCGAAAAAGTCGACGAGATAGGCGCGCGCCTTCACGCCCTTGCGCATCTGCGTGCACGGCCAGGGTTTGCGGATCGGAGAGACGCTGGCCTGCACCTCGTCGACGAACGCCTGGTTGATCCGGTCCGCCTCCGCCCCCAGCGGAACGCCGAGGAAACTGGTCGCGGCGAGATCAAGCGTGAGTGTCTTCACGACGTCGTAGAAGCGTACCGTCCGCCCGCCCCAGCCGCCGATCGCGGTAGCGATTCCCGCATCGAGTTCGGTGGCGTAGTGCCGCATCGGCTCTGGCTTGAACGCGACCGACAGCGTTTTCCGGTCGGCGCGATGTTGCTCGAAATCCATCAGCATCAGGCCGCGCGGGAACAGCAGGTTGAGGATCGGCCCCCAGCCCTGCTCGGACGAGAAAGTCTTGTCGCGATCGAACAGGATCAGCTCGTTCGCGTCGGGCCCGAGCAGCATGACGCTGGTGCCGCCGAGCGCCGTGTTACGATAGACCGGCCCGTACCGCGCGACCATGTGCTGCGCGAAGCCGGTGGGGTCGGCGAGCAGGCGGAACGTGTTGCCGATGATCGGCCAGCCGTCGTTGCCGGGAATGTGATCGAGCGCGCTCTTGGGCTGGCGTGGCAGCCAGTGCGGGCTGGCATTGTCCAGGACAGCTTCAGTCATCGTCGGATCCCTGTTCGACATGGCGGCTTGGCAAGTCTCGAATACGGGCATAACTATTGTTCTGCAACCGGGGCGCGGATCTCGGGGCTTTGACAGGAGAGATGCATGGACCTCGCAAAATGTGCTGCCGTCGTGACCGGCGGCGCGTCGGGCCTCGGCGCCGCCACCGCGCGCGCGCTGGCCGCCAAGGGGGTGAAGGTCGCGATCTTCGATCTCCAGGCGGACAAGGGCGAGGCGCTGGCCGACGAGATTGGCGGGGTGTTCTGCAAGGTCGACGTGACGTCGGACGACAGCGTCGACGCGGGGTTCGCGGCAGCGCGCGCGGCGCATGGGCAGGAGCGGATCCTGGTCAATTGCGCCGGCACCGGGAACGCGGCGAAGACCGCGGGGCGATCGAAGCAGGACGGATCGATCAAGCATTTCCCGCTCGATGCGTTCGACCGGATCATCCAGATCAACCTGGTCGGCACGTTCCGCTGCATCGCCAAGTCGGCGGCGGGGATGCTCACGCTGGAGCCGGGCGACGACGGCGAGCGTGGGGCGATCGTCAACACCGCGAGTGCTGCGGCGGAGGATGGCCAGATGGGCCAGGCCGCCTATTCCGCGTCGAAGGCGGGGGTGGTCGGCATGACCTTGCCGATCGCGCGCGACCTGATGAGCGAGGGGATCCGGGTGAACACGATCCTGCCGGGGATCTTCGACACGCCGTTGCTGGCCGCGGCACCGCAGCCGGTGCGCGATGCGCTGGCGGCGTCGGTGCCGTTTCCCAAGCGGTTGGGGCGGCCGGAGGAGTTCGCGGCGCTCGCGCTGACGATGATCGAGTGTGGGTATTTCAACGGCGAGGACGTGCGGCTGGACGGCGCGATCCGGATGGCGCCGCGGTAACGGCGGGCCGAGCCGCCCATTCCGCCCCACCGTCATCCTGACGAAAGTCAGGATCCAGAGCCGCTATCGCCGTCGCTTGTGATCCTAGATCCTGACTTTCGTCAGGATGACGGGAGCAGGGGGATGGCGGAGGTCCCCATCGCGCGACGCCCCCACCACCCCGGCGGAGGCCGGGGCCCAGTTGGAAAGGTCGGCGTAACGAAGCGCGGTCCTTCGTTAGCACCGTTCCCCAACTGGGCCCCGGCCTCCGCCGGGGCGGTAGCCTTGTAGTTCAAGCGGTCGCGCGCTCCTCAGGCAGCCCGCGCCAGGTGCCGACCCCGGATCATGTCCGCCGCCTTTTCCGCGATCATGATCGTCGGCGCGTTGGTGTTCGATCCGATCAGCGTCGGCATCACCGATGCATCCACGACCCGCAACCCCTGCAGCCCGCGCACCGCCAGCGTCGTATCGACCACTGCCAGCGCGTCGTCCGCGGTGCCCATCTTGCACGTCCCCACCGGGTGGTAGATCGTCTCCGCGGTCCGCCGCACCCAGGCGTCGATCTCGTCGTCGGTCCGCACGTCCTCGCCCGGCGACACTTCCGCGACACGATACGGATCGAGCGCCGCCTGCCGCGCGACGTCGCGACCGATGCCGATACAGGCGCGCATCACCCGGCGATCCTCCGCGGTCGCAAGATAGTTGGCGACGATCACCGGATCGGCGAACGGATCCGCCGAGGCGACCCCGATCCGCCCCCGGCTTTCCGGCCGCAACTGGCACAGATGCAGCGTGAAGCCATCCGCGGTCGCCTTGACCTTGCCGTGATCCTGCATGATCGCGAGCACCGCGTGGATCTGGACGTCGGGGCGCGACAGCCCCTCGCGCGACGACACGAACGCGCCCGCCTCGAGGAATTGCTGCCGCCCCGCCCCCTTGCCGCGGAGCATGTAGTTGAGCCCCACGCCGAGCATCGAGATACCCTTGGTGATCGCATAGCCGGTGCGCAGCCCGCGCGACGTCCAGTTCATCACGACGTCGAGATGATCCTGCAGATTCTCGCCCACGCCGGGGAGCGCGTGGACCACGCCGATCCCCGCCGCGGTCAGCCGGTCGGGATCGCCGATTCCGGACAGCTGGAGGATCTGCGGCGACTGCACCGCGCCGGCGCACAATAGCACCTCGCGCGTCGCCATAACGCTCTCCGCCCGCCCGCCCTTGTCGAGCACATAGTCGACGCCGACCGCGCGTCCCTTGTCGATCCGTATCCGCGTCGTCCGTGCACCCGTCACGCAGGTCAGGTTGCGCCGCGCCAGCACCGGCCGCAGATACGCCGCCGCCGTGCTCCACCGCTTCCCGTCCGCAACGGTCAGGTCGTAGCGCCCAAACCCCTCCTGGCTCGTGCCGTTGAAATCCTCGGTGACGGGATAGCCCGCCTGCCGCCCCGCCTCGACCAGCGCGTCGTAGAACGGGCTGTCGGACTCGCCGCCGGAGATCGTCAGCGGCCCGCCGCCGCCGTGCAGGTCACAGTCGCCGCGATGATGCCCTTCGAGTCGCTTGAAATAGGGCAGCACGTCGTCGAACGACCATCCCGGCAGCCCCATCTGCCGCCATTCGTCATAATCCTGCGGATGGCCCCGCGTGTAGATCATGCCGTTGATCGACGAGCTGCCGCCCAGCCCCTTGCCGCGCGGCCACCACAGACGGCGGTTGTCGAGATGCGGCTCGGGCTCGGTCGAAAAGCCCCAGTTGCTCGCATTCTTGCTCTTGATGAGTTCGCCGACCCCCGCGGGCATCCGCACCAGCACACCGTCGTTGCGCCCGCCCGCCTCGAGCAGCAGCACCGTCACATCGGGGTCCTCGGTGAGCCGGGCGGCGAGCACGCAGCCGGCCGAGCCCGCGCCGATGATCACATAGTCATACGTCTGCATGCCCACATCCTCCTGTTCGCGCTCCGCTTTTTCCACGGAGTCGCGGTCTGGTATCAGGCTAGCGCTCGCACAGCAGCGTTAGCAACCCGCGGCGCAGCACGTCGCGGTCGATCGCCTCGTCCGGATGCACTTCGCTGAGACCGATCGCGAGCAAAGCATAGGCACGAATTCCGGCTTCGACCGGGTCGAACCCGTGCGCGGCCAACTGCTCGACGAGAAACGCCATCACCTTGTCGTCATGCGCGCGGATCGCCGCCGCGGCACGCGCGTCGCTCCGCGCCCAGGCGCGCATCGCCAAAGCGAGCTGCGCCATGTCGTGGTCGCGGACATGATCGGCGAACGCGCGGATCCGCTCGACCGGCGGCAAGTCCGACTCGGTAAGCGTTGCGACCAGCGGATCGATATGCGCCTCGACGAAATACCCCGCGAGCGCCGCGTGATAGCCGTCGAAATCCTTGAAATGATGATAGAAGCTTCCGGTCGACGCGCCAAGGGCCAGCGCTAGGCTGCGCAGTTTCAGCGCGCGTAACCCGCCCGTCTTGAGCGACGACAGCCCGATCTCCAACCAATCGCGCGGCGCCAGATCGCCCCGCGGCACCGCCACCGATTCCATCAATACCATGCTTGACAAGCCAACCCCCATAACGAATGTTACGTCGCAACGAAGCCGGATGCAATCCGGCATCAGGCACTACGATCGGAGCAGACCGGCGGGTGCAACAGGAGAGCGATGTGGCCGAGGCATTCATCATCGACGCCGTCCGTACCCCACGCGGGATCGGCAAGACGGGTAAGGGCGCACTCGCCCATATGCACCCGCAACACCTCGCGGCGACCGTGCTCAAGGCGATCGCCGAGCGCAACGATCTCGATACCGGCGATATCGACGACATCATCTGGTCGACATCGACTCAGCGCGGCGAACAGAGCGGCGATCTCGGCCGGATGGCGGCGCTCGACGCGGGGTACGACGTGAAGGCGAGCGGGACGACGCTCGACCGGTTCTGCGGCGGCGGGATCACCGCGGTGAACTTCGCCGCGGCGCAGATCATGAGCGGGATGGAGGACCTCGTCATCGCCGGCGGCACCGAGATGATGTCGCTGACCACGACGATGATGCAGGACGACATGGCGGCGGGCAAACGACCGCTGGGGATCGGATCGGGCAACGCCAGGCTCGACGCGGCGCACCCGCAATCGAACCAGGGCATCTGCGCCGACGCAATCGCCAGCATCGAGGGAATCGATCGCCAGACGCTCGAAGCGCTCGGTCTGGAAAGCCAGCGCCGCGCGGCGGTGGCGATCGCCGAAGGGCGGTTCGATCGCAGCCTCGTTCCCGTCACCGACGCTACCGGCGCGCTGGTCCTCGAAAAGGACGAATATCCCCGCCCCGATACGACCGCCGAGGGTCTTGCCGCGCTGCGTCCTTCGTTCGCCGGGATTGCCGACGTGCCGCTCGACGACAAGGGCACGACCTTCCGCAAGCAGATCAACCGCCGCTATCCCGACCTGGAGATCGCGCACGTCCATCACGCCGGCAATTCGTCGGGCGTGGTCGACGGCGCCGCCGCGATCCTGCTCGCCAGCGCCGATTATGCCGCCAAGCATGGCCTGAAACCCCGCGCGCGGATCGTCGCGATGGCGAACATGGGCGACGATCCGACGCTGATGCTTAACGCCCCCGTCCCCGCTGCGCGGAAGGTGCTGGCGAAGGCCGGGCTGACCGTCGACGACATCGACCTGTGGGAGATCAACGAGGCGTTCGCGGTGGTCGCCGAGAAGTTCATCCGTGACCTAAAGCTCGACCGCGACAAGGTGAACGTCAATGGCGGCTCGATCGCGCTCGGCCATCCGATCGGCGCGACCGGCGCGATCCTGATCGGGACGATCCTCGACGAGCTCGAACGCCGCGACCTGAAGCGTGGGCTCGTGACGATGTGTGCGGGCGGCGGGATGGCGCCGGCGATCATCATCGAGCGCGTCTGATGCATCCGGTCGCGCACGCGCTGACCACCCCCGACAAGCCCGCCTACATCATGGCGGCGACGGGCGAGACGGTGACGTATCGCGACCTCGACGCACGCGCGAACCAGGGCGCGCATCTGCTCCGGTCGCTCGGGCTTAAGCGTGGCGACGGCATCGCGGTGCTGGTGGACAATTCGCCGCGCTATCTCGAGGTGATGTGGGCCGCCGAGCGTACCGGTGTCTATTGCACGTGCCTGTCGTCAAAGCTGACCGCGGGCGAGGCGGCGTACATCATCGACGACGGCGATTGCCGCGTGCTGATCGCGAGCCGGGGATGCGCCGGGGTCGCGGCGGGACTCGTTCCCCTGCTTCCCGACGTCCGCCGCTACATGGTCGACGGTGCGATCGACGGCTATGACGCGTACGAGGCCGCGCGCGATGCGATGCCGGCCACGCCGATCGCCGACCCGTCGCCCGGCGGTATCCTGCTCTATTCGTCGGGCACCACCGGCAAGCCGAAGGGCGTCAAGCACGCGCTGTCGGACGAGCCGTTCGGGACCAACGTCTCGCCGCTCGTGATGCTCGGCAAGGGGCTGTACGGCTTCACGCCCGAGATGGTCTATCTCTCGCCCGCGCCACTCTATCACGCCGCGCCGCTGCGCTGGTCGATGGCGGTGCAGCAGGTCGGCGGCACGGTCGTCGTGATGGAGCATTTCGACCCGGAAGCCGCACTCGCCGCGATCGAACGCTACCGGGTCACGCACGCGCAATGGGTGCCGACGCACTTCATCCGGTTGCTCAAACTTCCGCCAGATATCCGCGCGCGTTACGACGTGTCGTCGCTGAAGGCGGTCTGGCACGCCGCCGCCCCCTGCCCGATTCCGGTCAAGCAGGCGATGATCGACTGGTGGGGCCCGATCATCGGAGAATATTATGCGGGCACCGAAGGCAATGGGTTCTGCGCGATCTCCAGCGCGGAATGGCTGACGCACAAGGGCTCGGTCGGCCGCAACCTGACCGCGCAGACGATGATCTGCGACGAGGACGGCACCGCGCTGCCGCCGCGCACCGAAGGCGACGTGTATTTCGCGGGCGGCGGCGCGTTCGAATATCACAAGGATCCCGAACGGACCGCGGAGGCCGCCAACGCGCAGGGCTGGACGACGCTCGGCGATGTCGGCTGGCTCGACGAGGAGGGCTATCTCTACCTCACCGACCGCAAGAGCTTCATGATCATCTCGGGCGGCGTGAACATCTATCCGGCCGAGATCGAGAATCTGCTCGTCACGCATCCCAAGGTCGCCGACGTGGCGGTGATCGGTGCGCCCGACGACGAGATGGGCGAGCGCGTCGTCGCGATCGTCTGCCCCGCCGATCCGTCCGAGAACCGCGAGCAGCTCGCCGCCGAACTCAGCGCGTTTACGCGCGCCAACCTCAGCCACGTCAAGGCGCCGCGCCGCATCGACTTTCGCGACGCGTTGCCGCGGCACGAGACGGGCAAGCTCTACAAGCGCCTGCTCCGCGACGAATATTGGGCGCATGCGAAGGACCCTGCATGAACTTCGATTATTCCGACGACCAGAAATTCCTGAAGGACGAGGCGCGCAAGTTCCTCGCCGCGCAGTGCGGCAGCGACCGCGTCCGCGCGGTGCTCGACGATCCCGGCACCGCCTATGACGCAGCATTGTGGAAGGCGGTCGGCGCGCAGGGCTGGCTCGGCGCGGCGATCCCCGAGGAGTTAGGCGGGCTCGGGCTCGGCCATATCGAACTCTGCGCGATCGCCGAGGAACTGGGCCGGGCCTGCGCGCCGATCCCGTTCGCCTCGACCGTGTATTTTGTCGCCGAGGCGCTGATGCTGTACGGCAGCGACACGCAGAAGGTGAAGTGGCTGCCCCGGATCGCCGCGGGCGACGTCATCGGCGCGTTCGCGACGTCCGAGGGCGCGGGCCCGGTCACCGCGCGGTCGATCCGCACCACCGTTTCCGGCCGCACGCTGACGGGCGAGAAGATCCCCGTCACCGACGGCGACGTCGCCGACCTGATCGTCGTCCTCGCGCGCGACGGGCTCTACCTCGTCGAGAAGGGCGCTGGCGTCGCCATCGAAGTGCTCGAAACGCTCGACCCGACTCGCAGCGCCGCACGCCTCACCTTCACCGACGCCCCCTGCGAACGGCTGGGCACCGACGACGGCATCACCGCGATGCAGGCGGTGTTCGACCGCGCGGCCGTCCTGCTTGCGTTCGAACAGCTCGGCGGCGCGGATCGCTGCCTTGAGATGGCGAAGGGCTATGCGCTCGATCGCTATGCGTTCGGGCGGCAGATCGGCGGGTATCAGGCAATCAAGCACAAGCTCGCCGACATGTATGTGAAGACCGAACTCGCGCGCTCGAACGCCTATTACGGCGCATGGGCGCTCAACGCAGGCGCCGCCGAACTGCCGCTCGCCGCCGCCACCGCGCGTGTCGCCGCGTCCGACGCCTATTGGTTCGCGTCGAAGGAGAATATCCAGACGCATGGCGGGATGGGCTTTACCTGGGAGTCCGACTGCCACCTCTATTACCGCCGCTCGCGCCAGCTCGCGCTCGTCGCCGGCGCCCCCGCGGCCTGGCGCGAACGAATCGTCGGTCAACTCGAAATGCGCAACGCGGCCTGATCGGAGCAGTATATGGATTTCAAGGACAGCGACGACGAAGCCACCTACCGCGCCACCGCCCGACGCTGGCTCGACGCGAACATCGCCGAGCATGAGGCGGGCCACTATCCCGACGACATGGCCAAGGCGAAGGCGTGGCAGGCGCGCAAGGCTAAGGGCGGCTATGCCTGCATTACCTGGCCGCGCGAATGGGGCGGCGGCGGCGGCACGCCCATCGAGAGCGTCATCTTCGGGCAGGAGGAGGCGCGCCACGCGGTCGATGGCGGCTATTTCACGATCGGGCTCGGCATGTGCGTGCCGACCGTGATGGCCTATGCCGACGACGCGACCAAGACGCGGTTCGTCGGCCCCGCGGTCCGCGGCGACGAGATCTGGTCGCAGCTCTTCTCCGAACCCGCCGGCGGCTCCGACGTCGCCGCGATCCGCACGCGCGCGGTGCGTGACGGCGACGACTGGGTGGTCAACGGCCAAAAGGTGTGGACCTCGGGCGCGCATTACAGCGATTACGGGATCGTCCTCGTACGCACCAACCCCGACGTGCCCAAGCATCAGGGCCTGACGATGTTCTGGCTCGACCTGAAGGCCCCCGGAATCGAGATCCGGCCGATCCACCAGATGTCGGGCGGCTCGAACTTCAACGAGGTCTGGTTCACCGACGTCCGCATCCCCGACACGCAGCGCCTCGGCCCGATCGACGGCGGCTGGAAGGTCGCGCTGTTCACGCTGATGAACGAACGGCTCGCGATCGGAACGGGGGGCGGCGTCGGCCCCGAGGACATCCTAGCCTTTGCAGCGCAGGCGAACGGCGCGGACGGCCCGCTGCTCAAGGACACCGCGTTCCGCCAGCAGCTCGCCGACTGGTGGGTGCAATCGGAGGGCCTGCGCAACACGCGGATGCGGACGATCACCGCGCTGTCGAAGGGCCAGGTGCCCGGCCCCGAAAGCTCGATCGGCAAGATCGTCGCGGCTAACCAGTTGCAGGCGATCGGCAACACCGCGGTCGAGGCGGGCGATCAATACGGCATCATATCCGACCCCGCGCTGACCCCGTTGAAGGGCGCGTTCCACGCCGCGACGATGTGGGCGCCCGGCCTGCGCATCGCCGGCGGTACCGACGAGATCCTCAAGAACATCATCGCCGAACGCGTCCTTGGCCTCCCCGGCGAAATGCGCGTCGACAAGGATCAGGCGTTTCGGGATCTGCCGGTGGGGGCGTGAAAATCTCGCTTCGGATATCCGGGTGTGTAGATTGGCGGCAATACCGCGCTGCTCCGGGAGGACGCTGCCGGGTTAAACGGGGAACGCGATGTCGATCTTGCTGACTCTGCTGATGACGACCGCCGCTACGCCGCCAGACGAGCGCGTCCTACGGTTGACCAAATTGTATCACGATATCTGCCTCAAGCGCTTTCCTGACGATAAGTCCGTCGAAGCGATGATGGTAGCGCGAGGAGCGCGGGAGCTGTCTCAGTCCGACGTCAAAGTGACGATGCGGGACGATCCGGCACGCGCGTGGGACCTTAATGATGGGGGTGCCACATTGTGGATCGAGTATCCCCCGTTCCATGCGTGCTCGGTGCGCTGGAGTGCGGCCGACGTCGGCAACATGGATGCTTACCGCGCTATCGCGAACACGTACGAAGCTGCCATTGGCGGGTTTTCGCCAATCGACCCGATGGAAGCCGATCAGAACGACATCCATATCCGCGCAGTCGGCGAGGCCCGCACTCTTCCGGATAAAACGCAGGAGTCGCTGTTTTTCTTCGAGCAGAGCGTAAGCGATCCGAAACGACGCGCTGCCGGCGAAACAGGCTTCACGCTCAGGTTCGTCCATCAGTATGCGCCGCCCGACCCCACGGATTGAAACTGATGCTGTTGAAGCTATCCGACCTATATATATTGGGATGCCCGAATGCCCCACATGCACACCATCCTCACCGCCCAGCGTGACGCGTTCATGGCGGACCTCCCCGTCACCCGCGCCGTCCGCCTCGATCGGCTGAAGCGCGCGGCGGCGATGGTGAAGGACAATGCCACACGGTTCTGCGACGCGGTGTCGGAGGATTTCGGTCATCGCAGCCGCGAACAGACGATGATGACCGATATCGGCGCGTCGCTCGCGCCGATCGCGCATGCCGCCAAGCATCTCGACCGCTGGATGCAGCGCGACCGCCGGCCGGTGCAGTTCCCGCTCGGGCTGCTCGGCGCGAAGGCGTGGGTCGAATATCAGCCCAAGGGCGTGGTCGGCATCATCGCGCCGTGGAATTTCCCGGTGAACCTGCTGATGGCGCCGCTCGCGGGCGTGCTCGCCGCGGGCAATCGCGCGATGGCGAAGACGAGCGAATACACCCCCGCCACCGCCGCGCTGTTCGAGGAGATCGTCGGCCGCTATTTCGCGCCGGAGGAAGTCGCGATCGTCACCGGCGGTCCGGACGTCGGCAAGGCGTTCGCCGCGTTGCCGTTCGATCATCTCATCTTCACCGGCGCGACCGCGATCGGCCGCCACATCCTCCACGCCGCCGCGGACAATCTGACGCCCGTCACGCTCGAGCTCGGCGGCAAGTCCCCCGTCATCCTCGGCGCATCGGCGGATATCGCGCGCGCGACCGAACGCGTGACGCTCGGCAAGATGATGAACGCCGGGCAGATCTGCCTTGCGCCCGATTACATGCTCGTCCCAGCGGCGGACGAGGCCAAGGTCGTGGACGGCATCAAGGCGGCGGCGAGCGCGATGTACCCGACGCTGCTCGCCAATGCCGACTACACCTCGGTCGTCAACGATCGGCATCACCAGCGCCTCACCGACTGGATCGCCGACGCGCGCGCGAAGGGCGCGACGGTCGAGGTCGTGAACCCAGCGAACGAGGATTTCGGCAGCGCGAACTCGCGGAAGATGCCGCTGCACATCGTCCGCGACGCGACCGACGACATGATCGTGATGCAGGAGGAGATCTTCGGCCCCGTCCTGCCGATCCGCCGCTATGACGGGATCGACGACGCGATCGCGCAGGTGAACCGCCGCGACCGCCCGCTCGGCCTCTATTATTTCGGCACCGACGAGGGCGAACGCCGCCGCGTGCTCGACCGGACGATCTCGGGCGGGGTGACGCTCGACGACGTGATCTTCCACATCTCGATGGAGGATCTCCCGTTTGGCGGCAGCGGTCCGTCGGGGATGGGCGCCTATCACGGCATCGAGGGCTTCCGCACGTTTAGTCACGCGCGGGCGGTCTTCAAGCAATCGAAGCTCGACATCGCCAAGCTCGCCGGGCTCAAGCCGCCCTATGGCGCGGCGGCGGCGAAGACGATCGCACGGATGATGCGCTGAGCCCTAGTCGACCGCGCGCAGTTTTGGCCGCCCCGCAGGGGACTGGCGCAGCAGTTCGTCGACGCGCGCGGCGAGATCGACCTGGCGAAACGGCTTGGCGAGCCGGATGACGTCGTCAGGGACGTCCTCGCCCGCCGCGGCATAGCCGGTCACCAACAACGCGGGCGTGCGGTTGCCCGATGCGCGCAGCTCGCCGATCAACTGGCCGCCGGTCATCCCCGGCATCAGATAGTCGGTCACCACGATGTCGGCATCGACGCCCGACCGGATCGCCGACAGGGCCTGGCTCGCCGACGACATCTCTATCACGACATAGCCGATGTCGCGCAGCATGTCCGCGGTCGCGGCGCGCACGACATCCTCGTCATCGACCAGCAGCACCTTCGCGCCGTGTCGCGCAGGCACGGGTTCCGACGCGCTCTCGACCATGTCGACGGGCGTCTCGGACGTTGCGGGCAACCAGAGTTCGACCGCGGTTCCCGCCCCCGGCTCGCTCGTCAGCCGCAGCGTCCCGCCCGATTGCGCGGCGAGACCGTGAACCATCGACAGGCCGAGCCCGGTGCCCTTGCCCACGCCCTTGGTCGAGAAGAACGGCTCGGTCGCGCGCGCCAGCGTCGCGCGGTCCATCCCGATCCCCGTATCGGCCGCGGTCAGCCGGATATAGCTGCCCGCCGGCAGGCCGACCGTGTTGCGATCGTCGACCACCGATTCACCGACCGACAGCGTCAGGCGCCCGCCCCCCGGCATCGCATCGCGCGCATTGATCGCCAGGTTGAGCAACGCGAGTTCGAGCTGGTTCGGATCGACGCGGGCCGAGGACAGATGCCGCGGCACCTCCAGCACGACGGTGATCGACGGGCCGAGCGAGCGGCGGATCAGATCGACCAGCCCGTCGATCAGCGCACCGATATCGACTGCGCGCGGCTGCAACGCCTGCCGTCGCGCAAAGGCGAGCAGGCGCTGGGTCAGCGTCGCCGCGCGCTCGGCCGCCTGGAGCGCGCCGCCGATCATCCGCTGCGTCCGCTCGTCGTCCTTGTGCCGCCGCCGCATCAGGTCGAGGCTGCCGACGATCGGAGTCAGCAGATTGTTGAAATCATGCGCGACGCCGCCGGTCAGCTGACCGATCGCATCCATCTTCTGCGCCTGGGCAAGCTGAGCATCGGCTTCCTTGCGGTCGGTCACGTCGGAGATCACGCCCGACATCCGTACCGCGGTGCCGCTGTCGTCATGGCGGACGCGCCCCTTGAGGACGACCCAGCGCCTGACGCCGTCCGCCGCGTCGATGCTGCATTCGAGATCGAGCGTCCCGACCCGCCACGCCTCGTCCACCGCGCGCTTCACCTCCGCACGTTGCCGCGGATCGACATGGTCCAGGAAGGTCTCGAGATTCCACCGTGCGGCACCCTGCGGATAGCCGAAGATATCGTCGTGCCGCTGGGTCCGGCGAGTCTCGCCAGTCTTCAGGTCGAAATCCCAGCTGCCCATCCCGGCCGCGTCGAGTGCGATTTCGAGGCTCTCGCGCGCCAGCCGGAGTTCCGCGGTGCGATCCTCGACCGCGCGTTCCAGCGTCACCGCGACGTCGCGCAGTTCATATTGCCGGCCGCGCGCGGTCAGCGCGGAACGGATCGCGCCGAGCATAGCCTCGGCATGCAGCGGCCGTTCGAGCAGCACGACGCTGCCCAGGTCGCGCAGCCTTTCGGTCGCGCGCAGTGTGCGCGGCGTGCGGGTACCGTTGGCGAGCACCACGAATGGGATATCCGCCCAGCCCGGCTGCGCTGCGACCCAGTCGGTCAGCGCGGATGAATCCTCCGCCGTCAGTGCCTCCTCAGTGAGCATCACTGCGCCCGCCCCATCGTGCAACGCGAGGACCAGCGCGGCCTGGTCGGCGCAGATCGTCGCGACGATCGCATTGCGCGACAGCAGGTCCGCCGCGATCGCCGCGTCGCGGCCACGCGGGGCTAGGATAAGCACGCGGTCCTGCATGCTAGCGCTGTAGGTCCTCGGTCCTGATCCGGCTCGTCATCAACGTCGTTCCTTCACCGGAGAATGTCGGTACGCCAGCCAGGACGCCCTGGAATTGCCGCAGTGGTTCGCCGACATGCAATCCACTGCTACCGATCTGGAACTCCCGGATCGTCCTTTCGTGCCGCGCGGTGCGGGTCTTGATCACCGAAATCGCCTGGCGGACTTCGCCATGCGCCTCGAAATAGCGCAGCTGGACGATCGTGTCGGACAGATAGCTCAGGTCGACATCGGACCGGATATCGCCCGTGATCCCGTGCAGCCCGAGGATCAGCAGGCTGACGATCCCCTTCTGGCCTAGATAGGTGAGCATCTCGTGCATCTGCAGGACGAGGAACTGTTCGTTCGGCATCGCCTGCAGATACGCGTTGAGGCTGTCGATCACGACGACCTTGGCGCCGTGCACTTCGACCGCGGCACGGACCGCGTTCGAAAACTCCCCTGGCGACATTTCGGCAGGATCGATGGCGCGCAATGCCAGCTGGCCGCTGTCGACGAACGGTGCCAGGTCCATCCCCAGCGCCGCGCTGCGCTTGAGCAACGTCGGCAGTCGCTCGTCGAACAGGAAGTAGGCGGCGCGATCGCCGCGCTTGAGCGCGGCGATCATGCTCTGCACCGAGGCGGTGGTCTTGCCGACGCCCGCGGGGCCGGTCAGCAGCGTGGCGGTGCCGGGGATCAGGCCGCCGCCCAGAAGCGCATCGAGTTCGCTCGACCCGGTCGACATCGCCTCGTCGGAATAGGGTGCGCTATGCTCCGACGCGACCAGCCGGGGATAGACTCGCAGCCCGCCCCGCTCGATCTCGAAATCATGATAGCCGCCGCGATAGCGGACACCGCGCATCTTGACGACGTGCAGCCGCCGCCGCTGCGCCCCGAACCCGGACAGCGTCTGCTCGAGCGAAACGACGCCGTGCGCGATGCTGTGCAGCTGGAGGTCGCCGCCGCTGCCGCTCTTGTCGTCGAGGAACAGCACGGTGCAGTCGCGCGTCGAGAAAAAGTGCTTGAGCGCGAGGATCTGCCGGCGATAGCGGATCGGGCTCTGCGCGAGCAGGCGCAGTTCGGACAAGCTGTCGATGACGATCCGCGAAGGCCGGATCTCGTCGACCTTCGCCATCATGTCACGGATCGTCTCGCCGAGCTCGACCTCGCTCGGGTGCAACAACGTCTGTTCGTGATCCTCGCTGAAGCCGTCCACGGGCACCATCTCGAACAGCACGAGCGGGTCGAGCGACCAGCCATGCGTCCGGGCTACCGCGCGCAGCTCGACCTCGGTCTCGGCGAGCGTGATATACAGCCCGACCTCGCCGACTGTGACGCCGGTGAGCAGGAACCCCAGGCCAAGCGTGGTCTTGCCGGTGCCGGGCGTCCCCTCGACCAGATACATCCGGTCCGGGGTCAGCCCGCCATTGAGGATATCATCGAGCCCTTCGATTCCAGTCCGTGCCAGTGTCGGAAGATCGTCGTCGTGTGCCAACTGGCACTCCTTTCTCTCAACCGGCGCGCCAATATTGGGCTTCCGCTCTCAGCAAACATAGGAGATTGCGCGCTATTCGCAAAGGCGGCGGCGCGCCTAGCCGGGTCGCCCGAGGAACACGACACCGGGCACGGACAGCGTCTCGCCGGTGGGGGCAAGGCGACCATCGGCGGCGATCCGGAACACCGCGAGCGTTCCCGATCGCTCATTGCCGACGACCAGCTGCCGCTCGTCATCGAGCAGTGCGAAGACACGCGGCCAATGCCCGCCGCTCGCGACATGCTGGATAAGCGACGGCACGCCGGCCGCATCGAGCGCGAACACCGCAATGCTGTCATGCCCGCGGTTCGAGACATAGATCCGCCTGCCGGCGCGATCGATCGCGATATGCGCGGCTTGCGACGCGCCGCGATGCCCGGCGGGCAGTGTCGAGAGTCTGTGGCGACCGACGAACATCCCGTCCTTGCGCGCATCGAGCGTATGCAGCGCGTTCGACAGTTCGCACACGACATAGGCCAGCGGCTGCCGGGGATGCCGCGCCATGTGCCGCGGCCCCGCCCCTGCCGGCGCACGCCACGCGAGCACCGGCGGCGCGACGCTACGCGCCACCGGATCGAACCGATAGGCGAAGATCGCATCGGCGCCGAGATCGACCGCGTGCAGCCAGCGACGGTCCGGGCTGAAGCCGACCCAATGCGCGTGCGGTGCCTCCTGGCGTTCATGATCCTTGCCCGCACTGGCGAAGCTGTCCGCATCGGCATGGCGGAACACGCTGGGGGATGCGGGCGCCCCGGTCTGCCGGTCGAGCGGGAAGAATGCGACGCTGCCGCTCGAATAGTTCGCGACCGCCAGGCAGGCGGATTGGCGATCGAGCGCGACGTGGCACGGATCAGCGCCCCCGCTCGATACCGTCGCGCGCCGGACCCAGCCGGGGGCGTAGGCGGACACCTCGCCCTGCGCCTGCTCGCGGACCAGATACCACGTCCCGCCGGGCCCACCGCCGATCCCGAACGACGCGTCCGCGATGCCGTCGACCGGCGTCCCGACCCGCCACCGATCGCCATTACCCGCGATCGGGTACAGGCCCTTGCCGCCCTCGCGTGCGTAGGTGCCCACGATCAGGGTCGGCGCACCTCGCGCCGTTCTGGCGTGTCCGGCCGCCATCGGAAAAGCCAGCGTCGCGCCCATCGCGCCGAGCATCGTCCGTCGTGTCGTTCCGTCGGTCATGCCATCCCCCGCCATGCGCCACATGCATGCGATACGGCGCCTGCACCACATCCCCATGCGGCAGCGAGCAAGCGTTGGGAAGCGCGACCGCATCGCGATGTCCGCCCAGGCCACCGCCCCGTCGAGAAACGCCTCGATCGCACTCACGATCGCCGGAAGCGGCGCGCTGCCGCAAACGTTCCGACGCGACGCTTGGACAATGAGATCGGTTCAATTCCGACGGGTTTGTGTTCTTTAAGAACAGGCGACTGATCTGGGCGACGTGCAACGCGCGTCCGCGACAAGTTCGCGTTTACTGCATCGCGCGGACAATAGTTACCGCACGGTCCGGCACGCGTGCCGGCTGTGCATCCGCAAGGCTTGACCGCTGCCGCCAC
Source organism: Sphingomonas aurantiaca (assembly GCF_003050705.1). Classification (GTDB taxonomy): domain Bacteria; phylum Pseudomonadota; class Alphaproteobacteria; order Sphingomonadales; family Sphingomonadaceae; genus Sphingomonas; species Sphingomonas aurantiaca. The sequence goes on along the minus strand of NZ_QAOG01000002.1, from coordinate 22,446 downwards.
CGGGGCCAGATCGCTGTCATTATTGGATATATCGAACGCCTGGGGGGGTGGGTCATCAGGCGTATCATTTCCGTATTGGCCATACTGCACTGTCTCGCCTTCATCGATCGCACCATGATCGGCGGTGCGTTGCCATTGATGCGCCTGGACCTGCCGATGACCGATGCCGGCGCGGGCTGGCTGATAGGGACCGCCTTTGCCGTGCCGTACGGCGTCACCGCGCTGGCGCTGGCGGCGATGCTGCGCGGGCGGCGGGCATCGCCGTGGTGGTTGATTGGCGGCGTGGCGGTCTGGACCGCGGCAACGCTCGTGACTGGCGCGGCACAATCCACGACCATGCTGATGCTGGCGCGGGCGGGGCTCGGCATCGGCCAGGCGATGTTCGTGCCGGTGGCGATCGCCTGGCTCGTCGACACCGCCGGGGCCGACGGTCGCGCGCGCGCGCTGTCTGTCTTCACGAGCGGCTCGACGATCGGGCGAAGCACCGCGCTGCTGGCGATCGGCGCGTTGCTGTCATTGTTGACCGTTCTCGCGCCCGTCGATCCCGCCAACCCGCTGAGCGGGGTCGCGCATTGGCGGTGGCTCTTCGTGATCACCGCGTTGCCCAACATCGTGATGCTCCCGCTGCTCGTCGGTATCCGCCGCAGCGCCGCGCGCATCGGCCCGGTCGGGCCCCTGCCCGATGGTCCACCGACGAGTCCCCTGCCAGCCGAAGTCCGCCGGTCGACGATCGCGCTATATTTTGCGGCGGCGATCATGCCCGTCCTGCTCATCCAGGCGATGGGCGCGTGGCTGCCGACGCTGTTCGTGCGCGACCGCGGTCTCCTGCCCGCCGAGGCGGCGATCCTGCTTGGCGGGGTGACGCTGATCGCGGCGCCCGCAGGCCAGCTTGCCGGCGGCTGGCTGATGACCCGCTATACCGCGTGGCATGATCATGTCCCGGCGATCCTCCTCACCGGGCTGATCGCGACGCTGCTGCCGCTCGCGGCGCTGGTCTGGGCGCCGAGCCTCGCCGGGGCGGTGGTCGGCGTGGCGATGGCGAACCTCACGCTCGGGATCGCCTCGTTCTGCGGGCTGTTCGGCGTGCAGATGCTGAGCCCGGTCTCGGCGCGCGTTACCGTCAACGGCGTCTTTCTCGCGCTCGTCACGCTGGTGGGCGTCGGCGTCGGACCGCTGCTGACCGGGGTGCTGGCGACCGTTGCCGGAAGCGGCGGCGCCGGCACCGTTCCTGCCGCCGGGGCGCTCGGGGCCGCGTTGTTCACCACCGGCGTGATCGCAAGCTGCGTCTGCGCGCTGGCGGTCTGGGCGGTCCGGCCCCGCTATCGCCAGAGATGCGCGGCATGACCGCGCCCGAGGCACCCGAACGGGTTTCGTTCGACAGCGCGGCGTTGCCGCCGAACGAGCGGATCGATCGGTACCGGGCGCTCTACGCGCTGGGCGCCGACGTCACGCAGATCGGCCCCGACCCGCGCGCCGCGTTCGAGGCCTGGCGACTGGACCGCGCGCTGCTCTACGATCGCCGCCTCAACGACATCAGCCATAGCCGGGGCGAGCAGCGGGTCGGCCGCGACGGCTTCACGCACTGGACCGTGACGCTGGTGTTCGAGGGCCTGTTGCAGGTCGATATCGGCGACGGCATCCGCGAGATCAAAGCCGGCGAGGTCGTGCTGGTCGATGTCAGCCGCGCCACGCGCAACATGATGCGCGATGCACGAATCGCGACGCTCGCGATCGCGCAGGACCGGATCGAGGAGACCGTCGGGCCGATCGGGGCGCTGCACGGACTGGTGCTGACCGCCGACCAGTGCCGGCTCTACGCCGATTTCGTCCAGTCGCTGCTGTCGAACCTGCCCAACATGAAGACCTCGTCGCTGCCGGCTGCGACGTCTGCGCTGTGCACGCTGCTGAAGGTGGCGCTGGAGACCTATGGGCTGCACGACACCATCGTCGAGGCCGGGCGCGACGGGCGGCGACTGAGCCAGCTTCGCACGCTGGTCGACGGCCGGCTCGGGGATCCCGATTTCGACGCAGAGACCGCGATTGCCGAGACCGGCGTGTCGCGCGCGACGCTGTACCGGCTGCTGCGGCCGCAACAGGGGCTTGCCGCCTTCATCCTCGCGCGACGCCTCGAACAGGTCCGGCGCGCGCTCTCCAACCCCGCCGAGCGACGGTCGTTCGCCGAAATCGCGCTCGACGCGGGGCTCGTCACCGAGAGCCACGCCAGCCGTGCGTTCCTGGCGCGCTACGGGCTACGGCCCGGCGGCTATCGCACCGCGGTCGCGACCGCGATGGCGGAGACCGATCCTATCGAGCAGATCCGGTTGTGGCAGCAGGAACTGCGCTGACCGTGGTCAGGACCGCGCCTGCCATGCGAGCCACAGCCAGCCCCCGATCAGCAGCGCCCCACCGATCGGCGTGATCGCCCCGAACCAGCGCGGCGCTCCCAGCGCCATCGCATAGAGCGTCAGCGCGAAGATCGCCGCGCCGGCCACGAACAGCCAGGCGGGTCCGCGCGCCTCCATGCGGATCGCGACCAGCGCCGCGACCACGTGGACCAGCTGGTACTGCGCGCCGGTCTTCAGCCACTCCGCGGCGGCACCGCTTGCGCCGTGTGCGCCGAACGCGCCTGCAGCGACCGCGAGCGCGCCCGACAAGGCGGCGAGAATGACGATGATCATGGCTGGTCGTTCCCCCAGGGAAAGCGTTGCGCGGTCTCGGTGCGCGCCGCGCGGATGTCACCCGAGTCGATCTGGAACTGCAACCGCTCCTTGTCGCGCGCGCGATAGGCTTCCTCCGCCCGGTCGATATCGCCCGGCGCGACATCGAGCCCGCGCAACGCCAGCCGCGCCATCTTCACCGCCGATTCGAGCACTTCGCGGACCACCGCATTCGCCGACGTGTTCTTCAGCTTGACCAGCGCACGCCGATCATAGGCGCGGACGTAGATCGCCGCGTCGGGGAACGCCTCGTGCACGCCCTCGATCGTCGCGGGATCGAGCTGGTCGCCGTCCATGCAGAAACAGATGACCTCCGCCTCCGCGGCGCCCGCCTGGCGCAACAGGTCGAGCCGCGTGCCGTCGCCATAATAAACCTTCGCGCCGAACTCGCCGGCGATGTCGATCATCTCGATATCGGTGTCGATCAGCGTCACCGGAATATCTTCCTCGAGCAGGATCTGGCCGACCGTCTGGCCAAACCGCCCATAGCCGACGATGATCGCGTTCGCGCCGTCGACCTTGGGACCGTCGCGCTGCTGCCCCTTGGCGACTGGCTCGGTCCGGAAGCGGCGCGTGATCCCCATCAGGAACGGCGTCGTCGCCATCGACAGCGTGATGATCGCGCCGAACAGGCTCGCCGCCTGCGGTTCGATCAGCAGCCCGGCCTGCGCCTGCGCGAACAGCACGAAGCCGAACTCGCCGCCCTGGCTCAGCAACAGGCCAAGCGCGAACGCCTGGCGCCACGTCATCTTGAACGCCATGCCGATCAGCATGATCACGCTGGTCTTGGTCAGGATCAGCGCGGCCGCCATCGCCATCACGAACAGCGGCCGCTCGGCGATCGCGTTCAGATCGAGCACCATGCCGACCGCGAGGAAGAACAGCCCGAGGAGGATCGATCGGAACGGCTCGACATCGGCTTCAAGTTCGTGCCGGTACGGGCTGTCGGCGAGCATGACGCCGGCGATGAAGGCGCCAAGCGCGGTCGACAGGCCCAGCCATTCCATGATCGCGGCGCTCGCGATGACGGTGAAGAGGCCCGCGAAGACGAACATCTCGCGCTCGCCGAGATTGCCGATCAGGCGGAAGAACGGGCGAAGCAGGAAGCGGCCTGCGACGACAAGGCCGACGACCGCGAGCACCGTGTAGATCGCGAGCAGCCAGCCGGGCGGCGCGTTGGCGTCGGCGGGATTGCGGCTCATCGCCGCGACGATCGTGATGAGCGGGACGATCGAGAGATCCTGGAACAGCAGGATGGAGAATGCGCGCTCACCGAACGGCGTCTTCATGCGGCCGGAAGAGCGCAGCATCGGCAGGACCTGCGCGGTCGACGACAGCGCGAGCGGGAGCCCCAGCGCGAGCGCGGCGGGGAGCGAGAATCGCGCGCCGATCCAGACGATTGCCGTGATCGCCAGGCCGCAGATTGCGACCTGCAACAAGCCCAGCCCGAATATCTCCTCCTTCATCCGCCACAGACGCGTCGGATTGAGCTCGAGCCCGACGATGAACAGCAGCAGCGTGATGCCGAGTTCGGCAAAGCCGAGCTTTGATTCCGCATCACCGACCAGGCCGAGCACATGCGGCCCGACGACCGCGCCCGCGACGAGATAGCCGAGCGTCGCACCCAGCCCGAGTCGCCGGAACAACAGCACGAACATCAGCCCAAACCCGAGCAATACGACCCCGTCACGCAGCAGCGACGGCGACGTGCCCTCGGCCATCAGGCTTTGGCCTTTGCAGCGGTATCGGCGGCTTCGGCCGCGGCTTCGAACGCCAGCCGGATCGAGGGGTGGCGCGCGGTATAGTCGAGCGCGGGGGTGAAGATATCCATCCCCGGCCAATCGGGCGGATCGCCTTCGCGCGCAAGCCAGGTGGTCAGCCCATCGCGCGCGGCGGCGAGTTCGGCAGGCGTCCGGCCGAGGATGTTGGCGGCGAGCAACGACGACGATGCCTGGCCCAGCGCGCAGGCGCGGACGAGCAGCCCGACCTCGCTCACGCGCCCCTCGGCGTCGACCGCGACGTCGATCGTCACGCGGCTGCCGCAGATCGGCGAGCGTTTCTCGGCGGTCGCCATCGGCGCGGGGAGGCGTTCGTGGTGCGGGATCGTCGCGGCGAGACGCAGGATCTCGGCGTTGTAGAGGGGCGCGCTCATGGCTTCGGCTCGCTTGCGTTATCGGATCGGGAGGGCGGCGTCATGGCGCCGAACACGGGCTTGCCGCGGCGGCGGCGGTCGACGAAATCGGCGATGCTGGCGCTGGTGGCGTTGAGCAGCGGGTAGGTCCGCGACGTCGTCATCCAGCCGGGCCGGCGCGCGGGTCCGCCGCCCATCGTATCGATGACGAGCGTCGCGAGCAGGAAGACGAGGCTGGCGAGGATCAGGCCCTTGAGCGCGCCGAACCCGAAGCCGAGCGCGCGGTCGACGGGTCCCAGGATCGACGTCCTGGTCCGCGCGCCGATCGCGTTGGCGACCAGCCGTCCGCCGATATAGGTCAGCCCGGTGATGATCGCGAAGGCGAGCACCGCGGCGCCGCCGACGGTACCGATCATCGGCGACAGCGTGGCGGCAAGCGGGATGTGGAACAGCTTCAACATCGCCACCATCGCGACCCAGGCGAACATCGACAGCACTTCGGTCACGAACCCGCGGATCAACCCGAGCACCGCCGACCCGGCGACGGCGAGCAGGACGACGATGTCTAGCGCGGTGAGGTTCATGGATCTGGAATAGGGATGCGCGCGCCGAACCGCTAGTGCGGGCGTTCGTGTCGCGTCCTCGCCAGCCCCGTCATACCCCGCGCGGTGCTACCCCCGCCCCATCATGTGATCGACGAACGAGGCCAGCGTCTTGAAGCCCGACAGTTTCATCCCGCTCTTCTCCCCCGTCATCGACGCCGGGACCAGCGCGCGTTCGAAGCCGAGCTTGCTGGCCTCCTTGAGCCGCAACAGCCCATGCGCGACCGGACGGATCTCGCCCGACAGCGCGACCTCGCCGAACGCCACCGCGTCGACGGGCACCGGGCGTTCCGACATCGCCGAAATCAGCGCCGCCGCCACTGCCAGGTCCGCCGCCGGATCCTGCACGCGGTAGCCGCCGGCGATGTTCAGATAGACTTCGGCATTCGAGAAGCTGAGCCCGCACCGCGCCTCGAGCACCGCGAGGATCATCGCGAGCCGCCCCGAATCCCAGCCGACCACCGCGCGCCGTGGCGTCGCGCCCGACGCAAGCCTAACGGTCAGCGCCTGGATCTCGACGAGCACCGGGCGCGTCCCCTCCAGCGCCGGGAACACAGTCGCGCCGGTCATCGCGTCGTCGCGGTGCGTGAGGAACAGCGACGACGGGTTGCCGACCTCGGCCAGCCCCTCGGTCTGCATCGAGAAGACGCCGATCTCGTCGGTACCGCCGAAGCGGTTCTTGATCGCGCGCAGGATGCGGTACTGGTGGCTGCGCTCGCCTTCGAAGCTCAGCACCGTGTCGACCATATGCTCGAGCACGCGCGGACCGGCGATCGAGCCGTCCTTCGTCACGTGCCCGACGAGCACCACCGCGGTGCCGCGTTCCTTGGCGAAGCGGATCAGCTCCTGCGCCGACGCGCGGACCTGGCTGACCGTGCCGGGCGCGCCCTCGATCAGGTCCGAATGCATCGTCTGGATCGAATCGATCACGAGCATCGCCGGCGGCCGGGTCTGCAACGTCGTCAGGATGTCGCGCGTCGAGGTCGCCGCCGCCAGTTGGACCGGCGCATTGCCGAGCCCCAGCCGCCGCGCGCGCAGCCGCACTTGGTCGGCCGCCTCCTCGCCCGAGACATAGGCGACCGACTGGCCTGCGAGCGCCATCTTCGCCGCCGCCTGCAGCAGCAGCGTCGACTTGCCGATGCCGGGATCGCCACCGATCAGCGTCGCCGATCCCTCGACGAAGCCGCCGCCCAGCGCACGGTCGAGCTCGGCGATGCCCGTCGCCATCCGATCAGGCAGCTTGATCTCGGCATCGAGCCCCACGAGCTGGATCGCGCGGCCGCCGGTCTGCAGATTGTGCTTGGAATGGAACGGAGTCGCGGCGGTGTTCGCCTCCTCGACCAGCGTGTTCCATTCGTTACAATCGGCGCACTGCCCCGCCCACCGGTGCGACACCGATCCACAGGACTGACATACATAACGTTTCTGGGGTTTCGCCATGGCGGCGGCTTAGCCCAGCAGGAACGATAAGGGAACATCGTTCGCCCGGATCGGCCCCGCAAAGCGCGCGCGGCCGGATTGTCTGGCGCTTGCCCACGTGCGGCGCTATCCGCCCGGAGGATGCAGCCGACCGATCTCCGTGTGGCCCTGTTCAGCGGCAATTATAACTATGTCCGCGACGGTGCGAACCAGTCGCTGAACCTGCTTGTCGGGCACCTTTTGTCGCGCGGCGTGCAGGTCCGCGTCTATTCGCCGACCGTCGCCAAGCCCGCCTTCCCCGCGATCGGCGACCTGGTCGACGTGCCCGCGATCCCGCTGGTTGGCGGTCGCGGCGAATATCGCGTCGCGCTGGGCATCACGCCGCGCGTGCGCCGCGACATCGACGCGTTTGCGCCCAACATCGTCCATGTCTCCGCGCCCGAGTTTCTCGGCCATGCCGCGGTCGCCTATGCCCGCACGCGAGCGATCGCGACGGTCGCGTCGTTCCACACGCGGTTCGAGACCTATTTCCGCTATTACCGGATGGGTTTTCTCGAGCCGCTCGCGAAAAAGCGGCTGACTCGCTTCTACAACCGGGTCGACGAGGTCGTCGTCCCCTCGCCCAGCATGGCCGAGCTGTTGCGCGGCTGGGGGGTGACCTCGTCGATCGGCATCTGGTCGCGCGGGATCGATCACGACCGGTTCAACCCGGCGCGGCGCGATCTGGCCTGGCGGCGCTCGCTCGGCATCGGCGATGACGAGATGGTCGTCGGGTTCCTCGGCCGGCTGGTGAAGGAAAAGGGCCTCGACGTCTTTGCCGACGTGCTGACCGAGCTGCGCCGCCGGGGCGTCCGCCACCGCGTCGTGGTGGTCGGCGAAGGCCCGGCGCGCGACTGGTTTGCGGAGCGCGTGCCCGAAGCGGTGTTCACCGGCTTTCAGTCGGGCGAGGCGCTCGGCCGCGCGGTCGCGTCGATGGACGTGTTCTTCAACCCCAGCGTCACCGAGACGTTCGGCAACGTGACGCTCGAGGCGATGGCGGCAAGCGTTCCCGTCGTCGCCGCGCGCGCGACCGGCGCGGTCGACCTGATCGACGATGGCCGGACCGGCTTCCTGGTGCCGCCGACCGACATCGCCGGCTATGCCGACGCGATCGCCCGGATCGTCGCCGAGCCGGGCCTGCGCCACGCGATGGGCAGCGCCGGCCATGCCAAGGCGGCGGGCTATCGCTGGGACGTGATCAACCAGACCGTGCTCGACACCTACCTTGCGGTGATGGCGCGCCGCGAGCGCGGCTGATCGACCACGGATAACGCACCGATCGGCGTCAGACAGCCGCCCAGTCGAACGTCAGCGGCGCCTCGCGGAAGGCGAAGCGGTCGAGATGGCTCGACACCACGCCGCGCATCCGCTCGACATCCTCGCCATCGGGCACGGTCAGCGCGACGTCGAGCGTCTCGCTGTCCGCGCGCATCTCCAGCACCGCGCCGTTCGGGAAGGCGATGCGGCCCTCTTCTTCCGAAAACGTGACCTCCATCTTGTGGCTCCAATGCTTGGCCAACTGCTGGAGATACTTGCTCGCCGAATGCGTCGGTACGCGTGCGACGGAGACGCTCACTTCAAGCGCTCGATCTTCTGCGCGACCTCGTCGATCAGTGCCGCCACGTCGTGCAGCGTATCCTCGTTGACGTCCTCGCGTATGAGCCGGTGCTGGAGCACCTGGCGAAGATTGCCCATTGCCCGCCGGATCGGCGCGCCATCGGTCCGCTCCGATTCCGCGCCCACCGCCGCCAGCCGCGCGAACAGCGCATCGACGATCGCGCTATTCTCGGCGAGATGCGCACGGCCCTCGTCGCTCGCCGCAAAGCGCTTCTTGGCGCCCTCCGACTGCTGCTCCTCGATCAGCCCCATCTCGTCGAGCATGCTGAGCGTCGGATAGACGACCCCCGGGCTCGGCGCATAGCCGCCGCCGGTCAGCCCCTCGATCTCGCGGATCAGGTCGTAGCCGTGGCGCGGCGCGTCCGCGATCAGCTTCAGCATCACGAGCTTCAGTTCGCCGCCATCGAACAACCGGCGCCGTCCGCCGGGGCCGCCGCGATGCCCGTGCCGTCCGTGCCCGCCATGACCGTCATGGCCCGGCCGACCGCGTTGCTCGCCGTCGCCACGCGGGCCACCGGTCCAAGCTCCATATTCTGTACCAAACCGCATTTGAGTGTTCTCCGATATATCTTCGTTCATGACGTAAGATATATCGCAGACTATTTCGTGTTCAAGGGGGCGGTCGAAAGATTCGCGCAATTCTCGTCCGCCACGGGAAAGACGATCCGTAGAGGGAGGACGCGCATGGATGGGCAAACCGCCCCCCCGCCCCTATCTTTGCCGGATGGCCGACCTCTTCGCGGGCTTCGAACCCGCCCCCCCTACCGAAACGCCCCCCGAGAACGCGCCGCTCGCGGATCGCCTGCGCCCGCGCACGCTCGACGAGGTGGTCGGGCAGGATCACATCACCGGCCCCGAGGGTGCGATCGGCAGGATGGTGTCGGCGGGACGGCTATCCTCGATCATCCTGTGGGGCCCTCCCGGCACCGGCAAGACCACCATCGCGCGGCTGCTCGCGGACGCGGTCGACCTGCGGTTCGTCGCGATCTCGGCGGTGTTCTCGGGCGTGGCCGAGCTGAAGAAGTCGTTCGCCGAGGCGCGCGAGCATGCCAAGATGGGCAAGCGCACCTTGCTGTTCGTGGACGAAATCCACCGCTTCAACCGCGCGCAGCAGGACGGCTTCCTGCCCTATGTCGAGGACGGCACCGTCACGCTGGTCGGCGCGACCACCGAGAATCCGTCGTTCGAACTCAACGCCGCGTTGCTCAGCCGCGCGCAGGTGCTGATCCTTGAACGGCTCGGCCGCGGTGCGCTCGAACAACTGCTTGATCGGGCCGAGGTGGTGATGGAGCGCCCCCTGCCCGTCACGCCACCCGCCAAGGACGCGCTGATCGCGAGCGCGGACGGCGATGGCCGGTTCCTGCTCAACCAGGCGGAGACGCTGTTCTCGGTCAACCTTCCCGAACCACTCGATCCGGCGGGACTGTCGAACTTCCTTCAACGCCGCGTCGCGGTGTACGACAAGGATCGCGAGGGGCATTACAACCTCATCTCCGCGCTCCACAAATCGATCCGCGGCAGCGATCCGCAGGCGGCGCTTTATTATCTCGCGCGGATGCTGACCGCGGGCGAGGAACCGCTGTTCCTGCTGCGCCGCCTTACCCGCGCGGCGGTCGAGGATATCGGGCTCGCCGATCCGCAGGCGCTGGTCCAGTGCATCGCGGCGAAGGACACCTACGACTTTCTCGGCAGCCCGGAGGGCGAGCTCGCGATCGCGCAGGCCTGCGTCTATCTGGCGACCGCGCCCAAATCGAACGCGGTGTACAAGGCGCAGAAGGCGGCGTGGAAATCGGCGCGCGAGACCGGATCGCTGATGCCCCCCGCCGCAATCCGCAACGCCCCGACCAAGCTCATGCGCGATATCGGTTACGGCAAGGGCTATGCGTACGACCATGATGCCGAGGGTGCGTTTTCGGGCTCGGATTACTGGCCCGACGAGATGAGCCCGCAGACCTTCTACGCGCCCACCGAACGCGGGTTCGAAAAGCGACTGTCGGAGCGGCTGGCCTATTGGGACGGCCTGCGTGCGACCAAACGCGCATGAGGGGCTGGGATGCGGTCGCCGCCTATGCGCTCTCGTTGACCGAGAGCGCGGCATGGGATCAGACCTTGGTCGCGCAGCGCAAAGGCTATGGCGATCGCCCCTGATCGGTTCAGCCACTTCGCCGCGATCGACTGGTCGGGCGCGGTCGGCGCGCGGCAGCCCGGCATCGCTGTCGCGATCTGCACGCACGGTGCCGAGGCCCCGACGCTGGTCGCGGCCGAGGGCGGCTGGTCGCGCGCCGCCGCGCTCGACTGGCTGGCGAGCACGATGCCGCCCGATACGCTGGTCGGGCTCGATCTCGGGCCATCGCTGCCATTCGTCGATCGCGGTGCGTTCTTCCCCGGCTGGTCCGACAGCCCGGCGGACGCGCGCGCCTTGTGGCGGCTGGTCGATGCGATCTGCGCGGACGACCCGCATCTCGGCGCGAGCAGCTTCGTCGATCATGACGCGATCGCGCCGCACCTGCGGCGCCATGGCGGGCGCAAGGGCGTGTTCTTCGAAGGGCGCGGCCGGCTACGCGTGACCGAGGAGGCGCAGGGTCTGCAGGGGCTCAACCCGACCAGCGCGCTCAACCTGGTCGGCGCCGCGCAGGTCGGCAAGTCGAGCCTGACGGGCATGCGCGTGCTGCACCGGCTCGCCGGGCGCCTGCCGGTCTGGCCGTTCGATCCACTGCCCGCGAGCGGGTCGGCGATCGTCGAGATCTACACGACGATCGCCGCGCGCGCCGCCGGCATCCGCAAGGGCCTCAGCAAGATGCGCGACGCCGAGTCGCTCGACAGGGCGCTCGCCGCGCTCGGCAGCGCGCCGCACCGACCGCTCGCACGCTATGACGACCACGCGACCGACGCGATCCTCACCGCCGCGTGGCTGCGCACCACCGCGCACCGCGCCGACCTCTGGGCCCCGCCCGCACTGACCCCGCATATCGCGCAAACCGAGGGCTGGACCTTCGGCGTTTCTTGAAGCATTGGGCATCCAGTACCGGGCGCGCATGGCCCGGCACGCACCGGCCGGTTTAGCTCAGTTGGTAGAGCGCCAGTTTTGTAAACTGGATGTCGCGGGTTCGATTCCTGCAACCGGCACCATTTTTCACCTTCACAGACCGTCAAAGTCCGTCAAAAACCACGGAAAACAGCCGTTTTTTGGGGTTCCTGTTGCCGTCAAAAGCCGCCATTGCCGGCGAGGACTGGCGGGGGCATTCGGGGGCATTATGGGGGCACGGTTCTATAGCGGTGGGGGCATCGCGTGCTGACGGATCTGCAGTGCAAATCACCGCCGGCCGACGGGAAGTCGAAACTATTCGACGGCCACGGGCTCTATCTGGAAATTTTGAAGTCCGGCGCGCGCTCTTGGCGGTGGAAATATCGCATCCACGGCAAGGAAAAGCGACTCACCTTCGGCCTCTATCCCGACGTCTCGCTGAAGAAGGCGCGAATCGCGCGCGAGCAGGCAGCAGCACTGCTCCGGACGGGGGTGGATCCTTCGATCGATCGCGTGCTGCAGGCGGCGCAGGCAGCAGCTCAGGGCGAACATACGTTCAAGTCGGTAGCCCTGACATGGCACGCCAGTCAGGTGCCGCTCTTCAAGCCAACGCACGCGAAGCACGTCCTGCGGACGTTGGAGAACGACGTCTTCCCGGCAATCGGCAAGATGCCGATCGCGCAGGTTACCTCGCCACAGATCGTCACGCTGCTGCGGAAGATCGAGGCGCGCGGTTCGGCCGACGTCGCGCATCGCTGCCGGCAGCGGATCTCCGACATCTTCGTACATGCGATCGCCAGCGCGATCGCGACCACCAACCCGGCGGCGGAAATGGGCAAGGCGCTCGGTCGGGTTCGGCACCGTCACTATCCGGCGGTCCAAACGATCGCGGACGCACGGGAATTGCTCAGAGTCGTGGAAGCGCGGCCGGTCTTCCCGCTAACGAGGCTGGCTTCGCGCCTGTTGGCGCTGACGACGGTGCGGTCGGGCGTTCTGCGCCTGGCGGAGGTGCACGAGTTCGAGGATCTGGACGGCGAAGCCCCGATCTGGCGAATTCCGGCTACGAAAATGAAGCTAGCCCAGGAGCGTCGCAACGATCCGGCATTCGAGTTCATCGTTCCGTTGTCACGTCAGGCGGTCGAGATCGTGAAGATCGCGATCAGCTTCAGCGGCACGACGGGGTTGATCTTCCGATCGATCAAGTTCGCCAAGCGGCCGCTAAGCGACAGCACGATCAGCAAGCTGTATCGGGAGGCAGGCTACGCCGCCATCCACGTGCCGCATGGTTGGCGCGCAACGTTCTCTACCGTCATGAACCGGCTCGCGGCCGAGGAGGGTCGGAAGGGAGATCGGGAAGTCATCGACCTCATGCTGGCGCATATCGATGGCAGCGTGGAAGCGATTTACAATCGGTACGCGTACATGCCCCGACGGCGCGAAATCGCGCAGGAATGGGCCGACTTGCTGACGGTGGATCTTTTGGAGCCCGCACAGCTGCTCGAGGGGCCGCGGCACTCCTGACGAGTGGCGCGCTGTGAGCGCGGTCAATGGTACCGCGCCGACAGCGCAAGCTGTCCGCAATCTCATTCGCGGGACGAGTGCCCAGTTCTCCGAGAAGTCGCGCGGCCCCGATCACGGCGAAGGCCATCGCGTACCGCGGCGCCTCAGCTATGACGTCGACGATCTGCGCGCCCAGCCGTGGAAGAAGGTCGGCGACGGATCGCACGCCCAGGGCGTGATTCATCGCGAGGCGCTGGTGCAGAGCGCCAAGGAACAGCGCCGGCAGGATTGGAAGGAGCTGCCCAACCGTCGGCTTCGCGAGATACGTGAGCAGCGCGACACGCTGGCGGCCGAGCTCGCGGCGCTCGTCGCGCAGGGGCAGGCTCCGATCGGTCGGCCAGCAACGCTGCGGCACGAGATCGAGCGACTGGACGCCACGATCGCGCAAGCCGACGGCCGGCTTCGCCGCGTCGACATCACCGTGCTCGAGGCGCTGCTCGAGAAGATCGACTTCGCGACAGGCGCGCTGTTTCCGTCATACGAGACGATCGCCGATTGGGCGGTCTGCAGCCGCAACGCCGCGATCGACGCGGTGAAGCGCCTGAAGGGTCGCGGCTTCGTGGATTGGGTGCGCCGTAGCATCCGGACGAACAACGACGGCGAGTTCGCCCCCCAGCGAGAGCAGACGTCGAACGCCTATTATTTCGACCATAGGCGCAGCATGGCGCCCCGAACATGGCAGCGGTACATGCAGATCCTCGTCGCCAAGCTTCGCCGCCTGGGGGCCGTCCCTGCCGCCGTGGCACGCGGTGCGCCAGCCGCGCCACGCGAGGTCCAATACGCCCCCCTGCGCGCCGCTCTCGCCAGCGCGGCTTCGTCGTTCGACAACGCGAGTACATGAAATGTGCTCTATCCTGCATTCAGATATGAGGAATAAGGAACGTCTCCGCTGAACGCGGAGCCGGCGCTAGTTTGATATTCCCCCAGAGCCGAAACGGCATGCCTCAAGGACCCGACCGCCAAGACCCGGCTGTCGGAACGAGGCGGCTTGCGCCGCCCCGGGCTGTCGATGGGGGAAGTGTGCGAGATCCGTTGTTCTTTTCTTGCGTCGCGTATGCGGCGCTGATCAGATCCCGACCAACATATCCGACCAGTCCTGGAACAGATCGCGCAGCCGCTGAAGGCGAGCACTTCGATCATACGCCGCTTTGACCTTGTCCTTCGGCGTATGCGCCAGAGCCCGCTCGATATCGGCGCCGTCGGCCCCCTTCTCGTTCATCATCGTCGAGAACGACGCCCGCCAGCCGTGCGGGACATGCCGCCCCTCGAACCCCGCGCGATCGTAGAGCGCGCCAATCGACTTCTCGCCGATCATCCGCCCCCCGCCGCAATCGAAGACCAGGCCGTGCATATTTGCATCCTGCTGATGCATATTCTCGCGGCCCTGATGCATATCCCCGCGCAATTCGCGCAGCAGCTCGACCGCCTGGCGCGACAGCGGCACCAGATGGTCGTTCTTCGCATCGAGCTTCTTTGCTGCCGCCAGCTTCATCCGCGCGGCCGGTACCCGCCAAAGCGGCGCGGCCCTGTCGAGATCCTCGATCTCCTCCCAGCGCGCGCCGCGTACCGCGGCGAAACGGACCGCGGTCAGTGCCAGGAATCGCGACGCAAGTTTCACTACCGGCGCGACGTCGACCAGCTCGGCCCCGGCGAGCAGCGCCCGCGCGTCCTCGATCTCGAGCAACGCGGGGTGATGCTGCGCTGGCGCGGGCGGGGTCAGCGCCCGGCTAACGATCGCCGCGGGATCCTGGTCGACCAGGTCCTCCGCCATCGCATAGGCGAAGACGGCCGAGATCCGCTGACGGACGCGGCCGGTGGTGACCAGGCTGCCGCGCTCCTCGATGACGCGCAGCGCGTTCAGAATCACCGGCACGGTGACGGCGCCGATCGGCATCGCGCCGATCGCCGGGAACACGTCGCGCTCGAGGCTCCCGAGGACGTCGCCGGCATGCACTTCCGTCCAACGCGGGCGCATGTGGGTGTGCCACTGGCGCGCGACGTGTTCGAAAGCACGAGCCTTGCCGGTTTGCGGCAGTTCGCAGGACCGAGGATCCTCGCCGCGGCCGAGCTGCTCGCGCGCTTGGTCGCACCGGGCCCGGGCGGCATCGAGCGTCACCTCGGGCACGGCGCCGATCGTCAGCAGCTGCTCCTTCCCGCCAAGGCGGAACTTCATACGGAACGACTTTCGGCCGGTCGGCGCGACGTAGAGGTGCAGGCCGCCCTGGTCGAACAGCTTGTAGGCGGCCGCGCGCGGCCGCGCGGCTTTCACCGCGGCGTTGGTGAGCATATTGACCTCCACGTTGATCTCGGATGGTTGGGGCGAATAATTTGGAGAGACTGATGCAGCGACTGCCGCACCCATTCCCGTCGGATGAAATGACTCTAGCTTTGCCGCCAGCCGAGCTCGCCGGCCCGCTCCTGCACTTCCTGGCGCTCTCGGAATGGGGCGGCCGCTTTCACCAGCCTAATGTCTTGGGCACATTGAGGTCAGCTGCCGGGTTGGAGCTTGTACAGGCCGTGGCGGAAGCTTGGGCGTGGCTCGAAGCGCAAGGTCTTCTAGTGTACTCGGTGGACGGTACGACGGTCGGCGTGACCACCCTTTCGCGAGCTGCCAAACACATCGCGGCTACACATTCGTTTGACCGGTATCTTGCCTCGTCGGCATTGCCTCGCGAATTTCTGCATCCAGTTGTCGCAAACAAGTCGTGGGCGCTATACCTCACGGGAGATTACGCTACCGCTGTTTTTGCCGCCTTCAAAGCGCTTGAGATTGTGGTCGCGGAGAAAAGCCGTTGTACTGGCACGGGCGTCAACCTCATGCGCGCTGCGTTCCACAAGACGACAGGGCCGCTGACCGATTATTCGTTATTGGAAGGCGAACGAGAGGCAATGGGCCAGCTCTTCGCAGGTGCGTTCGGAACCATTCGCAATCCGGTTAGCCACCGGGAAGTAGAATACAGAGACCCAACCGAACCCGGGGAGCAGCTCGTCTTAGCGAGCCACCTCATGCGTATTGTTGACGCTAGCGACCCAAAAATCTCTTAGAAGTCTGTTGCTCGCGGCGGAGGAACCCTCCGCCGCGTTGACGCTTTTCCGCGGGTTTTAGCGCCCTCGGTACCCCAGATTTGACCAGTCGATACCCCGGCGGCTTTCGCCCAGAGTCGGACGTTCAGGCTGGCGATCCGGGTGCCCGATAACGGCCATTCGTTAAGCGCGATCTTTCCCATTTCTCCGTCTCCGATTGGCCATTTCGAGAAAGAGCAATTGGGAACAGATTTTGGGAAAGCTAAACCTGCAGGCGTCCGTCAGCGCGATCAAGGCGGCGAGGTTCCCGCCAGCCGTTCGTTTCCGAGAATGCCCCGACGCGCAGTTCTTGACGAAAAAGGGAAAGTTTTGCATCGATACAGCGGCGTGAAGGGCTAGACGGCTACGCCCCTAAATTCCAACGTTAGCATTTCGAATACCGAGGGTCGTATAGCACTAGCTCGACCTGAAGCCGCTCACCGCTGTCTTCGGAGCCGTAGGAGGCCTAACCACAGCATGACCGTTTATGGCGCCTCGTATGAGCCATCCGGCCTTCGAAAGCCCAATGGGAAAATTGTCGGAGGAGCAACAGAATTGTTGCTCCAAGACGAAACTCCCGATGGCGGCATAAATACAAGGGTCAGCAAATCGTCAAGTGGCCGTCCGGTTCAGGTGGCGAGCGTTCCAACGCGAATATCTTGGCCAGCAAACTTAAAGCCTCAAGACTATGAGGCGCTTTTCGTTCGGACAGTAAGCGATCGATTACGATATCTGATTGAAGATATTGAGCCTGGCATGCATCAATTCATAGAATTGCACTATGTGCGAAAGACCGGAGAGGTTCTACATAAAAGGTGGTTTTGGCAGGTATGCAACCGGATTGACAGCGTATTCGCCGAACGTCCCGGTTGGGTATTTGATCGTGTATCATGGAGATATCCGTCGGGAGATAAGCTCATATTCGACGTGACAAAATCAGGAGGGTCACACTTTTGGCATGAGAAGCATGTCTATTGCGGACTCATGATGAGTGAGCATGCAATGGCGCGATTAAACGAAGAAGACATCTCTGGTTTTAGTCTTCACGAATATGCCACTGTACAAAGGTAGCTTCCCCGGGGTGGGTGCCAGATAGCGGATACCCGGCAGATCACGCACCCATTCCCGAAACTCGATCCTTTTCGAGAAAGGCCGCAGCGTTAGGCGACGTCCGCTAACGCCATCTGCCTGCTCAAAAGCGGACCGTCCGCTTTCCTCCCAAATCAGACATTGCCGCGGCGGAGAATCCCTCCGCCGCAATGACGCTTTTTCGCGGGTTTCAGCGGGGCGTGTACCCCACTTTTGGGTGGGCGATACCCCGGCGCAGACCCCGCAATAGCTACTCGAAAGCACGAGGATCAGCGCGCCTTGCCAGCGTGAGGACGACTGCGACGATGACGCGGATCTGCGTCACGACGTTGCGACCTTGCACCGGCCGCGATCGACGTTGCCGACCCGGTGCGCGATCCAGCCTTTGTAGAAGACCTTCCGCTTCGGGTTCACGCGGACTAGGCGCGCATATTCCGCGGCCTGCGCGCGATCGAGATTGACCAGCGTTGCGACGCACAGGTTGCTGGCGCCGAGCTTCCCCTGCCACGCGCGGTACGCCGCGATCGTCCCGGGCCCGACGCGGCCGTCAGTCACCAGCTTGGTACCGCACAGGGCGTTGGTCGATTGCTGGAACCACGTTGACGGGCGGGCCGCCCCCATGTTGACGGTCGTGTCGAACAGCTCGGCCGTCACTGCGGCGTCGATCGGCACCAGGGCGGCGTAGCCAGGCTGCACCAGGTACCGCGTGTAATAGATGCTCTCCGCCACCTCGCGCGGCAGCGTCCGCATCGGCCCGGTGTAGCCGTTCTGCACGGCAACGGCTTTGGTGATGCCCATGTGCGTCTCGCCGCCGGGATCGGCCGGGTGATTCACGTAGCCGCCCTCGACGGCGATCACGCTGGCGATCATAGCGAGCGCGATCGTAGCGATGCCGCCGGCGGCCTTCGGCGCGACCTTGCCAGTGATCGACTTCCACAGGCTCTTGCGCTCGCCGACCGGCTTCTGCGGGATCAGGCGCACGACGATCGTCGCCACGAACAGCAGCGTCGGGATGACGTCCGCGACCGACTCGGGAAAGGTCGCACGAATGTCGTCGGGCAGTCCGTTCCAGATCTGCAGCAGCGTATCGGGGGCGGCCGCGGCAAAGGCAGTGAGGATGGCGCCGAGCGCGGACATGCGCACGGACCACAGCGGCCAGGCGCGCAACCATAGGTCACGCGCCCGACGCATGGCGTCGAGTTTCATCGGTATCTCCTGTGAGGGGCGGCAGCCGGCCGCCGGCGGGATCAGGTGCGGGCGGGTGAGCCCAGCGCCGGCGCGGCGCGCGGCCGACGTCGGATATAAACGATCAGCCGGCAGGCTGGTGGGACTGCCTGGATCGCAGCGCCGGCCAGGATCATGAGCATAGGACCGTCGATCATCGCGCGGCGATCTTCGGCGCCGGCGCCATCATCTCGAGCTTGGTCTCGATCCGGATCGTGCGGCCGTCGATCTTTGTCAGCAGATCGGTCTTGGCCTGGTTGGCGGCCTCGAGCACTTCGATCCGACGGGTGTTGGTATCGATCTGCGCGGAGCGGTTGCCGTCAGCGCGGAACATGCCGCCGACGACCGCGAGCGGGGCAACCACTGCGCAGCACACCATGATGATGTCCTTCAGCGCCAGGCGCTGTTGTGGTGCGTCGCTCACGCGAGCCGCCGTCCCGCGACGCCAAGGCCCGCGAGGGTGTAATTCTTCATGATGCGAGCCTTTGCTTAGACGGGGGCGGCAGGCGGGGGCCTACTCGGTGGGGGCCTGTTCGGCCTCCGGAGCTGCAGCGCGGGCCGCTTCGCTCGGCGTGATCGGTGCGGGCTCGGCCGTCGACAGCTGCTCCAGCAGGCTGACGATCGCCTGGCCGGTGTAGCCCATCCAGCGGACGCCGTGGCCGCAGTTTGCGCAGCCGTCACGTCCGTCACGTCGGTCAACGAGATACGCGCGATCTGCCCCGATTGCGACGAGCCATCCCGGCTGATGATCCGCGCCAGCAGCCGGTGACGCGCTCGATCCGGCAGCCGTCTTTCCGCCGACGGTCGTGCCGTACTCCTGCGCGAGCAGCGCTTGGAACGCGCCGACGCGCTCGAACGTCCGCGCCTTGAACGCGGCAATGAGGGCGGACAGTTCGCGCGCATCGGTCAGGATGGCACGCACCGTTTCGTCCATGAGCAGGTCGACCGGCTTGACCGCGGCGAGCGGGACCAGGCTGCCCTTGGCGTCACGAAGATACGGGGTGCCGGCGACGTCGACCGCGGCGGGGTGCTTGGCGGTGCTCATGCTGGTGCGCCCTGATTGGCGGGTGGCGCGACGCTCGCGGCGATCGTCGCGACCGGGAGGATGCTGAGGATCTCGCGCAATAGGCTCACCGGGACGCCGACCAGGGCATGATCCGGATGACCGGCATCGACCGCGCGCTGAATTGCTTCGCGAGGGATTGCCATCACCAACCGGCCTTCGTGCCATCGGCACTGACATAGAGGGGGGGCCGGGCAGCGCGGGTGACGCTGCCCCGGAAGGCGGCGAGCAGGTCGCGGGCGATGCCCTGCGCCTGCTCCTCGAGGACGTTGTAATCGTCCGAAGATACAACGCCCAGCCGCACTCGTTGGGTCAGCTCATCGAACCGCGGTGTGATGCGTTCGAGCTGATCGGCCAGGTTCGAGTTCGACTGGGCGGCCACTGCACCGGATCGGGGAACATCATGACGCATATCAGATCTCCCTTCACGTAGGACGCACGCACAAAGGGGGGCGGGCGGCGTCCAGCGGCTACAGCTGTGGCGGGGTCGATTTGCGAGTTACGTGACCGTTTGGGGAGGTGACCTTGTGGGAAGTTCCCCAAAGGTCACCCCCAAATCTCGGCCACGCCTTCCATCAGATAGGGAAGCCTTCTGGTCCAAGATGGATACACCTAGCGACGTTCAGATTGAGTCCGCCACATCGCCTTTGTAATTTAAACACACCAGGTTAGGTCCGTGCCGGATTTATTAACATTTGGTAACGTGGCATCTTAACAACGCGCGAATCGGGAATAGATTTAATCCTGCTAATTCGTGCCAGTTGCTGACGTTTTTTTGACTAGAAGCGCGCACACAAGGGCTGTGTCGCGGGGGCGAGGGTTGCTATTTTTCTAGCCACCCGTCGCAATGAATTGGGGGGACGAAATGCAATCTTCTGTAATCCCACATCTGACCGCCCGTGAAGAAGAAGTGTTCCGACTTGTCGCTAGAGGGCGCTCAGCTAAGGAAGTTGCTAACGAGCTTAGCATCGCACCGTGTACCGTCGAGCGCCACATCGAGAATGTGCGACTTAAGACACGGACTCGAAACAGGGCTCATATGATTGCGGTCGTTATGCGAGATGAATGGCTAGCAGCGCTTCCAGCTGTCTAGCGCCGAAACCAAGAGCGATCGGGCCCGTCGGTTGGAAAGCCGCCAGTCCCGCGCGGCCGTCGTCAGCGCCATGTCGTCCACGATGATCGCGAGCAGCATCGCACCGTGCGGAGCGACCGCCTCACGCCAACGGGCGTATGCGCGCTCACGAATCACGGCAGCGATTGACGCGTGCGAAGCGCTGTGCGGACCGCCGCCCGAGCTGCGCGGCTCAAAGTTCGCAGTGCGCACCGCAACCTCGGCCGTGATGGAATGGTACGCCTCGGCGATCTGATCCGCCGCGGCGAGCTGGTGCGCGTCGATCGCACCGGTACCGACGAGGCGGGCAAGCGAACCCTCACGTCGTGCTTGCGCAGCAGCGTGTTCGTGCGTCTCGGCCGTGCCGTTCGTCTTGTGCGACCAGCGCTCGCGCAGCTGCACGCGCTCCTCGATGCCGCGCTCCAGCGTCACGGTCGCCGGCATCTTGCCCTTCTTGCGACGGTTGGCGCCCTTGGGTTTCGGACGCGGCTCGCCAAGCACCAGGTGCGCTACGCGCTGTTGCTCGCGTTCGGTTGTGAGAGCAGGCGCTGCCTGGTCAGTAGGTAGGTGTGGCATGGAGATCCCCGGCGTCGACGTCAGGGATATGCTCGAGGATCGCCACGAGCGGGAGATGACCTTGTGGTAACGGCCGCACGCGATCGACGTTCGCGAAATCCTCGTTCACGACGACGCCCAGCTGGCGCATCCGCTCTATCAGCTGCCGCTCAAGCAACCCGGGCACGGTGATCGCCCGTTGCGCGCCAGCTGCGCGCTCGATCATCTTCTCGAACGCAAGCTTCTTCACGAGCGCCTTCGCTCGCGTGTCGCTTACGTCTAACGCCAGCGCAATCTCGCGCATTGCGGGACTACGGCCATGCTCGAGAATATAACCGGATATGAAGTCCAGCGCCTGCTGCTTTCGGCTCGGCAGTATCTCCGAATATACGCCCATTAGTTCCCCGCCAATCCCCAGAGGAACATAGAGTGAATCGGCCTCTCACGCCAGCAAAGGTAGAGGCTTGCGCTGATCAAAACTGCGAGAGCAACTGATCCGGGGCGTTACCCGCTCATTCGGCTGCGTCGTTGAGCCAATCCGGTGTTGCCCTGCCACAGCCCCCGAATCGTACTGGCTGCCGCGAGCCATCGGCGCGTGAAAACGAGGGTTGCGCCAGGAGCGCTTGCGCGGTGACCGAACAAGGCTTTCCCGGCATGCAGGCTATCACAGTCCTCGCCAGAATTCCTGTGTCGTTCTCCCATGAGTAAAGCGTGACGTCTCGGTTCAGCAGCTGCTGATTGAGCGCCAGCCCCCAGCGACACCGGCCCACGAAGCTTGCGATGATACGCCTTTGCGCCACATCAATCGAGGTGGTTGAGGCTGCCGCACTTTTGAGGGATCGGCTCGGTACGTAGGACGGCGTAAGGTAGCCAATCACCACGAGGACCAGGAGTACCGGCAAGCCAAACATGCCGGTCAGGAACGACCATTTCCGCATTCCTGATCGTCTACGGGGGATTCCTGTTCAGCGGCTTAACGTCGCTTCCAATAGGCCTAGCGCACTTATGGAGCTTCCCAGTTCAAAGTACGGACGGCTGCGGCGGAGGTCCCCTCCGCCGCAGCCAATCACACCCCGCAGAAACCTGCGGTTTGCGAGGAGGCTATGCCACGATGTACCCCAACGATACCCCAGGCGGGCAGCGCTCGACAGCTAGCGCAATCAAAGATGGATCGTGCCTCCGTGCTCGTCCGCTTCCGCCCAATTGCAGACAGCGGTGCGATCGTTCATCT
>NZ_QAOG01000001.1:417104-1169946 GCF_003050705.1 Sphingomonas aurantiaca | reverse complement strand
ACTATATGGAAGACGCGACGAACTGATCGGAAGCGGCCGGTCCGCTTTCCTCCCCAAACCAGACATTGGGGCGGAGGATATACCCTCCGCCGCAATGATCGCGCGCCCATGCAAAACCGCCGTTCGTCGTGAGCGTATCGTACGTTGTACCCCATCGATACCCCGGTGCCGATGATGTGGTCGGGGCTGGCAAGCGACTTACGAACCCTCACGGCCAGGATGTATTCTTGAGCAAGCGCGTTGAGCACGGCGGGACCGGCAAGATTTAACCCGGCCGCCAGGTTGAGTCTGGCGAGAGGAGGGGACCGCGGCGTAAGCCTTAGACGCGTATGGATCGATGATGGTAGAACGCACCCTTCCCAAGCGCACAACGATCGAGTGTAGTTTTAACGGGATTTTTGCGCATTATATGCGTAAAGCGGGTCCAAGCTGCATGGAGTTTAATATGCTGGTTTCATTCCGTGTACGGAATTTTAAGTCGTTTCAGGAGGAAGCCACCCTGAATCTGACTGCGACGTCAGCCGATAGCACGCTACCCGATGCCGTTACCACGGTAGAAGAAGGCTCGGGTACAAACGCGCGCCTGCTCTCGGCTACCGCGATCTATGGAGCAAACGCGTCGGGGAAAACAAACTTTCTCCTGGCAATCGACGTTTTCCGTCGTGCCATAAGCTACTCACAATCAGTGTGGAATAGTGGCTCAGGTACTGGGTTGATCCCTAGCGTCGCATCCCCAGATGAGCCCACTCTTCTAGAGGCAATATTCATAGTAAAGGGCGTTCGATATCGGTACGGATTTATAGGTAATCGCGAAGCATATTTGCAGGAATGGCTATATAGCTATCCCGTCGGGAGAGAGCGCCTACTTTTCCAACGGTCAACTGTTCATTTGAACGGTGATCATAAAACAACTGCTGAGTTCAAGAGAAATCTTGAAGGAAGTCGCAGGGATTTCGACTCAACCTTACGCCGGACGCGTGAAGACAGCCTACTTCTATCGGCCATGTCACAAGATAACCAGCAGGACTGCCAAGTTATTTATGAGTATTTCAAAGATGCAAATTCTTTGATAACATTCAAGGATGAGGCACTTGATAGCGATTACACCTCGAGATTTGCGTCTACTAATCCCGTTTACCGAGAAATGGTGCTTGGCCTGCTTAGCACCTCCGATGCAGCGATATCCGATATCGAATTAGAAAATATTCCGGCACCAGTGAGCGAACCAGTGGATGAAAACCATCGCGCTTTAAATCCAATTTTCACGACCAAGTTTATAAGCAATATTGCTGGCAGGCAACACTCGCTACCAATAGATGTACAATCTAGAGGAGTTAAACGTATATATGCTACAGCAGCAAGCGTATGCATGTCAATTTCCGACGGATCCTTGCTGCTTGTCGATGAGATAGACTCAAGCATGCACCCTCATATGGTTGCCAAACTTGTTAGTATCTTCCAAAATAAATCGACAAATCCTAATGGGTCGCAACTTATATTTACAACTCATGATTCCCATTTAATGAATGCGCAACATCTTCGCCGAGATCAAGTTTGGTTTGCAGAAAAGCGAGATGGCCTATCTGAACTGTACAGTTTATCTGAATTTTCGCCAAGGAAGAATGAAAATCTAGAGTCCGGATATCTGCGCGGTAAGTTTGGAGCAGTGCCTGCGACAGGGATTAGTCTAAGTTTGCTTGGATTAGATCGCAAACTTCAGATTGGAGCTGGAAGCAAAGAATCTGACAGCAAATCTAATTTGGCGGTCGAAGGATGAGTAAGGCTGGCTATCCGAAGAGGCTTACTGGAGGTCGGACGCGGCGGGGCCATCTGATTGGAATCGCCTATGACGGTGAGGTCACAGAGGAGTCGTACTTTCGTGGGTGGCAGCAGATTCTCGCCCAGGGAACCGTTCACGTCTTCCCTGAGTACGTAAAAAGTGGTGGAAATCCAAAGATCGCCGTTCGAG
The DNA here is from genome assembly GCF_003050705.1 of Sphingomonas aurantiaca. Lineage (GTDB taxonomy): Bacteria > Pseudomonadota > Alphaproteobacteria > Sphingomonadales > Sphingomonadaceae > Sphingomonas > Sphingomonas aurantiaca. Next base: position 1,167,977 of record NZ_QAOG01000001.1, on the reverse strand, counting down.
AAGCGATAAAGCTTAAACGACGAAATCGGGATATCAGCGAAATGTGGTGCGTGACCGACGTCGATGACGCGTCTAATGCCGATGTCGCAACGGCAAAATCAGAGGCTGCGCAGAATGGGCTGAACTTATGCCTTTCAGACAGATGTTTCGAGATTTGGCTTGGTCTTCATTTTGCAAAGTCGGCGAAGGCAATTATGTCAGAAGCCGAAGCCATCGCGTTAATTGCACAGCATCAGCCTGATTATTCGGCTAAGAACAAGCTCGTACCGTTTTCGGTACTATTGCCAGAGACTGATAAAGCGGTTGATAATGCTAAATGGCTTTATGATCAGAGCGCCAACAACCCCTCTACCAATGTAGATAAAATAGTGATTAGACTTGCTAAGTTCTATAATCGGCAAAACAGAGAATAAGCCGATGATCACAAACCCCGTATGCAAATGGTAAAACCCCCGTGGTCAAGAGCTGGCCTCGTTACGGCTATACCCGATGAGGCGGAACTCTCGAATAAGTTGATGCGGCGGAGAACCCCTCCGCCGCGCCCACCCAAATTCCACCCGACTGCAACATTTCCTGCCGTGCGATGGCATGCTGTACCCCGACGATACCCCGTCTCAAATCGCCCAAAGTCGGACGATCGGGTAGGCAGCTTGCAGTCTCAAAAGCGGTCATCTGTTCATGTCGATGATGCCAAACCCGGCGATGACATGATGCAAAAATCAAGGTTTTTGAATCAGCGAAAGACGGCGGACCGGACAGTAGAAAACGTCTCGCAGCAAATGCTCTGCTACAGTCGCAGAAGACGAAAGGCGAGGGCAATAGCATTGATAAAAAATATCAGACTAAAAAATCCCATTATGAGTATGCCTGCGGGGCCGAGGTCTCCTTCGGTCATAATGTGCCCCAACCAGTACATCGCCAAAACACCGGCAGGCGCAGCGAGCGCTAGCCATCGTGGGGGTAAATTCATTATTAGCACAGGAGGAATCGCCAACAACGCTAGAGCTATAAGCAGGATTATCATGCTGCTCATTATCGAATATCGCCCTCAATAATCCGGTGCCACCGGTGATACAAAAAGCAAAAGTTTTACATCAGAACTGAGAGTTATCGCTTGCTACTGTCACTTCTAGAGGCAGATCGTCGAAATCTGGCATGTATTGATTATCGCGATATATATTTTCAGGAATTGGCGCTTTGCCGGCCAGGCCGAAATCGACTATTGCCCATCCATTAGTAGTTCGGGCTATCCCTTTGGCCATTCTAAGTACCTAATGTTTGATAGACAGCTATCGGTTACGGCCTGTCTCAAACGCAACAGGAACAGTGAGACAGGCCGACTGCGACGTCGGAGGAGATCACGTCGAGAGTTAAACTGCTTACCAGCAATTTTGACTCAAATCTAATTTTCAAAGCTGGCCTAAGGCAAAACTCACAAGTTTTGAATCGATCAAAGGGCGGCGGAAAGCCGAGGGTTCCGCCGATGCCAAAGATTGATGTCTGTTGGATGCTGGCTCAGTACCCGGTTTCCTAGAGTGCTGCCCCCAAAGCGGATGGTCCGCTTTCCTTCCCGAACCAGACGTTCCGGCCGAGCCTTAGGGAAAGTGAAACCGCGCCGTACGAGGCGATGTCTCATTCGCAGAGGCGGGTGGAGCGTTACCACAACTCGCCGCGAACGTCTGACAACGCCTACGCGCAGTCACTCGTCTCGGTGATTGCCGAGCGTACCTAGCCAGTCACCGCCGAGCGACAGCATGGCCATCCCGACGAACGGTGCGGGCAGCACCATCGTGACCCATGCCCAGATGAATACGACAGGAATGCCGATGTTGCGATTGTGGATGGCAACTGCCTTGGCGTCTTCGAACTCGAACCCGATGAATAACGGTGCAGATAAGCCGACAAGCCAGCACAGTGCCAATCTGCGCTTGAGATGCGTTCGATCGTCAGGGATCAGACACCGCAGTGCCACGAGAATCGCCGCAAAGACTGCACCCCCGATAAGAACGGGAACGACCAAAAGCTTAAGGCGAAGCTCCAACCATCCTTCCATCGGCGTCAGGATGGTGGTCCGCCGCGGACTAGTCAATGACCGCTCGTGTTTCAAAATTGGCCATTCAGCTTCCGTCCAATAGCGGATGCCCGCTGCCTCTGGAGCAATCCTAATAGCGGTCGTTCATTCAGGCAAACTTGACAATGACTTCGCTGTTCGCTGGTAGCCCGTGTATGTCTTTGAAGGCGGTCAGTGCCTCTCGGATTACTTCGTCTGTTTCTTGTCTATTTTGATCTTGAAATTGCCCTCTCCACAGATCGACGAAATGCACGGTAGGATTCATCGCGGACGGGTGATCGTGCCGCCACTGACGCTCCTCATAGGGGAACCAACTCGTTGAAAAACTGACTTCGGCGCCATCCGTACGAACGATTTTAAATTGGCGATTGCCGTCGGAGCCACCCCCGTTCGTGAGAAGCTCCAGCCCTCGGTCAATATCGATGGTTCGGAGTTTGGCAGGATCAGCTACAAAGGCCATGTGGTCGCCCTCAACGGTCAACGAAATTGTCCCAAATATTAGGTCGTTTTCGTTAACGCCCCCCCAAAGCCGCCCGTCCGCTTTCCTTCCCAAACCGGACATTGCCGCGGCTAAGAACCCCTCCGCCGCAGCCTGCAGGCACCAGAACGCGAGCTAACGTGCATCACGCTTTATCAACCTAGCGAGCTGCTGCTTCCCAAAATACCCGTACGGCCAAGCCTTTCGATCTGGCAGCACAATACGGAGACCGTTTCGCGCTGACGGCCTCATCATCGCCGCGAGACGCACAATCTCACGGAGCGTCGCGACCGCAAGCACTTCCTCGCCACCCGTACCGCTTTGCTTTCCTTTACGGCGCCACAACGTCGCCAGTTCGTCCCATGGGACGTCAGAAACGTTGTCCTTGATGCCTACGTCCGGCGCCATCTCGTATAACCTGCCATTGGGCAAATCGTTACATAACGCGATCCGCGACGATCAGCATCTCAGGGCTTTCCGGGCCGACCGGATCGAATGCAAAATGCCGAACACGGATCGAGTCTGGACTGTCGGGGGTGATTTTGAACCTATCGCCAGCCGTCAACGGCTCGGTTCTCGTATGAACATAAATGGCGCTTTCGCCGGCTATGACTACACGAAATTGCACTGTGTTATCCCGTTTCAGTTTGTGATGCGGCGGAGGATCCCTCCGCCACGGCCTATTGAGACCCGCGGAAATGTGCGGGTTTTGATACCAGTCCGCAACGATGTACCCTGGCGACACCCCCATGGACTGCGCCCTCTCGACTAAACGGTCGGACTCTGATTTATAGAACATAAACGGAACAGATTGCCGGGAGGACGGGTGGCTAAGCCTACGCTGCGAATGACGCCAGGTTGCTCTCATGCATGCATCAGATGCGATGTTATCTGCGCTGAGCTTGCGGGATTGCGGGACGATCTGTGGGGAGAGGTCCAGCGCCTTCGACTGCGGCTTTCGACTCATCAAGATCCTGATACAGCTCGGTCGATTGAAGCCGTGCAAGAGCTTTGGGCAGCCGCTTGGCGAGAGCACGAGCTAGCTCGGCGCCAGTCAGTTTACCAAACACCCGAAGCTGAGCCTCGAACATATCCGCCAACGCATCTTCGTTTGGCATGGCAACAGCCAGCAGCAGATGTTGCACGCGTGGCTCACAGCGTGGGAGAGGCCTACCCAATTCGGGATCGTCAGTCTCGCCGATGAGGTATTCGGTCGATGTGTCTAACGCTCGGGACACCTTATGCAGGTGGGCCGAACTGTACGCTAACCCACTAACAATTTTGTGGATTGCCGACTGAGACACACCGACGCGACGAGCCAGCTCAGACTGGCTAAGCCCTTTGGCCTTCATAAGGTCGCGTATGCGTTCGGCTTTGATCACATTCACAATCTATAACAGCGGTAATAAAGCGCACGTCCACCTTGGTGCTTGACGATCTACCACCAGGGTAATAGATGAGCATGATGATTTGCCGGACCCCCCTCGAATCAATCCAGCGTGCGGTCGCGATCTACGGATCGCAGTCTGCAACAGCCCGTGCGCGCGGCGTGAGCCAGGCGGCTGTCTGGAAATGGGTTCACGGAAAGGCGGAGCTTCCCGCAGAACAGGTGCTGGCGATCGAACTTGATACCGGGGTTTCGAAGCATGACCTTCGTCCCGATTTGTATCCGCATGACCTGAAGTCCCATGACGGTCCCGAGAGCATCGAGACATCACGATGAGCGGCCGTGAAGGCCGCCGCCCAGTTTCTCTCTGCCGCCATCCTGGCGGCGAGCGTCGACGGCATTCCTCCCCCCGGTTGCCGTCGACGTACATCTCATTGCGGCATATTTGCCCGCCCCAGGCGCCGCGCGCATCGGGAATCGAAACCGGTGTTTCCCGTCATGGGTGACGTGCAGCTGCCAGTCGCAGAGCGTCGGCTCGCCGAGGCAACCAAGCGGGCCGTGCAGGCCGCAGGCGGTGGGAAAGTGTGCGAGGACGAGACCGGGCTCTCGGACACGCGGATCTCGTGCTTCTGTTCGAAGAACGATCGCGCCAGCATTTCAATCCGCAACGCCGTTCGGATCGACGGCATCGGTGCTCGCGAAGATGGGCATCCTCACATCCTGAGCGCAATGGCGAGCCTGCTGGGCGCGGTCGTGATCATGCTACCGGAGCGCGATGAGGCAGAGCCCTGCCTGCGTACTGGCGTGATGGCGCTCAGCATCGAAGTGGGCGACGTCTCCCGCGCCGTGTCGGACGCGCTTGCCGGCACCGGCGAGGACGGTGCGAAGGTGACGCCTCGCGAGGCCCAGGCAGCGCTCGATCACATCGCTGATCTCGAACGCGCCACCGCCAAGCTGCGCTACCAGCTCGAGCACATCGGCTCCCCGCCGGAAGCGCCGCCCTAAGCCCGATCTACCGCTCACCTGACACCGCCGCCCCCCGACCCGCCCGCGATCATCACGATTTGCGGGGCGGGAAACTGCTGCCTGGACTCTCCTGATGCTCAACCGACGCGAAGCCCTCACGAACATATCGAAGGCCCTACGGGAGCAGGCTTGCGCCCTGCAGGCGCTGAACCTGCCGAGTGATCATGACATTCCGCAAGGCATGCGTTTGCTGCTCGACGCGATCGATTATGTCGACGTCGCAGCCGGCGGGAACCTTGACCAGCAGGTCGCGGCATGACGCTAACCCCGGGCCAATACCTGCGAACACGTCGCGAGGCGGCAGGGCTATCGATCGCCGATGTCGCCGAGCGGATCGCGACTGTGCCGCGCTGGGCGCAACATCTCCGCCGCGGCTGGCTTGCGGAGATTGAGAGCGACCAGATGCCTGCGTCGTTCAACACGATCGTCGTGCTTCACCAGGTGGTGCAATTCGACCTCGGCGTGCTGGTCACTCTGTCAGCAGAGGGTGTCGAAGCTCCCCGCTTGTGCGTCGTATGCGCCTGCAGCGAAGCAGCCCCCTGCGTCGGCCATGCCGGACCGTGCTCGTGGATCTCAGACGATCGCTGCAGCGCATGCCCTGGCAGCGCCCCTAGAAGCAACGCTGATGGTGCGTAGGCACGTTACCGTCGTGACGGCCGCAATCTCCCATGTTGACGAGATGAAATATTGCCCGGGGGAACGTATGACGGTCGCCTCCCCCGAACGGGTCGGCATTGCCGGTGCCGTATTGATCACCGGCCTGTCCCGCCGCACCCTGCAGGACCTCGCGCCATCGATTCCCGGCGCGAGCAAGCCGGCGGGACGCTGGCTCTTTGCCGTCGCCGAACTCCGCGCTTGGGTCACACGTACAACGAAGAGGCCTTCATGCCGAAAAATCTATACGTCCGCGCGGGCATCTACTGGGCGCGCTTCAAGGTCCGCGGTGTCGAATACCGAGAAAGCCTACGAACGCGTTCTGAGCGGGTCGCGGTGAAGAGACTGGCGCTTCTACGCGAGCAAATCGAGGACGAGTCGGTCTTTGGCGCTGCTGGTCCTGTGAGCTGGGCCGATGCTGTTTTGAGCTGGAGCCAGCGCATTTCCACGGCTGTCGGTAGTCAAACCTATACCCGCTACCTTTGCAGCTTGCGCCAGGTCCGGGGGCACTTCGACCCGTTGTCAGTGCAGCAGATCTCGGCCGACGTCCTAAAGGACCTCATAAAGGCCCGTCGACGTGCTGGAGTGAAGAACGCAACTATACGCCGTGATCTCACTGCGATTTCGAGCGTGCTCGATAACGCGGCCGACGAAGGCTGGATTTCCGATAATCCGGCGGTCGGATTGAACCGGCGTCGAATCGTGCCGGAGCGCATCGAGCGAATCGTTCTGCCTCAGGAAGCGTCGATCGCGATGGTCTTCCCGCGCCTCGTCCCACGTGTGCGTGACCTATGCGAATTTACGCGCGAAACCGGTCTGCGCCTCGACGAGGTCACCGGTCTGCGCCACGCGTCGATCGATCGCAATGAGCGGACGATCACAGTCGAGAAGGGCAAGGGCGATAAGCTGCGCGTCGTACCGCTGACGAAAATTGCAGAGGCAATCATCGATCGGCAGCCGCGCTACATCGGTAAGCCGTGGGTGTTCTGGAAGGACAAGGGACAGCGCCTGACGGAGGTATCGTCGCGCCTCGGCGATCTGACACGGCGGGTGGCACAGAAAGCGGCACGCGAAGAGGTGGAGTTCCACCGCTTCAGTCACCATGACTTTCGTCACCTGTTCGCCGTTGAGTACCTCCGATCGGGACGCGGCTCGATCTACGATCTACAGGGCGAGTTAGGCCACAGCACGATCACCGTGACCGAGCGCTATCTAGCGTTTCTTACACCTGACCAGGCGAAGAGCGCCAAGTCGGTGATGGCACAGCGCGGGGCACACTCCCCACGGTCCGAGGCCGCGAGTTCTTGATGAAACCGCGCGTTTCTGCCCTTTTTGCGCCATTCCCGGGGATGGCACGCTACGTCTTCCTAAACCGTAGGCCGCGTGTTCAAATCTCGCCGGGGGCACCAGCTTTTCCGCCTGACCACGACGACGTGACGCGCCCTTCAGTTTAGCGTTTTAGGCGCGGCGGTCGGCAGCAGCGGGGCGATGGGAACACCCTCGTCGACCAGTGCCTTGGCATCGGCGACGCTTGTCTGCCCGTGGATCGTAGCCTGTTTTTCCTCGCCCAGATGCATCGCACGGGCGCGTTCGGCGAATGCCGTGCCGACCCATTCGGACGTTTTGAGCGCCTCGGCCTGCTGGCTCGCGAGGCGTTGCATCACCGCCTTGATCGCACCCGGCGTCGGCGCATCGGGTTTGCGGTTGCCCTTCGCTGCGATGGCGGGCGCCATCAGCGCCTTGGTGACGTCGCCGCTGTCGCACATTGGGCACCGAACCTGCCCTGCGACGCGCTGATCTTCATAGGCCACGCTCGAACCGAACCAGGCCTCGAAGACATGGCCGCCGCCGCATTTCAGGTCGAAGACGATCATCGCACGACCGTCACCGGGGGTATCGGCCGCCGGTGTTGCAGCACCGGGATCCGCGACCGGACCGCGTCGACGCTGGCGGGATCGAGATCGACGAAGGCGAGGCCAGCCTGCTCCCCCATGTCGAGGATCACCTCGCCCCACGGATCGACCACGAGCGAATGCCCATAGGTCGCGCGACCATCGGCGTGAATGCCGGTCTGCGCGGCGGCGACAACGTAGGCCCCCGCCTCGATTGCGCGCGCACGCAGCAGGACATGCCAGTGCGCGGCACCGGTCGGCCGAGTGAACGCGGCCGGCACGGACAGCAAGGTCGCGCCCGCATCGCTGAGCGCGCAGTACAGCGCGGCGAACCGCAGATCGTAACAGATCGACGCGCCGACCATCCCCGCGGGCGTATCGACTACGACCGCGGTCTCGCCGCCGACATAGGCGGCGGACTCGCGCCAGCTTTCGCCCGACGGAAGATCGACGTCGAACAGATGCAGCTTGTCATAGCGCGCCCGGATCGTCCCCGAAGAGTCGATCAGAAAGCCCCGATTGGCGAACTTGCCATCGTCACGGCGGATCGCGAGCGACCCGAGATGCACCCAGATCCCCGCGGCCGCGGCAGCATCGCGGACACTGGCGAGGACCATATCCTGGTCCTCGCGGACGATCGCCTCTCCGGCACGACGCCGGTCACGATCGATCAGCCCGGACATTTCGGGCGTGAACAGCATCCCGGCACCGGCTTTCCCAGCGGCACCGATCGCATCGGTCAGCGTCGCTGCATTGACCGCGGGATCGATCCCGCTGGTCATCTGAAGGACGCCGATCCGCGGCATCAGGCGAGCAGGGGGTCGAGACCACCCTTTGCATCGAGTGCGGCGAGATCGTCCGAGCCGCCGATATGCTTACCGTCGATAAAGACCTGCGGCATGGTCATGCGGCCGCCCGACCGTTCGACCATCTCCGCCTTTTTCGGGCCGCCCATCGTGACGTCGAACGTCTCGGGCTCGACGCCCTTCGATGCGAGAAGCTTCAGCGCCCGCGAGCAATAGGGGCAGAACTGCTTGATGTAGATTTCAACTTTAGCCATCCGTCGGAAATGTGGTTGCGGGTCGCCATTGTCAATCGTCGCGCTCCGCGGGCAGCACGCGCGCCCAGCACAAAATCGTGACGGAGCGGGCACCTGCGCGCAGCAGCACGCGCGTACACGCCTCCGCGGTCGCGCCGCTGGTATAGACGTCGTCGACCAGCACGACGGCCTTGCCGCGAACCCGCCCCGGTGCCGCAACCGCGAAGGCGCCCGCCACCACCGCCGCGCGCTGTCGCCGCCCCAGCCCGCGCAACGCGACCGTGCGACGCGGCCGGACGAGCACGTCGCGGTCGTGCGGGACGCCCGCCGCCTTGGCGAGCGCCTCGGCGATCAACGCGGCCTGGTTGAACCCGCGCGACCAGATCCGCCGACGATGCAGCGGGACCGGGACGAGCAGCTCGGCATCGGCGGGGATCAGCCACCGCATCCGCAACGCCATCGTCTCGGCAAACGCGGTCCGCCCGCCATATTTCAGCCGAAGCGCCAGGCTCCGCGCGACCTGGCCATAGGCGACCGCGGCGAGAACACCGGCATGGCGCGGCGGATCGCGCAGGCAGTCGCCGCACCGCGCATCGTCGCCGCGATCGAACGCGAACGGCAGGTTGCATCCGGCACACCAGGGCGGCGCGATGAACCGCAGGCTGCTCCAGCAGGTTGCGCAAAACCGATGATCCTGCGCGACCGGGATACCGCACCCCGCGCAGCGCGGCGGCAACGCGGCGTCGACGACATGGCGTAGCACGGCCGGCAGTTTCAACACCGACCCCTTTTCCCGCACCCCGCGCCGCGCCCCCGCCTTGCAAGGTGCCACTGTTTGCGCCCTACCCCTTGTCGGCGATGCCGGTGCGCGGCACAAGCGCCCCCGTGTCCGATCAAGCGCCCCAAATCTTCGACCGTGCCGCCCGCCGCCGGCGCCGCGATCGCGCCGCCCCCGTCTATGCCGAGCATGATTTTCTCCGCGCGACGATGCTCGACGGTATCGACGAACGGCTCTCGGCGGTAACGCGGTCGTTCACCGACATCCTCGATCTCGGCTGTTTCGACGCAGCGCTGCCCGCCCCCGCCGGCGCGCGGATCGCGCGGTGCGACCCGGGCCATGCCTTTGCCGCCGCCGCGCACGGCGTGCAGGCCGACGAGGACCGGCTGCCGTTCGCCGATGCGAGCTTCGATCTGGTGGTGAGCGCGGGCGTGCTCGACCAGATAGACGACCTGCCCGGCGCGCTGTCGCTGATCCGCCGTGTGTTGCGGCCGGACGGGCTGTTTCTCGGCGCGTTCGTCGGCGCGGGAAGCCTGCCCGCCCTGCGCGCCGCGCTGCGCATCGCCGAGGCGGACCGGCCCGCGGCACGGCTGCATCCGCAGATCGACGTCCGCTCCGCCGGCGACCTGCTGATGCGCGCGGGTTTCGCGCTCCCCGTCGCGGACGTCGAGACGCTCGACGTCGGCTACCGCGATCTCGGTCGGCTGCTGGGCGATCTTCGCGGGATGGGGGCGAGCAACCTGCTCAACCAGCGCCAGCCGATGTCGCGCGACATACTGGGCCGGACGATCGCGGCGTTCGCCGCCGCGGCGGACGATCGCGGCCGCACGCACGAGACGTTCCAGATCGTATTCCTGACCGGATGGTCCCCCGACCCGTCGCAGCCCAAGCCCGCGCGACGCGGCAGCGCAACCGCCTCGATGACGGACGCGCTCAAGGCGAGAGACTAGCCGATCATCCCATCGCCCTCGGCATCGCGCGCGAGGATCCGGCCCATCGCATCGAACAGCGAATCCATCGCCACCGGCTTGAAGATCACGTCGTCCGCGCCCGCGACGATGCAGCGCTCGCGCAGGTCCGGGGCGATATCCGCGGTGACGACGATGATCGGCACGCGCGCCTTGCGATCGTCGCGCGCGCGGATGTGCTGGATCGCGGTCACGCCGTCCATGCCGGGCATCCGCAGGTCGACCAGGATCATCGCGAAATCCTGTTCGTCGATGATTTCCAGCCCGCGTTCGGCGCTTTCGGCTTCGACCATCGTCACGCCGGCGACGTCGAGCATGTCTTTCACGACCCGCCGGTTCATCCGGTCGTCCTCGATAAAAAGAACGTTCACCAGCGTCTCGTCGACAGCGGGACATGCGAGGGAAATGCGGCCGACATAATCGTGCATCTACGCTTTATGCAGCGTCCGACACAAGGACGGGATGCACGCCCTTTTGCGGTGTCGATTCGCCATAGATCGCCTGCACCAGCTTGGCACCGCTGACCGGTCTTGCAATGACCCTGGTGATGCCCGTCGCCAGCAACTCATCCTGCTCCTGCCCGGCCGATACGGGCCACAACACGCTCGTCTGCGCCCGCGCCAGATCCGCCGCGTCCGCGATGCGGCGAAGGTCGGCGAGCGGATCCTCGCCCAGCCGCACCGTCGCGTCGTCGATCAGCACGTGCGCGATGGCGCCCTCCCCCAGCCGCGTGACGGCCGCATCGGCGGACCCGGCAAACGCGATCTCTCCGGCGTGCGGGGCAAGCAGCGTCCTGAACATGCTCCGGGTGATCGGATTGCGATCGACGACCAGCGTCACCGCGACGTCATCGGCCGCTGGCACCGCGACCGGCACGATGTCGACCGCGCGGACGAAGGGCAGCACCAGCGTGAACGTCGTCCCCTGCCCCTCGACGCTGGCGACCAGCACGTCGCCGCCCATCGCGCGGGCGAGGTTGCGGCAGATCGCCAGCCCGAGCCCGGTTCCGCCGAACTGGCGCGTGGTGCCCGCATCGGCCTGTGCGAAGGACTCGAAGATCTGTTCGAACTTGTCGGCGGGGATGCCAATTCCGGAATCGGTCACCGCGATCCGCAACCGCCCGTCCGTGCCGACATCGACCGCGAGCATCACGCGGCCGCGCTTGGTGAATTTGAGCGCGTTGGACAGCAGGTTGAACACGATCTGACGGATCCGCGCGGCATCGCCCAGGATCATCGCGGGACAGCCCTTGAGGTCGATCTCGAACGACAGCCCCTTGCTGCGCGCCTGTTCCTGCCACATCCGCGTCGCGTCCATGACGGTTGCGCACAGGTCGAACGGCACCGCCTCGATCGTCAGGTTGCCCGCCTCCATCTTGGCGACGTCGAGGATATCGTCGACCAGCGCGCGCATCGTGATCCCCGCGCCGCGCACGACATCCAGCCGATCGCGGAGCAGCGGCGACAATTTCCCGTCCGCCAGCATCACCTCGGTCATGCCGAGGATACCGTTTAGCGGCGTGCGGATCTCATGGCTCGTCGTCGCCAGGAATTCGGTCTTGGCGGCGAGCGCCTTGCCGAGCGCGCCGTTGGTGATCGCCAGGTCGGCGTTCACCGCGCGCACCATGTTGCGACTGCGCCGGATCGTGAACAGCCCGATCGCCAGCAACGCGATCACGATCGCGACCGCCGCCGCGATCCCGAAGAACACGTAACGCTGCGTCCGCACCCGCGCCCGCTCGAACACGATGCCGCGACGCAGCTCGTCCGCGCGCAACTGGCTGATCTTCAGTTCCTGGTTCGCAAAATCGAACCGCGCCGCCATCAGCGCCGACTTGGTACTCGTCGCGACCTTCGTCGCAGCATCGTCGATCCGTTTCAGCGCCTGGAGATGGACCAGCGCCGACTTGGGATCATCAGCGGCCAGAAACACGTCATAGGCAGTCTGGTGGAGATCCTTGAGCGAAATGCTCGCACCCTGCGGCCCGGGATTCGCGAGCGCCTGCTTGATCAGCGCCACGGCACGCGGGACCTGCCCGCGCCGCAACGCCAGCTTTGCCGAAATCGCGACGATGCCGGGTCTCAGAACCGCGGTTTCCCGATCCGCGGTCAGCCGCATGCCTTCGCGGATCGACTGCTCGGCGCCCGCCAGATTGCCCGACGACAGCTGAAGCAGCGCGAAGTTCGCATAGATCTGCGCCACGAGCGCCGGACTCTTCAGTTCCTTGGCGAGAGACAGCGCGATCTTGAACTCTGCGAACGCCTGCTTGTATTGCTTGAGTTCACCGAACGCCGTCGCGCGATTATTATAGACCGATATCGACAGGCTCGGATCTGTTCGATAGACTTCGATCGCCTGATCATAATATTTGAGCGCGGTCGTCTGATCCATCGCCTCGGTGTACAGCCACGCGATGAAGACGAGCGCCATCGCCTGCCCGCGATTATCCCCCAGCTGCCTGTAGCGCGCGAATGCCGTTTGATAATCCGTCAACGCCGCGCCGGCACGCCCCTGCCCACTTTCCGCGCCACCGCGCGACAGCAGGATATCGGCATATAGCTTGGACTTTGGTGCGATGCTGGCAGCCTTGGCCAACGCCGCGCTGATCAACAGCCGCGCCTTCTCGGGATCGCCCGTCCGGAGATATGATTCACCCTGTAGCCACTCCGCCGTGGCCGTCGAAATCCCGCGAACCGCCGGATCGTCAATCGATGCAGCGATCCGCTCCGCGGCGGCAGCCTTGGTCCGCGCGACGGCGGGATCGATCAGCATAGCCGCCTTCGCATCGGCGATCGTCTGATCGAACCGCCCCGCTGCCGGCAGCTCGGCCCCCTGTGCGCGGCCGGGCGAAAAAAGTCCGCAGCCGATAACCAGGCCATACGCGGCCAGGCCTATCCAGCGTGCGGAGAGACGGCTCATCCGCGCTTCCACACGGTCGCAAGCCGGTTGAACGGCGCGCGCGCCTCCGCTGCGATCGCGAGGTGCTTTTCCTCGGCGAGGAAGTGGATCAGCGCGTCGAGGTTGATCGGACGACTGATCAGAAACCCCTGGATCATGTCGCACCCCATCACCGACAACAACGCCATCGCCGCCTGAGTCTCGACGCCCTCGGCAACCACTTCCATCTCGAGCGCATGGGCAAGGTCGATCGTCGAACGCACGATCAGCGGGTCGCGGTTCGAACTCGTGAGTTGCGTGACGAACAGCTTGTCGATCTTCAGCTCGCGCGCAGGCAACTGCTTGAGATAGGCGAGCGACGACAGCCCCGCGCCATAGTCGTCGATCGCGATGACGATGCCGATATCGGCGAAGATCTTGAGGTTCGCGATCGCGCTTTCGGGATCGCGGATGACCGAGGTCTCGGTGATCTCGAACCCGAGCCGCGCGCCGCTGGTCTCGACCAGCGCGCAGACCGTCCGGACGAACCGGGCATCGGCCAGGAGCACCCCTGCAATGTTGATGAAGATCCGCAGCTCATGGCCATGCGCGGCCAGCGTCCTCTGGTCGCGGATCGACCGGCGGATCGTCCACAGCGTGAGCGCGACGATATCGCGCGATTCCTCTGCGATCGGAATGAAATCGCTCGGCAGTACCAGCCCCCGGGTCGCATGATTCCAGCGGACCAGCGCCTCGACGCTAGTGATCTCCTGCCGCCTGAGATGGACCTTGGGCTGATATTGGAGGAACAGCTCCTCGGCATCGATCGCGATCGTCAGGTCGCTCGCCAGTTGCGCCCGGTCGATCGATGCGGCGCCCGCGTTCACGTCGCGGGCGACCGCGACCCGCTCGCTGCGCGCGTCCGCCAAGGCGCGTTCGGCCTCCTCGACCAGATGGACCTCGTCGCGATCGCCGATCGTGGCACCGGCGGCGGCGCCGAACTGGACATGCACCTTGTGCTGTTCGCCATCGATGTCGAACGGCAGGTCGAGCGCGCCCTCGAGCGCGGTGATCGCCACGTCGAGCGCAAGCCGCGCCTCGCTCTCAAAGGCGATCTCGACCATGTCGCGGCCGGCAACGACGATTCGCGCGTCGGGCAGCACCGAACTGATCCGCGCCGCGACGTCGAGGATCAGCATATCGGCGCGCGGACGCCCCAGATGCCGGCGTAGGACGCCGAAATTCTCGATCTCGGCCAGGATCAGGAACTGCCAGGCGATGGCACGGTGCGGACGCGCCGGAATTACCGCCTGACTTACAGGGCCTAACGCGCCGACCGGGTCGTCGGCCTGGACGCTGCTGGCAACGCGTGACTGCGGAAACTCCCTCATGCCTCCGCGATATCGGACACGCCTAAACATACTCTTAAGCACAACACACACCGTTGGCCGCAAAACGTGGTTAACAAAATACAAATCTCATTGTTTAACGTTTTGTTATCCATTAAGCCGAAATCGCACCCGATTGGGTGTCAATAAGGGAGCATAAAACATGCTGAATCTCATCATCTCGCTGATCTACAGCGGCATTCGCCCCTGGTGAATGCCGACGTCGGCTCGATCAACGCTGTTCGCCCCTATATGGCGAACACGGTGATCGGGCCGACACTTTACCCATGATGACTAGCGTGAAGCGGCAGGAGGCACGTTGCTTGGTTAAGGCGTCACCGGGGCCGATCGGTCAGTAACACTGCTGTAACATGACACTATAAAGTCGCCGGTCGAGCGCCACCGAGGCCCCGCTCCCGACGCAAACTTACCCTCCCCGCAGCCGAGCGCCACTCCGCGGACGCGCACGATCGTCTCGGCGAAACGGGTCGCCGGGTGCTGCACGTGATACTGAAAAGGAATGCGGGCCGGTCGCCGGCCGCCATGGGGGAACGGCGCGAACGCGCGCCACTCCCCCGAACGCTTGGCCTTAGCGCATCAACTCCACCGCCATCGCGGTCGCCTCGCCACCGCCGATACACAGCGATGCCAGTCCGCGCTTCTGGCCGGTGGTTTCCAACGCGGACAGCAACGTCGCCAGGATACGCGCGCCGCTTGCGCCGATCGGATGCCCCAGCGCGCAGGCGCCGCCGTGGATGTTCACCTTGTCATGCGGCAGGCCGAGGTCGCGCATCGCGATCATCGCAACCACTGCAAACGCCTCATTGACCTCGAACAGATCGACGTCGGCTGCCGACCAGCCCGCCCTCTCCATCGCCTTGCGCATCGCGAACACCGGCGCGGTCGTGAACAGCGCCGGTGCGTGAGCGTGCGCAGCATGCGCGACGACCCGCGCGATCGGCGTAATGCCCAGCCGCTCGGCGACGCTCGCCCGAGTCATCACGAGCGCGGCGGCGCCGTCGGAGATCGACGAGGCATTGGCGGCGGTGATCGTGCCGTCCTTCGAAAAGGCCGGCTTGAGCGTCGGGATCTTGGCGACGTCGCCCTTGGCCGGCTGCTCGTCGAGCGCGACCGTGGTCGTGCCTTTGCGGCCCTTAATCTCGACCGGCACGATCTCGCGATCGAACGCGCCCGAGGTCTGCGCGCGCTGCGCACGGTGCAGCGATTCGATCGCGTAGTCGTCCATCTGCGCGCGCGTGAACTGGTATTCGTGCGCGGTATCCTCGGCGAAATTGCCCATCAGCTTGCCGGGTTCGTACGCATCCTCGAGCCCGTCGAGATACATATGGTCGAACATCCGGTCATGCCCGATCCGCGCGCCGCCGCGGTGGCTCTTCGACAGATACGGTGCGTTGGTCATGCTCTCCATGCCGCCCGCGACGAGCAGGTCGACCGACCCGGCCGCCAGCGCGTCGGCCGCAAGGATCGCCGCCTGCATCCCCGAACCGCACATCTTGTTGACCGTCGTCGCCTCGACATGGTCGCCAAGCCCGGCGTTGATCGCCGCCTGCCGCGCGGGCGCCTGGCCGAGCCCGGCGGGCAGCACGCAGCCCATGTAGATCCGCTCGATGTCCGCGGCCGACACGCCCGACCGGCCGACCGCCCCGCGGACCGCATCGGCGCCAAGCTGGGTCGCGGTCGCGCCGGCGAGCGCCCCCTGGAACGATCCCATCGGCGTACGCGCGTAGGACAGGATGACGACGGGATCTCGATCGACGGCCACTTATGCTCTCCATGTATTCTTATGCCCCCGGTATCTGGGGTTGATGCGCGGCAATACAAAGCAGCGCGGGATGCGCCTAGACCCGTCCGCATGGAAACACTCATCACGACGCTCAAATGGTGTGCCGCGGCGTCCGGGGTGATCGCCGCGTTCATGGTGTCGCTCGATTTCGGGCGACGCGTGACCGGCTGGGGGTTCGTGCTGTTCGTCGGCTCGTCGATCGCCTGGCTGAGCGGTGCGGCCTTGACCGGGGACTGGGCGCTGGGCACGCAGAACATCGTGTTGTTCGGGATCAACCTCCTCGGCGTGTATCGCTATCTGGTGCGCAAGACGGGTGTCTGAGACCGCGGTCTGGGCGGTGCTGCTGGGCGTGCTCGGCGCGATCCTCGGCAGTTTCGTCGCCGCGCTGGTGACGCGCTGGCCGGAGGGGCGATCGGTGATGGCGGGCCGCTCGGCCTGCGATCACTGCGGGCGGACCCTCCGCGCTGTCGACCTGGTGCCGTTGTTGAGCG
This sequence comes from Sphingomonas aurantiaca, assembly GCF_003050705.1. Lineage (GTDB taxonomy): Bacteria > Pseudomonadota > Alphaproteobacteria > Sphingomonadales > Sphingomonadaceae > Sphingomonas > Sphingomonas aurantiaca. Next base: position 1,151,124 of record NZ_QAOG01000001.1, on the reverse strand, counting down.
CGCTCGTCCTTCGCGGACGGTGCCGCGGCTGTGGCGCCACGATCAGCCCGGTGCACTGGCGGATCGAGCTGGCCGGCGTGGCGATCGGCGTGGCCGCCGGTATCGTCGCGCCCGGACCGGTCGGCGTGGCAGGCGCGGTGTTCGGCTGGTTGCTGCTGGCCTTGGCGAGCCTCGATCTCGTCGCGTTCTGGCTGCCCGACCGGCTGACGTTGCTGCTCGCCGGGACCGGTATGCTGAGCGGAGCGGTCGGGATCGGCCCGCAGCTACTTGCACGGGCGATCGGCGGAATCGCCGGGATCGGCACGTTGTGGCTGGTCGCGTTCGGCTACCGGCATCTGCGCGGGCGCGACGGGATGGGCGGCGGCGACCCCAAGCTGTTCGGGGCGATCGGGCTGTGGCTCGGATGGCAAATGTTGCCCGCGGTTCTGCTGATCGCCAGCATGATCGGGCTTGGCGTCGTCCTCGCCGCGCACCTCAAGGGGCGCAGCATGGCGGCGGACACCGCGCTTCCGTTCGGCGCGTTGCTGGCATTGGCGGCTTATCCCGCATGGCTCTTCATGATAGGCCTGACGCCATGATATCGCTCGCTCTTCTCCTCGCCTTGCAAGCTGCGGCCAACCCAGGCCCCGGCCCGCTGGGCGCGATCGGCAAGCAGAAGCTCCCCGCAAAGGGGTGCGCCGCCTATCTCTGGAGCATGGACGCCGGCCGCCAGCTCGTTGCGATGGCCACCGCCGACCCTGGGCAGATCCGCCTAGCGATCGACGGCAAGACCACCGACTATGCGATGGCGACTCAGTCGCCCGCGATCGGCTTCGGCTTCGGTGGCGTCACCCAGTATCGCGGCGGCGACGTCACCGCGACGCTCGACATGGCCGTCGCGGTACGCGCGGACATATCGGCAGGCGCGACGGTCACGTCCGCGACGCTACGGATCGACCGCCCGGGGCGCGATACCGTCGTCATGCCGGTCGGTGGCCTCATCGGCTGCGTCTGAGTCAATTTTCGTGAAACCAAGCCGCCCTCCGTGCGTTACGTGGGCGAAGATGGGGGTGAATCGTACACGATCGCTGCCGGTAAAAGGGAATCGTGTGACAGCTTCGAACAGCCGGCATCATTGGCTCGCTCTGGCGTTGGTAGCGTCTAATACGGGATTTGCGGGCATTTGTTCCGCCCAGTTGGCAAAGCCCGGCACCGCCCCTGCCAAGGGTCCCGATGCCCCCAAGCCCGGCGATCAGACCCAATCGGCCGATCCGCGGTCCGACGCGCCGATCGTCCCCGATGCCGAGTTCGACAGCGCATTGCCGCCGCTGAGCAGCGACCTGAACGCACCGCTCGAACCCATGTCCGCAGCGCCCGCGGTCGCCGCCACCCCCGCGACCGCGACGACGTCTGCAACGACGGTGTCGGGCGACGTCCTGCCGCCGACCGGCCCCGCCGACCCGCAACTCGCGCAACCGCTGATCCCGCTGTCGAGCTTCGACACGACCCCGCTCCAGACCGCGGCGGACATCAAGGACAAGGACGCGCCCGAGATCCGGTACGAGACCGCGACCAAGGGACTCGACAAGGCCGGCTCCGGCCTTGAGGCTGAATACAAGGCGCTATCCGCGCTCGCCGAGGGCAAGGGCAAGGCCGCGAACGCCACGCAGGTTGCGGCGCGCGGGCGTGAGGACGAGGCGCTGGCGGTCCGGCTGCTGAAGTCGCTCGGCTATTACGACGCCACCGCGATCTCGACGATCGAGACGATTCCCGACGCCGACAAGACCAAGCCCGCGCGGCTCAAGGCGACTGTCAGCGCGCAGCCCGGGCGGCTCTATTCGCTGTCGTCGATCACCGTGCAGGCGAATGCAACGACGCCCCCCGATCTGGTCCGCCAGCAATTGCCGCTGAAAGTCGGTGACCCGATCGAGGCCGCGCGGATCCAGGGCGCCGAGGCGAATGTCAGCCTGACGTTGCCGCAACAGGGCTATCCGTTCGTCAAGGTGGGCGAGCGCGACATCCTGCTCGACGATCAGACCCCGACGGGGGCGTACACGCTGCCGGTCGATACGGGGCCCCGCGCATCGTTCGGCCAGCTTCGCACCGAAGGCGATCCGGTGTTCAACCTGGAGCATCTCGGCCTGTTCCCGCGGTTCAAGGCGGGCGAACTCTACGACAACCGGATGACCGACGACCTGCGCGATGCGCTGGTCGCGACGTCGCAATTCTCGACCGTGTCGGTCGAGCCGGTCCGCACCGGCACGGTCAACGCAGACGGCACCGAGCAGGTCGACCTGCTGGTCCGCCAGAGCGCGGGCAAGCCCCGCTCGCTCGGCGGCAATGTCGGCTATTCGACTGGCCAGGGCTTCCGCGCAGAGGGCACGTGGCAGCACCGCAACCTGTTCCCGTACGAGGGCGCGCTGATCGGGTCGGTGATCGCCGGCACGCAGGAACAGGGCCTGTCGGGCACGTTCCGCCGCGCCAATGCAGGCCGCCGCGACCGGACGTTCAGCCTGACCGCGGGCGCCAACCATTCGAATTACGACGCCTATGACGCGTTCACGACCAGCGTCGGTGTCCGCTGGAGCTACGACTCCACGCCGATCTGGCAGAAGCCGCTGACCTATTATTACGGCGGCGAGCTCGTGGGCACGAACGAGAGCGTCTACGACTTCACGCAGGGCAAGGACGTCCGCCGGACCTACGGTATCGTTGCGCTGCCGGGCCAGGTGAAGTTCGATCGCTCGGACAGCTTGCTCAATCCGACCAAGGGCTATCGCCTGACGCTGAACCTCAGCCCCGAAACATCGGTGCAGGGGTCGGTGAAGCCGTACATCCGGACGATGATCGAGGGGACGTTCTACTACCCCGTCTCCAGCAGCATCGTCATCGCCGGACGCGCCAAGGCGGGCTCGATCCAGGGCGTCGACCGTGACGATCTCGCTCCGTCGCGTCGCTATTATGGCGGCGGCGGCGGGTCGGTGCGCGGCTATGGCTATCAGCGGCTCGGGCCGTTCGATCCCAACGGCAACCCGGTCGGCGGCCGGTCGCTCAACGAATTCGCACTCGAAGCGCGCTACCGGTTCGGCGATTTCGGCATCGTGCCGTTCATCGATGCGGGCAACAGCTATGAGAGCAGCACCCCGAACCTGTCGTCGCTGCGCTACGGCGCGGGCATCGGCGGGCGCTTCTACACCAGCTTCGGCCCGATGCGTTTCGATGTCGCGACGCCGCTGAACCCACGCAAGGGCGACGGCAAGATCGCGCTCTACATCTCGATCGGGCAGGCATTCTGATGGCCGAAAACGGCACCCCTGCGGTCGAGCAGACCGTCATCGTCGAGCGTCGCCCGTTGTGGCAACGTATCCTGAAATGGCTGGCCATCCTGGTCCTCGGCCTCGTCGCGCTCGTCCTGATCGTCCTGTTCGGGATCAACACCGATCCCGGCCGGCGGCTCGTCGCGGACCAGATCGGCGGTTACACGACCGCCTCGGGGCTGAACATCAAGGTCGGCCGGATCGACGGCTCGATCTACGGCGCGATGACCCTCAGCGACGTCCGCGTGTCGGATCCCAAGGGCGTGTTCCTGACCAGCCCGAAGCTCGCCGTCGATTGGCGCCCGTTCGCGTTCGCCAAGAACCATGTCGACGTACGCTCGCTGACGACTCCGCTCGTCACGCTGCAGCGCCGCCCGGTGCTCAACGCGACGCCGACCGATCCGAACGCGCCGTTGCTCCCCGATCTCGATATCGACGTGAACCGTCTGGTGATCGACCGTTTCCTGATCGCAAAGCCCGTGACGGGCCAGACGCACATCGTGAAGATCGATGGCGCGGTGCATATCGCCGATCGCCGCGCGCAGCTCACCACCAACGCGGCCGCGCTCACCGGCCCCGGCATCGCCGGCGGCGATCGCCTCGTGCTCAAGCTCGACGCGGTGCCCGACCAGAACAAGTTCGACGTCAACGTGAAGCTGACCGCACCGGTCGGCGGCGTGGTCGCGACGATGGGATCGTTCAAGGCGCCGCTGACCGCGACCGTCGATGGCCGCGGCAGCTGGGCCGCGTGGCAGGGCCGCGCGGTCGCGACGCTCGGCGGCGGGCAGCTCGCGAACCTCGCGCTGACCGCGAAGAACGGCCATATCGAAGTGCGCGGCTCCACGCGTCCCGGCCTGTATCTCGAGGGACCGGTCGAACGCCTGACCGCGCCACAACTCGACGTCGCGATCGACACGACACTCAACGATCGCAAGGCCGACACGCGGATGACGCTGAAGTCGGACGCGCTCGCGGTCGACGCAGGCGGCCTGATCGATCTCGCCAACAGCCGGTTCGGCAATTTCGCGGTGAACGCCAAGCTGCTCACCCCCGGCGCGATCCTCCCCAACCTGCGCGGTCGTGACGTCACGGCGCGCGTCGTCCTCGACGGTGCGTTCGCGACGCCGACGGTCGACTACAAGGTGCGCGCCGCGACGATCGCGTTCGGCGACATGGGCGTCGAGAACCTCTATGCCGAGGGTCTCGCCCGGGTGAACTCGGACCGTATCCTCGTCCCCGTCAAGGCGCGCGCACGCCGCGTCACCGGGCTGAACGCCGCGGTCGGCGGTCTCGCCACTAACGTCGCGATCGACGGCGATTTCGCGATCTCGGGCGTCAACGTCCTGTCCGACAACCTCAAGATCCGCTCGGACAAGATCGACGCGACCGCGGTCGTCGTCGCGAACATGGCGACCGGCCGCTACACCGGCGCGCTCAAGGGGCGGGTCAACAACTACCGCGTCGACGGCATCGGCATCGTCAACCTGACGACCGACGCCAAGCTGGTGCCGGGGCCCAATGGCGGCTTCGGGATCACCGGCCGCGTCGTCGCGCAGACCTCGCAGATCTTCAACGAAGGCGCGCGCAGCTTCCTCGGCGGCAACGCGATCGTCCGATCGGATATCGGCTACAGCCCCGAGGGCATCGTCACCTTCCGCAACCTGCGGATGAACGCGCCACAATTCCGCGTCACGCGCGGCGAAGGCCGGTTCGATCCGGCGACCGGCGCGGTGCTGGTCAATGCCGACGCCTATTCGACCGTGTACGGCCCGCTGTCTGCGCGCGTAACCGGCAGCGCGACCGCCCCTGTCGTCGTGCTGCGCGCACCGCGTCCGGGTGTCGGCGTCGGGCTCGTCAACCTCAACGCCCGCATCGTCGGCCGCGGCGGCGCCTATGCCGTCACCGCGAGCGGCGGCACCAATTACGGCCCGTTCACCGCCGACGTGCTCGTCACGCCGGGGACGCAGCTCGCGGTCGACGTGCGCCGCGTGGTGTTCGCCGGGATCGTCGGCAGCGGGCGCATCGTCCAGACCGCCGCAGGTCCGTTCGCGGGCGCGCTCCAGTTCGCGGGCCAGGGCCTGTCGGGCAATGTCCGTCTCGCGAACCAGGGCGGCTATCAGCGCGCCGACGTCGCCGCACGCGCCAATGGCGCCCGGATCCCCGGGATGGTCGATTTCACGATCGGCCGCGCGATCATCAACGCGACCGCGGTCCTGACGCCGACGCCGCAGATCGTCGCCGACGCACAGGTCGCGGACATGCGCTACGGCGCGATCGTCCTGTCGGCGGCACGCGCCAAGGTGAACTATGTCGGCGGCAACGGCACCGCGCAGGCGTTGCTCACAGGCTCGAACGGCGTCCCCTTCCGTCTCGCGGTCAATGCCAAGCTCAGCCCGAACAATTACCTCGTCGCGGCGCAGGGCCAAGCCAACGGCATCGACTTCCGCACCGTCAATCCGGCGCGCATTCAGGCAGTGAAGGGCGAATACCGCCTGTTGCCGACCCGGATCGACTTCGGTGGCGCAGGCGGCGGCTCGGCACGTCTCGCGGGCACCTATGGCCACGGCACGACCGCACAGGTCCGGCTCGATCGCCTTGATCTGTCGACCCTGTCCGCGCTCGTTCCCAATCTGGGGATCGGCGGCAAGGCCACCGGCAGCCTCGACTTCACGCAGGCCAATTCGGCCGCACTGCCGACCGCCGACGCGCGCATGACCGTCACCAACTTCACCCGCTCGGGCCTCGCCGCGGTCTCGGAGCCCGTCGACATCGTGTTCGCTGGGACGCTCGGCGGCGAGGGCGGCACGGGCCGTGCGTTGGTCCGTCGCGGCACGTCGGTGATCGGCCGGATGGTCGCGAACCTGCGCCCGCTCCCCGCGGGCACCGGTTCGTGGAGCGAGCGCCTGATGGCCGCGCCGCTGTCGGGCGGGATCCGCTATAACGGCCCGTCCGCAGTGCTGTTCAGCTTCGCCGCGATTGCGAACCAGCAATTGTCGGGGCCGATCGCGGTCGCTGCCGATTTCTCCGGGCGCCTCCAGGCACCGCAGCTCAACGGCGTCGTCCGTGCCGACAACCTGACCTACGACAACGAGACCTATGGGACTCGCCTGTCGCAGATGCGGATCGCCGGCCGGTTCTCGAACACCGACCTGCAACTGACGCAGCTCAGCGCGAAGGCCGGCGACGGCACCGTGCAGGCGCAGGGCTCGATCGGGTTCGCGGCGGACAGCGGCTTCCCGATCGACCTGCGCGCGACGCTGAACAATGCGCAGCTCGCCAAGAGCGACGCGATCAGCGCCACCACGACGGGCACGATCCACCTGACCAACGGGCGTGACGGCGGCCTCATCCAGGGCGATCTCCAGATCCCCGAGGCGCGCTACCAGATCATCCGCCAGGGTCAGGCCGAAGTGCCCGAACTGACCGGTGTCCGCCGCAAGAGCGACATCCGCACCCCGGTCTCGACCGACCGGTCGCAAGTGCCCGCGGTCGGCAAGTTCAAGCTCGACCTCCGCGTGCGTGCGCCCAACCAGCTGTTCGTGTCGGGCATGGGGCTCGAATCCGAATGGGAGATGGACATGCGGATCGGCGGCACGTCCGCCGCGCCGATCGTCACCGGCGGAATGGATATCGTGCGCGGTACCTATTCCTTCTCGGGCAAGCGGTTCGAGGTGACGAAGGGCCAGATTCGCTTCCGCGGCGGTGCGCTGACCGATCCGGACATCAACATCCAGGCGAGCACGACGACCAGCGACATCACCGTGACGATCAACGTCACGGGCACCGGCCAGCGTCCGCAGATCGCGTTCACCTCGACGCCGACCCTGCCGCAGGACGAGGTGCTCAGCCGCCTGTTGTTCGGGTCGAGCCCGGCCAATTTGTCGGCGACCGAGGCGATCCAGCTGGCGTCTGCGCTGAACTCGCTGCGCGGGTCGGGCGGCGGGGGTCTCAACCCGCTCGGCAAGCTGCGCTCGGCGACCGGGTTCGACCGCCTCCGCGTCCTCGGCGCCGACGAGGCGAGCGGCCGCGGCACCAGTCTGGCTGCGGGCAAGTACATCACGAAGAACATCTATGTGGAGATCGTGACCGACGCGAAGGGCTATACCTCGACGCAACTCGAGATCGCGCTGACCAGGGCGCTCAGCCTGTTGTCGGCGGCGGGATCGAGCGGCGGGCAAAGCGCCAGCGTCAAATATACGAAGGACTATTGAGTAAAGATCACAACAGGATAAGTTCGGTTATGAAACCTATGGCGTAACGCCGGGGCGAGGGGATGCAGCATGGCCGAGCATGTCGACGTGATCGTTGTGGGTGCCGGGATTTCCGGAATCGGAACCGGCTACCATCTGCAGACGCGCTGCCCCGACCGCAGCTACATGATCCTTGAGGGGCGCTCGGCGATGGGCGGGACGTGGGACCTGTTCCGCTACCCCGGCATCCGCTCCGATTCGGACATGCACACGCTGGGGTTCGCCTTCCACCCCTGGACCGCGGCCAAGTCGATCGCCGACGGGCCCTCGATCCGCGCCTATGTCGAGGAAACGGCGAGGGAATACGGGATCGACCGCAAGATCCGCTATGGCCACCACGTCACGTCTGCGGCGTGGTCGACCGAGGATGCGCGGTGGACGGTCGAGGCGACGGGACCCGATGGCTCCCCGGTCACGCTCACCTGCAATTTCCTGTCGATGTGCGCGGGCTATTACAATTACGCCAAGGCCTATTCGCCCGAGTTCGAGGGCGCGGAGAGCTTCGCCGGGCAGATCGTCCACCCGCAATTCTGGCCCGAGGATCTCGATTACAGCGGCAAGCGAGTCGTCGTGATCGGCAGCGGCGCGACCGCGGTGACTCTAGTGCCGACGATGGCGCAGACCGCGGAGCACGTAACGATGCTCCAGCGCTCGCCCACCTATATCGTCGCCCGGCCGGGCGAGGATGGCGTCGCGAACTGGCTGCGCGGCAAGCTGCCGGCCAAGGCGGCGTACGGCATCACGCGGTGGAAGAACGTCCTGATGGGGATGTTCTTCTTCCGCCTTGCGCGCAAACGCCCCGCCGAGGTGAAGGAGCGGATGATCGGCATGGTCCGCGATCATCTCGGTCCCGATTACGACGTCGCGACGCATTTCACGCCGCGCTACAATCCGTGGGACCAGCGCGTCTGCCTGGTGCCCGACGGCGACCTGTTCACTGCGATCAACGCGGGCAAGGCCTCGATCGTTACCGACACGATCGCGCGGATCACGCCCGAGGGGATCCACCTCGATTCAGGCAACGACCTGCCCGCCGACGTCATCGTCACCGCCACCGGGCTCGAACTGCAGTTGATGAGCGGCGTCGCGTTCAGCCTCGACGGGCAACCGATCGAGCTCGCCGGGCGGCTCCAGTATAAGGGGATGATGTTCGACGGCATCCCGAACCTGTCCTCGACCTTCGGCTATACCAACGCGTCCTGGACGCTGAAGGCGGACCTGACCGCGGTCTATGTCTGCCGCCTGCTCAACACGATGACCAAGCGCGGGCTTCGCCAGGCGACCCCCTACAACGACGACCCGACGATGAAGAGCGAGGCGTTCCTCGATTTCTCGTCGGGCTATGTCCAGCGCGCCGCCGCCGCGCTGCCTGCACAGGGCGAACGCAAGCCGTGGAAGCTCAACCAGAATTACGCGCTCGACCTGATGGCGTTGAAGTTCGGCTCGATCGACGACGCGATGCGCTTCTCGAACCCCGCCGCGGCGAAGGTACGCTTGCCCGCCTAGCCGATCAGGGCAGCGTCTCGCCCGCCTCGACGCCCCATAGCGCGCCAATGTCGACAAAGCCCGCCTGCCCCTTCACGTCGAACCGGCACCAGCCATTGCCGCACTGCGCCAGCCGCCCGACCACGCCGGGCGCCGCGCGGTACAGCACGCGGCCCGACGCGGCGGGCTTGTCGCGCAGTTCGACCGGGCCCGCCCCGCGGACGATCGCGGTGCGCGTGCCGCTCAGCAGATTGGCCTGCATCCAGCCCTCGGTCCCGTCGGGATCGGCAACCTTGCGCCATTCCTTGAAGATCGCGACGACCTTGATCGGCAGGTCCTGCCGCTGATACAGCCAGCTCGCCGGATAGGTCCGCGCCGGCCCGGTTCGCATCCGCGCGCGCGACGCCGAGATCGAGGCATAATAGGGCACCGCCCGCTTCGTCGCGTCGGCGGCAGCCGCCGGCTCGGACACCAGCGCGGTAAAAACAACGGCGGAAAGCGCTGCGGCGAGAATGCGCATGGTCATGTCCTAACTGGCAAGCCGACCTCCTATCGCGATGAATCGCTTTCCTCAACCGAAGTTGGAGTCTCGATGTTGACGACCGCACAGGCCTTCGCCAAGCCGTCACCATGACCGACACACGCCGCTGTCCGAACCCCAAGGTCGTCGTCACGCGCGAGCTCGCGGATACGCTGATGGACCGGATGGAGGCGCTGTTCGATACGCGCAACAACCGCGCCGACGCGAAGCTGACGCGGGCCGAGCTTGCCGCCGCGATGGCGGACTGCGACGTGCTCGTCCCCACCGTCACCGACGATATCGACGCAGAGTTGATCGCGGGCGCGGGCGACCGGCTCAAGCTGATCGCCAACTATGGTGCGGGCGTGAACCATATCGACCTGAAGGCCGCGCGCGCGCGCGGGATCATCGTCACCAACACGCCGGGCGTCCTCACCGAAGACACCGCGGACATGACGATGGCGCTGATCCTCTCGGTCCCGCGGCGGCTCGCGGAGGGCGAGAAGCTGGTCCGATCGGGCCAGTGGAAGGGCTGGAGCCCGGGCGGCATGCTCGGCCACCGGATCGGCGGCAAGGCGCTCGGGATCGTCGGGATGGGACGGATCGGTCAGGCGGTCGCGCTCCGGGCGCGCGCGTTCGGGCTCACCATCCATTACCATAATCGCCAGCGGCTTCCCGCGGTGCGCGAGGCGCAGCTGGCCGCGACGTTCCACGACTCGCTCGACGCGATGCTCGCCGCGGTCGACATCGTGACGATCCACACCCCGCTCAATCCCGACAGCCGCAACCTGATCGACGCGCGCCGGATCGCGCTGATGCGGCCGCACGTCTATCTCATCAACGCGGCGCGCGGCGGGATCGTCGACGAGGCGGCGCTGGTCGAGGCGCTCGAAGCCGGCCGCCTCGCCGGCGCCGGCCTCGACGTCTGGGCGCACGAACCCGCGATCGACCCGCGCCTGCTCGCACTGCCCAACGTCGTGATGCTGCCGCACATGGGTTCCGCCACGCTCGAAGGCCGGATGGCATCGGGCGAGCGAGTCATCCAGAACATCCGCATGTGGGCCGACGGCCACCGCCCGCCGGATCAGGTGCTCGACGGCTGGATCTGAGCGATCCGCAGCACGATGCCGGAACCGTTACCGCGATGCAGCATTCGTTGGATACCCCCGGAGAGACAGGAGTATTCAAGATGAAGAAGTTTGCCGTTTCCGCCCTGCTGCTCGCGTCCGCCGTCTCGATGAGCGCGTGCTCGACGCTCAAGGGCGCAGGCATCGGCGCAGCGGGTGGCGCAGGTGTCGCTGCCGCAACGGGCGGCAGTGTCGAGAAGGGCGCAGCCGTTGGCGGCGCAGGGGGTGCCGTCGTCGGCACCGTGGCCGACTGACCTGACCCAGACCCCGGGCAGCGTATCGAACGCGCCCGGGGCCTATCCTCCCCCGCAAGGGGAAGAATCGTAGCGGCCGTCTCAGACCGCGCGCATCCAGTGCGTCCGCGCGACGTTCCCCGTCAGCACCTTCGACCCGAACGCCTTGATGATCCTGGCGGCGTCCACGCTGTTCATCAGCACGACGCGCGTGCCCCCTGACGGCAGGCTTTCGATCGCGCTGATGATCGCATTGTGCTTCTTGCACATCGCCACGACCTGCGGCTGTTCGACGCTGACGTTCACCGCGCGCGAGATCGGTACGACCGTGTCCACCTCGGTCGTCACGAAATGCGTCCTGTAGTCACGATGGAAGAAGAGATCGTCATGCGGCATTCCCGGCTCGGAGCGGGAGCGCAAAGCATCTCTCAGTCGCAGCCTGCCCGTATGAAGCGCTCCGATACGCCGGGTATGCGCGCTATCGCCCCGATCGGCAATGGCGACCGGCGCGTTAGGTTCGCACCCGCAGCAGCGCGAGCCCGAAACCGACGAAGATCGCCCCCGTCAGCCGATCGAACGCACGCCGCATCGCCGGGCGGGTCAGATACCGCGCGAGCGTCCGCCCACCCGCCGCGTACACGCCGTACCAGAAGCTTTCGACCACTGCGAAGGTGGCGACGAGGATCGCGAACTGCGGTCCCTGCGGTGCGGCCCGATCGACGAATTGCGGGAGAAACGCCGCCGCGAACAGCAACAGCTTGGGGTTGCTGATCCCGATCACGAACCCGCCGCGATACAGCCGCGCCGCCGATGCGGCCGGCATGCGCGTGACCGGCGACGTATCGTCGCCCACGTCGATCGGCGATCCCGCCCCGCGCCAGGCCTTGATCCCGAGGAAGATCAGATAGGCGACACCGGTATAGCGCAACGCGTCGAACACGCGCGGCCAGGCCGCGAGCAACGCCGACACGCCTGCCGCCGACGCCGCCAGCACGAGCACCAGCGCGGTCAGGCACCCGGCCATCGCGGCGATGCTGCGTCGCGCACCGAACGCAATGCTGCGCGTCATGACGTGCAGCATGTTGGGCCCCGGCGTCCCGCACAGCAGGAACACCGCACCCAGGAACAGCCACCAGGCGTGTAGCGTCATCCTTGCCCCCTGCCCTCAAGATCCGCGGTCACCGACCGGCATGGCGACCCCGGGCCCGCCGGGGTTGCCCTTGTCCGCAGCGTCAGTCGCCCGTGAGGATCCGGTCCACGAGCTGCCCGACGCTGGGCACGAACCCGTTCGAATAGAACGGATCCTTCTTGAAGTTGTACGCGGCATGGCCGGCGAACATCAGGTTCTGGTCGATGTCCCCGCCATGCGCGATGTCCTGCAACGTCTTCTGGATGCAGAAACTGCGCGGATCCGCCAGACGTCCGGTCGAGTTCGTCTCGGTATCCGCCCAGCTTGAGAACGAGCATTGCGACAGGCAGCCCATGCAGTCCGCCTGGTCCTTGCGGATCATGCCCTTCTCGTTCGGGCTGACGAACACCAGCGTGTTGTCGGGCGTCTTGAGCGCGTCGGTAAAGCCCTCGCCGAACCACTGGCGTGCGCGCAGCAGGTCGTTGCGCGTGACCCAGAAATTCTTGCCCTTCACGCCGACGTCGAGCTGGAAGATGTGGTCGCCCGCCTCCTGCGTCGAGAACGCGATCTGGCGTTCCGAGCGCGCCTCGAGGCTGCGCAGGAACGGGTTGCGCACCGCAGACGAATAAAAGCCGGTCGGCGAGAATTTGTGCAGCAGCACGTCGCCTTCCTCGATCTGCGTCAGCGCGTTCTTCCAATCCGCGGGGATCGGGCTTTCGCGAGTCAGCAAGGGCCGCGTGCCGAACTGGAACGCGATCGTGCCGAGCTCGGGATTGTCGATCCAGTCGTTCCAGTCGCGTAAGTACCAGACGCCGCCCGCCATCACGATCGGCACCGCGTCGCTGATGCCGCCTTCGCGCATCACGTCGCGCAGTTCCTTGACGCGCGGATAGGGATCCTGCGGCTTCAACGGGTCCTCGGCGTTCGACAGGCCGTTATGCCCGCCCGCCAGCCACGGATCCTCGTACACCACCGCGGCGAGCCACTCGGCCGCCTTCGAATAGGCGCGCTTCCACAGCGCGCGGAATGCCCGGCCCGAGCTGACGATCGGCAGGTAGCTGACGCCGTAGGACGCGGTGATCTCGCTCAGCTTGTAGGGCATGCCCGCGCCGCAGGTGACGCCGGCCACCTTGCCGCGCGTCCGCTCGAGCACGCCGTGCAGGATCCGCTGCGCGCCGCCCATTTCCCACAGCACGTTGATGTTGATCGCGCCCTTGCCGTCGGCGATCTCGTACGCGCGCTCGACCTGCTGGACCGCACCCTCGATCGCGTACTGGACGAGCTCCTCGTGCCGGTCGCGCCGCGTGAGCGCCGCATAGACCTGCGGGATGATCTTACCCTCGGGATCATAGCTGTCGGCGTTGACCGCCGACACCGTGCCGATACCGCCGGCCGCAGCCCAGGCGCCGGCCGACGCGTGGTTGGTCGCGGCAACGCCCTTGCCGCCCTCAACCAGAGGCCAGACTTCCCGACCGTTATAGACGATAGGCTTCAGGCCCTTGAACACGACGTCACCTCTCCCGGAAAATACGGCCCCCTATATCGCAAGGACGCAGCGCGCGAGCAAATTAAGACCTAGGTTAGCGCACCGGGTCGTCCGAGTGCACTCTCGTACAGGCTGCGATAGCGCGCGATCATCATTGCCTCATCGAATTCTGCGCGCGCCTTGGCCTGGTTTGCAAGCCCGACCGAGGCGCGGAGCGTCGGATCCGCGACCAGCGCCTGCAACGCGTCACGCAGCCGCACCTCGTTGGCGATGTCGGTCACGAAGGGCAGATTCTCGGGCGAGACCATCCGCTTGATGTCGCCGACCGGATAGCTCGCGATCGGCAGGCCCGCAGCCATCGCCTCGACCACCGAGATCGGAAACTGCTCGCTGCGCGACGACACCGCCAGCATGTCGAAATGGCCGATATAGCGATAGGGCCGATCGAGGAATCCGGGCAGCACCAGCTTGTCCGCCATCCCCATCGCCGCCGCCGCCTGCACGATGTTGGCACGCTCGGGCCCTTCGCCGACGATCACCAGCCGCACCCGCCCCGAGACGCCACCGACCGCGCGGACCAGCGCGGTGAGGTCCTTGACCTCGCGCAGACCTGCCAGCGCACCGATCACGACCTCCTTGGCGTTCGGCACGAAGCCGGGGATCGCCTTGGGCTCGGGCTTCTGCGCGTAATAGGCGGTGCCGATCCCGTTGACGATCCGGTGGACGCGCGCGCGCGGCTGCTTCCAGGTGTTCAGCGCGATCGCCTCGAGCGCCTCCGACGGCACCGCCAGCGCATGCGCGGCGCCCAGCGCGAGCCGCCGATAGATGTTGCGCTCGATCTTGAGCCCGCCCGCCTCGTCCGCGTTGAACCCGTCCTCATGATGGACGAGCGGCGGCGCGCCCTTGCTGAACGCGCGGCGCGACATCGCCCCGTCGATCGCGCCCCAATTATAGGTCAGCACCAGGTCGAACCGCCGCATATACTGCGCGATCGCCTCGTAGCGCTTGACCGAGGGCTTGCCGGTCAGCGGCGGCGGGTTCTGCGCGATCTCGTAGCGGATGCCCTTGGCGATCGAATCGCGCGCATCCAGCGCATCGGGCACGCCCGAGACGATCGTATGTTTCGCCCGGTCGCCAAACGCATTCATCAAGGCGACCGCGCGCGCCTCCTTGCCGCCCAGGCTGAACGAGGAGTGGAGATGCAGGATGTTGACGGGTGCGGCCATGTCCGAGCGATGCCGATTTTTGGGCGCATTTTCAAGGGATCTGCCGTCTCCGGCAGGGCATGAAGCGCACCCGCCGCGCACCACGCTTCTGAACAGTTCCGCCGATTCAGACCTTTCTCCCAAATATGTCGATCGATCGCATAGCAATACGGACAAGCTTAGATTTGCCCAGAATACTATAGCGTTCTTTATACCTGCTTACCGGAACACCGGTACAGAGAGGATGATCATCATGACAACTTATGATTTCGATCAAAAACAGATCCATAGCGTTCTGGATGCCGCATCGGAGCATGCAAAGGAGGCCAATCTGACGGGGTTGAGCCCGACGACCGATGTTTCGGGCGGCGGTGCGATGATGTTCGCCGGCGGCTGCATCAGCGTCACGGTCAAGAATCACCGTATCTGCCTCAACCTGCCGCTGGGCTTCGGGTCGTTCTGCTTCCCGATCCCGTCCATCTTCCCCGACGGCACCGCCGCGAAGGCGTGTATCGACATCTGCACGACCTGGGGCATTCCGACCGGCGTCAAGGTGTCCGTCTCGGTCGCCGGCCATGTCGTCGTGTCGAAGTCGTTCGGACGCTGCTGATCCGACCTGCCGGGAGGACACGCGCCCCGTGTCCCCCCGCTTGGTCCCTCTATGCGTCTCCGCTCAGCCCGCGAACACGGCCTTGTCGATATGCGTGATCCGGCAGGCGAGGTCCGCCTCGCCGCTCGCCACGACATAGAAGTCGCCCGCATCCGCGATGCCGGTCGTGAACACGACATTGTCGAGATACAGGCTGTCCTTGAGCGGCTCGGTGAGTGCCGGGTTCGGCTCGAGCAGCGCTTTGTGCTCGGTCGCGACGGTGATCGACGGATCGTCCCTGTCGAGGATCGACCAGTAGGTGCGATAGATGCCGACGACGCCCGACGGCTCGACCCCGTGCCACAAGGTCAACCAGCCACGATCGGTGAGGATCGGCGGTGCACCGCCCCCCATCCGCGCGGTCGAGACGGTGGCGGCGTGTGGCCGGATGCCGGGCTTGTCGTGCGGCTTCCAGTGCAGCGCATCGGGCGAGCGCGACAGGTTGATCGACGGTCCCGCGCGCCACTCGCTACCCGGCGGATAGGCAAAATACAGGTCGCCGAGCGGCCGCGTCTGCGCCCAATATTGCCCGCCGATCAGCCCCTCGAAGATCAGCATGTCCTTGTTCTGGTGATCGAGCACGATCCCCTCGAGCTGCCAGTCGAGCGCATCGGCGGACGAATACAGCGTCGTCGAATGCCGCTCCGGGCTCACCGAACAGGTGGTCATCAGATACCGGTCCCCGACCTTCGAGATCCGCGCATCCTCGACGCCATAGCATTGGTACGACGTCCGCGGCGCGATCGCCTTGTCGTAATGCACCGCAACGACCGATCGCCCTTCCGCGTCCAGCTCAACCGGCAACAGCCACGACAGCGACGTCAACGCCATCACCTTCCACCCCCCGCCGGGAATCAGAAACTTACGCGGATCCTTGGTATCAACCATCTGCAACGGCCATGCATCAAGCAGATAGGCGCCATCCTGCCAGCGGATCGCATGGACGTTGCCGCCCTTGATCGGCTGGCGCAGCGCTTCGGCCACGCGCACCATGAGCAGCAGGTTGCCGTTCGCCAGTCGCGTCATCCCCGGGTTGAACGCGCCGAGCACATAGGTCTCGGCGCCGACCTTGCCCGCCAGCGGCGAGCGCGACAGGTCGATGTCCGCGGGAGTGAAGACGAGCTGATCGAACATGCGATTCTCCTTGGTAATGAATGGCGACGCGACCATTCATGGCGTTCGTCATCCTGACGAAAGTCAGGATCCAGAGCCATGCAGGACGCCTTACCGTAACTCTGGATCCTGACTTTCGTCAGGATGACGGGAGGGTTTGCGCCTGATGGCATACCGCCAACCTGGCTGCGTTATTCCCCCTCCAGCGCCCGCGGGACGATAACGATCTGCTGGATCACCGACCGCGTCGGCTGCGTCAGCAGGAACTCGACCCCCGCGGCGATATCCTCGCCGCGCAGCATCTGCTCCGCCGCGATCATCGCGCGCTGCTTGTCGTCGGGCACGTCCGGATATTGCATGTTCGAGCCGACCTTGCCCGGCTCGACCAGCGACACGCGGATGCCCTTGGGCCCCAGCTCGCGCCGCAGCGCCTCCGAGAAGCCGGCGATGCCCGACTTGATGCCGGCATAGACGGTCGAGCTCGGCCCGAGGATATGCGCGCTGAGCGAGCCGATCAGGACCATGTCGCCGATCGGCGTCATCCGGTGCGCGGCGTGGTGCGCGCTCAGCAGATAGGCGGTGAAATTGACCGCGATCGCATAGCGCAGCGCGTCCTCGTCCATCTGCGTCAGACCACCCGCGGCCACCGCCGCGTTGATCACGGTGATGTCGAACCCGCCGAGATAGGCCTCGCCCGCATCGAAGAACGCGCGCACCTTGTCGGGGTCAGCCAGTTCGGTGACCATGCCGTCACCCGTGCCGACCGCCCGGATCTGCGTCAGCGCGTCCTCCAGATGGCCCGCGTCGTGGCCGCAGATATAGACGCTGACCCCCTGCCCCGCGAGCATCACCGCGATCGCTCGGCCGATCCCGGTCGTCCCCCCGGTGATGATCGCGCGGCGGCCCTTCAGGGGGCGTGCGCTGGTATGAAGATCGGCATGGTCGGTCATGAAATTTCCTGGTGCATCGGCGCAGTGCGCAGCATCCGGCGGGCTTAGGCGCGGATCGCCGCCCCCTCAAGCGCGCGCGCCAGCAGCCGGTCGATCGGCGCCTGCACGATCGTCTCGGTCAGCGTCGGGGCATGGCCGACGCCCGGCACCGTCACCAGTTCGGCGCGGTCGAGCGATGCCACCATCCGCTCCGCGGTCACCGCCGACAACAGGTCGGATCGACCGCCGCGCACGATCAGCGTGGGCACATCCCGCAACGACGCGAGCGCCTGCCACATGTCCGGCCCCGCTTCGTTGCCCGGCACGCGGAACGGCTCGGCGATCTTCAGGTCGTAATCGAGCACGATCCGCCCCGAACTGTTCAACCGGTACAGCCGCTTGGCCATCGCCAGCCACTCCTCGATCCCCCAGTCGGGATAGACGTCGCCGTTATTCTCCGCGACGCAGCGTGCGGCGTGCATCCAGGTCGGGAAGACGCTCGCCTTGCCGACATAGCCGCGGATCCGCGACAGGCCCTGCGCATCGACCTCCGGCCCGACATCGTTGAGCAACGCTGCCACCATCCGCCCGCGCGATGGCCCGGCCATTAGCATCGCAACGATCCCGCCGAGCGACGTGCCGAACGCAACATAGCGATCCACCCCCTGCTCGGTCAGCAGCGCCTCGACGTCCTGGACATAGGTCAGCGGGACGTACGACATCGGGTCCTTCGCATAGGCGCTTTCGCCGCGACCGCGGAAATCCACCGCGATCAGCCGCCACCGCCCCGCCAATCGTGCCGCTAGCGCATCGAAATCGCGCGCGTTGCGAGTCAGCCCGGCCATGCAGAGGATCGGCGGCTGGCCTTCCGCCCCGCCCGGATAGTCCCGCGCGTGGAGTCTCAGCCCGTCGTTGGACCACCAATAGAGGTTTTCGTAAGCGGCCATGGTTGCGTCCTTCGGGTAGCGGCCACCATATCGCCGCATGCCCATCGACCCGCAAGCCTTCCGCTCCGCTCGCTATCGCCCGGAGACTCGCCTTCTGACGCTGGGAGAAAGGTTCTTCGATCCGGTCGTCCCTGCCGACTTTCCCGAGACTCGGCTCCGCTTCCGCAACGATCGCGCCGCCCGGCAGATCGGGCTCGAAGCGCTGGGCGACGAGGCGTGGGCCAGCCATTTCGGCCGGTTCGTGCCGCTGCCCCGCACGCTCCCGCAGCCGCTCGCGCTGCGCTATCACGGCCACCAGTTCCGCCAATATAACCCCGAGATCGGCGACGGGCGCGGCTTTACCTTTGCGCAGATGCGCGACGATCGCGACCGGCTGATGGATCTCGGCACCAAGGGATCGGGGCAGACGCCGTGGAGCCGGTTCGGCGACGGTCGCCTGACGCTGAAGGGCGGCGTGCGCGAGATCCTCGCGACCGAGATGCTCGAAGCGCTCAACGTCCCGACCTCGCGCACGCTGTCGCTGATCGAGACGGGCGAAGAGCTGCAGCGCGGCGACGAACCCAGCCCGACACGCTCCGCGGTGCTCGTCCGCCTCAATCACAGCCATGTCCGCATCGGGAGCTTCCAGCGCCTCGCCTATGAGCGTGACGAAGCGGGCCTGCGCACGCTCGTCGGCTACACGCTGCGCAACCTGTACGACGAGGACAGCGACGACCCCGTCCGCCTGCTCGACCTCGTGGTCGGCCGCGCCGCGCGGTTGGCCGCGCGCTACATGGCGGCGGGATTCGTCCACGGCGTGCTCAATTCGGACAACATCAACGTCACCGGCGAGAGCTTCGATTACGGCCCGTGGCGGTTCGCCCCGACCTGGGATCCCGCCTTCACCGCGGCCTATTTCGATCATCAGGGTCTGTACGCGTTCGGCCGCCAGCCCGAGGCGATCCACTGGGACGTGATGCAGCTCGCGATCGCGCTCCGCCAGATCGCCGAGAGCGAGCCCTTGGTGGCCGCGCTCGACCAGTTCGGGCCGCGCTATCAACCCGAAGTCACGCAGGCGATCCTGTGGCGGCTCGGCGTCCGCCCGCGCGATCCAGACACCGACCGCGACCTCGTGCAAGCCACGGAACGCGCGCTCCGCACCACCGGCGTCGGTATCGACCGCTTCTTCTTCGATGCGTTCGGCGGTGACCTGCCCGAGACCTACGCAGAACCCTGGGCCGAGGTCCGCACGGCGCTGGCGTCCTATGAACCGCGCAAGGATCGATCGCACGCCTATTGGTCGGGCGAACCGTGCAGCATGCTGATCGACGAGGTCGAGGCGATCTGGGCCCCGATCGCCGAGCATGACGACTGGACGCTGCTGAACGCAAAAGTCGCCGCAATCCGCGCCATGGGCGAGGCGCTCGCCGAATAATTGGAATCAGGTCCGATTTGAGGCAAGAGCAGCTCATGTCCGACGAGATCATCTCCTACGAACCGGCCACCGGCGCGATTCTCTGGCGCCATCCGATTGGCGACGTCGACGCCGAAGTCGCCTGCGCGCGGGCCGGATGGTCGAGCTGGGCGTCCAAGCCGCTCGCCTTCCGGATCGAGACGATGCGGCGCTTCGCCAACATCGTCCGCCAGCGCAACGACGCGTTCACCGATCTGATCGCGCGCGAGACCGGCAAGCCGATCTGGGAAGCCCGCGGCGAAGTCGAGACCGTCATCGCCAAGGTCGACATCTCGGTCAGCGCCTATGCCGATCGCACCGCCCAGCGAAGGTTAGAGGCGACGATGGGCTCGCGCATCGCCGTTCGCCACAAGCCGCACGGCGTGCTGGCCGTTCTCGGGCCGTACAACTTTCCCGCGCATCTACCCAACGGCCACATCGTGCCCGCACTGATCGCCGGCAACGCGGTCGTCTTCAAGCCATCGGAAAAGACCCCTGCGGTCGGCGCATTCCTCGTCGAATGCTTCCGCGCCGCGGGCGTGCCGGCAGAGTGCATCCGGCTCGTCATCGGCGGCCCGAACGAAGGTAAGGCGCTCGCCGCGCACCCCGATATCGACGGCCTGCTGTTCACCGGCTCGGCACATACCGGCCTCGCACTCAACCGCGCGTTCGCGGACAAGCCCGAGAAGATCCTCGCGCTGGAGATGGGCGGCAACAACCCGATCGTCGTGTGGGACACCCCCGACCTCCACACCGCCGCAATCCTGATCATCCAGTCGGCGTTCACCACCGCGGGCCAGCGCTGCACCGCCGCCCGCCGGCTGATCGTCGATACCAAGCTGTACGAGCCGCTCATCGCGACGCTCGACAAGATGGTCGGCCGGATCATCGTCGGCGAGCCGCACGCCAACCCGGCGCCGTTCATGGGCCCGGTGATCGACAATGACGCTGCCGACCAGCTGACCGAGAGCTTTCTCGCGCTGCTGATGCGCGGCGGCCGCGCGATCCGCCACCTCGAACGCCCGGTCGAGACCCTGCCGTTCCTCAAGCCCGCGCTGATCGACGTCACCGACGTCGCCGACCGGCCCGATGTCGAACTGTTCGGGCCGATCCTGCAGGTCGTCCGCATCGACGATTTCGACGCCGCGATCGCCGAGGCCAACGCCACGCGCTACGGCCTGTCCGCCTCGCTGATCAGCCAGACGCCCGCGCTCTACGACCGGTTCTGGGCCAATATCCGTGCGGGCATCGTCAACTGGAACAAGCCGACCAACGGCGCCTCCTCGGGCGCGCCGTTCGGCGGCATCGGCTGGTCGGGCAACCACCGGCCGAGCGCCTATTACGCAGCGGACTATTGCGCCTATCCGGTCGTCAGCAGCGAATCCGAAAGCGCGCGCGCCAGCATCGGCATCGGCCTGGCGGACGGGTGACCGCCGCCGATCCTCCCCCGCCAGGGGGAGGTGGCTGGCTCTTGCCAGACGGAGGGGGAGGTAAGCGATGACCTCTCCTCCGTGTCCGCCCCCTCCGTCGCTTCGCGCCACCTCCCCCTGGCGGGGGAGGATCGTTAGGCCCGTTGCTCCGGACATGCCGATCGATCCGGTCGGCAAAAGCTCTCCTACCCCCCGCCAAAGCATCATTCGGTTGCAGCGCAGCGCGTTGCCGCCCATCTCCCACCGCATGGCAAGTCTCCTAGACCCTACCGCCCGCGGGCGCGTCATCCTCGTCGGGGCGGGCCCGGGTGATCCCGGCCTGCTCACCGTCCGCGCGGTCGAGGCGCTCAAGACTGCGGACGTCGTCGTGCATGACGGCCTGATCGACCCGCGCGTGCTCGATATCGCACCGCCGGGGGCACAGCGCATCTCGGTCGCCAAGCAGCGCGCGCGCCACACGCTGCCGCAGGAGGCAATCAACGCGCTGATCATCGCGCACGTGAAGACCGGCGCGATCGTGATCCGGCTAAAGGGCGGCGATCCGTTCGTGTTCGGCCGCGGCGGCGAGGAAGTCGAAGCCGTGCGCGCCGCAGGGCTGCCGGTCGAGGTCATCCCCGGCGTCTCGGCTGCGCTGGGTTGTGCCGCCGAGGCGATGCTTCCGCTCACCCACCGCGATCATTCGAGCGCAGTCAGCTTCGTCGCGGGCCAGTGCAAGGGTCTTGACGAGCAGAACTGGGCCGGGCTTGCCGGCCAGGGCCGGACGCTCGTGATCTACATGGGCATCGCGACCGCGACCGACATCGCCGACAAGCTCATGGCCGACGGCGTCGCGCCCGACATGCCCGTCGCGGTGCTCGAACGCGGCACGTTGCAAGGGTCGCGCGCGATCCGCACGCTGCTGGCCGATCTCGGCGCGATGGTGACTCGCGAAGCCGTGAAGAGCCCCGCGATCATCGTCGTCGGCGAAGTCGTCGAACTGTCCTACGCACAAGACAAACTCGCCCGCTGGGCACGCATTGCAGAGGCCGCCGCATGAAGCTGTTGACCGGAAACGACCTTCCCACCGGCGACGTCATCTGGTGGACCGGCGAAGGCTGGTCGCGCCATATCGAGGATGCGGTCGACGTCGGCGTCGCGGGCGAATCGATCCTACAGGCGGAGGAGGGCGCGCGCCGCGTCAACGTCCCCTATCTGATCGAGGCGACGCAGACCGACGACGGCCCCCGCCCCGCCCATATCAAGGACCGCATCCGCGCGCTTGGCCCAACGATGCGACCCGATTTGACTCTCAAACCCGCCGACCCCGATGCCGGCAGCTGGGTGATCTGACATGTACAAGTATGACGAATATGACCAGGCGATCGTCGACCAGCGCGTCGACGAATTCCGCGATCAGGTCCGCCGCCGCCTCTCGGGCGAGCTGACCGAGGACCAGTTCAAGCCGTTGCGGCTGATGAACGGCCTGTATCTCCAGCTGCATGCGTACATGCTGCGCGTCGCGGTGCCCTACGGCACGCTCGACGGCCGGCAGATGCGCATGCTCGGCCACATCGCGCGCAAGTACGATCGCGGCTACGGGCATTTCACGACGCGACAGAACATCCAGTTCAACTGGATCCAGCTCGACCAGACCCCGGACATCCTCCAGGAGCTGTCGACCGTCGAGATGCATGCCATCCAGACGTCGGGCAACTGCATCCGCAACATCAGCTCCGACCAGTTCGCCGGCGCCGCCGCGGACGAGGTCGCCGATCCGCGCCCCTGGGCCGAGCTGAT
The DNA here is from genome assembly GCF_003050705.1 of Sphingomonas aurantiaca. Taxonomy (GTDB): domain Bacteria; phylum Pseudomonadota; class Alphaproteobacteria; order Sphingomonadales; family Sphingomonadaceae; genus Sphingomonas; species Sphingomonas aurantiaca. Next base: position 1,128,117 of record NZ_QAOG01000001.1, on the reverse strand, counting down.
CCGTCAGTGGAGCACCTTCCACCCCGAATTCACCTACTTGCCCCGGAAATTCAAGATCTGCGTGATTGCGGCGGACGAGGATCGCGCGGCGATGCGGCTGCACGATATCGGCATCGGGCTGCACGTCCGTGATGGTGAACTCGGCGCGAAGATCTATGTCGGCGGCGGCATGGGCCGCACGCCGATGATCAGCCACGAGATCCGCGATTTCGTCCCCGCCGACGACCTGATGAGCTATCTCGAGGCATGCCTGCGCGTCTACAATCGCTACGGCCGTCGCGACAACATCTACAAGGCGCGGATCAAGATCCTGCTGCACGAGATCGGCCCCGACGAATATCGTCGCCAGGTCGAGGAGGAATTCGCCGCGGTGAAGGGCCTCGGCCTCGATCCGCCGCGCGCCGAGCTCGAGCGGATCACGAGCCATTTCGGTGCGCCCGCGTTCGAGGAGAACGCATCCACCGAGATCGACCGCAGCGATCCCGACTTCGCGGTCTGGCTCGACCAGAACGTGAAGGCGCACAAGCAGCCGGGCTATGCGATCGTCAACATCAGCCTCAAGCCCGTCGGCGGCATCCCCGGCGACGCCTCGGCGGACCAGATCGACGTGATGGCCGATCTCGGCACGCGTTACAGCTTCGACGAGCTGCGCGTCACGCATGCGCAGAACATCGTCCTGCCGCATGTCCGCATGGCCGATCTGCACACGGTGTGGTCGACGCTGAACGAGGCGGGGCTGGCCGAGGCCAATCTCGACCTGATCAGCGACATCATCGCCTGCCCCGGTCTCGATTATTGCAGCCTCGCCAATGCGCGCTCGATCCCGCTCGCGCAGAAGATCGCGACCCGCTTCGGCAGCCTCGATCGCCAGCGCGATCTGGGCGAGCTGAAGCTCAAGATCAGCGGCTGCATCAACGCCTGCGGGCATCACCATGCCGGGCACATCGGCATCCTCGGCGTCGACAAGAAGGGCACCGAGAATTACCAGCTCTCGCTAGGCGGATCGGGCGCGGAGGATGTGAGCCTCGCCAAGATCACCGGCCCCGGCTTCTCCGAGGACGGCGTGGTCGACGCGATCGAACGCGTCACCGACCGCTATCTGCAGGTGCGCGACCCCGGCGAGCGGTTCCTCGACACCTACCGCCGCGTCGGCTTCGAGACGTTCAAGGAGGCGATATATGGTTGAGTATCCGGACCAGACGCTGCTGCGCTTCCGCGACGACGAGCCGCATGACGAGCCTGCGGTGACTCTCGACTCGTTCATCGGCCAGAGCAACGCCGCCGCCGTTCGGCTGGAGGCGGGCGACGACGCGCGCGCGCTGTTGCCGCAGATCGACCAGCTCGCGCTGATCGAGGTGAGCTTTCCCGGCTATCGCGACGGGCGTGGCTATTCGTCCGCGCGAATCCTGCGCGAGGCGGGCTATACCGGTGAACTCCGCGCGCAGGGCGACGTGCTCGTCGATCAGATCCCGCTGATGCGCCGCTGCGGGTTCGACAGCTTCGCACCCCAGGCGCCGATCGACATCGACGTCCTGCGCGCCAGCCTCGAACGCTATGACACGCCGTACCAGAAGGCGGCGGACGGCGCGGTGCCGGTGTGGAAGCTGCGCCATGGGTGAACCCGCCCGCATACTCGACATGATCGACGTCACGCCCGCCTTCACCCGCGCGGACGCGCAGGCGATGCAGACGCGGTTCGAGGGCGTGTCCGCGCAGGACATGCTGCGCGAACTGCTCGCGGGCGAGTTGCGCGGGCGGATCGCGGCGGTGTCGTCGTTCGGCGCCGAATCGGCCGTGCTGCTGCACATGGTCGCGCAGGTCGATGTCGACGTGCCGGTGGTCTTCACCAACACGCAGAAGATGTTCGGCGAGACGCTGGCGTACCGCGACGAGCTGGCGGAGACGCTCGGCTTTACCGACCTGCGCGTGTTCCGGCCCGATCCGCGGTTGCTCGCGATCAAGGACAAGACCGGGCTGCGCTGGTCCTATGATCCCGACGGCTGCTGCGACCTGCGCAAGGTCGAGCCGCTGCGCCGCGCGCTCGCGCCGTTCGATTCGTGGATCTCGGGCCGCAAGGGCTTCCAGTCGGGCACGCGCACCGCGCTGCCGCGGTTCGAGGAAGATGAGGGCCGGCTAAAGATCAACCCGCTGGCGGATTGGGACAAGGCCAAGCTCGACGCCTATTTCGCCGAGCATGAATTGCCGCGGCATCCGCTCGAGGCGCAGGGCTATCTCTCGATCGGCTGCGCGCCCTGCACGACGAAGGTGGCGCCTGGCGAAGATCCGCGCGCGGGCCGGTGGCGCAGCTTCGACAAGGTCGAATGCGGTATCCACGCCCCGACCGATTACGACCCGATGATCTGACTCCGGTCCCTCTCCCCTCCGGGGAGAGGGAGGGAGGAGCCGTAGGCGACGGAAGGGTGAGGGGCGTTGGGAGGCGACGTCCCGAGCCCCACACCCCTCTCCCTTCCCACGGCCAAGAGGCCGCGGGCCCCTTCCCTCTCCCCGGAAGGGAGAGGGACATAAGAGCCTCAATACTCGGCCAGATCCGAGAACTTCGTGATCGTCGGATCGAACTTCATCCGCACCTTGCCCGTCGCACCGTGACGCTGTTTCGCGATGATCAGCTCGGCCAGACCGTACACCCGCTCCATCTCCGCCGCCCATGACGCGTGATCCTCGAAGATCTTCGCGCTGTCGCCTTCCGCCGGACGCTTGGGCTCCTTCGACGCGACGTAATAATCCTCGCGGTACACGAACCAGACCATGTCGGCGTCCTGCTCGATCGACCCCGACTCACGAAGATCCGACAGCATCGGCGTCTTGTCCTCGCGCGATTCCACCGCGCGGCTCAGCTGCGACAGCGCCAGCACCGGCACGTTCAGATCCTTCGCGAGCGTCTTCAGCCCACGAGAAATCTCCGAGATTTCCTGGACTCGGTTGCCGTCCTTGCTCTTGCCCGACCCCGACAGCAGCTGGAGATAGTCGACCACCACCAGCCCGATCTCGTTGTTATGGCGACGCTGCAACCGGCGGACGCGCGTGTGCAGCGCGCCGATCGACAGACCGCCGGTATCGTCGATGAACAGCGGCAGGTTCTCAAGCTCGGCCGCCGCCGCCGCGAGCTGCGCGAACTCGGTGCGGCTGATCTTGCCCATGCGGAGCGATTCGGACGAAATCTGCGACTGCTCGGCGAGAATACGCGTCGCCAGCTGATCCGCGGACATCTCCAGCGAGAAGAATGCGACCTTCGCGCCGACCGAGTCCTTGGGCGCGATCCCGTCGGCCATGTCGCGCATCCAGCGCCGCGCCGCGTTGAACGCGATGTTGGTCGCGAGCGACGTCTTGCCCATACCCGGACGGCCGGCGAGGATCATGAGATCGCTGTGATGCATGCCGCCGATCTTCGCGTTGATCGAATCGATGCCGGTCGTAACGCCCGAAAGGTTGCCGCCCGAGTTCAGTGCACGCTCGGCCATCTTGACCGCCGCGGTCGTCGCCTGCGCGAACGACTTCACCGAATTCTCCGAGCCGCCATCCGCCGCGACCTTGAACAGCTCCTCCTCGGCCAGCTCGATCTGCGCGCGCGGATTGACCTCTTCGGAGGTGTCCATCGCCCGATCGACGAGCGTACGCCCGACCGAAACGAGCGCGCGCAACATCGCGAGATCATAAATCTGCTGCGCGAACTGGCGCGCACCGATCAGGCCGGCGCCGCTCCCCGTCAGCCCGGCCAGATACGCTGGCCCGCCAAGCTCGCGCATCCCCTCGTCCGCGTCGAACATCGGCCGCAGCGTGACCGGGGTCACCAGCATGTCGTTGCCGCGCAGCGTCTTGATCGCCGCGAAGATCCGTCCGTGGACGGGTTCGAAGAAATGCCCGGGCTCGAGCTTGTCGACCAGATCGTCGGCGAGCCGGTTGTCGATCATCATCGCGCCGAGCATCGCGGCCTCGGCTTCGACGTTGCGGGGAAGCTGCTGCGGCTCGGCCACAGCGGGAACGGGGAATGCGAGAGTTGCCATCCCCCGCACCTACGCGATGGACGGGTCCTCGTCCAAGCTGCTCGCGCCGGAATGCTGGGGATAAGTGACAGGCCGAACGCGCCCCGCTATCGAACCCGGATGGCCGACCCGCGGATCATCGATGTTGAGCTCGACGAGACCAGTCTCGGCTGGCGTTCGCCCGACGTCGAACAGGAACGCCGGATCGCGATCTTCGACCTGATCGAGGGAAATCACTTCGCGCCGCAGCGTGCCTATCCCGACGGCTATGCCGGCCCCTTCAAGATCAAGCTCCAGTCGGAGGAAGGGCGCCTCGGCATCCACATCCACCGCGAGGACGATACGCATCTCGAGACGCTGGTGCTCGCGCTCGGGCGGTTCCGCCGGCCGATCCGCGATTATTTCGCGATCTGCGACAGCTATTACCAGGCGATCCGGCAATCGACCCCGGCGCAGATCGAGACGGTGGACATGGCGCGCCGCGGCATCCACAACGAAGCCGCAGAGCTGTTGAAGGAACGCCTCGATGGCAAGATCGAGGTCGATTTCGACACCGCGCGACGACTGTTCACGCTGATCTGCGTCCTCCACATCCGCAATTAGAAGACCCATGGCTTACGGACTTTTGAAATTCGCGGCCGCGCTGGCCGCGACCGGCTTTGTCGGCATCTGCGGCTGGACCGCCGCCACAGGCTGGCACCCCGATGTGAAACAGTATCCGTTGCAGGGCATCGACCTCGCCGAAAATCCCGGCCCCGTCGAATGGGGCACGGTGCGCGCGCGCGGTGCCGACTTCGCCTATCTCGTCGCGACGTCGGGCACCGATCGGCGCGATCCGGGGTTCGAGGCGAACTGGGCGGCCCTCCCCGACGCAGGTCTCCGGCGCGGCGCGGTGCATGTCTATTCGCTGTGCCAGCGTGCGGACGAGCAGGCCAATGCGTTCAACACCTTCGTGCCGCGCACCGCGGATGCGTTGCCGACCGCCGTCGACATCGCCTTCCATGACGACTGCACCGCGCGCCCGAATCGCGCCACGCTGATCGCCGACGTCGCGCAGTTCGTGACGATGGTCGAGACGCATACCCGGCAACCCGTGATGCTGCGGATCAGCAAGGCGGTCGACACGCAATACAGCCTGTCGGGTGCGGTGCCGCGGCCGCTATGGGCGGTGGAGAATGTGCTCAAACCCGACTACACCGCGCGGCCGTGGCGGATGTGGCGCGCGAGCGATTTCCGCCGCATCGACGGGATCGAAGGACCAGTAAATTGGGACGTGGTGGCATCATGACTGAACACGCAACACGGCTCGTCGCCGCAGCCCGAGACGCTTCGCGCAACGCGCACGCGCCTTATTCGCGGTTCGCGGTCGGCGCGGCTGTAATGCTCGACGACGGCACGGTGATCACCGGCGCCAACTTCGAGAACGCCAGCTACGGCCTGTCGCTCTGCGCCGAGACGGTAGCGATCGCCACCGCGAGCGCCGCGGGCCGCCTCCGCGATATCGTCGCGATCGGCGTGATCGGCGGCGCGATGGACGCCGAGGGTCGCGCGACGGGCACCTCGCCCGTCAGCCCCTGCGGCCGCTGCCGCCAGGTCATCAACGAAGCCGCGCAGATGGGCGGCCGCAACCTCCCCGTCCATTGCGCCGCGGCAGAGGGCGACGCGATCCGCACCTATACCGTGTCGGAGCTGCTCCCCGATGCGTTCGGCCCTGCCGATCTGGGGATCCGCTGAGCCATCCCGCTCAATAATTCCACTGTAGCTGCGTGCGGATGAGGTTGCCGTCGGCCCGGCCCTCGCGTCGCTCGTCTGCTTCGCGCCGCGTCATCCGCGAATAGGCGATCGTCAGTTCGATCGGCGGGGTTGGCTGGAATTCGATCCCGAGCTCGAGCTCGTCGGTTTCCAGCCGGGGCGCGTTGGGCAGCGCCTTCCACCCGCCGCGATAATATTGCCAGCGCGCATAGGGCATGAACGGCCCCAGCGGCGACGCCTTCACCCGGCCCATCGTCTGGACATAGCCCCCGTTCAGCGGCTTCGTCCGGATCGACTGCGACGCGCGGTCATATTCGGGGCCCCGCCCCCAGTTCCACTCCGCCTGGAAGCCGATTGGCTGCGGATAGAGGATCGCATGGATGCCCAACCGCTCGTCGGCGAACGCTGCGCTGCTCACACCACCGCTACGCTGCTCGACCTGCACGCGGTTGCGGATCGCCGCCCCGCCCGCCTCGAGCACCTGGCCTGCAAACGCGGAGCCCAAACCGTCCAGCGCGAACGGCCATGTCGCCATCGCGACGGTCGCCACCCCGTCGTTATTCTCGGTCCGGCTGATGCCCTGCCCGTTATAGACGCCGACCCCGAACGCGCCGTAATTGCCGAACAGCTTCTGCCCGTCCTCCTCGAGCCGGTCCCAGACCCGCTGCACCCGCGGCGGCGTGTAGTAGGCGACGATGCCGAGGTCGCGCTCGCCCGGCACCGCGCTGTTGATCCCGTCGCTGCGGTCGAGCGTCAGCCGGTTCGACGAGGACTGCATGTTCTCCCAGCCAAACGGCACCTTCGACTGGCCGAAGCGCAGCCGTAGCGAGCGATCCGCATCGAGGAACGTATCGACATAGGCATCGCGGAGCTGTGCAAAGCCCTCGCGGCGTTCGCCGACCGACTGGTTGCTGACGTTCACCGCGAAATCGGGCTGCAGATAGAAGGACACGCGGTCGCTCAGGTCCCCTTGCAGCACGACGCGGACGCGGCGGAGCGAGAAGTTGTTGTTGTCGCCGATCGCCCCGTCATGCACCGACCGCAGCCGCGAGCGGCCCTCGGGCGCGGTGCGATCGCCCGACAGGATCTCGTTGAAGCGTAACTGCGTATAGCCGCGCAGCGTGATGCGATCATACCAGGCCGGTTTGGGCTTGGTCGGCGCCGCGGCCAGCTGCTGTGCCGGGGCAGGCTGCGCCGGTGGTGCGGTGGTCGATGGTTCCACGCGGCGAGCCATTTCGGTTGGTGCCGCGGTCGCCGGGACGGCCGGCGCCGCCTCGCGACTGGCACGCCCGGTCGGGACCGCCTGCGCGGCCTTGAGCTCGGCGATCGTCGCTTTGAGTTCGTCGATCTGGCGTTGCAGGTCCTGTACCGTCTGCGCCGATGCCGGCGCGACGGGTAGCGTCAGCGATCCCGCGATCGCGATCAGGCGGCGCGAACGCCGGCGGAGTGTCCGACTCGCGCAATCGCTTGTGACGCTCAGGGCAGCCTTCGGGATATGGCGCCACGGAGCGACAGGCGCTTCGACGTGCTGCGACGAGTTCATGACATCTCCATGAAGCCCCCATGACAATAGCGGACTTTTCCGGCAACGCCATTTTTGCGCGCGATGCACCGGGGGCCCTGGATCCCCTTGCCGCGGCGGATCATCCGCGCGAAAGCGCTCGCCGAAGAGGAGCTACCATGTCCGTCATGTCCGACCGCTGGATTCGCGAGCGCGCGCTCGGCGATGCGATGATCGAACCGTTTCACGAGGCGCAGCGCCGCGATGGCTGCATCTCCTACGGGCTGTCGTCCTATGGCTATGACGCGCGCGTCGCCGACGAGTTCAAGATCTTCACCAACGTCGACAGCGCGATCGTCGATCCGAAGGACTTCGCGGCGAACAGCTTCGTCGATCGCAAGACCGACGTGTGCATCATCCCGCCCAACAGCTTCGCCCTCGCGCGCACTGTCGAATATTTCCGTGTGCCGCGCGACGTGCTCGTGATCTGCCTCGGCAAGTCGACCTATGCACGCTGCGGGATCATCGTCAACGTGACGCCGCTGGAGCCCGAATGGGAGGGGCATGTGACACTGGAATTCTCCAACACCACGCCGCTGCCGGCCAAAATCTATGCCAATGAGGGCGCGTGCCAGTTCCTGTTCCTCAAGGGGAACGAGCCGTGCGAGGTCAGCTATGCCGACCGCGCCGGTAAATACATGGGACAGCGCGGGGTGACCTTGCCGCGGCTGTAAGGCCGCGACCAACATCTCGCCGGCGGCAAAGCATGTCGGTTCGACCGACCATAGCGGGAACGGCGTCAGCGTGGCCGTCACGGCGCAGAATGGCTACGTTGGGATCGGAAAACTTCGCGAGCTATCGCTGATGTACGGTCCAATGAGAACCGCCAGCGAGTCGCCATTGAGGACGGATCATCCCTCGCCTTCAGCAGCGACTCCCCTCCCGGGAGAGATACGGACGCACGATCAGTCCCCAATACCCCCCAACCGCGACCATCTCATCCTCCCCCGCCAGGGGGAGGTGGCAGGCGAAGCCTGACGGAGGGGGCGGAAACGGGACGACCACGATCGTCCCGCCGCCAACAGCACCCCCTCAACGCGTCGCGCAAGGTCAAGCCTGACGGTCGGCGATCAAGGACAGCAACGTCCGTGTAGCGAGCCGCTAGCCTCAAGATTGCTTCAAAGGCTCGAGATGCCCCGCGGCGCCCGCAACACATCAAAAAGCGTCACCACGAGATCACCGACGCAAAGCAGCCGCTCAGCGAGTCGCGATCTGCTGAGCCTGCCGACGCAGCGCGAGGTTCGCCAAGTCGTGCGACGATGCGACGGCGCCCGATGGCAGGTCCAGCGCCACCGACGGCCGTGCCAGCACTGCGGCGTACAGCGCCCGCGCCTCCGAGTCGCGGCCAGTCCGCGCATAGACCGACGCCAGGTTGAGCATCAGCTCGGGGCGCTGCGGGAAGATCCGCCGCTCGGCAACGATGCGCTGTTCCGCGGTCGCGAGGTCCCCCGCCGCGATCGCCCTGTAGCCGGTACGATCCACGGTCGCCGACGGTGCCGCCAGCGCGGGCGTTGCAGCGCCCAGGGTTGCGAGAACGAACAGGACGGTCTTGCGCATCTCTCATCTCCTCTGCCCTCCGATGATCCGAAGGTTTCATTTTTGTGACAACGGTGTGTCACTTCCATGACTGACGCACAAGAACACTGATCAATTCCGATCGCGCAGACCCACTTTTCGTCGAAGCGCGCAGCGCCCCCTCGAACGCCCCGACGATCCGCAGGCGACTAGCGACCGCGCACAACGAAAAAGGGCGGCCCCGGAGGACCGCCCTTTGGACGTACGAAACTGTAGGCAGGCGACTTAGAAGTCGTTGCGATACTGCTCGTTGCCGATGAAGCCGAGCTTGGTGATCGCGGACCGCTTGATCACGGCCAGCGTGCGATCGACCACTTCGTACCGTGCCTGCGGGTCAGGCTGGAAGTGGAGTTCCGGCTCAGGCGTCATGCCGGCAGACTGATCCAGATACTGGCGCAGCGTGACCTCGTCGACGGGCGAACCGTTCCATGCCACGACACCCGCCGGATCGATCGAGATCTTGTTCTTCTCGGGATTGACCGGGTTCTGCGGCGGGTTCGGGCTGTTGACCGGAAGGTCGACCTTGACCGCATGAGTCTGGATCGGGATCGTGATGATGAACATGATGAGGAGAACGAGCAGGACGTCGATCAACGGCGTCATGTTCATTTCCATCATCGGCGCGCCATCTTCTTTGCCGCCGCTCATTGCCATTCTATGCTACTCCTAAATACGTCCGAGCGTCCATCAGTGTCCGGCATCAGCGTTCGGTGGTGCCGCCGGGAGGCGGCTCGGAGATGAAGCCGACGCGGGCAAAGCCGGCGCGCTGCATCGTATAGATCGTGCCGCCGATGCACTTGTACGGCGTGTTCACGTCGCCGCGAATATGCGCCTCGGGCAATTCCAGACCAGCGGCGCTTGGACCACCCTGACGATCGATCTCGGCCTTCAGCTTGACCACGGCGCGATCGAGCAGCTCGGTCGAGGTGACGGGCGACATGCCCCAATAGACGGCGCAGCTGCCGTCGGGCTTGGTCGTCACCGACAACGAGACGTTCTCGGGCTTCGTCATCGTCGGATCGAAGCGAACCTCCGGGAGCTTCAGCTGCACGGCCTGGACCGCGACGGTCGTGGTCACCAGAAAGATGATCAGGAGCACGAGCATGACGTCGACCAGCGGCGTCGTATTGATGTCCGATATCGAACTCTCGGTGGAATCGCCACCAACACTCATCGCCATGTGCGAACTATCCTATCCATATAATCGCCACCGGAACCGCCGGCGGCAATGAAGCGGGGCCGCTGCGAACAGCAGCCCCGCCTTTCGCGTCTTAGTTGGCGCGCGGCACGCCACCGGTCTGGCCGGCAGTCGTGGTCGTCGAGACAGGCTTGGCCGGAACCGGCTTGGCGCCCGATGCGATCGACGGACGCACGGCGCCGTTCGAAGCAAGGAAGCCGAGCACGTCGTTCGAGAAGGCCGACAGGTCCTCTGCGATCGACTTGTTGCGGCGCTGCAGCCAGTTGTACGACAGAACGGCGGGAACCGCGACGACCAGACCGAGGGCGGTCATGATCAGGGCTTCACCGACCGGGCCTGCGACCTTGTCGATCGATGCCTGGCCCGATGCGCCGATCTTAACGAGCGCGCGGTAGATGCCGATAACCGTACCGAACAGACCGATGAACGGCGAAACCGAACCGACCGTCGCGAGGAAGGCGAGACCGCCACCCAGCTTCGAGTTGATCGCGGCTTCCGAACGCGCCAGCGAACCGTGCAGCCAGTCATGCGCCTCGACCGGGTCGGTCAGCTTCGAATGCTGCTCCTGAGCGGCCAGGCCGTCGTCGACGATCTGCTTGTAGGCCGAGTTCTTCTCGAGCTTGGCCGAACCCTCGCGCAGGCTGTTCGACGACCAGAAGGCCTGACGAACGCGCTTGCCCTGGCCGATGATCTTCTGCTGCTCGAACAGCTTCGAGAACAGGATGTAGAACGACACGACCGACATCAGCACGAGGATGCCGAACACGGTCTGCGAGATCAGACCGCCTTCGCGGAGTGCTGCCTGCAGGCCGTACGGGTTGGCGTCGGCAGCGGCGGTCCCTGCCGCTGCAAGGATGGTGGTGATCATGGTCGGTTTAGTCCTCTGACTGAATTTTATCTGGTGCGGTTAGGGTAGGTGGGATCAATCCTCTGGAAGGACCCACCGAACGTTCAACTGGTACGACGATGCGATCGGGTTGCCGCTCTCGTCCTTGGCCGGGGTGAAACGCACCTTGGCCTTGGAGATGCGGCACGTCGCGTCATCGAGCGTCGTGTTGCCGCTGCCCGTCGTCACCGTACAGCCGGTCACCCGACCATCCGTACCGATCGTCAGCTTCGCGGATACGCGACCCTGTGCACCCTCGCGCTGCGCCGACGGCGGATAGTTGTCCGCGCCGAAATACTGCCCTGGGTTGCCCTTCAGACCGGCAGCCTGCGACACCCTCGGCGCTGGCGCCGGTGCTGGCGGAGCCGGCGGCGCGGGAGGCGCTGGCGGAGCCGTCGGCTGGCTGAGCGGGATGATGTTCGACGTCTGCAAGGCAGGCGCCGGCTGAGGCGTGACAACCACCGGCGGCGGCGTGACGACCGTGGTCGGCGGCGGCGGCAGGTTTGGCTGGTCAGGTGGCGGCGGCGGGGGCTCGTCGGGCGGAGGCGGCGGCGGTGGCGGCTCCACGTCGAACGTCGTCATCTTTTCTTGGGCCTTTTTCACGTACTGAAACGCGAGGCCCGTGACGAAAGCGTAGCCCAAGGCCGCATGAATCAGCGCGACGATCACGATCGCGACGATTTTGCCTCCGGACATCTTCTGGTCAGTATAGGCCATTCAGAAACGACACTCCCTTAATCTGCCTGCTCCGTACGCATGGTTCGTACTCGGTACGCGACGCATGCGTCTGCCGTTGGCCGGAATAACCACGGGGCAGTCGCCGAGTCCTATCGCCACGTCATGCGACACGCAAACGCTTTGTCGGACGCAACAAACGTACAACCTCGGCATGACAGATTTATTTCTGTATCGTTCAGCTTGGGTCGCGTAGCGTGAAGCCATGAATTCATCGTTACACGTTACGGCTTCGGCCCTTTCGATCGCGCTGCTCGCGCTGCCCGCCTGCGCCGGCGAAATGCCCGTACGCCCCCAGAATTCCTACGCCAACGGCGCCGCTTCGGGTGCCGCGGCGCAGCAGGACTCGCTCGGCGGCCCGGGCTATGCGGACATCGCGGATCTGGTTTTGTCGGCCCCGGTGATCGCCGATGCGACGGTACGATCGACCGCGAAAATCAAACCGGCCGAGGCGCCGAATCTCGCACCCGGTCTTGTCCGACTATATGTCGAAGTCGATGTGACCGCATTGATCCGGGGCGCGGACGGGCTGCCGCCGCGAATCGGGTATCTGCTCGACGTCACGCCCGATTCGGCGGGTCGGGTGCCCAAATTCAAGAAGGCGCGCGTGCTGCTCTTCGCGCGGCCGGTGGCGGGCGCGGGCAACCAGGTCCAGCTCGTCGCGCCCGATGCGCAGATCGACTGGACGCCGTCGGCGGATACGCGCGCGCGGAAAATCGCCAAGGACGCGCTGGCGAGCGACGCGCCGCCCGTCATCACCGGGATCGGCAACGCGTTCCACGTCGCGGGCGCGCTGCCCGGCGAAGGCGAGACTCAAATCTTCCTGACGACCGCCGACCAGCGCCCGGTGTCGCTGTCGGTGCTGCGGCGTCCCGGCGAGCAGCCACGCTGGGCGGTCGCGCTGAGTGAGATCGTCGACGAGTCGGCCGCGCCCCCTGCCCCCGAGACGTTGCTCTGGTACCGGATGGCCTGCGCCTTGCCGCCGATGCTGCCCGAGCGAAGCACCGGGTCGCTCGAGGCCGCCGACGCGGCGATCGCGCGCGAGGATTACGCCTTCGTGATCGCCGCGCTCGGCCCCTGCGGACGCGCGCGCAAGATCTAGCAACGCCCCGGCCAGGCCTGCGCCGGGGGAAAGTCGGTTAGCGTCGTCGCTGGTGGATCTCGATCACCTGCCCCGTCGTCGATCGTGCCTGTTCGAGGAACGCGACGGCCGCGTCCACATCGGCGGCATGAGCCCCCTCCGCCAGAACCACCGCGTTGACGCGAGTCGCCGGCGCCGACTCGATCGCGAGCGGCCCGATCGCGGCCCTCGCCTGCGCCATCGCCAGCGCGTCGAGCGTCGCCGGAATCACCACGACCCGCGAGTCGCCGGTCGCCCCCCGCACCAGCGCGGCGACGTCGCCGCCCGGTTCGAGCGTCAGTCGCACCGTGTCAGCGGCGATGGCGGACGAGCGTCACGCCGATCGCCTCGTCCGCTTCGGCGATCGCCAGCTTCACGATCTTTACCTTCACGCGCAGCACGCGTGCGTCCTGAAGGAACAGCGTCTCGCAGATATGATCGGCCACGCCCTCGATCAGCGTGAAATGCACGCCCTGCGGCAGCGATGTGGTCGCGGCGTTCTTCAGGTCGAGGTAATTCTTCGACGCCGACAACGGCGTATCGGGGTCGAACCGCGTCGGACACACCATGTCCACGGTCAGCGAGATCCGCAGCGGCTGCGGCAGATGAGTCTCCTCCGAATAGATGCCGGTCAGGACCTGCACTTCGAGATCGTGGACTTCGAGTTGAAGACTGTCTTCCATCGCCGCGCCTCTAGCAGACGCGCGGCCAGATGAAAGTCGGGTCTTCGCCGTTCGCACCCGTCCGGTTATCCTTGCGTTCAGCCTCGTCGCCGCTAAAGCGCGCTGCCCCAATATCCGCGCGGCGTCGACCCGCGGCGCATCCGGGGCAGGAGATGCCGGTGATCACGCTCGTCCCCCTCGATACGATCAACCCGACCGCGGTCGAGATGCTGCTCGATGCCGCGTTCGGTCCGGATCGCTTCACGCGCACCGCGTACATGATCCGCGGCACCGGCACGCCGCTCGCCGCGCTCAGCTTCGCCGCGATCGAGGACGGCACGCTGGTCGGCTCGATCCAGTGCTGGCCGATCGCGCTGATCGCCGATGCGCGCGAGACCCCGCTGGTGATGGTCGGCCCGGTCGCCGTCGCCCCCACCCGCCAGGGTGACGGGATCGGCCGCAACCTGGTGGCGCAGGTGCTCGACGCCGCGGCGGCAAACCGTCTCGACGATGCGCTGATGCTGATCGGCGACCCCGATTATTATGGTCGCTTCTTCGGCTTCTCGGCCGCGCGGACCGCGTCCTGGAATGCCCCCGGCCCGGTCGAGCGCCACCGCCTGCTCGCGCGTGGCGACGCGGTGCCCGATACCGCCGGCATGCTCGGTCCGCGGATGGCGCAGACGATGCCGGTCACCGCATCCGTATAAGGCACCGCTTTACCTAAGCCCCCTGCCCGCCTAGTCCGCCGCGATGCCCATGGATCCCATCCCCGATATCGCTTCGTTGAGCCTCGCCGAAATCGCCCGCCTGGTCGAGGAGGCGAAACTGCCGCCCGTCGAAAAATGGAATCCGACGCATTGCGGCGACAGCGAGATGCGGATCGCGCGCGACGGCACCTGGTATCATCAGGGCTCGCCCATCGGACGTCCGGCGATGGTCCGGCTGTTCTCGACGATCCTGCGCCGCGAACCCGATGGCAGCCACGTACTCGTCACCCCGGTCGAAAAGCTCGATATCGCGGTCGAGGATGCGCCCTTCACCGCGGTCGAGATGAAGGCCGAGGGCAGCGGCCGCGACGCGAAGCTCGCCTTCCGCCTCAACACCGGCGATCTCGTCACCGCAGGCCCCGACCATGCGCTGCGGTTCGTCGAGGATGCGGACGGACCGCGCCCCTATCTCGTCGTCCGCGGCGGCATGGAGGCGCTGGTCGTGCGCTCGGTCTATTACGAGCTCGCCGAACGCGCGATCGCCGATGGTGCGACGCCGCCGGGGCTCTGGAGCGACGGTGCGTTCTTCGCGCTCGAGCCGGCCGCACCGGATCTCGCCGCATGATGCTGAAGGACCGGCTGGCGGCGGCGCTCGCCAAGGGCGCCGGCGCGCACATGATCCTGCTGACGGGCGACCAGCATGACGGTGATCTCGCCGCGAGCGACACGCTGCTCCCCGCGGCGGTGCTGATCGCGGTCACCGACCGTGCCGATCCGGGCGTCATCCTGACGCAGCGCACCGACACGATGAGCCGCCATCCCGGCCAGATCGCGTTCCCGGGCGGGCGGATCGATCCCGGCGAGGACGTCGTCACCGCCGCGCTGCGCGAGGCCGAGGAGGAGATCGCGCTGCCGCGCGGCCACGTCACCGTGATCGGCGAGGCGGACAGCTATCGCACCGTCACCGGCTTCCAGGTGACGCCGGTGATCGGCATCATCCCCCCCGACCTGATCTTCACCCCGAGCGAAGCCGAAGTCGCCAGCGTCTTCGAGGTCCCGCTCGCCTTCCTGCTGGACGAGGCGAACCATGTCGAGGCGACGCTCGAATGGCAGGGCCATGACCGGCATTATTACGAGATCATGTGGAACGACCGCCGGATCTGGGGCGCGACCGCGGCGATGATCGTCAACCTCGCGCGCCGCCTGAGGTGGTCTTGATACTCCCGGTCGCGGCGTGGCGCCTGCGTGACGGTCTCGAACCCCTGGCCAAGGTACTCGGCGCGGCGGACGGCGACTCGCGCTTCGTCGGTGGCGCGGTGCGCGACACGCTGCTCGGGATCGACGTCGCCGATGTCGACATCGCCACCCGCCTGCCGCCGCAGGAGGTGATCGAACGCCTGCAGGATGCGCGGATCAAGGCAGTCCCGACCGGCCTCGCGCACGGCACCATTACCGCGGTCACCGCGGGCGGCCATGTCGAGGTGACGACGCTGCGCCGCGACGTCTCGACCGATGGCCGCCATGCGATCATCGCCTATACCGACGACTGGCGCGAAGACGCCGCGCGCCGCGATTTCACGATGAACGCGCTCTATGCCGATCCGACGACGGGCGAGATCTTCGATTATTTCGGTGGCCTCGACGATCTCGCAGCGCGCCGCGTGCGCTTCATCGGCGATCCGCTGCAACGGATCGCCGAGGATCACCTGCGCATCCTCCGCTTCTTCCGCTTCCACGCGCGCTTCGGGTCGACGATCGACGAGGCCGGGCTCGACGCCTGCACCGCGCGCGCGAACGACCTGATGGCGTTGTCGCGCGAACGCGTCGCGAGCGAAGTGCTCAAGCTGCTGGTCGCGGCCAATGCGGTGCCGGTCGTCGCGCTGATGGTCGAGCGCGGGATCTTCCGTGCCGTACTGCCCGAGATCGACGCGGAGGGTGCAGACCGTCTCGCACTGCTCGCCGACCGCGAGACCGCGGCGGGCATCGCCGCGGACCCGATCCGCCGGCTTGCCATAACGATCGCCCCGGCCGCCGCCGAAGCCGTCGGCGCGCGGCTGAAGCTCTCCAACACCGACCGTAAACGCCTGATCGCCGCCACCGCCGGCCCCGGGACCGAAGGCGCCAAGGCCCTCGTCTATCGCGCCGGATCCACCGTCGCGATCGACCGACTGCTGATTGCCGGCGAAGACGTGTCGGCGGTCAGGGACTGGACGCCGCCTGCCTTCCCCTTCTCCGGGGGAGCGTTGGTCGAGCGCGGTCTTCGCAAGGGCCCCGACGTCGCCGCCATGCTGCGCCGGGTCGAAACGCAGTGGATCGTCGAAGGCTTTCCCGATGCCGCCCGCGTCGGCGCGATCGCGGACGAGATGGTAACAGGCGCGTTGGGCTGATGCGGCGCCGGGTGATGCGCGGTTAAGCGCTCACCCCGGTCCCGATCATCGCGAACGCGGCGTCCGCCTCGAGCGGCTTGGCGTAGAAATAGCCCTGCCCATAGGTGCAGCCGAGCGCGGCCAGAGTCTGCGCGAGTTCGTTCGTCTCGATCCCCTCGGCGGTGGTCTTCATGCCCAGCGCCTGCGCCAGGCTCAGGATCGCGCGGACGATCGACACCTTGTCGCGGTCCGCGAGCATCCCCGTCACGAAGCTGCGATCGATCTTCAGTATGTCGATTGGCAGCTTCTGGAGATACGCCAGGTTGGAATAGCCGGTGCCGAAATCGTCCATCGCCAGCGTCGTGCCCAGCGCCTTGAGCGCGTGCATCGTCCCCGCGATCCGGTCCGGGTCGGACACGATCGCGCTTTCGGTCAGTTCCAGCGTGAACCGGTCGCCGGTCAGCCCGGTCGAGTCGAGTGCCGCACCCAGCACCGGCGCGATGGCGTCGCGCTGCAACTGGATCGCCGACAAATTGACCGCGACCTTGACGCCGCACGGGCCGCCGTGACGCGAATCCCAGAGCGCCAGAGTCTGCGCCGCCTCCTCGATCGCCCAGCGACCGAGCGGCACGATCAGCCCCGATTCTTCGGCCACGGGGATGAAATCGGTCGGACAATGGACATTGCCCTGCGGATCGGTCCAGCGTGCCAGCGCCTCGAACGACACGATCCGCCCGGTCGCGAGGTCGCAGATCGGCTGATACGCCAGCCGCAACTCGCGATTCTCGATCGCGCGGCGCAGCGCGGTCTCCATGCTGAACTGCGCGCGCGCGATCGCCAGATCCTGCGGCAGGTAACTCTCGGCATGGCCGCTCGCCTTGGCGCGCTTCACCGCGAACTGCGCATGACGGATCAGTTCGGCGACGTCGTCGGCCTCGTCGGCACCATAGGCGATCCCGACCGAGCATTCGACGCTGATCTCGTAATCGGTCAGCCGGAACGGCGTCGTCAGCGTCCGGTGGATCCGCTTGGCCAGCGCATGCGCCTCGTCGCGATCGCCGTCGATCGTCATCAGGATCCCGAACTGGTCGCCGCCGATCCGCGCCAGCGTATCGCGCGTCCGCAGCGCGCCCTTGATCCGCCGCGCGACCGTGATCAGCAGTTCATCGCCCGCCAGCGAGCCCAGGCACGAATTCAACCGTCCGAACCGGTCGATATCGATCGCGAGCACGGCCGTCTTGCTGCGGTCCCTGCCCTGCTCGATCAGGTCCTCGAACCCCTCGCGGTTGGGCAGACCGGTCAGGCTGTCGGTGGTCATCTCGCGGCGCAGGCTGCGCTCGGTCTGGATCTGCGACGTCTGGTCGACGAAGCTGATCGTGCAGCGATCATGGAAGGTGGCGAACGCGCGCGCGATCGTGACCCGGTAATAGCGACAGTCGATCGTCTGACCGAACACCCATTCGAAATCGGACCGGATCAGCTGCGATTCGAGGAACGCGATGATCCGCGGGCCGAGATCGGCGATCATCGCCGACCGCTCCGCGACGACACCGAACCCCGCCAGCCGATAGGCGCGGTTCATGGCGAACAATTCGAACTGCCCGCCGGTCAGCACCAGATGCGCCGCGGGAATGGGGATGAGCTCGAGCGCACGTGCGGCCAGATCGGTCGCAACTAGGGTTTGCTCTATAGCGTCCGGGGCCATCACTGCCATGACCCCGTGCCTAGTCCGTCTTAGTTAAGACGGCCTGAAGGAACCAAAAAGGACGGTAAACTGTCACTTTTTGCCAATTCCCCGGTTTTACAGCGTGCTACGCGATTTCGTTAGCCAAACCGATTGTCGCGCGGAAAACCGGTCGGCGGCATTCTTCCTGCCGCACCGCGTGCCGCACGCCATGGCCCCAGGTCCGCTTCGGTCCTTGTACGCCCCGTCCCGCCGCCCATCGCCCAGCTCAGCCCGTCGGCAAAGACGAACGTGATCGCATCCGCCAGCCCGCCGTCACGGTAGCGCTGCAACTGCAGCCCCTGCCCGCGAGTCATCTCGACCAGCTCGGCGAGCGGGAAGACGAGCATCTTCCGGTTGTCGCCGATCGCCGCGACATAGTCGTCGTTCGGCCCGATCGGCCGCACGATCTTCAGCTGCGCGCCCGGCCGCGGTGTCACCACGGTCTTGCCCTTACGCGTCTCGGCGATCACCTCGGCGCTGCTCACCGAGAAGCCACGACCGTCGGTCGCCACCACCAGCAATTTGGGATGTCGGCTCGCGGGCAGCAGCGCGACGATGCCGATGCTCCCGTCGAGGTCGATCATCGCGCGCACCGGCTCGCCAAAGCCGCGCCCGCCCGGCAGCTTGTCCGCCGCCAGCGTGTAGAAGCGCCCGTTTTCCGCGGCGAGCAGCAGCTTGTCGGTCGTCTGCGCATGGAACGCGAAGGCCGGGCCATCGCCCTCCTTGAACTTCAGCGCCTCCGGGCTGGCGAGGTCGTTGTGCCCCTTCATCGCCCGGATCCAGCCGCGCTGCGACAGGATGACGGTGATCGGCTCGCGCTCGATCATCGCCTCGAGCGGAATGTCGCGCGTCGGCGCGGCCTCCTCGATCGTCGTCCGGCGCTTGCCGAGCACCGTTTCCAGCCCATAGCGATCGCGGATCTTGGCCATGTCGCGCTTCATCCGCGCGCGCTGCTTCTTCGGATCCGCCAGCAACGCGGCGAGCGTCGCCTGCTCCTTGTCGAGCTTGTCGCGCTCGGTCTTGATCTCGAACTCTTCGAGCCGCCGCAAGCTGCGCAGCCGCATGTTGAGGATCGCCTCGGCCTGGCGATCGGTCAGCGCGAACTCGGCGATCATCACCTTCTTGGGTTCATCCTCGGTGCGGATGATCTCGATCACGCGGTCGAGATTGAGATACGCGATCAGATAGCCGTCGAGCAGTTCGACGCGGTCGGCGATCTTCGCCAGCCGATGCTCGGTCCGCCGGCGCAACACGACGAACTGGTGATCGACCCACGCCGCCAGCGCCTGCCGCAGGCTCATCACGCGCGGCGTGCGATCCTTGTCGAGCACGTTGAGGTTGAGGCTCACGCGCGTTTCGAGGTCGGTCAGCCGGAACAGCCCGTCCATCAGGATCTGCGGATCGACCGTGCGGCTGCGCGGTTCGAGCACGATGCGGATCTCGGTATCCGATTCGTCGCGGACATCGGCGAGAATCGGCAGCCGCTTGGCGTTGATCAGCTCGGCGATCTGCTCGATCAGCTTGCCCTTCTGCACACCGTACGGGATCTCGGTGACGATCAGCTGCCAGCCGCCGCCCTTCTCGCGCTCGGTCTCCCAACGCGCGCGCACGCGGAAGCCGCCGCGCCCGGTCGCATAGGATTCGCGGATCACCGCGGGCGGATCGACGACCAGCCCACCGGTCGGGAAATCGGGGCCCTTCACGTGGGCCAGGATCGCGGCATCGTCGGCGTCGGGCGTGTCGATCAGCACGATCGCGGCCTCGAGCAGCTCGGCGGCATTGTGCGGCGGGATGCTCGTCGCCATCCCGACCGCGATCCCGCTCGCGCCGTTCGCGAGCAGGTTGGGGAACAGCCCCGGGAACAGCTCGGGCTCGTGATCCTCGCCATTATAGGTCGGGCGATACGCGACCGCGTCCTCGTCGAGCCCATCCATCAGGTCGATCGCAACCTGAGTCAGCCGTGCCTCGGTGTACCGGTAAGCGGCGGCATTATCGCCGTCGATATTGCCGAAATTGCCCTGCCCGTCGACCAGCGGGTATCGCATCGCGAACGACTGCGCCAAGCGCACCATCGCGTCGTACACCGACTGGTCGCCATGCGGATGATATTTGCCGATCACGTCGCCGACGACGCGCGCGCACTTCTTGTACCCCTGCGCCGGATCGAGTTTCAGCAGCCGCATCGCCCACAACAGGCGGCGATGCACGGGCTTCATCCCGTCGCGCACGTCGGGCAAGGATCGCGCGGTGATCGTCGACAACGCATAGACCAGATACCGCTCGGAGAGCGCGCTATCGAAGGGGGCGTCGACGATGCTGTCGAAGGGATCTTTGAAGTCGCTGCTGGCCATTGGGAGCAGCGATAGCAGCCGCGCGCGTAACGATCAAAGCATCCCGCGCGCTTTCGTCACCTTTTGTTCTCCTGACTGGTTCGCGGCGTGCCCGGCGACCGCCGCCGCAAGCAGCGCGCGGTGCTGCCGCCCGGTCTCGCGCCAGTCGTAGCGCTCGCCATAGGTACGCGTCGCAGCGCGATCGGGCAGGTTGGACAGCAGCCGCGCGATCCCGTCGGCGATCGCCGCATCGGAACGATCCGCGGTCAGCACGCCCGCCTCGGGCACGCGGACCACCTCGGGCGATCCCCATACCGGCGTCGCCACCAGCGGCGTTCCGCAGGCGAGCGATTCGAGCAGGACGTTGGCGATCCCCTCGCGGTCCGAACAGCTCGCCGTCGCGTCGGCCGCGGCATACAGCGCGGGCAAGCGATGCTGATCGACATGGCCGAGGAAATCGACGCGTCCGGATACCCCCAGCGTCGCGGCGAGCGCGCGCAGTGCCGGCTCGCACGGCCCGTCGCCCGCGATCATCAGCCGCACGTCCGGCAAGCTCGCGATCGCCCGGATCGCGAAGTCGTGGCCCTTGCGGTCGATCAGATGGCCGACGGACAGGATCGTCGGCGCGGCGATCCCCATTCGCGCACGCAGCGCCGCGCGGTCCTGCGGCGGCGAGAACAGGGTCAGGTCGACACCATGCTCGACCACGCAGGTCCGGTCCGCGGGCGCCCCCAGCCCGACCAGCGCATCGCGCAACGCGGCCGCCACCGCGGTCGTCGCGCTGGCCCGCTCGATCGCCGACAGGATCATCGCCCGCTCGAGCCGGTGCTGCGCGATCTGGCTGACGTCGGACCCCAGCGCGCTCATCACGAACGGCCGGTCGAACCACCGCGCGAGCAAGCCCGACGCGACACCATCGGGATAGAGATAATAGGAATCGATCACGTCGAAATCGAACGTGCGCCGAAGCCGCGCGATCCGGGGGTACAAAGCCGCCGCCATCAGCCACGGCGCCGACGCCATGCCGATCTTCGGAATGACGGGATAGCGCGGATGCGTGATCGGCACCCCGCGCCGAACCGCCATCTTCGGCGCGCTGGCAAAGTCGGCATAGCGCCCGAACCGTGGGTGACGGCTCGGGAACCACGGTATCGGCGCCACCACGCGCACCTCGTCGCCGGGCCCGGCGACATGCCCGACACGGTGTTCGATAAATATCCCGTGACGTCGCTGGACGGCATTCGGGTACAGGCTCGACACCACCAATATCTTCATCACGCCCCCCGTGCCCGCGCTGCGCGCGCAGCTTTTTCCCCACGGCCCCCGGGACCGCGGGTTGCCCCCAGCGCGCCTTTTACGTCCATTCTCCCGTCATTTGCGGCAAATTTTCCGGCGCGGCGTCTCCGGACGGGACAGGTCGGCGGCGGTCGGCTAGCGTCTGCGCATGCGCCTATTCCTCGCCGCCGCCCTGCTGCTACCGTTGGCCGTGATGCCGACCCCTGCCGCCGCCGACCTGCTCACCTGGTCCGTGCTCACCGCCCGCCCCAAGCCCGTCGCCGACGCGACGATCGCCTATGGCCCAGACCAGATGCAGAAGGTCGACGTCTGGCTGCCCAAGGGCAAGGGTCCGTTCCCGGTGGTCGTGATGGTGCATGGCGGCTGCTGGACCACCAGCATCGCCGACCGCAGCCTGATGAACTGGGTCGCGGACGATCTGCGCCGGAGCGGAGTCGCGGTCTGGAACATCGACTATCGCGGCGTTGATCGCGCCGGCGGCGGCTATCCCGGCACGTTCGCGGATGCGGCACAGGCGACCGACGCACTCGCGAAGCAGGCGCGCCGGTTCAAGCTCGACACGGCCCGGGTCACCGCGATCGGCCATTCGGCGGGCGGCCACCTCGCGCTCTGGCTCGCCGCCCGCCCGAAACAGCCCGCGACCAGCCCACTTTATTCTGCGCATCCGCTCCGCATCGATCATGCCATCAGCCTGGGTGGTCTGCCCGATCTGGAAGCGACGGCGGCCAGTCCCGAAAATGGCTGCGGGGTCGAAGTAGTCGCGAAACTGGTCGGCGCGCCCGGCGCGCGGCATCCCGACGTCTATGCCGACACGTCCGTGCCCCGCCTGCTCCCGCTCGGCGTGCGCCAGGACCTGATCAACGGCCGCGAAGACCGGATCATCCCCTTCGCCATGGCCACCGACTATGTCGCCAAGGCCGTCGCGGCGGGCGACACCGCCACGCTCCACGTCATCCCCGCCACCGGCCATGTCGAGCTGATCGCCCCCGAGACCGCCGCCTGGGCGGCCGCAAAACGCCTGATCCTCGCAGACATCGGGAAGACCCAGTGACTCGGGATAACACAGTGACTCTGGAAGACGCCCGCGCGCTCGACGCGACCGACCCGCTCGCCGCCCGCCGCGACGATTTCCTGCTCCCCGAGGGCGTGATCTATCTCGACGGCAATTCGCTCGGCGCACTGCCCAAGGCGACGCCCGCCGCGCTCGCCGACGTCGCGACGCGCCAATGGGGCGACCGTCTCATCCGCAGCTGGAACGAGGGGTGGATCGACGCCCCCCAGCGGATCGGCGCCAAGATCGCGCCGCTGATCGGCGCCGCCGCCGACTCGGTCATCATCGGCGACACGACCTCGTCGCATCTCTTCAAGGCGCTGGTCGCGGCGCTGCGCAGCAACCCGGCGCGCCACACGGTCCTCAGCGAAGCCGGCAATTTCCCGACCGACCTCCACATCGCCGAAGGCGCGGTCGGCTGCGTTCCCGGTGCGCGGCTGAAGGTGGTCGCGCGCGAAGACCTGGCCACCGCACTCGACGACGACACCGCGGTCCTCCTGCTGACGCACGTCCATTACAAGACGAGCGACCGCTTCGACATGGCCGCATGGACCGCGCGCGCGCACGCCGCCGGCGCGCTCATGCTCTGGGATCTCAGCCACAGCGTCGGCGCGGTGCCGATCGATCTGACCGCCGCCAACGCCGACCTGGCGGTTGGCTGCACCTACAAATATCTCAACGGCGGGCCCGGCGCGCCGGCGTTCCTCTACGTCGCCAAACGCTGGCAGGACTCGCTCGCCAGCCCACTGTCCGGCTGGATGGGCCACGCCGCGCCGTTCGCGTTCGAGGATGCCTATCGCCCCGCCCCCGGCATGAAGCGCTGGCTTGCCGGCACCCCGGCGATGCTCTCGACCGCCGCGCTGGAAACCGCGCTCGATCTCTGGGCCGATATCGATCAGCACGCGGTCGCCACCAAGAGCGCCCGGCTCTTCGACATCCTCGCCGCCGCCGGCGATGCGCTGGGCCTCGACTGCGTCAGTCCCCGCGACCCCGCCAGGCGCGGCAGCCATATCAGCTTCCGCCATCCGCAGGCCTATGCGCTGACTCAGGCGCTGATCGCCCGCGGGGTAATCGGCGACTTCCGCGACCCCGACATCCTCCGCCTCGGCCTCACGCCGCTATATCTCAGCCATGAGGACGTCTGGCGCGCCGGCGACATCCTGCGCGAGACGCTGGAGAGCGAGGCATGGCGCGATCCCGCCTTCGCCGAACGCCTCGCGGTGACGTGAGCGGCGGCGGAGCCGTCGTCGCAAGTCGGTAGCGCGCCTGCCCAAGCGCTTGTATCGGTGCGCGATGACGCATCCATTCTACGCGATCCATAGTCATGGGCTGATCCGGGTCGCCGCCGCCACGCCGCGCGCTTCGGTGGGGGATACCGGCGCCAATGCCGACGCGACGATCGCGCTGGCCCGCGAGGCGGATGCGCGCGGTGTCGACCTGGTCGTGTTCCCCGAACTAAACCTGACCTCCTACGCGATCGACGACCTGCATCTGCAGACGGCGCAGCAGCGCGCGACGCTGGCCGCGATCGCGACGGTCGTCGCGGCGAGCGCGACGCTGCGCCCGGTGCTGCTCGTGGGCGCGGCGCTGGTGCGGAACGGACGGCTGTACAATTGCGCGCTGGCGATCGCGCGCGGGCAGGTGCTGGGCGTGGTCCCCAAGACATTCCTGCCCAACTACCGCGAATTCTACGAAAAGCGCTGGTTCGCGAGCGGCGCGGGTCTGACCGGACTGACGATCGCGCTTGGCGGCAAGGACGTGCCCTTCGGTACCGACCTGATCTTCGCCGCGCGCGACCTGCCCGGCTTCGTGTTCCATGCGGAGATCTGCGAGGATTACTGGGCCCCCACCCCGCCCTCGACCGCGGGTGCGCTCGCGGGCGCGCTGATCTGCTGCAACCTGTCCGCCTCGAACATCGTGATCGGCAAGGCGCGCGAGCGGGCGATGCTCGCGGCGGCGCAGTCGGCGCGCGCGGTGTGCGCCTATGTCTATTCGGCCGCGGGGCCGGGCGAGAGCACGACCGAAGTCGCGTGGGACGGCCAGGGCCTGATCCACGAACTCGGCGAACAGATCGCCGAATCGAAGCGGTTCGCGACCGAACCCGAACTCGTCGTCGCCGATGTCGATTGCGAACGGATCACGCAGGAACGCCTGCGGTTCGGCACGTTCAACGATGCCGCCACGTTCGCCGGCACGCCGGAGACCCGCTTCCGACGGATCGCGTTCGATCACACGCCGGTGCTGGCGGACGGCGGCCTGGAGCGCGCCATCCGCCGCTTCCCGTTCGTGCCCAACGATCCGGCACGCCGCGACGACGATTGCTACGAAGCGTTCAACATCCAGGTAGAGGCGCTGTCGAAGCGGCTCGTCGCCGCGCATGCCGAGACGATCGTGATCGGCGTCTCCGGCGGCCTCGACTCGACGCATGCGCTGATCGTCGCGGCCAAGGCGATGGACCGGCTCGGGCGCCCGCGCAGCGCGATCCTCGGTTTCACCATGCCCGGCTTCGCGACCGGCGCAGGCACCAAGGCCAATGCCTGGGCGCTGATGCGCGCGCTCGGTATCAGCGCGGAGGAGATCGACATCCGTCCCGCCGCGCGGCGGATGCTGGAGGATATCGGCCACCCCTTCAGCGACGGCGATCCCGTCTACGACATCACGTTCGAGAATGTGCAGGCGGGCCTGCGCACCGACTATCTGTTCCGCCTCGCCAACCAGCGGCGCGGGATCGTGCTCGGCACGGGCGACCTCAGCGAGATGGCGCTGGGCTGGTGCACCTACGGCGTCGGCGACCAGATGAGCCATTACGCGGTGAACAGCGGCGTGCCCAAGACGCTGATCCAATTCTTGATCCGCTGGTGCATCCGCACCGACCAGTATGATGCGGCGACCGACGCGATCCTGGCGACGATCTTGGCGCAGGAAATCTCCCCCGAGCTCGTGCCCGCGGGCGCCGACGGCGCGCTGCAGAGCACCGAGTCGATGATCGGTCCCTATGCGCTGAACGATTTCTTCGCGCATTATGTGATCCGCCACGGACTCGCCCCGTCGAAGATCGCGTTCCTGGCCTGGCATGCGTGGCGCGATGCGGGCCTCGGCGCGTGGCCGCAGGACCTGCCCACAGATGCGCGCATCGCCTATGACTTGCCGACGATCCGCCACTGGCTGGAGAAGTTCCTCGTCCGGTTCTTTGCGACCAGCCAGTTCAAGCGCTCGGCAATGCCCAACGGACCGAAGGTTTCCGCGGGGGGCGCGCTGTCGCCGCGTGGCGACTGGCGGGCGCCATCGGATGGTATCGCAACCGCCTGGATCGAAGAATTGCGGTCAAGCGTTCCCTAGGGTTCGTCGCGCGACCTTGCATAAATTGCGGGCGCGGCGCATTGTGAACATCCTATGACAGTGGCTCCACCGGATGGATCGCGCGATCGCCGGATCGAGATCCCATCTAACCTTTGGCTGATTCACCCGGCAGGCCGTGCGCTTTTGCCGCTGGCTTTGGCGCGTGGAATTTCGGCCAACGCGGTTTCGGTCGCGGGTCTGTGCCTCGGTGGCCTCGCCGCGCTTGCCTATGCGCAATGGGATAGCTGGGCGCTCGCGCTGGTGGGTCTCGTCCTGTCGGTCGGCTGGCTGATCGCCGACGGGCTCGACGGCATGGTCGCGCGCGCGACCAAGACTGCGAGCCCGCTGGGGCGGATGCTCGACGGGCTTTGCGATCACGGCGTGTTCGCGCTGATCTATATTTCGCTCGCGATCACGATCGACACGCCCGAGGCATGGATCCTCGCGATCGCCGCCGGTTGTGCGCACGCGGTGCAGTCGAACATGTACGAAGGCGAGCGGTCGCGCTTCCATCGCCGTCTCAAGGGCATCGCGCTCGATGCGCCCCCGGTGCCGACCGGCAACGCGCTCGTCCGCTTCTATGACGGCGTCGCCAGCAGCATCGACCGCATCGCCATGCCGTTCGAGCGCACGCTCGGCCAGGCAAGCGATCCGGTCGCGCTGGGTGCCAGTTACGGGGCACGTGCGGTCGCGCCATTGCGCTTCATGGCCTTGCTTACCGCGAACGTCCGGGTATGGGCGATCTTCGTCGCCTGCTTCGCGGGCAACCCACGCATCTTCTGGTGGTTCGAGATCGTCCCTCTGACGCTCGTCGCCATCGTCGGGCTCGTCTGGCACCGTCGTGTCGAGCGGGCCTTCGTTCGTACTACTACGCCGCCGCGACCAAAGACCGCGTCGCGCATGCATCTTTCGTAAGGAACAGGGTCAGTAATGAATAGCATTCGGATTGCCGTGGTCGGCATCGGCAACTGCGCCAGCTCGCTCGTGCAGGGTCTCGAGCATTATCGCGAGGGGGCTAACGACCAGGTCGGCCTGATGCACTTCGACATGGGCGGCTACAAGCCGAGCGACATCAAGGTCGTCGCGGCCTGGGACGTCGATCGTCGCAAGGTCGGCAAGGACGTGTCGGAGGCGATCTTCGCCAAGCCGAACTGCACCGCGGTGTTCGCACCCAATGTCGGCCCGACGGGCACTATCGTGAAGATGGGCAAGAAGCTGGACGGCGTCGCCGACCACATGGCCGACTTCAAGGACGACCGCACGTTCCTGGTCGCCGACGCCGCCGAGCCGAGCCGTGAAGACGTCATCGCCGAGCTGAAGGCATCGGGCGCCGACGTGCTCATGAACTACCTGCCGGTCGGGTCGCAGGAAGCCACCGAATTCTACGCCGACTGCGCGATCGAGGCGGGCGTTGCGTTCGTCAACAACATCCCCGTCTTCATCGCCTCGAACCCCGTCTGGGCCAAGAAGTTCGAAGACGCCGGCGTCGCGATCATCGGCGACGACATCAAGGCACAGCTCGGCGCGACGATCGTCCACCGCGTGCTGACCGACCTGTTCGCCAAGCGCGGCGTGAAGCTGGATCGCACCTACCAGCTCAACACCGGCGGCAACACCGACTTCCTCAACATGTCGAACCATCGCCGTCTCGAGTCGAAGAAGATCTCGAAGACCGAGGCCGTCCAGTCGGTCGCGGCCGAGCGGATGGACGACGACAACGTCCATATCGGTCCGTCGGACTATGTGCCTTGGCAGAACGACAACAAGGTCTGCTTCCTGCGCATGGAAGGCCAGCTGTTCGGCGGCGTGCCGATGAACATCGAGCTGCGTCTCTCGGTCGAGGACAGCCCCAACTCGGCGGGCGTCGCGATCGACATGATCCGCTGCGCCAAGATCGCCAAGGATCGCGGCATCGCCGGCGTCATCGATCCCGCCTCGGCCTATTTCTGCAAGCACCCGCGCACGCAGATGACCGACGATCTCGCGCAGATCGAAGTCGAGCGGTTCATCAAGGCCGCCTGACATGATCGACACGCCCCGGATTCAAACGGCGATCCTCCTCGCCGC
This sequence comes from Sphingomonas aurantiaca, assembly GCF_003050705.1. Classification (GTDB taxonomy): domain Bacteria; phylum Pseudomonadota; class Alphaproteobacteria; order Sphingomonadales; family Sphingomonadaceae; genus Sphingomonas; species Sphingomonas aurantiaca. Next base: position 1,099,745 of record NZ_QAOG01000001.1, on the reverse strand, counting down.
CGGGGAAGGCAGCCGCCTTCGCACCTCCGCCCCGTACAAGCCGCTCTGCGCGGTGGCGGGGCGGCCGCTGATCGCGCACGCGCTAGAGGGGCTGGCCGAGGCCGGTTTCGCGCGCGCGATCGTGACGGTCAGCTATGGCCGCGAGGCGATCGAAGCCTATCTCGCCAGCCGGCGCTGGCCCCTGGCGGTCGAGACGGTCCTCGCCGATCACCGCGAACCGAATGGCGTGTCGGTCCTGGCCGCGCGTGAGGCGCTGGCCGGCAGCGAAGCGGTGCTGGCAATGTGCGACCATCTCGTCAGCCCAGCGCTCTATGCCCGCATGGCAGCCGCGGGGGCCGGTGGTGGCCTGCGGCTCGGCATCGACCGGCGGCTCGGGCATGACTGGGTCGATCCCGAGGACGTGACCTGCGTCGCGACCGACGGCGACCGCATCGTCGCGATCGGCAAGGGCCTGGAGCCGCACGACTGCTACGACACCGGCGTCTTCGCGATCGGCCCTGCGCTGTCCGACGCGCTGGCCACGCTCGCCAGCCCCTCGCTGACCGAAGGCGTCCGCCTGCTCGCGGCGCAGGGCCTCGCCCGGATCGTGGAGTGCAGCGATATCGACTGGATCGACGTCGACGACGCCCCCGCGCTGGCGAAAGCCGAAGCGTGGATGGCGACCAGGGCCGACGCCGTCGCCGCCTGAGCCCGGGCGTCAGAGCCTAGCGCGTCAGCCGATCACAGTTCCCGACACCACCCCGGCGAAGGCCGGGGCCCAGTTGGGGGACGGCGGTAACGAAGCGCAGTCCGCCGTTACTACGACCTTTCCTCCTGGGCCCCGGCCTCCGCCGGGGTGGTAAAGTGGTCGGCGCCGTACGCGAGCCTATTGGGCGCGCCGCACGGTGAGGATCTTCACCGGCGCAGCAATCATCTGCCCCTTCATCACCCCCACGCCCGCCGTCGCCGACGTCGGCGCACCGAGGATGCGTTTCACCACGTCCATCCCGGCGACGACATGCCCGAACGCCGCATAGCCAGCCGTGTCGCCGCTCCCCGCAGGCGCCGCGTCCAGCGACAGTACCGGCCCGATGGTGATGAAGAAGTCCGCCGTCGCCGTCCCCGGTGCCAGCCGCGCGAGCGAGATCGTCCCATCGACATGCGACAGCCCCGTCTTGCTGGTCGGCTCGTGCGCCACCGGCTTCAGGATGCGCTTCGGATCGTTCTGCGGCCCGCCCTGGATCAGCCCGGTCCCCTGCCCCAGGTTCATCGCCCGGTAGAAGGTCACGCCATCGAGCCGCTTCTGATCGACATAGCGCAGGAAATTCGCGGTCGTCAGCGGCGCGCGCGCCTTCTCCAGCGCCAGCGTGATCGGCCCCTCGCTCGTCGTCATCACGATCGAGACGGTCTCCGCCGGCACCGCATCGGCAGCAGCCGGCACGCTCGGCGCCACGGGAACCGGGGTTTGCGCCGAGGCGGAAACGGCGAAGAGAAGCGCGAGCGACGCGCCGATCAGTGTGGAGGTCATCGCCAAGGCTACCGCGCTGCGCCCGCGCTGTCAGCCAAGAACGATGCGAAATTGCGCACCCCAAACTATTGCTTGGGTTTGCACACCCGCGCGCAATGCGTATCCGTCGGACGATGACCGATCTCGCCATTCTCTACGAGCACCCGCTCTGGTTCGAACCGCTGTTCGCCGCGCTCGATCGCCGCGGCGTCGACTTTTCGCGCGCCACGCCCGACGGCTTCTGGAACCCCGCGGACCAGACCGCCCCCGGCCGCGTCGTGTTCAACCGGATCGCGATGTCGAGCTTCCTGCGCAACGACGAGCATCCGATCTTCGATACGATGGCGATGCTCGATCACTGGCGCCGCACCGGCGCGCGCGTGATCAACGGTGCCGACGTTCTCGCGATCGACGCGTCGAAGGCGCGGCAACTGTCGCTCATCGCGTCGCTCGGCCTCGCGATCCCCGAGACGCGCGTCGTCCACCGCGCCGCCGACGTCGTGGCCGCCGCGCAGACGCTCCGCTTCCCGCTGGTCGTGAAGGCCAATATCGGCGGATCGGGTGCGGGCATCATCCGCTTCGACAGTCTCGACGAACTGCGCACCGCGGTCGCCGACAGCGGCCTGCCAAGCAGCGTCGACGGCGTGTTGCTAGTGCAGGAATATGTCCCCGTCCGAGGTGGCGCGATCACCCGGATCGAGACGCTCGACCGCAAGTTCCTCTACGGAATCGAGGTCGCGGGTGGCGGCGCGTTCGATCTCTGCCCCGCCGATGCGTGCGTCGTCCCCGGCTCGGGGATCAAGATGGCGGCCGTCGAGCCGTCGCAGACGCTGAAGGATGCAGCCGAGGCGATCGCCCGCGCGGTCGATCTCGATGTCGGCGGGGTCGAGGTGATGATCGACGACCGCGATGGCGTCGCGCGCTTCTACGACATCAACGCGCTGTCGAACTTCGTCGCCAAGCCGTTGGAAACACTCGGCTGGGATCCCCACGACCGGCTCGTCGATTACCTGATCTACAGAATCGGGAAGGCTCGCTGATGCGCTATGGATACTGGACTCCGGTTTTTGGCGGCTGGCTGCGCAACGTCCCTGACGAGGGGATGGAGGCGAGCTGGGCCTATACCAAGGCGCTGACGCAGAATGCGGAGCGCTGGGGCTATGACCTGACGCTGATCGCCGAGCTGAACCTGAACGACATCAAGGGCGTCGAACAGCCTGCGCTCGATGCATGGTCGACCGCGGCGGCGCTGGCGGCGGTGACCGACAGCATCGAGTTGATGGTCGCGGTTCGCCCGAACTTCCACCACCCCGCGCTGTTCGCCAAGGCGGCGGCCAATATCGACCGGATCTCAGGCGGCCGGCTCGCGCTCAACGTCGTGTCGTCCTGGTGGGCGGACGAGGCCAAGCAATACGGCCTCCAGTTCGACCAGCATGACGATCGCTATGCGCGCACCGCCGAATGGCTGACCGTGGTCGACGGGCTGTGGACGCAGGAGCGGTTCGACTTCGCCGGGCAGTTCTACACCACCGAGCAGGCGATCTGTTCGCCCAAGCCCGTCAAGCGCCCTACCGTCTATGCCGGCGGCGAGAGCGAGAAGGCCAAGGCCATGATCGCCGCGCAGTGCGACGCCTATGTCATGCACGGCGACCCGGCCGACGCGATCGCGCCGAAGATCGCCGACATGGCGGCGCGACGTGCAGCCGCCAATGAAAAAAGGGGGGGCGGCGCACCGATGCAATACGGCATGGCCGCCTATGCGATCGTCCGCGACAGCGAGGCGGAGGCGAAGCGCGAGCTCGAGCGCATCACCAGCGTCACCGAACTGCCCGCGGGCTATGCGAATTTCGACCAGTGGCTGTCGGGCACGCAGCTCGAACGCGAACTGAAGATCCAGGAATATTCGGTCTCCAACCGCGGCCTGCGCCCCAATCTGGTCGGAACGCCCGAACAGTTGAAGGAACGCGTGGCGGAGTATGAGGCCGCGGGTCTCGACCTGCTGCTGCTCCAGATGAGCCCGCAGGCCGAGGAAATGGAGCGGTTCGCGGTGCAGGTCATGGGGTCCGCATGATCCGCCTCACCGACGTCATCAAAACCTACCCGGCAAGCGATGCGGCGGCGCTCGACGGCGTGTCGCTGGAGATCCCTGCGTGCGGCGTGTTCGGGGTGATCGGTCAGTCCGGCGCGGGCAAGTCGACGCTGATCCGGCTGATCAACGCGCTCGAACGGCCGACATCGGGGCGCGTCGAGGTCGATGGCATCGACGTCGCAGGCCTGTCGGCGGCGGACCTCCGCGCGCTTCGGCGGCGGATCGGCATGATCTTCCAGAACTTCGGACTGCTCTCCTCGCGCACGGTCGCGGCGAACGTCGCCTTCCCGCTGGTGCTCGCTGGCGTCGCCAAAGCGGCGCGCGAGAGCAAGGTCGCGGCCTTGCTCGACCGGGTCGGCCTGTCCGATCATGCCGCCAAATACCCCGCCCAATTGTCCGGCGGCCAGAAGCAGCGCGTCGGGATCGCCCGTGCGCTCGCCACCGATCCCGACATCCTGCTGTGCGACGAGGCGACGAGCGCGCTCGACCCCGAAACCACGCGCTCGGTGCTCACGCTGCTCCGCGATCTCAACCGCGACCTCGGGCTGACGATCGTGCTGATCACGCACGAAATGGACGTCGTCCGTTACGTCTGCGACCGCGTCGCGGTGCTGGAACGCGGCCAGGTCGTCGAGACCGGCACCGTCACCGACATCTTCGCCAACGCCGCGCATCCGGCGACCAAGCGCATGCTCGCGGCCCTCGCGGCATGACTTTCTTCGCGAACATCGACTGGTCCGACATCGGCCAGGCGTGCCTCGACACGCTCATCATGCTGGGCGGGTCGCTGATCCTCACCATCGCGCTCGGGCTGCCGCTCGGCGTGCTGCTGTTCCTCACCGGACAGGGCCGGCTGGCGCAGAACCGCGTCGCCAACGCGGTGCTTGGCATCGTCGTCAACATCCTGCGCTCGGTGCCGTTCATCATCCTGCTGATCGTGATGATCCCGCTGACCGTCATGCTCGTCGGCACCTCGCTCGGCGTCGCGGGCGCGATCCCGCCGCTCGTCGTGGGGGCCGCGCCCTTCTACGCGCGGCTCGTCGAGGGATCGCTGAAGGAAGTCGACCGCACGACGATCGAGGCGGTCCAGGCGATGGGCGCAACCACGCGCCAGATCGTGACCGGCGCGCTGATCCCCGAGGCACTGCCCGGGCTGATCGCGGGCGCCACCGTCACCGCGGTCGCGCTCGTCTCGTTCACCGCGATGGCGGGCGTGGTCGGGGCCGGCGGGCTCGGTGACCTCGCGATCCGGTTCGGCTATCAGCGGTTCCAGACCGATGTGATGGTCGTCACCGTCGTGCTGCTGGTCGTCCTCGTCCAGATCATCCAATATGCCGGCGACGCGCTCGTCCGCCACTTTACCCGCCGCTAGGAATATTCATGAACCGCCGCACTCTGCTTGCCACGCTCTCGCTGCTCGCGCTCGCCGCGTGCGGTGGCGCAAAGACCAATGACGGAAAGACGCTGACCGTCGCCGCGACCGCGGTGCCGCATGCCGAGATCCTGGAGTCGATCAAACCCGCGCTCGCCAAGGAAGGCGTCGACCTCCAGATCCGCGTCTTCAACGATTATGTGCAGCCCAACCTCCAGGTCGAGCAGAAGCAGATCGACGTCAGCTATTTCGAGACCAAGCCCTATCTCGACGAGTTCAACGCCTCGCGCGGCACGCATCTGGTGCCCTATGCGGGCATCCATGTCGAACCGCTCGGCGCCTATTCGCGCAAGTGGAAGACGATCGCTGAAGTGCCGAACGGCGCCATCGTCGCGATCCCGAACGAGCCAAGCAACGGCGGCCGCGCGCTGCTGCTGCTGCAAAAGGCCGGGCTGATCACGCTGAAGACCCCGACCAATCCGCTGTCGAGCCTCAACGACATCGCGACCAACCCGAAGAACCTGAAGTTCAAGGAGCTGGAGGGTGCCACCCTGCCCCGCACGCTCGGCGAGGTCGATCTGGCGCTCATCAACACCAATTACGCGCTCGACGCGAAGCTCAACCCGGTGCGCGACGCGCTCGCGATCGAGGACAAGAACAGCCCCTATGTCAATTTCGTCGTCGGCCTGCCCGGCGGCGACAAGGACCCGCGCGTGATGAAGCTGATCGCGGCGCTGCGCAGTCCGGCGACCAAGGCGTTCATCGCGCAGCATTATCAGGGTGCGGTGCTGCCGGCGTTCTGATACCGGCGCGGGCTTCGTTCGTGTAACTCCGAGGCTCCATGACGGTCGTCGCTGCGTATCTCTATCGTCACGGGAAACGCGTCCGCGCGGTCTCGATCGACGAGAAGGTCGATTGCCCCGCGGACCGGTCCGAGTTCGTCTGGATCGGCATCTGCGACCCGACCGATGACGAGATGCGGACGCTGCAGCAGCAGTATAACCTCCACCCGCTCGCGGTGGAGGACGCGGTCAAGGCGGACCAGCTGCCCAAGGTCGACGTGTATGGCAACCAGCTGTTCGTCGTCGCACGCACCGCGCAGCTCGAGGGTGACAAGATTGCGTATGGCGAGACCGCGATCTTCGTCGGCCACAGCCATATCATCAGCGTCCGCCACGGCTCCGCGCGCTCGCACAAGGCGCTGCGCGAACAGCTCGAGGCCGCACCGACGCTGCTGATCAACGGCGTCGACTATGTCCTCCACGCGATCCTCGACTATGTCGTCGACGGCTATCTGCCGATCATGGAGAGCATCGAGGACGAGGTGCTCGCCATGGAACAACGCACCATCGACGCGTTCCTGGGCCGCGACGAGATCGTCCGGATATTCGGGTTAAGGCGAGAGATGATCCGCTTCCAGCGCATCCTGGGTCCGATGGGCGAGGTCGCAGGAAAGATCGTCCGGCTCGACCTGCCGTGCATCGATACCGAGGCGAAGCCGTATTTCAGCGATGTGCTCGATCACGTCCGCCGCGTCCAGACGATGGTCGAGGGGCTCCGCGAAGTGCTGACGTCGGTGTTCGAATTCAGCAACCTGCTCGAACAGCAGCGCACCGGTGCGATCACCCGCCAGCTCGCCGCCTGGGCCGCGATCCTCGCCGTCCCGACCGCGATCGCGGGGATCTACGGCATGAATTTCGAGCACATGCCCGAGTTAAAGACACAATATGGCTATTTCGTCGTGCTGGGCGTGATCGCGGTCGTGTGCTCCGCGCTGTATCTGAAGTTCAAGCAGGCGAAGTGGTTGTAGAGAAGCGTGGTACCCGACCGCTGATCCTCCCCCGCCAGGGGGAGGTGGCTGGCACTCGCCAGACGGAGGGGGCGGAAAGGGAGAACCGCTGTTCCGTGCCCTCCCCCTCCGTCGCCTTCGGCGCCACCTCCCCCTGGCGGGGGAGGATCGAACGTCAGGCGTCTTTACCTCAGACCTTCACCAGCATCTTGCCCGTGTTGCCGCCCGAGAACAGCCCGAGAAACGCGTCGGGCATCGTCTCGAGACCCTCATGGACGGTTTCCTGGCGCTTGAGCGTCCCGGCGCTAAGCATGCCGCCCATGTCCTTGTAGAACTCATCGGCGCGGCTCATGAAGTCGCTGACGATGAAGCCGCGGATCTGGATGCGGTTGCCGATCAGCCGCGCGAGATATTTGAGCTGCGTCGCCGCACCGCTGTTGTAGACGTCGATCATCCCGCAGATCGCGAACCGCGCATGCAGGTTCGCATGCGCCAGCGCCGCGTCGAGATGCTCGCCGCCGACATTGTCGAAATAGACGTCGATGCCCTTCGGTGCCGCCTCGCCGAGCGCCTTCACCACCGGCACGTCGCCCTTATAATCGATCACGGCATCCGCCCCGAGCGACTTCACCCACGCGCATTTCTCCGCGCCGCCGGCCGACCCGATCACCGTCATGCCTTTGGCCTTGGCGACCTGCACGACGGTCGAGCCGACCGCGCCTGCCGCTGCCGACACGAACACCGTGTCGCCCGCCTTTGCCTCGGCGACCGCGAGCAGCCCGAAATAGCCGGTCATCCCCGGCATGCCGAGCTGGCCGAGAAACGCCTGCGGCGGCACGTCGAGGGCGGGCAGCTTCTGGACCTGCGCGGCGGGCACAACAGCCTCGTCGCGCCAGCCGGCCATGTGCAGCACCATGTCGCCGACCTTGATCCCGTCGTCGTTGCTCTCGACGACCTCGCCGACCGCGCCGCCCTGCATCGCCTCACCCAGCGCGAACGGCGGGACATAGCTCTTCACGTCGTTCATCCGCCCGCGCATGTACGGATCGACCGACAGCCAGCGGTTGGCGATCCGGACCTCACCAGCGCCGAGCGACGCCGTTTCGAGATCGATCATGGCGAAGTCGGTATGCTTCGGCATGCCTTGCGGACGAGTCTTCAGGCTCCATGCACGGGCCATAGCTTTGCTCCTGTCTTGAATATTCGTATTATGGGTATGGCGAAACACATGCGCCGCGCAACCCGCAAAAAAGCCCGGACGTCTCCGCCCGGGCTCCTTGCCGGCCGGTGTCAGACGACACCGGCCGATGTGTTCATGCGATCAGTACGTGCTCGAACCCGGCTTGCCGAGCGTGTCCGAAGTCGTGCTAGCGGTCGATGCCGCGCCCGTCGAAGTCGTGCTACCGGCCTGCGTGGTCGACGCGTAACCGGTTGCACTGGCGTCCTTCTTGTCGCTGCCGGTGCGGTCGCCATACTCGAACATCGCCGAGTTGCGCTCTTCCTCTTTCCACGCCGCCTTGGCTTCGTCCGCCGACTTCGACAGGTTCACCTTACTGTCGACGGTCTTGATCCAGCGCGACGGAATCGAGTGATGCACGCCGCCCGCATCGCGGTCATTCTTGGTCAGCAGGATGCGGTCGCCCTTCACCTTGTCGACGGTGCCGACATGGCTGCCGTCGGAACCGACGACTTCCATATGCTCGGTGACCTGCGACAGCGAACTCCGTTGGCCCTGACGCTCGGTGCGCCACGACGAGAATTCATTCTCGAACTTGGTGCGGTTCTCGTTGCGATACTCGTCATAGTCGCGGTCGAGCGCGGCGATCTGCGTGCTGCGCCAATTGTGGTAATGATCGTCGTGCGTGCTCGACGAACGGTTGCCGGACGATCGATCGCCCGGATTGCCGAAGGACCGCTCGTCGTAACGCGCATCGGCCTCGCGGCGGCGCTCCGCATCGTCATCGCCGAACCACGAACGCACTTCGTCACCCGCACGCGCGATAAAGCCGCGATCGTCATAGTCGTAACCCTGCGGCTGGCGGCCATAGCCGCGATCGTCGCCGCGCGGCCCGCTGCGACGATTGTCGTCGTCCGCGTGGCGGTTGCGGCCGACGTCCTGGAAGCGATGACCATCCGATGCATAGCTGCCATGATATTCGGTATCGCGCGGGCCTTGGCCGCGCTGGCCATAGGCCTGCTGTCCGTAGCGCGACTGGCCAGACTGCGACTGGCCATAGCGGTCACCTTGGGTCGGCTGCTGGCGATCATTATGGCCGCCATAATAGTCGCGACCGCCCTCGTCGCGCTGCTCGCTGCCATAGCGGCCACGATTGCCTTGGTCGTCACGCCCGCGGTTGCCGTCGCGATCATATTCACCGGCTGCTGCGTAGTCGCGCGCACTGGATCGACCGTAATCGCCCCCATCGGACCGGAAATCGCGGCCGTAATCCTGCGAGTTGGGCCGACCATAATAGTCGCCCGACTGGCGATCTCGGGTATTGCGTTCGTAGACCATAGGAACCTCCTAATTGCTGTCCTGCGGTTGCCGGCATCGTCGGACGCGACGCCGTGCACTCCACCGTCTACAAGCGCCGATGCCTTTGATAGTTCCTGTGTTTGCGGCAACTTGACGGCGACACGAAGCTGCGTTGCGACGACATGCCACAGATCAGGCGGACCGGGCTTTACAAGCCGGTTGCATCCCCCAAATCGACCCGTTAAGCCGCGACCATGGCCTATGGCCGACCGCGCGGGGCCGTAGCTCAGATGGGAGAGCGCTGCAATCGCACTGCAGAGGTCAGGGGTTCGATTCCCCTCGGCTCCACCACGCGACGGTGACCGACACAGTTTGGTCTGAGATGAGCCGCTAGTGACGCAGCATCTTTGGTGTCGCCAGCCTATTACCGCCTCAGAGTCTCCAGCACAGATGATCTATCGGCGCGGTGTGAATCAGGCCGGTTTGCTCTGCACGCCAGACCCATATTGCCGTCACTCCGTGATGCTTGGCCGATCTCCGGGCTTGAGTGCGAGCGCCTGACGAAGCGCCGCCACCTCGGCATTCAGCGATGCGAGCCGGTCCGGCGTCATTCCCGATCGCTCGACGATCAGCGGGCCGAGGCACCCCGTCTCGGCCCAGCATGCCCTTCCCGCATCGGTCAGGCGAACCCGGACCTCGCGTTCGTCGGCCGGGTTGCGGATCCGTGTGACAAGTCCTGCGGCCTCAAGGCGTTTTGCCAGCGGCGTGATGGTGCTCGGCTCGAGCGCGAGCCGTTCGGCAATCGCGCCGATCGAACGACCATCTTCCGCCTCGTTGAGCGTCTGGAGGACCAGAAACTGCGGATAGGTGATGCCAAGCCCGTCGAGAACTGGCTTGTACGCGCGGTTGATCGCGATCGTCGCCGCGTAGAGCGAAAAGCAAAGCTGGTCGTCGAGTGGGAGTGGGACGGACACGAGACAGGCTCCTTCTAGGCCAGCTGCCTACCACGCAAATGATTATCGCGCAAAATGATACTGGACAGTACGGTTGGCCGCGCCTAGATGATTATCGCGATAAGCAATTGGAGACCCGGAATGTCGATCGACGTAAAATACACCACCGAAGCCACCGCAACCGGGGGTCGTGACGGTCACGCGCGGTCGCAGGACGGTCGGTTCGACGTTGCTCTGTCGACGCCAAAGGAACTGGGCGGCGCAGGCGGCGATGGCAGCAATCCTGAGCAGCTGTTCGCAGCGGGCTATTCCGCGTGCTTCATCGGTGCGCTGAAGGTCGCCGGCCAGCAATTGAAGATGAAGCTGCCCGCAGACGTCGCGGTCACGGCAAAGGTCGGCATCGGCCCGCGCTCGGAGGGCGGCTTTGGTATCACGACGGATCTGACGGTATCGCTCCCGGGCCTCGAGCGTAACGAGGCGCAGAAGCTCGTCGATGCGGCCCACCAGATCTGCCCCTATTCGAACGCCACGCGCGGCAATGTCGACGTGGGCCTGACGCTCGCCTGAGGCCTTCGACACGATGTCGGTGCAGGACATGGCGCTTCCGTGCTGTGTGCTGCACCGTTTGCTGGCCGGTAATCCCTCCCGGCGAGCCATCGTGTTGCAGACTGCGTACGCTTCCCGGTGTGCGACAGTCCCCGCCAGCGACGCTGCGGCGGTCCTAAAAAGCAATCTAGGATACGGCTTGCGCGGTTTCTGCGTTCATCTTGATCGAGAGCAATAAAGTAGTCCGATCGGGCCGGACATTACAGCGATGCATCCGCGTTCACGATCGCCAACACAGGCTTCGTGGAGAGAATGACATGGCTGTTAAATTCGCCGGAACGATGAACGCGATCAATCGCGGACTGGATGCGACCAAGCCGACCAAGGGCGCCGACATGGTCGAGGATTGGGAAGCAGCGCTGGCCGATAGCGACGTTTCGGGCGCCAAGGGTATTTTGCGCGACCTCGGATCGCTGCGCAAGCAGCTCGAGAAGGACACGCCCGACGCGGACCGCGTCCATGCGCTTCTGCACCGACTGGGCACCGCGACGACGAAGATCGCCGAGAAGGCCGATTCGTCGCAAGAGAAGCTGAAAGCGCTTGGACAGGCGCTGACCGAAGCCGGCGAAGATACGCCGGACGAAGAGGAAGACACCGAAGCCGCTGCAAGCCCGAAGCGCGCACGCAAGAAGGCCTGATTTCTGGGGCCGGCCGGACGGCCGGCCCCACCATTTTCCAGAACGGATCGTCTGGTATCGTCGCGGACGCACCCTTAGGCTGACCCGGTCGTCCCGATCAGCCTCAAGGATATTGCCATGCGTTTGACCTTAGCCATTGTGGCAACACTGCTGGGCAGTTCGGCGCTCGCGCAAACAACGTCGGTAGAGACACACGTCACACTCGACAGCGGCAAGCTACGCGGGCGCGCTACCGACGGCATCATCGCGTTCAAGGGTATCCCGTTCGCCGCGCCGCCCGTCGGGCCGCTTCGCTGGCGTGCGCCCCAGCCCGTCGCTCGCTGGTCAGGCGAACGCGACGCGAGTCGCTACACCAATGATTGCATGCAAAAGCCTTTCCCGAGCGATGCCGCGCCGCTCGGCACGCCGCCGGCCGAGGATTGCCTCTATGCAAATGTGTGGAAGCCCGCCGGTGCCTCGTCCAAATTGCCGGTGATGGTGTGGATCTACGGTGGCGGCTTCGTCAATGGCGGGTCATCGCCGCCGACCTATTCGGGCAGCGCGCTCGCCAAGTCGGGTATCATGGTCGTCAGCTTCAACTACCGCCTAGGCCGGTTCGGCACGTTCGCGCACCCGCAATTGAGTCACCAGAACCCGGATCGGGGGTTGCTCGGCAATTACGGCTATATGGATCAGCTCGCGGCGCTGAAATGGGTGCAGCATAATATCGCCGCGTTCGGAGGTGACCCTGCGAATGTGACCATCATCGGCGAGAGCGCGGGCGGCATGTCGGTCCACACGCTGCTGACGTCGCCGATGGCCCGCGGGATGTTCAATAAGGCGGTGGTGATGTCAGGCGGCCCCGGGACCGGGCCTGCCAGCACGATCGAGTCGGCCGAGGCGATCGGCGTTGCGTTCGCGCAGTCTAAGGGGATCGCGCCGAACGATCCGCAGGCGCTGGCAAAGCTTCGGCGGCTTTCGGCGGATCAAGTGACCGACGGGCTGAACCTGGCGGCAATGTTCACCCCCGGCTCGGGACCGCAAACCTACAGCAAGCCTGTTGTCGACGGCCGCATCGCGGTCGATCCGGTCGCCGCCTACACAGCGGGACGGTTTGCCAATGTTCCGGTGATGATCGGCGCGACCAGCGACGATATCGGCGGTCCGCAAGGCTACATGGTCGAGGGCGCGCGCGACACCGCGGCGTTGCTCGCCGCGAAAGGCGTGCCGACCTATTATTACCGGTTCTCCTATGTCGCGACATCGGCACGGACCGACAAGACTGCCGGTGCATCGCATGCATCCGACATTCCGTTCTTCTTCGATACCGCCGCGATCAAATATGGCGCGAAGACCAGCACGGCCGACCGGGCGGCGGGCCGGACCGCGAGCACCTATCTGGTCAATTTCGTGAAGCGCGGCGATCCGAACGGGGCGGGCCTGCCACATTGGCCGGCAACGAGTGCGCGCACGCCGAAAATGCTCGAGCTCGACTCGAGCGGTGGCGCGGCACTGGTCGAGGACAAGCGTTAGAGCCTACCCCCTCCATGCTGCGCGGCGGGGCTGTCCTATGCGAGGGCGGACCCGCCGCGAGCCGCATGGATCAGGTCGACGAGCTGCTTGTTGATCGACGCGCCGTGCAGATGAAGATGCACTGCGTCATAGCCCTCTCGCCGCAACCGCTGACGCAGCGCATTGACCGACTCGCATTCGCCCGACCGTGCCAGTTCGAATGCTCGCTCCACCGTGGTAATTTGTCCCGTCATCCCGTCGCCCTAAGCGATATCCCGACAGGCCGCGAGCGCTCATTCGTCCGGCACGCAAGTCTTTATAATGGCTGCCAAGTTTAATAAATCTAGATCAAGTTTTCTATTCTGCCCGGGTGTGCGCCTCACCGCTTTGTTCTATCTTTGTTCGCAATCCTGGCGTATCGTCGAGCGATGACGACGGGTCGACCAGTTCGCGGCGCAACACGAAACGACGAGAGCCGGCGTTTCAACCTGCCGCAGACCGAGCTGGACGGCGACTGGCTCGACATGCGCGAGGGGATCGACGGGATCGCACCGAAGCTTCGAACGACGGTGACAGTCGAAACTCCGAGGACGATCATTAGCCGCAACGCCTCGCCCGACGTCCCGTTCGATCGCTCGATCAACCCGTATCGCGGCTGCGAACACGGCTGCATCTATTGTTTCGCGCGCCCGAGCCATGCGTTTCATGACCTCTCGCCGGGGCTCGATTTCGAAAGCAGGCTGTTCGCCAAGCCGTCCGCCGCCACCCTGTTGCGCGCGGAGCTCGGCAAGCCCGGCTATGTCGCCGCGCCGATGGCGCTGGGGACGAACACCGATCCCTATCAGCCGATCGAGAGCGACTGGCGGATCACGCGCGGTATCATCGAGGTGCTGGCGGAGACCGATCATCCGCTGACGATCACGACCAAATCCGACCGTGTCGTGCGCGACCTGGACCTGCTGGCACCGATGGCGGCGAAGCGGCTAGCGGCGGTGGCGATGTCGATCACCTCGCTCGATCCGAAGATCGCGTCGACAGTCGAACCGCGTGCGCCGCATCCCGAGCGGCGACTGGCGGCGGTGCGCAAACTCGCCGATGCGGGGGTGCCGGTCTATGTCTCGATCTCACCCGTGATCCCGGCGATCACCGATCACGAGATCGAAACTCTCATCGCGCGCGCTGCCGAAGCGGGCGCGACCCGGGCGTTCTTCATCCCCGTGCGCCTCCCGCACGAAGTGGCCCCGTTGTTCCGCGCGTGGCTCGACGAGCATTTTCCCGATCGCGCGGGGAAGGTGATGACGACGATCGCGTCGTTGCGCGGCGGCAAGGACAACGACCCGAACTTCTTCACGCGGATGAAGGGACAAGGACCTTGGGCAGACCTGCTGGCGACGCGGTTTCGGATCGCCTGCGCTAAACATGGCCTGAACCAGGAGCGCATCGCACTGCGGAGCGACCTGTTCCGCGCACCGAGGGGGCCGCAGGGGGAACTGTTCTAAGGGCGCGGGCATGACGGGCTGACGACCGCCCGACGGTGCGAGTACCGATCAACCATCCTCCCCCGCCAGGGGAGGATGAGGATAGCCCGGAGTCAATCGCGATACGCCAGCCCGGAATGGCGATCGATCAGTAGGCGCGGCCGATCAGGATGCGCTCAACCGCAGGCTCGCCGGTGAAGATGCACGCGCCGTTATCGCAGCCGGTCTGGCCCATTGGCGCGTTGCGGATCGTGAGCTTGAGCGCCTTCAGGCGGGTGACGACCGTCTCCAGCGCAGGACCGGTGGGCTTCGACCAGCGAACGTCAACCCAGCCGGGGTTCTTGATGCCGTCCGCGAAGTGCGATTCGAGCGCGGCGAAATCGTCGACCGGGACGATATTGGCCTTGAGACGGTTCATCGATTCGACATGGAGCGTCGCCTGCACGTCGTGCAGCATGTCCGACACCTCGCCAACGAAATCGGCACGCGCAACCGCGTTGCTGTCGAGCTTGCCGTTCTCTCGATACAGACGATCGCGGCGAATGACCGAGACATTGCCGCCAGCGACGTCTCGCCCGCCGACCTCGATAATGATCGGCGCGCCCTTCTTGACCCAGCCCCAGCGCTTTGTCGCGGCCTTGGCGGGTTTGAGGTCGAGCAGCGCACGAACCGGCTCGCCAAGCGCGAACTGCTTCGCCAGTTCGGCCTGGAGCCCCTTGCAATAGTCGATGATCGCCGCGTCCTCGGGCACGTCGCGCAGCATCGGCACGATCACCACCTGCCACGGCGCGATCATCGGCGGCACGCGCAGGCCGTCGTCGTCGCCGTGGACCATGATGACGCCGCCGATCATCCGCGTCGACACGCCCCAGCTCGTCGTGTTGCACAGCTCGAACTCGCCGCCCGCATTCTGGAAGCGGATGTTCTGTGCATGCGCGAAGTTGGTGCCGAGGAAGTGCGAGGTGCCGGCTTGCAAGGCCTTGCCGTCCTGCATCATCGCCTCGATCGAATAGGTCGCGACGGCGCCGGGGAAACGCTCATTCTCGGGCTTCTCGCCTGCGATGACGTGGAGGCCGAGGCACTCCTCGGCGAAGTCGCGATAGACCTCGAGCATCTTGAGCGTCTCGTCGCGCGCCTCTTGCGGGGTGGCGTGGGCGGTATGTCCCTCCTGCCAGAGGAACTCGCTGGTGCGCAGGAACATGCGCGTGCGCATCTCCCAGCGGACGACATTGGCCCATTGGTTGATCAGCACCGGCAGGTCGCGCCACGATTGGACCCAGCGTGCGAACGCGGCGCCGATGACCATCTCGGACGTGGGGCGCACGACCAGCGGCTCCTCGAGCTTGGCGTCGGGATCGGGGACGAGCCGGCCATAGCCGTCGGCCTTCAACCGGTGATGCGTGACGACCGCCATTTCCTTGGCGAACCCGTCGACATGCTCGGCCTCCTTCTCGAAGTACGAGAGCGGGATGAAGAGCGGGAAATAGCAGTTCTCATGCCCGGTCGCTTTGATCCGGTCGTCGAGCAGGCGCTGGATCCGCTCCCAGATGCCATAGCCCCAGGGGCGGATGACCATGCAGCCACGGACGCCGGATTCCTCGGCGAGGTCGGCTTCCGAAATGACGGCCTGGTACCAGGCGGAGAAATCCGCCTCGCGGGTGACGGGGAGTGCGCGCTTTATCATAGCGTCGCGGATAGCGGGTGTGGATTGGTTCGTCACCCCATCTACAGTGCAGGCCAAATTGGGATCAGCGTGCGAATTCATTAGAATCGATTGGCGGCACGACGATCGTACCGGCGACCGCGGACGCCCTGAAAAACCGCAATCCATGATCCTTCCCGTTGCGCGTATCGTAGACCATCCAGCCGAAATCGATCGATTCCGATGCGTAGTGGCTCGCAGGCGGGATATCGTCCTTTTCCAGCAAAGTGATCGCGGCGGGGAATTCGGTCAGGCCAAGAAAGGGCGGATGATGGTACCGCCCCTGCACGACCCGCCGCCGGAACGATCCTGCATGCGCGGCTGCCGTGTCAGAACGATCCGCAACCGACGTCAGAGAGAAGCTGGCGGTCACCATATAGTTGACGTCGACCAGGATGTTCGCGCGACGAGGCCCCATCCCGCGGTGGTCGACGGTCGTCCAATGCCGCTGGATCGGATGCAATATCGCGATCTGCTCGATCGTCCAGCGAATGGACGGCGGCCCGTGAATGGCTTCGAAGAGTGTCCGCGCGGAGCCCGGTGGGATCGCGTCGTAACTTACGAGATCGACATTGAATTCCGGACGCCGGAAACACGCGCGGTCGCCGCGGATCAGCACTTTGAAACCCACAGATTCTCGCCTTGTGTCTTTTCTGTTCGTCTTATGTTTTCTTTATTTTCAATTTGCGGGCAAGAAAAAGCGTCGCCGAAACGGATCCGCTTTTCCCGACGCTTGCTATCCCCGCTCCTATCGTTCGCGAGCCGCTGGCATTGCCGGCGATTTTTAGGAGGGCTAGCCTCATGACGACGAAAATCACGGCGACATGCGTTCTGAAAGACGCCCAATGGACCGCCATCACATTTGCACTGGAACGTCGGGACCCGCGCTCCACCGCTCCGCCGCCCCCATGCAGAGCCCGCGACCGCAGCGCTGCCATTGCCGATCCTGCAGACGGGACCGGCTGCGGCTGACGAGATCATCAGCGCGGAAAGCGGAATGACGTAGCCAAGATGTATGGCTAGGACGCGCTCATGCCCTCAGACCGCATCCTTCCCGCCATCGGCATGCGGTTGCTGTCGGTCGTGATCTTCGCGCTGATGAATAGCGCGATCAAGTTGGCCGAGCGGCACGGCGCGAGCGTGTCGGAGATTCTGTTCTTTCGGCAGTTCGGCGCGTGTCTGCTGGTATCGGGCGTGATCCTGGCCGGCCCCGGTCTGCCGTCGATCGCGACCAAGCGATTGCCGGCGCATGTCGTCCGTGCGGTCGTCGGGCTGTCGGCGATGGCGTTCACGTTCAACGGGATCGTCGCGCTGCCGCTCGCGGAGGCGACCACGATCGGGTTCACTGTACCGGTATTCGCGACGATCCTAGGCGCGCTGGTGTTGCGCGAGCCGACCGGGTGGCATCGCTGGGCTGCGGTGGCGACCGGGTTTGCGGGTGTCTTGATCGTTGCGCAGCCGGGGGGCGATCACTTTCCCCTGTGGGGTGCGGGGTGTGCGCTGGCGGGCGCGTTCGGGACGGCGAGCGTGTCGATCCTGCTGCGGCAGATCGGCAAGACCGAAAGCGCGCTGACGACGGTCTTCTGGTTCTCCGCGCTATCGCTGGTGCCGCTGTCGGTGATCTACGCGCGGGCGGCACAGCCACACGAGTTGGTGACCTGGGCGTGTCTCGCGAGCGTCGGGATCTTGGGTGGCCTCGCGCAGATCGCGATGACGACGTCGTTGCGGCTCGGGCCGGTGTCAGTGGTGGTGCCGATGGATTATTCGAGCCTGTTGTGGGCGACATTGCTCGGCTGGCTGGTGTTCGACACGTTGCCCGCAAAGGCGACCTGGTTCGGCGCGCCGGTCATCGTCGCAAGCGGGCTCTATATCGTCTGGCGCGAGCATGTCCGCCGGCAGGAAGAGACGGATCGCGCGATCGCGTGAGGGCGAACGCCCCCCTGGCGGGGGAGGATCGCTCAGGTCTGGCGAGCGCGGGCGGTGTCCAATAGCCGTTTGGCGCGCAGGTACATCTCGATGCGTTGCGTGGTGAACAGGCCGAGCGCGAGCGCGACCAGCATGTCGGTGATAGCGAACGCATTCAGGTGCAGCGCCTGGCCGTCACCGATCACCGCCCGCGCGCCGGTGCGGAGCGCGACGATCGCGACGATGAACAGCACCGCGGCAGGCGACGACGTCGTGTTGAGCGCGTGGCTGTCGGGATCGATCGTGATCCGCATCATCTTCCCGCGCTGCCAGCCAAGTGCTGCGCCCATCACGAGCGCCAACGCGCAGAAGAGCCAGGCAAGTCCCTGCGGCGGGTACATCACTACCATGTAGAGTGCGACCGCAGCATAAAGCGCCGGGAAGACCCAGAGGCGTTCGAGCTTAAGCGGCTTGACCACGCTCATGCGACGCCAGCGAACCGCAAAGACGATCCCGATGATGACGGCCGTGATCGCGTAGCTGATCCAGCCCTGTGCCTCGTTCGCCTGCATCGGTTCCCCCCTGCAACGTTACCCCATACAGTGTAGTATGAACGCAATACAGCGGGAGTAAAGGGGGCATGCTTGGTCCGGTCATCCTGACGGTCGCCAGGATGACCGGAAGAGAGCGTTACTCGGCCGCCTGCGCGAGCGGCGCGGGGTCCTTCCAGACCAGCACCGGCTTGCGTGCCGCGAGCGTCTCGTCGAGGCGCGCGCGGGGGGCGAAATGCGGCGCGGTCTTGAGGCTCGGATCGCCCGCCTTGGCGCGCTCGGCGACCGAGCGGAGCGCGGCGATGAACTGGTCCAGCGCCGCCTTCGACTCGGTCTCGGTCGGCTCGACCAGCATCGCACCGTGAACGACGAGCGGGAAGTACATCGTCATCGGGTGGAAGCCCTCGTCGATCAGCCCCTTGGCGACGTCGATCGTCGAGAAGCCCTCGGCCAGCCCGGAGTCCGAGAACAGCGCCTCATGCATGCACGGACCCGACGGGCCAAACGGCGCGTCGAGCGTGTCGTCGAGGCTGCGCAGGATGTAGTTCGCGTTGAGCACCGCATCCTCCGACACTTGGCGCAGGCCATCGGCGCCGTGGCTGAGGATGTAGGTCAGCGCGCGCGTGAACATGCCCATCTGGCCGTGGAACGCGACCATACGGCCGAAGCTGCCGGCGTGATGTTCGCCCGCGGTTTCCTCCTCGACCAGGACGAACTGGCCATCCTGCTTTTCGACAAAGGGCAGCGGTGCGTAGGGCGTGAGCGCCGCCGAGAACACCACCGGACCCGAACCCGGACCGCCGCCGCCATGCGGGGTCGAGAAGGTCTTGTGCAGATTGATGTGCATAGCGTCGATGCCGAGATCGCCCGGCCGGACGCGGCCGACGATCGCGTTGAAGTTCGCGCCGTCGCAATAGACGAAGCCACCCGCCGCGTGCACCGCGTCCGAAATCTCGCGCATGTCGCGCTCGAACAGCCCGCAGGTGTTGGGGTTGGTGATCATCACGCCCGCGACGTCGGGGCCGAGGCGTGCCTTCAGCGCGGCGGTGTCGACGCGGCCTTCGGCGGTGGCGGGGATATCCTCGACGCTGTAGCCGGCGAACGCCGCCGTCGCGGGGTTGGTACCGTGTGCGCTCTCGGGGACGAGAATGATCTTGCGATGCCCCTCACCCTTGGCCTCGAGCGCGGCGCGGATCGCGAGGACACCGCACAGCTCGCCGTGCGCGCCCGCCTTGGGGCTCATCGCGACCGAGGTCATGCCGGTGAGCGTGACGAGCCAGTGCGCGAGCTGGTGGATGACCTCGAGCGCGCCCTGCACCGTGTCGACCGGCTGGAGCGGGTGGACGTCGGAGAAACCGGGCAGCCGCGCCATCTTCTCGTTGAGCCGCGGGTTGTGCTTCATCGTGCACGAGCCGAGCGGGAAGAAACCGAGATCGATGCCGTAATTCTGGCGCGACAGGCGCGTGTAATGGCGGACAGTCTCGGGCTCCGAGAGACCGGGGAGGCCGATCGGGGCCTTGCGTGCCAGCGCGCCGAGCTTGCTGGTCGCCGCGCGGGCGGGCGCGGTCGCGAAGTCGACGCCGGTGGTGTGGCTGTCGCCGATCTCGAAGATCAGCGCTTCCTCCAACATCAGCGCCTTGTTGCCGGTGACGCTGGCGGGGACGTTACCCTTGCCCTGCTCGGGCGCGGTCGGACGCCAGCCGCTCTGGTTGATGCTCATGCCAGTATCTCCTGGAGTGCGGACGCAAGCGTTTCGACGTCCTCCGCGGTGGTCGTTTCGGTCACGGCGACGACGAGGCCGTTCGCGAGATCGTCCTTGCCGGGATAGAGACGCCCGAGCGAGACGCCCGCGAGGATACCGCGATCGGCGAGCGTGCGAACGACGGGGCGCGCCTCGACGGGCAGCTTCAGCGTGAATTCGTTGAAGAAGCTGTCGTTGATCAGTTCGACGCCGGGGATCTGCGACAGGCGCTCGGCCGCGGCCACGGCACCCGCATGGTTCACCTCGGCGAGCTGGCGCAGGCCCGCTTCACCCAGCAACGTCATGTGGATCGAGAAGGCCAGCGCGCAAAGCCCCGAGTTGGTGCAGATGTTCGACGTCGCCTTTTCGCGGCGGATATGCTGCTCGCGCGTCGACAGCGTCAGCACGAACCCGCGGCGGCCATCGGCATCGACCGTCTCACCGCAAAGCCGACCGGGCATCTGACGGACATATTTGTCCTTGCACCCGAACAGCCCGACATACGGCCCGCCGAACTGGAGGCCGACGCCGAGCGACTGCCCCTCACCGACGACGATGTCCGCGTCCATCTCGCCGGGCGAGGTGATCGCGCCGAGCGCCACGGGCTCGGTGACGACCGCGATCAACAGCGCCTTCTTCGCATGGCACGCATCCGCGAGCGGACGCAGATCGGCGATGCGGCCGAGGATGTCGGGATACTGGACGACCACGCACGACGTATCGTCGTCGATCTTCGCGATCAGCCGGTCGAGGTCCATCTCGGGCACCAGCCGCGGGTCGGTCGTGTCGAGCACGTCGCCGGTGAACTTGGCCATCGTGTTCGACACCGACACGTAATGCGGGTGCAGCCCCGCCGACAGGATCGCCTTGCCGCGCTTGGTGATGCGGCGCGCCATCACGATCGCTTCCCAGCATGCGGTCGAGCCGTCGTACATCGACGCGTTGGCGACGTCGGTGCCGAGCAGCCGCGCAACCTGCGTCTGGAACTCGAACAGCATCTGCAGCGTGCCCTGCGCGATCTCGGGCTGGTACGGCGTGTAAGCGGTCAGGAACTCGCCGCGCTGGATCAGGTGATCGACGCTGGCGGGAACATGATGCTTGTACGCGCCGCAACCGAGGAAGAACGGCGCTTCCCCTGCGGTCAGGTTCTTCTTGGCGAGCGCCGCCATGTGGCGTTCGACCGCCATTTCGGACGCATGCATCGGCAGGTCGCGGACGGGGCCGTCGAGGCGCGCGGCCTCGGGCACGTCGACGAAGAGGTCATCGATCGTCGCGGCGCCGATGACGGCGAGCATCGCCTCGCGGTCGGGCTGGGTCAGGGGAAGGTAGCGCATTCTAGTCTCCTCCCCTCCCGTTCACGGGAGGGGTCGGGGGGAGGGAATGAGACGGGGAGCGACTGGACCAGCCCCTCCCCCGCCCCCTCCCGCAAGCGGGAGGGGAGTTAGCTTAAAGCCCTTCGACGAAGGCCGCGTACGCAGCTTCGTCCATCAGGCTGTCGAGCTCGCTCGGATCGCTGAGCGTCAGCTTGAAGAACCAGCCCGCGGCTTCGGCGTCCGAATTCACCAGGCTCGAATCGTCGGCGAGCGCGGCATTGCCCTCGATGACGGTGCCCGACACCGGCGAATAGACGTCCGAGGCGGCCTTGACCGATTCGACGACCGCGGCATCGGCGCCCTTGGTCAGCTGCTTGCCGGCCTCAGGAACCTCAACGAACACGACGTCGCCGAGCTGGCTCTGCGCGTATTCGGAAATGCCGACTGTGCCGACATCACCGTCGACATCGACCCATTCATGATCTTGCGTGAAGAAACGGCTCATATCACTTGGCTCCTGCGCGGACGTAGCGGTGGGGAATGAAGGGCATCGCGGTGACGGTCGCGGTATGGACCTTGCCGCGCTGTGCGATTTCGATGCGGGTGCCCGGCGTCGCCAGCGCGAGCGGCACATAGGCCATCGCGATCGGCTTCCCGAGCGTCGGCGCGAAGCCGCCGCTGGTGAGGCGGCCGATCGGCGCGCCGGTGTCGTCGATCACCTCGGACCCTTCGCGCGCGGGCTGGCGGCCCTCGACGATCAGGCCGACCCGCTTGGTGGCAGGACCATGCTCGCGCTGGGTGAGGATACGCTCGGCGCCGGGGAAATCGGCGGCCTCACGGCGGCGCTTGGACAGCGCGAACCCGAGGTCCGCCATCACCGGCGTGGTCTCGGGATCGAGGTCGTGGCCGTAAAGCGGCAAACCGGCTTCGAGACGCAGCGAATCGCGCGCGCCAAGGCCGATCGGCTTGATCTCGGGCAGCGCGAGCAGCGCGTCGGCAAAGGCGACGGCGTGTTCGGCGGGAAGCGATATCTCGACGCCGTCCTCGCCGGTATAGCCCGATCGGCTGATCCAAAGCGGCACCTCGTTCCAGTGGAACGCGCGCGCGGTCATAAACACGAGGCGGTCGATGCCGGGAACGATCCGCGCGACCGCCGCGACCGCCTTGGGGCCCTGCACCGCGAGCAGCGCCTGGTCCTCGAGGATGTTGATCGTGACGTCGTCGGGCAGATGCTCGATGAGATAGCTGACATCGTCGTACTTGGTCGCGCCGTTGACGACGACGTAGAAGCTGCCGCTCGCGGTCGGCGACGGGTGGAGCGGGTCGTACGCCTCGGGCTCGATGTCCTGCGCCGAGAAGGGCGAGGGCTGATCGTCGGGCAGGCGCGTGGCCATCAGGTCGTCGAGGATGCCGCCGTCCTGCGCGAGCAGCATCGAGTAGCGCATCTTGCCCTCACCGAGCCCGGCGATGTCGCCCGGCAGCACGGTTTCGAGCGCATGCGCGACGCCCTCGCCCGAGAAGACGAGTTGCCCCATGTGGCTGACGTCGAACAGGCCGGCCGAGTCGCGCGTCCAGGCGTGTTCGGCCATGATGCCGTCATACTGGATCGGCATCTGATAGCCGGCGAACTCGACCATCCGCGCGCCCTGTGCGCGGTGCCACGCGTCGAGCGGCAACGGCAGCACCTCGGGCTCGACGTAATCGTCGGCCTGGTCGATGATGCTGGCATAGTCTCGAATGTCGGCGTCGCTCATGTCGGTCTCCGTCGAAGGGGCGCGCGGCACCCTGTGGTGCTGCGATCCAACCCCCTCTGTCACGGAACCTGAGAGCTTTCACCGCCTGATTGGCGGCTTACCCCTTCGGTGGCCCTCGGCGCGAACGCCAGGACGCTTTCCAGAGTGTCGATCAGCCCCGCGCGGTCTCTGGTGCCTGAGAGATTCCGGGGTGGTTGCTCCTTCGGCGGCCCCCTGCCCTTCTAAAGGCCAGTCCTTGAAGGACCAGGAAACGCTCTCCCGCGCGGTGCCATGCCGGTTGCCCGACATCGACGCGCCAAGCTCTGACGCGCCGCACAATCTTAGTCAATCGGGGGTTTCGCGTGCTGCGAAGATAAACCGGATCGAAGCAAAGCTAACACTACAACCGTCATTCCCGCGAAGGCGGGAATCCAGACTGGCTGCCGTCAATGCGTATCGCCAACGGCTGAGGATATGGATCCCCGCCTTCGCGGGGATGACGGTGAACAGGACATATCACCGCCTAGCTGCGTATCAGCGCGTGGCGTTGTACTTGAGCTGGTCGTCGGTGAGCTGGAAGCCGACCAGCGCTTCGAAGCTGGCGCGCAACACCGCCTGGCGGACTTCGGGGGTGCTCAGCGGATCGACGGCTGCGTCCTGATCGCCGGCCTTGCGCTTGCGCGTCAGCTTCTCGCGGACGTCATCGGGCAGCGTTGCGGCCGAACGCGCAACCGTGGCCGACGCCGTTGCAGACGCGGATGCCAGCGCCTGCCCTGCATCGAAGTGCAACGCGACGCGGCCGATGCGCTTGGCGACGACGGCGCTGCCGCCGCGGACGACGGTAATGAAGTAAGGGAGCGTAACGTCGCGCGCGCCCTCGGTACGATTGCGCCGCGCGCGAATGTCGAAGGTGACGCTGGTGACGACCTGGTCAGTCGCGTCGGCGCAGGTCGAGCGGACATTGGTCATCAGCGCGGCGACGTCGATCGCGGACTGCTCGCGGCTGCCGGCCGGATCGAACAGCGTGATGTCGCCGGTCGCCGCGGGAATCGCGACGGGCGGGCAGACCGAACGCACCGCAGAGATGCCGCCGGTTGCATCGACTTCGCCCTTGCCGGCGCATCCGCCGAGCAGAGTGGCGCCGAGAATTACAGCAATGGCCGATACGGCTGGGATAGGGGCTTTCACGGCGACGCTTACCTTCTCGAACGAGCGAAAGGGCCACCGCGTGTCGCAAGCGGCCCCTGTCGCGGCGCACCATAGGAACCGGCTATCGTCCAGGCAAGCAATCGCGTAGAGGCTGGCGCATCATGAGCCCAAACGACAAGCCGCCGCTCGAACTGTTGATCGCAGCACCCCGAGGCTTTTGCGCGGGGGTCGACCGCGCCATCCGGATCGTCGAACTGGCGATCGAGAAGCATGGCGCGCCGGTCTATGTCCGCCACGAGATCGTCCACAACAAGTTCGTCGTCGACACGCTGAAGGCACAGGGCGCGATCTTCGTCGAGGAACTCGACGAGGTGCCCGATGGCGCGCCGGTCGTGTTCTCCGCGCACGGCGTGCCCAAGTCGGTGCCGCTGGATGCGCAGAATCGCGGTCTCGAATATCTCGACGCCACCTGTCCGCTGGTGTCGAAGGTCCACCGCCAGGCCGAGCGGCTGGTGGCGCAGGGACGGCATATCGTGTTCATCGGCCATGCCGGGCATCCCGAGGTGATCGGCACGTTCGGGCAGGTTCCAGAAGGCGCGATGTCGCTGATCGAGACGGTCGACAATGCCGAGGTGTTCGCCCCCGCCGATCCGGCC
The DNA here is from genome assembly GCF_003050705.1 of Sphingomonas aurantiaca. Taxonomy (GTDB): domain Bacteria; phylum Pseudomonadota; class Alphaproteobacteria; order Sphingomonadales; family Sphingomonadaceae; genus Sphingomonas; species Sphingomonas aurantiaca. The sequence goes on along the minus strand of NZ_QAOG01000001.1, from coordinate 1,074,617 downwards.
AACCTCGCCTTCCTGACGCAGACCACGCTGTCGGTGGACGATACCGCCGCCGTCGTCGCGACGTTGCAGCGCCGCTTTCCGCAGATGCTGCCGCCGCGCGGCGAGGACATCTGCTACGCGACGTCGAACCGCCAGACCGCGGTGAAGGCGATCGCGCACAGTGTCGACGCGGTGCTGGTGATCGGCGCGCCCAACTCGTCCAACTCGGTCCGCCTCGTCGAGGTCGCCGAGCGCGAAGGGACGCCGGCGATGCTGATCCAGCGCGCGAGCGAACTTGACTGGAATTTTCTGGCCGGCGTCGGCACGCTGGGCATCACGGCCGGCGCATCGGCCCCCGAGCTGCTGGTGCGCGAACTCGTCGACCGGTTGTCCGAGCGCTTCACGGTCACCGAGCGCGAAGTCGAGACGAACCGCGAGACGATCGCGTTCAAGCTGCCGCGCGGGCTGGAGGCGGCCGCCTAGCATGGCGGTCTATACGCAGGTTTCGGCCGAGGCGCTGGGCGCCTTTCTCGCGCGCTATGATCACGGCGAACTTCTGTCCGCCAAGGGCATCGCTGAGGGGGTCCAGAACAGCAACTACCTCGTCGAGACGACCGCCGACCGGTTCATCCTGACGCTGTACGAGGAGCGCACGTCGACCGAAGACCTGCCGTTCTTCCTCGACATGCTCGATCATCTGGCGAGCGACGGCAATCCGGTGCCGCGCGCGCTGCCCGACCGGGACGGGGTCGCGATCCAGCAGCTGGCAGGGCGATCGGCGTGCCTGATAGAGTTCCTGACCGGTGTGTCGGTGTCGCATCCCACCGCCGCGCAAGCCTATGCCGCCGGTGCGGCAATGGGTCATATGCACACCAGCCTTGCCGGCTTTGCGCAGACCCGCGCCAACCCGCTCGGGGCGGATACGTGGCAGCCGTTCCTCGCGCGATGCGGGCGCGCTATCGATTCGATCGAGCCGGGGCTGTTCGACCGGACCGAGGCCGCGCTGGCATCGGTGCTGGCGCAGTGGCCGCGCGACCTGCCGATAGCAGCGATTCATTCGGATCTTTTTCCCGACAACGTGCTGATGCTCGGCGACCGGGTGACCGGCGTGATCGACTTTTATTTCGCGTGCACCGACATCCGCGCCTACGACTTGGCGGTGATGCACACGTCCTGGGCATTCGACGGCAATGGCGAGAATTATAATGCGGCGATCGGCAAGGCGCTGATCGATGGCTATGCCGGCCAGTTCGCGCTGTCCGACGCCGAGCGCGGGGCGCTGCCGATCCTCGCGCGGGGCGCGTGCCTCCGGTTCCTGCTGACGCGGGCGTGGGACTGGCTCAATACGCCGGCGGATGCGCTGGTGACGCGGAAGGATCCGCTGGCCTATTGGCGGCGGCTCGAGGCGTATCTCAAGGACGATCTGTTTGCATGACTGACGAAGCTGCCGTTTCCATCACCAAGGTCGAGATCTTCACCGACGGTGCCTGCAAGGGCAATCCGGGCCCCGGCGGCTGGGGCGCGGTGATCCGGATGGGCGCGCACGAGAAGGAATTGTCGGGTGGCGAGTCGCCGACGACGAACAACCGGATGGAGATGACCGCGGCGATCGAGGCGCTCAACGCGCTGACCCGGCCGTGCGCGGTAACGCTGTACACCGACAGCAAATATGTGATGGACGGCCTGACCAAGTGGGTGAAAGGCTGGCAGCGCAACGGCTGGAAGACCGCTGACAAGAAGCCGGTGAAGAACGCCGAACTGTGGCACGCGCTGCTCGCCGCGGTCGCGCGGCACAGAATCGAATGGCAATGGGTCAAGGGCCATGCCGGCCACCCGGAAAACGAGCGCGCCGACAAGCTGGCAAGCGACGCCGCGGTGGCGGCCGGCCGGCGGTAAGCGCGGCTAGCCGGTGGATTTTTGGGAATTGCGGCAGGGCGCGCCGCTACTTGCCGATCAGGTGAACCGACCCGGCGCGTAGCGGTCGGCGTCGATCCCCGCGACGACCGGGTCGGGGTTGCTGCCCAGCAGCAGAGCGGCGGCGAGCAACGCTGCGGCGGGCGCGGTCTGGATACCGAACCCTCCCTGCCCCGCAGCCCAGAAGAATCCGGGTACGTCGCGGCCAAAGCCGTAGACCGGGAGGCGATCAGGCGCGAACGTGCGCAACCCCGCCCAGCGGCGCTCGACCGCGGCGACCTGCCAGTCGACGGCCTGCTCGAATTGGTCGATTGCGATCGCGACGTCGATCTCTTCCGGCGCCGCATCGCAGGGGTCGGTCGGCGTCTCGTCATGTGGGCTTAGCCACAAACGGCCGCCGGGCTCGGGCTTGAAGTAAAATCGCCCGGCAATGTCGGCGACGTGCGGTAGGGTGTCGGGTGCACCCGGATTGGTACGCAGCTGGACCATCGTCCGGCGATAGGCCTGCAGCCCGAGCGGTCTCGCACCTGCGCGGATCGCCACACTGTCCGCCCACGCCCCGGCGGCGTTGACGAGGATGCGTGCGCGCGCCGTTCCCGCCTGCGTGGCGATCGTCCAGATACTGTCTGCGCGGGTCGCATCCTGGAATGCGGCATCGGTGACGAACACGGCGCCGGCGCGGCGGGCGGTCGCGATGGACCCCGCGTGGAGCGCGGCGACGTCGATATAGGCGCAACTCGGCTCCTGCACGCCGAGGACCCAGTCGCTGCGCAGACCGGGGATGAACGCGGCCGGGTCGACCCGGTCGAGGACCACGGCGCTGTCGGCGAACGCCGCCAGGAACGCATCGATCGCCGCCCCGTCCTCCGCACGACCGATATGCAGCGATCCGAGCGGCGCCAGATGCCCCCCGGCCTCGAGCAGCGGACCCGATGCGGTGGTCAGTGGCTGGATATCGGGGCCGCCATAGGTCTCCGACCAGAACGCCGCGGACCGCCCGGTGGCATGATAGCCGGGCGCCGCCTCCGCCTCGAGAACCAGGACGCGCGCGTTCGAGCCCAGCGCCGCAGCGAGGCTAGCCCCGGCCATCCCCGCACCGACGATCACCACGTCGTAGATCGGGTCGAATACGGACATCACGCGCGGACTGGCACGACGGCAGCTAGGAAGGAATCGATCGCAGCCAGCGCCCGATTGCGCACACCATTCGCCTCGCGAAGGATCTCATGTGCCGATTCGCGGCCGAACCGGACGATCTGCGCATCGGGCAATCGCACGCCGAGTCGCAAGGCTGCGCGGGGTTCGACCAGCTTGTCGGCGTCCGCGATCAGCATCAGTATTGGCGTTTTGATGGTTTCGATACGTGGATCTACCGCAAGTTCGGCGGCGGCAGCGAAGCCGTGTGCCAGCCATGTCCAGCTTGGCGGGCCGAGGCGGAGCGCGGGGTTCTGCTCTTGCCACCAGCCTTCGTCGTCGTAGCGCGACCTGTCGTGAGTCAGCAGGGTCTGGCGCGACGCGATCGAACCGGGACGTTCGTTGCTACGCCATGCGCCGCGCGCGGGATTGCCGTGCGCCGCCATCCACCGGGCCGCACGGCCGGCAATCCCGGCGCCGACCGGCGACTTCAACCCGATCATCGGGGCGACGAGGATCGCGGCATCGGCGTCGATCGCGCGGGCGGCGAGCGCACGCATGACCATCATGCCGCCCATCGAGTGGCCCAGCACGACGTGCGGCTGACCGTCGCCGTCGCCCTCCGCGCGCCAGTCCACCCAGAAGGCCGCGAGATCGCGGTCGTACACGGTATAATCGTCGACATGGCCGATATGCGGATCGGCGGAGAGACGCCCCGAGCCGCCCTGCCCGCGCCAGTCGAATGCGGTGACCGACCATCCTCGGGCGTGGAGATGCGCGAACGTCTCCAGATACTTCTCGACGCTGTCGCCGCGCCCGGTCTGGAACAGGATGCGGCCCCGCCGCGCCGGTGCCGGCCAGTCGAAGCGGCGCAGTTTCCAGCCATCGGAAGCGGTCCAATAGCCGATACGCGCATCGGCCGGGATCGCACGCCGAACGGTGGCGGCATCGCCACGCTGCGTAACGTGCGGGTTGCCGGGCGAATAATCGCGCGGGACGGTTACTTTTTCGAAAGCCATCTTCGTTAGGGCCTAGCCGATGGGGTGGAACATTGCTCTTCCAATTTTGATTTTCGCGCTTGGCGGCCTGCTGGTGTCCGCCGGCATCGAGGATGCACGAACGCGCGAGATCGCCAACTGGAAAAACGCCGCGGTCGCGCTGCTGGCGCCGCTCTGGTGGTATGCCAACGGGCTCGACATCTGGCCGGACATGGCGCTGCAGCTCGGCGTCGCGCTGGCGGTGTTCGCGGTGTTCCTGCTGGTATTCCATTTCGGGCTGATGGGCGGCGGTGACGTCAAGCTGATCGTCGCGCTCGCGCTGTGGCTGCCGTTTCCGGCGTATCTGTCGATGCTGATGGTCATGTCGATCGCAGGCGGTGTCGTCACGATCGTCATGATGGCCGAGCGCATCATAAAGAAAACGTCGGCGACCATCGAAGTCCCGTACGGCGTGGCCATAGCATTCGCCGGGCTGCTGGCGCTGCGCGAACCACTCCTTAATCAGTTTCAGTCATGATTAACGTCGAAGTGAAATCCCGGCGCCCGAAAGGCACGAACTAGTCATGGATAGTCGCAAGATCATATTGCTGGTAGGCGCGCTGATTGTCGCAGGCCTTACGGCATTCTTTGCCAGAACGCTGATCGCCGGCAGCTCTGCCCCGCAAGCTGGTGCCGTTGCGATGGCAGCACCGGTGATCGACGGTCCCGAAGTGCTCGTCGCGACGCGCTCGCTGCCGGTCGGCACGATCCTCGACGCCACCGCGCTGAAGTTCCAGCCCTGGCCAAAGGAACTGGTCGACAATGCCTATTACCTGCGCGACAAGACCAACCTCCAGTCGCTGCAGGGCACCGTGGTGCGCAGCAACATCACCGCCGGTCAGCCAGTGACGCAGGGTTCGCTCGTCAAGCCGGGCGACCGCGGCTTCCTCGCCGCCGCGCTCGGGCCCGGCATGCGTGCGGTCACCGTGCCCGTCTCGGCGCAGGCGGCGGTCGCAGGTTTCGTGTTTCCCGGCGACCGGATCGATCTGGTCCTGACTCAAACCGTCGCAGGCGGTGGCGAAGGCCAGCCGCTCAAGGTGTCCGAAACCATCATGCGCAATATCCGCGTGCTCGCCACCGACCAGCGCACCGACAATCTCGTCGGCGAGGACGGCAAGACGCAGGTCCGCACCTTCTCGAACGTGACGATCGAGGCGACGCCGAAAATGGCCGAACAGGTCGCCGTGGCGCAGACGCTCGGTTCGCTGTCCTTGTCGCTGCGCTCGATCGCCGACAATTCCGCCGAGCTCGAAGAAGCGATCGCATCGGGTGCGGTGAAAGTGCCCGAGGGCAACGACCCCAAGGCGGAAAAGGCGATGATGGTCCGGCTCGCGAGCCAGCCTTCGGCGGGTGCATCGAGCTACCAGACCGGGGCCGACGTGTCGCGCTACCAGCGCAGCACGATCCCCGGCAAGCCGGTCGGCGGCGATGGCCCGGCGATGCAGGGCGTGCCCATCATGCAGTCCGGTGGTGGCGGCGGGGGCGGCACGCCCGCGATCCAGGGCCCGGTGGTCCGGGTTGCACGTGGCACCGCGATGACCGTGGTTCCAGTCGGGGGGAAGAACTGACATGCGTATTGCGAAGACCCCGCTGGGATGGCCGCTGGCCGTCGCCCTGGCCGCCGCGAGTGCCGCCCCGTCCGTTCCTGCACTGGCGCAACGCCGCGGCGCGGCGACCGCACCCGCAGGCGCGCCGGTCGTCCAGCTCAACACCGGCCGCGGGCGGTTGGTAACGCTGGCCCAGCCGATGACCGACCTGTTCGTCGCCGACGACTCGATCGCCGACGTCCAGGTGCGGTCACCGACCCAGCTCTATGTGTTCGGCAAGAAGACCGGCGAGACGACGATCTCGGCAACCGCCAAGGGCGGCGCGGTCGTCTATGCGGCCACCGTCCGCGTCGGCAACAACCTCGACTCGGTGCAGCAGATGCTCGCACTCGCGATGCCCGAGGCACAGGTCGTCGCCACGCCGATGAACGGGCTCATCCTGCTGACCGGAACAGTGCTCGCCCCCGAGGACGCGGCCGAGGCCGAACGGCTCGTCCAGGCATTCGTCGGTGATTCGACCAAGGTGCTGTCGCGCCTTAAAACCGCGACGCCGCTGCAGGTGAACCTCCAGGTGCGCGTCGCCGAGGTCAGCCGCAGCTTCGTCAAGAACATCGGCGTCAACCTGCTGACGCAGGATCGCGGTGGCTCAGGCATCCTGTTCGGCAGCACGTCGGGGTCGCCGGGCACGATCACCTATGATGCGACGACGGGATTGAAGACGTCGACCTACACCAAGGGTGCGCAGCGCACGACGCTGGGGCTCGCGGGCAACCTGCTCGGGCTGGATTTCCTCGCGGCGATCGATCTCGGCGAGACGACCGGCCAGGTGACGACGCTGGCAAACCCGAATCTGACCGCGCTGTCGGGCGAAACGGGGACGTTCTTGGCGGGTGGCGAGGTTCCGATCCCGCTCGCGCAGGCGCTCGGCACCGTGTCGGTCGAGTATAAGCAATATGGCATCAGCCTGGCCTATACGCCGACGGTGCTGTCGGATGGCCGCATCTCGCTGCGCGTCCGCCCCGAAGTGTCGCAGCTCGATTATTCGAACGCGGTAACACTGAGCGGCACGCGAGTCCCCGGGCTGACGACCCGGCGTACCGAGACGACGGTCGAACTCGGGTCGGGCCAGAGCATGATGATCAGCGGCCTGCTCTCGAACAGCCACAATAATTCCTACGACAAGACGCCGGGGCTCTCGAGCCTGCCGATCATCGGCGCGCTGTTCCGATCCAACGCGTTCCAGCGCAACGAGACCGAGCTGGTCATCGTCATCACCCCGTATCTGGTGAAGCCGGTCAACAGTTCGCGCGACATCGCGCTGCCGACCGACGGCGCGCGCGCGCCGAGCGATCTCGACCGCGTGCTGCTGGGAACGCTCAGCGCGAGCAGCGGTGGCAAGCGGCCGGTGCCGACGGTCGCCCCCGCGCGCTATGCGGCGCCGTCGGTCGGGGCCGCGGCGCCGGTGATGCCGGTACCGCGCGGCGATACCCGCCGCACCGAGGACTCGACCATCCCGGCGGATACCGCGGCGGCGGCGAACAGGCGCGCCAAGGCCAAGCCCGGTGCCCTGCCCGCCCCCGGCTTTTCGAACTGACCGGGACGCACTGACATGAGCCTGCGCCCCACGCACCAAGGATATCCGATGAGCAAGCCCTCGATCCTAGCGTCCCTGCTGCCCGCCTTGCTGCTCGCCGTGCCGCTGGCCGGCTGCATGGGTACAGAGAATCGCGGCCTCGAATCGGTGCATCAACCGGTCGTCAGCCGATCCGATTATGCGCTCGATCTCGGGCTGTCCGGCGGCGAGCTTGCCCAGGGCGAACAGGAGCGGTTGGCCGGCTGGATGACGACGATGCATCTCGGCTATGGCGACCGCGTGGCGATCGACGATCCTGCCGCGGAAGGGTATCGCGCGCGTACCGATGTCGCCGCGGTCGTCGCGCGCTATGGCCTGCTGCTGAGCGCCGATGCACCGGTGACGCCAGCGCCGGTGACGCCAGGCACGATCCGCGTGGTGGTCAGCCGGATGCGCGCGGACGTGCCGCGCTGCCCCGACTGGTCGCGCAATTCGTCGGATGATTTCGCGGCGAACACCTCGTCCAACTATGGCTGCGCGATCAACCGCAACCTGGCGGCGATGATCGCGAACCCTGCCGACCTGGTCCGCGGCGCCCCCGGCACCGAAACAACCGATGCCGCTCTGTCGTACAAGGCGATCGACACCTATCGCAAAAAGGCGCCGACCGGTGCCGGTGGGCTCAGCGCCAGCAGCACGGGAGGGAAGTGATGAACGCACCCTGGAAGCCCGGCGGCATCGCACAGCGCGAACCCTTTACCGCCTATGTCTGCGACGAGACTACCGCCGAGGCACTGCGCCCGGTCGCGAGCGAACTCGGCTGGGCGGTCGAGAAGATCCACAAGGGCGGGCTGCGCAACGCGATCCAGTCGCTGTCGGTCTCCGCCTCGCCGCAGATCCTGTTCGTCGATCTCGCCGAATCGGGTGACCCGCTGAACGACATCAACGCACTCGCCGAAGTGTGCGAGCCGGGGACCGTCGTGATCGCGGCCGGTCAGGTGAACGACGTCCGGCTGTACCGTGACCTCGTGTCGAGCGGGATCCAGGATTATCTCCTCAAGCCGCTGCACGCGGACATGCTCCGCGAGGCGTTCGGCCATGCGCAGGCGCTGCTGAACGCGCCCAAGCATGTCGAGATCTCGACCGACCGGCCGCATTGCTCGGTCGCGGTGATCGGTACGCGCGGCGGCGTCGGTGCCTCGACGGTCGCGACGTCGCTCGCCTGGCTGCTGGCGGACAAGGAAAAGCGCGCCACCGCGTTGCTCGACCTCGACGTCCATTTCGGGACGGGCGCGCTCAGCCTCGATCTCGAGCCCGGTCGCGGTCTGACCGATGCGATCGACAATCCTAGCCGGATCGACGGGCTGTTCATCGAACGCGCGATGGTCAAGGCGTCGGAGAAGCTGTCGGTCCTGTCGGCCGAGGCGCCGATCAACGCGCCGCTCGTCACCGATGGCTCGGCCTTCTACCAGTTGCAGGAAGAGATGCGCGCGGCGTTCGAATGCACCGTCGTCGATCTGCCGCGGGCGATGCTGATCCAGCATCCGCAGCTCGTCAGCGACGTCCAGCTGGCGGTGATCGTGACCGAACTGACGCTCGCCTCCGCCCGCGACACGATCCGGATCCTGTCGTGGATGAAGACGAACGCGCCGCAGACCGAGCTGTTCGTGCTCGCCAACAAGATGCACGCCGGCGGCCAGCTCGAGATCAGCCGCAAGGATTTCGAGGGCTCGATCGAGCGCAAGATCGATTATCTCGTGCCGTTCGACCAGAAGCTCGCCGCGCAGGCCGCCAAGCTCGGCAAACCGATCGTCGAGGTCGGCAAGACGTCGAAGACGATCGCGCCGATCACCGCGCTCGCGACCGCGATCGCCTCCGCCGTGCCCGACGGTGCGACCGACGGTGCCAAGTCGAAGGGCAAGTCGCTGATCGGCAAGTTCGGTGACCTGAAGGGATTGATTCCCAAGCGCACGCCCAAGGCAAAAGCGAAATGAGCCGCGGTCCGATCCTCTCGAGCGGAAGGCGATAGGCGCGATGGAGATGATGCCGTTCGTGCTGGTCATCGTCGGCGCGTCGATCGTGCTCGCGATGGTCGCGCTCGCGTTTTCGGGCCCGTCCGCCGGCCGCGCGCAGTCGCGACGGATCGCGGCATTGCGCGACCGTCACGGCGATGCGCTGGTGGTCGCCGAGGCGCAGCTGCGCCGGATCTCGATGAACCGCGATACCCGGATGGATCTCGCCTTCACGCGGATCCTGCCCAATCCGGTCCAGCTCGCCAAGAGGCTCGCGATGACCGGCAAGACCTGGACGGTCGGCCAATATGGGCTGGCGACCGCGGGGATCGCGCTGGTCGTCGCGGCGCTGATGCTGCTCAAGGGACTGCCGATTTTGCTCGCGCTGCTGTTCGGCGTGTTCGTCGGCGTCGGGTTGCCGCATTTCTTGGTCGGCAAGACGATTGGTCGGCGGGTCGGGAGGTTCACCGCCAAGTTCCCCGATGCGATCGATCTGCTGGTACGCGGGCTGCGCTCGGGTCTGCCGATCAGCGAGACGATTGGCGTCGTCGGCCATGAGATTGACGGCCCGGTCGGCGAGGAGTTTCGCGCGGTCAGCGACAAGATGAAGATCGGCCGGACGATGGATGCCGCGCTGCAGGAGACCGCGGACCGGCTGGGTACGCCCGAGTTCCAGTTCTTCGTGATCACGATCGCGATCCAGCGCGAGACCGGCGGCAACCTGGCAGAAACGCTGGCCAACCTGTCCAACGTGCTGCGGCTGCGCGGCCAGATGAAGCTGAAGATCAAGGCGATGTCGTCGGAATCGAAGGCCTCGGCCTACATCATCGGCGCGCTGCCGTTCATCGTGTTCGCGATGATCTGGGTGATCAACGGCACGTACATGCAGAAGTTCTTCATCGACGAGCGGCTGATGGTGCTCGGCATGGGCGGGATGGTGTGGATGGGAATCGGCGCCTTCATCATGTCCAAGATGATCAGCTTCGAGATTTAAGGGCCAAGAAGATGGGCACGACCGCCGGACCTACCATTCTCGGGATCGACGTCCTGCTGGTCGCGACGATCCTGTCGGGCGTCGCCGCGTTCGCGGTGATGGTCGCGATCTACGCCGCCACCACCGTCAGCGATCCGATGACCAAGCGCGTCAAGGCGCTGAACGATCGCCGCGAACAGCTGAAGGCGGGCATCACCGCCTCGACCAAGCGCCGCGCCAAGCTCGTCCAGCGCAACGACACCGCCGACAAGATGCGCGGCATGCTGTCGTCGATGAAGATGCTGCAGGACAGCCAGGTCAAGGCGGTCCAGCTGAAACTGATGCAGGCGGGCATCCGATCGAAGGAATGGGCGCCCGCGGTGATTTTCGGCCGGCTGGTGCTGCCGATCGTGCTGGGTGGCGCGATGCTGTACTGGGTGTACGGCACCGACGGCTTTGCGACCTGGGGCCCGCTGAAGAAATACGGGCTTGTCGCGATGACGTTCATCCTGAGCTACAAGGCGCCCGACCTCTTTCTCGACAACAAGATCAAGAAGCGCTCGGACGCGATCCGCAAGGGGTTGCCCGACGCACTCGATCTGCTCGTGATCTGCGCGGAAGCGGGGCTGACCGTCGACGCCGCGTTCCACCGGGTCGCGCGCGAGCTCAGCCGCGCCTATCCCGAGCTCGGCGAGGAGTTCACGCTGACCGCGATCGAGCTGGGGTTCCTGACCGATCGGCGGACCGCGTTCGAGAATCTGGCGATGCGCGTGAAGCTGGACGCGGTGAAGGGCGTCGTCACGACGATGATCCAGACCGAGAAATACGGCACGCCGCTGGCATCGGCGCTGCGCGTACTGTCGGGCGAATTCCGCAACGAGCGGATGATGCGCGCCGAGGAAAAGGCCGCGCGGCTGCCCGCGATCATGACGATCCCGCTGATCCTGTTCATCCTGCCGGTGCTGTTCGTCGTCATCCTCGGGCCGGCGGCGTGTTCGATCTCCGATGCGCTGATCAAGACCTAAGCAACCGCAGCGCGGGCGGATCGTTGAGCTGCCGTAACAGGAGGGTTTTACGATGCCGTTGTTTTCCACACCTACGCAGTTCGCGGCGCTTGCGCTGGTCTTTGTTGCCGGCTGGCTGTTCGGACTGGCGAGCCATCCGGGGGGCAAGAAGTGGAAAGCGCGGTATCTGGCCGAGCGTGACGCACACGGGGCTGCTAAGAAGGATTCGGACCTGAGGGCGGTTGCTGCGGAGAAGCGGGCGACTGAGGCTGAGCATGAGAATGCACGGCTGGTGAAGGCGGCTTCGGCGGCGCCGGTTGCGGCGCCGGTGGTCGAGCGTCGGCCGGTTGTCGATACGGTTGCGCGGTCTGAGGCTCGGCCGGCTTATGCGCGGCCGGCGTATCGGGCCGATGGGACCAAGCGTGGCTGGTTCGATTTCGACCAGCGTCGGTAAGGGTCGGGAGCGGGGGTGAGGTTTCCTCCCGCTTCCTTGTGCTCCCGCGAAGGCGGGAGTCCAGTCTGGGTCCCCGCCTTCGCGGGGACACAGTCTTCTTCTTTTACCACCCCGGCGTAGGCCGGGCCCAATTGGGGATGCTGAGTAACTTGGGAAAATCCTTAGTTACTCAGGACGTTCCAATTGGGCCCCGGCCTTCGCCGGGGTGGTGTTGTTTTGTGGGTTGGCGTTACTTCTTCGTCAGGGCTGCCTGTGCCGCGGCGAGGCGGGCGATGGGGACGCGGTACGGTGACGCCGAGACGTAATCGAGGCCGACCTTTTCGCAGAACGCGATGCTTGCCGGGTCGCCGCCATGTTCGCCGCAGATGCCGAGCTTGATGCCCGCGCGGGTCTTGCGACCACGCTCTGCGGCGATCTCGATCAGTTCGCCGACGCCTTCGACGTCGATGCTGACGAACGGATCCTTCGCGTAGATGCCCTGCTCGACATAGGCGCCGAGGAAGCGCGAGGCGTCGTCGCGGCTGACGCCGAGCGTCGTCTGCGTCAGGTCGTTGGTGCCGAACGAGAAGAACTCGCCGACTTCCGCGATCTCGCCGGCCCGCAGAGCGGCGCGGGGGAGTTCGATCATCGTGCCGACGAGATACTCGATCGTGCGGCCCTTGTCGGCGAATACCGCCTGCGCGGCCTTGTCGACGACCGCCTTCATCAGCTCCAGCTCGCGACGCGTCGCGACCAGCGGGATCATGACCTCGGGGATCGGCGCCGCGCCGGACTTCTCGGCGACGTCGACCGCCGCCTCGAAGATCGCGCGTGCCTGCATCTCGTAGATCTCGGGATAGGTCACGCCGAGACGGCAGCCGCGATGGCCGAGCATCGGGTTGAACTCGTGCAGCTCCGCCGCGCGGCGCTTGAGCGTGTCGACATCGACGCCCGCCGCGGTCGCGACTTCGGCGAATTCGGATTCCTCGTGCGGGAGGAATTCGTGGAGCGGCGGATCGAGCAGGCGGATCGTCACCGGCAGCCCGGCCATCACCTCGAGGATTTCGGTGAAATCCTTGCGCTGTTCGGGCAGGAGCTTCTCGAGCGCGGCGCGACGGCCCTTCTCGTCGCTCGCCAGGATCATCTGGCGGACGTTGGTGATGCGGCTGCTCTCGAAGAACATGTGCTCGGTACGGCAGAGACCAACGCCCTCGGCGCCGAACTCGCGCGCGACGCGGCAATCCTCGGGCGTCTCGGCGTTCGCGCGGACCTTCAGGCGGCGGACCTCGTCGGCCCATACCATCAGCGTCGCGAAATCGCCCGACAGTTCGGGCTGTACGGTCGCGACCGCGCCGATCATCACTTCGCCGGTGGTGCCGTCGATGGTGAGCAGATCGCCCTCCTTCACCTCACGACCGCCGCAGCGCATGATCTTCGCCTTGGCGTCGATCGACAGCGTGCCCGCGCCCGAGACGCAGGGGCGTCCCATGCCACGTGCCACCACCGCCGCGTGGCTCGTCATGCCGCCGCGTGCGGTGAGGATGCCCTTGGCCGCGTGCATGCCGTGAATATCGTCCGGCGAGGTTTCGGTGCGGACGAGGATGACGGCGACGCCATCGGCGGCCTTCTTCTCTGCGGCATCCGCGTCGAACACGACCGCACCCGAGGCGGCGCCCGGCGAGGCGGGGAGGCCCTTGGTCAGCACGTCGCGGTGCGCCTTGGGATCGAGCGTCGGGTGGAGCAGCTGGTCGAGCGCCATCGGCTCGACGCGCAGGATCGCCTCCTCGCGCGTGATCAGGCCCTCATTTGCCATGTCGACGGCGATCTTGAGCGCGGCCTTGGCGGTGCGCTTGCCGGCGCGAGTCTGGAGCATCCAGAGCTTGGTCTTCTCGACCGTGAACTCGATGTCCTGCATGTCGCGGTAATGGTTTTCGAGCGTGTCGAACACGTCGGCGAGCTGGCCATAGACCTCGGGCATCGCCTCTTCCATCGAGGCGGGCTTGGCGCCGGCGTCTTCGCGCGCGGTCCTGGTCAGATACTGCGGCGTGCGGATGCCGGCGACGACGTCCTCGCCCTGCGCGTTGATCAGGAACTCGCCATAATAGGCACGGTCGCCCTTGGATGGGTCGCGCGTGAACGCGACGCCGGTCGCCGAGGTGTCGCCCATGTTGCCGAACACCATCGCCTGGATGTTGACCGCAGTGCCCCAGGCGGCGGGGATGTCGTTGAGGCGGCGATAGACTTTCGCACGCTCGGACTGCCACGAGCCGAACACCGCGCCGACCGCGCCCCAGAGCTGATCGTGGACGTCCTGCGGGAAGGGCTTGCCCCACTGCTTTTCGACGAGGCCCTTATATTCGGCGACGAGCGCGCGCAGATCGTCCGCGCTGAGTTCGGTGTCGAGCGTGAAGCCCTGGTCTTCCTTGGCGATCTCGAGCGCTTCCTCGAACGCGCCGTGATCGAGCTCCAGGACGACATCGGCGTACATCTGGATGAAGCGGCGATAGCTGTCCCACGCGAAGCGCGCGTCCTCGGACTTGGCGGCGAGGCCCTCGACGGTCTGGTCGTTGAGGCCGAGATTGAGGACGGTGTCCATCATCCCCGGCATCGACGCGCGCGCGCCGGAGCGGACCGAGACGAGCAGCGGGTCGGCGGCGTCGCCGAATTTCTTGCCGGTGACGCCTTCGATATGCGCGAGGCCGGTCGCGACCTCGTCGCGCAGGGCTTGCGGGAACTGGGCGCCCTCGTCGTAATAGACCGCGCAGAACTCGGTCGAGATCGTGAAGCCCGGCGGGACCGGGAGGCCGATCGACGCCATCTCAGCGAGGTTCGCACCCTTGCCGCCGAGCAGGTTGCGATCGCCCTTGCCGCCATCCGAAACACCGCCGCCGAAGCGGTACACATATTGGGTCATCACGGGTCCTCTAAGTGCTTGTTTTTACGGGCAGGGCAAAAGTGAAGTATAGGAAGTGCAGACGCTGGGAGCTGTCTGCACATCCATTCCCGTCAGCCCTCGATCTTCGAAAAATCTGCAACGTTGTGCACTGCGGCACGGACTCGCTCAAGTAGGGCGAGACGGGCGGAGCGCTTGGCGGGATCGGCGTCGTTGACGATAACGCTATCAAAGAAGGCGTCGATCGGCGCGCGCAGCGACGCGAGCGCGGCCATCGCAGCGGCGAAATCCTCGGCGGCGATTGCGGCGGTGGCGCGGGGTTCGGCGGAGTCGAGCGCGGTCATCAGCGCAGCCTCTGCCGGTTCGGGCGTGTAGGACAGCATCTTCTCCCTCTCCCCTCCGGGGAGCGGGTCGGGGTGAGGGGCTGTTCCGGGCGCTGCACTGCTTGGCAGCCCCTCACCCCTACCCTCTCCGCGCCCCTCTCCTTTGGGGGGAGAGGGAGCAGAAGGGGCTTCCTTCTTGAGGATATTGGCGGCGCGCTTGTAGCCGGCGAGCAGGTTCTTGCCGTCCTCGGTGATCACGAACGCCTGGAGCGCGTGGACGCGCGCGAGCAGGCGGACGAGATCGTCCTCGCCACCGAGCGCGAACACCGCGTCGATCAGGTCGTGACGGACACCGGCTTCGCGTTGCTGGACTTTGAGGCGGTCGGCGAAGAAGTCCGGCAAAGTATCGAAAGCGCGCTTGATACTAGCCTGATGCTCTTCAATGGCAGCGTCAGGCATTTCGGAACTGCACCGCTGATCTGTAAACCCGGTCATGCTGCGATATATTGCCTGCCAGAGACCCAGCCGCAGTTTGTTACGGGTAAGCAGCTCCAACACTCCGAGCGCAGCGCGTCGAAGTGCAAAAGGATCTTTCGATCCCGTGGGTGGCATGCCGCCGTAGAAGAACGCAACAAGCGTATCGAGCTTGTCCGCCAAGCTTACCGCCACCGTCACCGGATCGGTGGGGACGTCATCGCCCTGCCCGACCGGCTTGTAATGGTCGCGGATCGCGGCGGCGACGGCGGGGTGCTCGCCTTGGGCTGCGGCGTAGTAGCCGCCCATCAGGCCCTGCAATTCGGGGAACTCGCCGACCATGCCGGTGACGAGATCCGCCTTGGCGAGACGTGCTGCGCGTTCCGCGAGGTCCGCCAATTCCTCCCCTGCAAGGGGAGGGGGACCGTCAGCCATAGGCTGAGGGTGGAGGGGGTTCTCCGCGGGCGCTGCGCTTCGTGGCGCCCCCCCTCCACCAGCTTCGCTGGTCCCCCTCCCCGTTCCGGGGAGGATTATGCCCTCTTCGACCAGCCAGCGGGCGAGTTTGGCGACGCGGTCGACCTTGTCGGCCAGCGTGCCAAGCTTTTCGTGGAAGACGATCTTTTCGAGCTTCTCCGCCTGCTCTTCGAGCGGCACCTTCAGGTCGGTGTCGTAGAAGAATTTCGCATCCGACAGACGCGCGGCGAGCACCTTGCGGTTGCCCTCGACGATCTTCGCGCCGCCGTCGTGCGCGGCGATGTTAGCGGTACAGACGAACGCGTTGGCGAGCGTCCCGTCGGCGCTGCGGCAGACGAAATATTTCTGGTTCACGCGCGCCGTCAGCTGGATCACCTCGGGCGGCACGTCGAGAAACGCGGGGTCGAACTGGCCGAGCAACGGAATCGGCCATTCGGTGAGGCCGGCATTCTCGGCGACGAGACCCTCGTCGTCGATCAGTTCGAGCCCGGCCTGCAGCGCGGCCTCGCGTGCGTGATCGCGGATCAGCGTCGCGCGCTCGTCCTGGTCGACGATGACGTGGCAGGCGCGCAGCTTCTCGACATAGTCGTGCGCGCCGCCGATCGTGATCTGGTACGGGTGGTGGAAGCGGTGGCCGAGCGTGGCGGCGCCGCTCTCGATGCCGGCGATCTCGAACGGCACGATCTCTTCGCCGAGCAGCGCGACGATGCCTTGCAGCGGGCGGACCCAGCGCAAGCTTTCGGTGCTGGCCGAGGCGTCGCCCCAGCGCATCGACTTGGGCCACGGGAACGCACGGATGATCGCGGGGATCGCCTCCGCCAGCACGGCGGCGGTGGCGCGGCCGGGCTTTTCGGTGACCGCGAACAGCGTGCCGCCGCGATCGACGAGCTGCTCGCGCGTGAGACCGGTCTTGCGCAGGAAGCCTTCGAGCGCCTGCGGGGGGGCGGACGTCTTGGGGCCCTTCACCTCTTCGGAGACCGCGGCGGTCTCGAGCGGCAGGTCGCGCGCGATCAGCGTCAGGCGGCGCGGCGTCGCGTAGGTGACGAGCGCGCTGGTGGCGATCCCGGCCTTGGCGAGCTCGGCGGTGAACAGCTTGGCGAGATCGTCACGCGCCTTCGCCTGCATGCGGGCGGGGATTTCTTCGGAGCGGAGTTCTAGGAGAAAATCGGTCATTCGGGCTCACCGGTCGGAGCAAAAACACTCTGCGTTCTCTGCGCCTCTGCGCGATAGTCTGTTCGCGCAGAGGCGCAGAGGACGCGGAGAGAAGAAGAGATACAGCCTGCGGCGCTTGGGAGCATCACGCTGCCCATCCGTGCTTGTCCATCCAGGCGGCGCAGGCGCCTTTGGCGAGGTCGCGGACGCGGCCCATATAGGCCTGGCGTTCGGCGACCGAGATCACGCCGCGGGCCTGGAGCAGGTTGAAGACGTGGCTGGCCTTGATCGCCTGCTCGTAGGCGGGGATCGGCAGCTTGTGGCTCAGGCTGTTCTCGCATTCGGCGACGTGCTTGCGGAACTGTTCGAACAGCGAGTCCGTGTCGGCGACCTCGAAGTTCCACTTCGACATCTCCTGCTCGTTCTCCAGGAACACCTCGCCATAGGTGACGCCGGCGTCGTTGAACGCGAGGTCGTAGACGCTGTCCTTGTCCTGGATATACATCGCCAGGCGCTCGAGCCCGTAGGTCAGCTCGCCCGCGACGGGCTTCATGTCGAAGCCGCCCATCTGCTGGAAATAGGTGAACTGGGTCACCTCCATGCCGTCGCACCAGACCTCCCAGCCGAGACCCCAGGCGCCGAGCGTCGGGCTTTCCCAATCGTCCTCGACGAAGCGGATGTCGTGCTTCAGCATGTCGATGCCGATCGCCGCGAGGCTGCCGAGGTAGAGTTCCTGGAGGTTGGCGGGCGAAGGCTTCAGGATCACCTGATACTGGTAATAATGCTGGAGCCGGTTGGGGTTCTCGCCGTAGCGGCCATCCGTGGGGCGGCGGCAGGGCTGGACGAACGCGGCGTTCCACGGTTTCGGCCCGAGCGCGCGCAGCGTCGTGGCGGTGTGGAAGGTGCCCGCACCCATTTCCATGTCGTAGGGCTGCAGGATCAGGCACCCGTGCTCGCTCCAATAGTCATGGAGCGTGAGGATCATGCGCTGGAAGCTGAGAGGCTTTTTCAGGGGCTGGGTCACGCGCGGGCTTTGGCGGATGGGGGTGCGAGAGGCAAGTGGTGCGTTTGAGTGGGGCGTCCTACATGGGGGCGACCAATGATAAGGATGCCCTGGCCTTGAAGCTGTTTTCGAAGATCGTCTCGTTCCGCTCCGCGCTGTCCGCGATCGCGATGGCGTTCGCCCTCCCCGCCTGTGCGCAGGTCGCGCCGAAGCCCGTGCAGGCCGCCAACGATGCCGATCCGGCCTTGTGGGTGGTGAAGGACAAGGACACGACGATCTACCTGTTCGGGACGATCCATGTGCTCAAGCCCGGCATGACGTGGTTCGACGAGGCGGTGAAGACCGCGTTCGACCGGTCGCAGCAGGTGGTGCTCGAGCTGGTGATGCCCGATGCGAACAAGATGCAGAGCCTCGTGATGGCGACCGGCGTGGCGAAGGATGGCCCGACGCTGACCGAGCAGCTGCCCGCCGACAAGCGCGCGGCCTATGCGAAGGCGGTGACCGACCTGGGGCTGCCGGCGAACGCATTTGATCGGTTTCGGCCGTGGCTGGCGGCGACAAACCTGTCGATCGCGCCGCTGTCGAAGCTCGGCTATGACTCGGAGAATGGGCCCGAGCATGTGATCACCGCGGCGGCGAAGGCGGCGGGCAAGCCGGTGATCGGGCTGGAGACGGCGGAGCAGCAGCTGGGCTATTTCGGCGGGCTGTCGCAAAAGGCGCAGCTGCAGTTTCTCGGCACCACGATCGACGAGTTGCCCGAGCTCGAGACGACGATGGCGACGATGGTCGACGAATGGGCAAAGGGCGATCCCGAGGCGCTTGCGCGGGAGATGAACGACAGTCTGAAGGATTCGCCCGAGGTGGCCAAGGTGCTGCTGGTGGATCGCAATGCGCGCTGGGCGGAGTGGGTCGCGAATCGGATGAAGTCGCCGGGGACGGTGTTCGTTGCGGTGGGTGCGGGGCATCTGGCGGGGCAAGACAGCGTGCAGGCGCAGTTGGCCAAGCTTGGCGTGAAGGCGGAGCGGGTTAGGTATTGAGGGGCTTTCCCTCTCCCCTCGGGGGAGAGGGAGGGAGGAGCCGTAGGCGACGGAAGGGTGAGGGCACGCGGTTGTGGCACACCGTGCCCTCACCCTCCCACGTGCGAGTGCACGCGGGCCCCTCCCTCTCCCCCGAGGGGAGAGGGGTAGAATTGCTTTTCTCCCCTACTTCCGCTATGCGCCCGCGCTTCCGGTCCATGGTCATCCCTGGAGGCGTGGGCGGGAAGAACAACAAACGAGTTTCGGAGAATATTGATGAGCGACCAGTTGACGCTCGCAGCCGAGACGCGTGACCGGGTTGGCAAGGGAGCCTCCCGGGCGCTGCGTCGTGATGGCCGCGTGCCTGCCGTGATCTACGGCCTGAACAAGGAACCCACCTCGGTTCATCTCGAGGAAAAGGCGCTGATGAAGGCGCTGATGACCGGCCACTTCATGAATTCGGTCGTGATGGTCAACGGCGTCCGCACGCTGCCGAAGGACGTCTCGTTCCACCCGGTTTCGGATCGCCCGATCCATGTCGACTTCCTGCGCATCGGCGAGCACTCGACCGTCACCGTCGCGGTGCCGATCGTGTTCACCGACGAAGACGACGCGCCGGGCATCAAGAAGGGCAAGGGCGTCCTCAACATCACGCGTCATGAGATCGAGCTGGTCGTCGACGCATCGGACATCCCG
Organism: Sphingomonas aurantiaca; assembly: GCF_003050705.1. Lineage (GTDB taxonomy): Bacteria > Pseudomonadota > Alphaproteobacteria > Sphingomonadales > Sphingomonadaceae > Sphingomonas > Sphingomonas aurantiaca. The sequence goes on along the minus strand of NZ_QAOG01000001.1, from coordinate 1,054,980 downwards.
AGCGAGATCTCGATTTCGCTCACCGGCATGGAAATCGGCGATTCGATCCACATCAGCGACGTGACGCTGCCCAAGGGCGCGACGCCCGCGATCGACGACCGCGACTTCGCGATCGCCACGATCGTGCCGCCGACCGTGCCGACCGTCGAGGACGAAGAGCTCGAGGCTGAGGTCGCCGAGGCGCAGGCCGCCGAGGCTGCTGCCGAGGAAGAGACCCCGGTCGAGCCTAACGACGACAACAACGACGACGACAAGATCACGCCGCAGAAGAAGGACTAAGGGCTCCGGCCCTTCGTCTTCGGATGATGGTTTTGACGTGATCGGGCGGGCGGGAAAGCTAGGGCTTTCCCGCCCGTTTCGTTTTGGGGGATCGGCGGGCTTTGTCCGCGCCTTCCCCACCCCTGCCCGTCATCCCCGCGCAGGCGGGGATCCAGACCCTCGGACCTTTGTGAGGAATCGAGAGGTTTGCCAGTATGGGTTCCCGCCTCCGCGGGAATGACGGTAGGGGCACAGGCAGCGACTTTTTCTTGGAGAATAGAACGTGCAGATCTGGGCGGGACTCGGCAATCCGGGGGCGCAATATGCGATGCACCGGCACAATGTCGGGTTCATGGTCGCCGATGCGATCGCCGAAGTGCACGGCTTCGGCGCGGTCAAGAAGCAGTTCCAGGGCTGGACTCAGGAGGGGCGGATAGGCTCCGAGAAGATCCTGCTGCTCAAGCCCGCGACCTTCATGAACGATAGCGGCCGGTCGATCGGCGAAGCGCTGCGCTTCTACAAGCTCGACGTCGACGCGCTGACGGTGTTCCACGACGAACTCGACATTGCCCCCTTCCGCGTCAAGGTGAAGACCGGCGGCGGGACCGCGGGGCATAACGGGCTGCGCTCGACCGACCAGCATCTAGGCCCCGATTTTCGCCGCGTGCGGCTCGGCATCGGGCATCCGGGGCACAAGGACCGCGTCACCGGCTATGTGCTCGGCAATTACGCCAAGGCCGAGATCGAGCCGCTGTCCGACATGCTCGGCGCGATCGCCGCGGAGGCGGCGTGGCTGGCGGCGGGCGACGACGTCCGTTTCATGAATGATGTCGCTGTGAGGATGCAACCATGACCACCCGTTCGCTGTTCGCCACCCGGTTCTACGAGGCCGATCTCGGCGATGATGACCTGGTCGAGGAGCTCGAGGACGCGGCGCTCGAACTGTCCAAGGCGGATCGCGCGGGTGTCGCCTGGTCGAAGGCGCATGGCTATCGCGGGTATACGTCGTACGCGTCGCTGAACGACCTGCCGCTGCGCGATCCGCGGTTCGGCGATCTGGTGCGGTTGCTCAACAAGCATGTCGCGGCGTTCGCCAAGGACTGCGCGTTCGATCTGGGCGGGCGGAAGCTGAAGCTCGACAGCCTGTGGGTGAACGTCCTGAAGCCCGGCGGCGCGCATTCTGGGCATATCCACCCGCACAGCGTCGTCTCGGGGACGATGTACGTGACGATTCCCGAAGGCGCGGGTGCGCTGAAGCTGGAGGATCCGCGGCTGCCGATGATGATGGCCGCGCCGACGCGGCTCGACGATGCGCCGGAGGACCTGCGGACGTTCGTCTATGCAGTGCCGAAGCCGGGGAGCGTGTTTCTTTGGGAGAGCTGGCTCAGGCATGAGGTCGTGCCGAATGCTGCCAAGGGCGAGCGGATCAGCATCAGTTTCAATTATCGGTGGTGATCGGGGCGGCTGAGACAGTTCGGCAGGCAAAGCACCACCCCGGCGAAGGCCGGGGCCCAACTGGGGAACGTCGCTAACGAAGGATTGCCCTTCATCAGATTGGCCTTCCCATTTGGGCCCCGGCCTTCGCCGGGGTGGTGGTGTTGCCGTATCTTCGCCCTCCCCTTCAGGGGAGGGTTGGGGTGGGGCTTAGCCACAAATGATGACCCTTACGGCACTGCCCCACCCCACCCCGCCCCTCCCCTGAAGGGGACGGAGTAGAAGTGGTTACGCCTTCGGCATCGACGCCATGTCGATGACGAAACGGTACTTCACGTCGCTCTTGACCATGCGGTCATACGCGGGCTCGATCTCGTCCATGCGGATCATCTCGATGTCCGACACCAGGCCGTGCTCGTTGCAGAAATCGAGCATTTCCTGCGTCTCCGCGATCCCGCCGATCAGCGAGCCCGCCAGCTGGCGGCGGCGGAAGATCAGGTTGCCGACCGAGGGCGACGGATGCGGTTCGGCGGGCACGCCGACCAGAGTCATCGTGCCGTCGCGCTTGAGCAGCTCGAGGAACGGGTCGAGATTGTGCGGCGCGGCAACCGTGTTCAGGATGAAGTCGAAGCTGTTCATATGCGCCGCCATCGCATCGGCATCCTTCGACACGATCAGGTCCTTGGCGCCCAGACGCTTGGCGTCGTCGCGCTTGTTCGGCGAGGTCGAGAAGACATAGACCTCGGCGCCCATCGCGTTGGCGATCTTGACGCCCATGTGGCCGAGACCGCCGAGACCGACGATGCCGACCTTCTGGCCGGGGCCGACCTTCCAATGCTTCAGCGGCGAATAGGTCGTGATGCCCGCGCAGAGCAGCGGGGCGACCGCGGCGAGATCGGCCTCGGGATGCGAAACCTTGAGTACGAAGCCCTCGTCGACGACGATATGATCCGAATAGCCGCCGAAGGTGTGGCCGCCGAGCACAGGATCGGGGCCGTTATACGTGCCGACGAACCCGGTCGTCTCGCAATATTGCTCCTCGCCGTCGGTGCACGACGGGCACTGGCCGCAGCTGTCGACCATGCAGCCGACGCCGGCGATGTCGCCGACCTTGAACTTAGTGACGTCGTCGCCGACCGCGGTGACGCGCCCGACGATCTCGTGGCCCGGGACGCACGGGTACAGCGTGCCTTCCCACTCGCCCTTGGCGGTGTGGAGATCCGAGTGGCAGACGCCGCAGAACGCGATGTCGATCGCGACGTCGGTCTTGCCCGGCGCGCGGCGCTCGAAGCTGAACGGCGCGAGCGGCGTTGCGGGCGACTGGGCGGCAAAGCCGTTGGCGGTAGTGGTCATGGAATTCCTAAATCTGGCTAGCAGAACGCGATATACGCACGGGACTCGAGATATCTACCGACCGGTACGATAATTTTGCTGCATTGCGGCAATCGGGTGGGTCGATCAGTCGGGCGTCCGGACAACCTTTCCGTCATCCTGACGAAAGTCAGGATCCAGAGTAACGGATGGCGCCCTTTGCGACCCTGGATCCTGACTTTCGTCAGGATGACGGGAGAGTTGGGGCGAAGGCTGAGGCCTGATGCTGGCGTTCCTCTTCGCCCTGCCCTAAAGCGCCGACACATTCTTATACCAAGGGCATATCATGGGTTTTCGCTGCGGCATCGTGGGGCTGCCGAACGTCGGCAAGTCCACCCTCTTCAACGCGCTGACGCAGACGGCCGCGGCGCAGGCGGCGAACTATCCGTTCTGCACGATCGAGCCGAACGTCGGTAACGTCGGCGTGCCCGACAAGCGGCTCGACTCGCTGGCCAAGATCGCGGGCTCGCAGAAGATCATCGAGACGCAGCTCGGCTTCGTCGACATCGCCGGCCTCGTGCGCGGCGCGTCGAAGGGCGAAGGCCTCGGCAACCAATTCCTCGGGAACATCCGCGAGGTCGACGCGATCGTCCACGTGCTGCGCTGTTTCGAGAATGGCGACGTGACGCATGTCGACAACAAGGTCGATCCGATCGCCGATGCCGAGACCGTCGAGACGGAACTCATGCTGAGCGATCTCGAAAGCCTGGAAAAGCGCGTCCCCAACCTCGCCAAGAAGGGCATGCAGGGCGACAAGGAGGCCAAGATCGGCGCCGCCGTGCTCGGTCAGGCGCTCGAGCTGCTGCGCGAAGGCAAGCCCGCGCGGTTGACGGTGCCCAAGGACGAGGACGAGGCGCGCGTGTTCGCACAGGCGCAGCTGCTGACCGCCAAGCCCGTGCTGTACGTCTGCAACGTCGACGAGGGCGATGCCGCGAACGGCAATGCGCTGTCGGCGCGGGTGTTCGAAAAGGCAGCGGCGGAGGGCGCCGAGGCGGTCGTCGTGTCGGCGGCGATCGAGGCCGAGATCGCGACGATGCCCGCCGAGGATCGCGGCGAGTTCCTCGGCGAGCTGGGTCTGGAAGAGACCGGCCTCGCGCGGGTAATCACCGCGGGCTACAAGCTGCTCCAGCTGCTGACCTTCTTCACGGTCGGCCCGAAGGAAGCGCGCGCCTGGACCGTCCATGCGGGCGCGACCGCGCCGCAGGCCGCGGGCGAGATCCACGGCGATTTCGAAAAGGGCTTCATCCGCGCCGAGACGATCGCGTATGACGACTTCATCGCGCTCGGTGGGGAATCGAAGGCGCGCGAGGCGGGCAAGCTGCGCGCGGAAGGCAAGGCCTATGTCGTCCATGACGGCGACGTGATGCACTTCCTGCACAGCTGATCGCGAAAGCGGCGAGGCTCGAAAACGAGTCCTCGCCGTCGCCGTGCGTGGCTGCGCGCGCGCGGGGCTTCCCGCGATAAGGAAGCGCGTCCCCATGCGTCCCTGAGCCTGCCGATAAATACCGCGCATGTCGTCCACACTGCTTCCGCACGTGGCGCATGGCCGGTAGAGAGCGCGGCATTCGGGATTCGTTCGGGACGACCATCTATGAAGACTGCGGCGACCTTCCTTGGCGTGATGCTGGCCACCGCCGTCTCCGGGTGTGCCTATCCTTACACGCCCCCTGCCCTCGCGCCGATTACCGCGCCTGCTCCGCGCACGACGGCCGCCGCGGTGCCGGCTTCGGACGTGCGCGCGCCCGTCACGATCCTCGTGTCGATCGACGGGTTCCGGCCCGATTATCTTGACCGCGGGGTGACACCCAACCTCAACCGGCTGCGTGCGGGCGGGGTGTTTGCGAGCATGCGACCGTCCTTTCCCAGCATCACCTTTCCCAATCACTGGACGCTGGTGACGGGTCTGCGCCCCGATCGCAGCGGGATCGTCGGCAACAAGATGGAGGATCCGGCGCGGCCGGGCGAGACCTTCACGATGGCGAGCGACGATCCGTTCTGGTGGAGCGAGAGTTCGCCGATCTGGGTCGATGCGGAAAAGGCCGGGATCCGGACCGCGACGATGTTCTGGCCGGGCGCGAACGTCGCGGTCGGCGGTACGGTCAAGCCCGACAGCCATGGCGCGATCGACGGCGGGACTCGGCCGGAGGACTGGCAGCAGTTCAACCAGCAGGTGTCGGGGACGCAGCGGGTCAACGCGGTGCTCGACTGGATGCGGCGCCCGGCGGCGATCCGGCCCAAGCTGGTGACGCTGTATTTCGATACGGTCGACAGCGCCGGCCATGCGGACGGCCCCGACAGCGCGGGCGTGACACGCGCGGTCGCGGACGTCGATTCCGCGATCGGCATGCTGGTCGACGGGCTCGCGGCGCTCGGGCAGCGCGCGAATCTCGTGATCGTTGCCGACCACGGCATGGCGGCGACGAGCAGCGACCGGGTCGTCGCGCTCGACACGATCGCGGACAAGGCGGATTACCGGACGGTCGAGACCGGGCCCTATGCGACGCTGTTCGCGGTGCCGGGGCATGAGGCGGCGCTCGAGGCGCGGTTGCTCAAGCGCCACGATCACCTGCAATGCTGGCGCAAAGGGGAGATCCCCGCGCGGTTCCATTATGGGCGCAATCCGCGTGTGCCGAGCTATCTGTGCCTCGCCGATGTCGGCTGGCGAGTCGATCCGAGCGCGCCGACCAAGACGTTCGTCGGGGGCATGCACGGCTATGACAATATGGCGCCCGAGATGCGCGCGCTGTTCCTCGCCAACGGGCCGGCGTTCGCGCGCGGCAAGACGCTTGCGAGCTTCGACAATGTCGCGATCGAACCGCTGCTGCGCGACCTGATCGGGTTGCCGGCGGAGGCGGGGCTGGACGGCACCGACGCGCCCTTCCAGAAGGTGATGCAACGATAAGAGGAGCCGCGCGCATGCAGTATTTCGAGGATATCGAGGTCGGTAGGACCGCGTCGTTCGGCCACTATGCCGTCACCCGCGAAGAGGTGATGGACTTCGCCACGAAATATGATCCGCAACCGTTCCACCTGTCGGACGAGGCTGCCGCGGCGACGCATTTCGGGCGGCTGTCGGCGAGCGGATGGCATACCTGCGCGATGACGATGGCGATGCTGGTCGCGCATCTGAAGGAGAACCGGCAGGCGGGACTCGGATCGCCCGGGATCGACGAGCTGAAATGGGTCAAGCCCGTCTATCCGGGCGACACGCTGCGATGCGAGAACGAGGTGCTGGAAAAGCGCGTCTCGGCGAGCCGGCCCGAAATGGGGATCTTCAAGAGCCGGATGCGCGTGTTCAACCAGGACGACGTGGTGGTGATGACGTTCGTGTCGAACGGGCTGGTGCAGACGCGCCCCCAAGACGCGCCTGCACCGTCCGCCTAGGCCCGGCGCGCCTTAGCGTGGCGTGCGGTTGCCGCCGCCACCGCGATTGCCGCCGCGGTTGCCGCCACCGAAGCTTCGACCGCCACCGCCATTGCCGCGGTTCTGGCGGAACTCGCGGCGATCCTGCCGGGCTTCGTTGCGATAGCCTTGGCGCGCGTCGCGGCGCTCGCCGCGGAACTGGTCGGGCGTGATCTGGCCGTTGCGGAGTTGCCCGCGATCCTCGCGGCGGTCCTGGCGGAAGTCGCGATTGGCCTCGCGGCGGTCCTGGCGATAGTCGCGGGCGGCAGGCGTGTTGCCGCGCGCAAAATTGCCCCAGTTGCCGCCGCCGCGATAATTGCCGCGGCGTCCCTGCCAATAGCGCTGCTGGTCGCCGTTCCAGCGATAGGGGCGACGGTTGCGATCGTAGACGTACACGCCCGAGCCGGGATAATAATAGTCGCCGCTCCAGCCATAATAGGAGTTCAGGCCGCCATAGCCTGCGAACCCGTCATAGCCGCCGTACCCGCCGCCATAGCCCGCGCCGCCATAGCCCCCGCCATAATAGGGGTCGCTCGCATAGCCGACTCCGGCGCCGCCATAGCCATAGCCGTCGGTGCAGCCCGCGACACCCAATCCGAGACCCAGGGCCAGGCCAATAATGCCGAAGCGCTTCATAAACATGGAGATTCTCCCGTACGTGGAGAGCGGACACAAAGCGCCGCCATTCGTCGCACAACGGACCCTGTATGTCGCAAGTTCCATGAACGGGGTCTGACGGGCGTGGTGATCGAGCGACCGGAGCGACTCCTGTGGCCGCAGCGAGGGCGTATTCGGACGCCCGGAAGAAAGGCACCTCCCCGGCGGAGGCCGGGGTCCAATAGCGACGACAGGGGTAACTACGCGCAGCCACCCGTTAGCGACGTTCCCCAATTGGACCCCGGCCTCCGCCGGGGGGGTATTTAGGGGGTGTAGGTCAGTCCGCTCCAAGCACGGGCTTGGTGCAAGCATTGCATGACGACGTGTATGGGCGCCGCCCGGGCGATCTCGTCGCTCCGCAGTATGACGGCGCTGCTGATGGGGAGCGGTGGCGGTCGGCACGGCTGGAGAACGCCACGTTAAAGATCATGGCGACACCCTAGCTGTTCCCCCGCGGAGGCGGGGGGCCAGGGTGGCGGGGTGCTGCGGTACTTAGCTGGGCCCCCGCGTCCGCGGGGGAACAGATTGGTGGGTTTCTGTGGCTGACGGGCGATCAGTGGCCGGGGAAGTCGATCAGGGCCGTGGCGTCGATGCCGTCGGCGCGTAGGGCCCCTGCGCCGCCGAGATCGGGGAGGTCGACCAGGAACTGCGCTTGCGTCACGACCGCCCCCGCCTTGGCGAGCAGGCGGACCGCGGCGCGGGCGGTGCCGCCGGTGGCGATCAGGTCGTCGACCAGCAGGACGCGGGCGCCGGGTGCGAAGGCGTCGGCGTGGATCGCGATGCGGTCGGTGCCATATTCGAGTGCATAGTCTTCGGCGATCGTCGCGCCGGGGAGCTTGCCGTCCTTGCGGATCAGCAGCACGCCCGCCTTCAATGGCGCGGCAAGCGCGGCGGCGAACAGGAAGCCGCGCGCCTCGATGCCGGCGACGAGATCGACCGGGCCCGAGACCGCCGCGACCATCCGCTCGATCGCGGTCGCCCAGCCGGTCGGGTCGAGCAGCAAGGTGGTGATGTCGCGGAACTGGATACCGGGCTTGGGAAAGTCCGGGATGGTGCGGATCAGCGCCTTGAGGTCGGCGTTGCGCTCTTGGGTATCGGACATGGGCGTTCCCTTCTTCGCACGGGCGACAGACGTATCGCGCCGCCGCGCTACGGCCAAAACGAAAGCGGCGGATCGGGCTGTTCGCCCGTCCGCCGCTCCCTCTATCCGTGCGCCCTTACCGTGGGAGCCCTGCGATCATCAATGCTTAACGTCGCGCCAGACGTTCTGATACGCGCCCCAGGCAAGCCCGCAGAAGATCAGGATGAAGATGATCGACGCGAACCCGGCGGCGTGACGCGCCTCCAGATTGGGCTCGGCGGTCCAGGTGAGGAACGCGGAGACGTCGGTCGACATCTGCTCGATCGTCGGTTTCGTGCCGTCCGCATAGGTCACCTGACCATCGGCGGTCAGCGGTGGCGGCATCGCGATGTTGAGGTTCGCGAAATATGGATTGTAATGGAGACCCTCGGGCGTCTTGATGTCCGGGAATTCCTTCAGCAGCGCAGCGGGCTGCGTCGTGTAGCCGGTCAGCAGCGAGTGGACATAGGCGGTGCCGTCCTCGCGCGCCTTGGTGATCAGCGAGAGATCGGGCGGCAGCGCATTGTTGTTCGCGGCGCGCGCGGCGACCTCGTTGGCGAACGGCAGCGGGAAGCGATCCGACGGGATGTTCTTGCGTGTCGCGGGCTCGCCCGTCTCGGGGTTGATCGACGGCTGCTCGATCACCCACTGGTTGGCGATCGCCTTAACCTCGGGGTCGGTATAGCCGATCTTGGTCAGGTCACGGAACGAGACCAGCCGCAGCGAGTGGCAGGCCGAGCAGACTTCCTTGTAGACCTGGAAGCCGCGCTGGAGCTGGCGACGGTCGAACTTGCCGAACACGCCGTTGGAGGCGAGCTCGAGTTCCTTGGGATGCTTGTGCGCGACGCTCTCGGCCGACGGCGCGACGGGGTCGGTGATCGCCCCCGAGATGCTGCCGAAGAGCGCGATGCCGAGCACCAGCACGAAGGCCGCGCCGACGATGGATGCGATGAGACGAACCATGTGTGTGTCCTCGAGTTCGTATCAGTGCGCGGCGTGCGGCGTGGACGACGTCGGCGACGTCTCAAGGGCGGTCTGCGCAGGGCTCGTCCCACCGTGATTGGCCAGCACGGCCTCGGTGATCGAGTTGGGCAGCGGCCGCGGACGCTCGGAGCGCGAGATGATCGGCAGGATGATCAGGAAATGCGCAAAATAATAGGCCGCGCAGATCTGGCTGAGGATCACGTAGAACGCGTTGGCCGGCGCGCCACCGCAATAGCCGAGCACCAGGATGTCCGCGACCAGCACCCAGAACGCGATCCGCGCCTTGGGCCGGTAGTTCATCGAACGGACCGGCGAGCTGTCGAGCCAGGGCAGGAAGAACAGCAGCAGGATCGAGCCGAACATCGCCAGCACGCCCCAGAGCTTTGCCGGCAGGATGAAGTCCGCGGTGAAGGCGCGCAGGATCGCGTAGAACGGCCAGAAATACCATTCGGGGACGATGTGCGCGGGCGTCGAGAGCGGGTTCGCCGGGATGTAATTGTCCGGGTGGCCGAGATAGTTCGGGAAGAAGAACAACAGGCTGGCGAACACGAGCAGGAAGATGCCGAGCCCGAAGCCGTCCTTCGCGGTGTAATAGGGGTGGAACGGCACGGTGTCCTGCTCGCCCTTCACGTCGACGCCGGTCGGGTTGTTCGAGCCGGGGATGTGCAGTGCCCAGATGTGCAGGATGATGACGCCCGCGATCACGAACGGCAGCAGATAATGCAGCGAGAAGAAGCGGTTGAGCGCGGCGTTGTCCGGCGCGAATCCGCCGAGCAGCCAGATGCGGATGGTGTCGCCGACAAGCGGGATCGCCGAGAAGAACCCGGTGATGACCTGCGCACCCCAGAAGCTCATCTGCCCCCAGGGAAGGACATAGCCCATGAAAGCAGTCGCCATCATCAGCAGGAAGATGACCACGCCGAGCAGCCACACCATCTCGCGCGGCGCCTTGTACGAGCCGTAATAGAGCCCGCGGAAGATGTGCGTGTAGACGACGATGAAGAACATCGACGCGCCGTTGGCGTGCGCATAGCGCAGGAACCAGCCCGCGTTGACGTCGCGCATGATGCTCTCGACCGAGTCGAACGCGACCGCGCCGTTGGCGGCGTAATGCATCGCCAGCACGATGCCGGTGATGATCTGGATCGCCAGCGCGGCGCCGGCGAGGACGCCGAAGTTCCAGAAATAATTGAGGTTGCGCGGGACGGGATAGCCGCCGCCCAGCGAATTGTAGACGAGCCGGGGAACGGGAAGCCGCTCATCCAGCCACCGCGTCAGCGGCAGCTTCGGTTCGTATTGCTTGGCCCAGGGAAAGCTCATGATGTTTTCCTCAGCCTACCGTGACGACGGTGTCGGAATTGAAGGCATAGTCCGGAACGTGGAGGTTCGACGGCGCGGGGCCTTTGCGGATGCGCGCGGCGGTGTCGTAGGCCGAGCCGTGGCACGGGCAGAAATAGCCGCCGAACGGGCCCTTGTTCTCGCCTTCGCCCGCGCCGAGCGGCACGCAGCCGAGATGCGTGCAGACGCCCAGCGTGATCAGCCAGTTCTTCTTGCCCGCCTTGGTGCGCTGCTCGAGCGTCTGCGGATCGCGCAGCGTCGAGATATCGACCGCGTCGGCTTCCGAGATTTCCTTTGGCGTCAGGTTGCGCACGAACAGTGGCTGCTTGCGGAAGCTGGTCTTGATCGCCTGGCCGGGGAGGATCTTCGACAGATCGATCTCGGTGGTCGACTGTGCGAGCACGTCGGCCGAGGGGTTCATCTGGTTGATGAGCGGCAGGACGATCGCGACCGCGCCGACCCCGGCGAACGAGACGGCGGCGATATTGATGAAATCACGGCGGCGAGGGTCATGGGCCTCTTCGTGAAACGGCTCTGGCGATTCGCCGGGAGGAACCATGTCGTCGACTGTCGCCATTCATCTCGCCCTTGCACGTTATTTTTTTCGTGACGGTCTAAGCTGTCGGTTTCGCAAAACCCTATGCCCAATCCGCCCGACCGTCCCCACGGAGGCTATCGTCTGATAGACGGCGGGACCGCGCTTTGCCAACTCCCTTTTGCTTTGGGTTACCCTTGGACGCTCGGCGCGCTAGAGGATCGGGTATGCGTATTGCCCTCTATCAGCCCGATATCGCCGGAAATGTCGGCGCCATCCTGCGCACCGCCGCGTGCATGGGGATCGGCGTCGATCTGATCGAACCGATGGGATTTACCTGGAGCGAAAAGGCCGTGGCGCGCTCGGGCATGGATTATGTCGGCGCGGTCGACGTCGTGCGCCATGCCGATTGGGACGCGTTCCTCGCGCAGGCGAGCGGGCGGATCGTGCTGCTGACGACCAAGGGCGCGGTACGGCTGGACGTGGCCGCGTTCCGCGACGACGACATATTGCTGATGGGGAGCGAGGGGACCGGCGTGCCCGAGGAGGTCCATGCGCGCGCCGACCTGCGTGTGCTGATCCCGATGCGGCCGGGACTGCGATCGATGAACATCTCGGTGGCGACGGGGATCGTCGCGGCGGAGGCGTTGCGGCAGACGGGCGGCTGGCCGAGCTAATCCTCCCCGGCACGGGGAGGGGGACCGTGCGAAGCATGGTGGAGGGGGCTCACCACAAACGCCCCGCCTCGTCATCACGGTCGTTACGCTCGTGGCAATCCCCCTCCACCCTTCGGCCAAGTAGCCGAACGGTCCCCCTCCCCGTGCCGGGGAGGATTTGGTAGGGGTGGCGCCATGATCGAACTCGACCCCCAGCAAGCCGCCGCCCGCCACTGGTTCGAATCGCTTCGCGACCGCATCTGCGCAGAATTCGAGGCGATCGAGCGCGAGGCGGGTTCCGATGCCGCGTTCGCGTACACGCCGTGGGACCGGGTCGACCCGTCGGGCGGGCCGGGCGGCGGTGGCGTGATGGGCGTCATGAAGGGCCGCGTGTTCGAGAAGGTCGGCGTCAACGTCTCGACCGTCGGCGGCACGTTCGAAGGCGAGTTCGCCAAGTCGATCCACGGCGCGGGCGAAGACCCCCGCTTCTTCGCGACCGGGATCAGCCTGGTCGCGCACATGGCCAACCCGCACGTCCCCGCGGTGCACATGAACTGCCGCTTCCTCAACACCACCAAGCGCTGGTTCGGCGGTGGCGGCGATCTCAACCCGCCGCTGCCGATCGAGGAGGATACGGCCGACTTCCACGCGACGATGAAGGCCGCGTGCGACGCGCACGATCCGACGCACTACACGCGGTTCAAGGAGTGGGCGGAGACCTATTTCTACATCCCGCACCGCAAGGTCGGCCGCGGCGTGGGCGGGATCTTCTTCGATCATCTCGACGGCGATTTCGAGACTAACTTCGCGTTCACGCGCGACGTCGGCGAGGCGTTCCTCGATGCCTATCCGCGGATCGTGCGGCGGCGGATGAACACGCCGTTCGATGCGGCCGACGAGGCGCGGATGCTCGAATGGCGCGGGCGCTATGCCGAGTTCAACCTCGTCTACGATCGCGGCACGCTGTTCGGGCTGAAGACCGGCGGCAATATCGACGCGATCCTGATGAGCCTGCCGCCGCGCGCGGTGTGGTCCTGACCGCATGGCGCTGATCCCGGTCGCAGGCGACGTCCTCGCGACGATCGTCACGACGCTGGAGATGCGGACGCGGCCACCGCTGCGGCCAAGCCCGGGCTCGCGGTTGCGGCTGGTGCGATGGGAGCGGCCCGCGCTGGAGAAATATCGCGCACTGTTCCGGCGGGTCGGCGGCCCGTGGCTGTGGTTCTCGCGGCTGGTGATGGCGGACGATGTGCTGGCGGCGATCGTCCATGATCCGGGGATCGCGGTGTACGCGGCGCTCGATCCGGCGGGGATCGAGGTGGGGATGCTCGAACTCGATTTCCGGCAGGCGGGCGCGTGCGAGATCTCGTATTTCGGGTTGATCCCTGAACTGGCGGGGCAAGGTCATGGGCGATGGCTGATGGCCGAAGCTTGCGCGCGGGCCTGGGCGAAGGGGGTGACGCGGGTGTGGCTGCATACGTGCACGCTCGATCATCCGAGCGCGCTCGGCTTCTACCGCGCGCAGGGGTTCGTGGCGGTGAAGCGGACGATCGAGACGTTTCCCGATCCGCGGGTCTCGGGGGTGCTGCCGCCGGAGACCGCGCCGCAGATTCCGTATCTGGGGACGCTGGGGTAGACCTGAGACGGGTTTCCCGCGAGCATCGAGCCAGCAGGCGCAACACGAAGCCCAAAGCTCCGGCGTCGAAGAAGTCGCAACCGAAACTCCCTCTCCCCTCTGGGAAGAGGGGCGGGGTGAGGGGCAGCCCCAGGCGGAAACGCTGGCAACTGCCCCAACCCCTCACCCCAACCCTCTCCCCAGAGGGGAGAGGGAGCAGCTGGTGCGTACCTTCCCGGCAGGCAGTGCGCCGCAACACGCCTACGTGCCCGCAGACATTGGCGGCTCACTGAGGCCGCGCCCTACCGTGCCAGGCGGCGGTAAGCGGAGATCGCGATCAGTGCCATCGCGATGCCCGCCGCCATGGCCGCCACCGCGGCGCCGGCATCGACGATCACGAGCGCCACGGGGTTGGGCTCACCCCCCTCGCGCAGTGCGCGGTCGAGCATCATGAACGGCGCACCAGCGAGCCAGCCCGAGATGTAGCTGAACGCCGCCAGCCCCATCAGCGGCAACCCCGCGCCGCGGCTCAGCACGAAGCTCCGGCGGATCGCGCCGAGCGCGCCGAGGGGCGCCTCCGCGAACAGTGCCGGGCCGGTCAGCATCGTCCGGCCGAGAATGTAGAGGCCGGGGATCGCATAGAGCAGCAACCCTGCCCCCGCCGGCAGCGACACGATCACCATCGCCAGCAGGAAGCGCGGGAAGATCCGCAGGCAGCGGGTCAGCGCCTGGCGCAGGTCGAGCTTGTCGCGGTCGAGATACAGCCCGTAGAACAGCGACGTGCCGAAGAAGCTCATCACATAGGCGAGCAGGTACCAGCCGCCATGCGCCGCCGCCCAGGTCTGTACCGCGTCGGCCCAGGCCATCGCCTGCGCCTCGTTGTCGCCGGCGCCCGCCACCGGCATCGGCGGATCGGGGACGACGAGCGCGAGCGCGAAGGCGGGCAGGAACAGGAACGGCGCGGCGATCCGCAGCAACAGGTCGCGGTCGCGCTTGAACAGCGTCCAGGCATCGGTGAGGACGGTCGCGAAATCGAGCTTCATGGGGCGGCGTGTTTCTCTCTGACGGCGACATAGAGCTGCGCGGTGAAGACCGCGGCGAGCACGGTGAAGGCGGTGGTGACGATCGTCGCGGCGATGCCCGACAGGAAGGTGGCGGTGACGATTCCGTCGGCGCCGAGCGCGAGGCGGAAGATGATCCCCGTCACCGACTGCGCGGCCCAGGTCGAGACGAGCATGACGATCGCGAACAGGATCAGGACGCCGATGATCCGCCATGTCAGACCCTTGGTCAGCTGGACCGAGCGGCGGATCGCGCCGATCCCGCGGCGTTCGTTAAGGATGACCGGGTTGAGCAGCACCAGCCGCGCGCCGATCCAGATCGCCACCACCAGATAGGCAAGGCCATAGAGTGCGGTGAACCCGGCCGCACCCGCGCTGGGCGCGGTCATCTGCGCGCTGGTGCCATTGGCGGCGGCGGCGAAATCGAACCCCGACTGGAGCAGGACGATCACCGGCGGCACCGCCAGCAGCATCGCGAGGGCGGTGAGCAGCGCGGTGATGCCGAGCGCGGGCAGCAGGCGCGCGCTCGCCTGGCGACGCGCGGAGGCCGCGTCGGTGGCGGGATCGGTCGCGATTCCGACAATCGCGAGTTGCGCCCACAGCATCGCCGCCAGCGTGCCGATCGCGAGGACGATGCCGACCAGGGCGAACTGCATCGTGCCCGGCGTCGAATAGGCCGCAAAGCCGTCGCGGACGACGCTGGGCAGCAGCATGCCGAGCAGCGCGATCGGCGCGATCATGCCGGTGCGCCCGTTGAGCACCTCGATCGTGCGGTCCCAGACCGTTCCCATCTTCACCATGCGCCGAACTCCCCGTTCCCGTTCCTGCGCGGACTAGCCCAAGCCCCCGCGCTTGACCACAAGGTTGCGGGATAGGTGCTGGGCGCGTCGGAGTTGCAACTTGGGGCCGGGGTGCGCAATTGGGAGGGGTGACCAGCCCCCTTCCCCCCGAGATCGAGTGGCGCACCAGCGCCGGCCTCACCCCCTATGCCGATGCGCTCGCCGAGATGGAGGCGCGCGCGGCCGCGGTCGGCGCCGGCGATGCGCGCGAACTGCTGTGGATGCTCGAGCACCCGCCGATCTACACCGCGGGGACCAGCGCGGAGCCCGGCGACCTGATCGATGCACGCTTTCCGGTGATCCCGACCGGACGCGGCGGCAAATACACCTATCACGGGCCGGGCCAGCGGATCGGCTATGTCGTGCTCGACCTCACCAAGCGCGGGCGCGACGTGCGCTGCTACGTCCATGCGCTCGAATCCTGGGTGATCGCGGCGCTCGGCGAACTGGGCGTCGAGGCGTTCGCGGTCGATGGCCGCGTCGGCATCTGGACGCTGGAAAACGGACGTGAAGCGAAGATCGGTGCGATCGGCGTGCGCGTGAAACGCTGGGTGACGCTCCACGGCTTTTCGGTGAACGTGGCACCCGACCTGGCCCATTTTGGTGGCATCGTCCCGTGCGGCCTTCCCGAGTACGGCGTTACCAGCCTGCAATCGCTTGGCATTTCGGCGGACCTTGCAACCTTCGACGCTGCGCTTGCGTTGACGGTCGATGCTTTCCTTGAAACAGTTTCTTGTCCTCAAGAAAACGAGGCTTGAGGGCAAAGCGTTATCGGATTAATGTCCACTACGATTTGGGTATTAAGGGCGAGCAGCCAGCCAAATCCTCTATCTAGGGAGCTTCCACATGCGTGCACTCATTTCCAAGGTCCTGACCGGTTCGCTGATCGCCAGCGCGGCACTCGCCGTGTCGGCCTGCGGTCCGAAGACCGAGACGACCACCGACAACACGATGGTCACCGACATGAACGCCACCGAGGGCATGGACACCATGACCGACAACATGACCGCCGTTGACGGTGCGTCGAACGGTGGCATGATGGCCAACGACAGCATGATGGCGAACGACACGATGATGTCGAACGACACCATGATGACCAACAACGCGATGTAATCGTCGCGAGGGCCAGCCGCCTTGGCGGACGGCCTTCGAAGACATTGCTAGTGTGAAGGGCCGTCCGGGCAACCGGGCGGTCCTTTCGCGTTGCGGGCTTGCCGGGGGTGGATCAGGCGGTCCGATCAGGGCATGAATGGCGGTAAAGCTGGGTCGTTTCGCAGCCGTCGAATCGGTATGCTGGACGCGTGAAATCGTGCTGCCCAAAAGGTTAAAATCGCTTGGGGGTTTGACGGAAACGCTTTAGATTCGTCGACTTGGAATGCCCCTGGGGAGGTTTGAATGAAAGTGTTGCGTACTGCGCTCGCGCTCTGCGTGGCGTCGAGCGGGCTTGCCGTAGCGCAGTCGGCATCGGCGCAGTTTTTCCTGCAGTCGCGCGACTTTTCGGGTGCGGCAGTGGTCGGTGACGAGGCCGATCTCGGCCAGCCCCTGCCCGGCGCCACGTCCGCCGAAACGCGCGCCGCGCTGGTGTGGCATATGCGCGCCGCGCTCAACGTCGCTGCGTTGCAGTGCCAGTTCGAGCCGACGCTGCTGACCGTGCCGAACTACAACTCGATCCTCGCCGATCATGGTGACGAGCTGAAGGGCGCGTTCGATACGCTGACCAAATACTTCATTCGCGTGAACAAGGCGGCTGGCCTCAAGGCCGGGCAGGCCGCGCTCGACCAGTTCGGGACGCGCACCTACTCCAGCTTCGCCACGGTCGCCGCGCAATATGGGTTCTGCCAGACCGCCGCATCGATCGGCCGCGACGCGGTGTTCGCACCGCGCGGGCATTTCGCCGATGTCGCGCTGGCGCGCTCGCGCGAGCTGCGCAACAGCCTGATCCCGTGGGGCGAGCAGCGCTTCCCCCGCTATATCGGTCGCGACCGCAATGCCCCGATGCCGCGGCTCGATGCGATCTGCTGGGACAAGAAGGGCGAATGGGTCGCCAAGAAGTGCGGCGCGCAGAACTGGCCGCCGGAAGGCGTCGGCATCGCCGGGCGTTGAGGATCGCGCCGGCCCCGCGCATGTCGCCCCTTCCTTCCCGGGGCCATGATGTGCGGGGCCGGAGCCCGGTGGTTTAGCGCAGGCCCAGCAGCTTGTGCGTCTGGAGCGACAGCCGCCATTGCGGCCGCTCCATCACCATATCGACGCAGGCCTCGCGGTTCGCGTCTGCACGCGGATCATCGAGCGGCTGGAGCAGCAGGTTCGCGAAGTCCCACGTCTCGACATCGTCGATATCCGTACCGGGCTGCGGCCAGACCAGCTTGAGTTCGTGCCCCGTACGCTGGACGACGACGCTGCCCGCCTTGGGGCTCACGCAGATCCAGTCGATGCCGGGGTGTGCGGCAATCGTCCCGTTGCTCTCCATCGCGATCCGGAAGCCGTGCGCGTGGAGCGCATCGACGATCGCGTCGTCAATCTGCAGCATCGGCTCGCCCCCGGTCAGCACGACGAACCGGTCCTGCGAGCCTTCGCCCCAGAAGCCCGCGACCGCTGAAGCCAACGCCTGCGCATCGGCGAACTTGCCGCCGCCAAGCCCATCGGTGCCGACGAATTCGGTATCGCAGAACCGGCACACCGCGGTCGCGCGGTCCTGTTCGCGTCCCGACCAGAGATTGCAGCCGGCAAACCGCACGAACACCGCACGGCGACCGGCGTTCACGCCCTCGCCCTGCAACGTCAGGAACATCTCCTTGACCGCATAGCTCATCGCTCAGCCGTGCTCCGTACCGGGGCGTGCGGCGTAGACGGTCGGATCGGCGATCCCGGCGTCCTCGAACCCCTTCGAGCGCAGGCGACAACTGTCGCACGCGCCGCAATGCTTGCCGTCGGGCGTCGGGTCATAGCACGACCAGCTGAGCCCGAGATCGAGCCCGAGACGCGTGCCTTCGCGCACGATGTCCGCCTTGGTCATCATTTGCAGCGGCGCCTGGATGCGGAACGGGTCGCCCTCGACGCCGGCCTTGGTCGCGAGCTCGGCCAGGCCCTCGAACGCGGCAATGAACTCGGGGCGGCAGTCGGGATATCCCGAATAATCGAGCGCGTTGACGCCGATATAGATGTCGCGCGCACCCGACGCCTCCGCCCAGCCGAGCGCGAGGCTCAGGAAGATCGTGTTGCGCGCGGGGACATAGGTGACGGGAATGCCGCCGCCGTCCTCGGTGCCGACGCCGTCCTTCGGCACGTCGATGTCGGCGGTGAGCGCAGAGCCGCCGAACGCCGAGAGGTCCATCGGCAGGACGATGTGGCGTTCGGCCCCCAGCGCCTGCGCGACCCGGCGCGCGGCATCGAGTTCGATGCGGTGGCGCTGGTTATAGTCGAAGGAGAGCGCGAGCACGCGCTGGCCGGCTTCGCGCGCGAGCGCCGCGGATACCATCGAGTCGAGACCGCCCGAGACGAGGGCGACCGCATAGGGAGCAGGAGATGTCATGATGCGCCGTTCGCTAGGCCAGCGGCGGGCAAAAAGAAAGGGGCCGCCCGGTGAGGCGGCCCCTGAGGTTGGCGCGAACCGCGCCACTAGGGAGAAAAAACGTGCCGAACTAAAAGCACAGCCGACTATATACCCGAAATGGGTAAATAAGACATTAATTCCTCGCCTTACCTAGATCAGGTGCGACGCAGCATCAGTCTTCGACCGGAACCGGGAATTTTTTGGCGCAAAACGCGCAGTCGACGACGATGAACCCCGTCTCGTCCGCCATCGATCGCCGTTCCTCGACCGGGAATTTCGAGATCACGCCCTTGATATAGTCGGGATCGCAGCGACAGCCGCGCGTGATCGGGATGTCGGCGAGGATGCGGACGTCCTCCTCCTCGTTGAACAGCCGCCACACGAGCGTCTCGAGCGGCAGCGTCGCGTCGGTCAGCTCGTCCGCGCCCATCGTATTGCCGAGCGTGGCGACATGCTCCCATTCGGGATGATCGAGCTTCGTGTGCAGCCGTTCGCGGCCATCCTCGCCCTCGGGCAGGTGCTGTAAGAACAGCCCGCCCGCGACGCAGCGACCGTCGGGCCCCTTGGCCATGCCGGTGCGGACCATCGTCGGGATCTGTTCGGACTGGGTGAAATAGCTCTGCGCCGCCTCCGACAGCGTGTCGCCGTCGAGCGGGACGATGCCCTGATAGCGCTCGTTGCTGCTCGCCATGTCGAAGGTGATCGCGAGATAGCCGGCGCCGAACAGCGCGAACAGCGATGGCTCGGCGGGGGCCTCGGCGAGCTTGTCCGCATCATATTCAATGTAGCCGCGGACTTCGCCGCCGCGGTAATCGCAGACGAGCAGCTGGACGACGCCATTGTCGGTGCGAGTCTGCATCGTCAGCTGGCCGCTGGCGTCCTTCAACGTCGAGCCGATCAGCGCGGCGAGCGTGAGCGCCTCGGCGAGCAGCTTCTCGATCGCGGGCGGATAGGCGTGCGCGGCGAGCACCTCGTCGAGTGCGGTACCGAGCCGGACGATCCGACCGCGTGCGCTGCGCGCGGGGATCGCGAAGGCCAGCGCGCGGTCGAGATCGGTCATGTTGGGGTCGTTCAAAGCTTCACCTCGTCATCACAACGCCGTCCGTCATCCCGGCGAACGCTGGGATCTCGTGCCGCAGGGGCAGTCTCCGTTATCGGGAGATCCCAGCGTTCGCTGGGATGACGGGCAGGCGAAGGATGAAAATGGGGAGCTCGCCCCGGCCCTTCAACCGATCTGCCCGAAGCACCAGCGCAGCACCGATTTCTGCGCGTGGAGGCGGTTTTCGGCCTCCTGCCAGATCAGCGACTGCGGGCCGTCGATCACCTCGGGCGTGACCTCCTCGCCGCGGTGCGCGGGGAGGCAGTGGAGGAACTTCGCGTCGGGCTTGGCCATCGCCATGAGCGCGGCGTCGACCTGATACGGGGTCAGCGCCTTCAGCTTGGTGTCGGAGTCGGTCTGCCCCATCGAGATCCAGGTGTCGGTGACGATGATGTCCGCCCCCTCGACCGCCTCTTGCGGCGACGCGACGACCTTTGCGCGGCCCTTGCCGAGCGCGACGTCGGCGTCAGTCGGCTGATAGCCTTGCGGACAGGCGGCGACGACGTCGAACTGCATCAACCCGGCCGCCTCGACGATCGAGGCGAGCACGTTGTTGCCGTCGCCGAGCCATGCGACCTTGAGGCCGGGCAGCGTCTTGCCGCTCTCGATGATCGTCAGCAGGTCGGCCATGATCTGGCACGGGTGCGACGCGTCGGTCAGGCCGTTGATGACGGGGACGCTGGCGTAATGCGCCATCTCCTCGATCTTGGCGTGATCGTCGGTGCGGATCATGATCGCGTCGACATAGCCCGACAGGATGCGCGCAGTATCCGCGACCGACTCGCCGCGGCCGAGTTGCATCGAGCCTGCGTCGGACACGATCGAGGTGCCACCGAGCTGACGGATCGCCATGTCGAACGAGAAGCGCGTGCGGGTGGAGTTCTTCTCGAACACCATCGCCAGCGTGTGGCCGGCGAGCGGCGCGTCGGTGTCGGCTCGGCCCTTGGGGAAGCCGGCGCGCGCGGCCTTGCGATCGAGCGCGTCGGCGAGCATCGCGGCGATGCCGTCGGCGCCCGCGTCGGTGAGATTCAGGAAATGGCGGTTGCTCATGGTAACGGACCCCGTGAAAAGTTCCGTTCGTCCTGAGTAGGGGCTGAGCGAAGCCGAAGACCCATATCGAAGGACAGTGCCCCAAGCGGGCCAGTCCTTCGATACGCCACTTCGACTTCGCTCAGTGGCTACTCAGGACGAACGGGTTTTAGTGACCGCGCAAAGGCGTTCAATCGTCGGCGGCGGGCACGTAGACGCGCGCGGCGGTCGACAGCTTATCGAGGCACTCCGCGATGTGGCTCTCGTCGATCACCAGCGGCGGCAGGATGCGGATGACGTTCTCGCCCGCCGATACCAGCAGCAGATTGTGATGATCGCGCGCGAACGCGACGAACGCGCGGCTGTCGCTCTTGAGCTTCAACCCGAGCATCAGCCCGGTACCGCGGACGCTGTCGAACAGGTGATCGTGATTGGGGATCATCTGCTCGAGCCCCTGCCGCAACCGGTCGCCCATCGCGGTGACGTGCGCGAGGAACCCGTCCTCGAGGATCACGTCGAGGATCGCCTCGCCCGCCGCCATAGCCAGCGGGTTGCCGCCATAGGTCGAGCCGTGCGTGCCCGCGACCATGCCCTTGGCTGCCTCTTCGGTCGCAAGGCACGCGCCGAGCGGGAAGCCGCCGCCGATGCCCTTGGCGACCGACATGATGTCGGGGGTGATGCCGTAGAGCTCGTGCGCGAAGAACTTGCCCGTTCGGCCATAGCCGCACTGAACCTCGTCGAGAACGAGCAACAGGCCGTGCTCGTCGCACGCTTTGCGCAGGCCGGTCAGGAATTCGTGGCTAGCCTGGCGGATACCGCCCTCGCCCTGGATCGGCTCGACCAGGAAGCCTGCGGTATTGTCGTCGATCAGCGCGAGCGCGCCTTCGAGATCGTTGAACGTGGCATAGGCGAATCCGGGCAGCAGCGGTTCGAACCCGTCGCGCATCTTCGCCTGGTTGGTCGCCGAGATCGCGCCCAGCGTGCGGCCGTGGAACGCGGTGTCGAACGTGATCAGCGTGTGACGCTCGGGATTGCCATTGGCGAAATGATAGCGCCGCGCGGTCTTGATCGCGCACTCGACCGCTTCGGCACCCGAGTTGGTAAAGAACACGGTGTCGGCAAACGTGTTGTCGACGAGCCGCTGCGCGAGGTGCTCGCCCTGCGGGCTGCCGTACAGGTTCGACACGTGCATCAGCGTGGCGGCCTGGTCGGCGATCGCCTTGGTCAGATGCGGGTGGCCATGGCCGAGCGCGTTGACCGCGATGCCGCTGGCGAAATCGAGATATTGCTGGCCGTCCTCACCGAAGAGGTACGCGCCCTCGCCTCGGACCGGACGCACGCCACACCGCGGGTAGACGGGCATGAGCGGGGTGATGGTCACGACGGCAGCTCCTTCAAACAACGAGGGCGACCTGTATCGGCCGCCCGAGCTGCTTGATACGAGGCCGAGACGCCCGGGGCAACACCGGTTAGACGCCATGCGCGATGACCCGGCTGGTGCAGCCATGGGCGCTGTGTCGACCCGGTACGGCAAACCGGTAACGACGGGCCGGGGGCCGCCGTGGCTGGTCAGCTCATTCCAGGCTCGACCGTCAGATCGAGTATCTCGATATGCGGAACGGACGACCGCGCACGGATCCGCGTCCCCTTCATGCTGACGACGTCGTAGACGATGGAATATCGCTCGATCCGCCGAAGCCCCTCATCGGACGGGGCGCGTTGCAAGGGCCGGTACCGGCGCTCGCCCAGCGCGTCGGTCACCAGTTTCATCCAGCCCGCATCCACATTAGTCGACGTGCGAACGGTATCGATGTCGCGGACCGTTCCATCGGGCGCGACCCGGAATGCGACATCGGCCCATTGCGGCGTCGCTTCGCCGTGCAACCGCGCCACGGTCGAGGGATTTTCCTGCCGCCAGTTGTTCAGGTCGATCGGCGGCGCGTAGATGAGTTCGGCCTTGCTGACACGATCGGTATTCGTCGCCGCGATACAGTCGCGCCCGGCGTTGACGCCCGTGCCCTGCAGGCGGCACCGCAGGAACTTCGCGGCATCGCGAAACGGTGCCAGATCGGGTTCGGTCGTCTCGTCGATGCGACGGAGCGAATCGAACGCCGTTTGCCGATACGCCGGCACGAGCGGCGCGATCGACGTGTACAGGCCTGCGATACGAAAGAGCGCATAGCCTTTGACCCGGACGTCCCCCGCCGCCGCCGCCTGATTCGCGACCTTGTTGTAGACGTCGCGCGCGGCGATGAAGCGGCCCTCCTTGGCGAACGCGTCGCCGACCGCGAGTCGCTGGATGAAGATCCGTCGGTCGGTCGAGGGAAGGCCGCTCTTGAGCGCGTCGAGCGAGTCGATGGCGGTAATGCGCGCGGCATCGCGTTGCCCGTTCACCGCCAGCATCCGGCCGCTGGCCCGCAACAGATCGCCCACCTCGACGGGCAATTCGCGTTTGTACCGCATGTTGCGCCCGCGTGCCTTTGCCAGCGTGCGCCGCGCCTCGGGATAATCGCCTGCGAGGAACTGGTCCTCCGCATACGCCAGCGAGGCGTCGATCTCCTCCTTCGGCGGACACTGCCGCGCGATACAGGCTGCCAGCGCGCGTGCGCTGTCCTCGACCCGCCGACCGACCACCACGATGGTCTTTCCCTCGCCATCGGCAGAATGTGCGGGCGCGACGGGGGCTGGCGCGGCCGCCTGACTGGAAACGGCCGCCTGAAGCAAAACGAAAGCAAACGGGATCATGCAGATACCCCTATTCATTCGACGGCGTACGCGCCGCGATCGGAACAGTGTATGCGCATGTATTGGTTACGCAAGATGATCGTTACGAAGAAATTTGCGGCGTCCTGGACGGCGTGATCGGCAGATACCGAGTCTAGCGACCTAGGCTTGACCTTGGCCTTTGCTCAGGCGTCGATCGCTTCCTCGTCCATGCGGCCCGCATTCTCCTGGATGAAGGCGAAGCGGTGGGCGGGGTTGTTGCCCATCAGGCGGTCGACGAGATCCTTCACCCCTGCCCGCTCCTCATATTCCTGCGGGAGCGTGATGCGGAGCATGCCGCGCGTGGCGGGGTCCATCGTGGTTTCGCGGAGCTGGCTCGGGTTCATCTCGCCGAGGCCCTTGAAGCGGCCGACGTCGACCTTTTTGCCCTTGAACACGGTGCGCTCGAGTTCGGCGCGGTGCGCGTCGTCGCGCGCGTAGACGCTCTTGGTGCCGACGGTCAGGCGGTAGAGCGGCGGCTGCGCGAGGTAGAGATGCCCGCGGCGGACCAGTTCGGGCATCTCCTGGAAGAAGAACGTCATCAGCAGCGTGGCGATGTGCGCGCCGTCGACGTCTGCGTCGGTCATGATGACGATGCGTTCGTAGCGCAGCGTGTCGGGGGTACAGTCCTTGCGCGTGCCGCAGCCGAGCGCGAGCGTCAGGTCGGCGATTTCCTGGTTGGCGAAGATCTTCGCGCTGGTCGCCGAAGCGACGTTGAGGATCTTGCCGCGGATGGGGAGGATCGCCTGAGTCTTGCGGTCACGCGCCTGCTTCGCCGAACCGCCTGCCGAGTCGCCCTCGACGATGAACAGCTCGGTGCCCTCGGGCGAGTTGGCGGAACAGTCGGTGAGCTTGCCGGGCAGGCGCAGTTTACGCGCGGAGGTCGCGGTCTTGCGCTTGACGTCGCGTTCCTGCTTGCGGCGCAGGCGTTCGTCCATCCGCTCGAGCACATAGTTCAGCAGCGCCTTGCCGCGATCCATGTTGTGGCTGAGAAAATGATCGAAATGATCGCGGACCGCCTTCTCGACGAGGCCCGCGGCCTCGGGGCTGGTGAGGCGATCCTTGGTCTGGCTCTGGAATTGCGGTTCGCGGATGAAGACCGACAGCATCAGCTCGCTGCCGACCATCACGTCGTCCGCGCTGATATCCTTGGTCTTCTTGTTGCCGACGAGATCGCCGAACGCACGTAGCCCGCGGACCAGCGCCTGGCGGAGGCCCTGCTCGTGCGTGCCGCCGTCGGGGGTCGGGATGGTGTTGCAATACCAGCTGTACGAGCCGTCGCTCCACAGCGGCCACGCGACCGCCCATTCGACGCGGCCTTGCGTCTCGCCGTTCGCGCTCGGGAAATCCTGCGAGCCCGAAAAGAAATCGGAGGTCGCGCATTCGCGGCCGGCGATCTGGTCGCGCAGGTGATCGGCCAGGCCGCCGGGGAACTGGAAGACCGCCTGCGCGGGGGTGTCGTCACCGATCAGGTCGGGCGCGCAATGCCAGCGGATCTCGACGCCCGCGAAGAGATACGCCTTCGAGCGGACGAGCTTGTAGAGACGCGCCGGCTTGAAGTTCAGCTCGGTGCCGAAGATCTCGGTATCGGGGGTGAACGCGACGCTGGTGCCGCGGCGGTTGGGCGTGGGCCCGAGATGCTCGATCGGGCCGAGCGTCTGCCCCTTGGCGAAGCGCTGGCGGTAGAGCTGGCGATCGCGCGCGACCTCGACGACGGTGTCGGACGACAACGCGTTGACGACGCTGATGCCGACGCCGTGCAGGCCGCCCGAGGTGGCATAGGCCTTGCCCGCGAACTTGCCGCCCGAGTGCAGCGTCGAGAGGATCACCTCGAGCGCGGACTTGTCAGGGAATTTCGGATGCGGATCGACCGGAATCCCGCGGCCATTGTCGACGATCGTCAGGCGGTTGTTCGCCTCGAGCGTCACCTCGATCCGCGTGGCGTGGCCGGCGACCGCCTCGTCCATCGCGTTGTCGAGCACTTCGGCGGCGAGGTGATGCAGCGCGCGTTCGTCGGTGCCGCCGACATACATGCCGGGACGGCGACGTACGGGCTCGAGCCCCTCGAGGACCTCGATCGAGGAGGCGTCGTAGGTATTGGCGGCGGGTTTGCCGACGCCGGGTGCGCCCGGGGACGCGAACAGATCTTCAGCCATGCACAGAGCGTAGCCGCAGGCGCTGGACAAAGCCACAGGCTCTGTTTGTTCTCCCTGTTACTCGAAAGGCACACGCGCCCAAATTGTTGCGTTGCGGGGAGAAATTCCTGCGCCCGCCCCGTTTATGAAAAACCTGTCATGATGTTTCCGGGAGTGAACATGAACAAGACGATGATGGTGGCCCTGATCGGGACCGCCGCACTGGGATTCGCCGCGACGCCTGCCGCGGCACAGGAGATGGCCGACGACGCCGCACCGTTCAGCGGCATCTATGTCGGCGCGGCCGGTGGGTATGACGTGCAGCCGAACGATGTGGGGTCGTCGATCCAGTTCGACCGCAACCTCGACGGCCGGTTCGGCGATGCGGTCACGACCGCGACGGGCGCCAACGCGTTCTCGCCCGGCTTCTGCAACGGCGCCGCGACCAGCAGCACCGCGCCCGCGGTCGGTGGCCGTGGCTGTCGCAACGACAAGAACAACACGGCCTATTATGCGCGAGTCGGGATCGACCAGCAGATGGGCAAAATCGTCGTCGGCGTCGTCGGCGAGTTCGGCAAGTCGAACATCCGCGACAGCGTCACCGCATTCTCGACCACGCCCGCCTTCTACACGATGACTCGCGACCTCGATTGGGAAGCCTCGATCCGCGGCCGTGCCGGCTATGCGGTCAACACGACGCTGTTCTACGGCACGTTCGGCGCGGGCTATGCGCGGATCAACCGCGATTTCTATTCAAGCAACACCGCCAACGCCTATGCGCAGAGCGGCAAGAAGAACCAGTTCGGCATCACCGGCGGCGGCGGCATCGAGCAGAAGCTCGCCAAGAACGTCTCGGTCGGGCTGGAATATATGTTCCACCAGTATCAGGACGACGATTACCGCGTCCTCGTCACGCGTGGGACGCAGCCGGCGACCAACCCCTTCGTCCTCGCCCCGAACACGGCCGGGACTGCGTTCAAGCGGTCGGACGATAATTTCCGGTGGCATAGCGTGCGCGGCACGGTGGCGTTTAGGTTCTGAGGCGCAGGGCGGCCTGCACCAAGCTGGTGCAGGACTCGCCCAAGCCCGGCCGGCGCGGCTCGCCGCGGCCGACGCCATGGGCTTTGCCCATGTCTAGCTGAGACAGAAAAGGCCGCTTCCCCAGCCGAGGAAGCGGCCTTTTTCTTGTTCGGGATGCCTTGGCTACCGTCCTGCCCAGCGCGACGGTGGTTTGCTACCGATCCGCTAGCGTTTTTCCCGCGAAGGCGGGGATCCAGACTGGGCCGCCGCCTTCGCGGGAGAACAAGGCAAAGATTCTCGCCAGCAAACACACGGACCACCCCGGCGAAGGCCGGGGCCCAACTGGGGAACGTTGCTAACAGAGCGGAGCGCACAATTCCCGAGACCTTCCCGATTGGGCCCCGGCCTTCGCCGGGGTGGTGCCTCTCGAAGTCGAGGTGGTAGCAGTTTTGAAAAGGCCGCTTCCTCACCCGAGGAAGCGGCCTTTTCAAATCACGCTCGCCATGGGCAAAGCCCATGTCGTCGGCCGCGGCGAGCCGCGCCGGCCGGGCTTGGGCGAGTCCTGCGCCAGGTTGGCGCAGGCCGCCCTGCGCCTCACCGAGGCCGTGGGCCGCCGAACGGCAGCGGTGGCGTCGGGCGGCGATCGCGGCGGGGCAGCTGCGCCTGGTACGCATGACCGCAATGATCGACGCAATAGGGGAAGCCCGGGTTCACGGCCTTGCCGCAGAAGTGGAAATCGGGCTCGCCCGGATGGCCCAGTGGCCATTTGCAGATGCGGTCGTTGAGTTCGAGCAGGCTCGTCTTGTTCGCCATCTCGGCAGACGGCTTGGCGGGCACGAGGCGACGCGGCGGCGCGGGCGTGCTCGGCGGCTGCTGCTCGCCGGGGGCCTGGCGGAGGAAGCCGCCGGGGCCGACCGAGCGCAGGATCGGCTGCGGCGCGCGAACCGGCGCGGCGACGGCAGGTGCCGCCTCGTCCTCGTCCTCGTCTTCATCCGCGTCGTCCTCGGGCTCCTCGGCGACCGGTTCGGGCGCGGCGGGCTTGGCAGCGGCGACGGGCGGCGCGACCGGTGCGGGCGCAGGCGCGGCAACCTCGACGGGCTCCGGTGCGGCGACTGGCTCGGGCGCCGCGGCTGCGACGGGTGCGGATGCCTCGGTCGCGGCGGCCGCCTTGGCGTCGGGATCGTTCGGCTTCACCGGCGACGGGCGCGCCTGCAGTTCGAGGCGGTGCGCCTTGCCGATCACGGCGTTGCGGCTGACGCCACCAAGCGCTTCGGCGATCTGGCTGGCGGTCTGCCCGGCCTCCCACATCGTCTTGAGCGTCGCGATGCGCTCGTCGGTCCAGGACATATTCGTTCCTTAGTCAGCGTCAGCCGGCCAGTGTTAAGCGGTTGCGGGCAGCAGCGGCAGCGATTACCCGCAACCTCCATGAGCAGCCAGCCCCCAATCGGTGAAATCCATTCGGCGGTGCATTCCGCCCCCGGCGTTCCCGTCATCAAGAGCGTGAACTGGGAGGGATTGCGAACCCTCTATATCAAGGAGGTGCGCCGTTTCTTCAAGGTGCAGCTTCAGACGGTGTGGGCACCGGCGATCACGACCCTCCTGTTTCTGATCGTGTTCACCATCGCGACCGGCGCGAAAAGCCCGGTTCCGGTCGATGGCCAGATCGTCGCGTTCGCCGATTTCATCGCCCCCGGCCTGATCATCGCGCAGGGGATGATGGGGCCGGCGTTCGCCAATGCGAGCTTCTCGCTGCTGGTCGGCAAGATGCAGGGGACGATCGTCGATTATCTCCAGCCGCCCTTGTCGACGGGTGAGTTGCTGGGTGCGCTGGTCGGTGGCGCGGTGACGCGCGCGGTCATCGTCGGGGTCGTGGTGTGGGCCGCAATGGCGCTGTATCCGGGCGTGCACGTCACGCCGCACGCGCCGCTTGCGATCGTCTGGTTCGGGTTGCTCGGCGCGGTGTTCCTGGCGTTGCTCGGCGTGCTGACGTCGATCTGGGCGGACAAGTTCGATCATGCCGCGGCGGTCACCAACTTCGTGATCGCGCCGCTCTCGCTGCTGTCGGGCACCTTCTATTCGGTCGACAAGCTGGCCCCCGCCTTCCGCGCGTTCAGCCATGCGAACCCGTTTTTCTACATCATCTCGGGCTTTCGCTACGGGTTCCTGGGGATCGCCGATTCGCCGGTTATGATCGGCGGGATCGTGATCCTGGTGATCGACGTCGTGCTCGCAACCTTGTGCTACCGGTTGCTCAAGAGCGGGTGGAAGCTGAAGAACTGATGCGCGCGCTCACGCTCTGGCTGGTCGCGCTGGTGGTAGCCTTGCTGCCGGTCGGTGCGGTGGCGCAGGGCGTGGCCGATCCGGCGCTGCGGGCAAAGGCGGATGCGCTGGTCGCGATCCTCGACGGACGCGGCGCGTATGACGCGTATTTCGCCGCGAGCTTCCGCGACAAGGTGCCGCAGGCGCAGTTCGCGACGATCGTCGCGCAGTTGAAGGCGACTCTCGGCACGCCGCAGACGATCGAGTCGCTGACCGCCACGTCGGCCTGGTCCGCAGATCTGGTCGTCGGCTATGCGCGGGGGACGGCGAGCGTTCGCCTCGCGCTCGATCCGGCCGCGCCGCATGCCGCGACCGGTCTGCTGATCACCGGCACCGCCGCGCGCGACGACAGCCTCGCCAAGATCGAGGCGGAATTTCGTGCGTTGCCGGGGGCCAGCGGTTTCGGGCTGTACGCGCTCGGCGACGGCAAGCCGGAGCCGATTCTTGAGTATCGTGCCGATATCGTCGCGCCGCTCGGGTCTGCGTTCAAGCTCTGGGTGCTGGCGGAACTCGCGCGGCAGGTGGCGGCGGACGAGCGGCATTGGGCCGATGTCGTGAAGGTCGGTGCGCCGTCGCTCCCCTCCGGCGTGCTGCAGACCTGGCCCGCGGGATCGCCTGCGACCTTGCAGACGCTGGCGACGCTGATGATCTCGATCAGCGACAACACCGCGACCGATACGCTGCTGACGACGCTCGGCCGCGCGAAGGTCGATGCGATGGCGGAGGGCGCGGGCGGCAGCGTGCCCGTGATGACGACTCGGGAGATGTTCGCGCTGAAGGGCGATCCCGCGCTGGCGAAGCAGTGGGCTGCCGGGTCGGTCGTCGGCCGGCGCGCGCTGCTGGTCGACCATGCGGTGAAGATTGCGACGACGAAGCTCGACATGAGCGTCTTTGCGGGCAAGCCCGTGGCGGTCGACAGCGTCGAATGGTTTGCCAGCCCGGCAGCGATGGCGGGGCTGCTGGATCGGTTGCGTGCGGCGGACGACACGACCCGGGCGATCCTGGCGGTCAATGCCGGCGTCGATCCGGGGATCGCGGCGCGGTTTCGCTATGTCGGGTTCAAGGGTGGCGGCGAGCCGGGGGTGCTCAGCCTGAACTATCTCGTCCAGGCGAAGGACGGGCGCTGGTATGCCGCGACCGGGAACTGGCACCGCGCGGACGATGCGGTGAACGAGCTGCGGTTCGCGGGGCTGATGGGGCGGGCGCTGGCGGTGTTGGCGGCGCGGTAGGGGCACGCCCCCAAGGGCCATGCCATCCTTTTGGCCGCCTCCCCGGCGAAGGCCGGGGCCCAGTTGGGGGACGTCGCCAACTGAGGGCAGTGCGCGGTTACGACCACCTGTCCACCTGGGCCCCGGCCTCCGCCGGGGTGGTGCGGACTGTGGGATTGGTTCCGGTAATCAGGCTCGCCCGGCGGCCTGCCAGCTGTCCGCGCAGAGCCCGTAGATCAGGCTGTCACGCAGGCCGAGATGCGTCTCCCACTCGCCCTGCAACAGCCGCTCGCGCCGGAACCCCAGCCGCTCGAGCAACGTGATCGACGCCGCATTCTCGGTATCGGCATCCGCGAACACGCGCTTGCGCCCTTCGGCGAACAGCCGGTCGATCACCGCGGACACCGCCTCGCGTGCGATCCCCCGCCCCCAGGCTTCGCGCGCGAGGATGAAGCCGATCTCGGTCACCCCGGCCCCGTCGGCCTCGCTGCCCGAGACCCAGCCGATCGCGCGATCGTCGCCGGTGCGCGTGATCGCCCAGGTGCGCTGGTTGCCCGGCGCGGCCTCCTCGGCGAGATAGGTGCGGACGTCGTCGACGCTGCCGAGCGGACCATCGGCGGAATAGGTCATCAGATCCGCATCGGCGAGCATCGGGTGCAGCGCCGACGCATCCCCCTCGACGAGCGGGCGCAAGCGCAGCCGTCGCGTCCTGAGGACCGGCGAGACGCCGGCCCGCCGTGGTCTACGCCCGTGCTGCCTCACGCGGTGAGGGCGTCCACGAGCGCCCGGACCTTCTTCTGGCGCCACTGCGGCAGCGGGGCGACGAGCCAGTAGCCGCCCTTGGACGGCTGCGGTTCGCCGACGATTCGCACGCGTGCCTGCGCAAGGTCGCGGCGGGCGAGCAGTTCGGGCACGGTCGCGCGGCCAAGGCCTGCCGCGGCCGCGTCGATCGCGAGCCCGGCGTCGGTGACGCGCACCAGCGCCACGCCGTCCTCACCCGACCAGGCGATCGCCGAGTCGCCATCCCTGCCGGGTGCCGCGATCGTCACCATGCCCTCGGACTCGATCGCCTCGCCCTCATGCTCGCCGGGGCCATCGCCCCAGCGGATCGCGAGATCGAGATTGGCCTCGGTGAAGTCGACATTCTCGTCCGCGGTGATCAGCACGAAGCGGAGTTCGGGATCGGCGTCGGCGATCTGCGCGAGCCGCGGCATCAGCCATTTCTCGGTCAGGTCGCGCGGCGCGGCGATCGTCAGCGATTTGGAGGACTGGCCGGCCTGCATCGCGCGAACCGCCTCCTCGAACTGGAGGAAGCCGCCGCGCAGCGCACCGAGGCCAGCCTCGGCTTCGGGGGTCAGTTCGAGCCCGCGCGTGGTGCGCCGGAACAGGACGACGCCGAGCGTATCCTCCAGCGCACGGATCTGCTGGCCGACTGCGGCGGGCGTGACCGCGAGTTCGTCCGCGGCGCGCGTGAACGACAGATGCCGCGCGGCCGCGTCGAGTACGCGCAGGCCGTTGAGCGGGAGATGCGTGCGCTTCATCGCGAACTCCTCAATGCAGCACCGCGGGCGCGAGGAGCGCGAAACGGGGGATCTCGACGTCGAAGATCGCGCCGTCCTCGCGGACCATGCGGTACGTGCCCTGCATCGCGCCCGATGGCGTCGCGAGCGGGCAGCCCGAGACGTAGTCGAAGCTGGCGCCCGGTTCGATCACCGGCTGTTCGCCGACCACGCCTTCGCCCTCGACCGAGTGACGCGCGCCGCGGCCGTCGGTGATCACCCAATGGCGGGTGAGCAGCTGGACGGTCTCGTCGCCCTCGTTCTCGAGGCGGATGTGGTAGGCCCAGAACCAGCGGCCACGCTCGGGTTCGGACTGTTCGGGCAAATAGCTGACCGACACGCGCACCGTTACCCCATCGGTCGTCGCCGCGTTGGGGAACAGCGCCTTCATAGACCGGCCTTGCTCAGCGCCTGGTCGAGATCGTCGATCACGTCCTGCGCGTCCTCGAGCCCGACGTTGATGCGGAGCAACCCTTCGGTCACGCCCATCTCGGCCTGCTTGTCGGGCGAGACGCTCGCGTGCGTGGTCGAGGCCGGATGTGTCATCAGCGAGCGCGAGTCGCCGATGTTGTTCGAGATGTCGACCAGTTCGAGCCCGTCGAGCAACGAATGCGCCTGTTCGCGCCCCTCGACCTCGAACGCGAAGATCGGGCCGCACGCGTCCATCTGACGCATCGCGAGTTCGTGCTGCGGATGGCTCGGCAGGAAGGGGTGCAGGACGCGCGGCACGCGGCCTTCGAGGAATTGCCCGACCTTCATCGCGTTCTCGGACTGGCGGTGGATCCGCAGGTCGAGCGTTTCGAGGCCCTTGAGCACGACCCACGCGTTGAACGGCGACAGCGTCGGCCCGGTGTTGCGCGTGAAGGGCAGCAGCGTGTTGGTGATAAAATCCTCGGTCCCGCAGACCGCGCCGGCGAGCACGCGGCCCTGCCCGTCCATCATCTTGGTTGCGCTATAGGCGGTGACGTCCGCGCCGAACTCCATCGGCCGCTGGAGCGCCGGCGTCGCGAACGCATTGTCGACCACCGTGGTGATGCCGCGTTCGCGCGCGATGTCGCAGATCGCCTTCAGGTCGGCGATGTCCATCGTCGGGTTGGCGGGCGTCTCGAAAAAGAACACCTTGGTCTCCGGGCGGACCGCGTCGAGGAACGCCTGCGGATCACGCGCATCGACGATCGTCGTGGCGATCCCGAACTTCGGCAGCAGCGTGTCGGTCAGCCAGCGGCACGAGCCGAACGCCGCGCGGCCGCCGACGAGGTGGTCGCCGGTCTGCAGCTGGCAGAGCAACGCCGCGGTCATCGCCGCCATGCCGGTCGCCATCGTCCGGCACGCCTCGGCGCCCTCCAGCAGCGCGATCCGCTCCTCGAGCATCTGCACCGTCGGGTTCTGGAGGCGGGAATAGGTCATCCCCTCCTGCTCGCCGGCAAAGCGCGCCGCGGCGTCGCCCGCCTTGTCGTAGCAATAGCCCGAGGTGAGGAACAACGCCTCCGACGTCTCGCCATATTCGCTGCGGGCAGTGCCGCCGCGGATGGCGCGCGTCGCGGGACGCCAATTTTGGGTGATCGAACGATCCTGGCCGGTCTTGCGCTTCATGCGCGCCGCTTTGCCGCTGGGGAGCCGCGATGACAAGCCTTGCGGCCGTAACGGTCGCTCGCCCTAGTACCGCCCCCAAGTGAATTTCGACGACAGTGCGTAGTTCCACACCGCGCCGACCAGCACGCCAATCAGAGCCGACGCCGCCCAGGCGCCGTCGCGCATCTCGTACAGGAACGCCGCGATACCGACATTGGCGACCGCGCCGACCGAGCAGATCACCGCGAACGAGACCCAGCCGTCGACGAGTTGCCGCCACCCCTTAAGCCGGCGATCGCGATAGGTCAGCGCGTTGTTGAGGAAGAAGTTGAAGGTGAGCGCGGCGAGGGTCGCGACGATCTCGGCCAGCACGAACTTCGCGCCGACCCCGACGAACAGCGCGGTCAGCACCGCCATGTGGATGCCGACGCCGAGCACGCCGATCGCGGAGAACATCGCGAACCGCACCGGCACGAACCGTCCGAACATCCGGTCGTACAGCGCGATCAGATATTCCATCGCGACGACGTGATCGAGCTTGCTTTCGCCCTCGGTGCGGCAGCGGAAGGTGTAGGGGACCTCGACGAAGCGGAGCGGCTGCGGGCTGGCGGTCAGCAGGTCGAGCAGAATCTTGAACCCGATCGCCGACAGCGACGGCGCGAGCTGGCGGACGATGTCGGTGCGGATCATGAAGAACCCGCTCATCGGATCGTTGAGATCGCACTTCAGCACGCGCCGCGAAAGCCGGGTGGCGAGTGCCGACTTGGCGACGCGGTCGCTGTCCCATTCGCCGGTGCAGCCGCCGGTGACGAAGCGCGAGCCGATCGCCACCTCCGCCTCGCCGGTCTTGAGCAGGTCGAGCATCGCGGGCAGCACGGTCTCGTCATGCTGGAGGTCGCCGTCGATGACCGCCACGAACGGCGCCGCGGTGGCGCACATCCCCTCGATGCACGCCGACGACAGCCCGCGCCGGCCGATCCGCTGGATCACGCGCACCCGCGTATCGAGCCGCGCGATCGCGCGCGCGGCGTCGGCGGTCCCGTCGGGACTGTCGTCGTCGACGAAGATCGCCTCCCACCGGCGCCCGACGAGCGCCTGATCGAGCTTAGCGATCAACGTCGCGACATTGCCCTTCTCGTTGAACGTCGGGATGACGATCGCGAGCTCGAGAAGGGCGCCGGTCAAGCGAGGTTGGCCAACACCGCATCGCCCATCTCACGGGTCGTCAGCGTGCCGCCCAGATCGGGCGTGCGTGCGCCGCCGAGAATCGCCGCGGCAACTGCGGCCTCGATCCGGTCGGCTGCGTCGGGCAGGTCGAGCGAGTGGCGCAGCATCATCGCCGCGGACAGGATCGCGGCGCACGGATTGGCCTTGCCCTGCCCGGCGATGTCGGGCGCGCTGCCGTGGATCGGTTCGTACATGCCCTTGTTCGAGTCGTTGAGCGCAGCGGACGGGAGCATGCCGATCGAGCCCGCGCACATCGACGCCTCGTCGGACAGGATGTCGCCGAACAGGTTGCCGGTGACGATCACGTCGAACTGGCCGGGGTTGCGGACCATCTGCATCGCCGCGTTGTCGACATACATGTGACTGAGCTCGACATCGGGATAGTCGGCCGACACCTCGATCACGACGTCGCGCCAGAGCTGCGAGGTTTCGAGCACATTGGCCTTGTCGACCGACAACAGCTTGCCCTTGCGCGTGCGTGCGGTCTCGAAGCCGACGCGGGCGATGCGCGCGATCTCGGCTTCGTCGTAGCGCATCTCGTCATGGCCTTCGCGCAGGCCGTCGGCGGTGGTGCGGATACCCTTTACGCCGAAATACACGTCGCCGGTCAGTTCGCGGACGATGACCATGTCGATCGACCGGGCGATCTCGGGGCGCAGCGCGGACGCATCCTCGAGGCCTGCGAACAGCTTGGCGGGACGCAGGTTCGCGAACAGGCCGAGGGCCTTGCGCAGGCCGAGAATGGCTTGCTCGGGGCGGAACTGGCGCTCGAGCGCATCGCAATCGGGATCGCCGACCGCACCGAACAGGATGGCGTCGGCACGGCGAGCAAGGTCGAGCGTCTCAGTCGGCAGCGGATGACCCGCCGCCTTGAACGCGGCGCCGCCGACAAGGCCCTCTTCATAGGTCAGGTCGAGGCCGAGCGTATCGAGCACCCGGCGCGCTTCCGCGGTGACTTCGGGTCCGATGCCGTCGCCGGCCAGTATCGCGATCAAGGGCATGTGCGTTCCTCCTGCGCGGCCCTTGCCGGGCGGTGCGCGCTCACGCAACCGCCCTTTTGAGCCGATCGACCAGCCGATCGCGCGCCGCCAACGGGTCGGCGCGCCGGTCGACGAGGATGTCGCGCGCGAGGAAATGGCCGGTCAACCGCAGCCCGTCGAAGATGTCGGGCCAGTCCGCCTCCCCGCCGACCATCAGGAAGGTAGGCAATCTGAGCAGCTTGGCCTCATAGCCGAACGCCGCCCCGCGCGAGACCGCGGCACCGCTCTTGGGGCTGACGAAACCGAGATCGTCCGCGGTGCCGCTCGCGACGCACCGGTCGAGGTCGAGCCCGAAGCCGAGTTCCGCCAGCATCAGCAATTCATACCGCACCAGCGCAGCGGCCCAGCCGCGCGCGGACGGCGCCGCCTCGATCGCGCCGAGCACGCCGTCGAGCGCGTCGTGGATCTGCGGATAGGGCTGCGCTTCGGGCAACGCCGCCGCGGTCAGCGCGGTGGCCCATTCGAGCGCGCCTGCCGCCAGCGGCTCGCCGTGCATCTGCGCGCGGCTGTGGATGAGTTCGGCGGTGAGCGAGGCGAGCTGTTCGCCGGTGCGCGCGCGCCATTCGCCCTGGATGACGTTCGCCTGCAGCAGCACCGGCCGCATCGCGCGCGACCGCCCGCCGCGGACATAGCCGGGTTGCACGCCGTCGTTGCGGGTCAGCGCGCGCACGATCGCGCCATGCTCGCCGTGCTGACGGACGGCGACGACGATGGCGGCTGCGCGGAGGTGCATGAGGGGCCTATACCCCGGTCGTCTCGGGAGCGGGAGGGGCCGGCGCCCCGCCATCCCACCACACCACCGTCATCCTGACGAAAGTCAGGATCCAGGGTAACGAGTGTCGCCCTGCGTGGCTCTGGATCCTGACTTTCGTCAGGATGACGGCGGGGGTGTGGGGCCTGCGATTCGCGGTGCGACGACATGGGTTCGTCACCTTGCCTGGGACTGGCAATCGCGACCCTAGCGGCGGATCTTCCTCGCGAACCTCGCCAACGCCGGATGCGTCGCCACCCGCTTGGCAGACGCCATCGCGCCGTCGAACCCACGCAGCGCGGCCAGTGTCGCGCGGTTGCCCAGCGTCGGCCGCAGCATCAGCACATCGACGCACGCCGTCCCCGCGGTCGAGAATTGGCGTTTGTGCTGGCCCTCCCCCTCGGTAAAGTCGAACCGTGCGAACCGGGCTTCCGCGAACAGGTCGCGCATCGCCTCGACCTGGAGCACCGCGCCGGGCGACAGGTCGTTATGCGCCGGATCGTGCCCGACATGATCGTATCGCAGCGATTCTCCCTCGGCGGTGCAGCAGAGATACGCGACCGGCGCGCCCTCGACGAACAGCAGCCACGCGCGCAGCCGGTCCGCGTCGGCGAGCGACTGGAGATCGCGCACCGACGCCGCATCGTCGGGCAGTCCCGATCCGAGCAGCTTTTCCTGATAGGTCGCCGCCGATACCGTGCGGGCGAGCGGGTGGAAGACCGTGAACGCCGCCGCATCGTGATAGCGCCGGATATCGAGCGCGCCGCCGTTCGCCGCGGCGAGCTTCTTCGCCTTGCGCTTGATCCCCGAGCGCGCGCTGCCCGACAGGCCGGCGAGCCACGCCGCCTCGCCCGCCGCCAGATCGACATGATAGCGGACATAGCGCTGGCGGACGACCGCGATCAGGCCATTGCCGTCAAGGCCGGCGAGCATCGTCTCGGGCAGCGACGTCACCAGATAGCCGTCGGCCTCGTCGGGTAGCGTGGGCAGTGCGAATGGGGCCTTTTCTGCCGACGAAGCCAGCACGGCGTCGAGCGAGAACGGCACGCGCACCAGTCGTCGCGCTACCGTCGCCAGCGTCCGCGCGCCGATCTGGAACTTCAGCGCCAGCCGTCGAACGCGCGGGTCCGCCGTCGCCGGCGGCGCGGTCATGAGCGTTCCTCGACCCAGTTCGACCAGAGTTGCTCGGCTTGCCGCCAGCGCATGCGCAACCGGTCCGGCGCGAGCGGCACGTCGGGATGACCGAGCGCGAGCGGGGGGCGATCCGCGAAATGATGCGTCGGCAATGCCGCGCGCATCTCGTCGAGCATCGCGCACAAAGCGCGGAAACGCCGGACATGCACCGCGTTGGGCCGCGTCCCGCTCCGGTTGGCGAGTTCGAACCCGTGGCTGACGATCGTCACCGCGCCATGCCCCGACACCGCGGCATGTTCGAGCGCGTCATAGCTCTCGCCGGCGGACAGCGCGCAAAGCTGGAACGTGCGCACCCGGTCGCGCCGCTCCTCGATCACCGTGACCGGCACCTCGATCACGCCGCCGTCGCGGCTGCGCTGCACCGGTGCGATCTGTTGCGCGGGCAGCGAGATCCGGCTCGTATGGGGTGCTTCGGAGCCGTTGTGGCTGCTGTCATAGGTGAAACCCAGCGTCGACAGCGCGGTCAACGTGTCGTCATTGGCGGCATAGCTGCCTGCGCGAAACGCGATCGGCTTGGGCGCGCCGGCTTCGACCAGCAGATCGGTCGCGCGCACCAGCAGGTCGATCTGCTCGGCCAGGCTATAGTCGTAGAGCTGGAAGCGGCCGTGATGCTCGCCCCGGTCCCCCCGCCGCGCCGCGGTCCAGTTCGGGTGGAGATGCAGCTGGATTTCCTGCCCGGCGGCGAGGATCGTCTCGACCATCCGCCGCACGGGCGCGAGGCCGTAGACGAGCGCGGGCATCGGATCGACGAAGAAACAGGCCTTGAGCGAATGCCGGGCGAGTTCCGCAAGCTGGTAGCTCAGCCCGACCCCGGCGGGTTCGAGCGACCGCGCATAGATCTCGTCAGAATCGCGCCCGGCCGCATGATGCCGCCAGGCGAATTCGGTATCGACGGTCAGGAAAACGGGCGTTGGCACGTCACAATGTAACAATGGCGAGTGAAGAATGGGTTTAGTTTTATGCAATCAGTTTGATCTGGATCTATTTCCACGAACGCAGCCTGGGTTTGGGGCAGGTGTGGCGCCCCGCAGCGCCCCCCGCCCCGTCACCGCGAATGGTAGAAGTCGTAGACCTGTTGCGCGACGCCCGCCGAGACTCCCGGCGCCTGTTGCAGATCCTGAAGGCTCGCGTTGCGCACCGCGCGGCCGGTGCCGAAATGCATCAGCAGCGCCTTTTTCCGCGCGGGGCCGATGCCGGGGACCTCGTCGAGCGGGCTCGCGCCGATCGCCTTGCTGCGCTTGTCGCGGTGGACGCCGATCGCGAACCGGTGGACCTCGTCGCGCAGCCGCTGGAGGTAGAACAGCACGGGCGCGTTGACGGGGAGCTGGAATTCGCGGCCGTCGAGCATGTGGAACACCTCGCGTCCGTCGCGGCCATGCTGCGGCCCCTTGGCGATCCCGACGAGACACACGTCCTCGACGCCGATCTCCTCGAGCGCGGCCTTGACCGTGTTGAGCTGCCCCTTGCCGCCATCGATCAGCACCAGGTCCGGCCATTCGCCCGAATCGCGATCGGGATCCTCGGCCTGCGCGCGCGCGAAGCGCCGCGTGAAGACCTCGCGCATCATCCCGAAATCGTCGCCCGGGATGGTGTCCTTGTCCTTGATGTTGAACTTTCGATACTGGCCCTTGCGGAAGCCCTCCGGCCCCGCGACCACCATCGCGCCGGTCGCGGCGGTGCCTTGGATATGGCTGTTGTCGTAGATCTCGATCCGTTGCGGCGGCTCGGCGAGGTCGAACAGGTCGGCGACCTCGCGCAGGAGCTTGGCCTGCGTGGTCGATTCGGCCTGGCGGCGCTCGATCGCCTCGATCGCGTTGCGCTTGGCCTGATCCATCAGGCGGCGGCGATCGCCGCGCTGCGGGACCTGGAGCGCGACCTTGTAGCCCGCGCGCTCGCCCAGCGCCTCGACCAGCAGCGCGGCCTCGGGCAGTTCGCGGTCGAGCAGGATCTGGCGTGCGGGCGGCACGTCCTCGTAGAACTGGCCGAGGAAGCTGGTGAGCACCTCGTCCTCGGGGACGTCGTTGGTGTGCTGCGGGAAGAAGCTGCGATGCCCCCAGTTCTGGCCGCCGCGGATGAAGAACGCCTGGATGCCGATCAGCCCGTCCTTGCACGCCATCGCGAAGATATCCGCGTCGCCCACGCCCTCGGCATTGATCGCCTGCGTGCCCTGGATGAACGTCAGCGCCTTCAACCGGTCGCGCAGCAGCGCGGCGAGTTCGAAGTCCATATTCTCGGCCGCGGCCTGCATCTGCGCGCCGAGCTTGGCCTGCACGCCGGTCGACTTGCCCGCGAGGAAGCTCTTCGCGTCGTCGACCAGCTCCTTGTACGCGCCCTCGTCGATCCGGCCGACGCACGGCGCGGAGCAGCGCTTGATCTGGTAGAGCAGGCACGGCCGGTCGCGCGTCTTGAAGAAGCTGTCGGTGCAGCTGCGCAGCAGGAACAGCTTCTGGAGCGCGTTGAGCGTGTTGTTGACCGATCCGGCGCTCGCGAACGGGCCATAGTAATTGCCCTTCGCACGCCTGGCGCCGCGGTGCTTCTGGACGCGCGGGAAATCGTGATCGTCGCGCAGCAGGATGAAGGGGAAGCTCTTATCGTCGCGCAGCAACACGTTGTACGCGGGGCGATAGCGCTTGATGAGCTGCGATTCGAGCAGCAGCGCCTCGGCCTCGTTGTTGGTCGTGACGATCGTCATCGACCGGGTCTGCGACACCATCCGCTGGAGGCGCTTGGTCAGCCGCTCGACCTGGACATAGTTGGCGACGCGATTCCTGAGCGCGCGCGCCTTGCCGACATAGAGCACGTCGCCGCGCGCATCCTGCATGCGGTAGACGCCGGGGCGGACCGGCAGCGTGCCGAGCACGTTGCGGATCGCCGCGACGCCCGCCGCAAGGTCGGGCGCTTCACCACCGCCGCGCACCGCGAACGTGGATTTGTCTTCGTTGAATCGATCGGGGGAGTTGGGAGAGGACATTGCAGGGGAATCTAGGCGCTACCCCCCGCTTCCGCCACCGTTGGAAAAAATCTTAGATCCCGTGCGCTTGAACCGCTCGCTCCGGTCCCGGACACGACCCCGACCGTCGCAGACACGACAAAGGCCGGTCCGACCCCTGTCGAACCGGCCTTCCAGACCTGCATGCGCTGATACCAGCGCTGCCGGGGTTACTTCGGCGCGAGCACCATCAGCATCTGACGGCCTTCCATGCGCGGATACGCCTCGATCTTGGCGATCTCCGCGACGTCGTCCTGCACGCGCTTCAACAGGTTCATGCCCAGCTGGCCGTGGCTCAGCTCGCGGCCACGGAAGCGCAGCGTGATCTTGACCTTGTCGCCCTCGCCGATGAAGTCGTTCACCTTCTTCATCTTCGTGTCGTAATCATGGTCGTCGATGTTCGGACGCATCTTGATCTCCTTGATCTCCTGCGTCTTCTGCGACTTGCGTGCGAGGTTCGCCTTCTTCTGCGCCTCGTACTTGAACTTGCCGACATCGAGGAACTTGGCGACGGGCGGATCGGCGTTGGGCGAAACTTCAACCAGGTCCAGGCCGTGTTCGGCCGCCTGCTCGATCGCTTCGCGCGTGAACATCACGCCCAGATTCTCGCCCTCGTGATCGATCACGCGGACCTTCTGGCTCTGGATGAATTCGTTGAATCGCGGGCCGTTCATCGCGGGCGCCTGCATCGGCCGGCGCATCGTGGGAGGACGTATGGGGGTTGCTCCTGTTGTTTCTGACGAAGTATTTGGGCCGGCTTATAGCGCAGAAAGCTCTGCGCGGAAAGCCGGCCTCGTCCATCACATATCGGGTGCGCGCGCCTCGACCGCAACCCGTGCCGCCGCATCGTCGAGGCTCATCATCTCCTGGCCCTGGCTGCCGAGCCGCCGGATCGCGACCGTTCCCTCGTCCGCCTCGCGCTTGCCGACCACGAACAGCAGCGGCACCTTGGCCAGCGAATGCTCGCGCACCTTGTAGTTGATCTTCTCGTTGCGCAGATCGGTCTCGACCCGCATCCCCGCCTTGCGCAGGTCGGCCGCGACCTTGAGCGCATAGTCGTCCGCATCCGACACGATCGTCGCGACGACCACCTGCACCGGCGCCAGCCACAGCGGGAAACGCCCGGCATGATGCTCGATCAGGATACCGATGAACCGCTCGAACGTGCCGAGGATCGCGCGGTGGAGCATCACCGGCCGATGCCGCTCGCCATCCGCACCCACGTACGACGCGTCGAGTCGCTCGGGCAGCACGCGGTCCGACTGGATCGTGCCGACCTGCCACGTCCGCCCGATTGCATCGGTCAGGTGGAATTCGAGCTTGGGCGCATAGAACGCCCCCTCGCCCGGCAGCTCCTCGAACTTGTCCTTGATCGTGTCGGACAGCGTCGACTGCATCACCGCCTCGCGCAGCTCGGCCTCCGCCTTGTCCCACATCGCGTCGTCGCCGAACCGCTTCTCGGGCCGCAGCGCGAGCTTCACCGCATAGTCCTCGAAGCCCAGATGCTTGTAGACGCTGTCGAGCAGCTCGCAGAACTTGCGCACTTCCTCGACCAGCTGGTCCTCGCGGACGAAGATATGCGCGTCGTCCTGCGTGAACTGGCGGACGCGCATGATCCCGTGGAGCGCGCCATGCGGCTCGTTGCGGTGGCAGCAGCCAAACTCCGCCATCCGGATCGGCAGGTCGCGGTACGACTTGATCCCCTGCTTGAAGATCAGGACGTGCGCCGGGCAGTTCATCGGCTTGAGCGCCATCAGGTCGCCCTCGCCGGACAGCACCGCGCCCTCGTCTTCCACATTGGGGATCTCGTCGGGCACGACGAACATGTTCTCGCGATACTTGCCCCAGTGGCCCGACTGCTCCCACTGCTTGGCGTCCATCAGCTGCGGCGTCTTCACCTCGGCATAGTCCGCCGCGTCGAGCCGCCGGCGCATATACGCCTCGAGCTGGCGCCACAGCACGAAGCCGTTGGGATGCCAGAACACCGACCCCTGCGCCTCGGACTGGAGGTGGAACAGGTCCATCTCCTGCCCGATTTTCCGATGATCGCGCTTGGCAGCCTCCTCGAGCCGGAAGAGATGCTGGTCGAGCTGCTTCTTGTTGAGCCAGCCGGTGCCGTAGATGCGGCTGAGCATCGCGTTCTTCTGGTCACCGCGCCAATAGGCGCCGCTCACGCGCGTCAGCTTGAACGCGGCGGGATCGAGCTTGCCGGTCGAGACCATGTGCGGGCCGCGGCACATGTCGAGCCACTCGCCCTGGCGATAGATCGTCAGCTCCTCGCCCTCGGGCAGTTCGGCGGCCCATTCGGCCTTGAACGTCTCCCCCTGCTCGGTCCAGCGGTCGATCAGCTGCTGGCGGGTCCAGACCTCGCGCAGGAACGGC
Organism: Sphingomonas aurantiaca; assembly: GCF_003050705.1. Taxonomy (GTDB): domain Bacteria; phylum Pseudomonadota; class Alphaproteobacteria; order Sphingomonadales; family Sphingomonadaceae; genus Sphingomonas; species Sphingomonas aurantiaca. Next base: position 1,011,873 of record NZ_QAOG01000001.1, on the reverse strand, counting down.
TCGTTCCGCGCGATGATCGCGCGCATCTCTGCCTCGATCGCGGGCAGGTCCTCGTCGGTGAACGGGCGATCCTTCGGCGCGAAATCGTAATAGAAGCCGTCATCGGTCGCCGGCCCGAAGGTGATCTGCGTGCCGGGGAACAGGTGCTGCACGGCCTCCGCCATCACATGCGCCAAATCATGCCGCACCAGCTCGAGCGCATCCGCCTCGTCGCGGGCGGTGACGAGCGCGAGCTGCGTATCGCCCTCAAACGGCCGGCTCAGGTCCCGCACCTGCCCATCGATCCGCGCGGCGAGCGCCGCCTTGGCGAGCCCCGGCCCGATCGCGGCGGCGACATCTGCGGGCGTAGTCCCGGGCGCAACCTCGCGGACGGAGCCGTCGGGAAGCGTAATGCGGAACATGGCGGACATGGGGAACTTTCTCGTGATGGAAGAGCGGCGCTTATGCCGTCGCGGGGCCGATATAGGCAACCCGCCTCGCACGGACACCCCGCCCCCGCCGTCATCCTGACGAAAGTCAGGACCCAGAGCCAAGCAGCGCGCCCCGCAACCCTGGGTCCCGGGTCAAGCCCGGGATGACGAAAATGGAGAGCCGGACCCCACCCGTCATCCGTCATCCCAGCGGAAGCTGGGATCTCCCAGTTCCAGCCCTACCGTCCGCCAACAGGAAGACCTCAGCGTGCGCTGGGGTGACGCTAATGGCGCGGCCTCAAACCACCCCGAACGGCACCACATGGTTCGCCTGCGTGTGTCCGATCTCGGCGCGCCCCAGATACGGCACGCCCATGTCGCGCGACCAGCGCACCATCATATAGTCCAGCGTCTCACCCCAGGCCGGCTCGTTCGCCTGCACCGCGGTCACCGCGCCCAGCCTAAGCCCCGCGATCCCCTTCAGCTGGGTTGCGTTGGCGACCTTGAACAGCATCCGGTCGATCGCATACATCGGCTCCGACACCTCCTCGACGATCAGCACGTGATCGGTCAGGTCGGGCAGCCACGGCGTCCCGATCAGCGACGTCAGGATCGACAGGTTGAACGCCGCCGAGGGCTGCCCGCGCAAGCCCGGCTCGAGCCCCGCCCGGTCGCCGCGCGCCATCCAGCCGAGCGACCGCGCGACCGTCGCCTCGCCGTCATGCCGGTGGATGTCGCTCACCATCGGCCCGTGCACCACCCGCCCGATCCGCCGCGCATAGAGCGCCCCCAGCAGGAACCCGACATCCGAATAGCCCAGATACGTCTTGTGCCGCGCCGCGCGGCCCAACTCGGGCACCACCATCTGCAGGATGCGGTTCGCGCCATAGCCCCCGCGCAGGAACCAGATCGCATCGAACGCCGGATCGTTCGCATACTCCAGAAACGCCGCCGCCCGCGCGAAATCCGACCCCGCGAAATGCCCGTCGGTCGCGGTGCATTGCGGATGAAACACCAGCTCGACCTCGGGAAACGCAGTCGCGGCATACGCCGTGATCGCAGGGATCGCCGAGGGATTGGTCCGGCTCGACGCGGCGAGAACACCGATGCGCATGGTTCGTCCTGTCTTGCCCCGTTACGCAACCGCCGATAGCGCGAGCGCATGGATATCACCAACCCCTCCGACCAGCCTGCCGCCTCCCCAGCCTATTTCTTCGTCGGCATCGGCGGCAGCGGCATGATGCCGCTCGCGATGATCCTGGCGGGCCGCGGCGCGACCGTCGCGGGATCGGACCGCAATCTCGACCAGGGCCGCGTCCCCGCCAAGTTCGCCGATCTCGCGACGAAGGGCGTCGCGCTGTTCCCGCAGGACGGCAGCGGCATCGTGTCCGCGGACCAGCGAGTCGTCGCCTCCGCCGCGATCGAGGCCACTGTCCCCGACATGATCGCCGCCGACGCGCTCGGCTGCCCGCGCGCCACCCGCGCCGAACTGCTCGCCTCGCTGTTCAACGACAGCCGCCTGCCGATCGGCGTGGCGGGGACCAGCGGCAAGTCGACCGTCACCGGCATGATCGGCTGGATCCTCCACGCGGTCGGCCGCGACCCGACCGTCATGAACGGCGCGGTGATGAAGAACTTCGCCACCGCCGACGCGCCGTTTGCGAGCGCATTGATCGGCGCCGGCGAGACTTTCGTCAGCGAGGTCGACGAAAGCGACGGCTCGATCGCGCATTATGCGCCGAGGATCGCAGTGCTCAACAATGTCAGCCTCGATCACAAGTCGCTCGAGGAACTGCGCGTGCTGTTCGGCGGCTTCATCGCGCGGGCCGAGACGGCAGTCGTCAACGCCAACGATCCCGACGCCGCAGCCCTCGCCTCGCGGCTGCCGCGCGGCCAGGTGACGACGTTTGCGATCGACGCCTCGGCCGACCTGCGCGCCGAAAACCTCAAGCCCGAACCGTTCGCAATCCAGTTCGACCTTGTCTCGCGCGGCGCCCGCACGCGCGTGAAGCTCGCCGTCCCCGGCCGCCACAACGTCTCGAATGCGCTTGCCGCGATCGGTGCGGCGATGGCGGCGGACGTGTCGCTGCCCGACGCGGTCAAAGCGATCGCGGGCTTTACCGGCCTGCGCCGCCGCTTCGACCTGGTCGGAGAAGCCGCCGGCGTCGCGGTGATCGACGATTTCGGCCACAACCCCGACAAGATCGCCGCCACGCTCGACACGCTCCACGCCTTTCCCGGCCGCCTGCTCCTCCTGTTCCAGCCGCACGGCTATGGCCCGCTCAAGGTCATGGGCACCGAACTCGTCGCCACCTTCGTCGAGCGGATGGCACCCGACGACCTGCTAGTCCTCCCCGACCCGGCTTATTATGGCGGCACGGTCACGCGCGAGGTCACCAGCGCCGACATCGTCGCGCAGATCGCCGCGGGAGGCCGGGACGCACGGCACATCGCCGACCGCGCGGAGGCCGCCGCCGCGCTGGTCGCCGAAGCCCGGCCCGGCGACCGGATCGTGGTAATGGGCGCGCGCGACGATACGCTGAGCGTGCTGGCCGCCGGCATGGTCGACGCGCTGGCCGCGCGATGATAGGGTGCGCCGCAGGAGACTGCCGATGTTTCGCCGCCTGTTCCTCGACCATCCCGCAACCGTCGGCGAAAGCTATGCCGAGCATTTCGGCGTCGCCAGCCGCTTCGGCCTGACGATGATCAAGGGCGGCCTCGGCGCGCTGGTCCACGCGGTCGTCCCCGCGCTGTGCAAGACGCGCGGCAGCGAGACGGTCGCCGAACTCCACCGCCAGATGGTCGAGAAACGCGGCGCGGTCGCCGCCGACCAGGCGCAGATGAAGACGGTCGAATTCATCATCTGACAAGGGCGAAGTCCGTCCCGTCGATCCTCCCCCGCCAGGGGGAGGGGGCGGCCGGCGTCAACCCTGGTTCCGTACCCTCTTCACCAGCCGCTTGAAGACAGTCTACAGCTGTTGGATGACCGATACGACCACGCAGCCCGCCGCCTCGCCTCCCGCCAAGGAGCGCCCGCGCCTCGCTTATCACCACACCCCGGGCACCGGGCCGACGATCGTGTTCCTGTCGGGCTATGCGTCCGACATGACCGGGACCAAGGCGGTGACGCTCGAGGCCTGGGCGAAGTCCGAGGGGCGTGCGTTCCTGCGGTTCGATTATGGCGGGTGCGGGCAGAGCGAGGGCGCGTTCGAGGAACAGACGCTGGCCGACTGGCGCGACGACGTGCTCGCGATGCTGGATGCGCTGGTCGAGGACGGCGCGGTGATCGTCGGGTCGTCGCTCGGCGGGTGGCTGATGCTGCTGGCGGCAAAGGCGCGGCCGGATCTGGTCAAGGGGCTGGTCGGCGTCGCGCCGGCGCCCGACTTCACCGACTGGGGCTTTACCACCGACGAGAAGATGGCGCTGCTGACCAGCGGGCGGCTGGAGCGCAAGAACCCGTACGGTCCGGCACCGACCGTCTATACCCGCGCCTTCTGGTCCTCGGGCGAGGCCAACCGGCTGATGTTTGGCGAGATCGCGTTCGATGGCCCGGTGCGGCTGGTGCAGGGCCAGCGCGACCCGGACGTGCCGTGGCAGCGGACCGCGCGGCTCGCCGAGCTGGTGCGTTCAGCCGATGTGCAGACATGGCTGGTCAAGGACGGCGACCACCGCCTGTCGCGCGACAGCGACATCTCCCTCATCATCCGGGCGGTTGAGGATGTGATCGCCGCCTTATGATCCTGCCATTGCTGCTTCTGTCGCTCGCGCAGGCCAGCCCTGCCGACGCCACGCCCAAGTCCAAGGTGGCGACGCCCAGGGCCGCCGCCGGTCCGCTCGAGATCCGGACCGACCGGTTGCAACGCTGCGTGGCGCTTGCCGAGAGCGATCCGGAGGCGGCGCGCGCGGAGGCTGGACGCTGGCGGATTGCAGGCGGGCGCTTTCTCGCGCGGGGTTGCGCCGGGCTCGCGTTCGCGGCGGAGAAGAGCTGGCCCTCGGCCGCGGGCGAGTTCGAGGACGCGGCGCGCGAGGCTCAACTCGCCAAGGATGCGGGGGCGGCCAATTACTGGGCGCAGGCGGGGAATGCGTGGCTGGCGGCGGCGCAACCCGCCAAGGCTCGCGCCGCGCTCGATTCGGCGCTGACCGCGGGGACGCTGACCGGGCTGCCGCTGGGCGAGGCGCAACTCGATCATGCGCGCGCGCTGGTGGCCACGGGCGATCTGGAATCGGCGCGGACCGATATCGACCTGGCGCTGACCAATGCCGCGGACGATCCGCTCGCGTGGCTGTTGTCGGCGACGCTGGCGCGACGCGAAGGCAATCCCGTGCGCGCCAAGAAGGATATCGGCGAGGCGTTGAAACGCTCGGCGGATGACGCGTCGGTGCAGCTCGAGGCGGGGAATATCGCCGCGCTGGCAGGCGACGAGGCTGGTGCGCGCGAGGCTTGGGGGCAGGCGGCGCGACTGGCGCCCGAGACGGCGGTGGGGCGGAGTGCGGTGACGGCGTTGCGGCAGTTCGACGCGGGGAGCAGCGCTCCGCGTGCCAACGCTCCCAGTACGAGCGCGCCGGTCGGACGCTAGCGTCCTTGTTCTCCCGCGAAGGCGGGAGCCCAGCCTGGGTCCCCGCCTTCGCGGGGAAACAATGAGGTGAGTCCGTGCCCTTTCACCACCCCCTCCCCATTCCTATCTCCCGTTCCGAACAACCCTCGGAGCAAGCATGAAATACCTCCACACGATGATCCGCGTGACCGATCCGGCGAAGACGATCGCGTTCTTCGAGATGCTCGGGCTGAAGGAGGTCCGGCGGATGGAGAACGAGAAGGGGCGGTTCACGTTGATCTTCCTGTCGGTCCCCGGCGACGAGGGTGCCGAGGTCGAGCTGACGCACAATTGGGATCCCGAGGAGTATGGCGAGGGTCGCAATTTCGGGCACCTCGCCTACCGCGTCGACAATATCTACGACACCTGCCAGCGGCTTCACGATGCCGGCGTGACGATCAACCGGCCGCCGCGCGACGGCCACATGGCGTTTGTGCGGACCCCCGACAACATCTCGATCGAGCTGTTGCAGGCCGACGGCGCGCTCGATCCGGCCGAGCCCTGGGCGTCGATGCCGAACACCGGCAAGTGGTGAGCCGCTGATGCTCGATATCGTCCGCGTCCCCGTCCTCGCCGACAATTATGCCTGGCTGATCCACGACACCGACTCGGGCGAGACGGTGGTGGTCGATCCGGGCGAGGCGGGGCCGGTGATCGCCGCCGCCAAGATGCGCGACTGGCGGATCGACCGGGTGTGGACGACTCACTGGCATCCCGACCACACCGGCGGCAACGCCGAGATGAAGGCGTATGGCGCAACGATCGTCGGCCCCGCGGCGGAGGCGGACAGGATCCCGACGCTCGACGAGCAGGTCGGCGAAGGCGATGTCGTCCGGCTCGGCGCGCATGCGGCGACCGTCATGACCGTGCCGGGGCATACGCAGGGGCATATCGCGTTCCACTTCGCCGACGATGCGGCGATCTTCACCGGCGATACGCTGTTCGCAATGGGGTGTGGCCGGTTGTTCGAGGGAACGCCCGCGGACATGTTCGCGAACATGCAGCGTTATGCGGTGCTGTCGGACGAGACCGAGGTGTTTTGCGGACACGAATATACGCAGAGCAACGGGCGCTATGCGCTGGTCGCCGAACCGGACAATGCCGACATCGTCGCGCGGATGGCCGAGGTGGACGCGGCGCGCGCGAAAGGTGAGCCTACGGTGCCGACGACGATCGGTCTGGAGCGCGCGACCAACCCGTTCCTGAGGGCGACTTCGGTCGAGCAGCTGGCGGGCTATCGTGCGGCGAAGGATGCGTTTCGCGGGTAGGAGGCGTATGGGGGTGGTAAGACTTTTGAGGAGCGTTGCGATGCGTATGCTTTTCCTGCCACTCCTGATGCTCCCGGCCGTGATACTGGGCGCGTGTACGCAGACGCAGGCGGACGTCGAGCGCGCGCAGGTCCGCAAGGCGGACGTACAGGAGAAGCTGGCGAAGGAGCTTGCCGGGCTCGTACCGGGCAAGCCGGAGACGTGCATCAGCCAGTTCCCGCAAAAGCAGAGCTCGGGCTACGGCGCGACCATCCTGTACCGGGTCAATAACGGGCTGGTGTACCGGAGCGACACCGTCGGCGGATGCGAGGGGATCGCGCGCGGCGATATCCTCGTGACGCGGACGCCGAGCGGGCAATTGTGCCGCGGCGATATCGCTCAGACCTTCGACCAGACATCGCGCTTTCCGACCGGCAGTTGCAGCTTCGGCGATTTCATACCGTATCGGAAGCCATGATGCGCGCACCGGTTCTTGCGGCGGTCGCGCTGATGCTGGTGGCGGGCAAGTCCGATCCGCTGGCGGGGCGGGTTGCGGGGGCGCCGGTGCGGTGCATCAACCTGCAACAGCTCAACGGGCCCGAGATCGTCGATTCGCAGACGATCCTTTACCGGCAATCGGGCAAGCGGATCTGGAAGACGGGGCCGGTCGGCGAATGTGTTTCGCTGCGGCCGTTCGATACGCTGATCGTCGATGTTTACGGTGGGCAGCTGTGCCGGAACGATCGGTTCCGGACGGTGTCGAACGGCATGTCGATCCCGTCGGGCTCTTGCCGGTTTCGGGATTTCACGCCGTACGACAAGGTGAAGTAGGGGCGTCCCCCCCAATCTCTAACACACCACCCCGGCGGAGGCCGGGGCCCAATTGGGGGATGGTGCTGACTGAGGATAGCGCCCGTTTACTGCGGCTTTCCCAATTGGGCCCCGGCCTCCGCCGGGGTGGTAGCGAACGCCCCTCCCCCGTCATCCTGACGAAAGTCAGGATCCAGGGTTACGGAGGGCGGCGTGCGGTACTCTGGGTCCTGACTTTCGTCAGGATGACGCGCGCGCGCCCGCGGGGGGCTCAGTCCTCGAACACCGCCGCCCGCTTCTCCATATTCGCCCGCACCTGTTCGATCTGGTTCGGCGTGCGGATGACCTTCAGCTGTTCCTCGGTCTCGGCGTGCAGGACCGCCACCGCGTCTGCATCCGCCGCGAGGTTGTAGAGACGCTTCGAACCCCGGATCGCGTGCGGGTTCCTGGACGCGATCTCGCGCGCGAGCATCATCGCCTCACCGAGCGGGTCTTCGGACAGCCGCGTGACGAAGCCGTGCCGCACCGCCTCCGCGCCATCGAACTCGCGCGCGGTATAGGTGAGTTCGCGCAGCACGTCGTCGCGCGCCAGCGTACGCCACAGTGCGATGCCCGCCATGTCGGGGACGAGGCCCCAATGGCTTTCGCGGATCGCGAAGCGCGCGCTGGGGTGCGCGATGCGGATGTCGGCGCCCGACATGATCTGGAAGCCGCCGCCGAACGCCACGCCGTGGACCGCGGCGATCACCGGCATCGGCAACGTGCGCCAGCCCCACGCGACCTGCTGCGGGAGGTTCGCGCCACCCGCCGTCCGGTCGCCGAGCGGCAGTCCCGACCCGCCGCTCGCCATCGACGCCATGTCGAGCCCGGCGCAGAACGCCTTGCCCTCGCCCGACAGCACGACGCAGCGGACGTCCTTCATGCCGGAAAGCTGGTGAATCGCCGCGGCGATGCCCTCGAACATCGCGGGGTCGATCGCGTTCATCTTCTCCGCGCGGTTGAGGCGGACGTCGGCGACACCTTCGGCGACGGTTATAGTGACGCGGTCGTTCATTGGGGCGATCCTCTCGATCTTTGCGACAACGCTAACCACCACTGCGCTCGCCCGCAATGTTGCGCGCCGACGTGCGGCGTGTAGAGGCGGGCGGATGGCTGGTTTTGATCCACAATGGTTTGCGACGCGCGGGTTCGGCGGGCACGGCGCCGCGCTGGGCATGCGCTATCACGCGCATGGCGATGACTGGGCGGAGCTTGCGCTGCCCTATGACGAACGGCTGATCGGCGATCCGGCGAGCGGCGTGATCGCGTCGGGGCCGATCATCACGATGATGGACATGGCGACGAGTCTGGCGATCTGGATCAAGCGCAACGCGTTCGTGCCGCACGCCACGCTCGACCTGCGCGTCGATTACCTGCGCCCCGCGACGCCCGGCAAGACGGTGATCGGGCGCGGCGAATGCTACCGGATCACGCGCTCGATCGCGTTCGTGCGCGGGCAGGCGCATGACGGCGACCCGAACGATCCGCTCGCGCATGTCGCGGGGACGTTCATGGTGGTGGGCGACGTGGCGGGCATGGGCCTCAACAGAAGGATCGAGGCATGAGCATCGGTCTGCCGCCTTATGCGGAGATCCTGCGCGTCTCGGTCGAGATCGAGGCGGGGGCGCCGCCCGTGCTGGTGATGCCGTTTGCGGATGACGTGCTGGGGCGGCCGGGGTTCCTGCACGGCGGTGCGATCTCGGGGTTGCTCGAGATGGCGGCGATCGCGGCGTTGCAGCATGCGCTGGAGGCCGAGGGCGCCAATGGGTCCGACCCGCGGATCAAGCCGGTCAACGTCACGGTCGATTTCATGCGTGGCGGGCGTGACAAGCCGACGCGCGCGGCCGGCGTGGTGACGCGGCTGGGCACGCGCGTTGCGAACGTCGAGGCCACCGCCTGGCAGGACGAACGCGACAAGCCGATCGCCGCGGCGCGGATGAACTATCTGATTGTGCGAGACTGATCTTCTACTCCCCTTCCGCTTGCGGGAGGGGTCGGGGGAGGGGCGTGCCCCATCAGCCGGACGCCAGTACGTACGTCGCCCCCTCCCCTGCCCCCTCCCGCAAGCGGGAGGGGAATGCGGCCTACTTCGCGGTCAGCTTGATCAGGCGGCCTTGCGAATCGCCGCCGTCTTCCAGCACCCAGATCGCGCCGTCGGGCCCCTGTTCGACTTCGCGGATTCGCGCGCGCATGTCCCATTGATCGCCCTTCGCGGCAGACGTGCCGTTCAGGTCGACACGGACGAGCGACTTCGACGACAGCCCGCCGATGAACGCGTCGCCCTTCCACTGCGGGAACATACTGCCAGAGTAGATCATCAGCCCGCCGGGCGAGATCACCGGGTTCCACGACACCTTGGGCGGCTCATAGCCATCGCCCGGCTTGTGATCGGGAATGTCGCGGCCATCATAATGGCTGCCGTTCGACGCGTTGGGCCAGCCATAATTGAGGCCGGGCTTGATCAGGTTGACCTCGTCGCCGCCCTTGGGGCCCATCTCCTGCTCCCACAGATTGCCCTGCGAATCGAACGCGATGCCGAGCAGGTTGCGGTGGCCGTAGCTCCAGACCTCCGGCGCAAAGCCCTTGGCCGCGAGCGGGTTGCCGGGCGCGGGCTTGCCGTCGAGCGTCAGGCGCAACACCTTGCCGAGCGTCCCTTTCGGATCCTGCGCCGGGGTAAATTTCTGCCGCTCGCCATTGGTGAAGAACAGATATTTGCCATCGGGCGAGAAAGCGATGCGGCCAGAGTAATGGCCGTTGCCCTCCACGAACGGACGCGCGCGGTACAATTCGGTAATGTTTTCCAAACGGGCAAAGTCGCAGGGCGCCTGGACGCACACGGGAACCGACAGCTGCCCGCGTGCCAGGACGACGCCCTTGCCGCCCTCCCCCGCGGTCGAATAGCTGAAATAGACGCGCTGACTGGTCGCAAAGTCGGGGGCGAGGACGACGTCCATCAAACCACCCTGCCCGGCCGAATCGACTTTGACCGTCGCGATCGTCTGGCGCGATTTGCCATCGGCGGAAACGAGCAGCATCTGCCCCTTCTTCTCGGTCACCAACATGCGCGCGTCGGGCAGGAACGTCATCGCCCAGGGCGATTCGAAGTCTGCGACGACCGTCTCCTTGAACGGCTTGCCGGCCGCGGCGGGTTGCGCGGAACAGGCAGTCGAAGCGAGCAGCGTGGCGGACAACAGGCTGGTGGCGAACAGCGTTTTGCGGATCATGATTCTCTCCCGGAAATCCCTAGTCAAACGCGGCGTGACGAACGAAGGTTGCCCGCGCTTGCGGACCAGCGCCACCCGGCGTATAGAGACATCACTTCTCTACATCGCCAGGTGAAGAGGCTGCGGGGCTTGCTCCGCGGCGGAAACCCCCTGTGCTTTGGCCCTGTTTGGAATTTCAATGGCGAATATCGCCCTGCTGACCGACCTGATCGAACCCGAGGCCAAGGCGCTCGGCCTCAGCCTCGTGCGCGTGCGCATGCAGGGCGGCAAGTCCGACCCGACGCTGCAGGTGATGGCCGAGCGCCCCGACACCCGCCAGCTGGTGATCGAGGATTGCGCCGAGCTGTCGCGCCGCATCTCGGACAAGTTCGACGCGCTCGAGGCCGAGGGCAAGGACCCGGTCGGCGAGGACGCGTATCGTCTCGAGGTATCGAGCCCCGGTATCGACCGCCCGCTGACCCGTCTCCAGGACTTTGCCGATTGGGAAGGCCAGGAGGCGCGTATCCGCCTCGTCGAGCCGTTCGAGGACCGCAAGCAGATCTCGGGCAACCTCATGGGCGTCGAGGGCACCAAGATCACCGTCGACGTGAACAAGCACAAGATCATGACGATCGACTTCAGCCAAGTCGCCGACGCCAAGCTCGTCATGACCGACCGACTCATCGCCGCGACCGCACCGCTTTCGACCGAAGGCGCGGACGAGGTTTTCTATCAAGATACGCCCACCGATGAGCCTGACGCTCACGAGGCCGACACCGAAGAAGGACAGCATTGATGGCCACGGCAGTCACCGCAAACCGCGCGGAACTGATCGCGATCGCGAATTCGGTCGCGTCGGAGAAGATGATCGACAAGGCGATCGTGATCGAGGCGATGGAGGACGCGATCCAGCGCGCCGCCCGCTCGCGCTACGGCGCCGAGAACGACATCCGCGCCAAGCTCGATCCGAACACCGGCGATCTGCGCTTGTGGCGCGTCGTCGAAGTGGTCGAGGCGGTCGATGACTATTTCAAGCAGGTCGACGTCAAGGGCGCGCAGAAGCTCCAGAAGGACGCAGCACTCGGTGACTTCATCGTCGATCCGCTGCCCCCGATCGAGTTCGGCCGCATTGCCGCGCAGGCCGCCAAGCAGGTCATCTTCCAGAAGGTCCGCGACGCCGAGCGCGAGCGTCAGTTCGAAGAGTATAAGGACCGCGCGGGCGAGATCATCACCGGCGTCGTCAAGCGCGTCGAGTTCGGCCATGTCGTCGTTGACCTGGGCCGCGCCGAGGGCGTCATCCGCCGCGACGCGCAGATCCCGCGCGAAGTGGTACGCGTCAACGACCGCATCCGCTCGCTGATCCTGAACGTCCGCCGCGAGAACCGCGGTCCGCAGATCTTCCTCAGCCGCGCGCACCCCGACTTCATGAAGAAGCTGTTCGCGCAGGAAGTACCCGAAATCTACGACGGCATCATCGAGATCAAGGCCGCGGCCCGCGATCCCGGTTCGCGCGCGAAGATCGGCGTCATTTCGCATGACTCCAGCATCGATCCGGTCGGTGCGTGCGTCGGCATGAAGGGCAGCCGCGTGCAGGCCGTCGTGCAGGAGATGCAGGGCGAGAAGATCGACATCATCCCCTGGTCGCCCGACATCGCGACCTTCGTCGTCAACGCGTTGCAGCCGGCCTCGGTCAGTCGCGTCGTGATCGACGAGGAAGAAGAGCGCATCGAGGTAGTCGTTCCCGACGATCAGCTTTCGCTGGCGATCGGCCGTCGTGGCCAGAACGTGCGGCTCGCGTCGCAGCTGACCGGCAAGGCGATCGACATCCTCACCGAGGCCGATGCCTCCGAGAAGCGCCAGAAGGACTTTGTCGAGCGCTCGGCGATGTTCGAGAAGGAGCTCGACGTCGACGAGACGCTCGCACAGCTGCTGGTCGCCGAAGGGTTCACGAACCTCGAAGAGGTCGCCTATGTCGAGGTCGAGGAGATCGCGGGCATCGAGGGCTTCGACGAGGACCTGGCGGGCGAGTTGCAGAACCGCGCGACCGAGGCGCTCGAGCGTCGCGACGCGGCCAGCCGCGAAGAGCGTACCGCGCTCGGCGTGGAGGACGCGCTGATCGACATGCCGTATCTGAACGAGGCGATGCTCGTCACGCTCGGCAAGGCAGGCATCAAGACGCTCGACGATCTCGCCGATCTGGCGACCGACGAGCTGGTCGAGAAGAAGCGCGTCGAGCCACGTCGCCGCAACGACGATGCGCCCAAGCGTCCCGAGCCCAAGGGCGGCATTCTCGCCGAATACGGGCTGAGCGACGAGCAGGGTAACGAGATCATCATGGCCGCGCGCGCGCACTGGTTCGAGGACGAGGCCCCCGAGGCTGATGCTGACGCGGCGGACGAGGCTCCGGTGGAAGCGGCTCCGGCCGAGGACACTGCGGCAGACGACGCTGCGGCGGATGACGCTGCGGAGTCGACCGACGCGAAGAGCGAGGACGACAAGGCCTGATGCCGTTCGTCAGCATCCGCATTTCGGGGTCCGCCACCAAGGACCAGAAGGCCGGCATCGTCGCCGACGTCACCCAGTCGCTCGTCGAGCGGCTGGGGAAGAACCCGGCCGCGGTGCAGATCGTGATCGACGAGGTCTCGACCGAGAATTACGGCGCGGGCGGCCAATTGCTGGTCGACCGCGACGCGCCCAAGACCACTCCGGTGCAGGAGGACGCACATGCGGAACCCTCCCGATGAGACCAAGCCGCTAAACTCCCCTCCCGCTCGCGGGAGGGGTCGGGGGAGGGCAGCCACGGCTGCCGCCCCTGCGGATAGCCCCTCCCCTGACCCCTCCCGCATGCGGGAGGGGAATGAGCCCGTGCGCAAGTGCATCCTGTCAGGCGAACGCGACGTTCGCCCGCATCTGGTGCGACTCGCGCTGGCGCCCGACGGCCAGATCCATCCCGACGTGCGCGCCAAGGCGCCGGGCCGCGGCGCGTGGATCGGGGTGACGCGACTCGAACTCGAAGCGGCGATCAAGAAGGGCAAGCTGAAAGGCGCGCTCGCCCGGGCGTTCAAGACCGGCGAGTTCACCATCGCGCCCGAACTGCCGGCGATGATCGAGTCCGCGCTGGAGCGTAACGCGCTCGACCGGCTCGGTCTCGAATCGCGCTCGGGCACCGTGCTGATCGGATCCGACCGGATCGAGCAGAACGCGCGCTCGGGCAAGCTGAAGGCGCTGTATCACGCGTCCGACGCGGCCGAGGATGGCAACCGGAAGCTCGATCAGGCGTGGCGCATCGGCAACGATGTCGAGGGCTCGGGTTTGCGGGGGTTGGCACTGCCTGCGTCGCGCACCATATTGGCGTTGGCGCTGGGACGGCAAAATGTGGTACACATTGGCCTGACAGACCGCGCTGCAGCAAAGCGGGTGAGCGAAGCGCTCGACCGTTGGCTGCATTTTATCGGCTCCGAGCCTTCTTCCGTGTCTTGCGAAACGGCCTCGCAGGGCGCATCGGCGTCACAAAATATAGGGGCGTCCGGATCGACCGGACAACGCCCGGCCGTGGACATGACTGAGGAATTTGAGTGAGCGACACGGACAACGAGAAGCCGAAACTTGGCATGCGCGCACCTTTGGGTGTGAAGCGCACGGTCGAGACCGGCCAGGTGAAGCAGAGCTTCAGCCACGGCCGATCGAATACGGTGATCGTGGAAACCAAGCGCGCGCGCGTACTGCGCCGTCCGGGCGAGCCCGACGGTCCGGTCGCGGATGCCGCGCCGGTTGCCGCGCCCACCCCGGTTGCGGCGCCCGCACCGGCGCCGCAGCCGCGCGCGCCGCAGCCTGCACCTGCCCCCGTGCGCCAGCAGGCGCCGAGCAACCTGTCGCCGCAGGAGCGTCAGGCCAAGCTGCTCCGCGAGGCTGAAGAGCAGCGCATGAACACGCTCGAAGAAGGGCGTCGTCGCCAAGAGGCCGAGCGCCTCAAGGCGGCAGAGGACGAGCGCAATCGCATCGCCGAGCGCGCGCGTGCCGAGGTGGAAGCCAAGGCAGCCCCCGCGCCGAAGCCGGTCGAGGCTCCGAAGCCCGCACCCGCGCCCGTCGTCGAAGCTGCTCCGGCACCTGTCGCGGCACCGACGCCTGCGCCCGCGCCGGTCGAGGCGCCCGTTGCGGCAGCCCCTGCCCCGGCGCCGGTCGCTGCACCCAAGCCTGCACCGGCCCCCGCGCCGGTCGCGGCTGCGGCGCCCAAGCCAGCGCCGGCCCCGGTCGCACCGCCGGCACCGCCACCCATCCTCGAACTGACCCGCGATCCGGCATTCCCGGCGCCGCGCCGGTTCTCGCCGGTGGCACGTCCGGAGCGTCCTCCGCCGCCGCCAAAGCCTGTTGCAGCACCCGCTGCCGCCGCAGCGCCGACCACGGCTGCAAACGCCGGCACGACCGCAGCGCGCCCCGGCGCGGGCGGTGTGAACGCACCCGCCGGCGGTATCCGTCGCGATGCACCACCGGCGCGTCCGCAGCAGCGTGACCGCAAGGGCGACGATCGTCGCACTTCGGGCAAGCTCACCGTCAACCGCGCACTCGGCGACGGCGATGGCGCCCGCGCCCGCAGCCTCGCCGCGCTGAAGCGTGCGCGCGAGAAGGAGCGTCGCGGCACCGGTGGTCCGCGTGAGGCGCAGGCCAAGCAGATCCGCGACGTGGTCGTCCCCGAGGCGATCACCGTCCAGGAACTCGCCATCCGCATGGCCGAGAAGGGTGCAGACCTCGTCAAGGCGCTGTTCAAGATGGGCATGCCCGTCACGATGACGCAGACGATCGACCAGGATACGGCCGAACTTCTCGTCACCGAATTCGGTCACAACCTGACTCGCGTCAGCGACGTCGACCAGGATCTGGCCAACGACACGATTGACGATGCCGAGGAGACGCTCAAGCCGCGTGCCCCTGTCGTCACGATCATGGGTCACGTCGATCACGGCAAGACGTCGCTGCTCGATGCCCTGCGCGGCACCGACGTGGTGCGCGGCGAAGCGGGCGGCATCACCCAGCATATCGGCGCGTATCAGGTCACGCTGAAGGACAAGTCGAAGATCACCTTCCTCGACACGCCGGGCCATGAGGCGTTCACGCAGATGCGTGCGCGTGGTGCGGACGTCACCGACATCGTCATCCTGGTGGTGGCGGCGGACGACGGGCTGATGCCGCAGACGGTGGAGGCGATCGCCCACACCAAGGCGGCAGGCGTCCCGATGATCGTCGCGATCAACAAGATCGACAAGGAAGGCGCCAATGCCCAGAAGGTGCGCGAGCGCCTGCTGAGCGAGGAGATCGTGGTCGAGGACATGGGCGGCGACGTCCAGGACGTCGAAGTCTCCGCGACCAAGAAGATCGGTCTCGATGCGCTGATCGAGAAGATCCAGCTCCAGGCCGAACTGCTCGAACTGCGCGCCAATCCGGATCGCGCGGCCGAGGGTACGGTGATCGAGGCCAAGCTCGACAAGGGTCGTGGCCCGGTCGCGACGATCCTCGTCAACCGCGGCACGCTCAAGGTCGGCGACATCTTCGTCGTCGGCGGCGAGAGCGGCAAGGTCCGCGCGCTGGTCGACGACAAGGGCAAGCAGATCAAGGAAGCGGGTCCGGCGATGCCGGTCGAGGTTCTCGGTCTGTCGGGTGTCCCGTCGGCGGGCGATCCGTTCCAGGTCGTCGAGAACGAGGCACGCGCCCGCGAAGTCGCGGAATATCGTCGCAGCGTGAAGACCGACAAGCGGACCGCATCGGTTCCTGCCAGCCTCGAGAGCATGTTCTCGGCGCTGAAGGAAAAGCAGGCGATCGAATATCCGCTGGTCGTGAAGGCCGATACGCAGGGTACCGTCGAGGCGATCGTCGGGGCGATCAACAAGATCTCCACCGATCTGATCAAGGCGCGCGTGCTCAACTCTGGCGTCGGTGGCATCACCGAGTCGGACGTCACGTTGGCGGCGGCATCGGGTGCACCGATCATCGGCTTCAACGTTCGCCCGAACGCCAAGGCGCGTGAGATCGCCGAACGCCAGAAGGTCGCGTTCAAGTACTACGATGTCATCTACGACCTGATCGACGAGATCCGGGCGGGGATGGCAGGCGAGCTTGGGCCGGAAGCGTTCGAGACGGTCGTCGGTCGTGCCGATATCCGCGAGGTCTTCTCGGCGGGCAAGCATGGCAAGGCGGCGGGTCTGCTCGTTACCGAGGGCAATATCCGCAAGGCGCTCAAGGCGCGCATCACGCGCAACGACGTCATCATCTACCAGGGCGAAATCGCATCGCTGCGTCGCTTCAAGGATGATGTCGCCGAAGTCCGCGCCGGGCTGGAATGTGGTGTGACGTTCACGTCGAACTTCGTCGACATCAAGGCCGGCGACGTCCTCGAGACGTTCGAAGTCGAGATGCGCGAACGCACGCTGTAATACTAAAGCCCTCTCCCCCGGGTCCCATGAAAGTATTACTTTCATGGGTGCCTGCTGCGGGGAGAGGGTCGGGTGAGGGGCTGCCCCAGGCGCTTGCGTATGCGGCGCCCCTCACCCCCGCCCTCTCCCCGAGGGGGAGAGGGAGCAAGAGAATGAAGACCGATACCCCCGAAATCAAAACCGTCCGCGCACTCCGCGTGGGCGAACAGGCGCGTCATGCGCTCAGCGACATCCTCGCACGCGGCGACGTCCATGATCCGGTGCTCGAAAAGCATCTCGTGACGATCACCGAGGTGCGCATGTCCCCCGATCTGCGCCACGCCACCGTCTTCGTGAAGCCGCTGCTCGGCAAGGACGAGGAGAAGGTGCTGAAGGCGCTGCGGACCAACACCGCCTATCTTCAGCGCGAAGTCGCGACCCGCGTGCAGACGCGCTACGCCGCCAAGCTGAAGTTCCTCGCCGACGAGAGCTTCGACGAAGGCACGCACATCGACACGCTGCTGCGCGACCCGCATATCGCGCGCGATCTGGCCGAGGATTGACGCCGCCGCGCGACGCGTCTTTGGGTTGAGCCGATGGCCAAGCTGTATTTCTATTATGCGTCGATGAACGCGGGCAAGTCGACGAACCTGCTCCAGGCGGACTTCAACTATCGCGAGCGGGGGATGCGGACGATGCTGTTCACCGCCGCGATCGACGATCGCTTCGCCGCCGGCACGATCACCTCGCGGATCGGGCTGAAGGCGCCGGCGATCGCGTTCGACGCGACGACGGATATCGGCGCGTGCGTCGCGCGGCAGCACGGCGAGGATGCGATCTCGTGCGTGCTGGTCGACGAGGCGCAGTTCCTGACGCCCGCCCAGGTCGACCAGCTTGCGCGTGTCTGCGACGTGGTCGGGATCCCTGTGCTGGCTTACGGATTACGGACCGATTTCCAGGGCGCGCTTTTCCCCGGGTCGGCGCGATTGCTGGCGCTGGCGGACTCGCTGGTCGAGATCAAGTCGGTGTGCATGTGCGGGCGCAAGGCGACGATGAACCTGCGAGTCGATGCGGGCGGGCGGGCGATCGCCGAGGGGCAGCAGACCGAAATCGGCGGCAACGACCGCTATGTCGCGTTGTGCCGACGGCATTTTACCGAGGCTCTGGGCTAGCCCCCTGCCCTTCGGCTTGCCATGTCCCCGTCATCCTGACGAACGTCGGGCCCCGGGGGCAACGAACACCGGCATACGTGGATCTGGGTCCTGATTTTTGTCAGGATGACCGGATGGATGGACTCGCTCGTGTCTCACGTGGAAATTTAGGACCTCGAACATGCATGGCTGGATCATTCTCGATAAGCCGCTGGGGCTGGGCTCGACGCAGGGCGTGTCCGCGGTAAAGCGCGTGCTGCGTCAGGGCGGCTATGGCAAGTTCAAGGTCGGCCATGGCGGTACGCTCGATCCGCTGGCGACCGGCGTGTTGCCGATCGCGGTCGGCGAGGCGACCAAGCTCGCCGGGCGGATGCTCGACAGCGACAAGATCTATGACTTCACGATCCTGTTCGGGGTCGAAACCGACACGCTCGACGCCGAGGGGGTGAGCATCGCCACCGCCGACGTGCGACCGACGATGGCCGCGGTCGAGGCCGTCCTCGCGCAGTTCACCGGTCCGATCGCGCAGGTGCCGCCGTCCTATTCCGCGCTGAAGGTCGACGGCGAGCGCGCCTACGACCTCGCGCGCGCCGGGCATGCGGTGCTGCTGGCCAGCCGGAACGTGACGATCTACGCGCTCGCCGCCCACCCGACCCGTCATTCCAGCGGAAGCTGGAATCGCACCGCGGAACAGCAGCCCGCGCCCCATGGAGATCCCAGCGTTCGCTGGGATGACGAGGGTGGGGAGGAGTCGACGACGTCGTCGGAGGCGCCGGCAGAGGAGGTCACCCTCACCGCGCACGTCTCGAAGGGCACCTATATCCGCAGCCTCGCGCGCGACATCGCGATCGCGCTCGGCACGGTCGGCCACGTCACCATGCTGCGCCGGACCAAGGCGGGTCCGTTCGGGCTGCAAAACGCGATATCGCTGGACAAACTTGACGAACTCGGGCAGGCGCGCGCCCTTGAAGATGTACTTCTGCCCTTGAGGGTGGCGCTGGACGACATCCCGGCTCTCTCCCTCACCCCCGACCAGGCAGGGGCGCTCCGACAGGGGCGTATCTTGGCCGGGATCGCCGCAGACGATGGCCAATACTTTGCCGAGCTGGACGCCGTCCCGGTCGCGCTGGTCGAGGTCGAGGACGGAGACGTCCGGGTCGTTCGCGGTTTCAATATGTGATGTCGTAGGACGAAATTCATGACGATTACCGCTGAACGCAAGACCGAGCTCGTCAAGGAGCATTCGCGCGCCGAGGGCGATACCGGTTCGCCGGAAGTCCAGGTCGCGATCCTGACCGAGCGCATCAAGAACCTGACCGAGCACTTCAAGGGCCACAAGAAGGACAACCACTCGCGTCGTGGTCTTCTCATGATGGTCAACAAGCGCCGGACGCTGCTGGATTATCTCCGTCACAAGGACGGCCAGCGCTACCTGGATCTGATCGCGAAGCTCGGCCTTCGCAAGTAACACGAACGGCTCCCTTCGGGGGGCCGTTTTCGTATATAGGGTTGTTCTCCCGCGAAGGCGGGAGTCCAGACTGGGCCTCCGCCTTCGCGGAGGAACAGGAAGTGCCAGAACACAATTCGGTGAACTGGCCAGAAGCGACAACTCGCTTCGAACCGCCGCGAGCCGGCTTAGCTCGCACATAGGCCCCGGTCGGCATCTGGCCGCCGGAGTGAAGGAAACGAAATGTTCGATACCAAGACCGTAAGCGCCCAGTGGGGCGGCAAGACGCTGACGCTCGAGACCGGCCGCGTGGCCCGTCAGGCAAACGGCGCCGTGCTCGCCACCCTCGGCGAGACCGTCGTTCTGTGCGCCGTGACGGCTGCACGGACCGTCAAGGAAGGGCAGGATTTCTTCCCGCTCACCGTCCATTATCAGGAGAAGTTCTCCGCAAGCGGCCGCATCCCCGGTGGCTTCTTCAAGCGTGAGCGCGGCGCGACCGAGAAGGAGACGCTGACCAGCCGTCTCATCGATCGCCCGATCCGTCCCCTCTTCCCAGAGGGTTTCTACAACGAGATCAACGTGATCTGCCAGGTTCTGTCGTATGACGGCGAGAACGAGCCGGACATCCTCGCGATGGTCGCGGCGTCGGCGGCGCTGACGATCTCGGGCGTGCCGTTCATGGGCCCGATCGGCGCAGCGCGCGTCGGCTATGTCGATGGCGCCTACATCCTCAACCCGACGCTCGACGAAGCCAAGGCGGGTGACCTCGACCTCGTCGTCGCCGCCACCGGCCAGGCCGTGATGATGGTCGAATCGGAAGCCAAGGAGCTTTCGGAAGAGATCATGCTCGGCGCGGTGCAGTTCGCGCACAAGGCATGCCGCGAAGCCGCCAACCTGATCATCGATCTGGCCGAGCAGGCTGCCAAGGATCCTTGGGAAATGGCCGAGCAGGCCGACCTGTCGACCGCCAAGGACAAGCTGAAGAAGCTGATCGGCAAGGACATTGCGGCCGCCTACAAGGTGACCGACAAGTCCAAGCGTTCGGACCTGCTGAACGCCGCACGCGCCAAGGGCAAGACCGCCTTTGCCGATGCCACCCCGCAGGACCAGATGGCGGCCGGCAAGCTGATGAAGAAGCTGGAGGCGGAGATCGTCCGCGGCGCCATCCTCAAGGACGGCACCCGCATCGACGGCCGCACCACCACGCAGATCCGTCCGATCGAGGCGATGGTGCACTTCCTCCCGCGCACGCATGGCTCGGCCCTGTTCACGCGCGGCGAGACGCAGTCGATCTGCACCACCACGCTCGGCACGCGCGACGCAGAGCAGATGATCGACGGCCTGAACGGTCTTTCGTACGAAAACTTCATGCTCCACTACAACTTCCCGCCCTACTCGGTCGGTGAAGTCGGTCGCTTCGGTGCGCCGGGTCGTCGCGAAGTCGGCCACGGCAAGCTCGCCTGGCGCGCGCTGCACCCGGTGCTGCCGTCGAAGGAAGAGTTCCCGTACACGATCCGCGTTCTGTCCGACATCACGGAGAGCAACGGCTCGTCGTCGATGGCGACGGTTTGCGGCGGTTCGCTGTCGATGATGGATGCGGGCGTTCCGCTGAAGCGTCCGGTCTCGGGCATCGCGATGGGCCTGATCCTCGAGGGCAAGAACTTCGCGGTCCTGTCGGACATCCTGGGCGACGAGGATCACCTCGGCGACATGGACTTCAAGGTCGCCGGCACGTCCGAGGGCATCACCACGATGCAGATGGACATCAAGATCGCCGGCATCACCGAAGAGATCATGGGCAAGGCGCTGGCACAGGCCAAGGAAGGCCGTGCGCACATCCTGGGCGAAATGGCCAAGGCGCTCGACCACACGCGTGAGGAGCTGTCGGCGCACGCACCGCGCATCGAGACCTTCACGATCGAGAAGTCGAAGATCCGTGAAGTCATCGGCACCGGCGGCAAGGTAATCCGCGAGATCGTCGCGCAGACCGGCGCCAAGGTCGACATCGACGACGAGGGCGTGATCAAGGTGTCGTCGTCCGACCCCGCGCAGATCGACGCTGCGATCAAGTGGATCAAGGGCCTCGTCGAGGAAGCCGAAGTCGGCAAGGTCTATGACGGCAAGGTCGTCAACCTGGTGGACTTCGGTGCGTTCGTGAACTTCATGGGTGGCAAGGACGGTCTCGTCCACGTGTCCGAAATCAAGAACGAGCGCGTCGAGAAGGTCTCGGACGCGCTGAGCGAAGGCCAGGACGTCAAGGTCAAGGTCCTCGAGATCGATCCGCGCGGCAAGGTTCGCCTGTCGATGCGCGTCGTTGATCAGACGACCGGCGAAGAGCTGGAAGATACCCGCCCGGCGCGTGAGCCCCGTGAGGGTGGCGATCGTGGTTCGCGTGGTCCGCGTCGCGATGGCGATGGCGGTCGTGATGCCGGTAACGGCGGCGGCGGTCGTGGTCCGCGCGGCGAAGGCGGCGGCGGTGATCGCGGTTCGCGTGGCCCGCGTCGTGATGGCGATGGCGGTCGCGATGCAGGCGGCAACGGCGGTGGCCGTGGCCCGCGTCGTGACGGCGGTGGTGGTCAGGGCGGCGAGCGCGCTCCCCGCGCCGAGCGTTCGGACGGCGACAAGGCCCCCGAATTCGCACCGGCGTTCCTGACGGGCGATCGCGACTAAGCCCTTACGGCCTAACGCGAATTGATGGAGGGGCTCGGGAAACCGGGCCCCTTTCTCATGGGTGACTCGCTTTGCCGGATTTTAGGTCACGGGGATGATTAATAGCGGAACGCGAGCGCCATGCCGGATGTTCGAACCGATATGAACGTTATCTCGAAGTCCGTTATTCTCGTCGTCGATGACGACGCCCTTGTCCGGGTCCATTCCAACCTCGCACTCGAAGATGCGGGGTATGAAGTCGTCGAAGCCAGCAACGCCGCCGACGCACTGGTCAAGCTGGAGGAGCGGCCCGATATCGCCGCGCTGTTCACCGACGTTCGCATGCCGGGTGACCTCAACGGCATCGATCTCGCCAACGCGGTCCATGCGCAGCGTCCCGACATCGCGATCCTGGTCACGTCGGGGACCGATAACGGCAAGATGGCCCTCCCCGCAGCCGCGCGTTTCATCCGGAAGCCCTATACCGGCGCGCAACTCAGCAAGCTGCTACAGCGCTGATCCGGTTGACCAACGGCACCGTCATCGTTTGCAATGACGGATGTTGG
The DNA here is from genome assembly GCF_003050705.1 of Sphingomonas aurantiaca. Lineage (GTDB taxonomy): Bacteria > Pseudomonadota > Alphaproteobacteria > Sphingomonadales > Sphingomonadaceae > Sphingomonas > Sphingomonas aurantiaca. The sequence goes on along the minus strand of NZ_QAOG01000001.1, from coordinate 989,352 downwards.
TCGACACGAAGTGCAACGATCATGGCTGCTGCGATACGAGATTCCCGTCACTGCTCGCAGCGCCGACGTTGCAAGCCACCCGTTTTGAGCGCAGCTAACCTGACCGCGCGACGCTTCAGCGGCGAACAGTCAATCATGTAGCGATATGATGGAGAAGAGTGGGGAGCTTCTGTTGCTCGGTGCCCCCCGTACCGCCGGTTTCCACTTCTGTTGCCCGGTGTGGCCCGAACCGCGCTTTCGTCCGTATAACTTAGGTCGTTAGACCGTCAGTTATGCGGCAATTGCGAGTGCTTCGTTATCGTTGGCACTTGTGTATGGGCCGTTGCGGTGGTCCCATTCCGAGCGAAACATAGCGTCGTTGAACACACGTCGATCCTAGTTCGACCCCGTCATCGTCCCCCTCTTGCGAAGAGGGCGGTGGTGGAGTCGCCGGGTACTGCCCCCGGGTCCGCTGTGTCTATGACACGCCACGGTTTATCGCCATAGCCGCCAAGAGAGAATTCCCCCGACGGCAAGCCCGATATAGGGAAGCCGCGGCGCGATGAAAAGCCCGGCCGGCGCTGCTTTTTTGTCGCGATCCGCGATGTCGTAGCACGCAACGTGCCAAACCGCCTTCCGCTCGCCACAAACCGCGTGCATAGCAATCTGCAATATGTTGACGCAGCGCTCCCGCTACGCGCTTCGCGCGATGATCTTTCTTGGCGGGGCCCCCGTCGGCGGCCCTCCGATCCCGATGACCCGGATCGCCGCCGAGGCGAACGTCCCGCGCAAGTTTCTCGAGCTGATCCTCGCCGATCTGCGCGAGTCCGGCCTGCTCCACAGCCATCGCGGCAAGATGGGCGGGTATCGCCTGTCGCGCCCCAGCCACCTGATCTCGCTCGGTGAAATCATCCGGATCATCGAGGGGCCGCTCGCGCTCGTCCCGTGCGTCAGCCGGACGGCCTACCGACCCTGCCTCGACTGCAAGAGCGAGGCGGATTGCGCGATCCGCTATGCGATGATGCGAGTCCGCGACGAAACCGCGCGGATCCTCGACGGCACGAGCCTGGCGGATGCAAACGCCGAGGATCTCGCCGCAGCGTGAAGTTTTCCTTCTCCCCATCGGGGAGAAGGTGGCGCGGCAGCGCCGGATGAGGGGGTGTTGAGATCCCGCGCCGAAGCCTCAGGCCCCTCACCCTGCCGACGCCTCACGGCTCCTCCCTCCCTCCCCGCAGGGGAGAGGGAAAAGGCGGTCACCCCCTGGCCTTCAGCTCGTCGCGGATCTCGCGCAGCAACGCGATCTCGACCGGCTCGGGTGCGGGCGCGACCGGGGTAGCCTCTTCCTCGCGCTTCAGCCGCGCGGTCTCGCGCTCGATCAGCGCCGCGGTACGGTTCACGACGCGCAGGATCATGAAGATGATGCCAGCGACGATCACGAAATTGACAAGCTGCGTCGCAAACGCGCCATAGCCGAGCAGCGGCACGCCCGCCTTCTTGAGCGCCGCATAGTCGCTGAGCGAGCCCGCGTAATTTGCCGGCACCGGCCCCATCCGCCAGAAATAGCTCGAGAAATCGAGCCCGCCGAAGATCTTGCCGATCACCGGCATCAGCACGTCGTCGGTCAGCGACGTGACGATCTTGCCGAACGCCGCGCCGATGATCACCGCGATGGCGAGATCGAGCACGTTGCCGCGCATGATGAACGCCTTGAATTCCTTGAGCATCCCCGCCCCCTTCTTAAGTCTCGCATAAAGTTAACCGCCGATTTCGGTTTCGCCAACCCTGCGGACTGTCCTATGAGGGCGACACAGCTATTCTGGAGACCCCCGATGTCACGTGCCCCAATCGCCCGCGGCGCCGCCGCGATCCTCCTCGCATCCGCGCTCGCAGGCTGCGGGATCAACAGCATCCCGACCGCCGAGGAAAATGTGAAGGCGCGCTGGGCCGACGTCCAGAACGACTATCAGCGTCGCGCCGACCTGATCCCCAACCTCGTCGCCACGGTGAAGGCGGCGGGCGCGCAGGAGAAGGATATCCTCGTCCAGGTGACGCAGGCGCGTGCCGCGGCGAACTCGGTCCAGGTGTCGGCGGACGATCTCTCCGATCCGGCCAAGATGGCGCAGTATCAGCGCGTCCAGGGCGCCGTCGGCGTCTCGCTCCAGCGACTGCAGGAGGCGTATCCCGAGCTGAAGAGCCAGGGCAACTACACCACGCTGATGAGCCAGCTCGAAGGCACCGAGAACCGCATCACGATCGCGCGCCGCGATTACAACGGTGCGGTGCAGGCGTATAACACCAAGATCCGCACCTTCCCCGACGCGGTCGGCGCGAAGATCTTCTACGGTGCCAAGCCGATGGTCCCGTTCGCGGCGACCACGCCCGGCGCGGAGACCGCGCCGACGGTGAACTTCGGCAACGCGAGCTGATGACGGGGTCTGCGCGATGATCCGCTACCTTGCCACGCTGGCCTGCGCGCTGCTGCTGGGAAGCGGCACCGTCACCGGGGCCGCCACCGCGCAGACCTTGCCCAAGTTCACCGGCTTCGTCGTCGATGCGGCCAATGTCATCCCTCCCGACCAGGAAGCGGCGCTGACCAAGCGGCTCGACGACCTGCAGAAATCGTCGGGCAACCAGCTCGTCGTCGCGACCGTGCCCGATCTCGAAGGCTATCCGATCGAGGATTACGGCAATCGCCTGATCCGGAGCTGGGGCGTCGGGTTGAAGGACGCGAACAACGGCGCGATCCTGCTGGTGGCGCCGAACGACCGCAAGGTGCGGATCGAGGTAGGCTACGGGCTCGAACCCGTACTGACCGACGCGTTCTCGAGCGTCGTCATCAACCAGCAGATCCTGCCGCGGTTCAAGGCAGGCGATATTCCCGGCGGCATCGTCGCGGGAACCAATGCGGTCGCGGACCAGCTCGCGCTGCCCGACGCCGAGGCGCGCGCGAAGGTGACGGCGGCGGCGGCCGAATATGACAAGACGCATCGCCGGTCGGGTTCGGGCGGCGGCGGCGTGCCGATCGGGCTGATCTTCTTCGGGATCGTGCTCGCGGCGATCGTCATCCCGATGCTGTCGCGGCGCGCCGGCGGCAGGCGCTATACCGATGGCGGTAGCGGCGGTGGCAGCGGCGCCCTGCCGATTGTGCTGTGGAGCATCGCCGACGCGATGACCCGTGGCGGCGGTGGTGGTGGCGGCGGCGGCTGGAGTGGCGGCGGCGGTGACAGCGGCGGCGGTGGCTGGGGTGGCGGTGGCTTCGGCGGTGGCGGCGGTGGATCCGGCGGCGGCGGCGGCGCATCGGGGAGTTGGTGACATGCGGCTGAGCGAAACCGATCACGACCGGGTCACCGCGGCGGTGACGCAGGCGGAGACCGCGACGACCGGCGAGATCGTCACGATCGTCGCGCGGCAGTCCGACTCCTACCATGACGTATCGATGCACTGGGCCGTGCTGGGCATGCTGCTGACGCTGGCGCTGCTCGCGTTCCGGCCGGTTGCGGCGGACCATATCTATGCGCGTCTCGTCGATCCCTGGGCGCAATCCGCCCCGCAGGGCGCGCTCTATGCGATCGCGCTGGTGCTGGTGACGCTGGTGTTCCTCGGCGTGCGGCTCGTCCTGGCGGCGACCGCGGTGCGCGTCGCACTGACCCCGGGGGCGACCAAGGCGCGTCGCGTCCGGCGGCGCGCGCTGCTGCTGTTCCGCGCGGGCGCCGAGAAGCGCACCAAGGGCGCGACCGGCGTGCTGCTCTATTTGTCGCTTGCCGAGCATCGTGCCGAGATCATCGCCGACGATGCGATCCACTCGCGCGTGCCGAACGAAACCTGGGGCGCGGCGATGGCGGCGGTGCTGGCCGGCGTCCGCGACGATCGCCCCGCCGACGGCATGGCCGATGCGGTCGCGCAGATCGGCCGCGTGCTCGCCGAGCATTTCCCGCGTACCGGTGCGCCGGTCAACGAACTTCCCGACAGGCTGATCGAACTATGAGCAAGACCGTATGGGCGGGCAAATTCCTGACCGTCCAGACCGAGGGCACGTGGGAATTCGCCGCGCGTCAGGGCCAGATCGCCGCCGCGGTGATCGTCGCGATCGACGATGGCGACGTGATCCTGGTCGAACAGTTCCGCGTGCCCTTGGGCCGCGCCTGCCTCGAACTGCCCGCGGGGCTGGTCGGCGACGAGACCGCGGGCGAGAGCGTCGCGGTGGCGGCCGGGCGCGAGCTTGAGGAAGAGACGGGGTATCGCGCCGACTCGATCGAGGATCTGGGCGTGTTCTACTCGTCGCCGGGGATGACGTCCGAATGCTTCACGCTGGTGCGCGCGACCGGGCTGACCAGGATCGGCGACGGCGGCGGCGACAGCGATGAGAACATCACCGTGCACCGGGTTCCGCTGACCGAGGTGCCCGCGTTCGTCGCGGCGAAGCGCAAGGCCGGCGTCGCGATCGACACCAAGATGCTGCTGATCCTGGCGGGGGCCATACTCTAGCCCAGCCCCAGGCCGTCATCCTGGGCTCGACCCAGGATCCAGAGCCACGGGCTTAGGTGCCCGTGGCTCTGGATCCCAGCCTCCGCTGGGATGACGGCAAACAACGGTCGCGCGGCGAACGCGCCCCGCTTACTTGAAATTGTCGGCGTAGCTCTGCAGCTTCAGCGTCTTCTGCGGCGCGGGCACGACGGTGTACCCGAACCCCTCGCGCTCGCAGTGCGCGATCGCCGCCTCCGCGGTCGGGAACAGCAAGCGCAACTGGTCGCGCGTGTCGCCGCTGCCGGCCCAGCCGGTCAGCGGGTCGGGGCGCTTGGCCTCCGAGGGTTCGAATTCGAGCTGCCAGGCGTCGGTCCGGTGCTTGCCGGACTGCATGGCGTTCTTGGGGCGCTGGAAGATACGGGCGGTAGGCATGGATGACCCCTTATCGCGAACCGGCGGTCCTTGCATCCGCCTTTTTCGTCCGCAGCGTAGCGGACGCCGCGGCGGGGTCGTCGGGCCAGGGATGCTTGGGGTAGCGGCCGCGCATTTCCTTCGCCACCGCGGTCCAGCTGCCCGCCCAGAATCCCGGCAGGTCGCGCGTCGTCTGGATCGGCCGGCCGGCCGGCGATGTCAGGCTCAGCACCAGCGGCACGCGCGCCTCGCCGATCACCGGATGCACGCCGAGCCCGAACAGCGCCTGGACGCGGAGTTCGACGCGCGGGCCGCCCTCCGCCGCATAGTCGATCGCGTGCGTGCTGCCGGCGGGACTGGTGAAATCGGGTGGGGCGAGCCGGTTGATCGTCTGCATCGCGTCCCAGCCGAGCAGGTTACGCAGCGCCTCGGCCAGCGTACCGGGCGCGATCGCATCGAGCCTGCGCTTGCCCGTCAGCAACGGGGCGAGCCATTCGTCCACCCGGTCGAGCAGCGTCGCATCGTCGAGCGGCACGCCCGCATAGGCGGCACGGTCGCGCAACGCCTGCGCGCCGTCGCTCCACGCCAGCAGGCCGAGGCCATGCTCGCGGACGCCCCCCAGCAGCGCGGCGAGGATCGAGTCCGGGTCGGCGCCGCTATCGGGGCCGCTCGACAAGCGAATCGCGCCGAGCCGGCGTTCGCGCAACGCCTGGATACCGCCGGTCGCGGAATCGAACACCACCGTGCGGCGCGATTCGATCCGGTCCGCGAACAGCGCTTCGACCGTGGACGGGTCGATCGCCACCGCCGACAGGATCCGCGCGCCGGCCGCCGAGCCTTGCGTATCGGCCACCGCGAGCCATTCCGACCGCGCCAGCGGTGAGGTCGGATCGAGCCGGAACCCCCGCCCGCCGACCGAGGCCCAGGTCTCCCCGGACGCATCGCGCCGCCGCGCGACCCGATCGGGGAAGCCGAGCGCGACGCACACCTCTGCTCCCCTCCCGCCTGCGGGAGGGGTCGGGGGAGGGGCTGACCCGGCAACGCCGCGCGCTTGGGGTATGTCACGCCCTCCCCCAACCCCTCCCGCAAGCGGGAGGGGAGCAAGTTTCGCCCAACGATCGGCCATCCCCCGCGCCGCCTGCGCCTTCGGCCCGCGTTCGGTCTTCCACCGGCGAAGACGCGTTTCGAGATCAACGTCCTGCCCGCCAATCCCGCGCTCGCCGAGCAGCACCGCAACCTGCGCCGCGACCTGTGCCAGCCCGCGCTCCCCCGCCCGCAGCAGCATGTGCGCAAGCCTCGGCGGCATCGGCAGCTTCGCGATCGCGCGTCCGTGCAGCGTCGGGCGACCGTCCTCGATCGCCTCCAGCGTCGTCAGTCGCGCCGTCGCCTCGTCGATCGCAGCAGCCGGGGGCGGATCGATCCAGCGCAGCTCCCGCGGATCGCCGACACCCCATAGCGCGCAGGCAAGCACCAGCGCCGAAAGGTCCGCTTCCAGGATCTCGGGCGGGTCGTAGCGCGGCAGCCCCGCGGTCGCCGCCTCCTCCCACAAGCGATACGCGATGCCCGGCCCAAGACGCGCGGCGCGGCCGGCACGCTGCGTGACCGCGGCCTGGCTTGCGCGCTCGGTCACCAGCCGCGTCATCCCCGCGGCGCGATCATAGCGCGGACGCCGGGCGAGCCCTGAATCGACGACGATGCGGATCCCGTCGAGCGTCAGGCTGGTCTCGGCGATGCTGGTGGCGAGGACGACCTTGCGGCGGCCATCGGGTTCGGGGAGGATCGCGGCGCGTTGTGCCGCGGGGTCGAGGCTACCGTGAAGCTCGTGCAGGACAATATCGTCGGGAAGGTTGGCGAGCCGGTCGGCGGTGCGCTCGATCTCCGCGACACCGGGAAGGAAGGCGAGCACGCCGCCCTCCGCTTCGCCGAGCGCGCGACGGATCGCCGAAGCGACCGAATCCTCGATCCGCAATTCCGCCTGGCGGCCGATATGGCGCAGCGTCAGCGGGTAGCTGCGGCCTTCGCTTTCGATAACGGGCGCGCCGTCCATCAGCGCTGCGAACCTCGCGCCGTCGAGCGTCGCCGACATCGCGACGATGCGCAGATCGGGACGGAACCCGGCCTGCACGTCGAGCGCCAGCGCCAATCCGAAATCGCCGTCGAGGCTGCGCTCATGGACCTCGTCGAACAGGACGGCGGAGATACCCGCGAGCTCGGGGTCGGCCTGGATGCGCGCGACGAAGATGCCCTCCGTGATCACCGTGACCCGCGTCGCGCCGGAGCGCTTGCTGTCCATGCGGGTCGCGTAGCCGAAGGTCTGGCCGACGGGCTCGCCCGCGGTCGACGCCATCCGTTCCGCGGCGGCGCGGGCCGCGAGGCGGCGTGGCGAAAGCAGGAGGATCTCGCCGCTGCACCACGGCTCGGCGAGCATTGCGGGCGCGACCGCCGTCGTCTTGCCGGCGCCCGGGGGCGCGACCAGGACCGCCGAGGACCGCTCTCGCAACGTAGCGAGAAGATCGGGCAATACGGCAAATATCGGCAAAGGGGGCGGAGTCATCGGCGCCTGCTGCCACAAGCATGGTCGCGGCGACAGGCCTTGTGGCGCATCCCCGCCCCACCCCTGCACCACCGAAGGCTGGCAAGCGCCCGCGAACCTGCTAGATGCGACGCCAGTATATATGGCGTCCGACCCCTCCCCCAATCCGACGACGGCGATCCGCCGCACCACCGACAGGTTGCGGGGCGGTTTCGCGCGCGCGCGGACGAGCCGCTGGGCCAAGGTTGCGCTGGCGCTCGGCGTGCTCGGCCTCGTCGCGATCTTCGCCTTCTGGTTCGCGGTCATCCGCGACCTGCCGTCGGTCGATACGCTGCGCACCTACGAGCCGCCGCTGCCGACCAACGTCCGCGGCATCGATGGCGCGCCGATCCACAGCTACGCGCGCGAACGCCGCGTCGAGCTCAGCTACGCCGAATATCCGCCGCTGCTGGTCAAGGCGTTCCTCGCCGCCGAGGACAAGTCGTTCTTCGAGCATCACGGCGTCGATTTCCCGGGTCTCGCAGGCGCCGTCGTCGATTACGCGACCAAGCTCGGCACCGGCAAACGCGCCAAGGGCGGCTCGACGATCACGCAGCAGGTCGCGAAGAACCTGTTGATCGGCAACGCATACTCGCCGTCGCGCAAACTGCGCGAGGCGGTGCTGGCGTATAAGATCGAGGATACGCTGACCAAGCAGCAGATCCTCGAACTCTACCTCAACCAGATCGCGCTGGGGCGTAACGCGTTCGGCGTCGAGGCGGCGAGCCACGCCTATTTCGACAAGGAGCTCGACCAGCTCGATCTCGCGCAGATGGCGTATCTCGCGATCCTGCCCAAGGGGCCGTCGAACTACGATCCGGTGCGCAACGCCGAGCGCGCGATGATCCGCCGCAATTACGTTCTGAACCGGATGCTCGACAACGGCTTTATCACGCGCGCGCAGCATGACCAGGCGAATGCTGAGCCGCTCGGCGCGGTGATGCGGCGGACACCCAAGTTCGAGAGCGTCGGCGGCTATTTCGTCGAGGAAGTCCGCCGCCAGCTGATGGCCAAGTTCGGCGAAAGCGCGAAGGACGGGCCGTACAGCGTCTATTCGGGCGGGCTGTGGGTGCGCACCTCGTTCGATACGCGGTTGCAGGATCTGGCGCAGCAGGCGTTACGCGATGGCCTGGTACGGTTCGACAGCGGCCGCGGCTGGAACGGGCCGATCCGCCATGTCGAGATCGAGGACGACAACTGGCTCCAGCCGTTGCTCAACAGCAATATCGCGCTCGATTACCGCGACTGGGTCGCGGCGATCGTGACGGGCAAGGACGGCAATGCCTGGAGCCTCGGCTTCCGTACCGGCAAGACCGGCACGCTGCCGCGCTATGCCGCGCAGATGGCGGTCCGCGGCAAGGGCGGCAATGCGTTCGGCGCGATCAAGACCGGCGACATCATCGCGGTGGCGCCCGACGGCGGCAATTTCTCGCTCCGGGCGATCCCCAAGGTCTCCGGTGCGTTCGTCGTCGAGGAGCCGGCCTCGGGCCGCGTGCTGGCGATGCAGGGCGGGTTCGACGACCGGTTGCAGGCGTTCAACCGCGCGACTCAGGCGATGCGGCAACCGGGCTCGACGATCAAGCCGATCGTCTATTCCGCCGCGCTCGACAACGGCATGACGCCCGCGTCGATCATCGTCGACGGGCCGTTCTGCGTCTATCAGGGCGCGCGGCTCGGGCAGAAATGCTTCCGCAACTTCGGCAATTCGCGCGGCGCGGGGCCGCACACGATGCGCTGGGGCATCGAACAGTCGCGCAACCTGATGACGGTGCGCACCGCCGCGCAGACGGGCATGCCCAAGGTCGTCGCCACCATCAAGAAGATGGGGGTCGGCGATTATGCGCCGTATCTGTCCTATGCGCTGGGCGCCGGCGAGACGACGGTCGGGCGGATGGTCAACGCGTATTCGATCCTCGCGAACAACGGCAAGGGCGGCCCGCCATCGCTGATCGATTTCGTCCAGGATCGTCACGGCAAGGTGATCTGGCCCGAGAACTGGCGCGCCTGCGATCGTTGCAACGCGCCCGACTGGGACGGCAAGCCAATGCCGCGGCCGATCACGCGCCAGCGCCAGGTGCTCGACGCGATGACCGCGTACCAGATGGTCCACATCACCGAGGGCGTCGTCCAGCGCGGCACCGCGGTGACGCTGCGCGATCTCGATCGGCCGATGTTCGGCAAGACGGGCACGAACAACGGCCCGACCGACGTGTGGTTCGTGGGCGGCACGCCGCAGTTCGTCGGCGGGCTGTATATCGGGTTCGACACGCCGAAGAACCTTGGCGGGGCCGCGCAGGGCGGCACGCTTGCCGCACCGATCTTCAAGCAGTTCGCGGTCAAGGCGTATGAGGATCTGCCCAAGCTGCCGTTCCGTGCGCCGGCGGGGATCCGCATGGTCCGGATCGATCGCGCGAGCGGGCGTCCGGTCTACGGCACGTGGCCCAACACCGACGACCCGAAGCCCGCGGTGATCTGGGAAGCGTTCAAGCCCGAAAGCGAACCACGCCGTGCCGCACGCCGCGCAGGCCCCGCCCCGGCGGCCGCCGCCACGGTCGCGGTGAAGAAGGCCGAAGCCCCGCGCGACAGCGATTTCTTGCAAAGACAAGGCGGAATCTACTAGCGCAGTTCCTACATCGTCATCCCGGCGCACGCCGGGATCCCCGTCCGCACCCGCGCGCTCGCGGACGGAGGTTCCGGCGTCCGCCGGGATGACGGACATTTTGGAGAATACCCATGCGCGCCGAAGCGCAGGCTCACGTAGACACCATCAAAGACGCGCTGGCCTTGCTGCGCCGCTTCCTCGACTGGGACCGCGCGCTGCGTCGTCTCGACGAGCTGAACGCGCGCGTCGAGGATCAGGCGCTCTGGTCCGATCCCAAGGCCGCGCAGGAAGTGATGCGCGAGCGTCGCCGTCTTGACGAGGCGATCGGCGCGACCCGCGCGATCGAGAGCGAGCTGGCGGACACGTCCGAGCTGATCGAGATGGCCGAGGCCGAGGGCGACACCGCGATGGAAGCCGACGGCGTCGCCGCGCTCGCCGAACTCGCCGCGCGTGCCGACAAGGACAAGATCAAGGCGCTGCTCGCGGGCGAGGCCGATGGCAACGACACCTATATCGAGGTCAATGCCGGCGCCGGCGGCACCGAGAGCCAGGACTGGGCGGGCATGCTCAGCCGGATGTATTCGCGCTGGGGCGAGCGCCACGGCCTGAAGGTCGAGCTGATCGACCAGCATTCGGGCGAGCAGGCGGGGATCAAGTCCGCCACGCTACTGCTGAAAGGCGAGAACGCATACGGCTATGCCAAGACCGAGAGCGGCGTCCACCGCCTCGTCCGGATCAGCCCCTACGACTCGGCCGCGCGTCGCCACACCTCGTTCGCCAGCGTCTGGGTCTATCCGGTCGTCGACGACAATATCGAGGTCGAATATAACGAAAGCGACCTGCGCATCGACACGTACCGCGCGAGCGGCGCCGGCGGTCAGCACATCAACACGACCGATTCGGCGGTGCGCATCACGCACGTGCCCACCGGCATCGTCGTCCAGTGCCAGAACCAGCGATCGCAGCACAAGAACAAGGCCGAGGCGTACAACCAGCTCCGCGCACGTCTGTATGAGCGCGAACTGGCGATCCGCGAAGCCGCCGCCAATGCCGAGAACGCGGGCAAGACCGATATCGGCTGGGGCCACCAGATCCGCAGCTACGTGCTCCAGCCGTACCAGATGGTGAAGGACCTGCGCACCGGCGTCGTCTCGACCAGCCCGTCGGACGTGCTCGACGGCGACCTCGAAGCGTTCATGGCCGCGGCGCTGTCGCAGCGCGTGACCGGCGAGGCTGTCGAGGTGGAGGACGTCGATTGAGGCTGAGGGGTGCCCTTGCCCTGATGCTGTCGCCGGTCTTCCTGCTCGCGGCCTGCGATGGCAGCAAGCCGCTGATCAAGCGCGAGCAGAAGGAACCTGCCTTCCCCGCCGCCGACCGCCCGGTCGCGTCGATCGTCTCGGCGCGCTGGTCGAACGAGGAGGCGCGCGACCGGCTGAACGAAGCCGGCGAGGTCATGAACAAGGGCGAGATCCGCAAGGGCATGACCGTCGCCGATATCGGCGCGGGCGAGGGCTATTACACGATCCGCATGGCCGCGCGCGTCGGCAAGGAAGGCCGCGTGCTGGCCGAGGACATCGTCGCGAGCGTCCGCGACCAGCTCGCGGAACGCGTAGCGCGCGAGGATCTGGCGAACGTCAGCGTCAAGCTTGGCGAGGCGAACGACCCGAAACTGCCCGAGGCCAGCTTCGACCGCGTGCTGATGGTGCACATGTACCACGAGATCGAGCAGCCCTATGAATTCCTCTGGCGGCTGCGCCCGTCGCTCAAGCCCGACGGGCTGGTCATCGTGGTCGATGCCGATCGCCAGACGCAGAACCACGGCACGCCGCCGGCGCTGCTGAAGTGCGAGTTCGCCGCGGTCGGCTACACGCAGGTCGCGATGGAGGACATGCCGTCCGCCGGCGGCTATCTCGCCGCGTTCAAGGCAACCGGCCCGCGCCCCGCGCCGGAGGCGATCCGGGCGTGCCGGCTGGGGTGAGTTTCGGCTTTGGCTTCGGTCCGAGGCACTGACCCAGCCACCCGCGCCACCCCGGCGAAGGCCGGGGCCCAGTTGGAAAGGTCGAAGTAGCAGCATCCTGCGGGTCGTTGGCGCCGTAACTCGCACGCTTGCGCTCTCCCGTTATCCTGGCGCCGTCATCCCCCTTTTCGTCATCCTGACGAAAGTCAGGATCCAGGGTCACGAACGGCGCGACCTATGGCTCTGGATCCTGACTTTCGTGAGGATGACGGTGGAGGCGCGCGATGGCGCAGTTCCAACGCCCAAGCTCCGAAGTCTCATGACGACGTAGGCGTCGTAATCATCAAACCACCCCCATCGCGCGCAGGCTCGTGACGCGGTCGCCCGCGATTACCAGATGATCCACCAGCACCACCTCCAGCGTCCGCAACGCCGCCGCCAGCGCGCGCGTGAAGGCGAGATCGCGGTCGCTCGGCGTCGCATCGCCGCTCGGATGGTTATGCGCCATCACCACGCCCCACGCATCGAACGCCAGTGCGTCCGCCGCGATTCGCCGGATCGACACCACGACATGATCCCGCCCGCCCACGACATGCCGCATCCCGAGAAGCCTCCGATTCGGATCAAGATAGGCGATCGCCACCGTCTCGCGCGCCGCATCGCGCAATCCTGCGAACAGCAGACACGCCGCCGACAGGTCGACGATATGCGGGGAAGGCACGGACGACGGCAACACACGCACGACTGCCGCGCGCCATCTCCGACTGCACGCGCAACTGCATCCACTTGAGCCCGCCCGCGCACCCGACTAGGCGAACCCGATGCGCCAATATCTAGACCTCATGGACCGCGTGCTCTCGACCGGCGTCGAGACGATGGACCGCACCGGCACCGGCACGCTCAGCGTGTTCGGCGCGCAGATGCGGTTCGATCTCGCGGCGGGCTTCCCCGTCCTCACCACGAAGAAGCTTCACCTCCGCTCGATCATCGTCGAGCTTTTGTGGTTCCTGCGCGGCGACACCAACGTCCGCTGGCTGCAGGAGCGCAAGGTCGCGATCTGGGACGAATGGGCGGACGAGGCCGGCGATCTCGGCCCGATCTACGGCAAGCAGTGGCGCGACTGGGCCACCGCCGACGGCCGCCATCTCGACCAGATCGCCGAGCTGATCACGCAGATCAAGACCAACCCCGCCTCGCGCCGCCAGATCGTCAGCGCGTGGAATCCGGGCGACCTGCACGCGATGGCGCTGGCACCGTGCCACTGCCTGTTCCAGACTCATGTCGCCAACGGCAAGCTGTCGCTCCAGCTCTACCAGCGCTCGGGCGACATCTTCCTCGGCGTGCCGTTCAACATCGCCAGCTATGCGCTGTTGACGCACATCCTCGCGCAGCAATGCGGGCTCGAGGTCGGCGAGTTCATCTGGACCGGCGGCGACTGCCACCTCTATTCGAACCATCTCGAACAGGCGCGGCTGCAACTGGGCCGCGACCCCGGCCCGCTCCCGCGGCTTGAAATCGTGCGCAAGCCGGGCTCGATCGACGCGTATGAGTATGAGGATTTCGTACTCCACGATTATGTCGCGCAGGCACATATCAAGGCGCCCGTCGCCGTCTGAACACAGAGAGCGAATCGCAATAGGAACTCGCAGCGTCACGCCCGGTTGACCGTCCGAACCCATTCGGAAGGCCTATCATGGACATCACCCAGCTCATCCTCGACGAACACGCGCAGCAGCGTGCGCTGTTCGCGCAGATCGATTCGATCGACGCCAAGGACACCGAGGCGCTGTCGGCGCTGTGGACCCGCCTCAAGAACCTGCTCGACGCGCATGCCGAGGCGGAGGAACGCTTCTTCTACCCACGCCTCATGAAGATTGGCACCGGCGGCAACGACGCCGACTCGGCGGCCGAGGAAACCGAGGACGCGATCGAGGATCACAACGACATCCGCGAAACGGGCGAAGCGGTCGACAAGCACCCGGTCGGCTCCGACGCATGGTTCGAGGCGGTCGGCGAGTGCAACAAGGCGAACAGCGATCACCTTGCCGAGGAAGAACGCCAAGGCCTGACCGACTTCCGCAAGCATGCGACGCTCGAAGAGCGGCATGAGCTAGGCGTCCGGTTCGCGGCGTTCGAGGCGAACCACCTGAACGGCGTGAAGGTCGTCGAGAAGGATCCCGAGGCGTACGTCAAGGAACACGCTCCGAACTGATCCCCTTACCACCCCGGCGAAGGCCGGGGCCCAATTGGGAAACGGTGCTGATGCGCGCCGCGCTCCGTTACCCCAACCTTTCCAATTGGGCCCCGGCCTCCGACGGGGAGGAGTGAGAGGTCGGGGTGCCGCCCCATACGGGGGAGTAGCCCCCCGCCCCCCGATCCGGCATGATACCCGCATGATCACCTTCTACCTCGCCCGCGCCACCAACGGCGTCATCGGCCGCGACGGCCAGCTTCCCTGGCGCCTCCCCGCCGATCTCAAGCGGTTCAAGGCGCTGACGATGGGCAAGCCGATGGTGATGGGGCGCAAAACCTTCGAGAGCTTCCCCAGCCCCCTCCCCGGCCGCCGCCACATCGTCCTCACGCGCGGCCACTGGCACGCCGACGGCGCGGAGGTGGCGCACTCGATCGACGAGGCGCTCGCGATGGCCGGCGACGACGTCGCGGTGATCGGCGGCGCGCAGATCTATGCCCAGCTGCTCCCCCATGCGGACCGGATCGAACTCACCGAAGTCCATGACGAACCCGAAGGCGACGCCATCGTCCCCGCGTTCGACGGCTGGCATGAGATCGCCCGCGAAGACCACCCGGGCGAAAAGCAGCGCCCACCCTACAGCTTCGTCACCCTCACCCGCCGCTGAGGATTGTTCTCCCGCGAAGGCGCGCCAGCGTAAGGAAGGACTATCGTCATCCGCGGCGTCTGGGTACTGACCCGTGCATGCAACGGCTCGACGGTGGCGCATCCATCCCTTCGCATCTGGCGGACGGGATCGTGGCGCTGGGTAATTTCGACGGATTCCATCTCGGTCACCAGGCGGTGGTCGCGCGTGCGATCGCGTGGGCCAAGGCGGAGGGTCGCCCCGCGCTGGTGGCGACGTTCGATCCGCATCCGGTCCGCCATTTCCGCCCCGATACGCCCGCCTTCCGCCTTACCACGCTCGACCAGCGCGAACGGCTGTTCGCAGACGCTGGCGCCGATGCGATGGTGGTGTTCCATTTCGACGGCGATCTCGCCGCGCTGACCGCCGAGCAGTTCGTCGCGGACCGGCTCGAACGCAATCTGCGGATCGGCGGCGTGGTGACGGGGGAGGACTTCACCTTCGGCCATGCCAAGAGCGGCACCGTCCACACGCTTGCCGCGCGCGGCCCGGTCCACGGCTTCCGCGCGGAAACCGTCGGCGCGGTCGCGCTGGATGGTGAGACGGTGTCCTCGACCCGGATCCGCGAGGCGCTGCGTGCGGGCGACATGGCGACCGCGACTCGGCTGCTGACGCGTCCGTTCGCGATCGAGGGCGTGGTGCAGCATGGCGACGAGCTCGGCCGCACGATCGGCTATCCGACCGCCAATCTCGACATGGGCAATTATCTGCGCCCCGCCTACGGGATCTACGCGGTGACCGGGCGGCTGGAGGACGGTCGCGTGCTGAAGGGCGCGGCGAATCTCGGCATCCGCCCCAGCTTCGATCCGCCGAAGGAACTGCTCGAGCCGCATTTCTTCGATTTCGCCGAGGATCTGTACGGCCGCCGCATCGAAGTCTCGCTGATCGACTATCTCCGCCCCGAAGCGAAGTTCGATGGCCTCGACCCGCTGATCGCGCAGATGGACGCCGACTGCGCGCGGGCGCGCGCGATCCTGGCGCGATAGACTCGCCAGAGTCCGTCACCCCAGCAAAAGCTGGGGCATCTCGGTCATGAGGCGGCCCCCTGCCGCACGAGACCCCAGCATTCGCTGGGGTGACGAAGGTAGTGCTTGTGTCCCCGAGGGAGAGGGGATGGCAACGCGGCGCGCGACCCGCTACAGCCCGGCCCACTTATGACCGATACTCCTGCGCCCGCCCGCGATTACCGCGACACCGTCTTCCTGCCGAAGACCGACTTCCCGATGAAGGCGGGCCTCGCCGCCAAGGAGCCGGCGATCCTCGAGCGCTGGGCGAAACTCGGCATCTACGACCGGCTGCGCGAACAGCGGCTCGGGCGCGAGCGGTTCATCCTGCACGATGGCCCCCCGTACGCGAACGGCGACATCCACATGGGTCACGCCATGAACAAGGTGCTGAAAGACATCATCGTCCGCTCGCAGTCGCTGATGGGCAAGGACGCGCCCTATGTCCCCGGGTGGGACTGCCACGGTCTGCCGATCGAGTGGAAGGTCGAGGAAGCGTATCGCGCCAAGAAGCTCAACAAGGACGACGTCCCCGTCGACCAGTTCCGCGCCGAATGCCGTGCCTATGCCGAAAAATGGGTCGCCGTGCAGAAGGGCGAGTTCGAGCGGCTCGGCGTGATGGGCGACTGGGCCGATCCGTACCTGACGATGAAGTACGACGCCGAAGCGACGATCGTCGGCGAATTGCTCAAGTTCGCCGAGAGCGGCCAGCTGTACCGCGGCGCGAAGCCCGTGATGTGGTCGCCGGTCGAGAAGACCGCGCTCGCCGAGGCCGAGGTCGAATATGAGGATATCGTCTCGACGCAGATCGACGTCGCGTTCGAGATCGTCGAGGCGCCGAACGCGCCCGAACTGGTCGGCGCGCATGCGGTGATCTGGACGACGACGCCGTGGACGATCCCGGTGAACCAGGCGCTGAGCTATGGGCCTGAGATTGAGTATGTGCTGCTGTCGGACGGCAATCGCCGGTTGCTGATCGCAGAAGCGCTCGTCGGTAGTTTCAATGCCCGTACCCTCTCCTCCCGTCATCCCGGCGAAAGCCGGGACCCACTTACCCAAGTGGGAGACGGCGGTGAGGCGGGTCCCGGCATCCGCCGGGATGGCGGAGAAGAGAGTGGCGCGATCCTCTGGCGCGGCAAGGGCTCCGATCTCGAAGGCGCGACCGCACGCCACCCGATGCACGCGCTCGGCGGCTTCTTCGCAAAGCCCCGCCCGTTCCTCCCCGGCGACTTCGTCACGACCGACGCAGGCACCGGGCTCGTTCATATGTCGCCGGACCACGGCGAGGACGATTTCGAGCTCTGCAAGCAATACGGCATCGACCCGGTCTTCGCGGTCGACGGCGCGGGGATGTACCGCGCGGACTGGGCGTGGCTCGGCGGGCAAGGGTCCGTCATCAACAAGAAGTTCGTGGCCGCCGACGGCCCGATCTGCACCGACCTGCGCGCGACCGGCGCGCTGCTCGCGGCGAGCGACGACTTCAAGCACAGCTACCCGCATTCGTGGCGCTCGAAGGCGAAGGTGATCTTCCGCGCGACCCCGCAATGGTTCATCCCGATGGATGCGGCCACGCCTCCCTCTCCCCTCCGGGGAGAGGGTCGGGGTGAGGGGCAGCCAAGCAGTGCTGCGCCCGGAACAGCCCCTCACCCCAGCCCTCTCCCCGACGGGGAGAGGGAGCCGGACGGCAACGGCGCGACGCTGCGCGAGATCGCGCTCGACGCGATCGCCGCGACCACCTGGATCCCCGCGCGTGCGGAAAACCGGATCACGTCGATGGTGCAGGGCCGCCCCGACTGGGTCATCTCGCGACAGCGCGCCTGGGGCGTGCCCATCGCGCTGTTCGTCGACCGCGCCACCGGCCAGTATCTCAACGACCCCGCGGTCAACGCGCGCATCGTCGAAGCCTTCCGCCAGAACGGCGCGGACGCGTGGTATGCCGATGGCCACCAGGCGCTGCTCGGCCCCGACTACGCCCTCGCCGACTATGAGGTCGTCAAGGACATCCTCGACGTCTGGTTCGACTCCGGCTGCACGCACGTCTTCACCGTCGAGGCGCGCTATGGCGAAGGCACCCGCGCCAACCTGTATCTTGAAGGCTCGGACCAGCATCGCGGCTGGTTCCAGTCGTCGCTGCTCGAAAGCTGCGGCACCCGCGGTCGCGCACCCTATGACGCGGTCCTCACGCACGGCTTCGCGCTCGACGGCCAGGGCCGGAAAATGTCGAAGTCCCTCGGCAACGTCGTCGATCCGCTCAAGATCATCGGCGAGAGCGGCGCGGACATCCTGCGCATGTGGGTCGCCTCGACCGACTATTTCGACGACGTGAAGATCGGCAAGGAGGTGCTCGCCACCGCCTCCGACGCGTACCGGAAACTGCGCAACACGTTCCGCTACATGCTCGGCGCACTCGAAGGCTTCGACGATTCGGAGCGCGTCGCTGTCTCCGACATGCCCGAGCTCGAGCGCTACGTGCTCCACCGCCTCGGCATGATCGACACCGAACTGCGCCAGGCGGCGGAAAGCTATGAGTTCAACCGCTACACGCGCCTGCTGACCGACTTCGCGAACGAGGACCTGTCCGCGTTCTTCTTCGATATCCGCAAGGATTCGCTCTATTGCGACGCGCCCGGCGACGTGAAGCGCCGCGCGTACCGCACCGTCCTCGACGTGCTGTTCCACGCGCTGGTCCGCTACGCCGCACCGGTGCTGTGTTTCACCGCGGAGGAAGTCTGGCAGGCCCGCTTCCCGAGCGACGACAGCTCGGTCCACTATCTCGAATGGCCCTCGCTCCCGTCGCTCGACGCGGATGACGTGGTCGGCAGCAAGTGGCGCGAAATCCGCGAGCTCCGCGTCGCCGTCACCGAGGCGATCGAGCCCCTGCGCCGCGAGAAGACGGTACGCTCCAGCCTCGAGGCCGAAGTCACCGTGCCATCGATGCTGCTCGACGCCGACGCGCTGGCCGAGGCGTTCATCGTCGCCAAGGTCACGCCGGGCGACTCGGTTACCGTCACGCGCACCGACTTCCACAAATGCGGCCGCTGCTGGCGCCACCTCCCCGAGGTGAGCGTCGACGGCGAACTGTGCGATCGGTGCGAAGGGGTCGTGGCGCATGCGTAACCTGCCCAAGGCCGGGTTCGGCGCGGCGATCGCGCTGTTCCTCGCCGACCAGCTGAGCAAATGGGCGGTGACGAAGCCGCTCGGGATCGATTCGCTCGGCGATGTGCGGACGATCACCTCGTTCTTCGACCTGCGGTTCGTGCCCAATATCGGCATCTCGCTCGGACTGCTCCCCGCCGACGGCCATCTGACCCGCTGGGCGCTGGTGCTGCTGACCGGCGCGATCGCGGTCGGCGTCGCGGTGTGGATGACGCGCGAGAAGAATCCCGCCGACCAGGTCGCGCTTGGCTTTGTGCTCGGCGGCGCGATCGGCAATATCCTCGACCGGATCCGGCTCGGCTACGTCGTCGATTTCGCTGACCTGCATATCGGCGAGTGGCGTCCGTTTTTGGTCTTCAATGTCGCCGATGCAGCGATTACTGTCGGCGTGCTCGTCCTGCTTGTCCGGGCGCTTCTCGTGCGCGAAAAGCCCCCTGTGGAGAATTCCCATGCGTAAGTTCGTACCCCTGGCTGCCGGTCTGGCGAGCGTCGCCCTTCTGTCCGGTTGTGGCGCAGGCCGAAGCCTCGATCGTGCGCGCCCGGACGAGTTCGCCGTCGCGCGCCAGGCGCCGCTCGTGATCCCGCCCGACTTCGCGCTCGTGCCGCCGCAGCCGGGTGCCGCCCGCCCGCAGGATACCGCCGCCAACGCACAGACGCTCGACGCGCTGTTCGGCGGCGCCGCCGCGCGCAGCCCGGCGGAATCGGGCGTCGTCGCCGATGCAGGCGCGGACAGCGACGATCCCGGCATCCGCTCCAGCGCGGGCGATCCGGGCACGACGGTGGTCGACAAGGGCTCGACCACGCGCGACATCGTCGCCGCACCAGAGGGCGACGGCCAGGACGCGCGCACGACCGCGAACTGATCGCGACGAACGAAAAAGGGCGGCCCCCACGCGGGAGCCGCCCTTTTTTTGTGTCCGCAAGACTAGGCCCGCCGTCCGAGAAGCCTCACCCGACCACCCACCGTCGGGGATGGCCCACCCGTCATCCGAGAAGCTCCACCCCACCCGTCATCCCAGCGAACGCTGGGATCTCCCCGTGTGGCAGGCGTCATCTGCCTCGAGAGATACCCCAGCGTTCGCTGGGGTGACGGAGTTGGGAGGTCTCGGCGCGCGCCTTGTTCTCCCGCGACGAAGTCGGCAAGTTTCATCTCGCGCCCCTGTTCTCCTGCGAAGGCGGGAGCCCAGTCTGGGTCCCCGCCTTCGCGGGGACACAAGGGTCAGGCGCGCCGTCTGCCGAGACGGTTCAGAACGCCGCAGTGAGCGAGACGAGCACCTTGCCGTTGGCGATCGAGCCATTGCCGTCCTGCCCACGGCTGAAGCTCGGCTGGAGATAGGCCGATTCGCCCTTGCCGATATCGGTATCGACATACGCCACGCCCAGCGTCAGCGGGGTCGACGGGATCACATAGTCGGCGCCGAGCAGCCAGTCAAAATACTCGCCCGTCGGCGATACGCTGGTCGCGAACGGCCCGAGCCCCTTGTTGCCGTTCGAATAGCCGACATGCCCCTTCACGGTCAGCCCGGTGTTGGGAATGCCGCTGCTGACGTCGCCCCACAGATACAGGTTGCTGTCCTTGGCATTGACCCGGTCATAGACGCCGTTCGCCGCCGACGTGCCATTGGCGTACCAGGGCCCCAGCGCCTGCTGCTTGGGCGCATAGGCGACGCCCGCGGTCAGCGCGACCGGCCCGGCCGTGCCCGACAGCTTGGCATAAGGCTCAATGAAGTCGGTGTTGTCGAAGCCGCCCGGGTACATGTACCAGGTCGCACCGACGTCGAGCGTCCCGCCGCCGCCGACCGGCAGCTTGTAGCCCGCGATCAGATCGAGCTCCATGTTCGCGCCGCCGAACGTGCCCCAGCCCGCGAGGTTCGATCCCCAGGTGCCGATATACAGCCCGCTCTTGTGCGCGATCGTGATGCCACCCTGGACGGCAAGATTCTCGTCCGACTGCGACACGCCGCGAAAGCGATAATCGCTGACGAGACCGACCGAGCCGGAGACCGTGACCTCCTTGGGTGGCGCGGTAGCCTCGTCCTGCGCGAACGCGGGGGTAGCAGCGGCCAGTGCGACGCCGCCGAGAAGAATAGTGGTGAAGCGCATCGTTTCCCTTTCGATACTGGAAATGCGATGTCCCCGCCTGCAACCGCGGACGCCGCATCTATCGAGGGCGTGCCCTCCGAGTGCGGTCTTTCCTGCGATGACTGATGTGTGACAGTGCGGACCCGGCCATACAAGCGAATCTTGCGTATGACCGGGGGTTGACGCCACACATGTTGCGCCAGAGCCACACCGCGCCCGCCTAGCGGCAGACAGGCCGCGCGATCGCGTCCAGCGCGCGGTCGTAGCTCGCGCGTTCGGCCGCGCTCAGAAACCCCTGGTTGCGAACGAGCCCGTCCGCCGCCTTGCGGACCCCGTCGACCTGCCGCCACGACCGGGCGGCCCCGGACGCCGTCAGCCGCCCTGCCTTGCGCGCCGTGCCGATATCGGCCTGCAAGATGTTGGCGCGCACCGAGACATGCGCCTGTCGCGGGTCGCGGATCGACCCGCCGAGGCTGCCCGTCACGCTATGCTGCCGCGCGGTGTCGCAACTGGGATAGTCCTGTTGCGGAATGCGCGCGACGCCCCCGCTTGCCGCGAGGGCCAGAACGATGAACGGCGTATAGAGCACACGAACCTCCCGAATATCCCGGAGTTCGGGTCCCTACGCGACGCGTCCTGAACCGCAGCTAACTGCCGCGCCTAGCCGCGCAAGGCCGCGAACGCAGCGAGCCCGGCTTCGAGGTCCGCGATCAGGTCGGCGGGGTCTTCGAGGCCGATCTGCAGGCGAACCATCGGCCCCGCCGCATCACGCCTGGTGACGCTCCGGTACCGCTGCGGGTCGGCGGGGATGGCGAGGCTTTCGAACCCGCCCCAGCTATAGCCGATCCCGAACAGCTCGAGCGTGTCGATAAGCGCGGCGCGCGCCGCCTCGTCTCCGCCGTTCAGCACGAACGAGAAGAGACCGCTCGATCCCTTGAAGTCGCGGACGAACACGTCGTGGCCGGGGCAGCCGGGAAGCGCCGGATGGAGCACCTGCGCGACCTCGGGGCGCGATTGCAGCCACTTGGCGATCTGGAGCGCGCTCGACTGGTGCTGCGCGAGGCGGACCGCCATCGTGCGCAGGCCGCGACTGCCGAGCCAGCAATCGTCGGGGCTCGCGACCTGGCCGAGCTGGAAACTCGTCTCGCGCAGTTTCTTGAAATGGCCGGGGCCGGCGGTGACCGATCCGAGCATCACGTCCGAATGGCCGACGACATATTTCGTGCCGGCGAGGATCGTCAGGTCGACGCCGCGTTCGATCGCGGGGAAGAACAGCGGGGTGGCCCAGGTGTTGTCGAGCAGCGTCGTCACCCCCCGCGCCTTCGCGGCGGCGACGATCGCGGGGACGTCCTGCACCTCGAAGCTGAGCGAGCCAGGGCTTTCCATGAAGATTGCGCGCGTGTTCTCGCCGATCAGGTCGGCGATGCCCGCGCCGATCATCGGGTCGTAATAGCGCGTCGTGATCCCGAACCGCTTGAGCAGCCCGCCCGCCATCCCGCGTGTCGGATCATAGGCGCTGTCGACCAGCAGCAGCTCGTCGCCGGGCGACAGCACCGACAGCAACGCCGCCGCGATCGCCGCGACGCCCGAGCAATAGAGGAACGTCCCCTCCGCGCCCGGCTCGAGCGAGGTCAGCGCATCGGCAAGGCTCCACTGCGTCGGCGTGCCCTTGCGGCCGTAGAACAGCCGGTGATGCGTATCGCGCGTCGCGCTGTCGCGAAGATGGCCGACCGAATCGTAGAGGATCGTCGACGCACGCCAGACCGGCGGGCTGACGATGCCCCCCTCTCCAACCCCGCGCGTCCACTCCTTGCGACGGCCGGCGAGCACGACCTTGGTCGCATCGCCGACCGGCTTGTTCGTATCGCTCATGCCGTTCCTGTCGCCTTGGGAGTCGAGGGGTCGCCGCCCCATTCGGACCAGCTGCCGTCGTACAGCGCCGCCTCGTTGCCAAGCAGATGCGCGCCGAATGCGAGCACCGCCGCAGTGATGCCGGAGCCGCAGGTCATCACGAGCGGCTTCGACAGATCGACGCCCGCCTTGTCGAACTCGGCCTTCAGCGCGTCGCCGGTCTTCCACGTCCCGTCCGCGTGGAACACCGCGCCCTGCGGCAGATTGTTCGAGCCCGGAATATGCCCCGGCGCCGTACCGGGCCGCGGGTCTTCCTCCGCCCCCGTAAAGCGCGCGGCCGAGCGTGCGTCGAGCACCTGCTCCGCGCCGCTTTCGACGTTCGCCTTCATCTGATCGAGGTCGCGCACGCCCTTGAGGTCCGCCCAGGTCGTGAAGTGGCGGTGCCGCAGCGTCTCCTTGCCCGACGCCGTCTCGCGCCCCTCGGCCTGCCATTTGGACAGCCCGCCGTCGAGGATCGCGACATTGTGCGCGCCGAACAGCCGCAGCATCCACCACGCGCGCGCCGCAGTGTGCCAGGGCGAGCTGTCGTACAGCACGATCCGGCTGCCATCGCCCAGGCCCAGCGTCTGCATCCGGCTCGCGAACTTCTCCGCGGACGGCAGCATGTTCGGCAGGTCGCTGTCGGTATCGCGCAGCTCGGCAAGGTTTATGAACACCGTGCCGGGAATGTGCGCCGCCTCATATTCCGCGGCCGCGTCGCGTCCCTCGGCATAGGTCGCGTCGACGATCCTGAGATCATTCGCGCCCAGTTCGCTCGCCAGCCATTCGGTGGTCACCAACGCGTCCATATCCGGCTCCTTTTGCTGCCCTGTCAGTAGCCAGCGGGGCCGCTCGCGTCGAGGGAGGCGAGAAACTGCGCGGCCTGCGCGCGCGTCGCGTCGCGGTCCGCCTCGGTCTGTTTGTGCCAGTTGCGATACGGCATCGCCAGCCGGGTGTTGCGTCCCAGCTTGTCCTCGTGCCGCGCGAGGAAATCCCAGTACAGCGCGTTGAACGGACACGCATCGGGCCCGATCCGCTGCTTCACCTTGTACCGGCATGTCCCGCAATAATCGGACATCCGGTCGATATACGCGCCCGACGAGATATACGGCTTCGAGCCCAGCAGCCCGCCATCGCCGAACTGGCTCATCCCCAGCGTGTTGGGCAGTTCGACCCATTCATACGCGTCGACATAGACCTCGAGGTACCATTGGTGGACCTTGGCAGGATCGGCGCCGATCAGCAGCGCGAAGTTGCCCGTCACCATCAGCCGCTGGATGTGGTGCGCATGCGCGGTCTCGAGCGTCTGCCCGATCGCCTCGCGCAGGCAATGCATGTCGGTCTCGCCCGTCCAGTACCAGCCGGGAAGTTCGCGGTGGTGGTCGAGGAAGTTCCGCTCGACGTAATCGGGTCCCTCGCGCCAGTAGATCCCGCGCATATATTCGCGCCAGCCGATGATCTGGCGGATATAGCCCTCGACCGCGTTGAGCGGCGCCCGCCCGGCGCGATATTCCGCTTCCGCGCGGCGGCACAGATCGAGCGGATCGAGCAGCCCCGAATTGATGTAGGGCGACAGGATCGAGTGCCAGAGGTGCCGCTCTCCGGTGAGCATCGCATCCTCGTAATCGCCGAACTGCGGGAGCGCGTGTTTGAAGAAGTTCGCCGCCTGCCGCTCGGCATCCTCGGCAGTCACCGCATAGTCGAACCCGTCGAGGCTCCCCGGATGCTCGGCAAACCGGTCGGCCACCAGCGCGAGCACCTGGGCCGTGATCGCATTCGGCTTGAACACCAGCGGGCGCGGCATCAGCAGGTCGTTTTTCGCGGGCTTGCGGTTCTCCTTGTCGAAGTTCCAGCGATCGCCCTCGGGCTTGCCGTCGGTCATCAACAGCCCGGTGCGCGTCCGCATCTGGCGGTAGAACCATTCCATCGTCAGCGACTTGCGCTCCGCCGCCCAGGTCTCGAAATCGGCATGGCTCGCCAGGAACCGGTCGTCGCTGCGGATCGTGACGGGGATGCCGAACAGCGTCTCCCAGCTTTCGAGCATCGCCATCACGCGCCATTCGCCGCCCTCGGTGACGACGATCCGCTCGGGGTCGTGCCGCGCGACGGCGCGCGCGATCTCGCCGGTGAAGCTCCCCGCATTGTCCGGGTCGTCGAGCGTGGTGTATTCCACCGTCCACCCGCTCTCGCGCAACGCCTCCGCATGATGCCGCATCGCCGAGAGAATGTAGGCGATCTTGCGCTTGTGATGGCGGACATAGGTCGTCTCGTCGTCGACCTCCATCATCAGCACGATCGTCGTCGCGGGATCCTGCCCGCGCAGCACGGCGAGGTCGATCGTGAGCTGGTCGCCGAGGATCGGCACGAGTGTGGTTTTCTTGCGCGTCATCGCATCCTACATGGCGGCGTATGACCGCTTCCCAGAACCCCCATAACCCACAGAACCCTTTGCATCTTGGCCAGAACAGCGCCCTTCCCGCCTCTCCAGAAGAGGCCGTGCTCGATTATGTTCCGAACCCGCGGCCCGGCCGGACCTATCTCGTGCGGTTTGCGGCGCCCGAGTTCACGTCGCTGTGCCCCGTCACCGGCCAGCCCGACTTCGCGCATCTCGTGATCGACTATGTCCCGGGCGAGACGATCGTCGAGTCGAAGTCGCTGAAGCTGTTCCTCAGCAGCTTCCGCAACCATGCCGGTTTCCACGAGGATTGCACGGTTGGCATCGGCGAGCGGCTGTTCGACGAGATGAAGCCCGTATGGCTGCGCATCGGCGGCTATTGGTATCCGCGCGGCGGGATCCCGATCGACGTGTTCTGGCAGTCGAGCGCACCGCCGCAGGATCTGTGGCTGCCCGACCAGGGTGTCGCTTCCTATCGCGGACGCGGCTGACCCATGATCGATCCATACTAATCCATGTTGGCAAGTTTACTATGCTGCACTGCAGTATGTGATGAAACTTTATGCTAGCTGAACCGTTTAATTGAACGCGCGACCGGGTTTTCCCAGAAGTGCGCGCTCAAACGAGGGACAGGGTATGGTGAAACCGGCGGACGGTGGGAATATCGCGCGACTGGCGCTGATCGGCAATTTTCTGCCGAGACAGTGTGGGCTCGCCACCTTCACGACCGACGTTTTCACGGCCATGCGCGCGCGCTATCCCGAGATCGCCGTCGACGTCTACGCGATGGACGATCACCCCGGCAAATATGACTACCCCGCCGAAGTGACCGGCACGATCCCCGAGCCAGAGCTGTCGGCCTATATCGACACCGCACGCAAGATCGAGGCGAGCGGCGCGCAGGCGATCTGGCTCCAGCACGAATATGGCATCTTCGGCGGCCCCGCCGGCGAGCATATCCTCGCGCTGCTCGATCGCACGACGCTGCCGGTGATCGTCACGCTGCACACGATCCTCGAAAAGCCCAACGCCGACCAGCGTCGCGTGCTCGAAGGCCTGCTCCGCCGCGCCGCGCGCGTGGTGGTCATGGCCGAGCGTGGCCGCGACATCCTGCAGCGCGTCTACGGCGCCAACCCGCGCCAGGTCGTCATGATCCCGCACGGCGTGCCCGATCGTGACCTGCTCGATCCCGCGACGCTCAAGGACAAGTTCGGCTGGGATGGCCGCAAGGTCATGCTGACGTTCGGCCTGCTCGCCCCCAACAAGGGGATCGAGACGGTCATCAACGCACTGCCCGCGGTGATCGCGAAGCACCCCGATCTGCTGTACGTCGTGCTCGGCGCCACGCATCCGAACCTTGTCGCGCATGAAGGCGAGAAGTATCGCGACAAGCTGAAGGCGCTCGCCGCCGACAAGGGCGTTGCCGACAATGTCACGTTCGTCGACGCGTTCCTCGAACATGGCGAACTGCTCGACTATCTGCAGGCGGCTGACGTCTATGTGACGCCGTACACCAACCCCGCGCAGATCACGTCGGGTACGCTCAGCTACGCGATCGGCGTCGGCAAGCCCGTGATCTCGACCCCCTACGTGCACGCGACCGAAATCCTCGCGGATGGCCACGGCGTGCTCGTGCCGTTCGGCGATGTCGATGCGTTCGCACGTGAGATCGACGCGCTGATGTCGAACGACCGCGATCGCAACCGGCTGGCCGAGCGTGCGTATGCGCGCGGCCGTACGATGATCTGGCCCAAGCTCGCCGAGGCGATGATGGCGGAGATCCGTGCGATCGTCGCGGCGCGCCCGTTTCGCCTCGCCAAGGTGCCGGCGCCGCTGAAGATGCTGACGCCCGATTTCGCCGCAGTCGAGCGGATGAGCGATTCGACCGGTATGCTCCAGCATTCGATCTACTCGGTCCCCGATCGCCGCCACGGCTATTGCATCGACGACAATTGCCGCGCGCTGATGCTGATGAGCGCGATACCCGGTCTCGACGACGTGGCGCGCGACAAGTGGATGACGATCTACGCCTCGTTCGTGCAATATGCCTGGAACCCGGACACGCGCCGTTTCCGCAACTTCATGAACTTCGATCGCACCTGGTGCGAGGATGCGGGGTCTGAGGACTCGAACGGCCGCACGCTCTGGTCGCTCGGCGTCACCGCGCGCGATGCGCAGGCCGCCAAGCACCGTGACTGGGCGACCGCGATGTTCGATTCGACCGCGTCGATGGCGCTCGAACTCGGCAGCCTTCGCGCGCAGGCGTTCGCGATGCTCGGCGCCGCGGCGATGCTCGAGGCCAAGCCCGGCCACCAGCTGTCGCTGTCGATCCTCGAGGCGTTCCCCAAGGTTCATCTCGATCTGCTCGCCAAGGCACGCCGCCCCGAATGGCAGTGGTTCGAGATCGTGCTCGCCTATGACAACACCCGTCTCCCACAGGCGCTGATCCGTGCGGGCCAGGCGCTGGGGCGTCAGGACCTGATCGAGTGCGGCCTTGCCACGCTCGACTGGATCGTCGCCAAGCAGACCTCGCCCGAGGGCCGCTTCCGCGCGGTCGGGTCGGAGAGCTTCAACCGGCCCTATGCCGAGCCGTTGCAGTTCGACCAGCAGCCGCTCGAGGCGCAGGCGACCGTCGACGCGTGCGCGGCCGCCTATGACGCGACCGGCGACGTTCGTTGGCGCGACGAGGCGTTGCGTGCCTATGGCTGGTTCCTCGGCGTCAACGACCTCGATCTGCCGCTCGCGAGCGTTGCGGATGGCGGCTGCTATGACGGCCTGATGCCGACCGGGCTCAACCGAAACCAGGGTGCCGAGTCGATTTTGGCACTGCAACTCGCAAGTTGCGCCATTTCAGGGGTATCTAAAGCAGCGCAAAGCGTGGCAGGAGCCACCCGCGTCGTCGCCTAGCCGGACCTGAGCGGGTCCCGGTCTTGACGGCGCGTTGAGTGGAACGACGCGGGGCACTGCTACGATGGATCTGTTCAACCACCAGCTGCGGCTGCACGCGGACCCTTCGCGTGTCGTCGTCCGGCCGTTCCATATCGCATGGGCCGGTCATGGCGGCGCGCCGAGCCGTACCGAGCGGCTCGTCGGCGAAGTGCTGGAAATGTCGCCTGCGCAGGCGCGCGCGCAGCTTGAGGTCGTGCTGAAGGATTTCGAGGCACGCCACTGGCAAACGCGGCGCGTCTTCATGACGCGCTACGATCAGATCGAGGATATGCTCGGGCTGAACGGCGCGGAGATCGGCGACGAGAAGCGCCAGCTGATCGGTGCGTATTTCTGTCACGAATACAGCTACGCCGCCGCCGCTCTGATGAACCCGAGCGCGGTGCCGCATTTCGACCAGTCGGGGATGCCGCCGGGCTCGATGCGCATCCTGATGAGCCTGCGCGCGGTCGGCGAGGGTCACATCTCGTCGGTTGCGTTCCGCGAAGGCATCATCACCTGCGAAAACCAGATGAAGCTCGCGCCCGAGCCGCCGTTCGCAACCGCGACCGACGCGGTCGGCAGCGGCGAGGACGAGATGCCGATCGGCCCCGTCACCGTCTATCGCCACCGCGACAGCACGTTGAGCGGCACGGTGATCTTCCCGATCACGCAGGCGCAGTCGAAGGGCCTTGAGGATCTCCGCATCGTCCGCTTCCAGCACGAGAATGGCGATTACGAATGGATCGGCACCTACACCGCGTATAACGGCTCGGTGATCCAGTCCGAGCTGATGCGCACGCGCGACTTCCGCGCGTTCGATCTCGTGCCGATGACCGGCCCCGCCGCGCGGAATAAAGGCATGGCCTTGTTCCCGCGGAAGGTGAACGGCCAGTATATGATGATCGGCCGGCAGGACGGCGAGAACCTGTTCCTGCTCAAGTCCGACACGCTGACCGACTGGGACGATGGCGAGAAGATCCTGACGCCCGAATATCCGTGGGAGCTGGTCCAGATCGGCAATTGCGGACCGCCGATCGAGCTCGACGAGGGCTGGCTGCTGCTGACCCACGGCGTCGGCGCGATGCGCAAATATTCGATCGGCGCGGTGCTGCTCGACAAGGACGATCCGTCGAAGGTGATCGGCCGCACCAAGCAGCCGATCCTCGCCGCGAAGGACCAGGATCGCGAGGGCTATGTCCCCAACGTCGTCTATAGCTGCGGCGCGTTGAAGCATGGCGACACGATCTTCATGCCGTACGGCATCGCGGACAGCTCGGTGGGCTTCGCGTTCGTGCCGATCAAGGACATGCTCGCCGCGATGCTGTGAACTATTGCCGTTCGTCCTGAGTAGCCATCGAGTAGCTCCGAAGGAGCGTATCGAGACGGCGTATCGAAGGACAGGGTGGCGCGCGGCACACATGCTTCGATACGAGCCCTCGATACGCTGCTGACGCAGCTACTCGGTCTCTACTCAGCACGGGGTGCGGGCGGTGTTCTCCCGCGAAGGCGGGAGCCCAGTCTGGGTCCCCGCCTTCGCGGGGAAACATCCTCCTAGCGCGACGCCGCCATCGTCCGCCGGTACATCACCCAGGTCAGCACGCCGAACAACAGCGTCCCGCCCACCAGTGCCACGCTCGCAAACCCGTCCCCGACCAGCCCCAGCGGCGTCTCCTTGTTGGTCAGGTACACGATCCCCGCAAACCCGACGCCCCACAGCGACTCCCCGACGATCATCCCCGTCGCAGTCAGCACGCCCATCCGCATCGCCAGCTCGGGATCGCGCGCGCCGTCCGCCCAGCGGTCATACATATAGCCGACGACCGCGCCGATCGTGACCGGCAGCGTCACCGACATCGGCAGATACACGCCCAGTCCGACGCCGAGCGGCGGCAAGCGCAGCTTGCCCGCCTTGCCCAGCAACTCATCGACCGCGATCACCACCACGCCGGTCAGCGCGCCATAGCCGATCATCGCCCAGTTGAGATTGCCCCCCAGCACGCCCTTCGCCAGCGCCGAGATCAGCGCGGCCTGCGGTGCCGCCAGCGCATTGGGCCCCGCCCCCGGCGCGCCCGCAAACCCGAGCGTACTGCCGAGCAGGTTGAGCACCGGCGGCACGACGATCGATCCGAACACCACGCCGATCAGCAACGCGACCTGCTGCTTCCACGGCGTCGCGCCCACCAGCTGCCCGGTCTTCAGATCCTGCAAATTGTCGTTCGAGATCGTCGCGATCCCGAACACGATCCCCGTCACGATCAGCCCGTAGGCGACCAGCGCCTGCGTCGTGCCGGGCTCGACCGCGCGGCCGAACCACGACACCAGCAGGATCGAGGCGGCGAGAATGGCGAGGATGCCGATCCCCGACACCGGCGAATTCGACGCGCCGATCAGCCCCGCCATGTACCCGCACACCGCCGCGATCACGAGCCCGATGACGAGGATGAACACGAGGCTCCCGGCGATCAGCCCGATCGCCGACGCCTGAAGCGGGCCACCCTGCAACACGGTCCAAAGCAGGATGCCGATCGGCACCAGCATCGCCAGCGAGCCGATCCCGACGATCCCGATCGGAATGTCGCGCTCCTCCAGCGCCAGCACTTCGCCGCCGCGCTTGGCCGCCGATGCCGCCAGCGCCGAGCGCACGCCGCCGACCACGGGTCCTGCGATCTTGAGCAACGTCCAGATCGCCGCGACGCCGATCACGCCCGCGCCGAAGAACCGCACGTCCGAGCGGAACACCGTGGTCGCGATCACCTCCGCGGTCCCGGTGATGCTCCCGCCCGAGGTCAGGATCGGCAGCAGGATCCACCAGCCGATGATGACGCCCGCGAACATCGCCATGCCGACCGAGATGCCGACCAGATGCCCTGCGCCCAGCAGCGCGAACGACAGCCCGCCCGAAATCCCGGTCGCGCCCGCGCCGACGCGGAAATAGGTGGCAGCCTCGGCAGCGACCAGCTTGGTCTGGGTCAGGATCGCGAAGCCCGACGAGACGATCGCATTGGCGACGATGATGCCGAGCCCGCGCGCACTCTCCTCGCCGCCCTCGCGACTACCCGCGCCGACCTTGAGCACCTCGGCCGCCGCGCGCCCCTCCGGGTAGGGCAGCACGGTGTCGACGACGAGCGCGCGGCGCAACGGCACCGAGAACAGCACGCCGAGCACGCCGCCGAACATCGTGATCGCCGCGGTGGTGAAGAACGGGAAGCCCTGCCACCAGCCGATCATCACGAGCCCGGGCAGCACGAAGATGATCGCCGCCAGCGTACCCGCGGCGGACGCGATCGTCTGGACGATGTTGTTCTCGAGGATCGTCGAATCCTTGAACAGGCGCAGCACCGCCATCGAGATCACCGCGGCGGGGATCGACGTCGCGAAGGTCAGCCCGATCTTGAGCCCGAGATAGACGTTGGCCGCGGTGAACAGCAGCGTGATGATCCCGCCGAGCACGATCCCACGAAAGGTGAGCTCGCGCATGCTCGTTTCGGGTCCCGTCTCGGGTACGCCCCGCGTCGCGTCGGTCATCTCGTCAGCCTCAAAGCAATTTGGGCGACATGTGCCATGATGTGCGGTCAGAGGAAACCGTATCGACCGTAACCGGTATGTTCTCCCGCGAAGGCGGGAGTCCAGACTGGGCTCCCGCCTTCGCGGGAGAACAAGAAGGGGCTGCCCCCTCCCCAAACCCTACCGCACGGCCATCCGCCGCGCGAAATTGACCTCGACCGCGCGCGTCACGCTCTCCGCGATCCGGTGCCGCCCCTCGGCGCTATCCAGGAACGCGGCGTCCTGCGGGTTCGAAATATATCCCGTCTCGAACAGGATCGACGGCATGTCCGGCGCTTTCAGCACCATCAGCGACGCCATCCGGTGGAAGTTCGCTTTCAGCGGCATCAGCGGCTTGGCCTCGCGCCCGAGCAACCGCGCAAACGTCGCCGACGCGTTCATCGTCTCGCGCTGGGTCAGGTCGATCAGGATCGACGACACGTCCGCGGGCGCTTCGCCCAGGTTTACGCCCGAGATCACGTCCGCCTTGTTCTCGCGCGCCGCCAGCCGGGCTGCCTCCTTGTCCGACGCCACCTCGGACAGCGTGTACGCGGTCGCGCCGCTCGCCGTCTCGGTGCCGGTGCTGTCGCAGTGGATCGAGATGAACAGATCGCCCTTCAGCCGCCGCGCAACGCCGTACCGCTCGCGCAGGATCAGATAGCGGTCGTCGCTGCGCGTCAGCGCCACGCGCACGCGCCCCGATGCCAGCAATTGATCGCGAATGGCCTTGGCGACCTTGAGAGTCACGTCCTTCTCGCGCAGCCCGTTCGGCCCGATCGCACCCGGATCGACACCGCCATGCCCCGCATCGATCACCACCAGTGGCCGCGTGTCGTCGCCGTCCACGCGCGGCAGCCGGACCCCGCGCGCCTTGGGCGGCACCGCGACCGACACCTTGTATCTGGGCCGCGAGGCCGCGCCAAAATTGAACGGGAAGAAGTTGAGCGGCCCTGCAATTCCCGCTTCCGCGAACTGGTCGTCGTCGACCGTGCGCAACGCGAGCGTGAGTTCGCGGCCGTCGGAATCGAACCCGCCATCGGTGACGATCGCCGGCTCGGCGAGATCGAACACCATCCGCATCCCCGAGCGCCCGCTGCGCATTTGCGTCACGCCAGTCACCAGCCCGCGCGCCGCGACCTCGCGACCCGGCGTCGCACCAGTCACGTCGACCGCGATCTGGCGCGGCCCGGTCAGCACGCGGCTGGCGGCATCGCCGACCGCCTCGTCGAACCGGATCACGATACGCCCGTCCCTGATCGCGACGCTCTGCACGGTCGCCGCCCAGGCGGGCACGCTCGCCAGCCAGCCGGCCATGAGGGCGATGACGGTCAACACCCCGCGTCCTTGCCGTGCGGACGTGCCGCCGGTCCAGCGAAAATCCATGCTACACCCCTTTGATCGATACATCCGATCGCTGCACGGACAGGTAAGCCCCGGTGTCCCAAGAGCGCGTTGCGGTGTGCGGTTAATTTGCCGTTTGCCATGAATTTGCCGGCAACGCGCTGCCGCCCCGGCAATTCTGCGCCTTGCTGCCCCAGTTCCGCGGTGAAGCGCGCGTGTCCGCGGGCGGTTTGCCGACATTATGTGGCGCATTGCGGGATCGGGTATGCAGTGCTAGTCCTGTCGTACAGCCGTGTGTCGCCTGGTTTTGACCAGCGACGCGCTGGTCTCGACGCCCGCCTGCGGATCCTCGCCGGCGCGGCAATTCAGGTTGACGCTCGAATGACGCATTCCCCCCGCCCCGCTCTCCGACCGGCCTTCGCCGACGGGATCGCGGTCGTGCGGGCGCCGCAGGGAGAGTTCCCGCGGCATGCAAACCGAGCAGAGGCAGTTTCGCATACCTTCCGCGGCTCAGGACGTCCGTGTCCGACCGCCCCACCATCAAGCGCGCGACGGCTGCCGACAGGCCCGGCGCGCGCGCGGAGATTCTATAATGACAACGCGTATGCTGATCGACGCACGCCACCGGGAAGAAACCCGGATCGCCGTCGTCAAAGGTAACCGGATCGAGGAATTCGATTTCGAGAGTGCCGAACGCAAGCAGCTGAAAGGCAATATCTACCTCGCCAAGGTTACGCGGGTCGAGCCGTCGCTCCAGGCGGCGTTCATCGATTACGGCGGCAATCGCCACGGCTTCCTCGCGTTCAGCGAAATCCACCCCGATTACTACCAGATTCCCAAGGAAGACCGCGACGCGCTGCTCCGCGAAGAAGCCGAGCATGCCGCCGAGGAGGCCGCCCTGCGCGCCGACTACGACGCGGACGACGAAGAGGGTGACGACGAGGACGATATCGAGCGCTTCGAGGACGATGGCGGGGTAGATCCCGACGTCGCCGAGGAACTCGAAGGTGGCGAAACGGGCGATGCTCCGCGCCGCAAGCGCAAGTCGAGCAGCGACGATGCCGCGGTCGAGGACCTGCGCGAGCGTCGCATGAACCTGCGCCGCCGCTACAAGATTCAGGACGTGATCCATCGCCGCCAAGTGCTGCTCGTCCAGGTCGTCAAGGAAGAGCGCGGCAACAAGGGCGCGGCGCTGACGACGTATCTGTCGCTCGCCGGCCGCTACTGCGTGCTAATGCCCAACACGTCGCATGGCGGCGGCATCTCGCGGAAGATCAGCAACGCGGGCGATCGCAAGCGCCTGAAGTCGATCATGGCCGACATGCAGCTGCCGCCCTCGATGGGCTGCATCGTCCGCACCGCCGGGCTCCAGCGCAGCAAGGTCGAGATCAAGCGCGACTTCGATTACCTCGCCCGCCTGTGGGACGGGATCCGCGAAGCCACGCTGCAGGCGTCGGCGCCGGCGCTCGTTTACGGCGACAGCGACCTGATCAAGCGCGCGATCCGCGATATCTACAACAAGGAAATCGAAGAGGTCATCGTCGAGGGCGAGGACGGCTATCGCCAGGCGCGCGAATTCATGCGCCTGCTGATGCCGACGCACGCCCGTCGCATCAAGCATTACGCCGATCCGGTTCCGCTGTTCCAGCGCGCGGGCGTCGAGGATCAGCTGTCGGCGATGTACCATCCCGTCGTCCAGCTGAAGTCGGGCGGCTATCTGGTCATCAACCCGACCGAGGCGCTCGTCTCGATCGACATCAACTCGGGCCGCTCGACGCGTGAGCATTCGATCGAGCAGACCGCGACCGCGACCAATCTCGAGGCCGCACAGGAAATCGGCCGCCAGCTTCGTCTGCGCGACATGGCCGGGCTCGTCGTCATCGACTTCATCGACATGGATAACAATTCCAACGTCCGTAAGGTCGAGAAGGCGATGAAGGAGGCGCTGAAGAACGATCGCGCGCGCATCCAGATCGGCCGCATCTCGTCGTTCGGCCTCATGGAAATGAGCCGCCAGCGTCTGCGCACCGGCGTGCTCGAAGCATCGACCCGCGCCTGCCCGCATTGTGAGGGCACCGGGTTGGTCCGCACCGCATCGTCGTCGGGCATCTCCGCACTCCGCCTCATCGAGGACGAAGCCGCGCGCGGTCGCGGGTCGCTGCTCACCCTGCGCGCGAGCCAGGAGGCTGCGGTCTACATCCTCAACCGCAAGCGCGCCGACATCGCCGAGATCGAGGATCGCTACGGCGTGATCGTCGAGATCATCCCCGGCCAGGACGAGGAAGGCGCGCACATGACGGTCGAGGCCAGCGGCCCGCCGCCCGCGCACGCGCCCAAGTTCGTCCAGATCATCGAGGAAGACGAGGACGACCTTCCCGAGGAAATCGAGGACGAGATCGAGGAGGACGAGGTCGAAGAGGCCGAAGCCGAGCAGCCGCGTCGTCGTGAACCGCGCGAGCAGAATGCACCCCGTGAAAACGGTCGCGATGCGGACGGTGAAGGCGGCAAGAAGCGTCGCCGTCGCCGCGGTCGTCGCGGTCGCGGACGTCCCGGCGAAGAGGGTGCGGTCGAGGGCACCAACGGCGAGGGTTCGTTCGAGGACGCCGACACCAACGTCGAGGAAATCGACGCGGTCGAGGGCGACATCGTCGAAGTCGGCGGTGGCGAGGAGGCCGAGAAGATCATGTCGGCCGAACAGGCCAACGGTGCCGAGGGCGAAGGCCGTCGTCGTCGCGGTCGTCGCGGTCGTCGTGGCGGTCGCCGCAACGAGCAGGGGTCGGACAATGGCCAATCGGTCGCCGTCAGCAGCATCGACGATGCCCAGCTGATCGCCGAGGCCCCAGAGCCGGAAGCGTATGAGCCGGTCGAGTCGACCTATGCCGAGCCGCCTTACGAGCCGGCGCAAGAGCCGGTCGTCCAGGAGGCGCCGGTCGCAGAGGTCGCCGACGGTCCGAAGATGCGCCGTCGTCCGCGCGCCCGCGCGGCAGCCGCTGCGGCGAACATCGCCGAGCCGGTTGCAGAGGCGGCCCCCAAGGCGCGTCGCGGTCGCAAGCCGCGCGCGGTCGAGGCGGACGTCGAGACGGTCGCGCCAGAGCCGGTCGCGCCCGAGCCCGTCGCCGCCGAGCCGGCTGCGCCCAAGCCGAGCCGCCGTCGTCGTGAGGCGGTCGCCGAAGCGACGATGGACGAGGTGAGCGCAACGCCCGCCGAGACTATCGAGGCTGCGGCGCCGAAGCCCAAGCGTGCGCGCCGCAAGGCGTCGGACGCGGTGGCCGAAACGCCGGTCGTCGAGGAAGCGCCTGCCAAGGCCGCCAAGCCCCGCGGTCGCCCGCGCAAGGCTGCCGTGGTCGACGCCGGCGATGCCGCGCCGACCAGCGAACCGCTCGATACGCCGATCGACACCGTCCCGCCAAAGGCCGAAGTCCAGCCGCAGGACGTCGCGACCGACCGCACCGACGATGGCACCAACGACGGCCCCGACGGCGCCCCCCGCCGCGGCTGGTGGCAGCGCACCTTCGGCTAACGCCGGACGCTGTGACCGAAGGACGGGCGCGACCGAAAGGCCGCGCCCGTTTTCGTTTATGGAGCGGGCGAACACTCTCGGTGAAGCGCGCCCTGTGCCAAGGCTTGTGTCCCCGCGAAGGCGGGGACCCAGACTCTGCTCCCGCCTTCTTGGGAGAACAAGGAGGCGGGAGCGATGCGCAGTTGGGACGTTCAGCATGTCGAAGGACGCCCCCGGCTCCCCCACCCACCCCCACTCCCCTACCCACCCCGGCGAAGGCCGGGGCCCAGTTGGAAAGGTGGCAATAACGAAGCGCCCCCCTCAGCCAGTACCGTCCCCCAACTGGACCCCGGCCTCCGCCGGGGAGGTGGCCGGCAGAAGCGCGCCCTCCATCACGACAGCGGTGCGTCGACGCACGCCCCCCCCCGAACGACCTCGCGTCTCCGACCACCGCACCCCCACCCCCAGCCATTGCCCCCCCGCCCCCAATCGACGATAACCCCCGGCATGAAGCGCTTCGTAGCCGCCGCAGCCACCGCCCTCCTCCTCTGGACGCAACCCCTTCAGGCGCAGTCGATTCTCCGCGACGCCGAGACCGAGACGATGTTCGCCGAAATGTCGAACCCGCTCATCAAGGCCGCCGGGCTCTCGACGCGCGACGTCAAGGTCGTCCTGATCAACGACGAGTCGATCAACGCGTTCGTCGCGGGCGGGCAGACCGTCTACGTCCACTCCGGCCTCATCCAGGCCGCCGACAACGCCAACGAAGTCCAGGGCGTCATCGCGCACGAGCTCGGCCACATCGCCGACGGCCATGTCGTCCTCGCCGATCGCGGCACGAAACCGGCGATGGGCATGTACCTGCTATCGATGGTCCTCGGCCTCGCCGCGATGGCCGCGGGCAGCGGCGAAGCCGGCGCCGGCATCATGGCGGCGGGCCAGCAGGCGGCGATGGGGACCTATCTCTCGTTCAGCCGGGTCCAGGAATCGACCGCCGACGCGACCGGCGCAAAATTCCTGCGCGAGGCCAACGTCTCGGGCCGCGGCATGCTCAGCTTCTTCAAGAAACTGCAGCAGCAGGAATATCGCTTCGGCACCGCGAACATCGATCCGTTCATGCAGTCGCATCCGCTTTCAGGCGAGCGCGTCGCAACACTCACCGCCGATCTCCAGGCCTCGCCCGCCTGGGCCAACAAGCCCGACGCCGCGCTGGAGGAACGCTTCCGCCGCGTGAAGGCGAAACTCGCCGGCTACGTCATGCCCGCCGACCAGACGCTGCAGGCCTTCCCGCCCAGCAACCAGTCGATCTACGCGCACTACGCCCGCGCCTATGCGTATCACAAGGCCGGCTATCCCGAGAAAGCCGACGCCGAGGCGAACGCGCTGGTGAGGGCCGAGCCGACCGACCCCTATTTCCTCGAGATCAAGGGCCAGATCCTGCTCGAGGCGGGCAAGCCGGTCGAGTCGCTGGTGCCCTTGCGCGAAGCGACCGAAGGCTCGCGCAACAACCCGCTGATCGCCACCACCTTCGGCCACGCGCTGATCGCGACCGAGAACAAGGCGAACTATCCGGAGGCGACTCGCGTCCTGCGCACCGCGGTCGGCCGCGACGACCAGAATCCGTTCGCCTGGATGCAGCTCGGCACGGTGTACGAACTGACCGGCGACACCGCGCGCGCCGCGCTTGCCACCGCCGAGCGCGCGAGCATGGGCGGCGACATGCGGACCGCGTCGGCCAGCGCGCAATATGCGCTCGCCAACATCCCCGCCAACACCACCGACTGGATCCGCGCGCAGGATATCGCGATGGCCGCGCAGAACGAGATGGACGACAACCCCAAGCAGTATAAGCGCCGCAAATGAGCAAATTCACATTCCCGGCGATCGCTGTCGCCGGCGCCGTCATCGGAGGCCTCGCGGTCTGGGGTTTCGATCGCCAGGGCGGGGGCGTCGAGCGCGCGCAGGTCGAATCGATCGTCCACGATTACGTTCTGGCGCACCCCGAAATCCTCCCCGAGGCGATGGAGAAGCTGCGCGACCGCGAGTCGGGCAAGACCGTCACCGCGAACCGCGATGCGATCGTCACGCCGTTCGGCAGCGCCTGGGCGGGCAATCCCAAGGGCGACGTCACGCTGGTCGAGTATTTCGACTATAATTGCGGCTATTGCCGCGCGAGCCTGCCGATGATCGCCAAGCTGATCGCCGCCGACCCCAAGGTGCGCGTCGTCTTCCGCGAACTCCCGATCCTCAGTGCCGAAAGCCGCATCGCCGCGCGCGCGAGCCTGGCGGCCGCGCAACAGGGCAAGTTCGCCTCCTTCCACGACGCGCTCTATGCCGGCGGCCCGGTCAGCGACGCCTCGATCGCCGCCGCGGCTGGCAAGGCCGGGGTCGACCTCTCGCAGCCAGGCTTCACCAAGACCGCCGACGCAGAGATCGCCAAGAACATGGAAACCGCCGCCAAGCTCGGGCTGACCGGCACGCCAAGCTGGGTCGTCGGCGACCGAGTCCTGTCGGGCGCGCTGCCGCTCGAAGACCTGCAAAAGGCGGTAGCGGCAGCACGGGCGGGCTAACCCCACCAACTCCGTCATCCTGACGAAAGTCAGGATCCAGAGCCACAAGCGGGGCGAACGCGGCTCTGGATCCTGGGTCGAGCCCAGGATGACGGGAATGGGACGGACGCCCCCTATCATTCCCAATGCCCCACCCCCATCTTCCCCTCACGAAAAAGGGGTGCCAATGACCGAACCGATCCTGTCCGTCGCGGGCGTCACCAAGACCTACAAGAGCGGTACCACCGCGCTCCACCCCGTCGATCTCGACATCCGCAAGGGCGAGATCTTCGCGCTGCTCGGCCCCAACGGTGCGGGCAAGACGACGCTGATCAGCATCATCTGCGGCATCGTCACGCCGACCGCCGGCACGATCAAGGTCGCGGGCTTCGACGCGATCCGCGACTACAAGCAGGCGCGCAGCCGCATCGGCCTCGTGCCGCAGGAACTCAACGTCGACATGTTCGAGACGGTGCTCGCCACCGTCACCTTCAGCCGCCGGCTGTTCGGCCGCTCGGGCCACAGCGCGTATATCGAACAGGTACTCCGCGACCTGTCGCTATGGGACAAGCGCCACGCCAAGATCATGGAATTGTCGGGCGGGATGAAGCGCCGCGTGCTGATCGCCAAGGCGCTTAGCCACGAGCCCGAGATCCTTTTCCTCGACGAGCCCACCGCGGGCGTCGACGTGGCGCTGCGCCGCGACATGTGGAAGCTCGTCCACCGCCTGCGCGAGGGCGGCACGACGATCATCCTGACGACGCATTATATCGAGGAGGCCGAGGAGATGGCCGACCGGGTCGGGGTCATCAACAAGGGCAAGCTGCTGCTGGTCGACGACAAGGCGGCGCTGATGAAGCAGCTCGGCAAGCGCGAACTCGACGTGTCGCTCCAGGATCCGATGACCGCGATCCCCGCCGAACTGGCGGACTGGGATGTATCGCTACAGGACGACGGCAAGCGCCTGCGCTACGTGTTCGACGCGCAGGCCGATCACACCGGCATCCCCTCGTTGCTCCGAAAGCTCGCCGAACTTGGCATCGGCTTCAAGGATCTCGAAACCAGCAAATCGAGCCTCGAAGACATCTTCGTCGATCTCGTCGGAGAGCGCGCATGAATATCCCCCTCATGAACTGGCACGGCATCTGGGCAATCTATCGCTTTGAAATGGCCCGTGCACTCCGCACCTTGTGGCAGAGTCTAGTCACCCCCGTCCTCACGACGTCGCTTTATTTCATCGTCTTCGGCGGTGCGATCGGCAGCCGGATGCAACAGGTCGGCGGCGTCGGCTATGGCAGCTTCATCGTCCCCGGCCTGATCATGCTGTCGCTGCTCACGCAGAGCATCTCGAACGCGTCGATCGGGATCTACTTCCCCAAATTCACCGGCACGATCTACGAACTGCTCTCCGCGCCCGTCTCGGCGATGGAGATGGTGATCGGCTATGTCGGCGCGGCGACCACCAAGTCGGTGATCCTCGGGCTGATCATCCTGGCGACCGCATCGTTCTTCGTGGATCTGCGGATCGAGCACCCGCTCGCGATGATCGCGTTCCTGGTCCTCACCGCGGTCGCGTTCAGCCTGTTCGGGTTCATCATCGGCGTCTGGGCCAACGGCTTCGAACAGCTGAACTTCGTCCCCGCGCTGCTGATCACGCCGCTCACCTTCCTCGGCGGCGCGTTCTACTCGATCGACATGCTGCCTGAGCCCTGGCGTACCGTCAGCCTGTTCAACCCGGTCGTCTATCTCATTAGCGGCTTCCGCTGGAGCTTCTTCGGGCAGGGCGATGTCGCGGTGGGGATCAGCCTCGCGGTCACGGCGGGCTTCCTCGCCGCATGCCTCATCGTCATCGCGCTGATCTTCAAGACCGGCTGGCGGATGAAGAACTGACAGAGCCGACGGTCGAAAGACCACCTCCCCGGCGGAGGCCGGGGCCCAATTGGTGAGGCCGTAATAACGAGACGCAGTCTCTAATCAGCGGCACTTCCCAACTGGGCCCCGGCCCCCGCCGGGGAGGTGCAAGCAGCTACAAGCCTTACCGCATCACCGGCAACGTAACCCGCGATCCTGCACAGACCTTCTGCGTCGCCTTCACATAATCGCCCTGCTTCGCCCGCGCGATGTTCGCCACGAACGATTGCGGGTTGCGGTCGATCATCGGGAACCAGCTCGACTGGACCTGCACCATGATCCGGTGCCCCGCCTTGAACACATGGTCATGGTCGCGCAGCGGCACGTCCCACGCGACGACCTTTCCCGGCACCAACGGCTGCGGCGCGGTGTCGCTGGCGAGGAACCGCCCGCGCCGCACCTCCATCGCGATCGGCAGCTGATAGCCGTTGAGCGTCCTGGCATAGTCCCCCGGCTGCGCGGTCTGGCCGTCGAACGGCGCGGTATCGTCGGGCAGCACGTCGATCAGCTTCACCACGAAATCGCTGTCCGTCCCGCTCGTCGATGCCTGCAACGTCGCCGACAGCGCGCCCGTCACCGTCAGGTCCGCGTCGAGCGATTCGGAGACATAGCCAAGCACGTCGGGGCGATGATCGACGAAGCGCTGGTCGTCGGCCTCCCACCACGACCAGTCAGGGCTGGCATAGGTCGCCGACATCGGCCGCCGGCGGAACGGCACCGGGTTGGCGGGATCGGACACATAGTCGCGGCACCCCTCGCCTGCCGCGGGCGCAGTGAACGACAGGCTGCCATCGGCATGCAGATAGAGGTTCGTCGGCTTCGCCCCCGCCGGCGGCCACGCGGCATAGGTCTTCCACGCGTTCGATCCCGACTGGAACATCCTGGCGGCAAAGTCGGGCCGCGGCCCCTTGCCGTGCAGCCAATAGGCGAAGAACGGAGCCTGGATCTGCTCCTGGAACTGCGTGCCGCTGGGCGTTCCGATCGGGATCGGCCCCAGATGATCCGCCACCCCCTGCCAGCCGCCATGCCGCCACGGCCCCGCCACCATCTGCGCCAGATGGTTCGGATCGTTGCGCTTCTGCCGCGCGTAGATCTGCCACGAGCCCCACGGATCCTCCTGATCCCAGAACCCCGCTACGTTCAGCGTCGGTACCGTCGTCTCGCCGAGCGAATCCGTCCAGCGCTGCCCGGTGTAGAAGGCGTCGTGGTTCGGGTGATCGAGCAGCGCGGTGAACATCGGCACCCGCCCCTTGAAGACGGTCCGGTCAATCGCCTCCGCCGACCCCTGTTTCAGGAAATAGTCGTAGGTGTCGCTCGGATACGCAAAGTCCGAATTCTTCGTTTTGTCGAGCTGCAGCGACGACACCCAGTCGGTCGCATAGCTCAGCCGCAACGCGCCGTTGCGGTGCAGGTCGTCCGATTGCCAGTAATCGATCCACGCCGCCTGCGGGCTGACCGCCTTCAGCGCAGGATGCGGCTTGGCCAGCGCCACAGCCGCCGCGAACCCGGGATAGGACACCCCCCACATACCGACCTTGCCAGAGTTCTCAGGGAGCGTCTTCACCAGCCAGTCGACCGTATCATACGCATCGGTCGCCTCGTCGACCGCCTTGGGATCGTTCGGATGCACCGCGGTCGACAGCGTGAAGACGCCGTCCGACTTGAACCGCCCGCGCATCGACTGGAACACGAAGATATAGCCGTCCTTCATCAGCGGCCCGAAGCGGCTGGCGCTGGCGAACGGCGCGTCGGGCACCCCGTAGGGCGTGCGCTGGAGCAGGATCGGCAGCGGGCCGGTGACCCCACGCGGCCGCATGACGACGGTCTGCAGCCGCGCGCCGTCACGCATCGGCACCATGACCTCCTGATAGGTGAAGGGCGCTGGCTGCGGGGCCTGCGCACCCGCCTGCCCCGCCCCCGCTTGCGCGACGGTGGCGCCGGGTACCGCGGCGGTGATCGCCAAGGCGAGCAGGAGGGCGTGGCGTGACATCGGTGTCCCCTTGATGAAACCAGCGGCGATTGGACGAACCCGCGCCGGCGAAGTCAAGCCGCGCGCCACGCGCCGCCCAGCGCCGGGCGCAGGACCAGCGAATTGAGATCGATCAGCGCGTGCAACAGCATCGCCAGCCACAACGACCCGGTCATGAGGTAGACCGCCGCCATCAGCGCACCGACGATCGTCGTGGCGATCACGCCCGCCCACCCCTGATAGCGATGCATCGCCCCGAACAGCGCGATCGCGATCCCGAACGCGACGACCGCGTTGCCGGTGACGAGCACGAGCAGCAGCGGCAGGAACAGCCGGAACGCGAGTTCTTCGGAGATACCCGCCGCGATCGCCATGACCGCGGCATGCGCGAGTTCGGGGCGATTACGCGGGAGAAGCGACCCGACATTGGCGATCGGCTTCTGACCCCGCCCGCCGCGCCACATCGCGAAGAGCGCGCCGAGCACTAGCCCGCCCAGCGCGCCGCCACCCATCAGCCCCAGCAGCGCGGCACGATCCTCCCCCTCAAACGTCGGCAGCCAGAGGCGCAGATCATCGAATTCGACCGGAATGGTAACGAGCGCGTCGAGGCGCCCAAGCAGCGCGAGCCCGACAAGCGCCGGCAGCACGAAGCCGATCCCCGCCTTGCCGATCCACAATCGATAGGTCCGCTGGCGCGATGCAGTATCGGGCCGCCGCTTGACCCGCCGATACCCGCGCAGATCGCCCTTGAGAAACCAGCGCAGCGCGCCGAGCGTGAGGAGCAGGAGAGCCATCGGAACGATCATGCCGGCACTCCCACCGCCCATACGCCCCCATGCTACCGCCTCTTAGTCCGCAAAGGCGAACGCCAAGCCTTGGTCTTTGCAAAGCCGGTAGCCCAGCCCCACCTTGTTCGCCCGCGAAGGCGGGAGCCCAGTCTGGATCCCCGCCTTCGCGGGGAAACAGGATGGTAGTCCGCAACCCCAACCCCATACTTCACCCCGGCGGAGGCCGGGGCCCAAATGGAACGTCCGGAGTAACGAAGCGCATCGCTACGTTAGCAACGGTCCCCAATTGGACCCCGGCCTCGGCCGGGGCGGTGCTCACCTATCGACGAGGCCAGCACCGGGGCGGTGCTCAAATGCCAATGAGGCGAAGCCCCCAGATCAATCCGTCCGATGCTCGCCCTTGACCCACCGCACCGTCCCCGACGACGCGCGCATCA
Organism: Sphingomonas aurantiaca; assembly: GCF_003050705.1. Classification (GTDB taxonomy): domain Bacteria; phylum Pseudomonadota; class Alphaproteobacteria; order Sphingomonadales; family Sphingomonadaceae; genus Sphingomonas; species Sphingomonas aurantiaca. Next base: position 944,999 of record NZ_QAOG01000001.1, on the reverse strand, counting down.
CGACGCTCTCGGTCGTCATCTTGCCCTTCTTCCGCTTGACGCCAGCCAGCAGCGAGCCATCGGTCACGCCGGTCGCCGCGAAGATGCAGTCGCCCTTGGCCAGCTCGGACAGGTCATACTGCTTGTCGAGATCGGTGATCCCCCACTTCGCCGCACGGCCGCGCTCATCGTCGTTGCGGAACAGCAACCGGCCCTTGAACTGCCCGCCGACGCAGCGCAGCGCCGCGCACGCCAGCACGCCCTCGGGCGCGCCGCCGGAGCCCATATACACGTCGACCGTCGTCTCGGGATCGGACGTCGCGATCACGCCGGCCACGTCGCCGTCACCGATCAGCATCACGCCGCACCCGACCGAGCGCAGCTCGGCGATCAGCTTTTCATGACGCGGGCGATCGAGCACGCACACGATCAGGTCGCGCGCGGGCACGCCCTTGGCGGCCGCAACCGCCATGATGTTCTCGGTCGGCGTCTTGTCGAGATCGATGATGCCCTCGGGATAGCCCGGGCCGACCGCGATCTTGTCCATATAGACGTCGGGGGCGTTGAGCAGCCCGCCCTCTTCGGCGATCGCCAGCACGGCAAGGCTGTTCGGCCCTGCGGTCGCGCAGATCGTGGTGCCTTCGAGCGGATCGAGCGCGATGTCGATCTTCGGGCCCTTGCCAATCGCCGAGCCGACCTTCTCGCCGATGAACAGCATCGGTGCCTCGTCGCGCTCGCCCTCGCCGATGACGACGGTGCCGTCCATGTACAGCGAGTTGAGCGCCTCGCGCATCGCCTCGACCGCGGCGGCATCCGCCGCCTTCTCGTCACCGCGCCCGACGAGCGTGGAGGCGGCGATCGCCGCCGCCTCGGTCACGCGGACCATTTCGAGGACGAGTACGCGGTCGAGAACCTGGCTGGCAGCAGCGGTCAAAGTCTATCTCCTCGGTATGTTTCGTACCGGATAGGCAGCCCCCGCCACGTTGTCGACCCGATCAGTCCCTCAGCAGGTCGTTGATCGAGGTCTTCGAGCGCGTTTGCGCGTCGACCCGTTTGACAATCACGGCGCAGTACAGCGCGGGCTTGCCGTCTCCGCCGCCGATCGAGCCAGGCACGACCACCGCATACGGCGGCACTTCGCCCTTGAAGACCTCGCCGGTCGCACGATCGATGATCTTGGTCGACGCGCCCAGATACACGCCCATCGACAGCACCGCGCCCTCGCCGACGCGCACGCCCTCGGCGACTTCGGCGCGCGCACCGATGAACGCGCCGTCGCCGATGATCACCGGGTCCGCCTGGAGAGGCTCGAGCACGCCGCCGATTCCCGCGCCGCCCGACAGATGCACGTTCTTGCCGATCTGCGCGCACGACCCGACGGTCGCCCAGGCGTCGACCATCGTCCCCTCGCCGACATAGGCGCCGATATTGACGAAGCTCGGCATCAGGATCGCACCCTTGGCGATGAAGCTGCCGCGGCGCGCGACCGCGCCCGGCACGACGCGGATGCCTGCCGCGCGGAACTCGGCATCGCCCCAGCCCGCGAACTTCGACGGCACCTTGTCGAACGCAGGCGCACCCGCCGAGCCGCCGTCGATCACGACGTTGTCGTTGAGCCGGAACGACAGCAGCACCGCCTTCTTCAGCCACTGGTTGACCTGCCAGCCATCTGCCGTCGGCTCGGCGACGCGCGCGGTGCCCGCATCGAGCATCGCCAGCGCGGACTCGACGGCGTCGCGCACTTCACCCTTGGTCTCCAGCCCGAGGTTCGCGCGATCGTCCCAGGCGGCGTCGATGATGGTCTGCAAGGTCATGATGTCTCCAGGATGGTTTCGAGCCAGGGTGCGAGCACCGGCACGGTAAAATCGATATGATCGCGCGCCGCTTCGGGCGACTGTTCGGAGCCGTTGTCGATCCACACGGTCGTCATCCCGATCGCCTTGGCCGGCGTCAGGTTGCGCGCCATGTCGTCGGCGAACAGCGATTGCGCCGGATCGATATCGAACGCAGCGCAGAACCCGGCATAGGCCGATGCATGCGGCTTGGGCATCAGGTTCATCGCGTGAATATCGTGGATCGCCTCGAAGCTCTCGCTCAGGCCCAGCCGGTCGAGGATCCGCGTCGCGTAGGGCGTGTCGCCGTTGGTGAAGACGAGCTTGCGCCCCGGCAGCTTCGCGATCGCGGCGACCAGCGGCGCGTCATGCTCGATCACGTCCATCTCGATATCGTGGACATGCGCGAGGAACGCGTGCGGATCGACGTGATGCTCGGTCATCAGTCCCGACAGCGTCGTGCCGTGATTGTGGAAATACCCCTTCTGCACGCGCCGCGCCTCGTCGTGATCGAGCCCGAGCAGGTCCTGGATGAACCCGGTCATCCGCGCGTCCACCTGCGAGAACAGGTTCGCGCTCGCCGGGTACAGCGTATTGTCGAGATCGAAGATCCAGTTGCGGACATGGTCGAGGCTGGCAAGCATGGCGCGAACCTCTAGGCACCGCAAACCGAGCGGGCAAGTCGGCTCCGGCAGCAGCGGTCTTTACCCCCACCGAGTTTACGTTCGCGTAACACTTTGTAATCCAGTAGCCTTACGGGGCAAAACGGGTACGACTCATGCGACGCTTCAAGGCCGGCCTGCTGCGATCGGCGCCAATCGCGACAGGGCTTCTCCTCGCCGGCTGTGGCGGCGGCGGCGGCGGCGGCATCAACAGTACGCCGACTCCGCCCTCCGCGACGATTCCAGCACCGACGCCCACGCCCACGCCCACTCCGGCTCCGACGCCCGCCCCTACGCCAACCCCGACCGCCAGCTACGACACCGCCGAATATCGCGCGACGGTCGGCGCGGTCTCGATGAACGCGCTCGCCGCCTATCGCGTCGGCGCGACGGGCAAGGGTATCGGCGTCGGCGTGATCGACAGCGGCATCGACCTGCAGAGCCAGGAGTTCGGCACCCGCGTCTCGTCCGCGTCGCAGGCCGTCGCCGGCAACAGCTCGATCGACGACGAGGGCGGCCACGGCACCGCGGTCGCCTTCACGCTCGCCGGACGCCGCAACGACGCGGGCACGCACGGTGTCGCGTTCGACTCGACGTTGATCGTGTTGCGTGCCGATCGTCCCGGCACCTGCGCCACCGCGAGCAAGGACGACGAGGATTCGGGCTGCAAGTTCGGCACCGACGCGATCACGCGCGGACTCGACGCCGCGCGCACCGCCGGCGCAAAAGTCGTCAACATCTCGCTCGGCGGCTCCGACATGCCGCAGAGCCTCAAGGACGCGGTCGGCCGCGCCACCGCCGCCGGCCTCGTCGTCGTGATCGCCGCGGGCAATGACGGCTCGACCAATCCCGATCCGTTCACGAACGTCGCCAGCGAGGCGCAGGGCCGCAACCAGGTCATCATCGCCGGCTCGGTCGGCGCCGGCGACGGCATTTCGAGCTTCAGCGACAGGGCCGGCACCGGCGCCGCGCATTTCCTGACCGCAGTCGGCGAAAGCGTCCGCGCGCCCGACCAGACCGACACCGCCGCTCTCTGGTCGGGCACGTCGTTCGCCGCGCCGCAGATCTCGGGCGCGGTTGCGTTGCTGGCGCAAGCCTTCCCCAACCTCACCGGCGCGCAGATCGTCGACATCCTGTTCAAGAGCGCGCGCGATGCCGGCGCGCCCGGCGTCGACTCGGTCTATGGCAACGGCGTGCTCGACCTGACCCGCGCGTTCCAGCCGCTCGGGACGACGTCGGTGGCGGGATCCAAGGCGGTCGTCTCGACCACCAGCAACGCTACGCTCTCCGCACCGATGGGTGACGCGACGCAGGGCGAACTCGGCGCGGTGATACTCGACGGCTACAGCCGCGCCTTCGCGATCGACTTGGCCAAGACGATCGCGCGCCGCAGCCCAGACCGCTCGCTCGGGTCGGCGCTCCAGTCGCGGTTCCGCAACGTCGCGCTCGCGCAGGGCGGCATGAGGGTATCGATGACGCTCGCCCCGCGCAGCAACGGCGACGTCGCGCTCGACCGGACGACGCTCTCCACCACCGACGCGACCAGCGCGCGCGCGATCGCGGGGATGGTGACGCAGAAGCTCGGCAGCACGCTCTCGTTCGGCTTCGGCTTCTCACAAGGATCTGGCGCGCTGGGTGCGCAGCTCTCTGGCCAGTCCGAACCCGCCTTCCTGATCGCCAATACCGGGAGCATGGGCTTCGACAGCAGCACGCGCGCCTCGAGCGCGATCCGGCAGAGCGTCGGCGAATTCGGCTTCACCGCAGGACTCGAGAATGGCGACGTCCTGACGCAACGCGATGGCGCGCTGCAACTGCGCCACCGTTGGCAACGCTCGGGCTACACCCGCGCCTCGCTGACGGTCGACCGGCGCTTCGGTGCGCTCGCGACGATGATCTCGGTCACCCGGATGGACGAGCGCGACACCGTCCTCGGCGCGCGCTTCGACGCGGCGCTCGGCGCGACGCGCGCGGCGACGTGGTTCGTCGATGCCAGGGCGCGCCTCGATGCCGGCGCCGGCTGGAGCATCGGCGGATCGATGCGCCAGGGCTGGACGCAGGCGGCGGTGCGCGGCGGTCTCGACGGCGACGGCCTCGTCCGCACCACCGCGTTTGCCGCCGATATCGGCAAGGACGGCGTGTTCGGCCATGACAGCCTCGGCCTCCGCATCGCCCAGCCGCTGCGCGTCGCCCGCGGCGGCGTCGACCTCCGCCTGCCGACCTATTTCGACTACTCGAGCGGCACCGTCACCGACTGGACCACGCAACGCCTCAACCTCGCCCCGCAAGGCCGCGAACTCGACGTCGAGCTGCGCTACGGGTTGCCCGTGTTCGGCGGCGGGCTCGACACGAACCTGTTCTTCCGCCGCGACCCCGGCAACATCGCCGCGCTGCCGAACGACTACGGCATGGCGATGCGGTACAGTCTGGGGTTTTGAGGGCCATTTGAGATCCTCCCCCGCCAAGGGGAGGTGGCAGGCGGCAGCCTGACGGAGGGGGCGGTACGCGAAACGCGTGTTCCGTGTCCTCCCCCTCCGTCACCTTCGGCGACACCTCCACCTGGCGGGGGAGGATTACGGGTCAATCCAACACCACCACTGGATAAGCTACCGCTCGGTACCTATCTCTACTGCATGACACGCTATTCCCTGCTCGATCTCGTCCCCGTCGTCGAAGGCGGCACCGTCTCCCAGGCGCTCGCCAACGCCGCCGATCTCGCGCGCCACGCCGAGAGCGTCGGCTTCCAGCGCTATTGGGTCGCCGAACATCACGGCATGACCGGGATCGCCTCCGCCGCGACCGCGGTCGTGATCGCGCACATCGCCGCGGCCACCAGCACGATCCGCGTCGGCTCCGGCGGCATCATGCTCCCCAACCACGCGCCGCTGACGATCGCCGAGCAGTTCGGCACGCTCGACGCGCTGTTCCCCGGCCGGATCGACCTCGGCCTCGGCCGCGCGCCAGGCTCGGACCAGCGCGTCGCGCGCGCGATGCGCCGCACGCTGGAAACCGACGCCAACGCCTTCCCGCAGGACGTGATGGAGCTGCAAAGCTATTTCGCGAACGACGGCCAGACCGGCATCGTCGCCACGCCCGGCGCGGGCGCGGACGTCGACATGTGGATCCTCGGCTCCAGCACGTTCGGCGCGCAATTGGCAGCCGCGCTCGGCCTGCCCTACGCTTTCGCGTCGCATTTCGCGCCCGATGCGCTCGATGCCGCGCTCGCGATCTACCGCCGCGATTTCCGCCCGTCCGCGCGGCTCGCCAAGCCGCATGCGATGGCCGGCTTCAACGTCTTCGCGGCCGACACCGATGCCGAGGCCGAACTGCTCGCCAGTTCGCAGCAACAGTCGTTCGTCGCGCTGCGGACCGGCAACCCCCGCCAGCTTCCGCCGCCCGTCGCGGGCTACCGCGAGTCGCTCGGCGCGCAGGGCAACCAGATCCTCGGGCATGTGCTGCAATGCTCGGCGGTCGGCAGCCCGGCCACCGTCGCGCGCGGCATCGCGGCGTTCGTCGAGCGCACCGGCGTGGACGAGGTGATGGTGACCAGCGCGATCTACGACCACGACGCGCGCAAGCGGAGCCTATCGATCACCGCCGGCGTGATGCAGGACATGAAGATCGCGGCGTAATCTACCCGCGCACTACCCATGACCACCATCCCGGCGAAGGCCGGGGCCCAATTGGAAAGGTTGGGGTAACGAAGCGCGGCCTCAGTTACGACCGTCCCCCATTTGGGCCCCGGCCTCCGCCGGGGTTGTATCGGGAGTAAGGGCTAACCCTACTCCCCCGCCCATTCCTTCAACAGCGTATACGCGATCGCATAGGGCGGCGGCGGCAGAAACGGCCCGTCCTCCCCCCGCAGCACCGCGCGCACCATCTCGCGTGGCACCCACATCGCGTCCTCCAGCTCGTTGGTATCGAGGGTGATCGCGTCGTCCTCGGCTTCCGCGACGCACGCCATCATCAGCGACGAAGGAAACGGCCAGGGCTGGCTCGCGATATAGCGCACCTTGCCGACGCGCACGCCCGCCTCCTCGACGATCTCGCGCGCGACCGCTTCCTCGATCGACTCGCCCGGCTCGAGGAACCCGGCAAGCGCCGAATAGCGCCCCGCCGGCCACCCCTTGCCGCGCCCGAGCAGCGCGCGCCCGTCATGCTCGGCGATCATGATCACCACCGGATCGACACGCGGGAAATGCTCGGTCGCACACGCCGGACATTTGCGCGCCCAGCCAGCCCGGAACACGTCAGTCGGCGACCCGCATTTCGCGCAAAAGCCATGCCGGACATGCCAGTCGATCAGGCTTCGCGCCGCCGCATAGGTCGCCGCCTCGCCCGGGGCCAGCGCGCCCAGCACCGCCATCAGCGCGGGCGACCGCATCGCCGGCGCGGTATCGACTCGCATCCCCGCCAGCAGCGCGGCGAAATGCGGCCGGCCCTCGTCGTCGAGCCCAAGCAGCATCGGATAAGCATCGTCGGGCAGGTCGGCCATCGACGTCCACGCCAGCCGCCCGTCGTCGGTCACCCCCGGCAGCAGCCCGTCGAGCACCAGCAGCCGCGCGCGCCAGTCGCTCCGCGCCGCCGCCAGCGCCTCGGCATCGTGCCGCATCGCATCGACCCGGTCGAGCGTCCCGCCCGTGAAACCCGGTGCCTCCATCACGCTCATCGGCGCAACCTCGCCGCATCCTGCATCAGCGCCGCGACCACCTGCTCGCGCAGCGGAATCCGGTCCGCCGGGAAGTAATTGACCATCACATTGCCGCGCGACCGCTTGAGCGGATCGACCCACGCGATCGTCCCCGCCGCACCGCCCCAGGCATAGGTGCCCTTGCCCGGGCCGTTCGGCGTCGTCGCCAGCACCACCGATCCGCCCGCGCCAAAGCCCATGTTGCTGCCCTTCGTCCCCCCGGTACCGCCGCTCACGCCGCCATAGGTGACGCCCGACGGCAACAGGTTCGACGTCGCCAGCGCGATCGTCTCCAGCTTCATCACGCGCACGCCGTCGAGCGTGCCGCCGTTCTGGATCATGTGCAGGAACCGGTCGTAATCGCGCGCCGACATCACGAGGCCCGCGCCGCCATAGGGAAAGCTCGGCTTCTGCAGGAACACCGACGTCGCGGCGGGATCGAGCGGCGTCCGCGTGTCGCCGACAAACGCATAGTTCGTCGCAAGCCTGCCAACCTCGCTCTGCGGCACCTGCCAGAAGCTCGACTTCATCTTGAGCGGATCGAACAGCCGCGTCTGCACGAACCGCTCGAAGCTCATGCCGCTCGCGACCTCGATCACGCGCCCCATCACGTCGAGCCCGATCGAATAGCTCCACTTGGTGCCCGGATCGGCGATCAGCGGCAGCGTCGCGACACGGTTGGCGAACTCCTCCAGCGACGTCGGCCGGACCAGCCGCATCTTCTCTTCCATCGCCGCATTGACCGATGCCGGCAGGATGCCGCGCCGCTCATATTCCTTGAGCAACGCCCCCTTGGTGATGATCGAATAACCGAGCCCGGCGGTGTGCGTCAGCAAATTGCGGATCGTGATCGGCCGCGTCGCCGGGCGCGCGTCGAGCGACGTGTCGGGGCTGATCGCCACCTTCATGTCCTTGAACGCCGGGATATATTTGCTGACCGGATCGTCGAGGTTGAGCTTGCCGTCCTCGATCAGCATCATCGCCGACATGCCGGTGATCGGCTTGCTCATCGAATAGACGCGCCACAGGCTGTCCGGCCCCGCCGCGGGAGCGCCCGCATCGTCGCGGATCCTGCCCGCCGCCGGGAACAAGGTCGGGCCGTCGCCGACGCCGAACGCGCCAACGATCCCCGGCATCTTGTCCTGCGCGACATAGCCGTCGAACAATGCGGACGTGGCGGGCAGCAGCGCCTTGACCGGGATCGTCATCCGAGGCGTCGGCCGGGCCTGCGGCGTGGGTGCAGGCCGGGGCTGCGCCTGTTGCGCATAGGCGGTCGCGGCAGCCAGCGCGGCGAGGCCGCCGGTCGAAATCCAGTGCACCAGTTTCATGCAGCTCTCCGTATGGCCCAGTTTCGTATGGCTTGGCCGGCTTTTGCGAAAACGGTCGGGAGCCCGGCGGTATCCAGGTCGTCGATCGGCCACCATTCGCTTGCCGTTGGAACGCGGGATTGATGCGCCTCGACCGTCGCCACCGCAAGCGTCAGTTGCAGATCGAAATGGGTAAAGCCGTGCGCGACGGTCGAGTCCAGCATCCGCCACTCCGCCTGCGCCGGCGCGTCCTCGAACCCCGGTGGGCCCTCGCCCCAGGGCCCGGTCGGAAACGCGCGCATCCCGCCGAGCAGCCCCGTATCGGGCCGCCGTACCAGCAGCACCTGCCCGTCGCGTTCCAGCCAGAAGATCGTGCCGAAGCGCTGCGGCTTGGCCGCCTTCTTCGCCTTGACCGGCAACCGCTCGGGTGCACCCTGCCTGAACCCCTCGCAATGCTCGCGGATCGGACACAGCAGGCATTTCGGACTGCGCGTCGTGCACGTCCCCGAACCCAGATCCATCATCGCCTGCGCGAAATCGCCTGCGCGCGCGTCGGGCGTGATCGAGTCCGCCGCCGCCCGAATCGCCGGCCGCGCGCCCGGCAAAGGCGTCTCTATCGCGAACAGCCGCGCGACCACCCGCTCGACATTGGCATCGACCACCACCGCGCGCTCGCCGAACGCGATCGCCGCCACCGCCGCCGCGGTATACGCGCCGAGCCCCGGCAGTTCGCGTAGCTCAGCCTCGGTCCGCGGGAACACGCCGCCATGCTCGGCGACAACGGCCTTGGCCGCCTTCACCAGATTGCGGGCGCGCGCATAATAGCCGAGCCCCGCCCACGCCGCCATCACATCGGCATCATCCGCCGCCGCGAGGCTCGCGAAATCCGGCCAGCGCGCGGTCCACGCCAGGAACCGGGGCGTCACCGCGGCGACAGTCGTCTGCTGCAACATCACCTCGGACAGCCACACCCGGTACGGATTGACGATCTCTCCCGGCTTGGCGCGCCACGGCAGGTCGCGGCGATGCGCATCGTACCAGTCGAGCAGGGCCGTCGAGACCGAAGAGCGCTTGGCGTTCACGCGTCGCCTATGGCATGGGTTTGCGGATGAGCAAGCCGCCCGTTTCCCTGCCTAAAGTTGCGACGCCCAAGCCGGCGACGAAGCGCGTGAGGGGCAAGACCGATCCCGACGCCCCGCGCGAGAACCGCTCGCGCGCGGTCGCCGAGCTGCTGCCGGCGATCGGCGGCGCGGCGTTCCGGCGATTCGGCTTCGTCCAGTCGTCGATCGTCAGCCGCTGGCCCGATATCGTCGGCGCGAAGCTCGCGGGCGCCAGCACCCCCGAATCGATCCGCTTCCCGCTCGGCAAGAAACAGGACGGCGTGCTCACGCTGACCGTCCGCGGCGCGCACGCGCCGATGATGCAGCACATCGCGCCCGAGATCATCGAGCGCGTGAACCGCTTCTTCGGCTACGCGGCGATCGTGAAGGTCGCGATCCGCCAGGGCGACGTCGCCGCCCCCGCACCCCGCCGCGCCCCGCCGTCGATCCGCCCGGTCCCCGTCGATCTCGGTGCGAGCCTGAAGGGCATCGCCGATCCGGAACTGCGCGCCGTCCTCGAATCCCTCGCCGCCGGAGTCGCCTCGACGCACGGCCTTCCCAGGATCAACTGATGCGCGTCCTCCTTGCCGTCTTCGCCCTCTTCCTCCTGACCGGCGCCGCGCCGAAACGCGACTGGTCGCAGACCGCGCGCATCCTCCCGTCGGGCGCGTATCTGATCGGCAACCCCGCCGCGCGCGTGAAGCTGGTCGAATATGCCAGCTACACCTGCTCGCATTGCGCCGACTTCTCGGTGAAGTCCGAGCCCGTATTGAAGCGCCAGATGATCGCCTCGGGCTCGACCAGCCTCGAGGTCCGCAGCTTCATCCGCGACCGGCTCGATCTGGCGGCGGCGATCCTCGCGCGCTGCACCGGACCCAAGGGCTTCTCCGCCACCTCGTCCGCGATCTTCGCTGCGCAGCCGCAATGGCTGGAGCGCGGGATCGAGTATCAGCAGGGCAACGCCGCACGTCTCGCCATGTACCCGGCCGCCGCGCAGGTCCGCGCCAACGCCGACGGCTCGGGCCTGACCGCGATGGTCAAGGCGCGCGGGCTGTCCGACGCGGCGATCGACGCGTGCTTCGCCAACCAGCCCGAGATCGACCGGATCGTCAAACTGACCGCCGACGCGCCCAAGGAGATCGACTCCACGCCGACCTTCTACCTCAACGGCAAGATCGTTCCCCATGTCGGCTGGGACCAGCTCGAACCCGCGCTGCGCAAGGCCGGCGCCCGCTAATTCATCCGATCCTCTGGAGTACCCCCATGAAGTTCCTGACCACGCTCGCCGTCCTGCCGCTCGCGCTCGCCGCCTGCTCGAAGAATGATTCCACCGGCAACGTCGACACGCCCACCGCCGCGCCCGTCGCCGCCACCGCTGCGCCCGCCGGCCAGAACTGGACCGAGACGGTCGTGAAGACCCCCGAGGGCTATCTGATGGGCAACCCGAATGCGGCCATCAAGCTCGTCGAATATGGCGCGCGCTCGTGCCCGACCTGCGGCGCTTTCGGCCGCGAGGCGTACAAGCCGCTGACCGAGAAATATGTCTCGACCGGCAAGGTGAGCTTCGAATTCCGCGACTTCCTCGTCCACGGCGCGCCCGACGTCGCGCTGACATTGCTCGGCCAGTGCGGCGGCGTCGCGCCGTTCTTCCCGATCCTCGAGCAGATGTACGGCAACCAGATCGCGTTCCTCGACAAGCTCCAGGCGATGACGCCCGCGCAGCAGCAGGAGCTCGCCAACCAGCCGCCGACGGTCGTCGCCACCAAGCTCGCCGAACAGATGGGCGCGATCGATTTCGTCAAGCAGCGCGGCATTCCGGAGGCCAAGGCGCGCGCCTGCCTCGCCGACCAGAAGCAGCTCGAAGTGATGGCCAAGCCGACCGAAACCGCGATGCAGGCCGGCACGGTGACGGGCACGCCGACCTTCCTGATCAACGACAAGAAGCTCGACCAGGTCGTGAGCTGGGATCAGATGGAGAAGGCGCTGAAGGCGGCCGGGGCGTAAGACACCGTCAAACTGCTCGGACGAACACCCCCTCCCCGTTCGTCCTGAGTAGCCGTCGAGTAGCTGCAACGCAGCGTATCGAGACGGCGTATCGAAGGACAGGTTGGCGCGTCCAACCCTGCTTCGATACGAGCCCTCGATACGCTCCTGACGGAGCTACTCGGCCTCTACTCAGCACGAACGGATTGGGTAGGGACCGAGCCAGCGTGGTGCGCCCCTTCCCTTGTTCTCCCGCGAAGGCGGGAGCCCAGTCTGGGTCCCCGCCTTCGCGGGGACACAAGTTTTACGCTTGGGCTCAGGCTAAGGATCAACACGGAGTCGTAGGGGGGAGGCGCAAAAATGCAGATCAAACGCCTCCGCATCACCGGCTTCAAGAGCTTCGTCGACCCCGCCGATCTCCGCATCGAACCCGGCTTGACCGGCGTCGTCGGCCCCAACGGCTGCGGCAAGTCGAACCTCCTCGAAGCGCTCCGCTGGACGATGGGCGAGGCCAGCGCCAAGTCGCTGCGCGGCGCGGGCATGGACGACGTCATCTTCGCCGGCACCGCGACCCGCCCGCCGCGCGACTTCGCCGAAGTCTCGATCCTCGCCGAAATAAGCGGCGATGAACGCGAGATCGTCCGCCGGATCGAGCGCGGCGCCGGCTCCGCCTACCGGATCGACGGCCGCGATGTCCGCGCGAAGGACGTCGGGCTGCTCTTCGCCGACGCCGCGACCGGCGCGCACAGCCCCGCCCTCGTCAGCCAGGGCCGGATCGGCGCGGTCATCGCCGCCAAGCCCGCCGACCGCCGCGCGATGCTCGAGGACGCCGCCGGAATCGCCGGGCTCCACGTCCGCCGCAAGGACGCCGAGGGCAAGCTGCGCGCCACCGAAGCCAATCTCGCCAAGCTCGACGAGATCATCTCCGACCAGGACGCACGCGCCGCCACGCTGAAGCGCCAAGCGCGCGCCGCCCAACGCTACCGCCTCCTCTCCGCGCAGATCCGCGTCGCCGAGGCGCGCACGCTCTTCTCCCGCTGGCGCGACGCCGCCACCGCGTCCGACGCCGCCAAGGCCGAAGCCACCTCCGCCGATACACACGTCCGCGCCGCCACCTGCGCCGAACGGAGCGCTGCGACCGACCAGCACCGCGCCATCGAAGCCGTCGCCACCGCGCGCGCCGCCGCGCTCGCCGCGCGCGACCAGGCCGGTGACCTCGCCCACCAACTGGTCACCCTCAAGACCGAGAAGACCAGCGTCGCGCGCAGGGTCGCCGACCTCGCAGCTGCCCGCGCCCGCATCGCCGACGATCGTGCACGCGAAGGCTCGCTCGCCAGCGACGCCGCCACCGCACTTGCCGCCCTCGCCGACGAAGCCAGGACCCTCGACACCGCGATCGCCGACGCCACCGCCGCGCGCCCCGATCTCGACGTCGCGCTGGCCGAAGCCGAACGCGCCGCCCGCGACGCCGAAGTCTCGCTGGCCCAGGCGCTCGCCACGCAAGCGCGCGACGCCGCCGAAGTCCGCGTCGCCACCGCCGCACTCGCCGCCGCCCGGTCCCGCGCCGACCGCACCGATCGCGACGCCGCGCAGATCGCCGCCGCGCTCCGCACGCTCGGCGACCCTGCCCCGCTGGCCGCAGACCGCGAGGCCGCCGCGGAAGCCCGCCGCGACGCCACCGCCGCCGCGGACGCCGCACGCCATGCCATCACCCGTGCGGACACCGACGAAGCCGCCGCCGTCACGAGCCGCGACACCGCCGAAACCGCCTACGCGACCGCCCGCGCCGACCTCGCCGCGATCGACAGCGAAATGGCCGCGCTCACCAAGGCCACGCGGCACAGCGGACGTGATCGCCTGCTCGACCATGTCTCGGCAAGCGCCGGCTACGAACGCGCGCTGGCAGCCGCTCTCGGCGACGATCTCGATACCGGTCTCGACGCCTGGGCCGGCGCCGCGCCCCACGCCGACGATCCCGCAGCCCCCGACAACGCCACCCCGCTCGCAGCATATATCGATGCGCCCCCCGCGCTCGCCCGCAGGCTGGCGCAGGTCTTCGCCATCGACACCGACGAGGGACAAGCCCTCGCGGTCGGGCAGCGGATCGTCACCCGCGACGGGACCTTGCGCCGCTGGGACGGGTTCACCGCCACCGGCACCGGCGCGGCAGCGGCGGAACGCCTCGTCCGCCGCAACCGCCTCGCCGCACTCGAGGCCGAACGCCCCGCCGCGGCCGCAGCGCTCGACCGCGCAGAACAGGCACGCGCCGCAATCGACCACCAGATCGCCGAAACGCGCCGCCAGTCCCAGATGGCCCGCGCCGCGCTACACCGCGCCGAAACCGCCGCGCGCGATGCGGCCCGCAACGAAGACCGCGCCGCCGCCGCGCTCGAACGCCTCGCCGCCCAGCGCGCCGATCTCGACGTTCGCGCGCACCGCATCGCCGACGACGTCGCCGACGCACATGCCGAGTACGCACGGGCCGAGGCGGCGATGGCCGCGGTCCCCGACGGCAGCGCCAACGCGCGCCTCGTCGCCACGCTCCAATACGACGCCGAACGCGGCCGTACCGCGGTCGCGCAGGTCCGCGCCGATCGCACCACGCTCGACCGCGGCATCGCCACCGACCGCGAACGCCTGTCCGCAGCGCAGGCCGACACGCGAAGCTGGCGCGCGCGCGCCGGTGAGGCCGCCAGGCGCATCGCCGACATGGACACACGCGAGAGCGCGCTGAGCGTCGATCTCGCCGCGATCGCCGATCGCCCCGCGCACCTCGACCGCGACATCGCCACGCTGGACGACGCGCATCGCGACGCCCGCGCCGCCGCCGACGCGCTGCTCGCCACCGAACGCGCCGCCGAAGCCGTCACGCGCGCCGCCGATGATGCGCACCGTGCCGCCACCGAAGCGCTCGCCGTCGCCCGCGAAACCCGCGCCGGCGCCATCGCCCGCGTCGAAAACCACGAGGCGCGCCGGCTCGATCTCGGCAAGCTCTCGGGCGAACGCTTCCAGTGCCCCGCCCCCGTCCTCCCCGAACGCCTCGGCTTCGCGGTCGCCGACGTCCGCGCGCCGACCGAAGAATCCGCGACGCACGATCGTCTCGCGACCGACCGCGAACGCATCGGCCCGGTCAACCTCGTCGCCGAAACCGAACTCGCCGCCCTCGAAGACGCGTCGCGCGGCAACGCGGTCGAACGCGACGAACTCGGCCAGGCGGTCAGCCGTCTGCGCGGCTCGATCGGCACGCTCAACCGCGAGGGCCGGCAACGCCTGCTCGCGGCATTCGAGGCGGTGAACGGCCATTTTCAACGGCTCTTCACGACGCTGTTCGACGGCGGCAGCGCGCATCTCGAACTCGTCGATTCGGACGACCCCCTTGAGGCGGGGCTTGAGATCATGGTCCAACCGCCCGGCAAGCGCCTGCAATCGCTCACGCTTCTGTCCGGCGGCGAACAGGCCCTCACCGCGGTCGCGCTGATCTTCGGCCTCTTCCTCACCAACCCCGCACCGATCTGCGTCCTCGACGAGGTCGACGCGCCGCTCGACGACGCCAATATCGAACGCTTCTGCGACCTGCTCGACCGGATGGCGCGCGACACAGACACGCGCTACCTCGTCGTCACGCACAACGCCGTCACGATGAGCCGGATGCACCGCCTGTTTGGCGTGACGATGATCGAACGCGGCATAAGCCGCCTCGTCTCGGTCGACCTCCAGGCCGCGACCGGGCTGATCGCGACCGGATGATGCACGATACCGGCCGGCGATTTTGCGCGATATTTTCGCCGTCACCGCGCTATAATGAGATCATGTTCCTGGACGACTCCAGCATCTGGCCGCGCAAGGAGGAGCTTCCTCCGAAAAGGCCCGTCTATCGCCACGAAAAGGCGCTTACGCGGCTGATCTTCGTCTATCTCGTTTTGCTGCTGATCCTCCCCGTCAGCCTCGGCGGCATGGTCGATCTGATCCGCTATCTGTTCGACTGAACGAGCGCTGTCCTACACGCCGTCGTCCTGACACCATGCGACCACTCGCCCCCAAAATACCGGGGCGGCATCCCTCGTGCAGAAACGCTCCCAGCGTCTATACTTCCTATACTTCACTCTGGCGCCCCGACCGAGAACCACGCCGTCTCAGCGACATAGCGGCATGCCGACAAGTTGATCTCCATCACTCGACACCTTCCGCCACGGAACGTAAGACGAACGAATGGCCCAACTCGACACCCGTGAAAAGCTCGAGATCCTCGCCGATGCGGCGAAATACGATGCCTCCTGCGCGTCGTCGGGGACCGCGAAGCGCAATTCGAAGGACGGCAAGGGGCTCGGCTCGACCGAGGGCATGGGCATCTGCCACGCCTACGCCCCCGACGGCCGCTGTATCTCGCTGCTCAAGATCCTGCTGACCAACAGCTGCATCTTCGACTGCCATTACTGCATCAACCGCAAGAGCTCGAACGTCCGCCGCGCGCGCTTTACCGCCAAGGAAGTCGTCGACCTGACGATCGCCTTCTACAAGCGCAATTATATCGAGGGGCTGTTCCTCTCGTCGGGCATCATCGCCTCGTCCAACTACACGATGGAGCAGATGGTCGAGGTCGCGCGGTCGTTGCGCGAGGACCATCATTTCCGCGGCTATATTCACCTCAAGACGATCCCCGACGCCGACCCCGAGCTCGTCCACCAGGCCGGGCTCTACGCCGACCGCCTGTCGATCAACGTCGAGCTGCCGACCGCGAACGGACTGAAGCGCCTCGCCCCCGAAAAGGACGGCGTCCGCATCGAAACCGCGATGGCCGAGGTCAAGACGTCGATCATCGACGGCAAGGATGCGAAGGCCAAGTACAAGTCCGCGCCGCGCTATGCCCCCGCCGGCCAGTCGACGCAGATGATCGTCGGCGCCGACGCCGCGACCGACGGCGACATCGTGCGCAAGGCGTCAACCTTGTACGACCGCTTCGGCCTGCGCCGCGTCTATTATTCCGCGTTCAGCCCGATCCCCGATGCGAGCGCGGTGCTCCCGCTGCAACGCCCGCCGCTGATGCGCGAGCACCGTCTGTACCAGTCCGACTGGCTGATGCGCTTCTATGAGTTCCAGCCGCACGAGGTGGTGGCGGCCGCCGACGACGCAACCGGCATGCTCCCGCTCGACATCGACCCGAAGCTCGCCTGGGCGCTCAAATTCCGCGGCTCCTTCCCGGTCGACGTCAACCGCGCCCCCCGCGAGCTGCTGCTCCGCGTCCCCGGGCTCGGCGTTAAGGCGGTCAACGGTATCCTGACGAGCCGCCGCTGGCGTCGCCTGCATCTCGCCGACGTCGCCCGCTTGACGGTGTCGATCGCGAAGCTCCGCCCCTTCATCATCGCCGAGGACTGGCGCCCGGTGGTGCTGTCCGACACCGCAGACCTCCGCCCGCTGATCGCCCCCAAGCCAAAACCCAAGCAGATGGAAATGTTCGCGTGACCGCCTGTTCCTCCCCGGCGCGGGGAGGTTTATGCGCGTCGTAACCCTTTCGGAGCAGGACGACTTCGATGGCTGGCGCGATGCCGCGCGTGGTCTGATCGCCGAGGATGTCCCCCCCGACGATGTCGTCTGGCAAGTCGGCGACGAACCCGTCGACCTGTTCGCGACCGTCGCCGAGCCCGCGCCCGCGCCAGCCCCCGGCGCCTTTTCCGTCCCCCGCGCCTTCCTCGATCTCGCCCGCAGCGCGATCCTCGGCAGCGACCCTGAGCGGTTCGCGCTACTCTACACGCTGCTCGCCCGCCTGCGCCGCGAGCCCAAACTGGTCGAGGACCACGCCGACCCGCTCGTCCGCAGGCTCGACCGGATCGCCAAGGACGTCCGCCGCGACATCCACAAGATGCGCGCCTTCCTCCGCTTCCGCGAGGTCGAGGATGAGGGCGCACCGCGCTTCGTTGCGTGGTTCGAGCCCGATCACCACATCGTTCGCGCCAACGCCGCGTTCTTCGTCAACCGCTTCGCCAGCATGCGCTGGTCGATCCTGACGCCCGAGGTCTCGATCCACTGGGACGGCAAGGCGCTCTCGGAAGGCCCCGGCGCCAGCAAGGCCGACGCCCCCGACGGCGATCCGACCGAGGAGGTGTGGAAGACCTATTACGCCAGCACCTTCAATCCGGCCCGCGTCAAGATCGGCGCGATGCTGAAGGAGATGCCCAAGAAATACTGGAAGAACATGCCCGAAACCGCGCTGGTGCCGGGGTTGCTGGCAGCGGCGCAGGCACGGGAGAGCGGGATGATCGCGAGGGCGCGCGACACGGTCGGCGGCAACAGCCTGATCGCGTGGGAGGCGCTGCGCGACGAGGCATCCGGCTGCACGCGCTGCCCACTCTACAAGCCCGCGACGCAGACGGTGTTCGGCGAAGGGCCCGTCGATGCGCCGCTGATGTTCGTCGGCGAACAGCCGGGCGACCAGGAGGATATCGCAGGCCGCCCGTTCGTCGGCCCCGCGGGGCAGATGTTCGACAAGGCGATGGCGGAGGCCGGCGTCGACCGGTCGCGCGCCTATGTCACCAACGCGGTGAAACACTTCAAATTCGAACAACGCGGCAAGCGGCGGATCCATGCCAAGCCGGGGGCCGGTGAGATCGACGCGTGCCGCTGGTGGATCGAGCAGGAGCAGATGCTGATCAAACCGAAGGTGACGGTCGCGCTCGGCGCGACCGCGGCGCGGTCTTTGTTCGGCAAGGTGATGACGATCGGGCGGGAACGCGGGCGGGCGCTGCAACTGCCGGATGGTGGCGAGGCCTGGATCACCGTGCATCCAAGCTATCTGCTGCGCTTGCCCGATCCGGCGCAGGCGGCGGAGGAATATGCGCGGTTCGTCGAGGATCTACGGGTGGTCGGCGGGCGGCTAGCGGGGCTGTAACCCCACTGGCGGCAGCGGTGTCTGACCCAAGCCGCCCCCATCACATCGCGTTTGGCTCTGGCCCCAAGCGGCCGGCCGGGTCATCGAGCGCCTCGATCGCGGCCATGTCCCACTCGTCCAGCGTTAGGTCCAGCGCAGCGAAATTATCCGCGAGATGCTCCGCATCCGACGCCTTCGGGATTACGGAGAAGCCGTTCGCCAGATGCCACGCCAGGATCACCTGGGCCGCGCTCCGGCCATGCTTGTCCGCGACCCGGACGATCGCTGGATCCTGCAACAGGGTCTTGCCCTGCCCGAGCGGGCTCCAGCTCTGCGTCACGATGCCGTGCGCGTCGTGATACGCGCGCTGCTCGCGCTGCTGGAAGTTCGGGTGGAGTTCGATCTGGTTGACCGCGGGCGTCACGCCGGTCGCCGCGACGATCGCGTCGATATGCTCGGGCAGGAAGTTCGATACGCCGATCGATTTCGTCTTGCCCGCGTCCCGGAGCGCGATCATCGCCTTCCATGCGTCGACGAACTTGTCCTGCTTGGGCACCGGCCAGTGCATCAGGTACAGATCGACCGACTCGACGCCCAGTAGCGCCAGGCTCTCGTCCATCGCCGCTTCGGGATCGCCCTGCCGGTCGTTCCACAGCTTGGTCGTCAGGAACGCGTCCGACCCCTTGTAACCGTCGCCGACGCCGCGCTCATTGTCGTAGATCGCGGCGGTGTCGACCAGCCGGAAGCCGATATCTAGCCCAGAGCGGACGATCGCCGCGGCCTGGCTGTCGGGGATCTGCCACGTACCCATGCCGAGCTGTGGCATGGAGCGGCCGTCGTTGAGTGTAAGGTCTGTCATGCCGCACCAGCGAACGAGTCGTGCCGCGGTTCCGATGAACGGGGTCGGTTTAGGGGTTCCCTTCGCCGCCCGGTTCGCGCAATCGACCGGGCCATGTTCGAAAAGATTCTGGCCGTGCTGGCCACCTTCACGATCGGCGTCATCTCGTCGGGTGGCTATGTCGGCATCGCGCTGCTGATGGCGATCGAGAGCGCCTGCATCCCGCTGCCGTCCGAGATCATCATGCCGTTCGCCGGCTATCTCGTCTCGACCGGACGGTTCGACCTGTATCTCGCCGCCACCGCGGGTGCGATCGGGTGCAACCTCGGCTCGATCGTCGCCTACGAGATCGGCAAGCGCGGTGGCCGCCCGATGGCTGAACGCTGGGGCCGGTACCTGCTGATCGGTCCGGGCGAGCTCGACGCGGCGGACCGGTTCTTCGCGCGCTGGGGGTCGATGGCGGTGCTGATCGGGCGCCTCCTTCCCGTCATCCGCTCGTTCATCGCCTTCCCCGCCGGCGTCGCGCGGATGAAGCTGGTGCCGTTCCACGTCTATACCTTCATCGGATCGTGGCCGTGGTGCTTCGGGCTCGCCTGGGTCGGCATGAAGCTCGGCGACAAATGGGACAGCGATCCGCGCGTGAAGGCCGCGTTCCACAGCGCCGACCTGCTGATCGGCGTGGTCCTGATCGCGCTCGTCGGCTTCTACATCTGGCACCGGGTCCGCGGCCTGAAACGTCACCGGTAGCCACGACGCTTCGCCAACGCGCGCAGATCGTCGTCGCGCGTCGGGACGAGAGACTGCACGCGGCGCTGATACGTCGCAACGAGTTCCGGGCCCGCACGACCCGGCGAGCCGCTGTCGAACGGCGGCGCGGGATCATATTCGAGCGCGAGTTGCACCGCGCGGGCGTGCGCCTCGCCGCGGATCATCGCCGTCAGCGTCAGCGCGAAGTCGATCCCCGCAGTGACGCCGCCGCCGGTCACCCGATTGCGATCGACCACCGTTCGCGCATCGATGGGGATCGCGTTGAACAGCGTCAGCATGTCGCGCTGCGCCCAGTGGCAGCCCGCACGATAGCCATCGAGCAGACCCGCCGCACCCAGGATCAGCGATCCGGTGCAGACGCTCGTCACCCATGTCGCCTCGGCGCCGACGCCTGCGACCCACGCCATCGCCTCGTCGTCGGCGATCACGGCGTTGGTGCCGAACCCGCCGGGCACGCAGAGTATGTCCGCGCACGGCACGTCGGCAAAGGTCGCGGTCGGCAGGATCGAGAATCCGGCATCGGTGGGCACCGGATCGAGCGTCTTCCACACGAGATCGAGCCGCGCGTTGCCGAGACGCGAGAGGACCTACGCGGGGCCGGTCAGGTCGAGCTGGGTGACGTTGGGGAACAGCAGGAACGCGATACGCAGGGGCTTGGTCATGCTCATGGTCCCGTCCGGAGGCGCTTGGGATCGAGGGGCGCGCGCGAGTGAAGTATAGGAAGTAGAGACGCACGCGCAGCATCGTTTTTGGCTCGTGATGCATGCTGGCCGGCGGGGGCAAGGATCGCGTTTTGGGATGCTGCGGACGTCATCCGGGCAGCATGTCATGCCCTGTGCTTGTAGGACAGCAGGGGCGAGGCTTGGGGCGGGGCGGATGGCCGTTTGGCGAGTGTGCGCTTTGCGGAGGCGGTTGGTCCGGGGAAGACCGCGTGGGGGCAGTGCGCGACCGTTCGGGACCGCCCCGTCGTGTGCGGCTGGCGTCGGCCGTATCGTGGGAGACCCCAGCTTTCGCTGGGGTGACGGTTGGAGGGATGGGGCGGCGCCGGGGTGCCGAGTGCCGGGGGTACCGAGCGCGGGGCGTGACGGGTGGGATGGATAGGATGGCGGAAACGTCAAAGGCGGGTCGCGTCGGCTCTATTCCAGCGCGAGCCTCCCCTCACGCCGTCATCCCAGCGAAAGCTGGGATCTCGTCGTTCGGGCCCCGACCCGGCCCAAAGGCTCAGGGAAGAACCGGTACTTCCGCCGCACGCGTCTTGTTCTCCAGACGCGACTCGCGCACGCGCTGGCCAAAGCAGCCCGTCGCTCCGCCTGCGCCGACCGCAGAGCAACTGCCGATCGTGTTGACGCCCGAGCCGGCGTCGAGCGTACCCTGCGCCTTGGTCGCCCAGCTGGCGTTCTCAGGCGTCACGACGAACTCGCGGAGTTCCTTCGGGACTCGGTACTGCTCCTGCGCGCTGCGACGGACGCAGACAACGATCTCTTCGCCATTCTGGTTGGTCGGGCAGCGTTCGTTGCCGAACAGCGTGAGGACGCCGTTGATGGGTGCGCTGCGCGACACTTCGCCGGGGGCGGAGACGGGCTTGGCCTTGCCCGTGGCGCCGGGCAAGGCGGGCGCCAGCGTCGGCGCCTTGGCGGGCAATTGCGCCAGCGTCGGCGGTGCAGGGCGCGCGGTCTGCGCGACCGCCGGGCCGGCGACGAGCAGCGCCGCCGCAAAAAGCATCTTCATACGCATCACTCCCACGCGTTTGGTACGCCTGTTATATCCGCTTCGCCGTGGCGATCGCGACCTTGCAGCCCAGCCGGATCATCGCGCTAAGCACCGGATAACCCGGCGTCTCCTCCGCGCCCGCGGCAATCGCGGTATTCTTGTGCTCCAACTCCTCGGCCTGGAAGTCGAGGATAGCGGCTGATAGCTTGGGATCGCTGGCGCCAAGCTGAACGAGCTGTTCCTCATAATGCTTGTCGATCTCGGTCTCGACCGCGGCGGTACACGCCATCGCCGCGCGCGGGCTGATCGCCGCGGTCACTGCGCCGAGCGCGAAACCCGCAACCTTCCAGATCGGCTGGAGTACCGTCGGCCGCACGCGGCGCTCGACGATCATCCGGTCGAAGAAGGCGCGGTGGCGTTCCTCCTGCTGCGCCATGTGGTGGATCGATCGCGACGCCGGATGGCGATCGCCGAGCACCGCCAACTGGCCTGCATAGATCCGGATCGCACCATATTCGCCCGCCTGGTCGACACGGATCATCGAATCGGTCGCGCGCTTGGCGTCGCCTGGCTTCCAGCTGCTCATCTTGTCTTCCTCATGAGGGCGAATATGGTGAACGCACCGGCAAGGGAAAAGATGGCGTTGAAGCCCGCGAGCGAGATTCCGAACAGCGTCCACTGCGGCGAATCGCAGCGCACCATCGGCGCGTTCATGATCGCGGCAAGGCGCTCGGCAGCGGTGGTGCCCGCCATCGAGACGGTCGTCGTGCAGGCGGTAAAGCCGTTCCACCAATGATATTCGACGCCCGCATGCGCAACGGCGATCAGCCCACTCAGCCCGATCAGCAGCGCGGCGATGAACACCAGCGACGCGCGCAGCGAGCGACCGGGGACGAAGAACGTCGCGCCCGCGAACACCACAGCGGCATAATGCGGCCAGCGCTGCCAATGACACATCTCGCACGGGTACAGACCACCGAGATATTGCGAGCCGAGCGCGCCGAGCAGCAGGAACGCCGGCAACAGCAGCGCGATGGCGCGCGCGATCTCTTCGTTCTTGGTCATGCCAAGCCCGCGACGCACGCTCACTTGCCGGGAACCTTGGCTGAGTCGGGTGCGGTCGGATCGGGCTTGATCGGGCGCGGCTTGGTCGCCGCCGCGACCTGTGCGGCGCCGCCGAGACGCGCGACGGTCTTCAGCGCGTAATAGAGCTGGAAGTCGTCGATGCCCTGCTTCTTCAGCTGCTCGGGCGTCTGCGCGAAGCGGGGATCGGTCTTGGTATCCTCCTCGAGCACCGCATTGTCGGCCTTAACCTCGTTGATCAGGTGCTTGCGCAGGTCCGCCTCGCGGAACACGGGGCGCGACTTGTAGTCGGGATCGGTGAGCTGCGGCACCTTGATGTCGGGCTCGATCCCGCCTTCCTGCACCGAGCGACCCGACGGCGTGAAGTAGCGCGCGGTGGTCAGGCGAAGCGCGGTCTCGGGCCCGAGCGGGAGCACGGTCTGGACCGAGCCCTTGCCGAAGCTGCGCTCGCCCATGATCAGCGCGCGGTGATGATCCTGCAATGCGCCGGCGACGATCTCGGACGCGGACGCGGTGCCGGGATCGGTGAGGACAACGACCGGCAGGCCGTGCGCGTCGTCGCCGGGTTTTGCGTAATAGCGTTCGATATCGGTCTTCTCGCGGCCGCGCTGCGAGACGATCTCGCCGTGGTCGAGGAACGCGTCGCTGACCTCGATCGCCTGGGTGAGCAAGCCGCCGCCATTCTCGCGCAGGTCGACGACATAGCCGAGCGGGCGGTGGCCGAGCGACTTGTCGATCGCCATGATCGCCGCGCGCGTGTCCGCGCCGGTATTCTCGCTGAACGTGTTGATGTTGATATAGCCGACGTTTCCGCGGACTTCCCACTTCACCGGCTTCTGGACGATGATCTCGCGCGTCATCGTCACGTCGAGCGGCTTGTCGCGGCCGGGGCGGACGAGGCCGAGCGTGATCTTGCTGCCGGGCTTGCCGCGCATCTTGCCGACCGCCTCGTCGAGCGAATCGCCGTAGATCAGCTTGCCGTCGATATGCGTGATATAGTCGCCCGACTTGACGCCGGCGCGCGCGGCGGGGGAGTCCTCCTGCGGGGCGACGACCTTGATCGCGCCGTCCTCCATCTGCACCGTCAGGCCCAGGCCGCCGTAATTGCCCTCGGTCATGATGCGCAGGTTTTCATAGTCGAGCGCGTCGACATACGAGCTGTGCGGATCGAGGCTGGCGAGCATCCCCTGGATCGCGCCTTTGATCAGCGTCTTGTCATCGACCTTGTCGACATATTCCGCCTTTACGCGGTTGAACACGTCGAGGAACTGATCGAATTCGCGATAGGTGTCGGTGTCGACCGCCGCCATCGCCGAGGTGGCCAGCGGGATCAGCGTCAGCGCGCCGACGATCGCCGTCGCGGTAAGGATCGGGGTACGCAGTATAGGACGAGGCATCGATGGTCCTGCAACCTGAGAAGTGACGGTATCTTAGCGTCGTAACGGCGTAGCGTAGCCGAGCGTCGGCGGCAACGCGCGCGGAGCAAAGCCGGGTCGGTGTTCATGAGCGCTGACGCGGACCGCTTTGGTCGATCAGCGCGCGCCCATCAACGACGCGAGATCGACGGGGCGGCCCCGGCGACGGAGCTCGACGGTGATGCGTGGGTCCTCGCGGGGGGCGGTACCGAGCGGCGCGCCCATCGCGACGCGGTCGCCGGGCTTGGCGTCGGTCGCGGCGAGGCCGGTGACGAGGCTGGTCCACCCGTCGGCGTGATCGATGATGACGATGACCCCATAGTCGCGGAACCGGCGGGCATAGCGGATCGTCCCCGCGGCGGGCGCGACGACGCGCGCGCCGGGGGCAGTGGCAAAGGTCAGGCCGCGCGACCGGACGCCGGCATCCGAGATTTCGTCGAAGCCGGTGAGGAGCCGGCCCGCCACCGGCGCACGATACACGCCGCGCGGCGCCGGCGGGGGAGCCGTGCCGGGAGCGATCGGGCGCGGCAGTGGGCCGGCGAGCGCGACCAGGCTGGCGGCGGTCGCCTTGGCGTTGGTCGTGGCCGTCATCCCGTCGACCAGATCGCGCGCACGCTCGCCGAGCGCGAGCGCGCGGTCGGATTCGCTGATCGCCCCGCGCCCCAGCGACTGGCTGCGCTGGCGATGCCGGGCCTCGAGCGTTGCCAGCGCAAGACGGTCGCTCTCCAGACGCGCGCGACCGTCGGCGAGCGCCTCGGCGGCGAGCGCGGCACTGGCCTGCAACCGGCGCGTTTCCGCCAGTTCGGCGCGGACCGCTTCGGTGCGCTGGCGGACGACGGGCAACGCGCTGCCGAGGACCGCGCGGACATGGACGAGGTCGGCGACCGATCCGGGCTGCGCGACGGCGGCGATCGTCGGGCGGCGGGCGAGCGACTCCAGCGCGGCCAGCAGGCGGGCGACGGGGGTTTGTGCGCGGCCGAGCCTAGCGCTCTGATCGGACAGCAGCCGCTCGACGAGCGTCACGCGCGCACTGGCGGTCGCGAGATTGGCTTCGGCGGCGGTCACGCGCGCGGCCAGCGCCTGCTCCTCGCGGCGGGCCTTGTCGGCGGCATTGCGCTCCTGGGCGGCAGCGGCGGCGAGCTTGGCGGCACGGGCGGCGGCGATCGCGGCATCGTGCTTGGTCGCTACCAGCCGTTGCTGCTCGGTCGCGAGTTCCGGCGCGTCAGTCTGCGCAGTGACGCCCGCCGCCGCGAACAGCGCCGCCATCGCGAGAACGCCCCCTAGCCTCATGCATCACCCTTCGCGGTGATAGGGGTGATTGGCAAGGATGCTGGTCGCGCGGAAAAGCTGCTCGGCGAGCATCGCGCGCGCCAGCAGATGCGGCCATGTCGCACGGCCAAAGGAAAAGAGCAGGTCGGCCTCGTCGCGCGCGGCATCGTCGAAGCCGTCGGCGGCACCGATCATGAACCGCGCCTCGCGGACGCCGTCGTCGCGCCACCGCTCAAGCTTGTGCGCGAACTGCGTCGAGGAGAGCGTCTCGCCCTTCTCGTCGAGCAGGATGCGCTTGGTCTGCTCGCCGACGAGCGGGATCTTGCCGCCGGTGTCGGGAAGTTCGCTGACCTTGGTCGGCCAGACGATCCGCTTGAGATAGCGGTCGACGAGATCCGCCTCGGGCGACCGCCCGATCCGTCCGCGGGCGACGATGTGGAGCAGCATCGCCGCCTCGGGGTCGGTTTAGTCTTCGTCGGTAAACGTAGGCATCGCCGGTGGCGTCGGCGCGTCGCCGAACGCCCACATCCGCTCCAGATTGTAGAAGCTGCGGACTTCGGGGCGGAACAGGTGGACGATGATGTCGGTCGCGTCGATCAGCACCCAGTCGGCGGTCGGCAAGCCTTCGATCTTTACCGGGCGCTTGAACTCGGCCTTGATCCGCTCGGCCAGCTTCTGCGCCATCGAGGCGACCTGGCGGGTCGAACGACCGCTGGCGATCACCATGTAATCGGCGATGCTGGTCTTGCCCGCGAGCGGGATCGAGATCGTCTCGACCGCCTGGTCGTCGTCGAGCGACGCGAGGATCAGGCGATGCAGCGCCTCAACCTCTTCGGGGTCGGTCGCGCGAGGGGCAGTAGGGGAAGTGGCCAAGTCAGCTCCTGGGTAAAACTACCGGACCAGCAACGTGCTGGACCCAGTCGGGATTTTTGGCACGAAGGCCGGTTGCGGAGGTCGGGTCGGGTCGGAAGCGCAACAGCACGAGGGCCGGCAATCTCCACGTCGTCCAGCTCTTCGCATGGTCTGTGCGCCGTTGGAAGCGCCGCAGCCAACCCATCGCGGGGGCCGCGAGGGCGCGCCCGTCATATCCCGGACGCGCGATTACCGCAATCGGAACCTCGCGGGCGATCTGGCGCCAGTTCTTCCACCGATGGAAGTCCGCGAGATTGTCCGCGCCCATCAGCCAGATGAAGCGGACCTTGGGGTAGCGCCGCTTGAGCTTGCGGATCGTGTCGAGCGTGTAGCGCGTGTGCAGCCGCGACTCGATATCGGTCGCGCGGATCGGTGCGCGGCGGGCCATGCGCCGTGCGGAGGCGAGACGCGCGGCCAGCGGCGCCATGTCGTTCGCGGCGTCCTTGAGCGGATTGCCGGGAGACACCAGCCACCACGCCTCGTCGAGCGCGAGCGCGTCGACCGCCGCGAGCGTGATCCCGCGATGGCCGCGGTGCGCGGGGTTGAACGACCCGCCGAGAATGCCGACGTGGGTCAAGGATATTTCCGCCAATTCTCCCGCGCATGAAACGCTCGGAGGATTTCGACGCCATGGGGAACGATGCGATAGATCAGGACATAGTCAGTTTCGGGCACACGCCATTTTCGTTCGTCGCGATCAACGACCGGACCTGCAGCGGGAAAATCGGCCAGGAAATTGCCCGCGGCGATCGCAGCGCGACCGACCAAATCGGCGTAGTCGTGATCGTGTCGTGCATTGAAATCATCGATCCGCGCTAGATCGATCCGCGCAAGGGCCGCCCAACTCGTGCGGCTCATCCTTGCCGTCGAGCAGCGACACGCTCTTCGAACCAGGTTTCCATCTCTTCCTGGCTGATCAGTTCGCCGCGATCGGCGGAGTCTATTCCGGCCTGGATGAAAGCGCGCATATCGGCGTGATGCTGGGCCGCCTCCCGGATTGCCTCGGCTGCGAACTCTTCGCCGGTGATACCGCGATACTTCGCGAGCTCCTCGACCATCGCGAAGGTGGCTGGATCGAGCGGAGTCGTGATCGAGACGGACGCGTTCATGGCCTCACGCTACGCCGATCGACACAGCGCATCAACCGCGCACCTGACCCGTGCCGCGGCCGATCCATTTGTAGGTCGTCAGCCCCTCCAGCGCGACGGGGCCGCGGGCGTGGAGGCGGCCGGTGGCGATGCCGATCTCTGCGCCCAGCCCGAACTCGCCGCCGTCGGCGAACTGGGTGGAGGCGTTCCAGAGGACGATCGCGCTGTCGACGGCAGTCAGGAAGTGCTCGGCGACGGCCGCGTCCTCGGCGATGATCGCGTCGGTGTGATGCGAGCCGTGGCCGGCGATATGCGCGACCGCCGCGTCGAGGTCGTCGACGATCGCGACCGAGGCGATCGCGTCGAGATATTCGGTGTCCCAGTCCGCGGTATCGGCGACCGCGATGTCGGGCGCGAGCGCGCGCGCCGCGGCGTCGCCGCGCACCATGCAACCGGCATCGGCTAGACGCCGGATCAGCGCCGCGGCGTCGGGATACGCCCGGTGGATCAGCAGCGTCTCCATCGAACCGCATACGCCCGTGCGGCGCATCTTGGCATCGACGACGACCGCCGCCGCCATCGCCGGGTCCGCCGACGCATCGACATAGACATGGTTGATGCCGTCGAGATGCGCGAGCACCGGCACGCGCGCCTCGGCCTGGACGCGCGCGACCAGGCTCTTGCCGCCGCGGGGGATGATCAGGTCGATCACCCCGTCCGCCGCCAGCATCGCGCCGACCGCGGCACGATCGGTGATCGGCACGAGTTGGACCGCATCGGCGGGCACCCCACCCGCCTCCAGCCCCGCGACGAGCGCCGCATGGATCGCGCGGTTGCTCCCCACCGCCTCGGACCCGCCGCGCAGGATCGCGGCGTTGCCGGCCATCACGCACAATGCGGCTGCATCCGCGGTGACGTTGGGGCGGCTTTCGTAGATGATGCCGATCACGCCGATCGGTACGCGCACGCGCGACAGCTTGAGGCCGTTGGGTCGGTCTCGCGAGTCGATGACTTGCCCGACCGGATCGGCGAGCGCCGCGACGGCCGCTACGCCATCCGCCATCGCCGCGATCCGGCCTGAGTCCAACCGCAACCGATCGAGCAACGCGCCGGACAGGCCGGACTCGGTCGCACGCGCCATGTCCACCGCATTCGCTGCCAGGATTTCCGCAGACGCCGCGCGGACCGACTCCGCCGCCAACGCCAGCGCGGCGGCTTTCCGCGCGGTCGGCAGGGACGCCAGCACCAGCGCGGCAGCGCGCGCGCGGCGGCCCATTTCGGCGATCAGGTCGGTCGGATTTGCTGCAGCGTCCATGCCCGCGCGCTAGCATGCGAAGCCCCTCGCGCCAACGCCACGAACTCGTTACGCTCCCGATATTGCAGGGGGGCAGCATGACCGGAGATATCGGAGCGGCGGCGGATATCGCCACGGGGGCGCTGGTCGCGCGCGCGGTAGAAAAAGGCGCGGGCGAACCGCATCGGCCGCCTATGGGCAGCACGGACGATGCGCTCTGTCTCAATTGCGGGACGCGATTGCTCGGCGCGTATTGCCAAGCCTGCGGCCAGTCGGCGCACGTCCACCGCTCGCTCGGCGGGATCGGGCATGAGATCGCGCATGGCGTCTTCCATTTCGAGGGCAAGATCTGGCGCACCTTGCCGCTGCTGATCCTCCATCCCGGCACGCTCACGCGACGCTACGTCAACGGCGAGCGCGCGCGGTTCGTGTCGCCGCTCGCGCTGTTCCTGTTCACCGTCTTCCTGATGTTCGCGACGATCGGCTTGGTCGGCGGCGAGCTTGCGGACACGATCGTCAACGATGAACGCCCTACCCAGCTCTCCGACTATGCCCGCGAAACCGCCAAGATGCGGACCTCGCTGGGCGTGGTCGAGGCGCAACGCGCGGCCGCGACACGCGACCCGGCCTATTCGGGCCCATCCGTCGCCGAACTCGACCAGCGCGCGGCGACGCTGCGGACCACGCTGCGCGCGCTCGATATCGCCACGACCATCAAGCGCGGCGGCAGCTCGGAGCCGGTCGTCGATCTCGGGTTCAAGACGGGGTGGGCGCGGCTCGATCACGGCATCGCCAAGGCCAACGCCAATCCCGGCCTGATGATCTACAAGCTCCAGAGCAGCGCGTATAAATATAGCTGGGGGCTGATCCCGCTATCGGTGCCGTTCGTGGCGCTGCTGTTCCTGTGGCGCCGCCGATATCTCCTGTACGACCACGCGATCTTCGTGACCTATTCAATCGCGTTCATGATGCTGCTGACGATCGTGCTGATCGTCGGGCATGTCGTCGGCGTGCCCGATCCGACGCTGCGGCTGGCCGCGCTGGTGGTCCCGCCGGTCCACATGTTCGCGCAGTTGCGCGGCGCGTATGAGCTGCGCAAGCGCGCGGCGGCGTGGCGGACGGTGGCACTGCTGACGTTCGCATTCACCGTGCTGGTTGCGTTTATCGTCCTGCTGCTGCTGCACGGGTTGACCGATTGAGCCGGGGGGAGCGCAATTATCCTCCGCGGCGTGCTGGCGGCCTTTGGCGTGTGGTTGTCCTGTTAGACGTCTGTCCCCGCCCGCTGCCCGCTGCTTATCCTGGACACCGGAACAGCCCGCCCCCTCGTCATCCCAGCGAAAGCTGGGATCTTCCCGTTGCAGCCACGTCGCGAGCCAAACGGGAGACCCCAGCTTTCGCTGGGGTGACGTACGGGGGGCGGTTACCGATGCAAGCCGGGGACGGACGAAGATCGGTAACGAACGGGGCCGGTGACGAACGGCGGCAGATGACGGTAGGGGGCGGTGGCCATCGGAAGCCAAGACCGTCGAGAGCCCGTAACGGTCGGGGTCCGGTGACCGTCGGGCGCCGGTGACCGTCGGGGTCCGGTGACCGTCGGGCGTCGGTGACAGTCGACGCCGATGACAGTCGGACGCCGATGACGGTCGGGCGCCGGGACAGGCTAGGCTCGATGACCGATTACGCCGGGCGGCAGATCTAACGTCGTGAACGGCTCACCCACGCCCACATGGGTACAGGTTCGCCAACACTCGCGCATACCCATCCTTCAGCGGACGCTTCTGATAGCTGGCGGGGAGTTCGTTCAGGCCGTCGAGCATGTCCATGATGCCGACCGACTCGCCTTCCGGCACGCAGGCGATCGGTGGTTTGCCCGCGGCGGCGCGCGCGGCGCGTTCGGCCTTGAGCTGGTTGGTCGCGGCCTTCGCCTCGGCCTTCAACGCGGGAAGCTCGGGCGACATGAACGCCATCGGCCCCTGCTCGCGGAGCGCGTTGGCGCGCGACAGGAAGGTGCCGACGGTCATCGCCGCATGCGCGGGCAACGCGACGCCGGCGATCAGCAGTGCAGCGACTACAGCCTTCGACTGCGAATACGACATGGGCGGCCTTTCCGAGAAAAGACCGCCCATGGAGCAGTTTAGCTGACTAACCGGTGAACCGGATCAGGCGCCCAGAGGGGTCGGCGTGCCGAACGGCCCGTTGGGACGCCGCGTCTTCGGGATCGACGTGCCCGCACGCGGGACGTTCGATGCCTTCGCGCCCGGATCCGGACGGTCGAGATCCTCGCCCGCGATAAGCTTCTTGATCTCGTCGCCGGTCAGCGTCTCGAATTCGAGCAGCGCGCCCGCCACCGTGTGGAGCTGATCGACGTGATCGCTCAGCACCTGCTTGGCGCGGTCGAGACCACCTTCGACGATCCGCTTGATCTCGTCGTCGATCAGCTGCGCGGTCTGGTTCGACATGCGCGACGGACGGCTCGACGAATAGCCGAGGAACGATTCACCCTCAGGCTCGCCATATTCGAGCGGTCCGACCTTGTCCGACATGCCCCAGCGCGTGACCATGTCGCGCGCCAGACCCGTGGCATACTGGATGTCGCCGCTCGCGCCTGACGAAACCTTATCGTAGCCGAAGATCACTTCCTCGGCGACGCGGCCGCCCATCGACACCGCGAGGTTGGCGTACATCTTGTCGCGGTGATAGCTGTAGCTGTCCCGCTCAGGCAGACGCATGACCATGCCAAGCGCACGACCGCGCGGGATGATCGTCGCCTTGTGGATCGGATCCGATGCAGCCTCGTGCATCGCGACGACGGCATGCCCGGCCTCGTGATACGCGGTCATCCGCTTCTCGTCGTCGGTCATGACCATGGAGCGACGCTCGGCGCCCATCATGACCTTGTCCTTCGCCTCCTCGAACTCGGCCATCGCCACCAGACGCTTGCCCTTGCGCGCCGCGTGCAGCGCCGCCTCGTTGACGAGGTTGGCGAGATCGGCACCCGAGAAGCCCGGCGTACCGCGTGCGATGACGCGGGCGTCGACGTCGGGGGCGAGCGGCACCTTCTTCATGTGCACTTCGAGGATCTTGATCCGGCCCTCGATATCCGGGCGAGGCACGACGACCTGGCGATCGAAGCGGCCCGGACGCAGCAGCGCGGGGTCGAGCACGTCGGGACGGTTGGTCGCGGCGATGATGATGATCCCTTCGTTCGCCTCGAAGCCGTCCATCTCGACCAGCAGCTGGTTCAGCGTCTGCTCGCGCTCGTCATTGCCGTTGCCGAGGCCCGCGCCACGATGGCGACCGACCGCATCGATTTCGTCGATGAAGACGATGCACGGTGCGGACTTCTTGGCCTGCTCGAACATGTCGCGGACTCGGCTCGCGCCGACGCCGACGAACATCTCGACGAAATCGGACCCCGAGATCGTGAAGAACGGCACCCCCGCCTCGCCTGCGATCGCGCGGGCGAGCAGCGTCTTGCCGGTACCGGGCGAACCGACCAGCAACGCGCCCTTGGGGATCTTGCCGCCGAGGCGGGCGAACTTGGTTGGGTCCTTCAGGAACTCGACGATCTCCTCCAGCTCCTCGCGGGCTTCATCGATGCCCGCGACGTCCTGGAAGGTGACCTTGCCTTCCTTCTGCGTGAGCATCTTCGCGCGGCTTTTACCGAAGCCCATCGCGCCCGAGCCGGAATTCTTCTGCATCTGCTTCAGCACGAAGAACGCGATGCCGAGGAACAGCAGGAACGGCAGCGACTGATACAGCAGCAGCGCCAGCATCGACGGCCCCTCTTCGGGCTTCGCGCTGATCGAGACGCCCTTCTCGCGCAGCTTCGGCACGAGCGTCGAATCCTGGATCGGATAGGATTTGAACTTCTCCCCGCTCGACAGCGTGCCCGAGATGATGTCGCGGGAGATGTTGACGTCCTTGACGGTGCCCTCGTCGACCTTGTCGAGGAACGCCGAATAGGCGATCGTGTTACCACCCGACGCCGCGGTGCGGCCGTCGAACATGGTCACGAACAGCGCCAGCGCGAGCAGGATGCCGACCCAGATCAACAGGCTCTTCATCCAGGGATTGCCGCCGCCATTCTCGGGGCCGCCGTTGCCGGGGCCCTGGGGCTTCTGACCGCGGTTGTCGTTGTCGCTCATGGGTGCACGATACCTTTCAGCGCACAAGATAAGCGCGCGCAGGTTAATGGCAATGGAACAAGACGCGACTTGTGGTGATCAGTGTGAACGAACCGCTACGTGGTTCAGGCAGGCGCCCGCCGCGGCGGCGCCTCGCGGAACCGCCAAACATTGCCGCGCACGCTCGCGATGATCCCCGCCTGCGTGGTGCGCTTGCCCGCCATCAGCGAGTCGAGCAGCTTTTCGATATTGGCGGCCTCGGTCCATTCGGGCGCAGCGATCCCCGCCTCGGCGCGCACCGTGCCGATCGCGCGGCGCGCGAGACGGCGCAGGATTTCGCGCGGCAGCCTGTCGACCGCGAGCTTGACCTCACCGCCGCCGACCTTGGCGCGGTCGGCCCAGATCCAGTCGACCATCGCACGGACGTCGGTGTCGGTCTCGGCCAGCGCAGCCGCGGCGCGCGCGAGGTTGGGCGTGCCGAGCCACTCGTTGTCGCCGAGCAACCGGCGGAAGCGCGTGCGATCGTGGCGGTCGTCATGGTTCGAGGGGTCGTCGAAAAACGGCACTTCGCCCCGGCGGACGATCGCCCGAAGTTCGGCGCGGCGCCAGTCGAGCAGCGGGCGGATGACCGTGACGCCGTGAACTTCGGTGCGCGCGCGGACGCCCGCCAGCCCGGCGAGCCCCGACCCACGCGCGGCGCGCATCAGGAAGGTCTCGGCCTGGTCGTCGGCGTGGTGGCCGGTCACGAGCCCCCCCGCCCCGATCGCGCGCGCGTGATCGGTGAGCAAAGCGTAGCGCGTGGTGCGCGCCTGCGCCTGGATACTGGCGCCGGTGATCGGCTCGCTCGGCGCGAGCGTGGTGTGGGGGATGCCGAGCGTGGCACAGTGCGCGGCGACCATCGCCGATTCCTCGACCGCTTCGGGGCGGAGGCGGTGGTCGATGCTGGCGACCGTGAAGCCGGGGGCAAGCGCCTCGTGCGCGAGCGTGAGCATCGCCATGCTGTCCGGGCCACCCGATACGGCGAGCAGCGGGTTGACGATATCGCCTGCCAGCCGTGCATAGTCGGCGGCGAAACGGCGGCCTTCCTCGGTCATGCGCGGTTGGCCATCATAACGAGAAGTCCACCCCCCCTGCGCAGGCCGGGTCCCAATTGGGGGACGGTGATGACGGAGCGCAGCACGCCGTTATGCCGGCTTTCCCAATTGGGCCCCGGCCTTCGCCGGGGTGGTGCTGGTGCACGACCCGACGTCACGAACAGGCAATTACGCATGACCATCGGGCGCTGGCTTACTTGCACTTCGCCGCGGCGCGTCCGGCGGCAACCTGCCCCTTCATCGCCGCCGCCATCTTCGCACCATAGACGTCGTTCAGCTCGTCATACACCTTGCAGGCATCGGCGGGCTTGTTGAGCTTGGTCAGCGCCTGCCCCAGATACAACAGGCTGTCGGGCGCACGCTCGCCATCGGGCATCTTCTTGTAATTGTCGTAGAACGCCATCGATGCGAGGCTCGGCTTGCCCTCGTCCAGATAGGCGCGACCCAGCAGGTTCTGCGCATAGCTCGCGCGCTTGCTCTTGGGATATTCGGCGACGACCTTCTTCAGCTGCGCCTCCGCCTGCGGGTATTGCTTGGCCGACCATAGCCGGTAGCCATACATATACTCGTCCTCCGCCGGATCGCCGGTCGAAGGCTTCTCGACCGAGACCTTGGTCGGGGCGGGTGCGGCGCCGGGGCGGCTCGCGGTTTCCGGACGCGTCGACGGGCGTGCAGGACCGCTCGACGTGTCGTCGGAGTCGATCGGGCCGCCTGCCGCGATCGGCGCGGGGCCGGCCTCGAGCATCTTCACGCGCGCATCGTTCGAGCGGCGATAATTGTCGAACGCATCCTGCAACTGGCGCGTGCGGTTCTGGTTCTGCTCGATCTGCTCGGTCAGCGAGGTCATCTGCTGCTCGAGCGAGGTGACGCGCTGGTTCACATCGGCCAGCGCGCTCGTCGCGGGCGAGCCCGGCCCCGGGCCCTGCTCGCTCTGCGGCGCGCGGACTTCGGGCTGGAGCATCTGCCCCGCGCCGCCCGGAAAGACTTTCCGCTGGACCGCGCGCATTTCGCTTTCGAGCTTGCCGACACGGCCCTCGACATTTTGTGCCTGCGCCCCCGTGGAGAGCGCGGCGGGCGCGAGCGCCGCGAGGCAGACGCCGATCAGAATTGACTTACGCATGGGCCACACCCCCCGGTGGATTGGTTAATCGTCCGGGTATAGCTGCACTACCCATCCTGTCGCCAGCCTTAAGACCCCGGCGATGGCCCATGTCCATCCCCGAGCGAGACTTACTGATCGGGCGTTGCCGTAGCGGCAGGCGGGGGCGTGGCGGCTGCATCCAGATTGGCGCGCTGCGTCTCGCTCAGCGGACGGCGCTGCGTCCGCGGACGGCCGGGACGCGACCGCTCGCGAGGCGCAGATGCCGTGGTCGCAGCCGCCGGCGCGGCCTGCGGCCCGGGCGTGCCCGCGATCCGCGCGGCGATCGCCGGCGCGCCGATGCGCACGTCCTTGATCGCGCGCTCGCCAGTGCCGAGCGCGGGTGCGGCCGAGCCGTTGAGCGTCACCACCAGCTTGTCCGCGCGGCCGATGTTGATCATCGGATCCTTCGCATCCTTGGGCACGTCGAACTTCTCGCCCGACTTCATCGTGCCGAGGTACAGCGTCTTGTTGTCGGCATCGTACACGCGCATCCACACCTCATCCGAGGCGGTCAGCGTGACCTGTCCGTTGGCCGGGGTCGCCGGCGCGGGGACGGGTTGCGCGGTCTGCGCGGCGGGGTTCGGCGCGGTCTCGGCGACGGGCGCTGCGGTCGACGACGTGGTCGATCCCCGGAACATGTCGGTGCCGTACCACAAGCCGACCAGCACCAGCACCGCGATCGCGAGGCCCAAGGCGACGATCGCTACCCCGCGCGAGGGTACGCGCGACGGGTCGGTCATCTCATAGGGTTCGTATTCGGGCGTGCGGCGGCCGAGTTTGGCGACGTCGTCGCGGACCATCTGCGCGATCCGGACCTCATCGACGCCGACCGCGCGCGCATAGGCGCGCGTGAAGCCGACCGCATAGGTGGACGACGGCAGCGCGCTATAGTCGGATGCCTCGATCGCCTCGAGATGCCGTAGCGGCACGCGCGTCCTCGCGGCGATATCCGCGACGCTCAACCCCTGCGATTCGCGGCTGTTCCGAAGAATGTCGCCAGCACGCTCTGGTACAGCGGGCGCAGCGTTCTGGCCGGTTTCGACCTCGTCCATTCTTGTCTCCGAAGCCGGGCGGCGTGACGTTGCCGGTTATGTCCCCCGTCTTTCAGAGGGCCCTAGCTGTGTCAACGCGCACACGGCACAGAACCCCAGCTTTCGGGCGCTCAGACGATTTCGACGTCGTTTTCGGTCGCCCAGGCGGTCAAGGCGCCGCGCATGTCACGCGGCGGATCCGCCAGCAGTGCTGTCATGTATGCGGTGAGCGCGCCGCGATCGAGCGAGCGCGTCATCGCCTTGATCGGGCCGACCGCGGCGGGGGTGATCGACAGCCGCTCGATCCCCAGTCCGATCAGCGCCATCGCCTCGAGCGGTCGCCCGCCCATCTCGCCGCACACCGCCAGATCGACCCCCGCCGCGCGTGTCGGCGGCACCAGCCGCGCGATGAAGCGCAGGATCGACGGGCTGAGCCAGTCATAGCGCTCGGCGAGCTTGGGGTTGGCGCGATCGGCCGCGAACAGGAACTGCGTCAGGTCGTTGGTGCCGATCGACAGGAACTCGATTCGCGGCAGCAGCACGTCGAGCATCTCGGCGAGCGCGGGCACTTCGAGCATCGCGCCATAGCGGATCGCGAGCGGCAGCTTGCGCCCGCGCCCCTCGAGCCAGTGGCGCTGCGCCTCGAATAGCGCACGCGCCTCGTCGAACTCCCATGGCTCGCTGACCATCGGAAACATCACGTTGAGCGTCCGGCCGGCGGCAGCTTCGAGCAACGCGCGTGCCTGTACCTTCATCAACCCGTCGCGTTCGAGGCCGAGGCGCAGCGCGCGCCAGCCCATCGCCGGGTTCTCCTCGTCGACGTCTTCCTTGTTGAGATAGGGCAGCGCCTTGTCGCCGCCGATATCGACGGTGCGGAAGATCACCGGGCGGTCGCCCGCCGCGTCGAGCACCTCGCGGTACAGCCGGTGCTGGCGTTCGCGCTGCGGCAGCGTCGACGAGACGAGAAACTGGAACTCGGTGCGGAACAGCCCGATCCCGTCCGCGCCGGTCACGTCGAGTGCGGCGACATCGTCGCGCAGCCCGGCATTGACCATTACGGTCAGGCGGTGGCCGTCCTTGGTGACCGGCGGCACGTCGCGCAGCGCCGCGAACGCCGCCTTGCGCTTCTGCCGCATCGCCAGCCGTGTGTCGAACGCCTCCTCCATCGCCGCCGAGGGCCGTGCGAACACATTGCTCTCGGCGCTGTCGAGCAGCAGCATGTCGCCTTCGGCCACCAGCCGGCGGATGTCGCGGACCCGGCCGAGCACCGGCACGCCCATCGCGCGCGCGACGATCGTGACATGCGCGGTCAGGGATCCCTCTTCGAGGATCACGCCCTTCAGCCGCCTCTTGTCATATTCGAGCAGCTCGGCGGGGCCCAGGTTGCGTGCGATCAGGATCGTGTCCTGGCGCAGCCCCATCTGCGCCGCGGTGCCCATCTGGCCCGACACGATGCGGAGCAACCGGTTCGACAGGTCCTCCAGATCATGCATACGATCGGCGAGCAGCGGATCATCGATCTGGCGCATGCGCTGGCGGGTGCGCTGCTGGACGCGCTCGATCGCCGCCTCCGCGGTCAGGCCCGAATCGATCGCCTCGTTGATGCGCCGTGCCCAGCCCTCGTCATAGGCGAACATCTTGTAGGTCTGGAGCACTTCGACATGCTCGCCGCCGACGCCGAACTCCGCCTCGCGAGTCATCCGGTCGATGCCTTCGCGCATCTTGTCGAACGCCGCATAGACGCGGTGCCGCTCGGCATCGGTATCCTCGGCGACGGTATGTTCGATGTGGATGCGCGGCTGGTGATACACCGCGAACCCCGCGCCCATCCCGTCGACCAGCTTCTGGCCGGGGATGCGCATCGCCGCGGTCGACTGCGGCCGATCCGCGCCGCCGCCGGTGGTGTCGATGAGCCCCGCATTGGCGATCAGTTCGGAGAGCACCATCGCGACCGTCTGCAACGCCTCGATCTCGACATCGGCATATTTGCGGCGATCGGTGTGCTGGACGGCGAGCACGCCGACCGACCGCTCGCGGCGGATGATCGGCACGCCGGCAAAGCTGTGGAACCGGTCCTCGCCGGTCTCGGGCTTGTAGGCGAAATCGGGATGGCTCGCGGCCTCGTCGAGATTGAGCACCTCGACATCTTCGGCGATCGTGCCGACGAGCCCCTCGCCAAGCGCGAGCTTGGTGACATGAACCGCCGCCTGATCGAGGCCGCGCGTGGCGAACAGTTCGAGCACGCCTTCGCGCAACAGGTAGATCGAACAGACCTCGCTGTGGATCGCGGTGGCGATGATGCCGACGACCGAATTGAGCTTGGCTTGCGCAGACGTGCGCGCGGCCATCACGTCGTGAAGGCTGGTGAGGATTTCGCGGGCGGAGGCGGCGGCCGAAAGGGGCATTCGCGTTGGCTACCAGATGAACGGCTTGGGTGCCACGCAACAAAAGCGATGCCTGGCACAAGCGCGAGCGATCCGATGATGCGTTTTCTTACAACGAGGCGTGGTGCAGTGCAGCTCGGTATCCTGCACCGCTCCCCCTGCCCCCTTGTTCTCCCGCGAAGGCGGGAGCCCAGTCTGGGTCCCCGCCTTCGCGGGGACACATTGGGGGTGGGGCAGCGCTGGCTACGCGTCGAACAGGCCGTCCTGGCTTCCGGCCGGCGGGTTCAGGCCGAGATGCTTCCACCCGCCCGCGTTCAGGAACCGGCCGCGCGCGGTGCGCGCGATCAGGCCGAGCTGGATCAGATACGGCTCGATCACCTCCTCGATCGTGTCGCGCGGTTCGCTAAGACCCGCCGCCAGCGTCTCGACGCCGACCGGGCCGCCGCGATAAATGTCCGCGATCATCATCAGATAGCGCCGATCCATCGCATCGAGCCCGAGCGAATCGACCTCGAGCCGGTTGAGCGCCGCGTCGGCCGCGCGCGCATCGACCGTCTCGTGCCCCGCGACATTGGCGAAATCGCGCACGCGCCGCAGCAACCGCCCGGCGATCCGCGGCGTCCCGCGCGAACGGCGCGCGACCTCCATCGCGCCGTCCTTGGCGATGCCGAGCCCCAACAGCCCGGCGGCGCGCGAGACGACCCGCTCCAGTTCCTCGACGGTATAGAATTGCAGCCGCACCGGGATGCCGAAGCGATCGCGCAACGGCGTCGTCAGCAGCCCCTGCCGCGTCGTCGCGCCGATCAGCGTGAACCGCGGCAGGTCGATCCGTACCGAGCGCGCGCTGGGCCCCTCGCCGATCATCAGGTCGAGCGCGCGGTCCTCCATCGCCGGGTAGAGCACTTCCTCGACCGCGGGCTGCAACCGGTGGATCTCGTCGATGAACAGCACGTCGCCATCCTCGAGATTGGTCAGCAGCGCGGCGAGATCGCCCGACTTGGCGATCACCGGCCCCGAGGTGGCGCGGAATCCCACACCCATCTCGCGCGCGACGATCTGCGCGAGCGTCGTCTTGCCGAGCCCCGGCGGCCCGAAGAACAGCACGTGATCCAGCGCATCGCCGCGCGATTTGGCCGCCTGGATGAAGATGCGCAGATTTTCCCGCGCCGCCTTCTGCCCGACGAATTCATCAAGGTTCTTCGGGCGCAGCGCCGCGTCGACGTCTTCGGGACGCTTTTCGGCGTTAAGGATGCGGTCTGTATCGGTCACCCGCTCGCGATAGCGCGCTCGCGGTGAAGGGGGCAAGGCGGCTATGGCGGTGCGATGACCGACAATCGCACACGCCCCGATTTATATCTGCTGTCGGGAGTCTCGTCCGCGCTGGAGGCGGCGCTGGCCGCGCGCTTCACGCTGCACCGGGCGGATCCGCCCGTAACGACGCGGGCGATCGTCGGCGGCGGGACGAGCGTGGTGGATGCGCCGCTGCTCGATCGCCTGCCCGCGCTGGAGATCGTCGCGATCCACGGCGTCGGCCATGACGGGATCGACCTCGCCGCAACGCGCGCGCGCGGCGTCGTGGTGACGACCACGCCCGACGTGCTGACCGACGACGTCGCGGACCTCGCGATCGGGCTGATGCTGGCGGTGCAGCGGCGGATCGTCGCGAACGACCGGGCGGTGCGCCAAGGCGGCTGGCAGGTGCCGTTGGCGCGGCGCGCGAGCGGTCGCCGGATCGGCATCTATGGACTCGGCCAGATCGGCAAGGCGATCGCTGCCCGCGCCCGGCCGTTCGCGCGCGAACTCCACTACACCGCGCGCACCGCGAAGACCGATGTCGAGGGCGTGTTCCATGCCGATATCGCGTCGCTCGCCGCCGCGTGCGACGTGCTGATCCTCGCGGCCCCCGGCGGCGCGGCGACGCGGCATATCGTCGATGCCGCCGTTCTCGCCGCGCTCGGGCCCGACAGCATCCTGGTGAACATCGCGCGCGGCAGCCTGGTCGACGAGCCCGCGCTGGTCGCGGCGCTGCGGTCGGGGGCGATCGCGGGTGCAGGGCTCGACGTGTTTGCCGACGAACCGGTCGTGCCCGATGCGCTGGTAGCGATGGAGCAGGTCGTGCTGTCGCCGCACCAGGGCAGCGGCACGGTCGTCGCCCGCGCCGACATGGCCGCGCTGGTCGTCGCCAATCTCGACGCGCATTTCGCCGGATCGCCCCCGCTCACCCCGCTATAGGGACCGACCTGGAAGTGAGCGCGTGGTCGGCCCTGCGCCTAAGACTTCGATGCCTTGCGCAGCGCCAGCCGAACGAGCGCGTCGAGCGAGGCGGCCGGTCCCAGTTCCTCGTCCGCCGCCGCCACCGCCACGCTCGCCTCGTTCGGCCGAAACCCGAGGTTGAGCAACGCCGACACCGCATCCGCAGACGCGCCGGGCGCCGCGTTGACCACCGCCGGCCCGACGCCGAGCGCGATGCCGCCGACCTTGTCCTTCAGTTCCATGACGATGCGCTGGGCGAGCTTGGGCCCGACACCGTTCGCCCGCGCGACCATCGCCTTGTCGCCGCTCGCGATCGCGCGGCTCAGGTCGACGGGCTCAAGCGCGGACAGGATCGCCAGAGCGACGCGCGCGCCCACCCCCTGCACCGCCGTCAGCAACCGGAACCAGTCGCGCTCGTCCGCGCTCGAAAAGCCCACCAGTCGCTGGAAATCCTCGCCGACGAGCAGTTCGGTGAACACCGTGCACGCCTCGCCGATCGGCCCGAGCGCCGACAATGTGCGCGCCGACGCGCCAACGAGATACCCGACGCCGCCGACGTCGATCACGGCATGGTCGATGCCGGTCGAGTCCAGCCGTCCTTTGAGATGCACGATCATTACCGCGATCGGTAGAACATAGGACGCGCCGCGTCATCCTATCAAAGCGTCTTTCGCGAGGGGCGCCGCAGGGCTCGCGCTATGCCGAGCCGATCAAACAGAAACGCGTGACCGGCCGAGCAGCGTTACCCGACTGGATCCCCGCGAACGCCCGATATGGGGTCGGACGTGAGTGCGATCGCCGCCTCAGCCTTAAGCCCCGCCCTGCCTCTCAGACTATCTAGTCGGCGGTCGTCGATGGGCCGGATCCAGGCGGCGCGCCACCCTCTCCCAAGAGTCTCAATTTGCGCTCAAGGCCGCAATTTGGCTTTGGTACCGATCGATCGAAGACCGCTTGACCCTATCGTTGCGCGAGGCTCCGAAACAGCTGAAGCTCGCTGATGGCTGCCCCCAGCACCGAATAGCGCTGCGCCGTCGACAACGCCTCCATCTTCATCGTCGTCCGATCAGCGTCGCTCATCTCTAAAAACGTCCATGCCGCGTCCAGTATGTCCG
This sequence comes from Sphingomonas aurantiaca, assembly GCF_003050705.1. GTDB lineage: Bacteria > Pseudomonadota > Alphaproteobacteria > Sphingomonadales > Sphingomonadaceae > Sphingomonas > Sphingomonas aurantiaca. Next base: position 903,068 of record NZ_QAOG01000001.1, on the reverse strand, counting down.
TCTCGTCGCGCGTATCCACGACGAACGCGTTCTTGCCGTGGATGGCGAATTCGTCCGTACCACCGAGCTTGGGTACGATCGGGACGCACCCGCTCGCCATCGCCTCAAGCGCCGTACGTCCGAAGGCCTGATAATCCGAGAGATCGAGGAAGAGCGTCGATTTGCGAAGCACGTCTGCAACCCCGCTTCTCTTCAGCAGGCCCAGATTGGTGAAGGAGGCTGGAGTGGCCAGTCCTGCCTTGGCAAGCATCTCATCGGTCGCCCCGAATATATATCCATCGATCTGGGTCGAGAATAGAGTGGATAATTCCTGCAGGACCCGAATGGTCCGCTGGGCCGCACGTCGCGGCGTCTGGGGTCGAACCATGGCCGCCAACGTCGGCTTTAGAGCCTGGTCCTCATGCTTGTAGTTATACACGTCATGATCGATGCTCGCCTGGACGCGCGCCGGTCGGATGCCATGATTTTCATAGACGGCCTGGCATATCCAGTCCGTCTTCGCGAACATCTGGCAGCCGGGGATCAATTCGTACGAGTCGAAGCAGCGTTTCCATTGTTCCGAGCCATAGGCGTAGAACAGGGGCTCATAGTCCTGAACATAATAAGCGTATTTAATCGAGTCGCCGAGAACGTCCTTGACGCCCTTGGCATCATAGACCGAGTCGTTGGTCGTAGCGCAGATCACGTCGTATCCCGACGCTATGTCGGCCAGGCCGATCCGATCCGGATAACCGACGATGGTCAGCCGCGGATAGCGCTCGGCTTCGGGATAGTTTTGACGAAACAGGTCGACGTTTTTTCCGTTGATCGCGATTGATACCGAGCAGCCGAGGTCGTGAAGCCCGCACGCTTCCTGGAAGACGCTGTTAGGCCCACCGCCGCCGCCCTTGCTCGGAAGGACGAAGAGGATTTTTGGAAACACGGTCACGACTCCCGCTTGCTGATATGCTCGGACAAGGCGGCTCTCAATTCTATGAGGGGAATGCTCTCGCCAAGCACCCGCTGCAGGCTTTTCCAATCCACTTCGGGATGCTTCTCGGCGCATTTCGCCGTACCGGCCCTGACGAGCTCGGCGCGCTTCGCACTGCCAAAACTGGCCGATTTCACATGATAGACATACGCACTGTCGCAGACATGCAGAACGTAGCCCGCCTTGGTGAGACGCACACAGAGGTCGTTCTCCTCGCCATAGCCGACCGGGAATCCTTCCTCGTCGAGGAACCCGACGGCCACCAATGCGGAGCGCCGGAATAGCGTACAGAAACCGTTCAACAGCGGTACGGCGGGATAGGCTCTGTTGCTCAGGTCGCTGACCAGCCTTGCATAATCATCGACCGTCCATCCGGCAGGCAAGGCATTGACGCGCCACTTTCCCTTTGCATCGTTCAGCGAAGGCACCGACTGCCAAGACGCCGCGTTCGATAGCGCCCCGACGCCAGCGGCCTTGGGGTGATTGACGATGCACGACAGCATTTCGGAAAGCCAATCCTCCCCGACGATCGTGTCGCTGTTCAGGAGGACGATATACTCCGCGGTGGAGGCAGCCAGACCGACATTCGCCGCACGCGTATAGCCGATGTTGCTGCCGTTATCGATGACCCTGATCCAGGGATGCTTGCTGGCGATATTATCGAGACGCCGTGATGTTTCTCGACTCGAGCCATCATTTACCAGGGTCAAGGTATAGGGGACGTGTGTCGCGCGGACTATGGACTGGATGCAGTTCTCGACCTCTTCGATCGCATTGTAGACCGGCACGACGATATCGACCGATCCGACACGATCGATCCACTGCCATTTCCTCCCCTGCGCGCCGGAATGCGGTCGTGGCGCGGGCGGCCCCAGCTTCTGCCAGTCCCCCAGCCCCTTCAGCAGCGACGTCTGGGCTTCGATATTCGGGTCTTCGAACGCACCGTTCCGGCTCGGCTCCGTGAGCAGCCGATCGGGGTTCGACCCCAGAAAGACATCCGAAAGGCTGAAGTCGAACTCTTGTGCCGCAATCTCGAAGACGACGCAGATATGCTTGACGGTCCCCGCGTTCATCGCATCGAGGACCTTCGGGCGTAGATCGAATTTGTAATTGCGCCCGACCGCGTCGACATGGACGTTCTTGGCTATCTCGCCGAAATCGACATCCTCGGTCTTTCCCTGGTTCTCGACGCGCGCCAGAACGAAGATGCGATTGACCTTCAGATAGGTCCCTACCGTCTTTGAATCGCCGCGGGCGTAGAATTGAAGGCACGCATCCAGTGGCTTGATGCGACCCGGGTCGATCTCCGCCTCGATGCGCACGAATCTCGGAAGGTCCGTGGTCGCGCAGGAGATGGCATAGCGCAGGTCGCCCAGCTCGCCCTTGCCGGGGTCTCTCGTGACGATGCTCGTCAGCGATATGATCGCTGCCGATCCAGCCGGCTTCACCAGCGCTGCCCAGCCGTTCGTTATCGGCGAGCGGCCTTTCTCGATCCGCTTCGTAAACGATCCGGTCCAGGAGGTCAGACGCCCATTGATAAGCCAGCTGGCATTCGCCGGCTCATCCTTGGCCGGATCCGCGCTGGCAGTAGCGGGCTGCACCTCCACCACCGCTGCCGGCACGACGGAGGCCGCCGGAATTGCGGCTGCCTTGGTCGTGGCGCCCTTTTCCGTCACGGGCGCGGCGTCGACCGCCGCGGGAGGATCGGCCGCGACGACGTTCGACGACAATGTTTCGATTGCCTTGAAGAACGCGTCGGCGCGTGAACTCGCGCCATATTCCTGACGAACGATCGAAATGAGCGCGAGATCGGCAAGGACAACGGAGAACAATCCCCGCCAGTCCCTCGCAGCATCGATCCCCTTCTTCGTCTGCTCGGAAAACGAAAACGCGCTCGCGAACCATATTGCAGCAGGTCGATCGAACCCGATCCCGCGCGCTTCATGGCCAAGCGGGAGGCCATCACGCATAGGCTCCAACACGCATCTGCTGAATTCGATCGATGTCAGTATGACTGCCGCGTTCTGGGCGGAATCTCGTGATACAAACTGCTCGATGGTCGCTTGGGACGGGCGACGGGCGAGCAGAACTCGCATCAAATAGACGGCCTCCACCACCGATGTGTGTTGCATCGCTAGACCCTAATTTTTACAAGAAAAAGAAACGCGAGATATCTCGCCACCTCGACGTGGTTATCCGAAGCAACATTCAGGTCCATTCTAGTTTCTTACAATCGCAAATTCGGGCTCATATAGCTCTTAATCGGACAGCGACCCCCTGATCGTAACTTCGTCGACCCATTCGAGTGAGTCCTGCTCCCACTTAAGCCATAGCTTGTCGAGATAGTCTGGCGTCCTGTCCCCAAGAACCCAAGGCTTTCCCGGAGTATAGTGCAGAAGCTTGATACGATCGGCATGTTGGTCGAAGAACGTCTCTCCGAGACTTTCAAAGACTCGCCGCCTCGCGTTATACCATATGGGGAGCTCGAGGAATTTGCAGTCCGGGATCCGCCGGATCACTTCGCTTGTTGCCGGCTGTTCGGCGCCAAACGCCTCGCTCGACGCGACCGAGATCGCCAGATCGAAGACGTCATCGGAAATCGCGCCATTTTCAAGGACGACGAAGCCAGAGTTTATCCCCGTCCCCGGCGCATTCTCCTGAGGCTCGAATGCCCTGGTCACCGACGCGAGGGACTTGGCCTCATTGAACTTACTCCGATCCTCCGCCCTGATCGGGAAGTGGGAGGACGCCACCTCCTTCATGGCCTTGACGTGATAATCCGCCGCCAGGAGTTCCTCATCGAGAGGGTTCAGGCACAGCATGTCCGCATCGATAAAGATATGCCTCTTGAATCCCCGCTCCTTGAAGATCGAAAATTTGAGAAACGTGTACTTCGGGGCAAAGGCGACCTTCGACTTTTCGGCAATTTTTTCGCCACGGATCGAAGAAAACGGCGCGAGCTCTTCCTCCCCCATGAATTCTATCGAATGGCATACCGCGCGAACGAAGGGATCATGAAGGACCCTCTTGTCGTCCGTTACCATGATGATCGGGATATTTTGAAGCGAATTTTGCTTGTAGAGCGAGTACAACAGCACTTTTAACGGCCTGATATACTTCCAGTTCATAACGAATATGATTGCTGTATCGTTCATTAGCGCATGTCCTGTGTATTGAGAAGGCCGCGTATCTCGGCAGCCAGTTGCTCGCCCATAGCCAACTCAAAGTCTTCTTGATAATGGGCCGAGTCCGCCATCGCCGCGCCATAGCCGACATCGCGAACCAATGCCGTGGGATCGTAGAAGCGGATATTCTCCGATTCGCCTGCGATACGTTCCAGCGCATCTCTGATGATCTGCCGCTGCGGAATTGGATTCCCGGTGGAAGTCAGGTTCACATGGGGAACCAGGAGTACAGGCATGGGCAACCGATCCAAGATCGATCGCGCTGCATCGTAGAAATCGTCGGGAGACTGCTCAAAGTCGTTAAAGTCCCTGAGCGCCACCGATACCGGATCACTGCCCTCCGAAACGGATCGGGCCAAAGCCAGAACGGCGGCAAAGCGCGGCGACGTCGTCACCACGGCTTCATTCCTAACGCCCGCCCGTTCTTTGACGATCTCCTTCAGCCGATTGATCTGAAGACTGCAGGATCCATATTTCAAGATACGGATGGACGATATTTCAATAACGACGACATCATGTTTGATGACGCGTCTTTTCCTGCTTTCGTCATCCGGCTGGAATTTCTCATTCCTGATCGACAGGAGTGAATACAGCTCCTTCGGCGGACGCATGATACCGTCGTTGACATGCAGCATCTGGTGAATGTCGGCAGCACTGTGCACGAACCCGAATACCGGGTCGCCGATATAAGACATCTCCGGGACGGCGGCCAGCGCACGCTTGAGCGGCGTGTGCACGCGACAACTGCCAATCGCAAACACTCTAGTCGGTTCATTGCCGGCAGACATTTCAGATTTCGATTCTGCCGACATTCTGCTCCCCAGCCCCATTTGGCATGCGGTCAGTAGCGGTCTGTCAATTTCATGGCAAATGCTGGATAGCACGATGGCGCTTATTGAATAGTAGGTTTCTTACTACTCCGCGCAAGCTATTGATTCAGGTAGGTTATGCTATTTAGCTTATTTACAATTAATCTTGGCATACCGTTCTAGGCTGTACTTTGTTCGACTCGTGTTCCTGATGGACCACAGCGTGCCTGGTACGGATGAATTAGCCTATTGCGCTGACTGACTATTTGGGAGAAATATTATATCGAATTGAGAGCGATCTCAGCAGCCTCACCGACATCAGTTTTGCATAATCTAGGGCTAAAAATGAACGCTTATACTGAAACGGACGCAAATATTTCACGTATAAAGAATACGTTCAATATAATTGATCCTAATTTCGCTTATATATGCGGTGGCCTGCGCAGGATCGGTGTGGATGGTAGCGAATGGCGGGCACGCAAGATGCTGCTATCCGGTGGTTTTAGATATTTTACTAAAATGCAAGCTGCGATCTATGCGGCGCATATCATGCTCAAGCCCGATCTTTTTTTGGATGTCGGCGTCAACTATGCGGAGTGCCTTTTTTCAAAGCCGCTTTTTGACAAAACTAAAACTATTGGCTTTGAAGCAAATCCAGATCTCATCCCGCATATCAACCGTAGCGCTCTTTACAACGACGACGTTAATGTGGAGCTTATCCCGAAGGCGGTTGGCGACGTGGCGGGAGGCGAACTCAGCTTTTATGTCAACGAATTGTCATCCGGCAAATCGACCGCTGCCAGACCAAAATCCTTGAGAGATGTCCGGGAAATTATAGTTCCGTGCACCACTATCGATGCCGAAGTCTCCTCCCGTAATCTCGACAGCTCTACGTTGTTGATGAAAATTGACGTTGAAGGTTACGAACCATACGCATTGCGTGGCGCCGTAAATACTATCAGTAAATCGAAAAGCGCTGCCATTTTCCTCGAGTTCGATTCACTATACATCGAAAGATCCGGCGTAAATTCAAACATGTTCTTTGATGAAATTTTGTCACAGTTCAAGGTATTTGAAGTAAATTCCAATGCCTCACGAGACATTACGTCATTCTCGGAGTTAACTAAGTCACGGGATGAGGGGCAACGAGTCCATGTCGACTTGTGCCTCCTTAGATTCTCGAATTTATCAGATGAGGAACACTTCCGATCTGCATTCCTGGGCTTAAGAAAATTCGTCGCTCCGTTATGGGATTTATAATCCGGCGTCACCGGTATCAGAATTCTACGCAGCGCCTGACATTAGACGCTGATCGTATCAAATATAGACGCGGGGCAGCCCCCCGGTCCGTGGAGCGACTATGAAAATTTCATAGCCAGAACGCCAGCCGGTACAGCGTTTTTGCTGCATAACGATGGTTAAAGACGAAGAGCTGTTTCTCGAACAATGGGCCAATCATTACATCCGGGAACTCCCCGACTGCGGTATTATGATTGTCGATCACGGCTCCAAGGTCCCCGTCGTCGAGACGATCGCACGGCTAGGGTTATCCGGTCGGGTCAGCGTGATCGCCATGCCGGGCTTCCCGTTTGATGATCAGACGAAGTCGGCGATCCTGTCGTCGCTGGCCGGCGCCGCGCTGTGCGGATACGAGACCGTTATCACGAGCGATGTCGACGAGATTTTAATACCCATGCCGTCGACCGCCGCCACTCCGCTGGCCGATCTGCTGGACGGTGAAACCGCTACGTTCGTCGCCCCTACCGGCGTAGAGTTCATACATAATGCCGATTTGGAAGAAGACTTCGACTTTAGTCGCCCATTGCTTGAGCAACGGCGCTTCGTCAGATTCCATTCCGCCTATAGCAAACCGGCGATTTGGCGCTCCAACAGTGCTACATTTGGCTCCGGCCAGCATCACTTATCCGAACCATATGAGTTCACTTCCAAAATTGCCCTAGCGCATTTGAAATATGTTGATGTTAAAGCGTCTCGAAACCGACAGGCGCAACGCAACGATTTTGAATATTCGGATCGACAACTGGCCCGTGGCCGAATCTCATCATGGGAAACGGCCGATCCAGCTACATGGAGCAGGACGCTTTTTGCGAACGCCACGCGGGTAACGGATCAGGCCAATTCGGCAGAGGTTTTCTCGAAGTTCTACTCGGAAATGAACAACAGGCAAAACAAGGCCGGCGTCGTTTTGACGGCGCATACAAGTCACCATCTCAGGTCGAGAACCGAGATCGTCGTATTTTCCGGATTTTAGTTTTCGGGTGATACAAGTGCAAAATCTATCCGAGCAGACCTGCGACGCACGATCATTGCCGCGATCGGTGAGCAGGGTGTGTTCCGCCCACTTCTCGCATTCGGCGATCTCCGTGGTGGCGCCGCGGCCTATAGGACAGGACCGCGGCGGCCGCCTCGCGGTCTTGTCATCCGCGCAAGACGGATGTCACCCGCCGCCCTGGTCCGGCTGGCGAGCACGACGTCATCTGCTCAACGCCGCCAGCCGCGCGCTGACGGTGATGCCGTGTGCCTCGAGCGCCGTGCGAAAGACCCGGGCAAGCGTTGCGCGGCGGGTGTCGAATGCCGCGCCGGTCCCGGGCGTCCAGGCGTTTGCGACGACATCGCGCAAATCCGATAGCGGCGCGTCGTCGAACGGCTGCGTCGGGATCGCCATCGTCTCCGCCATTTCGCGCGTGCGGCTGTCGACATGGAGGACGACGCCCGGTCGCTCGGCCTGGATGGCAAGCGCCACGCCGTGGAATCGCGGCCCGATCGCATAGTCGTAGCGGTGCAGGAAGCTCATCCAGTTCTGGCTGTCGGTAAAGACGAAGGCCCTGCGCCGGCCCCACGCCACGACCTGCGCGGGGGTGAGACCGGGCAGCAACCGCTGCGCCAGCATCGCGAACTCCGCGCCTTGCATATCCGCGGGGTCCGATCGGGCGAGCGCGATCATCGTTGCCGGATGCTGGACGACATAGCATCCGTCATCGCGTTCCGCCGCGGCGATCAGGCGATGCTCCGGTGCCATGTCGGCATGATGCTGGTGGCCGGCCGCGATCGCGGGTCGCGGTCCAAGCCCGGCCGCGACGCGCGCCGCGATCCGCGCGCCAAGGTCGCGGGTCGGCGATAGGAACAGCGACGGACAGCCGATGACGGTCGAGGCATAGCCGTTCCGCGCGAGGATCTCCGCGGTATAGGCGCCGCGCACGAGCATCGCGGGCGCCGTGCCCGCCGCCGCGGCGACGACGTCGAGCGCGGCGCGAGTGCCGGGCTTCAGATCGAGACTCGCACCGAGCCCAGGGGCCTGCGCCCCCAGACCGACCAGCAGCACGGGCAAACCGAACGCCGCGAGCCGCGCCGCCCATCCCGCCAGATCGACATGATCGCCGAGCTGGTTGGCGCACGCGACGACGATGATGTCGGCGGTCGCGCGGACGATCTCGGGCGGCGTGCTCCAGGTGATCATGTGCGAGTCGGCGAGCGACGCGACCAACCCGTCGACATAGGCGACATTGCCCGCATTGCCGCCAAGCGCCTCGGTCAGCGTCGCCGCATCCGCGGTCGGGACACGGCCCGCGTCGCCGAGCTGCCGGATCGACAGGTTGGGCAGGATCGCGATACGGCGACGGGGCTTCGAGACCGCCATGCTAGGCTGCCGCAGATGGCGTGCGTGCGGGATAGCCCGCCGCCGCGTTGTGCAGAGCGTCCGTGGCGGTCGTCGTCCGGCTACAGCCCCCGCCATCGTCGCCCCATTGCACGGGGCGGCTGAAAAACCCCTCCCCGATGCGGCGCACGGGGATGCCGATTTCGCACGCGCGGCGCGAGACTTCGAACCGCGCCCCACTGCGGGCTCGGGATGGCTTTGAGGGCCCCTTCTCCGCCGGATGCCGCCGCGTCGCATATGCCGAACCAGCCCCGATTGGACCGCCATAGGCTTCGCCGCGCGGACGCTGTCGGATCAAGATCCGAGAATATCGAGACTGCAGAAGATCATACGTCATGGAGAGCGGCGCTCTTTCGCAATTGGCATCACTCGCCGTAGCGGCCGAAGCGTTGCGAACAAGACGCCGCGCACGCTCCATCAGCTTTCCGCCACTTGGTCATGACTATGCTGACGGATCAAGACGCTAAAAGTGGAAACAGCGCCTGATGTAATTGGGTATTACTTACAACGAATAGTGTCGGGCACATCGATTGCTGGACTGCGTTGCTGATCGGGATCGCCCCGTCCGCCTGCTCTCAGGCGCCAACGCCCGTTCGTCGCGCCATCGCAGCTGCACTCGCGACGTGGTGCGCGTGGGTGATCGCTACCGCGAGCGCGTCGGCGGCGTCGGGGCCGGCGAGTTTCGCGCCGGGCAGCAGGACCGCCATCATCGCCTGGATCTGTTTCTTGTCCGCGCCGCCGGTGCCGACGACGCCCTTCTTGACGGTCGAGGGGTGGTATTCGCCGATATGCAGCCCAGCACCCGCCGCGGCGAGCAGGACGACGCCGCGTGCCTGGCCGAGCTTGAGCGTCGATTGCGCGTTGGTGTTGCCGAGCACCTCCTCGACCGCGGCGCCGTCGGGGCGTTCGGTGCGAATGACGTCGATCAGCGCATTGTACAGCGCCGTGAGGCGGCGGGGGAGCGCCATCGACGGGTCGGTCTTGATCTGGCCGTTGGCGATATGGCTCAGCCGGTTGCCGTCGGCGCGAATGACGCCCCAGCCTGTGGTGCCCAGGCCGGGGTCTAGTCCGAGGATGATCATGAGAAGAAGGAAGGTTGGTTCGCGCGGAGACGCGGAGGCGCGGAGGTGGTGCGCTTTTGGCGATCGTCGCGAGTCAGCGGGACTGTCGATTTTCCAGTCTGGCCGATCGCTACGAGGCCGCTGACGCGGAAGACGTATCCAAGCAGCACATCTCCCCGCGTCTCCGCGTCTCCGCGCGAACCAACCGTCTTCATCTCAGCCCAGGGTCTCCATGATCTCGTCGGAGATCTCGTAATTGCCCCACACGGTCTGGACGTCGTCGTCGTCGTCGAGTGCGTCGATCAGCTTGAACAGCGTGGCGGCATCGTCGGCGTCGACCGCGACCATCGTCTGCGGGCGCCAGGCAAGCTTGGCGCCTTCGGCTTCGCCGAGCTTCGCCTCGAGCGCCTTGGCGACTTCGTGCAAGTCGCCCTGCGCGGTCCAGACCTCATGGCCGTCCTCGCTCGACGACACGTCCTCGGCGCCCGCTTCGAGCGCGGCTTCGAACACCGCGTCGGCATCGCCCGCGCTCGCCGGATACGAGATCAGGCCGACCCGGTCGAACGCATGGCTGACCGAACCGCCGGCGCCCAGATTGCCGCCATTCTTGCCGACCGCGACGCGCACGTTGGTCGCGGTGCGGTTGCGGTTGTCGGTCAGCGCCTCGATGATCAGCGACACGCCGCCGGGGCCGAAGCCCTCATAGCGGATCTCTTCGTAATTCTCGGCGTCGCCGCGGCTCGCCTTGTCGATCGAGCGCTGGATGTTCTCCTTGGGCAGCGACGCCGCCTTGGCCGCGTTGACCGCCGCGCGCAGGCGCGGGTTCATGTCGACGTCGGGCAGGCCCATCTTGGCCGCGACGGTGATTTCGCGGCTGAGCTTGCTGAACGCCGACGAGCGCTTCTTGTCCTGCGCACCCTTGCGATGCATGATATTCTTATATTTGGAATGGCCTGCCATCTGTGCCTCTATGATTTGATGCCCCGCTCTTAGGCTCCGGAGGCGCTTTTCGCCAGACCGTCGATTTTCGCCTCGATCGCGTCGAGCCGCGCGAGGACGAGGTGATCGATCTTGTGGTGTACGCGCAGGATGTCGAGCTCGGCGCGCAGGTTGGTCTCATAGTCGAGGCTGGCGGCGAGACGGTCCTTCGCCGATTGCCGGTTCTGGCTCATCATGATGATCGGCGCCTGGATCGCCGCGACCGTCGACAGAAGGAGGTTGAGGAAGATGTAGGGGTAGGGATCGAACGCCCGCCCGAACTGCGTGAGGATGTCCGAATTGAGGATCATCCAGCCAACGAGCACCGCGGTGAAAGCGATGATGAACCCCCACGACCCGCCGACTGCGGCCACGCGGTCCGACAGCCGTTCGCCGACCGTCGCGCGTTCGTCGGCGAGGTTCGCGGCGTCGCGGATGACCGTCGTCCCCGCCTCAATTCCCGCGAGGACGCGGCGTTGCGCGTCGTCGAGCTCGCCGGGGGGCTTGCCGAGCAGGCGTTGCGAGAGATCATCGAGCGGAGAGGATGTGGCCATGCCGAGGCGTACCCCGGATCGTCGTCCAAGCCAGCGCGCAAAACCGCACTTGCGACGAGACCCGCGAAAGACTCCTTGCCCCCAAGCGCCCGCACCTGCCAAACGCGCGGCATGACGGTTAGCGTGAATATGGGCACCGACGGCAATGGTACTGCCGTCGGCGTCGACCTGGAGGAACTACTCGCCACGCGCCTGTTGGTGCAGGGCAATTCGGGATCGGGAAAATCGCATCTGCTGCGCCGGCTGCTCGAGCGATCGGCGGGGCATGTCCAGCAGATCGTGATCGATCCCGAGGGCGATTTCGTGACGCTGGCGGGGCCGCACGGCCACGTCGTGATCGAGGCGGGCGACTATAGCGAACGCGAGATTGCGCGGATCGCCACGCGGTTGCGCGAACACCGGACGTCCGCGGTGCTCAGCCTCGAAGGGCTCGAGGTCGAGGGGCAGATGCGCTGCGCCGCGTCGTTCCTCTCCGCGCTGTTCGATGCGCCCCGCGAGCATTGGTATCCGGTGCTGGTGGTGGTCGACGAGGCGCAGATGTTCGCGCCGGTGACGGGCGGCGAAGTGTCCGAGGAAGTGCGTCGTGCGTCGCTCGCGGCGATGACCAACCTGATGTGCCGCGGCCGTAAACGCGGTCTCGCCGGCGTGATCGCGACCCAGCGTCTCGCGAAACTGGCGAAGAACGTCGCGGCGGAGGCGTCGAACTTCCTGATGGGTCGCACCTTCCTCGACATCGACATGGCGCGCGCCGCCGATCTGCTCGGCATGGAGCGCCGCCAGGCCGAAGCGATTCGCGATCTTCAGCGCGGCACCTTCATGGCGCTCGGGCCGGCGGTGTCGCGCCGTCCGATCACGGTGAAGATCGGCGACGTCGCGACGTCCGCGCGCAGCGGCAGTCCGAAGCTCACCCCCCTCCCCAGCGCCGCGCCGATGGACCTGCAGGACCTGTTGTCCGAGCCGGTCGTCGATGCCCCCGAACTGGGCCTGCTGTTCGATTCGCGCCCGCGTCGCGTGCCGGCGGAGGAGCTGCTCGACGGCATCGCCCGCCCGCCCGAGCCACGCACCGCCGCACCGCCGCCGCCCGAGAAGACCGACGACGAGGTCGAGGCGGTCTATGCCGACGTGTTCCGCGCGATCGTCGAGGATCCCGAATCGACGCTGCGCCCGCCCTCGGTGCTGTTCCAGGACTTCCAGGTGCGCTGCCGGATGGGTGGTCTCGCCAAGCCGCCGCTCGACCTGCCGGGCTTCGTTCGCCGCTTGAGTTGCGCCCGCGCGGGCATCTTCGACATGACCGACGAGGCGTGGACCGCCGCGCTCGACGTCGCGAGCGGACTGCCCGACGACATGCTCGGGGCGTTCCTGCTGGTCGCCCGCGCGGCGCGGGAGGGCGAACCCTGCCCTTCCGACGCACGAATCGCGGCAACGTACGGGACGAGTTCGATCGGCCGCGTGAAGCGCCTGATCGGCTATATCGAAAGCCGTGAGCTGATCGTCTGCCGCACCGATCTGGCGGGCAAGCGCTCGATCACGATCCCGGGTCTGGGCTGGACGACCCTGCCGGCGGAGGCGGCTTAAACGCCGTCGGATTGACTCCCCCGTCATCCCAGCGAAAGCTGGGATATTCCGCGGCTAGGAGCCTTTCCCCACCCACCGTTTGCGGGTGTGGGACACGACACGTTCCTCCTCGCCGCAGGAGATCCCAGCGTTCGCTGGGATGACGGATGGGGGGCGGTGACATGGCGCAGGGCGGCTGGGTCTACATCATGACGAACACGCCCTACGGCATGCTCTACATCGGCGTGACCGCGCATCTGGCATCGCGCGTGCAGCAGCACCGGATCGACACGGGATCCGCCTATTGCCGGCGGTATGGATTGAAGACGCTCGTCTTTGCAGAGCAGCACGAGACGATTCAGGATGCGATCGCGCGCGAGAAGAGGCTGAAGGCGTGGCGGCGGTCGTGGAAGGACGATCTGATCGCGACGATCAATCCGACCTGGGCAGATCTCTACGACCAGCTCCATTGAGCGGGCCCGTTACGTTAGATCACCCCCAAGATCGTCATCCCAGCGAACGCTGGGATCTCCCGCGGCGAGGAGGGACGCGGCGTGTCACACAATCGCCGCTGCGTAGTCTGGAAACGCTCCTCGCCGCGGAAGATCCCAGCTTTCGCTGGGATGACGGATAGTACGGGACGAAGCCCCCTCAGATCATGCCCAGGGCTTGGAGGTACACCTCGAGGATCGCCTCTTCCTCCTGATACTCTTCCTTCTTCTTCTTGCGGATCGACAGGATCTTGCGGATCGCCTTGGGGTCGTAGCCGCGGCCCTTGGCTTCGGCCATCACGTCCTTGATGTCGTCCGAGATACCCTTTTTCTCTTCTTCGAGGCGCTCGGCGCGCTCGATCAGCAGGCGCAGTTCGTCCGCTGCGACCGCGCCGCCGCCCATGCCGTGTTGCCGTTCGTCAGACATCGAAAATTCCCCACTCGCGGGCGCCTCAGGCGCCGGCCTCAAACCAATCGAAATACCCCACGCCGTTGATCGCCGTCGCAGGACGTCGTGAATCAGGCCGCTGTGGGTGCGTCGCCGCGTCTAGGCGTTTACCGTGTTCGGCTCAAGCGACGCCGCGGCGTATCGCCACAAATCAGGCGCCAGCCGATTGCGGCGCGTTCTTGGCGACGCTTTGCTTCATCCGTTCGAGCTGCTCAGGGGTCGCGTCGCCCTGGTGATGCGCCTTCCACTGCGCATAGGGCATCCCGTACACGGTCTCGCGCGCTGCATCCTTGTTAAGGTCACCCGCCTCTTCGACCCAGTCGGACAGGCAATTGCGGCAGAAACCGGCGAGCCCCATCAGGTCGACATTCTGCGCGTCTTCGCGGTGGCGAAGGTGGCGGATCAGGCGGCGAAAGGCCTGCGCCGCTACGGCATCGTCCAAAGTATCGAGCGGGTCGGTTTCGGGATTCATTCGTATGCTCCGTGGTTGATCCCGCGGAGATAGGGTTTAAGGCCCGTCGCGGCAAAGAGCTTCCCCGAGGAAACCGCACGCATGACCATCGCTATCGCCCCCCGCTTGCGGAAGGTCCGCATCCTCGCGACGCTAGGCCCGGCCAGCAGCACCCCCGAGATGATCGCCACGCTGTTCCGCACCGGCGCCGACGCGTTCCGCATCAACATGAGCCATGGCGACCAGCAGTCGAAGATCGCGGTGATCCAGGCGATTCGCGCGCTCGAAAAAGAATATGGTCGCCCATCGACGATCCTCGCCGATCTCCAGGGGCCCAAGCTGCGCGTCGGCAAGTTCGACGGTGGCCGCACGGTGCTCGAAACCGGTTCGACCTTCGTGCTCGACCGCGACACGACGCCGGGCGATGCGACCCGCGTCGAACTGCCGCATGACGAGATCTTCGCAGCGATCGAGCCGGGCGCGCGCCTGCTGCTCGACGACGGCAAGCTCGTCCTGCGCGTCGTCTCGCACAGCCCGCGCGAGATCACGACGCGCGTCGAGGTCGGCGGCGCGCTGTCGAACAACAAGGGGCTGAACGTTCCCGACGTCGTGCTGCCGATGGCCGCACTGACCGAGAAGGATCGCAGCGATCTCGACTTCGCGGTCGACCAGGGCGTCGACTGGATCGCGCTGTCGTTCGTCCAGCGCCCCGAGGATCTGTGGGAAGCGCGGAAACTGATCGGCGGCAAGGCAGCCCTGCTCGCCAAGATCGAGAAGCCCGCCGCGATCGAGCGGCTCGAGGAGATCGTCGAGGCCTGCGACGGCGTGATGGTCGCGCGCGGCGATCTCGGCGTCGAGATGCCGCCGCAGGCGGTACCGCCGCTGCAAAAGCGCATCGTCGAGGTGTCGCGCCGGATGGGCCGCCCGGTCGTGGTCGCGACGCAGATGCTCGAATCGATGATCACCTCGCCGTCGCCAACGCGCGCGGAAGTGTCCGACGTCGCGACCGCGGTCTATGACGGTGCCGACGCGATCATGCTGTCGGCCGAGAGCGCGGCGGGCGCGTGGCCGGTCGAATCAGTGGCGATGATGGATGCCATCGGCGTCTCGGTCGAGGCCGACCCGGAACACGGCGACCGCATGCACTTCACCGTGATGAAGCCCGATCCGACGACCGCGGACGCGCTGGCGGAGGCCGCGAAGAACATCGCCGCGACGGTGTCGGCGGTGGCGATCATCTGCTTCACCACCTCGGGCTCGACCGCGCGCCGGATCGCGCGCGAGCGCCCCTCGGTGCCGCTGCTGGTGCTGACGCCGAGCCAGGAGACCGCGCGGCGGCTCGGGCTGCTGTGGGGCACGCATGCGGTCCACACGCGCGACGTCGAATCGTTCGAGGACATGGTGGCCAAGTCGAAGCGGATGGCGTTGCGCCATGGCATGGCGAAGGCGGGCGACCGGGTGATCGTGCTGGCGGGCGTGCCGTTCCGGACGCCTGGGTCGACCAACGTGCTGCATGTGGTGCGGATCGTCGGGGACGAGCTGAAGGGGCATCACTCGCAGGTTTGAGTTTGCTGGCTCTGGGGGGAGGCCTGAAGCGCTCCCTTTCCTGTTCCCCCGCGAAGGCGGGGGTCCAGGGTACCGAGCGCCACGGTATTTAGCTGGCCCCCGCGTCGGCGGGGGAACGGTTCTTGGTGTGGAGAGCGGCGCTGCGTCCGCTCCAAGTCCCGTCAAATCGGATCACAAACAGCGGTCCCCGCCCCGTCCCGTCGGGCTCGTTCGGGCATCCCCGGTTCCGCATCCTCGCGGTCGTTGGCGTGTGCGGAACGGTGGGTCCCGGCGTCCGCCGGGATGACGGGAGGGGGAGACCGCCCCGCATCTTGCGAGATTGAGTCGAGCCGGCTTGCCCAGATCATGCCCCCCACCCCGGCGAAGGCCGGGGCCCAATTGGGGGACGGTCGTGACGATGCTCCCCGCTCCATTACCTCGACCTTTCCAATTGGGCCCCGGCCTTCGCCGGGGTGGTCGCTTACCGGGGGCAGCGGCCTAATGAGGGCTAGCCCTCCGCGCCCGAATACGCGATGCCGCGCAGACGGAAGGCACGGGAGAGCGCACGCATGACTTTACGCGAGAAGATCGGTTGGGGCGCACTGGCCCTGCTCGGAGCCTGCGCGCTTGCGGTCGTCGCCTTCCAGCGTGGCGAACATGTCAACGCGTTGTGGATCGTCACCGCCGCCGTCTCGGTCCAGCTGATCGCGTACCGCTTCTACGCACGCTACATCGCGCGCCACGTCATGCAGCTCGACCCGTCGCGCAAGACCCCGGCGCTCCGCCGCGCCGACGGGCTCGACTACGTGGCGACCGACCGCAACGTGCTGTTCGGCCACCATTTCGCCGCCATCGCGGGCGCCGGGCCGCTCGTCGGGCCGGTGCTCGCCGCGCAGATGGGCTATCTCCCCGGGACGCTCTGGATCCTCGCCGGCGTCGTGCTGGCGGGGGCGGTGCAGGATTTCATGATCCTGTTCATCTCGATGCGCCGCGACGGCCGATCGCTCGGCGAGCTGATCCGCATGGAGATGGGCGCGATCCCCGGCGTGATCGCGCTGGTGGGCGCGTTCGCGATCATGGTCATCATCCTCGCCGTGCTCGCGCTGATCGTGGTCCGCGCGCTCGCGGGCAGCCCGTGGGGGCTGTTCACCGTCGCCGCGACGATCCCGCTGGCGTTCCTGATGGGCATCTACACGCGCTGGATCCGGCCGGGTAAGGTCGGCGAAGTCTCCGTGCTCGGCGTCATCGGGCTGCTCGCTGCGATCGTTTATGGCGGCACCGTCGCCGCCTCGCCGACGCTCGCGCCTCTATTCACGCTGACGCCGGTGCAGCTGTGCGTGCTGATGGTCGGCTATGGCGCGGTTGCGTCCGTGCTGCCGGTGTGGCTGCTGCTGGCCCCGCGCGACTATCTGTCGACCTTCCTCAAGATCGGCGCGATCGTCGCGCTCGCGATCGGCATCGCGGTCGTCGCCCCACCGCTGCGGATGCCGGCGCTCACCCCGTTCATCGACGGCAGCGGCCCGGTCTGGTCGGGCGGGCTGTTCCCGTTCCTGTTCATCACGATCGCGTGCGGCGCCGTCTCGGGCTTCCACGCGCTGATCGCGAGCGGCACCACGCCGAAACTGATCGCCAGCGAAGGCGACGCGCAGTTCATCGGCTATGGCGCGATGCTGATGGAGAGCTTCGTCGCGATCATGGCGCTGGTCGGCGCGTCGATCCTCGATCCCGGCGTCTATTTCGCGATGAACAGCCCGGCGGCCGTGGTCGGCACCGACTTCGTCTCGGCGGCGAGCGCGGTCACCGCGATGGGCTTCCCGATTACCCCCGAGCTGCTCGCGCAAACCGCCGGGGACGTCGGTGAAACGACGATCGTCAGCCGCACCGGCGGCGCGCCGACGCTGGCGGTGGCGATGTCGGAAATCTTCAGCCACCTGGTCGGCGGGCCGGCGATGAAGGCGTTCTGGTATCACTTCGCGATCCTGTTCGAGGCGCTGTTCATCCTGACCGCGGTCGATGCCGGCACGCGCGCGGGGCGGTTCATGCTGCAGGACCTGATCGGCCTTGCGGTGCCGTCGTTCCGCAATGCGTCGGCGATCGTGCCGGGGCTGATCGCGACCGCTTTGTGCGTCACCGCGTGGGGCTTCTTCCTGTACCAGGGCGTCACTGATCCGCTCGGCGGCGTGAACACGCTGTGGCCGCTGTTCGGCATCTCGAACCAGATGCTCGCCGCAGTCGCGCTGGTGCTCGCCACCGTCGTGCTGTTCCGGATGAAGCGCCAGCGTTACGCGTGGGTGACAATCCTTCCCGCGGCGTGGCTGTGCCTGTGCACGATCACCGCCGGGCTGATGAAGCTGTTCGCAAGCGATCCGAAGGTCGGCTTCCTCGCGCATGCGGCCAAGTTCTCCGACGCGGCGGCGCGCGGCGAGCTGCTCGCGCCCGCCAAGACGATGGCGGAGATGCAGCGGATCATCTTCAACGACCGGATCGACGGGGCGCTCTGCGCGCTGTTTCTGGCGGTGGTGCTGTCGATCGTGTTCTTCGGGGTCCGCACCTGCCTCGCGGCGCTGAAGATCGATCGGCCGACGGTGACCGAAGTCCCGCCGCAGCTGGTGGCCGCGAAATGATCCGCGCCTTTTATGCAAAGGCGCGCGAGACCGCGCTGCTGATGGTCGGCGTGCCGTCCTATGCCGCCTATTGCGAGCACATGGCCGAGCGGCACCCCGATCATCCGCCGATGGACGAACGCACGTTCTTCCGCGATCGACAGGAGGCGCGGTACGGCAGCAAGGGCGGAGGGCGGTGCTGTTGACCGAGACGCTGTCGACCGTCGCCCGCCTCCGCGCGGCGACGGCGAGCGATCACGACGCGGTCGACGCCGGGTTCGGCCGCTATGACCTGAGCGATGCGGGGGAGTACCGCGCGTTCCTGATCGCGCACGCCAAGGCACTACCCGCGGTGGAGGCGTGGCTGGAGGAAATTGCGGGGCTTGCCCCGGTCCGCTCGCGTCGCGACGCGCTGGCCGCCGATCTCGCCGCACTGGGCGAGGCGATGCCGACACCGATGACGTTCGACGTGGCGCCGAGTGCGGCGGCCGGCTGGGGCGCGATGTACGTGGTCGAGGGGTCGCGGCTCGGCGGGATCATGCTGTCGCGATCGGTGCCCGAGGGCCTGCCGTCCGCCTATCTCGGCGCGAAGCATCTGTCGGGCGAATGGCGCGGATTGCTTGCGGCGATCGACTCGCAGCCCGCGGACGAGGCCTGGATCGCCGAGGCCGTTGCCGGCGCAAAGGCTGCCTTCGAGCTCTACCGGCGCGCACCGGAGGCGTAACCCGCCCCCGGCGCCACGGCGTCAGCGCAGGAGCTTGGGCGCTTCCTTGCGGATCATGTCCTGGATCTTGCTGGCGAACAGCCCGAGGATGCCGGGCAGGTCGACGACCGCATGGACGTTGGTTTCGAACACGGTGACCGCGCTGGCGATCGTCTGGCCCATCGCCTGGATGGTGAAGTGCATTGTGTCGCCGTCCCAGCGGTGATCGGTCACCGAACCACCGGGAATGCTCGCGCTGATCTTGTCGATGCCGCCGTCGAGGCGGGCGCGGACCGCGGCCTTGCCGAGCTGGTGGGGAACGTCGACGGTGATGGGATTGGCCATGGATAGTCCTTAAGTCGCGAAAATCATGTCGTCATGGGCGAACGCCTTGAACTCGAGCGCGTTGCCGCTGGGATCGAGAAAGAACATCGTCGCCTGTTCGCCGGGCTGGCCCTTGAAGCGGATGTGCGGCGCGATCCCGAACGTGATGCCGGCGGCGGTGACGCGTTCGGACAGCGCGGTCCAGTCGTCCATCGTCAGCACGACGCCGAAATGCGGCACGGGGACGGCGTGGCCATCGACCGCATTCTCGACCGCGACGGGCTTGGCCGACGGATCGAGATGCGCGACGATCTGGTGGCCGAACAGGTCGAAGTCGATCCAGTGGTCGCTCGAACGGCCTTCCGGACAGCCGAGCGTGCTGCCGTAGAAGCTGCGGGCCGCGTCGAGATCGTGGACCGGGAAGGCGAGGTGGAAGGGGCGCAGGGTCATGGGGGCGAAGATAGGTCGTGCGATCGGGTTCGTCACCCTTTTGCGGGCGGCCCCCTGTTCTTCCGCGAAGGCGGGAGCCCAGTCTAGGTCCCCGCCTTCGCGGGGAAACAAGCTTGGGTCGATCTGCCCTTCCCAAACTCCACCACCCCGGCGGAGGCCGGGGCCCAGTTGGAAAGGTCGCAGTAACGAAGCATTGCCCGTCGTTACGAACGTCTCCCAACTGGGCCCCGGCCTTCGCCGGGGTGGCGCAAGGTGGCGTACGATCGTCCAATCAAGGCTTAAATATTGCCCGCTCCCCCCCGCCACGCCATAGCGCCTTCGTGACCCGTTTTCCCGCCCTCACCTGCCTCATCCTTGGCGCGCTCGCCGCGACGGGGTTCGCTCCGCTCGACCTCTGGCCGCTGACGCTGGTCGCGTTCGCGGTGTGGATGACGCTCGTCCACCGCGCGCCGACCTTGCGGGGCGCGCTCTGGCGTGGCTGGCTGTTCGGGCTTGGCCATTTCACCGTGAACAACAACTGGTTCCAGCACGCGTTCGACTTTCAGGACGCGATGCCGCCGGTGTTCGGCTATTTCGCAGCGGTCGGGCTCGCGCTGTATCTCGCGGTGTTCCCGATGCTCGCGGGCGGGCTGGCGTGGCGGATCGCGCGGCGCCCCGGCACGCCGGACGCGACCTATGTGCTGGTCTTCGCCGCCGCGTGGATCGCCACCGAATGGCTGCGCGCGACTTTGTTCACGGGCTATGCCTGGGATCCGCTCGGCGTCGTCTGGCTGCCCGCGATCGGCGTCGCGCGGCTATCGGCGTGGATCGGCACCTATGCGCTGTCCGGCGTGACCGTGCTGGCGGCGGGCGCGCTGGCGTTGCTCGCGCTGCGCCGCTGGATGCTGCCCGCAATCGTCCTGCCCGCGCTAGGCCTGGCGGCGCTGTCCGCGCTGTGGACCAACGCGCCGCCGCCTGCCCCCGGCACCCCGCTGGTGCGCGTGGTCCAGCCCGACATCGGCCAGGAAGACCGCAGCGAAACCGACGGCGAACGCGTCCTCGCCGCGCTGGAAAAGCTCTCCGGCGCGGATGATCGCGGCGTCGGCGCGCCGCCGCGCCTCGTCGTCTGGCCCGAGGGGGTCGTCCGCGACTATGTCGAGGACGGCTATCCCTTCTACGCCTATGGCTGGTCGAGCCCGCTCTACCTGCGCCGCCGCATGGCGCGGCTGCTGGGGCCGCAGGACATATTGCTGATCGGCGGCACCGCGCTCGAGTTCAACGCCAGGGATCAGATTTCCGGTGCCGCCAATTCGGTGTTCGCGCTCGACGCACAGGCGCGGCTGCGTGGGCGCTACGACAAGGCGCATCTGGTGCCATACGGCGAATACCTCCCGATGCCGTGGCTGTTGAAGCCGCTCGGCCTCGCGCGTCTCGTACCCGGCGACATCGACTTCACCTCGGGCAAGGGCCCGGCGAACCTGACGCTGCCCGGCTTCGGCGCGATCGGGATGCAGATCTGCTACGAGATCATCTTCTCGGGCGAGGTCGTCGACCGCGCGCACCGGCCGCGCATCCTGTTCAATCCGTCCAACGACGCGTGGTTCGGCAAATGGGGCCCGCCCCAGCACCTCGCCCAGGCGCGGATGCGCGCGATCGAGGAAGGACTGCCAATCCTGCGCGCCACCCCGACGGGCATTTCGGCGATCATCGCCGCCGATGGCCACCTCGTCGCGACCATCCCGCACGAGACCGCGGGCGCGATCGAGCAGCCGATGCCGTCCGCCCTCCCCCCGACGCTGTTCTCGCGGGTCGGGAATGCGATGGCGGCGATCGTTGCCGCGATCATGCTCGCAACCGCAGTTGCCCTGCGCCGCCGCCAGCGCTAGAAGGACATATAAAGCTTTCCTTATATGTCGCTCCCCGGCCCTCTACCGGCGAGCCTTTGCGAAGAGGTTTCATGCGCAAGTCCTTTCTCTTCACCTCCGAGTCGGTCTCCGAAGGCCATCCCGACAAGGTCGCCGACCAGATCAGCGACACGATTGTCGACCTGTTCCTCGCCAAGGATCCGCAGGCGCGCATCGCCTGCGAGACGCTGACGACCACGCAGCTCGTCGTCCTCGCCGGTGAGATCCGCGGCAAGGGCATCTACGAGAACGACCAGTGGGCCGACGGCGTGCTGGAAGAGATCGAGGCGGCCGTCCGCAACACCGTCAAGGAAATCGGCTACGAACAGTCGGGCTTCCACTGGAACGAATTCCGCTTCGAGAACAACCTCCACGGCCAGTCCGCGGAGATCGCGATGGGTGTCGACGAGAGCGGCAACAAGGACGAAGGCGCTGGCGACCAGGGCATCATGTTCGGTTACGCGACCGACGAGACCCCCGGCTTGATGCCCGCCACGCTGTATTACAGCCACAAGATCCTCGAGCGGATGGCCGCCGATCGTCATTCGGGCGCTGCCCCGTTCCTTGAGCCTGACGCCAAGAGCCAGGTGACGCTCGCATACGAGAATGAAAAGCCGGTCCGCGCGACCGCGCTCGTCGTCTCGACGCAGCATGCGCCCGGTTATTCGGAAAAGGGCAAGAACCCTGATCCGGCCAAATATGCCGAGCTGCGTGACTATGTCATGGGCGTGTTCACCGACGTGCTGCCAGCAGGCTTCATCTCGGACGAGACCGCGATCTACATCAACCCGACCGGCGCGTTCGAGATCGGTGGCCCTGACGGCGACGCAGGCGTTACCGGGCGGAAAATCATCGTCGACACGTACGGCGGCGCGGCACCGCACGGCGGCGGCGCGTTCTCGGGCAAGGATCCGACGAAGGTCGATCGTTCGGCTGCCTATGTCGCACGCTATCTGGCGAAGAACGTCGTCGCTGCCGGCCTCGCCCGTCGCTGCACGATCCAGCTGAGCTACGCGATCGGGATCGCCGAGCCGCTGTCGGTTTATGTCGACACGCACGGCACCGGCACCGTGGAAGAGGCCAAGCTCGAGGCGGTCCTGCCGAAGCTCGTTCGCCTGACGCCGAAGGGCATCCGCGAGCACCTCAAGCTCAACGCGCCGATCTACAAGAAGACCGCGGCCTATGGCCATTTCGGTCGCGATCCCGAGGGTGACACGTTCACCTGGGAGAGGACCGATCTGGTCGACGCGCTGAAGGCTGCTATCGCGTGACGATGCCCCTCCCGCCGGCGGGAGGACAGCGATAAAGAGAAAGCCTCTCCCGAGCGATCGGGGGAGGCTTTGTTGCATCGGGACGATCGACGGTCGCGGGGGTCAGTCCGGGGAAGCGCGAATTTACGCTACGATATCAGCCGCTTCTTTCAGAAATATCCGTTTCGTGACTATCGGCGATTAACCATTTTCGGCTACCGAATCCCCGTCGCTACTTCGGATACTGCCCATGCCCCGCCGCATACGTTCTTTAGTTGCCTCACTGGGCGAGGAGGTCACCGCGCATGCGCGCCAGTCCGAGGCGATCGCCGGGCGAACCAACCTGCTGGCCCTCAACGCGACGATCGAGGCGGCGCGGTCGGGCGAGGCCGGGCGTGGCTTTGCGGTGGTAGCTCAGGAGGTGAAGGCGCTGGCCGACCAGGCGCGCAGTTCGTCCGCGTCGTTCCGCGAACAGATTCTCGGACGGCTCCAACAGGGCGCGGCGATCGCCGACGATCTGGTGCGCGATGTCGAGGGCGGGCGGCTGGTCGAGCTGGCGCAGTCGATCGCCGACACATTGTGCCGCACGCTGTACGACCGCTCGATCGACATTCGCATGCTCGCCTCCGACCACTCGGTCGGCGAGGCGATCCTGTTCCGATCCGATTCGCCCAAGGCCGAGGCCAAGGCGCTCGAACGCCTGCGCGCGCTGCTGCGCTGTTCGCCCTATTTCCTCAACGCCTTCGTCGTCGATGCAAGCGGAGAGGTGGCGGTGTGTGCGCACGACAATGCCTCTGTCCGCACCGTAAATTTCAAGGGCTATCCGCAGTTCGAACGCGCGCTGGTCGCCGATCTGTCGCAGGAATGGTCGACCGACGACGTCTGGGAAAACCCCTGGTCGGATCGTCGCAAGGTGCTGGTCTATGTCGCGCCCGTCCGCTTCGACGGCGCGACGATCGGCGTCTGCTATCTCGAATATGATTTCGAGGGACAGGCGGCGACGATCATGGACGTCATCCGCAAATCGACCTCGGGCGCGGTCGTCAGCATTGTCAATCGACAGGGCCGCGTCGTCGCCAGCACCGGGGCCTATGCCTATCACGCGGTGCATCCCTATGTGAAACCCGGCGACGCGCCCCGGATCGACGCGCGCGACGGGCTGGTGGTCGCGCAGGCGTCGGTGCCGTCCAACCATGGGTTCGCCGGGCTCGACCTGCGCTGCGTGATCGAGGACCATGTCGCGACCGACGACGAGATTGCGGACGCGATGCGCGCGCGGATGCGCGTCGGCTGACCCGGCGCTACGCGTTCGCGTCCGCGGCCGGGCCGGTCGCGACCTGTGCTTCGATGACCGGTGCGACGCGGTCGAACACCGCGCTGACGAGCGCCTCGGCGATCCAGCCGACCGCGGCGCCGACGACGAGGTCGGAGAGGTAATGCTTGCCGGTGAGCGGTTGCGCGACCGCGACCATGCCGCTGATCACCGCGGCCGGCGCGCCTGCCCCGCCAATGTCGCGCGACGCCGCGCGTGCGACTGCGACCGCGCCCGCGGTATGCCCCGAGGGGAACGAGGTCTGTTCATGGTCGTCGCTGTCGCCCGGCTCGAACTTCGCCTTGCCGTCTTCGATCGCCTGTTCGGGACGCGTACGGTCGATCGAGCTCTTGATCGCCGATTTGACGAAGGTCGCCGCGGCATGCGCCGCGAGCATCCGCAGGCCGCCGCGGATCATGTCGGGACGCCGCGCGATCAGCCCGATCACCGCGGTCCCGATCGAGGTCGCGACGAGCTGGGGCTGGTCGCCGATCTCGGCGAGTAACCCGGTGGCCTTGACGACCGGCCGCTCGCGCTGTTCGGCGGCCTTCAGCGTCACGTCGCGATCCGCGGTCGCGACCGCCTTGGCGGCCCGTTCGATCTTGCCCATCAGTTTTCGTCCCGCCCGTTCATCTCGCCGCGCACCTGCGCATGCGCCAGCAGGGCGAACAACCCCGCACCGCCCAACAGGTTGCCGAGGATCGCCGGCAGCATCAGCCCGCCGAGCGTCTGCACGACGCCGGTCTCGCCGACGAACAGCAGCAGCCACGCCTCGACCGCGCCGACGACCGAGTGGCTGAACCCGCCGATCGCGACGACATAGGTGATCGCGGCGATGACCTGGAACGCCTGCCCGCGCGCATTGGGCAACGACCAGGCAAGGATCGCGATCATGAACCCCGCGGGGATCGCGTTGACGAACGTCGCGCCGGCCGACAGCTCGGTGATCGCTGACGACACCTCGATCATCGCGGTGCGCAACTCACTGCTGCCGAGCAGCCCCGCCGCGATCATCCCCGCGGCCAGCGCGGTCCCCAGCAGATTGGCCCCGAGCACGACAGTCCAGAGCCGCAGAGTCCTCCGTAGAGCCCAGCCCGAGGGCTTGGTCACCAGCGGCAGCGTCGCGCTGATCGTGCTCTCGGTAAACAACTGCATCCGCCCGAGAATGACGACGAGAAACCCGATCGGATAGCCGAGCGACACGATGAGCGTGCGCCACGGCGTATCGGGCAGCGCCGCGTGCAACGCGCCCTCCGCAATCAGCGAGCTCGCGATCGCCATCCCCGCCGCGAGGCCGGAAAAGAACAACGACGAAACAGGCCGGTCGAGTTCCTCCTGCCCCGCCTCGCGCACCGCGCGGTGCAGGTCCTTCGCGTCGGCGGCCTTGAGGTCGTCGACATCGTCCTGCGGTGCGGTGCGATCGGGAGTGGCCATTACGCCTGTGTAACGGCCCGCCCCCCGTTTCGCTCCCGCCGCCTCGCGGTTTTGCTAAGGCCGCAGCTTCGTCACGCGCCACGGATCGGGCGCCGCCGACCGGTCGATGAACGCGAGAATCTCGCTCATGCCCGGCTCGCGCAGGCCATCGAACGCCGCGCCGCCCAGCGCCCATTGCGGATTGATGCTTGGGTCGATCGTGAGTGCGTCACCCCAGGTCGCATGGATGTCCGCGAGCTCGGCATCGTCCCACGCCGCCTCGTCCACGGTCCGCGTGCGACCGCGAGTCTTCGATTCATGGTGGAGCAGCTCGATCTGCGGGCAATAGCGCACCCGGTATCCCGCCGCGCGCGCGCGAAGGCAGACGTCGATGTCGTTATACGCGATCGGCAGGCGGGCGCAGTCGAACCCGCCAATCTCAGCGAGCACCTCGCGTCGCATCGCCAGGAACGCGCCGGTCACCGCCGCCGCATCATGCTGCGTCACGTATCGCGCGCCCGGCCCCGGGTCGTCGAACGCCGCATGCCGCCCGGCGTGCAGCGGCAGCCCCTCGCCCGTCCCGAGCACGATGCCCGCATGCTGCACCGTCATGTCGGGGTAGAGCAGTCGTGCACCGACGATCCCGCACGGCGGATCGGCCAGCAATCGGTCGAGTTCGACGTCCCAGCCCTGCGTCAGCATCACGACGTCGTTGTTCGCGAACACCAGCAGGTCGCAGTCCGCCACACGCGGGTCGGCGATGCCGAGCATGTTCGCGCGCGACCAGTTGAACGGTTCGTCCATCGTGACGACGGCATGATCGGACCGCAAGGCGCGCGCGGCAAGCAACGCCTGCGTCGCCGCCTCCCGGCTCCGATTGTCGACGATTACGAAAAGGATCCGGTCGGGTATCGCCGCGGTCGCGATCAGGCTGTCGATCGCCTCGGCCAGCATCGCCGCGTGATCGCGCGTCGGCACGATGATGGCGATTCGCGATCGCCGCGCGTCGGACGTGCCTGATGCGATTACCGCCGCATCGGGCGCGGCCAGGCGCTCCCCCCCCTCATCGAGCATCGAGGCGAGGATACGCGGAACATGCGCAACCCGCGCCTGCGCCGCCCGCGCGGCGTGGAGCATCGCGGCGCGCCCATCGGCGCCCGAGCGCGTGCCGCCGCTGGACGGCATCCCCGCGAGATCACCGCGTACCGCCACCAGCCGGGGCGGGACCGCCGCGCGCAACGACGGATCATCGACTCCGTACAGGACGGGATCGGCATGACGCTGCCCGCGCGCCCAGTGGCGCCGCACATGGTCGTGATCGCACGTCACCGCCCCCGCGCCCGACCGCAGCGCGACATAGCGCACCCACGCCAGCGCATGCGGATGCAGGATCGTGCCCGCATCGATAGCGATCGTCAGCCCGGCGCTTAGCGGGTGATCGCCGGGACCATCGAACCCGATCCGCGGATCGGTGAGCGTCATGCTCGCCACGGGATGATCGGCGATCCCGGCCGCGTCCACCAGTCGCGCCGCCCAAGACAGATCCGACTGATCGAGCAAGCCGGTCAAGGTGGCGCGGACCGCGGTTGCCGTCGCCCCGCCGCAGTCGATCGCCAGCGTGATCGGCGGCAAGGGATCGTCGCCCCCAGGCACGGGCGGTGGTGGCCGGATCGCGACATCCGCGCGGAACCGGTCATACGCCGCCATCGGATAGGCCGAGGTCCCGATCCAGGCGCGCAGCGCATCGTTCGCGTCGGCCAGCGCCTCCGCCACGGCATCGAGCCGCCGCCACATCGCCTCGCGATCGATCGCTGCCGCCGGGATCCGGTTGCGCGCACCGAGATGGACGAGTTCGCCGAGCGCGGACTCCAGCTGCGGATCGAGCCGCAGCGCCTGCGCATAGGCTGCGATCGCGCCCGCACGATCGTCCTGCATCTTGAGCAGATGCCCGAGCTGCAAATGCGTATCGGCGCTGAACCGGTCGATCGACAGCGCGCGCCGATACGCATCGCCCGCCGCCTGAAGGCCGCCCGATTCCTTCAGCGCATGGCCCAGCTGCACCCAAAGCCCGGCGTTGCGCGGCTGGACGCGCAGCACCCCGCGATAGGCCTCCGCCGCCTCCAGCCAGTCGCGACGATCGCGCGCCTGATCGGCGCGCGCCGCCAGCGCGGCGGCGCCATCCTCCGCTGCGATCACGCCGCTCCGACGGGCGCAGCGGCGATCCGCTCCGACAGCCGCGCGGTGAACGCCTCCATCGTGAACATCGCCTCGTACACCGCCCGCGCCGGCGCACGCACCGATTCGCGCAGGGCGCGATCCTCGATCAACCGGGTCAGCAGCGCGGCAAGATCGGCGATCCGCGCGGTCGGATAGACGAAGCCCGACACCTCATGCTCGATATAATCCGACGTCCCCGTGCAGTCACTGCACACGATCGTCTTGCCCAGCGCCAGCGCGTCGGACGCGACCAGCGGGAGCGGATCGTCGCGCGACGGGACCAGCACGATGTCCATGTCGGCGAGGCAATGCCAATAGTCCGGATGCCCCTTCTCGCCGTGGAAGTGGATACCCTCCTGGTGCTGCCACGTATGGCGGACCTTGTCCTGGAAATCGGGATCGTGATCGCGACCGTAGAAATTGAGCGCGGCGCCCGCGCGTATGCGGGGCGGGATCATCGCAAAGGCCTGCGCGGCGATATCCTGCCCCTTGCGCGGCTCGAACGACCCGAACACGCCGATCCGGACGCGGTCGGTCTGCGCCGGGATCGGATATAAGGGCTTCGGATCGGCGATCCCGGTTTCCAGCAGGCGCGACGCGACGCCGTGCCGGCGCAGCACTGCCGCGGTTCGCGTGCTGACCGCGAGGATGTTGCGCGCCGATGCCAGCGTCGCGCCAAATCCGTGCGTATCGCGCACCATATCGTCGATCAGCCCGGATTCATGGATGTACCAGCGCACCTCGGTTTCGGCATCGAGCTGCTGGACGACTCGCCAGCCGATCACCGTGTTGACGATGACGGTATCGAAGTTGCGCGCAAAATCATGGACGCTCGAATGGCCGGTGAGCGCGAGCGAATCGATGATGACGGGGATATCCGCCTCGGTCAGGCGTGCGCGCATCGGCCCGTCGGTCGGGCACGTCACCACGACGAACGCGCCCGACTGTTTGAGCGCGATCGCCATGTCCGCCGCAACGCGCGGCGCGCCGCTGTTGGTCAGGTCGTGCGAGACGATCAGGATGTCCGGCCCGGTGCCCGTATAGCGCGCCCTGGCGGGGTGGATCCGATAGGGTTCCTGCGAATCGACATAGCTGATCCCGCTCATCATCGGCGGGAAATACGGATCGTCCGCGATCAGCGTCGGAAAGCGCTTGAGCAGGAAGATATCCGCCTTGCTCTTCTTCCAGCGCGATCCCGCCGGCAGGTCGGCATCGCCGCCGATCGAGGCATGGCCGATATGGATCAGCTCGGCATGCGGCGTATAGACCAACCGGTAACCGGCCTCGCGGATCCGCAGGCTGAGATCGACGTCCGAATGCGCGATGCCGACGTTCGGCGCATCCCACCCGCCAAGCTCGCGGAACAGCCCGGTGGGCATCGCGCAACACGCGCCGCACATCAGCCCGACGTCGCGGGTCGACTGGGCCAGGTTGAAATGCGTCGAACTGTGCCGTGGGAAGGCGTGGAACGTCGTCCCCGTCAGTCGCCGCAGGCCGACCGCCATGCCCGCATATTGGATGCGCCCATTCTCGTAGAGCAGCTTGGGGCTGACTCCGCCGACGCCGGGCCGGACGAGCTGCTCGAGCAGCGCCTCGATCCAGTCGTGCGACACGACCAGCACGTCGTCATTGTGGAAGACGACATATTCGCCCTGCGCGACCGCGGCACCGGCATTGCATTTCGCCGAGAAATTATACGGCGCATCGAACAGCGCGAAGCGGATACGCGGACCGTCGATCCAGTCGCGACACTGCGCGGCGGTCCGCGAATTGGTGACGATCACGATCTCGTACCGGTCATAGCCGGTCCATGCGACGATCGACATCACCGCGCGGACGATATGCCCGGCATCGTCGGACGGAATGATGATCGAGACGAGCTGGTCGAACGCCGCATAGTCTGCCTGCGCGCGATTCGATGCGGGCAGCGCGACCGCGCGACCATGCCAGCCGCGACGATCCATTGCCGCCTGGACCGCACCGATATTGGTCCGTCGCGCCTCGGGCTTGCCGCCGCTTGCCGCAGACCCTTCGATCATGCGCCAGCCATACAGGACATCGCGGATGTGGTGGACGACCGGCGCGGTCTCCGAGATCCGCAGCGCGAGGTCGTAATCCTGCGAGAAATCATAGGCGCTGCGAAAGCCGCCGACCGATCGGACCAGGCTCGATCGATAGACGGAGAGATGCCCGGTATACATCACCGACATCAGCAGCGACGGACTCCAGTCGGGCTTGGTCAGCAGTTCGTCGGGCTGGTCGTCGACCCCGATCTTGCACTCGTCGCTGTAGAGCCAGTCGGTGTCGGGCGCCGCCGCGATCCGCCGGGCGACGATCTCGAGCGCATCGACGGTCAGCATGTCGTCATGATCGAACAGCGCGATATAGTCGCCGGTGGCGAGGTCGAGCGCGCGGTTGGTGGCCGCCGCGATCCCGCCATTGCGGCGCGCACCGGCGAAGGTGATTCGCGGATCGGCCGCGCAGAACCGCATCACGACGTCGGTCAACGCGGTCTCGCGCGAACAGTCGTCGACGATGCACAATTCCCAATTGGCATAGGTCTGGGCGAGGACGGACAGGATCGCCCGCTCCAGATACACCACCGGCGAGCGATAGATTGGCAGCAGGATCGAGATTTTCGGCCCGTCCGTCACCGCACCGACACGGTCGTGATCGAGGCGGAAGCGGTGCGCCAGGTCGCGCTGGCCGGCGCGGTAGCGCTCGAGCAGCCCCGCGGGCGGAAAACCGTCTTGGTCGTCGCCGGGCGCGACCGCGTGAAGCGGCAGAACGCCGAACATCGCCACCACCTCGCTCGCGGCGGCCACGGTCGCGTGCTGCAAGTCGCGGACCGCGGCATCGAGCAGCACCGGATCGCGGCGCAGCAGTTCGAGCTTGGCCATCGCATACCGGTCAGCGGACGGGCCGTCGGCGCCGGGCGCGATACGCCCGACCAGCCGCTGCAGCAGCCGATCGGCCGCGGCGATCCGCTCGTCGGCGGGCGCCGTCGGCTCGAGGCGAAGCGGCGGCGGCCGGACGCCGAACTCGGACGGATCGAGCGAGTCGAAGGTGGCGCAGGCGAGCGCCTGGTCGCGACCCATGAAGTGCACGTACAGTTCCAGCGCGCTCTCGCCGCCGACCGGCGATCCCCCGAAGGTGTCGAGGATGCGGGCGGCCTGGAACCCCTCGATCGGCGTGACGTCCGCGGCATCGCCATGGTCGAGATAATGGCCGAACGCCGTCTCGGTCTCGCCGATGTCGGGCATCGCCTCGCGGTAGCGGGCCGCGTCGAACAGCGGCGTCGGCGCGATCGCCTCGTCTGCCGCGCGCGTCAGGTAATGAAGGACGGGGATGGCACCGTCGCGAGCCGATTCGGGATGGCGTTCGCGGTACCAGCGCCCGGCAAACAGCGGGTGCGGATCGAGCCCGTTCGGACCGCCGACCTTGAGGAAATGGTCGAGCAGGTTCGCGCCCGGCGGCAGGTCGCCCATCACCTGCGATCGATAGAAGCGACTGTCGAACAGACGGTGCGGCTCATGCCCCTCGGCAGCGCCGATCGTCGCATAATGCTGCGCCGCGTCCATGCCCGGGGCGACCCCGTAGCGCTGCCGGTACCAGCGTTCGTCGAATAGCGGCGATTGCGCGATGGCGTCGCCGCGATCCGCAGCCGGTTCCGCGGCTCGATCCGCCATCGGGTCCGCGGGGATATCCGGCGTCGGCGCCGGTGCCAGGAGATCGGCGGTCAGAACGACCGGGTCGCGCGTCGGATCGGCGAAGAAGGCGCCGCGCGCGACCGCGATGTCCGCCGCCAGCAGCGGATCCTCGAGCTCGGTCGCCGCATCGGCATTGGCGTCCAGCGCATAGCTCGCGACATAGGCGAAGCACGCCGCCGCCTGCTGGCCCCGCATCTTGTGCAGATGGCCGATGTTGACGAGCAGATCCGAATCGCGCGCATCGATCCTGTAGGCGGCATGATACGCCTCCATCGACGCGGTGAAATCGCGCGCCTCCTTCAGCGCGTGTCCCATCTGCACATGGATCGCGAAATCGCCGGGATTGAGCGCGACATGCCGGCGATAGGCCTCGATCGCGCCTGCCCAATCGCGTGCGTCGCGCGCGGCGTCGCCTGCGACCCGGTGGACCGTTCGGTCCCCCGATCCCGACCCGGCCCTCGATGCGGCGCCCATCAACCGACCGAAGCCCGTCCGGAATACGTTGTTCATCGATCTCTCTAATTTGGGGCCTGAATCGCCCTACTATAAGATCAAGACCGGCGAAGGATACAACCCATCCAAGTATAGTCGTACAATTTTGGGGCACCGTTCCTTCAGCGCGTGACGCGTTCCTCCTTCGCCGCTACGACCTGCTGATGCAAACTACGCCATCCTTGTCATCCAGCGCCGAAGCACTTGAGATAGACGCGGGTCCGTTCGACTTCTGGCCCCCTCGAACGAGCCGAATTCAAGGACTTGGCGGCACCGAACCCTCGGAAGATCCGGCCTATGTCTTTCATACGCGCTACATTGCGCTGGACAGCGCGACGGTCCGCTGCTCGCTCGTCTTCACCGGCCTGACCGCAACGCTCGGCTCGATGGTCGTGCGCGTGAACGCGTTGCCGCTCGACGGATCGCGACCCGCCGAGACGATCAAGACCTGGCCGATCGCGGTGCGCGAGATCGTCGCGGCCGGCGGCACGATGCGCCTCACGTTCGATGCGGTCGACGGCATGCAATATGCGGTGCTCGGGCATCTCTATTCCGACACCGATGCCGCCGCCCAGTCGTTCAGGGTCGTGCTCGAAACGGCCGCGCACCAGCCGCATTTCGAGAAGCAGGTCGAGGCGGCGCGCAAGTCGATCTTCGGCCAGCGCGTGTTCCGCCGCGCCTCGCGGCTGCTCGCGCCCGGCAAGGCGACGCTCGCCGATCCGGTCTCGCAGACCTGCACCGCATCGCAGTTCAACGAGCCCGCCTACGACCTGTGGCTCGACCGGCTGAAACTCGCCAAGCACCGCCATCGCAAGCAATGGGAATTCGTCTACATCCTGCAGACGCTCGAGCGCTACGGCATGCTCAAGCCCGGCGCGCGCGGTCTCGGCTTCGGCGTCGGCATCGAGCCGCTGCCCGCGGCGATGGCGGCGATGGGATGCTCGGTCGTCGCGACCGATCTCGCCTCGGACGACGCGCGCAGCCGCGACTGGACGCTGACCAACCAGCATAGCGACGGGCTCGACCAGCTTCGCTATCCCCAAATCTGCGCGGACGACGTCTTCGACCGGAACGTCGCGTTCCGCGTGGCCGACATGAACGCGATTCCCGCCGACCTGCGCGGGTTCGATTTCACCTGGTCCTCCTGCGCGTACGAGCATCTGGGGTCGATCGAGGCGGGCCTCGATTTCGTCCGCAACGCGGTCCAGTGCCTCAATCCGGGCGGGCTTGCGGTGCACACCACCGAACTCAACCTCACCTCGAACGATGCGACGATCGACAGCGGCGGCACCGTCCTGTTCCGGCGGCGCGACTTCGAGCGGCTCGCGGTCGATCTCGTCTCGCGCGGGCATTTCGTCGCGCAGATCAAATATGATCTCGGCGACACGCAGCAGGATGCCTATGTCGACGTGCCGCCCTATTCGGCGGACAATCACCTGAAGCTCGCGCTCGGGCAATATGTCACGACCTCGTTTGGGATCATCGTCCGCCGCGGCGATCGCTGAGCGACGCGCCGCCCGCAGGTCAGCCCCGCGCCATCGCCCCGACCGAATCGATCGTCGCCTCGACCACGTCGATATGCTCTGCCCAGCTGACCGGCCGCCACCGCGCCATCCGGTCGAGCTGGGCGGCGCGGCGCGGCGATCCGGGGCGTGAATAGGCGATCACCGCCTCCAGCCACCCCAGCCCGTCGAGCGGATCGAGATAGTCGGGCGTCTCGCCGCCGACCTCGCGCAAGGCAGCGATATCGCTGCAGATCACCGGCACCCCGGCGGCAAGCGCCTCGCTGACCGGCATCCCGAACCCTTCGGCGAACGACGGCAACAGCAATGCCTGCGCACCGCCGAGCATCGCCTGCATCACGCGATCGGACATGTCCGACGCCTCGATCACATGCCCCGACAAAGCGGTGCAGCGTTCGATCATGTCGATCGCATTCTCATTCTCCCACCCGCGCCGGCCGATCAGCACGAGCTTCGGCGCCGCGCTGCCCAGCGTCTCGACCAGCCGGCGCCAGACGTTGAGCAGCAGCAGGTGGTTCTTGCGCGGCTCGATCGTCGCGACGCACACAAAATAAGGAACCTCGGGACTGGCCGGGAGGATCGTCGACCGACTGGTCGAAGGCAGCTCTGCCGGGTCGGTGCCAAGATGCGCGACGCGGATCACGCGGTCGCCGCGTGCGTCGGTCAGATGCGCGCCGACCGCCGCGATCGTCGCCGCCGAATTGCCGATGATCCCGCTGGCGTGGCGGTCGATCGTCCGCATGACCTTGGCGTGCCGCGCCTGACCGTCGCTCCGCGCGAATTCGGGATGCGTGAGCGGGATCACGTCGTGGATTAGCGCGATCAGCCGGGCACGTTCGCGTTTCAGGATCGCCGCGACCAGGTCGATATCGTCGAGATGATGATGCGACGCCTGGAGATAGATGCGCCGCCGATCCGCCGTCGGCACCGGTCGCGGCCGCAGCGCCAGCAGATGCCGGTTGGCGGCGGCGCGCACCGCCTGCGGATCGAACGCGTCGGGATTCTGCCACCGCGCATCGGTGAAGCTGAGAAACTGCCGCACCGCCCCCACCGGCAACCGCCCGTAATAGCCCCCCGCCGGATGCACCGCGGCAAAGGCCAGCCTGTCCGGAATGCGGTCGAGCAGTTCGCGCGCATAGACGAACTCGACCCGGTCGATCCCGGTCGGCGTCACATGATAGGAACGACTGAGCAGGCGCGACAGGTCGAGCACGACTTCCGCATCCTCGCTGGGCCGTCCGCCGAGCCATTGCGGCACCCAGGTCCGGGTCAGCAGCATCGGCGCAAACGCGCGGAACGGCTTCAAACGCCGGCCTCGGGGTGATCGACAGGGTCGGCGCCTGTCAGGCGGCGCACGGCATGCCGGACGAGCATCGCGATCCCCTCGTCGCTCAGATACCCGCCGGGGATCAGGCATCGATCGATCAGGACTCGCTTGAACGCCTCGTACAGCTCGGTGTCGACCGGCGGCGGATCGGCCCAGAACGTATCGAGCGGCTCGCGCCGGACGATGCCCTCGATGTCGTAGATCGCGTCGCCGAGCACCGCCACCGGCACCCCCGAATTCAGCGCGAGCGTGCCGACCGTGCTGTTGACGGTCACGACCGCGCGGGCCCTCGCCACCAGCTCGGATATGTCGCCGTCGCCGATATAGAACACCCGGTCGGCGATCCCGTAGCGCTGCGCCTCGCGGCGAACGAACCGCCGCCAGCTCGTCAGCCCGCCATCGAGCGGATGCCGCTTGACGATCAGGTTGACTCCGGGCGGCGCCGACCGCGCAAAGCTCTTGATGATGAACCGCAGCGCGGCGCACATATCGCGGAACGGCGAATGGACGCGGATCTGGTAATCCGAATTCAGCTGGAGCGGCAGCGCGAAATACGGCAAATGGCCGATCGCCGCCATCGTCGCCGCAGACCGCCTCCGCTCGCGCTGCCTGGTAAGGAAATGCACCGCCCAGCCGAGCGCCTCGCTGAGCATCCCGGCCGAGCGGTGCGACCGATAAAAGGGGTAGAGCGGCCGCGTGAGGCCGCTGGCGATGGTGTAGCGGCTGGTCTCGCGCAGTCGCCGGGCAAAGCTCGACGGGACGGGTCGCGCCGGGGGGATGGCGCCCAGCCGGTTCGCCTGTTCGCGATACCAGTCGCCATCGCGCGGCAACGTCGAATTGCCGTTCACGCCGTCTTCCTGCAACGTCATGAAATCGGGGCGGATATAGCCTTCCTCGACCACATGCACGCGGATGCCGCGCAGCTTGGCCATACCATGCGCGGAGGCGTGGTACGGCCTGCAATCGCCGAAGAGGATGACGTCGGTGACCTGATGATCAACGACAAAATCGTCGAAGAACAGCGGCCAGCCCTTCAGCGAGCTGCGGTAATCGGTCGACACGCCGCTCCAATCGGCGCGGTCGCCGCCGTTCAGGTTGATCCGGCGTATCGCATGCCCCTCCATCGCGAGCGCGGCGGCGAGCTGGTCGAAGAAGACGCCGTGCGGCCCCTGCAGGAACAGGAACGTCTGTCGGCCGGTGGTCGCCGGCATCAACGGAGCCCCGCCGACAGCAGGACGCCGCGATGCCGAAGGCGGCCGAGTGCCCGGCGCAGCAGCGTGAAGGCGGTGTCCGATCGCCCCTGCCCCGCCGCGATCCGGCCGATCAGCGTTTCGACGTCGCAGAACACGCCGGTCACCGGATCGATGTAGCGCGGGTACAGGATCAGCGCGCCCGCGACGAGCTGATCGAGCGTCAGCCTGCGCGCGCGCCGGTCGGGCTGGTCGACGAGATCCTCGGTAAGACCCCAACCGGCATAGAAGGGGCGTCCATGGACGGTCACCGGGCGACCGCGCATCAGCGCCTCGAACCCGGTCAGCGATGTCAGGACATGAACGGCATCGACGCGTTCGACGAGCGAGAGCAGGCCGCTGTCCTGGTCGATCCGATCGACCGATGCAGCGGCGGTCGCAGACGATATATGCCCCTTGCGGTGGCCGGCGAGGACATCGGGATGCGGGCGATAGACGATAAACGCATCCGGCTCGCACGCCCGAACGCGCGCCAGGAACGCGATGTTCGACGTCACGCCCGCGCCGCCGCACAGCACCGAGCGATCATCCTCGACCTGCCCGATCGCCAGGACGCAGCGTCGATCGGGCAGCGGCGCAACCGTCCCGGCATCGACGCCGTATTTGCCGATCCTCATATCACAGATCATGCCACGCAGACGGCGCGCGCGCGCGATCAGCGCGTCCGGAAACGCGTGCGTCTGCAACAGGATTTCGAGATCGCTCGGCTGGCCGGGATCGTAATAGACGCCGCGCGTGTCGACCGTCACCGAACTCGGCACGCGGCCATCGGCGCCAAGCCCGCTCGACCGGACGAAGCCATCCTCGACGATGTGCAGGTCGAGCCCGGCGGCCGCCACGTCGCGCGCATAATCGGGCGGTATCCGCGACGCCCAGCCGGCGATCGCGCGGCCCGATCGGCGCGCGGCGGCCAGCGCCTTTTTCGGGGAGAGGTCGGCCGGGTGCGCGCGTCCGTCCCACAGGAACCGGCCGATCGCGGTGCGTTTCCACATCGCCATGCCGGTCATCACGCCGATCCTGCGGTTGGCGTCGAGCGTCCGGCGCCACCCCGCCAGCCGCGCGATCGTCTCGGCCAGCGTCGCGGGCCGATCCTCGAACGGATCGTGGCAGGCAAACGCGGTCAGTCGCTCGAGGCAGGCGTGTTCGATCCGCACCGGATCGACGATCCCGCCCATGCCGTCGCGAACCTCGACGTGCGACAGCCAGGCGACGATCGCGAGGTCGTCGGCGGGCTCCGCCTGCACCGACGCGGCGGTCTCGACCCGCGTCCAGGGATCGCCGTCGCCGTCCCAGAACGCGCCGCCGACTCGCGCCGCGCGCAACGCATCCAGCGCAAGACGCGCCTCCGCAAGGCTGGGTGGCGTGCCGCCCGCCACGGTGATCGTCACCGGCGCCGCCCAGGGAAAGGGCGGCGCGCGCAGCAACGGTACGATGCTGGCCCCGCGCTCCGCCACGGTGGAGCGAGACGGTGCGTGGTGGATCTTAGCTCGCATGTTCCCGCACACCCGCGGCGACCAGCCAGCCAAGGCCGTACAGCACCATCAACGCGATGAAGAGCGTCAGCAACGACAGCGCGCGCTTGGGATATTCGGAGCGGACGGGCATGTTCGCATCGACGATCCGGACGACATAGAGCTGCTGGCGGACCGCCTGCTGCCGCGCCGCCTCGAATGCCGCCGAGGCCGCGTCGTAGCGCTTCGACAGGAACTCCTGCTGCATCCGCAGCCGCTCGTAATCGCCGAGCCCCGCGGCGATCGCGTTGCCGCCGCCGGCGAGCTTCGCGGATTGCGCCGCGACCTGGCTCTGCAACGATCGGACCTGCTGCGACAGCGCGGCATATTGCGGATTGCGCGTGCCGATCAGGCTGACCGTCGTCGCGAGTTGCGAGCGCGCGGCGGACAGTTCGGATTCGAGCTTCGACACAAGACCGATCTGCGCTTCGGCGGTGCCTTGCGGATTCACGTCGCGGCTGTCCTGCCGGAAATTGGTCATCCGCGACTGGACCTGCGTCAGGGCCTGCTCGGCTTCGGCGAGTTGCTGGCGCGACAGCTTGACCGCATCGGCATAGGACCGGACGTTCATCGTGTTGACCTGGCCCTCGCCCAGTCCGAGCAGCTTGCGGGCGATGACATAGGCATCGGTCGGCCGGAACGCGCGGACCTTGAGCGTCGTGATGCCGGTGTCGGTGTCATAATGGACGTCGACCTGCTTGCGGTAATATTTGAGCAGCGCTTCGGGCGTCGGATCGGCGGAGGGCAAACGGCTCAGTCCATCCGCCTCGGGACGGCGGAACCGTGCGATCAGCGCACTCTGCCGGCGCAGCGCATCGACCGCGTCGTGCGACAGCAGGAAGTCCGCGACGCTGTTGGCCTCGCCCTGCCCGCCACCACCGCTGCCGCCGCTCGCGCCGAGCAGCTTTTCGATGCTCGACCCGCTCGATGCGGGCGCGCCCTGCGCACGGACCAGGTAATGCGCCTCGGACTCATACTGATCCGCGGCGAAGCCATAGAGGTAGAGCGCGGCGGCAAGGCAGGGGAACACGACCACGACGAAGAACCAGCCATAGCGCGTGCGGGCGTCGCGCCATCGCTCCCCAAGGCTCGGCATCGCCTCCGGTTCGGCGGTCGCCGGGGACATGAAACCGTGCGTCATGATGTTCTCCGAAGGTCGACCCGCTGACGGCGGAATAATGTGTGAATATCGTTCGTCACGGCATGTGTATCTTGCGCTTCACCGCAGCAATTGCGAGCAGCCCGATCAGGGTCGATCCGAATATCCAGCCGGCAAGATACCATCCATCGATGTAATAGGGCACCGCGCTGGTGAACCATCCGTATCGCAACATCTCGAAGATGTGCGACATCGGAATAGCCGAAAAGAACGGCCTGAACTTTGCCGGCACCCATTGCAGCATCACGAAGACACCGGACAGCGGCAGCATGATGTACGCAATTGGATGGACTAGCCGACCCATCGCTCTGTTTTCATAGGTGAAAGCACAGACGACGAGCGACAGGCCGAACGCCAGGAAGAACATGCTCGCGACGCCCAGGCAGACGTAGAGCGGGCGCGCGGGAAGGCCCGCCAGCCCGGTTGCCATCGCCAGCCCCATCAGGATCATGAACGACAGGAGGCACCCCGCCGCCTCAAGCAGCGCGCGCGCGAGCAGGATGTCGAAGATCGTGACGGTCTTGTGGTACAAGAGCGGAAGATTGGCCTCCAGCGCGCCCTCGGCGCGGCCGAAGATGCTGCGGAACATGATGAAGATGCAGTAGCCGATCAGCGCGAACGGCACCGGCTTGATGTCGTTGCCCAGATGCCCGCCAGTCTGCTGGTGCAGCAGCGCGATCATCGTCGCCAGCATCATCGGCTCGAGAATGAGCCAGACATAGCCAATATTGTCGCGACCATAGCGCGTGTGCAGTTCGCGCATGATCAGCGCGCCGATCACGTTGCCCTGCACCTTGAGGCCCCGGCGCAGCGTGGCGCGGGGAGGACTATGCGTCGCCATCTATGCCGCCTCCGCCGGCATCGCCGGCCGTTTTGCCAGGATCGCGTCGTACATCGCCCCCAGCCGTGCCCGATACCGTTCCGTCGAGAAGCGCCCAGCCTGCACGGTTCCCGCCGCCACGAGCCGACGCGCCAGCGCATCGTCGGTATCGAGCGCCTGGATCGCGGCGGTCAGCGCGCCGACGTCATACGGATCCACCATCAGCGCAGCCTCCCCCGCGACCTCCGGCAACGACCCGCGATCCGACGTGATGACCGGCGTCCCGAGCTGCATCGCCTCGAGCACGGGAAGCCCGAACCCCTCGTACAGCGACGGAAAGACCACCCCCTTGGCGTTCGCGATCAGGCGCAGCAACAGCCCGCGCGGAACATAGCGCAGCTGGAGGACCTGGTTTGCGACACGCGTGCCAAAGGCGGTGCGCGCGCCGGCCATCCCGCTCGTGAGCAGCCGCAGGTCCTCGTCCGCCTGCCACGCGCGCGCGCCGACCAGAACCAGCGGCGTATCGACCTGGCTGCCGAGATACGCCTCGATCAGCCGGCCGACATTCTTCTTCGGCTCGATCGCGCCATAATAGAGGAAATAGCCCTTCGGCTTGAGCCCAAACACCGCCGTAATGTCGCCCAGGCGATCGTCGCGCGGCTGCGTGGTCGAGACGGATTGATAGGTGTTGGTGATCCGGTCCCCGGCGATCCCGAATTGCGCGATCACGTCGCCCCGGCTCGACTCCGATACGGTGCAGACATGGTCGGCATCGCGCACGATCGCCTGGATCATCCGGTAATAGAGCCGCTTCCGATCGAGCGTCGCATAGGGAAGCTTGAGCGGGACGAGATCGTGCAGCGTATAGACGTTGCGCGTGCCGAGCATCCGGATCGGCACGGGATAGGTCCAGTGCATAATGTCGGGGGGATTGGCGACGCGGATCGTCAGGAACCGTCCGGTCCGCACGAAATAGCGATCGGCGCGTTCGAACAGCCGGGCCGAACTCATGATCCGGTCGAACTGCGGCAATCGCCGTTCGAGCATGTCCTGCACGATCAGCCCACGCGTCGGCACATCGAACACCTTCGCGCGGCGATACCGGGCGAACCACTGCCGCACCGCGCGCACCGCCGGCAGCCCCGGATCATCCGGGATACCGCGCCCCATCGCCTCGTAGAACAGGATCTCGCGCAAGTCGGGATTCGCCCCGACGGGGATTCCGAACACCCCGTCGAGCCGCGCCCCGAGCCCGGTGATCGCATCGCCGAGCGCACGGCCATAGGTCGCGACCCCCGTGCCGTGCGGCATGGCGAGGTTGAACCCGTCGATCGCGATCCGCACGTCAGCGTCCACGCGCGGTCTCCAGTCCCTGCCATCGGCCATCGGCGATCCGCGCGTCGACCAGCCGGTCGTACAGCGTCGTCAGCCGCGCGCCGAACGCGGCCGGCGCGAAGGCCTTTGCGCGTTCCAGCCCGCGCCCGGCCAGCGTGGCCCGCAAGCCGGCGTCGTCGACGATCCGCCGGAGCGCATCGGCGATCGCCTGCGCATCGGTCGGATCGACCAGCAGCGCTGCACCGCCCGCAATCTCCGCCAGCGCGCCGCGATCGGAAGTGAGCACGGGCGTTCCCAGCGCCATGGCCTCGGCGACCGGCACCCCGAACCCCTCCTCGAGCGACAGCAACACGAGCGCGCGCGCGTTGCGGATCAGGTCGATCAACACCGGCCTGTCCTGATAGGGCAGCACGACGACACCCGCGCGTTCCAGCGCGCCGCGCAACGCACCGCCATCGGCGCCGTCGGGGCCCGCGACCACCAGCGGCACGCCGCATCCGCTCGTCGCCCACGCGTCGGCGAGCCGGGCTAGGTTCTTGCGCGGCTCGATCACCCCGCA
Organism: Sphingomonas aurantiaca; assembly: GCF_003050705.1. Classification (GTDB taxonomy): domain Bacteria; phylum Pseudomonadota; class Alphaproteobacteria; order Sphingomonadales; family Sphingomonadaceae; genus Sphingomonas; species Sphingomonas aurantiaca. Next base: position 861,505 of record NZ_QAOG01000001.1, on the reverse strand, counting down.
AAAGAACAGATAGCCTTGCGGATGCAGGCCCAACGGCAAGACGCGATCGGGGTGGGGTTCGGCCAGCGCCGCCAGCCCGCCGCCGCAATCGTCGACCAGCGCCGGCGGAATCGCGAGCGCGTCGAGGATCGTCCGGCGCGCCCAGGCGGAGACCGTGACGATCCGATCGGTCCGCGCGGCGATCGCGATGAGGCACGCCCGCAACCGATCCGCATCGACCGGCGACAGATCGGGGCGCCGCAACGGGATCACGTCGTGGACGGTATGGACGTTGATCCATCCCTCGACGATCGCGGGGATGGGATAGGTCCAGTGCATCACGCCGACCGGGTGCGGCGGGGTCAGCCGCAACAGCGTGCCGTGCCGACCGAAATGGACATGCGCGAGCCGGAACACGTCGCGCCGCCACAATGAGAACGTCTCATGGGAGGGCGTTTCGCGCCGCGTCCTAAGTCCTGCCGGCACATGCGCACTATCGCTTCGAGCCGCACGCGCGTGCAATCGGCGCGGCCGCGACGACCATGCCGAGAGCCACCGCGACGCCGCCTCGCGCTTCGTGCCCGGCATGCCGAACCGACCGACCGAATCATCGGCCAGCGCCAGCGTGGTACGACCCGCGGCATCGAGCGCGGCGAGCACCGCGCGGCGATAGCTGGCGACCCCCGTCCCCCCGCTTCGTGACAATCGCGCGTCGACGGCAATCTTCACTTTCTTATCCACAGTGCAGTCGAGTACAGCGTGAGACGTCATCCCCTTCATGCGGAGCATTCGGCACGATGATTGCCTTCGAGAACGTCTACAAGAAATATCACGGGCGCGGTTTCGAGAATGCCGTGCTCAACGATGTGAACATGGTGATCAAGCGCGGCGACAGCATCGGTGTTTGTGGCGCAAACGGCGTCGGCAAATCGACTTTGATGCGCATGATTTCGGGCGTCGAGCGACCGACGTCTGGCAGCATCAAGCGCACTATGACTACGTCCTGGCCGATCGGCTATGCCAGCGCGTTTCAACCTGGTCTTACCGGTGCCGACAACGCACGCTTTATTGCCCGTATCTATGGGCGTGATCCACAACAACTGCTCGACTATGTTCAGGATTTTGCGCAACTCGGATCCTATATTTACGAACCTGTCAATACCTACTCGGCAGGAATGTCGGCACGTCTCGCATTCGGTGTCTCGCTCGCCATAGACTTTGATTGCTATATCGTCGACGAAATTACCGGTGCCGGAGACGAACGCTTCAGAATCAAGTCAGAAGAAGCACTTAAGGCCCGACGCGACCGTGGTACGTTAGTGATGGTGTCCCATGATACCCATGCTCTATTCCGATATTGCGACCGTGGTGCGGTTGTATTCGGTGGAGTTGTAACACTTTACGATACGATTCAAGAGGCGGCCGATGTGCATCACAGGTTACAAAGCTTTCCGCCGCAACGGCGTTGATTCGATTGTTTTCATCGCAGGGCTGATTTAACGGCGCATTGGGGAAAGTGGCTAGATACATTTTCCATTCGGCTGCTTTATTGGAAGAGTCATCGATGACAGCGTTTAAAAATTACAATTCGCGTCACCGAACTGCAAACCATTGGGCCAGGCTGGTTCTGGTCTCTGCTGGCCTCGGGGTGACCGGCGGGTGCGCGACCTTGCCCGCCGCCGGCCCGACCGCCGCGCAGATCCGCCGCGCGGAGACCAAGGACAACGGGACCGGATTCCAGATCGTCGACATCGACGCGGCGAGCACCGCGCGTCTCGCCGTCCACGCCGCCGCCGCCGCGCCGCTCGCGACGCTGGACGAAGTCGGCCGGACCGACACGCTGGGCCCGGGCGACACGCTGTCGATCGGCATCTTCGAAGTCGGCGTGACGCTGTTCACGCGCGGCAATGGCGCGACCGCGCAGAGCAGCTTCACCCCATCGGCATCGGGCACGGATCTCACCGTTCGCGTGGATGCCGCCGGCACCGTGCAATTGCCCTATGTCGGCCGCGTCGCGGTCGCCGGAAAGACACCGGGCGAGGTCGAACGGACGATCGAACATGGCATGATCGGCCTGTCGCAACGCCCCCAGGTCGTCGTGGCGGTCAAGGCGAACGCGTTCAACGTGTTCTATGTCTCCGGCGACATCCGCACCCCCGGCCGGTTCGAACTGGGCCTGCCGCGCGAACGGCTGCTCGATGCGATCGCGCGCGCGGGGGGAACGACCAACCAGCCCAACGACATGATCGTGCGGGTCACGCGCAGCGGACGCTCGGCGGAGACGCGGCTGAGCGACATCGACGCGTCGGGCGACCAGAACATCGCGCTGCTGCCGGGCGACCGGATCGAATTGTTCAACCGTCCCCGCACGTTCCTAGTGTTCGGCGCGACCGAGAAGGTATCGCAGGTCCCGTTCGGCGCCAGTTCGCTGTCGCTGGCCGAGGCGATGGCGCGGATCGGCGGTCCCAGCGAGCGCACCGCGGATCCCGCCGCGGTCTACCTGTTCCGCTACGACACGTCGCTCGGCACCGAGCCAAAGCCGGTGATCTACCGCCTGAACATGGTCCGCGCCGACAGCTACTTCCTGTCGCAACGCGTCGAGATGCAGGACAAGGACGTCATCTACGTCTCCAGCGCCGCCGCCAATGCGCCCGCCAAGATGACGCAGATCATCGGCCAGCTCTTCTCGCCGCTGGCCGTCGCGCGCAGCCTCACGCGGTAAGCGCGAACGCCCGAGATTCGAGAGGGCGCGAGAACAGGACGGAACCGGCTAACGGAGCAGCCAATACCTATGACCGCAGGCTATATCGAGGCGCTGGAGTGCCTGGCGGATCGGACCGTCGTGCAGGGCTGGGCGACCGACGCCGCGCTGCGATCGGGCGCGCTGACGTTTTCGTTCGACGGTATCGCCCAGCGCATCGTCCAGATCGCCGAAACCGCGCCTCGCGACGATCTTGCCGCGATCGGTGCGCGCGCGTTTCGCGTCTGCCTGCCGGTACCGATACATCCCGGCACGCATGTGAGCGCGGCGATCACCGGGCGGCCGCTCGACATTGCCGCGGACGCGCTCCGGCCGATGCCGCCGCGCGGGCATATCGAGGTCGCGGGCAGCGACGATGTCGCAGGCTGGGTGGTCGCGGCGGGCCTGCCCGTCACGCTCCAGTTCGACGGCACCCGGATCGCGGCGATCGACGCGGCGATCGGCCGTCCCGATCTCGCGCAGATGGTGCCGGGCAGCGCACCGAATTACGGCTTCCGCGTCTCGTTGCAGGCATTGCGGACGCACGCGACGGTGTCGTCCGATCCGCCCCTCGAACCGGACGTGATCCTGCTGCGCGCCGGCACGCACGTCCTCGCCCGGTCGACGATCGTCCGCACGCCATTGGTGCGCGGCAAGCTCGAACGCGTGACGCCGGCCGAGGCTCGTGGCTGGGCGGCCGACGCGAACCGGCCCGACGGGAGCCTCGGCGTCGAGATGCGGATCGACGGCATCCGCTATGCGACCGGGGTCGCAGACCGGTACCGCGCCGATCTCGTCGCCAAGGGAATCGTCGCATCGGGGGGCGGTTTTCGTTTCGAGATGCCCTCGATCAGCATGACAGGCGGCTCGACCGCGCATGTCTCGGTCCATGCGCAGGGCGACGACGCCGCGATCCGCGGCGCGACCGACATCGCGGTGCCCGAGCGACGGTGGCTGCTGACGTCGGTGATCCTCGACATCCTGCCCGACCTCGACGAGCGCGGGGTGACGATCATCGTCCCGGTCTACAACGCACCGGTCGATACCGCCGCGTGTATCGATGCGCTCTGCCGCGCCACCGACATGCCCTGCCGGCTGATCCTGATCGACGATTGCAGCACCGACCCCGCGATCGCCGGCATCCTTGCTGCGGCAGCCGCGCTCCGCAATGTCGAGGTTCACCGCAACCCGCGGAATCTGGGGTTCACGCGCACCGTCAACCGCGCGATCGGGCTCGCCGGTCGCGACGACGTGGTCCTGCTCAATTCGGATACCCAGGTGACGACGGGGTGGCTGCAGGGCCTGCGCCTCGCCGCCTATAGCGGTCGGTCGGTGGCGACCGCGACCGCGGTGTCGGACAACGCGGGGGCCTTCTCGGTGCCCGATTCGGGCATGGCCAACCCGGTCCCCGCGGGTCTGTCGTTCGACGACATGGCGCGGCTGGTCCGGCAATCGGCGATGACGTTGCGCCCGGAGGTGCCGACCGGACACGGGTTCTGCATGTATATCCGCCGCGATGCGCTCGACCGGATCGGGCCGCTCGACGCCGCCGCGTTTCCGCGCGGTTATGGCGAGGAGAACGACTTTTCGATGCGCGCCGACCATGCCGGGCTGCGCAACGTCATCGACGACCGCACCTTCATCCATCACGAGGGGTCGGCGAGTTTCGGCGGCGAGAAGGCGGCGCTGTACGCGGCGGGGCGGCGGGTCGTCGACGACCGCTATCCGGAATACAAGGCGCGGATCGGCGTGTTCACGCGCGGCCGCGACATGCTGGCGATGCGATGGCGGATCCGGCGCGCGCTCGCCGCGGTGACCGCGCCGCCGCGCCCGCGCATCCTGTACGTCATCGCGACGCAGTCGGGCGGCACGCCGCAGACCAATCAGGATCTGATGACCGCGCTCGCGGACCGGTTCGAACCCTGGCTGCTACGCTGCGATACCGCGCGGATCGAACTGTCGCGGCTGGACCGCGGCGCGCTCGTCCCGGTCGAGACCGCGGACCTCGCGCGCGGCCTCGATCCGCTCGTCCACCGCTCGAGCGAATATGACCTGATCGTCGCCGACATGCTCACCCGCCACGCGATCGAACTTGTCCACATTCGACACATGGCCTGGCACAGCACCACCCTCCCCCAAACGTGTCGCAGGTTGGGCATTGCGACGATCTTCTCGTTTCACGATTTTTATGCCTTGTGCCCGACGGTGAAGCTGCTCGATCAGGACATGGTGTTCTGCGGTGGCCGTTGCACGCCGGGGCCTGGCCGGTGTCGCCCCGAACTATGGCCCGCCGATGCGTTTCCGAACCTGAAACATCAGTTCATTCATCGCTGGCGCGCGATGATGACCGCCGCGCTGCATCACTGCGATGCCTTCGTCACGACAAGCCCGACCGCGCGGACGATCATCCTGGAGGGGTTGCCCGGTCTCACGGACCGGCCGTTCGACGTCATCCCGCATGGACGAAGCTTCGAAACCTTCGGGACGATGGTGGCACGCGACCCGGGCGCACCGCTGAGGATCCTCGTCCCCGGCAATTTGTCGGCGGCCAAAGGCTCCGTGCTGATCGAGGCCGTGGCGGCGATCGACGAGGGGCGCACCTTCGAGTTTCACGTCCTTGGCGACTCGGGTCACATGACCGCACGGCCCGGGCTGATCCTGCACGGACGATACCAGCGCGATGCGTTTGCAGCGCGCGTCGCCGAGATCGCGCCGCATGTCGGCGCGATCTTCTCGATCTGGGCGGAGACCTATTGCCATACGCTCACCGAACTCTGGGCGGCGGGACTGCCGGTCATCGGCTTCGATATCGGCGCGGTGGGCGACCGGATCAGGGACTCGGGCGCCGGATGGCTGCATCATGTCAACATCCCCCCCGCCGACCTGGCGCAGTGGCTAACGCATTTGTCCGCTCTCCCCGAGGCCATAGAGGCCGCCGGGGCGGCGACTCTCCACTGGCAAGACACGGTCGGCCGTCACTACGACACCGCAGCGATGGCAGATCATTACTGTGGGGTATACGCGCAGGTGCGAGAGACCCGCCGTGCGTTCAGCCGCCCAATTCCCTGAGCGTACAAAGGCGTACAGGTCTAGGATCACGCCGAGTGACCGTGTCGCCTGCCGGTTCATATAGACGGCCATCCCGGACGCAGGTACGGGACGATGTTTCCCACAAGGAGCCGACGATCGCCGACCCTCTATTCGTGACTGACACGATGTATAGCCTGTTCCACCGTGATGGCATCCCAACGACGGACGACCTCTCGACCGCCATCGGCAGCGCAACGCGAGTCATCCTGCCCGGCAGCGCGCCGGTCGTCAGAAACGCTCCTCTCTTCTTCGCGATCGATCCGCGAGTCGCCGACGTGGAGCGCGAACACCAGGTCCGCGCAGGGCCGGTCGCGACGACTCGCCTGGCGCCCGCGTTCATGGCGGCGTTGCCGCATGGCACGATCCTGACCGAGGGTTTCCTGGTCGCCGATCAGGACGATCGCATCCTCAGCGACAGCTTCCGGGCGTTTGGATCGTTGGCGCGGCACGGGTTCCAGGAACATGCCGACCGGCTGTTCTCGATCGACCGGACCGCAAGCCCCGAGCTGCCCGGCACCCACCTGGTCGTCGGCATCCAGACGAACCTGAATTACTTCCACTGGTTGCTCGAAGCGATGCCGCGATTGTGGCTTGCCCAGCATGAAGGCCTGGCGGCGGACTCGACGGTCTGGCTGCCACCACTGCGTCCATGGATGGCCGACATGCTCACCGCGCTCGACCCGATCGAGCGGCGCGCCACGCAAGGGACGGGCATTACCCGGTGCGAGCGCCTGCTGATGCCGGCGCGCGGGCTCGGCAATATCCATACATTTTGCCCGCACGCGTTTGCGATGGCCGATCAGATCCGCGACCGGTACGCGCCCGAGACGCGGTCCGGACGCAGGCTGTTCGTCACGCGCGCCGATGCCGGGTCCCGCAAGCTGGTCAACGAGGACGAGATCATCGCGATCGCTGCGGACTATGGGTTCGAGACCGTCTCGCCCCAGCATCTCTCCTTCCGCGACCAGGTCGACCTGTTCGGCGGGGCGGACGCGATCGCCGGCCCGCTAGGCGCCGGGCTCGCCAACGCGGCGTTCCTGCGTCCGGGTAGTGCACTGATCGAGCTCGCCCCCGAAGGACGCGAGGGCGATGCCACGCTGTTCGCCAATCTCGCGCATCATCGCCAGCTCGACTATCTGGCGGCGGTCGGCCCGACCGTCCCGACCGACACACGGGCGGTGGATCGGCGGGACTTTTGGGTTGATACAGAGATCGTGCGCAAATTGTTTGCGACGCTCGGGTGAGAAAAGCGTGTCAGGCGGGGACCATAGCGGCGAGGATGTCGTCGACGGTCCCGACCGCGAACGCGCTGTATTCGTCGCCGATCGCGTAGGGCAGCAACACCCGGCGGCCGTCGAGCAGCCCGCCGCAGCTATAGGTGACGTTGGGCACGTAGCCGCCGCGCTGCTCCGCGGACGGGAAGAGCAGCGGCGACGGCGTCCGCGCGAGCACCTTAGACGGATCCGCCTTGTCGAGCAGGCACGCGCCGATGCAATAGCCGCGGACCATGCCGACGCCGTGCGTGAAGACCAGCCAGCCCTCGTCGATCTCCAGCGGCGACCCGCAATTGCCGAGCTGGACATATTCCCAGGGATATTTCGGCGCCATGATCGGCGTGCCGCTGTCCCAGGTGTAGAGATCGTCCGAGCGCAGCAGCCAGATATTCTCGCTGTCCTGCCGCCCGAGCATCACGAACTGTCCGTCGATCCGCCGCGGGAACAGCGCCATGCCCTTGTAGCCGGTCATCGACCCGGCCAGCGGCCGCATCTCGAACGTGCGCATGTCGATCCCGCGCAGCATCTCCTGTCGCGCGGTCCGGCCGTCGAACGCGGTATAGGTGCCGATGACGCTCTGCACGCCGTCGTGATCGGTGAAGGTGACGAGCCGGAGATCCTCGACCCCCTGACGCTGGCTGGGCAGCACGGGGAAGATCACCGTCTCGGACACGTCGCGGCTGTCCTCGCACCGCAGCCTGACCCAGTCCGCCTCGGTCCGGTCGATCTGCGGCGGCACGCCGTTCGCGCTCGGCGGATCGAGCACCAGCCGGTCGCCCGGCCCCCATTCGCCGGTGCGGAACGTCACCGACGAGATATGCCCCTCGCCGATCCCGCGCAGCGACAGCAGGAAGCGCACCGCCCCCGGTTCGCTCGGCTGCCCCTCGAGCGCGTCGTCGGGCAACCGGACCATGCTCGGGTTGAACAACGCCGCCGATTCGAACGCATATTCCTGGCTGAAATAGGCGCCGATCAGGAACTGCTCGTCCTCGTCGAACTCGCCCGCCCCGATCTCGTCGCGGACCTCGGCAAAGCGCCGCAGGAAGACCTGATCGGCATTGCGGTGGCGTTCGCGCATCGGCGCGGTCAGCAGCGCGCGCATTCGTGTCCTGAGCGCGGGATCGGTGGCGCGGACCCGGTCGACCACGGCCTGCGCGCGCGACGGCCGGCCATCGTCGAACGCCTCGGGATAGGCGAAGCTGAACGGGCGGATAACGGTGCGCGACGGATCGGGCTTGAGCTCGAGGTCGAGCTTGGTGAAGACATCGGCTGCGGCCATGAAGTCGATCCCGCGCGGATCGGACCAGCCTCGCGGCGCGCTGTCCGTATCGGCCGGGCCCGTATCGTCTGCGTCCGTATCGGCCGGGAGGGAGTGCGCAGCGTCAGGTGTCGTCATGATCGGCCCTTCGAACGGAGATGATGGAGGAGCGCTGCACGCGCCGATTCGATCCCTGCGCGGCGCTCGAATCCCGCTGCTGGCGATGATGCCCCGGGCGGCGGCGGCGTTTTCGCGGATGCCTTGACGGCCGCGACGTTGTAGCAGCGCGCGATGGCCAAGCGTAAAGTCTACCTCATCGCGGTGCTGCCCGATGGCTATGTCAAGACGATCGGCCCCACCGCGCTCGACCTGACGCATTACTGGCGGATCGTCGCGGTGCTCGCCAACGGCAAGACCGAGGTCTTCTGGGGCCACAGCAAGTCGCTCGCCGAGGCGAAGCGGACCAAGAATCTCGCGGTCGAGGCGGCGGCGACGCGCGGGTGGAAGAGCCATGCGGTCGATATCGTCGAACTGGTCCGCAGCGATACGGCCGACGCGGGGTAGCGCGGGTTTGGGCGGGGGGCGGTGGAAACTGGCCGGTGTTGCATGCCCTCCCCCTCCGTCGCCTTCGGCGCCACCTCCCCCTGGCGGGGGAGGATTTGCCGGCGATCGATTATGGCGCGGTGCAGCATAAGGCGGTAGGCGCGCAGGCATGACGCAATCGCCTACCCCCTTCGCCCTTGGTCGTCGCGAGTTCGTCGCGTTCATCGCCGCGATCATGGCGGTCAACGCGCTCGGGGTCGACCTGATGCTGCCTGCGTTGCCCGCGATCGGCGCCGAGCTCCATGCCGCCACCGCCAATTCGCGGCAGTGGATCGTCACCGCCTATGTGTTCGGGTTCGGGATCGGGCAGCTGGCCTATGGTCCGCTCGCCGATCGCTATGGCCGGCGTCCGATCCTGCTCGTCACGCTGGTCGGCTTTGTCGGCGCAAGCATCTTCGCGGCGAGTTCGGCGACCTTCACCGCGCTGATCTGCGCGCGGATCCTGCAAGGGCTGATGTCGGCATCGACTCGCGTGCTGGCCGTCGCGATCGTCCGCGACCGGTATTCGGGGCGGCAGATGGCCAAGACGGTGTCGCTGGCGCAGATGATCTTCTTCCTCGTGCCGATCCTCGCGCCGAGCATCGGCCAAGTGCTGCTGGGGATCGGGCCGTGGCGGTTCATCTTCTACGCGCTGGCCGGGTTTGCCGCGTTCGTGCTCGCCTGGTCGGCGCTGCGCCTGCCCGAGACGCTGGCGATCGAGCGCCGCGTGGCAATATCGCTGACGTCGCTGCGCGCCGCGTACCGGCTGACGCTGACCAACCGCTATTCGATCGGCTATGCGATCGCCGCATCGCTGACGTTCGGCGGGATCATCGCGTTCGTGTCGTCGGCGCAGCAGATCTTCGTCGACGAGTTCGGCGCGGGCGACCGGTTCACGATCCTGTTCGCGATCTGCGCGTTCGCGATGGCCGTCGCCTCGTTTGCCAACAGCCGGCTGGTCGAACGGCTCGGCACGCGGCTGATCTCGCAGGCGGGCGTGTTCGTCCTCATCCTGGTGTCACTGATCCACCTCGCGGTCATCGCCGCGGGCGTCGAGACGCTGTGGAGCTATATCGCGCTGCAGGCGCTCAGCATGACGTGCATCGGCCTGTGCGGATCGAATTTCGGCGCGATGGCGATGGAGCCGGTCGGGCATATCGCGGGGACCGCGTCGTCGGTGCAGGGCTTCATCACCAGCGTCGGCGCAGTGGTGGTCGGATCGCTGATCGGACAGGCCTATGACGGGTCCACCTTCCCGCTCGCGATCGGCTATCTCGGCATCGGGCTGGGGGCGCTGGCGCTCGTCTACCTGGTCGAGGGCGGTTTCTGGTTCGAGCGAAAGGCCGTGCCGCGCTGAGCCGTGGTGTAAAAAGATCACACTCGATCAACAGGATCACTGCGTCGGGAACCGTTACGTGGGCGTGACGGTTTGCGTCGTCACCACAACTACAGGATACCGATCATGAAGAAACTGACCGTAGCGCTGATGATGGCCGCGCTGACCGTTCCGCTCGCTGCATGCGGCGGCAAGGGCGACGACAAGCTGGGCAGCCAGGTCGAGGGCGCCGCGGACAACCGCGCCGACGCACTGGAAGCCACCGCCGACAACCTGGAAGACCAGGCCAAGGCCGTGCGCGAGAGCGGCGACCAGCAGGCCGACGCGATCGACGATGCCGACGTGAACGCGCAGGCGATGCCAGCCGGCGAGAAGGCGGCACTGGTCAACGGCAGTGAGAAGCTGCGTTGATGATCCTCCCCCCGGGTGAACCCCGGGGGGATTTCTCTCTAGCGATGCGAAACGGCGACACCGGGCTAGTCGACCGGATCGACCAAACGGGTTGCGCGACATGACTTACAGGGGCCGTATCGAGACCGGGGGATTCCTCGTCTTCCTGACGATCATCACCATCGCCTTCGGCGCGGTGGTATCGTCCTTCGCCGCGGCATTGCTGTGGAGCGCGCTCGCCGCGATCCTGTTCCAGCCGCTCTACCAGCGGCTGCTGGCGCGCCATCCCGGCAAGCGCAACCTCGCCGCGTCGCTGGCGATGCTGATCATCTTCATCGCGGTCGTCGTGCCGACTCTGGTGATCGCGAGCATGATGATCGACCAGGCGACCTCCGTGTACAGCAGCATGCAGGGCGGGCAGATCAATTTCTCCGCCTATTTCAAGCAAATCCATGACGCCCTCCCCGACCGGCTGCAAATGCTGGTCGACAAGTCGGGGATCGACAGTTTCGAGCGGCTTCAGACCCGCGTCTCCGACGCGCTGGGCAACAGCGTCCGGACGATCGCGGGCCAGGCGCTGTCGATCGGGCGCAATGCGTTCGCGTTCCTGCTGGCGTTCGGCATCGCGCTGTACGTGACGTTCTTCCTGTTGCGCGACGGCGACCGGATCGGGCCGGCGCTGTGCCGCTCGCTGCCGCTCGAGCCGTCGGTGACGCAGCGGCTGGTCGACAAGTTCGTCGCGGTCGTGCGCGCGACGATCAAGGGTTCGGTGATCGTCGGGCTCGTCCAGGGCGGGCTCGGCGCGATCACCTTCTGGCTGGTCGGGGTGCCCGCAGCGTTGCTGTGGGGCTTGCTGATGGCGCTGACGTCGCTGCTGCCCGCGCTGGGGCCGGCGATCGTCTGGGTGCCCGTCGCGGTCTATCTGCTGGCGACGGGTGCGATCTGGCAGGGTATCGCGGTGGTCGTGTCGGGCGTCGTCGTGATCGGGCTTGCGGACAATATCCTCCGCCCGATCCTGGTCGGTCGCGATACGGGGATCCCCGATTTCGTCGTGCTGGTGACGACGCTGGGCGGGATCGAGATGTTCGGGCTGAGCGGGATCGTCGTCGGGCCGGTAGTCGCGGCGCTGTTCCTCGCCGGGTGGCAGATCCTGACCGAGCAGCGGCTGGGGCGGACGGAGAACGACGCGGAGGCTTGAGCGCGGTCGGGGTGGCCGTTGCCGGAGCGCGGCGCCCCTTCCGTCAGGCTGACGGCTGCCACCTCCCCCTGCCAGGGGGAGGTTTTTTTTGGCGTCGCGTCCGCGGGGGGCCAAAAAAAACCACCCCGTGCTGAGCACGGAGTGGCCTAGGTTCAGGGAGGAGGTACGCTAGAAGCGTACCGTACGGCGTCGCGAAAGGGGGGGACACGATGCCGTACAGGATCTAAATGGGTGAGACCCGATTTGGTTCAACCCTTGTTGCACCGCACGCCGATTTTTTTTCGGGCACTGTCGGGCGCGGGCTCCGGTCGCGGTTTCAGCGGCGATCCAGCACCGGTGCGATCCGGGTCAGGACGGGGTCGCGCAGCAGCAGGTGATGCCGCAGCGCGGCGGCGACGTGCAGCACGACCAGCGCGAGCATCACCCAGCCGAGCAGCTCGTGCGCCTCGTGACCGAAATGCCCGGTCGCCTTCGACACGGGCAGGTTGGGAACGGCGAACAGGCCGAACCAGTCGGTGCCGCCCGGCTTGCCGCCCGACACCATCAGCCAGCCGGTGACCGGCAGCGCGAGCATCAGGACGTAGAGCAGCGTGTGCGAGCCATGCGCGAGGACCCGCTCCCACATCGGCGTGCGCAGCGGCAGCGGCGGCGGGCGATGCGCCAGCCGCCATGCGATCCGCGCGACCGTCAGCGCGAGGATCGCCAGGCCGAGCGCCTTGTGCGCGCCCATCCAGCTGCGCAGCGCGGGAATCGAGTCGTGCAGCAACCCGACCGCGAGGTTGAGTATGATCAGCAGCGCGATCGTCCAGTGAAACCAGATCGCTACGCTCGAGTAGCGATCCGGACGATCCTGCGCTGCCATGCCTATTCCTTTGCTAACGGTCCTGGAGACGCGCGATCAGACGTTGAACGGCGCGGGGGCAGGCATCTGCTGCTGCGGCGCCTGGCCGAGCTGGACCTGTCGCGCGAAGATGTCACGCATCAGCGACAGCGAGAACAGGTGCGCGTAGAGCAGCGGGAGCATGCCCGACTTGCTCATCTTGCGCAGCGCATCGCCGCGCAGGTCGACCAGCTTCTCTTCGTTGATCATCTGGAACCCGCGATAGACGAAGGGCTGCTCGGCGCCGTCGGGCTGGATCGTGACTTCGCCGTCCATCAGCAGCTCGAGCTCGCGCAGCTCGTTCATGAAGTTCTGCGTGCGCGCGCCGGCCTGTTCGAACGATTCGTTGAAGCCGAGGATGTTCTTGGTCAGCTCGGTCGGCTGGCCGTTCTCGAACAGCGCATCGCCGTCCTCGAACTCACCCAGCGTCGGCGAGGTGGGATCGAAGCAGAGCGAAAGTTCCTGCGCGTCGGGGTGCAGGCGGGCGAGCATGTACGGGTAGCGACGGACATAGGCGGGCACGTAGAAGGTGCTCTCGGTCAGCTTGCCGTCGTCGCCGACGAACACGTTGACGCCCTCGTTCAGGCCCATCAGCGCGAGCGGGATCGCGTCGTCGCCGGTCGAGAAGACGATCGGCATGTGGCGCTGGACGAGCGGAAACTCGTCGACGGTGATCGGGATCGCGTGCTGGCCGACCAGGAACGGCGCGCTGTCCTGCGGGCGGACCTTGTAGTTGGCGTGCGTATCGCTCGAGAGCGGCTCGAGGCCATTGTAGAAAAGCGGAAGCTGCGCGGTGCTGGCCATGTTACTCTCCGGATCGGTCGTTCAAACGCCGGTGGCTGGTGCCACCGATTGGGGCGAGGCTCTATGGTGCGCCGGGCGGGCGTGCAAGTGTGACGAGCTTGCCCGGGTTGAGGATCCCGAGCGGATCGAGCGCGGCCTTGATCGCGCGGAGCGCCGTCATCCGCGCGGGCGACGACAGCCGCTCGAGTTCGTCGCGCTTCATCTGGCCGATGCCGTGCTCGGCGGAGATCGACCCGCCCGCTTCGGTCACCAGATCGCCGACGAAGCGGGTGACGACCGGCGCATCCTCGGCATACCAGCGCGCGGGGTCGGTGCCGGGCGCGGCGCGGACGTGGAAATGGACGTTGCCGTCGCCGAGATGGCCGAACCCGCTCGCATGCGTGCCGGGAAAGCGCGCATCGCACGCCGCCGCCGCCTCGATCATGAAGTCCGGCATCGTCTCGACGGGGATCGAGATGTCGTGCTGCGTCGCGGGGCCCAGCGCGCGCTCGGCGGCGGACAGCGAATCGCGCAGCAGCCAGAACGCCGCGGACTGGGCTTCGCTCGCCGCGATCGTCGCGTCCGCGAGCGCGCCATCGGCGAGCGCGTCGCCGAGCAGTCGTTCGAGCAACGCGGACGGGGATTCGCCCGCGGTGGTCGGCGAGGTCGCCTCGATCAGAAGATGCCAGGGGTGCCGGCCGGAGAGCGGCGCGCGGGCGTCGGGGAGGTGCGCGATCGCTGCGTCGAGCGATTCGGCGGGGAGGATCTCGAAGCTTTCGATCGCGTCGGTCCGCGCCTGCATCCTGCGCAGGAGCCGCAGCGCCGCCTGCGGGGAGTCGATGCCGACCCAGGCGGTGCCGCGCGCGGCGATCGCGGGCGCGAGCCGCAGCGTGGCGGCGGTCACGATCGCCAGCGTCCCCTCCGCGCCGATGAACAGCTGATCGAGGTCATAGCCGCGATTGTCCTTCTTCAGCGCGGACAGGCCGTCATGGATGCTGCCATCGGCCAGCACCGCCTCGACGCCCGCGACCAGCCCGCGCATCGTGCCGAACTTGAGCACCTGGGTGCCGCCCGCATTGGTCGAGACGAGCCCGCCGATCGTCGCCGTCCCGCGCGCGCCGAGCGTCAGCGGGAAGCGCCAGCCTTGCGCTTGCGCCGCGCCGTCGAGGTCGGCGAGGATCACGCCCGCCTCGGCGATCGCGAGCCCCGCGTCGGCATCAAGGCGGCGGATGCGGTTCATCCGGCGCAGCGACAGGATCAGCGCGTGGCCATCCGCGGGTGCGGTCGCGCCGCCAACCATCGAGGTGTTGCCGCCCTGCGCGACGAGCGGCACGCGGTGCGCGGCGGCCGCCTTGACGATCAGCGCGACCTCGGCGGTCGAGCTGGGGGCGAGCATCGCGGGCGCCGCGCCGTGGAACCGGCCGCGCCAGTCGTGCAACCAGGGATCGATGTCCGCGGGGTCGGTGACGATCGCCTTGGCGTCGAGCAGCGGCGCAAGTGCGGACAGCATCGCGGCTTGCGAAGATGTCAGGGTTGCTGTCTGATTTTCGGGCACGGTCGATGTGCTAGACAAAATTCATCGCGCGTTCAACGATTGGCCCTAACGGTTACGTCAGCATGATCCATCCCGCGATTCCCGCCACCCTGCTCGCGCTCGCGGGCCCCTTCGCTGCGGCGATGCGCGATGCCCCGCAGCCAGGAGTCGCGCTCGACCGGCTGCAGATCGCGCAGGTATCGATCCACGAACGCATCATCATCCGCGTGCCCCGGATGAGCCGGATGCCCGCGCGCAGCTATGCACCGCCGCGCGAATGGAAGGAGCATAAGGGCCCCAAATGCATCGCGGTCGCCGCGATCGCGGGCGCGATGCTCAACAAGGATGGCGCGGTCGATCTGGTGATGGACGATACGACGCGCCTGCGCGCGCGGCTCGACGGCGACTGCAAGCCGCTCGATTATTATTCGGGCTTCTACCTGCGGCCGGGGCCCGACGGGCAGATCTGCAAGGGGCGCGACGCCATCCGGATGCGATCGGGCGCGCGTTGCGAGATCGATGCGTTCAAGAGCTTGCGGCCGAAGAAGTAGCGGCAGGCAGTGTTGGAGAAGGATGGCGTGCGGCATCTGCGGCAGTACGGGCGCCTGCACTTTGCATCTTCTTCCCGTCATCCTGACGAAAGTCAGGATCCAGGGTAACCAACGCTGACGCACGTGGCTCTGGATCCTGACTTTCGTCAGGATGACGGAACTGGCAGGGGGCTGCATCAGGATGACGGGGGCTGGACTGGGCACGATCAGGACTGGCCGCGCTACGGGAATGCGCCGCTGCATCCACTTCCACGTCAATCTACCGACGTTTCCTTGACATTTGTCGACAAATCGGCGAGCGCCGGAACGCTTGAGGGCAGTGCATTTCACCCTCCATTTACCGGACATTTGCATGAGTTTTGCCGATCTCGGCCTCTCCGACGAACTGCTGAAGGCAGTCACCGACTCCGGCTATACCGAGCCGACCCCGATCCAGGCCGGTGCGATCCCGTCCGTGCTGATGATGCGCGACATCATCGGCATCGCCCAGACGGGCACCGGCAAGACGGCGTCGTTCGTGCTGCCGATGATCGACATCCTGGCGCATGGCCGCAGCCGCGCGCGGATGCCGCGTTCGCTCATTCTCGAGCCGACGCGCGAACTCGCCGCGCAGGTGGCGGAGAATTTCGAGAAATACGGCGTCAATTCGCACCTCTCGATGGCGCTGCTGATCGGTGGCGTGTCGATGGGCGACCAGCTCGCCGCGCTGGAAAAGGGCGTCGACGTCCTGATCGCGACGCCGGGCCGGCTGATGGACCTGTTCGGACGCGGCAAGATCATGCTCAACGGCTGTTCGCTGCTGGTGATCGACGAGGCGGACCGGATGCTCGACATGGGCTTCATCCCCGACATCGAGGAAATCTGCACCAAGCTGCCCAAGCAGCGCCAGACGCTGCTGTTCTCGGCGACGATGCCGCCGCCGATCAAGAAGCTGGCGGACAAGTTCCTGACCAATCCCAAGACGATCGAGGTGTCGCGCCCGGCGTCGACCAACCTCAACATCAAGCAGTATCTGGTGCCGGTGCCGAGCCAGACCGCCAAGCGCGAGACGCTGCGCCGCATCCTCGCGCAGGACGAGGTGACCAACGCGATCATCTTCTGCAACCGCAAGACGACGGTGCGCGACCTGAACAAGGTGCTGAAGCAGGCGGGCTACAAGTCGGGCGAGATCCATGGCGACATGGAACAGCCGCAGCGGCTCGCCGAGCTCGAGCTGTTCAAGACGGGCGCGGTGACGATCCTGGTCGCGTCGGACGTCGCGGCGCGCGGGCTCGACATCAAGGGCGTGTCGACGGTGTTCAACTATGACGCGCCGTGGCACCCGGACGATTACGTCCACCGGATCGGTCGCACCGGCCGCGCGGGCGCGAGCGGCACCGCGTACACGTTCGTCGCGCCCGACGATTCCGAGAACATCCAGAATATCGAGAAGCTGACCGGCCAGACGATCGAGCGGCTGAGCATGGGTGGCGAGCCCAAGGCCGCTGCGCCCGCGCCCGTCGTCGAGGACGACGTGCAGGCGCCGCGTCGCGAGCGGTCGCGGCACCGTCGTGCCCCGCGCGCGGATACGGTCGCGCCCGCGATCGTCGCCGAGGTGCTGGCCGCCGCCGCCGAGCCGGTTGCTGCCGAGCCCGTGCCGGAGGTGAAGCGCTCGCGGTGGCAGCGTACGCCGATCGACGAGCCGGTCGCGGCGATCGTGCCGGCGCGTGCCGTCGCGGCGGCGCCGGTTGCGGCTCCGGTGGAGCCGGTTCGGGTCGCGCCTGCCCCCGCTCCTGCCCCCGCGCCCGCTCCGGTTGCAACGCCGCGCTTCGTGACGGTGCCCGCCGAGCCGGTACGCCCCAAGGCCGCGCCGCAGGACTCGCCGCGTGCCGAGCCCGTCCGTGCGGCTCAGGGTGAAGCGAACCGGGGTGAAGCGAACCGGGGCCGTCGCGAGCCGGTCAACCCGGCGGCGGATGACGGCTGGAACGGGCCGTTCCCGAGCTTCCTCAATGCCGTCATCGGAGGATATGAATGATGTCGATCAAGCGCCTTGCCACGCTCGCGCTGCTCGCGACCGCCGTTGCAGCGCCTGCTGCGCCACGCGGCGCGGTCTCGGCACCGCGGATCAGCACGACCAGCTTCGACCGGCTGCCGACGCCGCTGCCGCTGCCCTATGACGAGAAGGCGAACGCCGACGCGCAGGTCGCCGCGGCGCGCGCGCGCGCGGTGAAGACACACAAGCGGTTGCTGATCGATCTCGGCGGCAACTGGTGCCTCGATTGCCGGCTGCTCGCGGGGACGATCGATCTTCCCGAGATGAAGCGGTTCGTCGACAGCAAGTTCGTCGTCGTCACGGTCGATATCGGCCGGTTCGACAAGAACGGGCAGATCGCGGCTCGCTATGGCATCAAGGGGCGGCTGAAGGGCGTTCCGGCCGTGCTGATCGTCGATCCCCGCAGCAACCGGCTGCTGAACGCGGGGCATGAGACGGAACTCGCGGATGCACGCTCGATGGGACCGCAGGCGCTGGCCGACTGGCTGGCGAAATGGGCGGCCTGATCGGGGTTTGCTGACGGGTGCGGGGCTGGCTTTGGGCCGGCTCTGTTCGTTTGTTTGATCGGGGTTGCCGGGCTGCTGCCTGGGTCGGGTGATGGTCGATGCGTTCGGCTTTGGTGCCCGACTTGCCGTCGTCCTGACGAAAGTCAGGATCCAGGATACCAACCGCAGCGCCCGTGGCTCTGGATCCTGACTTTCGTCAGGATGACGGGGTTGGCTGGGGTTGGCGTCGTGGCTGCCGATCCGCTGCTCGACCGAATGGATATGTTTACTTGAGCGGCGTTGCACTCGTGCTTTTCGCGTCGACTGATGATCGGGACACCCGGCGCGCGCCCCCACCTCCCGTCATCCTGACGAAAGTCAGGATCCAGGGTACCAACCGCAGCGTCCGTGGCTCTGGGTCCTGACTTTCGTCAGGATGACGGGTTGGGTGGGGTTGGCGTCGCGGCCGCCGATCGGGTGCTCGACCGGCTGGGTGGTTATCTTGAGCCGCGTTGCACTCGTGTTTTTCGCGTCGGCTGAAGGTCGGTACGTCCAGCGCGCCACCCCCCACGTCCCGTCATCCTGACGCAGGCCAGGATCCAGGGTATCGACCGCCAGCGCCCGTGGCTCTGGGTCCTGACTTTCGTCAGGATGACGGGGTTGGGTGGGGCTGGCGTCGCGGCCGCCGATGGGGTGCTCGACGGGCTGGGTAGTTTACTTGAGCCGCGTTGCACTCGTGCGTTTAGCGTCGGCTGATGGTCGGTACATCCGGCGCGCCACCCCCCGCCCCCCGTCATCCTGACGAACGTCAGGACCCAGGATACCAACCGCAGCGTCCGTGGCTCTGGGTCCTGACTTTCGTCAGGATGACGGGGTTGGCTGGCGCTGGCGTCGCGGCCGCCGATCGGGTGCTCGACCGGCTGGGTAGTTTACTTGAGCCGCGTTGCACTCGTGCGTTTAGCGTCGGCTGATGGTCGGTACATCCGGCGCGCCATCCCCCGCCCCCCGTCATCCTGACGAACGTCAGGACCCAGGATACCAACCGCAGCGTCCGTGGCTCTGGGTCCTGACTTTCGTCAGGATGACGGGGTTGGCTGGGGCTGGCGGAGCGGCGCCCGGCCATGCTCGTCCGGGCGGTGGCCACTCAATCAACAAGCGTTGCCCTTGCGTCCTACGCAGCTGTAGCCATCGTTGCGTCATCGAGGGCGGCGGCGCGTAGATAGGGTGCGCGGTTCGTCAGGCGTGCGGCGTATGTTACGAACGCGTCGCGCTTCGGGAGCCAGCCGAACTGCATGCCCCAGATCACCTGCGATCCGACATAGACGTCCGCGGCGGTGAACCGCGCGCCGGCGATGTAGGGGTGTGCGGCGACCGCGTGTTCGAGCACGTCGATCACGCGCTCGAAGCTGCCATAGCCGATCATCCGTTGTTGCGCGGCATCGGGCACGACGCCGAGCGCGCGGTTGCCGGTCGCGGCCTCGACCGGGCCGGCGGCGAAGAACAGCCAGCGATAATAATCGGCGCGTTCCTCGTCGCGGGGCGCGAGATCGGCGTCGGGGAACGCCTCGGCGAGATAGGCGCAGATCGCGGCGCATTCGGTCACGGTCTTGTGGTTGTGGACGATCGCCGGAACCTTGGCCATCGGGTTGATCGACAGATACGGCTCGGCCTTCATCGTCGTTTCGTAGTCGAGGATGACCGTTTCATACTCGGCCTCGACCTCTTCGAGCATCCACCGCGCGATCCGGCCTCTCGACATCGGGTTGGTGTACAGGGTCAACGTCATGCGACTCTCCTTGAGAACGGATCGTGAACGATGGTCTCATGGAGAGATTGCGTGGTCAAGCGGGACGCGAAGACGCTTCTTACACCAGCGCCTTGTCGAACAGGGCCAGCATCCGCGCCCACGCCTTGTCCGCCTGGGCCGCGTTGTAGACTTTCGAATCGGGTGGGCACCAGCCGTGCATCGTGCCGGCATAGACCTCGATCTCGGCGGGCAGCTTGGCGGCGGCAAGGGCGGTGCGCAGCATGTCCTTTTCGGTGGGCGCGCGGGCGTCGTCGTTGGCGGCGATCGCAATGAGGTACTGCGCCTTCATTTGCGGGATCAGTAGATGCGGGCTGTCGGGCGTGTCGGTGACGAAGCCGCCGCCGTGGAAGGTCGCCGCGGCCCGGTAACGAGCCGGGACCGCCGCTGCGGTGCGCATGACCATCGGGCCGCCCATGCAATAGCCGGTGGTGGCCAGCCCACGCTTGCGATCGGTCTGCGGCTGCGCGTCGATGAAGGCGGTGAAGGCCTTTGCGTCACGGACCGTGCCGTCGGCGGTGAGCGCGTCGCGGAACGGCGCGATGCGCGCGCGGACGGCGGGCTGGTCGTAGGATTCGCCGGGGTTGAGGAAGGGGGCCTTGGTCGAGCGATAGAACTGGTTGACGACGAGCACGGCATAGCCCGATTGCGCGAGCCGGTCGGCCATCTGGCGGAAGGCGGGGCGCAGGCCCATCACGTCGGGCCAGACGAGTACACCGGGATGCTTGCCGGTGGCGGGCGCGACGAAATAGGCGTCGGCCTTGCCGTCGGGGGTGGTGATCGACACGTCGCGGCCCTTGATGACCGCGGCGTTGGCGGGCGCGGGCAAGAGCATCGTCAGCCCCATCGCACCGGTCATCACGCCGAACTGGCGGCGCGAGACGCCCGCCAGATAGGCTTCGTTATCGTCTGCGGTATGCTCGTCGCACATGGGCCTATCCTCTTGTATTTGGCCGCATGCTAGCTCAGGTCGCGCGCCACCACCACACGCCATCGTGCGTTTCGCGCACGGCGCGGCGCTCGACCTCGAGGCGGCGGAGATGCGCGAGCGCCTCGCCGGTCGCCATGCCGAGCACGTCGGGGCCGATCGCGCGGCGGAAGAGGCGGCCGAAACAGTCGACCGCACGCCGCGGCTCGGCGAGGAAGACGGCGAGTTCGTCGAGTCGCTCGCGGTGCTCGCGGTCCATCGCGTCGAGCCGCGTGTGGAGGCCGGTGAACGGGTCGCCGTGGCCGGGGAGGACGAGCAGGTCGGCCGGCAGCGTCTTCAGCTTGGCGATCGAGGCGAACCATTCGCCCAGCGGGTCGGCGCCCGGTTCGGTGACGCCGAGCGAGACGTTGGGGCTGATCCGCGGGAGGACCTGGTCGCCGGCGATGAGGATGCAGCCGGCCTCGTCGAGCAGACAGGCGTGCTCGGGGCTGTGGCCGGAGCCGGTGACGATCCGCCAGTCGCGGGCGCCGATCGTGAGCGTGTCGCCGTCCTCGATGCGGGTGTAGCCGAGCGGCAATGGCGTGATGATCTTGCGGAAGCCGGCCCAGCCCTTGGCGGTGGCGTGGGCGATCTGCGCGGCGTCCCAGCCTGCGGCGTGCCAGAAGGCGAGCATCTCGGGCGGGACCGAGTCGCGCGCGTCGGCGGCGAGCATGCGCGCGGTCAGCCATTCGCCACGCGTCATGATCAACGGGGCGGCGTGGTGGTCGCACATCCAGCCAGCGAGGCCGATATGATCGGGGTGGAAGTGCGTGCCGATCATCCGGGTGACTCGGACGCCGGCCTTGGGACCGGCGAACACGGCCTTCCAAGCGTCGCGCGCGGGGGCGGTGTTCATGCCGGTGTCGACGAGCGCGTCGCCGTCGCCATCGGCGAGCAGCCAGCAATTCACGTGCTTCAGTGGGCCGGGGATATGGAGGCGGACCCAGTCGATACCGGGGGCGACCTGCATCGTGCCGCCGCTTGCGGGCTCTGCGCCGCCGAACGGGTAGGTCAGGCCCTTGTGGCTGGTGGGCGCGAACGCGGTGTCGGGTTGGGTGGCCATGCGTTGCGGTTAGCAACTGGTCGGTTTGCAGGCCAGCAGCATCGGTTCGTCAGCTGCCAGCCCGCGCCAGCCGTCTGGTAGGGAACGGCTATACCTTCAACCACCTCCCCGGCGGAGGCCGGGGTCCAGTTGGAAAGGTCAGGATAACGGCGCGCCACCGTCGCCATGATCGTCCCCCAACTGGGCCCCGGCCTCCGCCGGGGAGGTGTGATGGAAGGACGCTGCGCCCCAAACGAAAAGGGCGGTACCTTTCGGCACCGCCCCTCCTTGTCTTTTGCCCCGGCGATACCGGGAAGACGATCAGCGCTTGAAGGGGTCGTCGAAGAGCGGCTTGACGGGGAGGACGCCGCCGTCCGCTACGAACTGTGCGTCCGCGGCCGCCTGGGTGCGTTCGGCGCGGAGCTGCTGGAGCAAGACTTCGCGGTCGCCTTCGAGGCGGGTGTCGGTGGGGGCTTCCATGCCCGCCGCCTTGGCGGCCTTGGCCACCGCCGCGTCGAGTTCGCGCTGCGAGGTCAGGCCGAGCGTGACCGGGTCCTTCGGCGTGATGTTGGCGATGTTCCAGTGGCTGCGGTCGCGGATCGCGGCAATCGTCGTGCGAGTCGTGCCGATCAGCAGCGAGATCGCGCCGTCGGTGATCTCCGGGTGATTGCGGATGATCCACGAGATGCCGTCGGGCTT
Organism: Sphingomonas aurantiaca; assembly: GCF_003050705.1. Taxonomy (GTDB): domain Bacteria; phylum Pseudomonadota; class Alphaproteobacteria; order Sphingomonadales; family Sphingomonadaceae; genus Sphingomonas; species Sphingomonas aurantiaca. The sequence continues at coordinate 838,881 of NZ_QAOG01000001.1, read as the reverse complement.
GTCCTGACGCTTCGAGACCGGCGTATAGCGCGGCCCCTTGGTGCGGCGGACCTGCTCGGGGCCCTTGATCATCTTGAGCTGGTAATCGGGATCGGCGGCACCCTTGTCGATCTCGTCCTGCGTCACTTCGTGCGCGCGGACCGGATCGCGACCGGTGAGCTTGGTCGAGGTCGTGTCGTCGGCGATCGCCTGGATCTCGAGGATGTGCAGGCCGCAAAAGTCCGCGATCTGCTCAAAGCTGAGCGCAGTATTGTCGACCATCCAGGCGGCGGTCGCGTGGGGCATGAGCGGCTGGGCCACGGCGGAAACTCCGTAAAAATAGAAAGGGCCGCCCCTTTCGGAGCGGCCTGACATGAGAGAGACTTACTGCGCGCGGGCCTAACAGGCAAGCGAACAAGCGTCAGGCCGCCATGAGCTTCCTGTCGAGCGGAACGAGCGCGTGCAGGAACTGTCGGGCGCTGGCGGGCCAGCTGTAGCGGGCGGCATAGGCGGCGCAGGTGACGCTGCGGCGGGTGAGCGCGGCGGCGATCGCGACATCGAGATCGGCGTCCATCGCGCCGACGCGATCGTCGAGGACGTCGATCGGGCCGGTGACGGGATAGGCCGCGACCGGCGTGCCGCAGGCCAGCGCCTCGATCATGACCAGCCCGAACGTGTCGGTGCGACTGGGGAAGACGAGCACGTCGGCGGTGCGATAAGCCGCCGCAAGATCGAGCCCCGAACGCTGGCCGAGAAAGACGGCGTTGGGGAAGCGGCGCGCGAGCGAGGCGCGGGCCGGGCCATCGCCGACCACGACCTTGGTACCGGGATGCCTGGAGGCGAGGAACGCCTCGATATTCTTCTCGATCGCGACTCGCCCGACATAGAGCAGGATCGGGCCGGGCAGCGCCGCGATCTGCGGATCGCGCGCGCCATCGAAGCCGAATTGCGCAAAGTCGATCCCCCTGCCCCATTCGCGGACCTGGGGCAGGCCCTGGTCGACGAGCGTCTTGGCGACCGAGGGGGTGGAGACGAGGATCGACTGCGCGGGGCGGTGGAACCAGCGGATATAGCGCCAGATCCAGTCGGGGTTCGCGCCGGTGCGCGCGGCGACGTAATCCGGGAATTGCGTGTGATACGCGCTGGTGAAGGGCAGCGCGCGGGCGAGGCACCAGGTGCGCGCGGCGAGGCAGACCGGGCCCTCGGTCGCGAGGTGGATCGCATCGGGTCCGAACGCGGCGAGCATGCGGCCGACCGCGCCCGATCGCGCGAAGGCGAGGCGGATCTCGGGATAGGTCGGGCACGGCACCGAGGCGAAGCGTTCGGGCGACACCACCAGAACCTGATGGCCGATCGATTCCAGTTCGCGCTGGACCGCCTGCAGCGTGCGGACGACGCCGTTGACTTGCGGGCTCCAGGCGTCGGTGACGATTGCGATACGCATCGATGTTCTCCTGCTTGCCCTCTCCCGTCGGGGAGAGGGAGGGACCCGCCCGGCGCAGCCGGGTGGGAGGGTGAGGGCACGCTTTTCAGTCGCGTCGTGGACTTGCCCTCACCCGCGCCGCTGACGCGGCTTGCCCTCTCCCCGCGGGGGAGAGGGTTTCATCAGGCGGCTAGCTTGACGACCTTGTCCTGTTCGCGCGCGGCGATCTCGTCGGCCCAGTGGAGCAGCTCCATGCGGCCGTCGAAATGCTCGACCAGCGCGGTGCAGCCTTCGACCCAGTCGCCGTCATTGTAATAGGCGATGCCGGCGATCTCGCGCATTTCGGCGGTGTGGATGTGACCGCAGACGACCCCCTCGACACCGCGGACGCCCGCCGCGTGCGCGACCACCTCCTCGAAGTGCGAGATGAAGGCGACCGCGTTCTTGACCTTGGCTTTCGCGTGCTTCGACAGCGACCAATAGGGCATGCCCAGCCGCCGCCGCACGCCGTTGACCCAGCGGTTGAGCCCCATCAACATCGTGTAGGCGGCGTCGCCGATATGCGCGACCCAACGGTGCGCGAGCGTGATCGCATCGAACTCGTCGCCGTGGAGCACGAGCAGGCGGCGGCCGTCGGCGGTCTCGTGGATCGCTTTGCGCCGGATCGAGATGCCGCCGAAATCGAGCCCCGAATATTGGCGGAACACCTCGTCATGGTTGCCGGGGATATAGACGACGCGGGTGCCGCGCTTGGCGCGCTTGAGCAGGCGCCAGAGGACGTCGTTGTGTGCGGCGGGCCAGTAGAATTTCTTCTTCAGCCGCCAGCCGTCGATCATGTCGCCGACAAGGTACATCGTCTCGCTGTCGACGTGATCGAGGAAGTCGTTGAGCATCCCGGCGTTGCAGCCGCGCGTGCCAAGATGGACGTCGGAGATCCAGATCGTGCGATACTGGCGCCGATCGACGATCGGTTCGGGTACGGACGGCCGCGAATGAATGAAATCGGCGATGTCGGCGATGTCGGCGCCCATGTTGCCAGATGGCGAAAACGTCGTAACGGCGTTCATGAGCCTGCCCCCGCGAAACTAACCTTGGGCATTCTTCTACGGGACTATTGTGACATCGTGGTCGCAGTCCGGTGACTGTTCGAAGTCATTGTCGCGACGCTGTTGCAATGCACGCAAACGCGTTGACGAATCGCGGGGAAGCTGAACCTATGGCGCGACTATACAGGGAGACTCTATCGTGAAGTTCCGTTTCAAGAGCGTTGCCGCGGCGGTTGCCGGGATGGCGATGATGACTGCGCCAACGATCGCATCGGCCGCCAATCCAGCCGCGTCGTTGTCGGTGGCCAAGTCGGCGACCGTCCGCGCGGGTACGCCGTCGTCGGGCAAGAGCGGACTCGCCGAGGGTCCGACCGCGACCTATGTCAGCATCGGCATCCTGGCCGCGCTGGTCGTCGGCGTGCTGCTCGCGACGAGCGGCGGGGATGATTCCTCGGACAGCAACTAAGCGTAGGCTTTCCGTGACCGCGTCCCGGGTAAATTGGCGACCCTCCCCCGCCAGGGGGAGGTGCTGCGGTATGCGGCGGAGGGGGAGGACACGGAACAGGCGTTTTCCTGTCCTCCCCCTCCGTCAGGCTGCGCCTGCCACCTCCCCCTGGCGGGGGAGGATCGGGTTTGGCGCGGCCGGCTGCGATTTATTCCATCGTCAGGACGATCTTGCCGACATGGTCGCCGGCTTCCATCCGCGTGTGCGCGGCGGGGGCGTCGGCGAAGGCGAAGGTCCGGTCGATTACCGGCTTGAGCTTGCCCGCCTCGACATGCGGCCAGACGGTGCGCGCGAGTTCATCGGCGACCAGCGACTTGAACGCGGTATCGCGCGGGCGCAGCGTCGAGCCGGTCAGCGTCAGGCGACGGCGCATGATCTCGAACAGCGGCACCGTCGCGGTCATCCCGCGCTGCACCGCGATCGAGACGTGGCGGCCGTCCTCGGCGAGGCATTGCAGGTTGCGCGGGACATAGTCGCCGCCGACCATGTCGAGCACCGCCGCGACGCCCTTGCCGCCGGTGATCTGCTTGACGCGCTCGACATAATCCTCGGTCTTGTAGTCGATCGCGTGGGTGGCGCCGAGGCTGAGCGCCGCCTCGCACTTGGCCTTCGAGCCCGCGGTGACGATGATGTCGATGCCGAACAGGTTGCACAGCCCGATCGCCATCGTGCCGATGCCGCTGGTGCCGCCGTGGACCAGAACGGTATCGCCTTCGGTGGCGTAGGCGCGCTCGAACAGATTGGTCCAGACGGTGAAGAGCGTCTCGGGCATCGCTGCCGCCTCGACCATCGTCAGCGCCTCGGGAACGGGCAGGCACTGGCCGAACGGCGCGATCGCATAGTGCGCATAGGCACCGCCAGTGATCAGCGCGCAGACGGTTTGCCCGATCTGCTCGTCGCCGACGCCTTCGCCGACCGCGACGATCGTCCCGGCGATCTCCATGCCGAGAATCGACGGTGCGCCGGGGGGCGGCGGATATTTGCCCATGCGCTGCATCACCTCGGGGCGGTTCACGCCGGCGGCGGCGACCTTGACGAGGACCTCGCCCTGCCCCGGGCGCGGGACCGGGCGGTCGACGAGCACCAGGACGTCGGGACCGCCGGGCTGTTCCGGATCGATCGCCTTCATGACGTCAGGGATAGTCGGGGTAGTCGAAGTGGTGTCGGGTATCGCGGTCATTTGCTCGTCACGTCCCTTTAGATTTCCGCGCCTTATTGACATCACTCGGGTGCGGGTCAACGTTGCATCCACGATGGACATGGATGACGCCCCCTCCCGTCCCGACGATCTGCTTGACGCACTGGTGCGGCAGGACCTTGATCCGCTGTCGGTCGCCGAGCTCGATGCGCGGATCACCGTGCTCCAGGGCGAGATCGCGCGATGCCAGATCAAGAAGGACCGTGCGGTCAGCCACCGCGCCAGCGCCGACGACCTGTTCAGGCGGTGACCGGCCGGGCCACCGCCATGCGTGCTATATTTAAGCAACGCAGGAACGGACGGGGCCGGGTTCAAGTGGTTGATGCGACCGATATCAGTTCCGACATAGTGGCAAAGGGCCTGCGGTTTCGCGGCCCGACAGGAGTAATGTAAATGCCATCATTTGCACCCGCGCTCGAGACCACGCTGCACAAGGCGCTCGAGGCGGCATCGGCCCGGCGCCACGAATATGCGACGCTCGAGCATCTGCTGCTCGCACTGATCGACGACGAACATGCGTCGAAGGTCATGACCGCGTGCAACGTCGAGATCGCCGAGCTGAAGACCACCGTCGCGCAGTATCTCGACAGCGAGCTCGACGCGCTGAAGGTCGATGCGGCGACCGATCCGTCGCCGACCAGTGGTTTCCAGCGAGTCGTCCAGCGCGCGATTCTGCACGTCCAGTCCTCGGGCCGCGACGAAGTGACGGGTGCGAACGTGCTCGTCGCGCTGTTCAGCGAGCGCGAGAGCTATGCGGTGTATTTCCTGCAGCAGCAGGACATGAGCCGCCTCGATGCGGTGAGCTTCATCAGCCACGGTGTCGGCAAGGGTGGCCAGCAGCCGACCGAAGCCTCGACGCCCAAGGGTGCGGACGACGAGAAGCCGGCCAAGGGACAGGAGAAGGGCAAGACGGAAAGCGCGCTCAAGCAATTCACGGTCGACCTCAACGAGAAGGCCAAGGCGGGCAAGGTCGATCCCCTGATCGGGCGCGGACCGGAGGTGGATCGCACGATCCAGATTCTGTGCCGCCGGTCGAAGAACAACCCGCTCTATGTCGGCGATCCCGGCGTCGGGAAGACCGCTATTGCCGAGGGCCTGGCGCGGAAAATCGTCGAGGGCGACGTGCCCGACGTGCTGCTGCCCGCGATCATCTACTCGCTCGACATGGGCGCATTGCTGGCCGGCACGCGGTATCGCGGCGACTTCGAGGAGCGGCTGAAGGCGGTCGTCAATGAACTTGAGAAGCTGCCAGACGCGGTGCTGTTCATCGACGAGATCCACACCGTGATCGGGGCCGGCGCGACGAGCGGCGGCGCGATGGATGCGTCGAACCTGCTCAAGCCGGCGCTTAGCGGCGGCACGATCCGGTGCATCGGCTCGACGACGTACAAGGAGTTCCGCAACCACTTCGAGAAGGACCGCGCACTGCTGCGGCGCTTCCAGAAGATCGACGTCAACGAGCCGACGATCGAGGACACCATCAAGATCCTGGCGGGTCTGCGGTCGGCGTTCGAGGATCACCACAACGTCAAGTACACGCCCGACGCGATCAAGTCGGCGGTGGAGCTGTCGGCGCGGTACATCAACGACCGGAAACTGCCCGACAAGGCGATCGACGTGATCGACGAGGTCGGCGCGATGCAGATGCTGGTGCCGCCGAACAGGCGCAAGAAGACGATTACTCCCAAGGAGATCGAGCAGGTCATCGCGACGATGGCGCGCATCCCGCCAAAGTCGGTGTCGACCGACGACAAGCTGGCGCTCGCCACGCTCGAGACGGATCTGAAGCGTGTAGTGTTCGGGCAGAATGCGGCGATCGAGAAGCTGAGCTCGGCGATCAAGCTGGCCCGCGCCGGCCTGCGCGAGCCGGAGAAGCCGATCGGCAACTATCTGTTCACCGGCCCCACGGGTGTCGGCAAGACGGAGGTCGCCAAGCAGCTGTCGACGATTCTGGGCATTCCGCTCCAGCGGTTCGACATGTCCGAATATATGGAGCGGCATTCGGTCAGCCGTCTGATCGGTGCGCCCCCGGGCTATGTCGGGTTCGACCAGGGCGGTCTGCTGACCGATGCGGTCGACCAGAACCCGCATTGCGTGCTGCTGCTCGACGAGATCGAGAAGGCGCATCCGGACCTGTTCAACATCCTGTTGCAGGTGATGGATAACGGGCGGCTGACCGACCAGCACGGTAAGTCGGTCGACTTCCGCAACGTCATACTGATCATGACGACCAATGCGGGTGCGAGCGACATGGCGCGCGAGACGGTCGGCTTTGGCAACCTCACGCGGGAGGGCGAGGACGAGCAGGCGGTGCAGAAGATGTTCACGCCCGAGTTCCGCAACCGCCTCGATGCGGTGGTGCCGTTCGGATACCTGCCGACCGAGGTGGTGGCGCGCGTCGTCGACAAGTTCATCCTCCAGCTCGAACTCCAGCTGGCGGACCGCGGCGTGCACATCATGCTCGACGAGGAGTCGAAGGCGTGGCTGACGACCAAGGGCTATGACAAGCTGTACGGCGCACGGCCGATGGGTCGCCTGATCCAGGAGAAGATCAAGCAGCCGCTCGCCGAGGAACTGCTGTTCGGCAAGCTGGTCCATGGCGGCGAGGTGACGGTGAAGATGAAGGACGGCGCATTGTCGTTCGCGATCGAACCCGCCGCGCCCAAAAAGCCCAAGAAGAAGGGCAAGGTGGAGACCGTCGACGCGAAGTAATCGCGGTTTGACGGTGTGAGACATGGCCCGCCGCCGGAGCGATCCGGCGGCGGGCTTTTTCTTGGGTGCGGCCCCGCGATCGGCGGACCCAGCGCTGAATCTGCCCGCGTTTACCGTTAATTCGGGAAGCCCCGCTAAAATAGTCTCATGGACCGCTTGGCATGGCTGCGATGGACGATCGGTGCGCTCGCGCTGATGCTTGGTCTTTCGCTCGCCCTTCCCGTCACCGCGACCACCGGCACGCCGTTGTCGGTGTGCATCCGGCCTGTGCTGGCCGGACAGACGCCGGCCGCGCTGTTCGCGCAGCCGGCAGGGTTCGACTGCACCACCGCGCAGACCAAATTCGGCGGCGGCGACTTCTGGATCCTGTCGCAGCGGCTGCCCGCGATCGCCGCGGGCGACCATGATCCTACCGTCCGGATCGGCAGCACCTGGGTGCACCGGGTGACGCTGTACGTGCTGTATGCGGACGGATCGATCCGCCGCAGCGGCTTCACCTCGCGCACCGCAGGCCGGTTGCTCGGGCTCGGCGCGGTGATCGTCCAGCCGGTCCCGCGGCACGACGTCGCCCCCGTCCGACTGCTCTGGCATCTGGAGGGCGCGGCGAACCTGCGCGGGCTGATCCTGGGCCCCGCGCTTGCGGCGCATCAGCAGAGCGACACGACCGAAATCCTGCTCGCCGCGCTGTATGGCGCGTTCGGTGGCATGGCGATCGCGCTGATCGTCTATAATTTCGCCCTGTGGGGCGCGCTGCGGCAGGCGTTCCAGCCTGCGTATTGCCTGCTCGTGCTGTGCCTGCTCGCTTATGCGCTGACCTCGTCGGGTGCGCTCGGGCAGATGCTGCCGATGCTCGACAATAATGATCGCCAGCGGTTCAACGCGCTGTTCCTCGCCGCGTCCGCCGCCGCCGCGTTGCTGTTCGCGCGCACCTTCTTCGAACGCGCGGTCTTTAGCGGATGGCTGCGGCCCGCGAGCACGGTCGTGATGACCGCGTTGATGACCACGGGGCTCGCCTGGGCGGCGCTGGCGCCGTGGCAGTTCCACTTGCTCGACCGGCTGCTGGCAGGCGCGTATCTCGCGCTGCTGGTGCTGATCCCCGCCGTCCTGATCCAGGCCTGGCGCGTGCGGAGCAATTTCCTGTGGCTGTTCGCGCTGGCCTGGGGCGTGCCGATCGCGGTCGCCGCGCTGCGCGTCGCCAACGCGTTCGACCTGTTCGGCTGGAGCCTGTGGCTCGACAATTCGACGATCCTGTCGATGGCGCTCGAATCGATGCTGTCGAGCATGGCGATCGCGTACCGGATCCGGTTGCTGAGCGTCGAGCGCGACACCGCGCGCGCGCAGGAGATCGCCGCGCGGCTGTTGGCCGATACCGAACCGTTGACGGGCCTGCTCAACCGCCGCGCGTTCCTGAACCGCGCGATCGGCCGGCCGGGTGACCAGGTGCTGATGATCGCCGACGTCGACCACTTCAAGCGGGTCAACGACCTGATCGGGCATGACGGCGGCGACGAGGTGCTGCGCGTCGTCGCCCGCGCGCTGCACAATTCGGTGCCGCCCGACTCGCTCGTCGCGCGGATCGGCGGCGAGGAGTTCGCGATCCTGTTCGATGCGACCAACGCGGTCGACCCTGCCGCGGTGCTCGAGCGCGTGCGCGGCCAGCGGATGCCGTTCGATATCGTCGTGACCGCGAGCATCGGCACCTGCACCGGCCCGCTGATGCACGAGACCGACTGGAAGCATCTGTATCACTGCGCCGACCGTGCGCTGTTCGCGGCGAAGGCGGCGGGACGCGACTGCGCGCGTGCGGCCCCGACCGCGCGGATCGCCGCCTGACCGGCGCGCGCCGCGGTCGGCTTTGCACCCGGCTTGTCGGCGGCGGCGATTTGCGACATGGTCGCGCGCCTGCCCGGGGGGGCATGGGCCGGGGGGACACGGGATGCGCAATCACAAGGGGACGCTGCTGATCGCGGGGCTGGTCGCGCTGACCGCGCTGGCGGTGCGCCATCCGACGATCGACGTCCAGCTGGTGACGCACGACTCGCGCGACCCGTCGCCGCACCGGATGCAGGCGGCGGTCGACCTCGGGCTGGTCGGTATCTCGGTGCTCTACACATGGACCGTCAGCCGCCTGCGCTGATCCTGGCGGCGATCGGGCGCGTGATCCCACCGGGCGATCCTTGGCCCGCGTCCTTGACCCCCATCGCGTGCCTGCGCCATAGCGACGGACATGGACACGCCGATCGAAGACCTCGCGTTCGAGGATGCACTGAAGGAACTCGAGCTCATCGTCGGGAAGCTGGAGAGCGGCGACACGCCGCTGCAGCAGGCGATCGAGTTGTACGAGCGCGGCAACAAGCTCCGCCAGCGTTGCGCCGACCGGCTCGACGCGGCGCAGGCGCGGATCGAGGCGATCCGGCTCGATGCCGACGGCAAGCCCGCGGGCGTCCGCCCGTTCGCGGCGGGCTGACGCGGTGAGCGGGATGCCCCTCACGCTCGACGCCGCGCTCGCGGACGTCGCGGCCGAGATCGACCGGCAGTTCGACCAGCTGCTGGCGATCCCCGACGATCCGCGCGCCGACCTGTACCGCGCGATGCGGCATGCCGCGATCGGTGGGGGCAAGCGACTGCGCCCGTTGCTGGTCTTCGCGACCGCCAACCTGTTCGACGTGGCGCGCGAATGTTCCGCGCGGGCGGCGACCGCGCTCGAGGCGATCCACGTCTATTCGCTGATCCACGACGATTTGCCGTCGATGGACAATGACGACATGCGCCGCGGCAAGCCGACCGTGCACAAGATGTTCGACGAGGCGACCGCGATCCTGGCGGGCGATTGCCTGCATGCGCTGGCGTTCGAGGTGCTGGCGGATCCGGCGACGCACGCCGATCCGTTCGTGCGGATCGAACTGGTGCTCGACCTCGCGCGTGCGGCCGGCCCGAACGGCATGGCAGGCGGCCAGATCATGGATATCGAGGCGGAGACGACGCGCTTCGACCTGAACACCGTCACGCGGTTGCAGCAGATGAAGACGGGCGCGCTGATCTCCGCCTCGGTCGAGGCGGGTGCGATCCTGGGTCGGCTGCCGCCCGAGGGCCGGGTGGGCTTGCGCGGCTATGCGCACGACCTGGGGCTCGCGTTCCAGATCGCCGACGACCTGCTCGATGCCGAGGGCGACGAGGCGGTCGCGGGCAAGAAGCTGCGCAAGGACGAGGTTGCCGGCAAGGAGACGTTCCTGTCGCTGCTGGGCCCCGAGCGCGCGCGCGAACAGGCGCGGATGCTCGTCGATCAGGCGATCGCGCATCTGCACAGCTACGGCAAGGAAGCCGACCTGCTACGCGACATTGCGCGCTTCGTGCTCGAACGCGACCGCTAAGCGCATCACCGGGAGCTCAACATGACCGCACGCATTGGTGTCTATCCGGGCACGTTCGATCCGGTCACGCTGGGCCATATGGATATCATCCGGCGCGGCGCGAAGCTGGTCGACCGGCTCGTGATCGGGGTGACGACCAACCCGTCCAAGTCGCCGATGTTCACGATCGAGGAGCGGATGGCGACGGTGCGCCGCGAGGTCGCGGGGATCGGCGGCGACATCCAAGTCGTCGCGTTCGATTCGCTGCTGATGGACTTTGCCGAGCGCCAGGGGGCGAAGGTGATCGTCCGCGGCCTGCGCGCGGTGGCGGACTTCGAGTATGAATATCAGATGGCGGGGATGAACCAGCAGATCAATCCGCGCGTCGAGACGGTGTTCCTGATGGCCGACGTCGCGTTGCAGCCGATCGCGAGCCGGCTGGTCAAGGAAATCGCGCTGTACGGCGGCAACATCGCCAAGTTCGTGCCCGAGGCGGTCTGCGCCGACGTGGTGGCGCGGGTCGAGAAGATCGGCCGCAAGGGCAGCTGAGCCCTTCGCAGCTAAGCCAGGCGGCGTATCGATCCCGCGGACGGGATCGATACGCCGCGCAATCCTACTTCCCGAACCCGGTCGGTGCGGGCGAGACGACGCTGGTCGTGCCGCCGCGGATTTCCTTCACCTCCAGCGCGCGCTCGGCGACATTGTCGCGGCCGAAGCGGAACGCGCCGTCGATGCCGGCAAAGCCGTCGCCGTCGCGCAGGCGGTTGACCGGGAACGGCGTGCCGGGCTTCCAGTCGCGCGCGATGCGGACCGTGAGCAGCACCGAATCATAGCCGAGGCTCGACAGGCGGTACGGCCCTGCGCCGAAGCGGGCGCGGTATTTGGCGGCATATTGGCGGTAGAGCGTGTCCGAGACGCTGGCGTACCAGGCGCCCGACAGCGCGGGCTTGGCGGCGATGCCGGTGTCCGAATTCCAGAGCTCGGTGCCGAGGATGCGCGTTGCGGCACCGCTGCCGCGCTTCACCATCGCCGCCGCGGTCGCCGCGTTCGCGCCGCTGTCGGCGATCAGCACCGCGTCATACGGGGCCTTCGCCGCGAGCCGCGTGACCGCGCCCGAGACCGCGCCGGGGGCACGCGCATAGGTCTGGAGCGAGACGACCTGGCCGCCGGCGCCTTCGACGGCGCGCAGGAACGCGGTCGAGGCGCGCTCGCCGTACAGGCCGTTGGGAACGAGCCCGGCGAAATTGCTGACGCCGCGTTCGCGCGCGAAATCGACGACGCGCGCGACCGACTGGGTCGGCACATAGCCCATCAGATACGCGCCGTTGCCCGCCACGCCGAGATCGTTGGAGAAGCTGAGCACCGGGATGTTCGCGGCGCGTGCGATCGGCGCGACCGCGCGGACGTCGTCGGCAAGCAGCGGCCCGAGGATCAGCTGCGCGCCCTCGGCGATCGCGCGCTGCGCGGCGGCGGCGGCACCGGTCGCGGTGTCGTAGTTGGTGATCCGCACGCGCTGGTTCTGCGTATCGAGCAAGGCCAGCATCGTCGCGTTGGCGATCGAGGTGCCGACGCCGGCGTTGCTGCCCGACAGCGGCACGAGCAGCGCGACGCGGTTGCGCTCGGCATCGCGCGGGATGCCGGTCTCGACGTCGATGCTGGGGCGATCCGCCGGCCGCGTGGTCGGGCGCTGCTGCGATGGCTCGACCGGACCGCGCGGGACGATCGTCTGGCACGCCCCCAGCAGCCCCGCCGCGGCAAGCACCGTCCATCGCCCGAATCGGCGTGCCGATTGCCCTATCGTCGTCGCGTCTGCCATGACCGTCCCCATGAACCCTGAAACTCTTCTCGATCCCGGCCTCTACATCGTCGCGACCCCGATCGGCAATCTTGGCGATCTGTCGCCCCGCGCCGCCGATATCCTCCGGCGCGCCGACGTGATCGCGGTCGAGGACAGCCGCGTGACCGCCGGGCTGCTCCGCCACATCGGTACGAAGACGCCGATGGTGCCGTATCACGATCACAGCGCGGAAGGGGTCAGGCCGGCGTTGATCGCGCGGATGGCGACACAGGCGGTGGCTCTGGTGTCGGACGCGGGGACGCCGCTGATCTCCGATCCCGGCTTCAAGCTGGTGCGCGACGCCCGCGCGGCGGGGCATCTGGTGGTGACGATCCCGGGGCCGTGCGCCGCGGTCGCCGCGCTGACGCTGGCGGGGTTGCCGACCGATCGCTTCCTGTTCGTCGGCTTCCTGCCGTCGAAGCTGCACGCGCGGGCGGAGGCGATCGCGGAGGTCGCGACGATCCGCGCGACCTTGGTGATGTACGAATCGGGGCCGCGGCTTGGTGCGTGTCTGGCGGCACTCCTGGAGGGACTGGGCGACCGCGAGGCGGCGGTGACTCGCGAGATCAGCAAGAAGTTCGAGGAGGCGGTGACGGGCACGCTCTCGATGCTCGCCACGCGCTATGCCGATGCGCCGCCGCGCGGGGAGATCGTGATCGTCGTCGCGCCGCCGGGCGAGGCGCCGCCTGCCAGCCTCGAGGACGGCGACACCGCGCTGGTCGAGGCGCTGACGCGGCTGTCGACGGGCCAGGCGGCGAGCGAGGTGGCCAAGGCGCTCGGGCTCGATCGCAAGGCGCTGTATGCGCGGGCGCTCGAGCTGAAGGCGAAACCCTGATCGCCCCTTCCGCTTGCGGGAGGGGTTAGGGGAGGGCATGCAACGAACGTGTCGCCCCCGCCCTCCCCTAACCCCTCCCGCAAGCGGAAGGGGAACACGCAGGATCGACAGGTCGCGGAGGCTGCGGGGCGGCGCGGGGAGCGGCTGGCGGGGTGGTGGCTGCGGCTGAAGGGCTGGAGCATCCTCGATCGCCGCGTGCGGACACCTGCGGGCGAGGTCGACATCGTCGCGCGCAAGGGCACGCTGGTCGCATTCGTCGAGGTGAAGACGCGTGCGACCGCGGCCGAACTCGACTTTGCGATCGACGAGCGGCGGCTTGCGCGGGTGGCGGCGGCGGCGGAATTTCTGATGCCGCGCTATGCCGGGGCGGGTGACGATATCCGGGTCGACGTGATCCTGCTCGCGCCGGGCACGCGGCCTCGGCATATCGAGAATGCTTGGATCGGATAGGGGGCCTCTCCGGCGGCCCACTTTCCTCCGTCATCCTGACGAAAGTCAGGATCCAGGGTAACTCTGGGCATCCCCGTTTGGCTCTGGATCCTGACTTTCGTCAGGATGACGAGGGAGTGGGTGACAGGGCGTGGGTGCCGGAAGCGGCGTGACGAGGCGTGGATGACGGAAGGGGGGCGTGGGTGACCGGGTGACTTCGCGGCCCCGCGCTCCTACATGCGCTCGACCGAACAGAAGGAAGACGCATGAGCCTCACCGTCGCCGTCCAGATGGACCCGCTCGACAGCATCAACATCGCGGGCGATTCGAGCTTTGCGCTGATGCTGTCGGCGCAGGAGCGTGGCCATCGCCTCTTCCATTATGCCGCCGAGGACCTGAACTATCGCGACGGCCGTGTCTGGGCGAAGGCGCATCCGGTAACCGTGCAGCGCGTCGTCGGCGATCATTTCTCGGTTAGCGAGGCGGTCGACCTCGACCTTGGTGACGAGGCGGACGTGGTGCTGATGCGGCAGGATCCGCCGTTCGATCTCGGTTACATCACCGCGACGCACCTGCTTGAGCGGATCGCGCACAAGACGTTGGTCGTCAACGATCCCGCGCAGGTGCGGAATGCGCCTGAAAAGGTGTTCGTGCTGGATTATCCGCAGTTCATGCCGCCGACGCTCGTCACGCGGAGCCTTGACGAGGCGCGGAAATTTCTCGCCGAGCACGGCGCGATCGTCATCAAGCCGCTGCACGGCAATGGCGGCAAGGCGATCTTCAAGGTCGAGTCGGACGGCGCCAACCTGTCGGCGCTGATCGAGGTCTTCAACATGACGTGGCGCGAGCCGCACATGGTGCAGGCGTTCCTCCCCGACGTGGCGAAGGGCGACAAGCGGATCGTGCTGGTCGACGGCGAGATCGCGGGCGCGATCAACCGGCTGCCCGGCGAAGGCGAGATCCGCTCCAACCTCGCGGTCGGCGGATCGGCGGAGAAGACCGAGCTGACCGACAAGGAGCGCGAGATCTGCGCGGTGCTCGGGCCGGAGCTCAAGAAGCGCGGGCTGTTGTTCGTCGGGATCGACGTGATCGGGGGCACGTGGCTGACCGAGATCAACGTGACCTCGCCTACGGGCATCGTCGCGATTGGGACGTTCGACGGGACCGATGTTGCTGGCATGATCTGGGATGCGATCGAGGCGAAGGTGGCCGCGCGCTAGTCTCTCCCAATACACCACCCCGGCGAAGGCCGGGGCCCAATTGGAAAGGTTGCGGTAACGGAGCGCGACCGTTCGCCACGACCGTCCCCCAATTGGGCCCCGGCCTCCGCGGGGGGGGGCGAACTGGGGGGCCGTGTGGAACCCTTCCGGCGTCCCGGCAGTATCTCATTCCCATGACCGAATTCATCCTCGATCTCATCGCCTGGGGCGGATATTTCGGTATCTTCCTGCTGATGGCGCTCGAGAATATCGTGCCGCCGGTGCCGTCCGAGGTCATCATGGGACTCGGCGGTATGGCGGTCGCGCGCGGTGACATGAGCGTCGTGCCGCTGATCGCATGGGGCACCGCGGGCTCGGTCGTCGGCAACTACTTCTGGTATTATATCGGCCGTAACATCGGCTATGAGCGCTTCCGCCCGTTCATCGAGCGCAATGGCCGCTGGCTGACGATGGGATGGTCCGACGTCGAGACGATCCACCGCTTCTTCATGAAGCGCGGCGGCTGGGTAATTTTCGTGTTCCGGTTCATGCCGACCTTCCGCACCGTCATCTCGCTGCCCGCGGGGATGACGCGGATGCCGATCTGGCAGTTCGTGATCTGGACCGCGGCGGGCAGCGCGATCTGGAACACGGTGCTGACCTATGCCGGTATCCTGCTCGGCTCGCATTTCTCGCAGCTCGACCGCTATGTGGGGCCGGTCGCGGTGGCGACGTTCGTCGTGATCTTTATCGGCTATGGCTGGCGCGTGATGACCTGGAAACCCAAGGGCTGAGCGCGCCCGTCAGCCGTGCGGATGCGCGTTGCGGTAGACGTCCATCAGATGCGCGGCATCGACCTGCGTATAGACCTGCGTCGAGCTGAGGCTGGCATGCCCCAGCAATTCTTGCAGCGCGCGCAAGTCGGCGCCGCGGCCCAGCAGGTGGGTCGCAAAGCTGTGGCGGAGCGCATGCGGCGTCGTCCGGTCGCCAAGGCCGAGCCGGGTGCGCGCGGCCTGCACCGCGCGACGGATCATCACCGGCGAGAGCGGCCCCCCCTTGGCGCCACGAAACAGCGGTTCGTCGCGCGCAATCGCCCAGGGTGCCTGCGCGACATAGGCGTCGATCGCGGCGCGGACCTGCGGCAACAGCGGGACGACTCGCGTCTTGGCGCGCTTGCCCGTCACGCGGAGAGTCTCGCCGAGCGGCAGGATGTCACCGTGCAGCGTCAATGCCTCGCCGATGCGGAGTCCTGCCCCGTACAGCAACAGCAGCACCGCCCAGTCGCGCGCGCCGATCCACGGCTCGGCGGCGTCGTCGGCCACCTCCCCGGCGAGCGCCATGGCGTCGGCGGGCGAGATCGGCCTGGGTACGCCGGTCTTAACGCGGGGGCCCCGCATCCGCGGTTGCTCCGCCTGAGCATTCGCCCAAGCGAGGAAGCCGCGCACCGCGGACAATTCACGCGCCGCCGAAGCATTGCCTAGCCCGTGCTCGCGGCGGTCGGCGAGATAGGCGCGCAGGTCGGATGCGGTCACGCGCGACAAGTCGGCACGGTCGATGCGCGCGCCCCAATGCGCCTGGAGGAACGCAGTCAGCCGCTCGGCGGTCGCGCGATAGGCGCGAATCGTATGCTCGGAGCGTCGCCGATCGCGCGCCAGATGCTCGCTCCAGAGCATCGAGGACGGCCTGTTGTAAGAATCAATATCATCGGATGCCGATGCATCCTGCGGCGCCACGGCAGGCGGCGGCGGTGTGGGGGGGGAACTGGGGGGGCGCATGCATGGACAGTATCCGCTGGAACCGGCAAAGAAAATTAACGCCCTCACATTATTAGAAAACCCATGTCTTCAGCACTGCCCACGGCCGATATGTTCGCGGACGAGACACGACGGTTGGCCGCCCTTCATGCGCTCGCGTTGCTCGATAGCGAACCCGAGCGCGAGTTCGACGCGCTGGTCGCGCTGGCGGCGGACATGCTCAATTGCCCGACCGCGATGCTGACGCTGGTCGATACCGACCGGCTGTGGATCAAGGCGTCGACCTCGGGCGAGCAGAGCGAGATCGCGCGCGATGTCGGGATGTGCACGCAAACGATCCGGGGCAGCGACCCGTTGGTCATCGACGATCTCGCGCTCGACCCGCGGTTCGATGCGAACCCGATGGTCGCCGCCCGGGACGGCCTGCGCTTCTATGCAGGCGCCCCGATCCACGCGGTCGACGGCGAGGGCGAACGGCATGCGATCGGCGCGCTGTGCGTCGTCGATACCACACCGCGCAGCATGAGCGACGCGGGCCGCCGCGCACTCCAGCATCTCGCGACGCTGGCCGAGACGACGATTGCGGCGCGGGCCGCCGCGTCCAAGGCGCTCGAAATCGCCACCACCGCGGACCGCCAGGCCGCGGCGCTCGCGCGGCAGGACCGGATCTTCCGCCAGGCGGAGCGGATGGCGGCGTTCGGATCGTGGCGGGTGGACTTCGCGGACGACCGGCTCGAATGGTCGGACGGCGTCTATCATATCTACGGCCTGCCAATGTCGGTCCGCCCGACGATGACGACCGCGATGGACTTCTATCCCCCGCATGCGCGTGCGGAAATCGATGCCGGGCTGGCGCGCGCGATCGAGACCGGCGAGCCGCTCGATATCGAGGTCGATTTTACCACCGCGCAGGGCGAGCAGCGCCGGGTCCGCGTGATGGGCGAATGCGAGGGACGGGGCGAAGGCGGCAAGCCGGCGGCGCTGGTCGGCGTGTTCCAGGACGTGACCGAACGCCACGCGCTCGAACTGACGCTGCGCCGGACCGCGGACACCGATTCGCTGACGGGGATTGCCAACCGTGCCGCGTTCGATCGCGCACTGGATGCGGCGATGCTGCGCGCGCACCGGCAGGGCACGCCGCTGTTGCTGGCGCTGATCGATCTCGACGGGTTCAAGGCGATCAACGACACGCTCGGCCATACCGCGGGCGACGACGTGCTGCGCGGGGTCGGCCGCGTGCTCGAGGCGCCGTGGCTGAAGGGCAGCTTTGCCGCGCGGCTGGGTGGGGACGAGTTCGCGGTGATCGTCGACGATCCGGGGCTCGCCGCGTCGATGGGCCATGTCTGCCGGCGGCTGGAGGAGACGCTGCGGTTTCCGATCGCGATGGGCGGGCTGGCGATGGTCAGCGCCGGCACGGTCGGCGTCGCGATGCTCGACCAGGATTGCCATACGACGCGCGATTTCGTCCACCGGGCCGACACGATCCTCTACCAGGCCAAGCGCGAGCGCGTCGGCGAGCGTCGGCGGTCCGCCGCCTAGGCTGAAGCCGGGGCTGCCCGACACGCCGTGGTGCGCAAGGCGGTTCACGCGGCGACGATCTGCCCCCATATACGCACCCGATGTCGTCCCGTGCCCGTGTCCTGATCCTCAACGCTGCCCTTGGGCCGCTCGACTACCGCGTGCCTGCCGGGATGACCGTCGGGCCGGGCTCGATCGTCGTCGCGCCGCTCGGGCCGCGGCAATTGCTCGGCGTGGTGTGGGAGGCGGAGCGGATGCCGTCGGATGCGGAGGTCGGCGACAACCGGCTGCGCAACCTGCTCGCGGTCGCCGACGTGCCGCCCTTGGGAGCACCGCTGCGGCGGCTGGTCGAGTGGACCGCGGATTATTATCTCGCGCCCGCCGCCTCGGTGTTGCGGATGACGCTGGCGTCGACCTCGGCGCTGGAGGGTGCGCGGACGGCGGTCGAGTATCGGTCGACCGGTGTCGTGCCGCCGCGGCTTACCCCGCAGCGCGAGCAGGCGCTGGAGCGGATCGGCGACCGGCAAGGCCTGATCCGCGAACTCGCCACGCTCGCCGAGGTCAGCGATGCGGTGATCCGGGGGCTGGTGAAGGTCGGCGCGATCGAGGCGGTCGAGGTGAGCATCGACGTCCCCTACCCCGTGCCCGATCCGGTGCATCACGAGCCGACCTTGTCCGACGACCAGCGTGCGGCGGCGGATGCGCTGGTGGCCGGGGTGGCCGAGCATGCCTTCCATCCGACCTTGCTCGACGGCGTTACCGGCTCGGGCAAGACCGAGGTGTATTTCGAGGCGGTTGCGCAGGCGATCCGCGACGGCCGCCAGACGCTGGTGCTGCTCCCCGAGATCGCGCTCACGGAACCCTTCCTCAAGCGCTTCCACGACCGGTTCGGGTGCGAGCCGGTCGCGTGGCATTCGGGGCTACGCTCCACCCAGCGGCGTCGTGCGTGGCGCGCGATCGCGAGCGGCGAGGCGCTGGTGACGGTGGGCGCGCGCTCGGCGCTGTTCCTGCCCTATCGCGATCTCGGGCTGATCGTCGTCGACGAGGCGCACGAGACGAGCTTCAAGCAGGAAGAGGGCGTGCATTATCACGCGCGCGACGTCGCGGTGATGCGCGGCAAGTTCGAGGGGTGCCCGGTCATCCTCGCCTCCGCCACGCCGGCGATCGAGACCCGGCAACAGGTCGCGACCGGGCGCTATGCCGAGCTCAAGCTGCCGGGCCGGTTCGGCGTTGCGGAGATGCCGACGATCGAGCCGATCGACCTGATCAAGGACCCGCCCGAGCGCGGCCGGTGGCTGGCGCCCAAGCTGGTCAAGGCGATGCAGGCGACGCTCGAGCGGCGCGAGCAGTCGCTGCTGTTCCTCAACCGGCGCGGCTATGCGCCGCTGACGCTGTGCCGGACGTGCGGGCACCGGTTCCAGTGCCCGAACTGCACCGCGTGGATGGTCGAGCACCGTCTCACCAACCGGCTCGCCTGCCATCATTGCGGCCATGCCGAACCGACGCCGCGCGTGTGCCCCGAGTGCAAGGGCGAGGATACGCTCGTTGCCTGTGGGCCGGGGGTCGAGCGGATCGCAGACGAGGTGACGGCGCTGTTCCCGGAGGCGAAGACGGCGGTCGTGACGTCGGACACGATCTGGTCGCCCGCCAAGGCGTCAGAGTTCGTCGGGCGGATGGAGGCGGGCGATATCGATATCGTCGTCGGCACGCAGCTGGTGACCAAGGGGTATCACTTTCCGAACCTGACATTGGTCGGGGTAGTCGATGCGGACCTGGGGTTGGACGGCGGTGATCTGCGGGCGGCGGAGCGTACCTTCCAGCAGATCCGGCAGGTGTCGGGACGCGCCGGGCGTGGCGAGAAACCGGGGCATGTGTTCATCCAGACGCATAGTCCGGGCGCGCAGGTGATGCAGGCGCTGATCACCGGCGATGCGGATGCGTTCTATGCGGCGGAAACCGACGCGCGCAAGGACGCGGGGGCGCCGCCGTTCGGGCGCTATGCGGCGATCGTGGTGTCGTCGGAGGACCAGAAATGCGCGCACGAAACCGCCAAGCTGGTCGGGCGGAGTGCGCCCGAGGTCGAGGGGATGCACGTCTATGGGCCGGCCCCTGCCCCGCTGGCGATGCTGCGTGGGCGGCACCGGTATCGGCTGCTGGTACACGCCAAGCGTGCGCTGGACGTGCAGGATGTGATCAGGGAGTGGCTGGGGAAGCTGGACTGGCCGTCCAAGGCGCGGGTGACGGTCGACGTCGATCCGTATAATTTTCTGTAGCGGCCCCGGGGGGGGCACCTCCGCGGTCCGTCATCCTGACGAAAGTCAGGATCCAGAGCCACGCAGCGCCACCCGTTGTTACCCTGGATCCTGACTTTCGTCAGGATGACGGACCGGGTGGAGGGAGCGTATGCTTATCCCCGCCGTGGCGAGGAAAGCGACCTTACTCGGCCGCGTGTTCGGCCAGCACGGTCAGACCCTTGGCGCTGACCTCGGCGAAACCACCGCGGATCGCGATCGTCTCGGGCGTGCCGTTCTGCGTGCGATACACCTGCACGCCGCCGTCGCGGACCGTCGACATGAACGGCGCGTGGCCCTCCAGCACGCCGAAATCGCCTTCGGTGCCGGGGACGACGACCATGTAGACCTCCTCCGAGCGGACGAGCTTTTCTGGCGTGACGAGTTCGAAGTGCAGCATCTTATTCGCCTTCTCCCTCTCCCCGTCGGGGAGAGGGTCGGGGTGAGGGGCAGTACCGGGCGGGAGCGCTTGTGGCAGCCCCTCACCCCAACCCTCTCCCCGGAGGGGAGAGGGAGCTGGAAGCGCTTAGGCTTCCGCGGCCATCTTTTCGGCCTTGGCGACGGCTTCGTCGATGCCGCCGACCATGTAGAATGCGCTCTCGGGCAGGTGATCATACTCGCCCTCGACGACCGCCTTGAACGAGCGGACGGTGTCCTCGAGCTGGACGAACTTGCCGCTGATGCCGGTGAAGACCTCGGCGACGTGGAACGGCTGGCTCAGGAACTTCTGGATTTTCCGCGCACGCTGCACGGTGAGCTTATCCTCTTCCGACAGCTCGTCCATGCCCAGGATCGCGATGATGTCCTGCAGCGACTTGTACTTCTGCAAGGTCGACTGGACCGCACGCGCGGTGTCGTAATGCTCCTGGCCGACGACGCGTGGCTCGAGCAGACGCGAGGTCGAATCGAGCGGATCGACTGCCGGGTAGATGCCCAGCTCAGAAATCGCACGGTTGAGGTTGGTCGTCGCATCGAGATGCGCGAACGACGTCGCAG
Organism: Sphingomonas aurantiaca; assembly: GCF_003050705.1. Taxonomy (GTDB): domain Bacteria; phylum Pseudomonadota; class Alphaproteobacteria; order Sphingomonadales; family Sphingomonadaceae; genus Sphingomonas; species Sphingomonas aurantiaca. The sequence continues at coordinate 817,809 of NZ_QAOG01000001.1, read as the reverse complement.
GCGCCGGATCGGTAAGATCGTCGGCCGGCACGTACACGGCCTGCACCGAGGTGATCGACCCCTTGTTGGTCGAGGTGATGCGCTCCTGCAGCGCGCCCATGTCGGTCGACAGCGTCGGCTGATAGCCCACGGCCGACGGAATACGGCCGAGCAGTGCCGACACCTCTGCGCCCGCCTGCGTGAAGCGGAAGATGTTGTCGACGAAGAACAGCACGTCCTGGCCTTCGACGTCGCGGAAATACTCAGCGATCGTCAGGCCCGACAGAGCGACGCGTGCGCGTGCGCCTGGCGGCTCGTTCATCTGGCCGAATACGAGCGCGACCTTCGAGCCTTCCGACTGCGGATTGCCGTCGGCATCCTTGGCGATGACGCCCGCGTCGAGGAACTCGTGGTACAGATCGTTACCCTCGCGGGTACGCTCGCCGACGCCCGCGAACACCGAGGTGCCGCCGTGACCCTTGGCGATGTTGTTGATCAGTTCCTGGATCAGCACGGTCTTGCCGACGCCGGCGCCGCCGAACAGGCCGATCTTGCCGCCCTTTGCATAGGGTGCGAGCAGATCGATGACCTTGATCCCCGTGACCAGGATCGCGCTCTCGGTCGACTGGTCGACGAACAACGGTGCCGAGGCATGGATCGGTGCGGTCGTCTCTGCGCCGACGGGGCCACGCTCGTCGATCGGCTCGCCGATGACGTTGAGGATGCGGCCGAGCGTCTTCGGGCCGACGGGCACGCGGATCTGCGAGCCGGTGTCGGTGACGGTCTGGCCGCGGGTCAGACCCTCGGTCGCGTCCATCGCGATCGTGCGCACGGTGTTCTCGCCGAGATGCTGGGCGACCTCGAGCACGAGCCGGTTGCCGTTATTGTCGGTTTCGAGCGCCGACAGAATGGCGGGCAGGTTGTCGGGGAAATGCACGTCGACGACGGCACCGATGACCTGCGAGATGCGGCCGGTGTTGTTCGTGGCCTTCGAGCTGCCCTCGGTCGGGCGGATGTCTTCAGCGGCGGTTGCCATCACACTATCCTTGGGTCTTGTTGTTGGCCGGGCTGGTAGCCGGAGAACGGGTAAAAGTCACGTCCACGCGCGCCGGCGTGGTGTTGGTAGCAGGGACGATCGCGACCGTGGCGGGCGCCGCATCGAGCGGTTGCCCGAGGCGGATCGCGCGCAACAGGTCGGGCGATGCCTTGATCTTTAAGCGGCCCAGAAACTCGCCGACGGTCTGCGCGAGCCGCATCCGTGCGGTGGTCGCGTCGACCGGATCGGTCAGCGACAACGCATAGGTCACGGTGTCGATCGACTCGGCGCTCTTGCCGGCGACGACGACGGAGGTCGTGTTCGGCGCCTTGGCGTTCGAGTTGGAGAACATCCGCGGCTGGCCGGTGGCGATGAAGCCCTCGTCCTTTGCCGCATAGCCGCCCAGCGCGAAGCCGGCCTGGTTGATCGCGCCGATCGTCTCCTGCGGGGCGGCGAACAGCCGATCCCAGCCCGACAGGCTTGCGACCGACCGGGCCTGCGCCGCCTCCTGCTCGCGCACCGTCGGTGCCGGCTTGCCGCAGCTCACCAACAACGCAGTGCCCACGAACAGGGACGTCAGGGCGACGACGAACTTCATTTAAGCGCTTCGGCACCCGAGATGATCTCGACCAATTCGGTCGTGATCGCGGCCTGACGCGTGCGGTTATACTGGATCGACAGACGCGTGATCATGTCGCCGGCATTGCGCGTGGCGTTATCCATCGCGTTCATGCGGCTGCCCTGCTCCGACGCTGCGTTTTCGAGCAGCGCGCGGAAGATCTGGATCGCGACGTTGCGCGGCAGCAGGTCGGCGAGGATCGCTTCCTCGTCGGGCTCGTACTCGACCACGGCTTCGGCCGGAGCGTTCGGCTTGGCTTCCGCACCGGGGATCGTCGAGATCGGCACGGGAACGATCTGGATCCCGGTCGGGATCTGCACCAGTGCCGACACGAACTTCGAATAGAACAGATGCGCGACGTCGAACTGACCTTCGCCGAAGCGCTTGATCAGGTCTTCGGAGATCTCCTGCGCGTCGCTGAACGCGAGCTTCTTGATTCCGCTCATCTCGTGGTCGGCGAGGATGTCGTTCGGGAAGAAGCGCTTGATCACGCGCCCCTTCTTGCCGGCGACATAGAATTTCACGGTCTTGCCGGCCGCGATCAGCTCCTCGGCCTTGCGGCGTGCCGCACGGACGATGTTGGTGTTGAACGCACCCGCCAGGCCACGCTCCGACGTCGCGATGACGATCAGGTGGACCTGGTCCTTGCCGGTCCCGGCCAGCAGCGGCGATGCGCCCGGCGCAATGCCGACTCGCCCCGCGAGGCTCGCCATCACCGCTTCGAGCCGCTCGGCATAGGGCCGGCCAGCGACCGCCGCGTCCTGCGCACGGCGCAGTTTCGCAGCGGCGACCATCTTCATCGCCTTGGTGATCTTCTGCGTCGACTTCACCGAGCCGATGCGGATCTTGAGGGCCTTAAGTGATGCCATCTTCTCTTCCTGCTCCCTCTCCCCTCCGGGGAGAGGGTTGGGGTGAGGGGCTGCCACGGGGGCGGCACCTCCCGGTACTGCCCCTCACCCCGACCCTCTCCCCGCAGGGGAGAGGGAGTTTACTTATGCAAACGTCTTGGCGAACGCCTCGAGCGCTGCCTTCAGCTTGTCCTTCGCCTCGTTACCCAGGTCGCGGGTATCGCGGATCAGCTTCAGCACATCGGCGTGGTTCGCGCGCATGTCGGCCAGCAGCGCCTGCTCGTAACGGGTCACGTCGGCGACGGGCACCTTGTCGAGATAGCCGCTGGTGCCGGCGAAGATCGACACGGTCTGTTCCTCGAACGGCAGCGGCGAGAACTGCGCCTGCTTGAGCAGCTCGGTCAGACGCGCACCGCGGTTGAGCAGCTTCTGCGTCGAGGCATCGAGATCCGAGCCGAACTGCGCGAACGCCGCCATCTCGCGGTACTGCGCCAGCTCGAGCTTGATCGAGCCCGACACCTTCTTCATCGCCTTGGTCTGTGCGGCCGAGCCAACGCGGCTGACCGAGAGACCGACGTTGATCGCCGGGCGCACGCCCGAGAAGAACAGGTCGGTTTCGAGAAAGATCTGGCCGTCGGTGATCGAGATCACGTTGGTCGGGATGTACGCCGAAACGTCGCCCGCCTGCGTCTCGATGATCGGCAGCGCGGTCAGCGAGCCGCCGCCATTCGCGTCCGACATCTTGGCCGCACGCTCGAGCAGGCGGCTGTGGAGATAGAACACGTCGCCGGGATAGGCTTCACGGCCGGGAGGACGACGCAGCAGCAGCGACATCTGGCGGTAGGCGACGGCCTGCTTCGACAGATCGTCGTAGCAGATCAGCGCGTGCATGCCGCGATCGCGGAAATACTCGCCCATCGCGACGCCGGTGTAAGGCGCGAGATACTGAAGCGGTGCGGGATCCGACGCGGTCGCGGCGATCACGATGGTGTATTCCATCGCGCCATTCTCTTCGAGCGTCTTGACGAGCTGCGCCACGGTCGAGCGCTTCTGGCCGATCGCGACATAGACGCAATACAGCTTCTTCGACTCGTCGTCGCCGGCGTTGGCGATCTTCTGGTTGATGAACGCGTCGATCGCGACGGCCGACTTGCCGGTCTGACGATCGCCGATGATCAGCTCGCGCTGGCCACGGCCGACGGGAACGAGCGCGTCGATCGCCTTGAGACCGGTCTGGACCGGCTCGCTGACCGACTGGCGCGGGATGATGCCCGGTGCCTTCACTTCGACGCGGCTGCGCTCGGTCGTGTGGATCGGGCCCTTGCCGTCGATCGGGTTGCCGAGGCCATCGACCACGCGGCCGAGCAGCTCCTTGCCGATCGGCACATCGACGATCGTGCCGGTGCGCTTGACGATGTCGCCTTCCTTGATCTCCGAGTCCGACCCGAAGATCACGACGCCGACATTATCGGCCTCGAGGTTGAGCGCCATGCCCTGCACGCCGTTCGAGAATTCGACCATCTCGCCGGCCTGGACGTTGTCGAGGCCGAAGATGCGCGCGATGCCGTCGCCGACGCTCAACACCTGGCCGGTCTCGCTGACCTGAGCCTCGGTGCCGAAATTGGCGATCTGATCCTTGATGATCTTCGAGATTTCTGCGGCGCGGATATCCATTAGCTTAGCCCTTCATCGCGTGCGCGAGAGTGTTGAGACGCGTCTTGATCGACGAATCGATCATCTGGCTGCCGACGCGGACGACGAGTCCACCCAGCAACGATGGGTCGACGCTGAGGTCGACGGAAACTTCACGGCCGACGCGCTGGCGGAGCTGATGCTTCAGCTCGATCACCTGTTCGTCGGTCAGCGGGTGCGCAGAGGTCACTTCGGCGGCGATCTCGCCGCGATGCTGCGCGGCAAGTGCGCGGAACGCCTTGATGATCTTGGGGAGCGCGCCCAGCCGGTGGTTCTCGGCGAGGACGCCGAGGAAGCTCTTGGTGGTCGCATCGACGCCGAGTTCGTCGGCGACCGCGGAGACCGCCTTCACCGCCGCGCCGCGCGACACCATCGGGCTGATCGTCAGAGTACGGAAGTCCTCCGACTGCGCCAGTGCGTCACGCACGCGCGACAGGCTCGACTCGACTGCGTCGATCGTCTTCGCGTCACGTGCGAGTTCGAACAGGGCCAGCGCATAACGCCCGCCTAAGCTCGCCTGAATACCGCCGGATGTCTCCACGGACCTGTCAATCCTCGCCTGAAACCGAAAATGTTGCTGTCCCATGGGGGAAGAGGGCGCGAAAGCACCTCTCATGGGACGCGGCGCGGGTAGCATCGGGTTCCGGGATTGGCAACCCGGCGGGAGGGTCGGGCCGGTCGGTTTGTGACTGTTTTGTCATTGGTACGGGGCTGGAGGCCCCCGATCCTCCCCCTCCCCGTCATCCCCGCGAAGGCGGGGATCCATAACCTCCGGACCCGGCGCTTTCATCGCACGGCCTGCCACTATGGGTTCCCGCCTCCGCGGGAATGACGATAGTGGTCGGAACAGGATCACACGACGAGGACCTTAAAATGACCGGCACGATGGAAACGATGACCATGTCCGACGGCGCGACCGTCGCGGTCTATCACGCGCAGCCGACCGGCGAGCGCCGCGGCGGGCTCGTGCTGGTGCAGGAAATCTTCGGGGTCACCGATCATATCCGCGACCTGTGCGACGAATATGCCGCCGACGGCTACGAGGTGCTGGCGCCCGCGCTGTTCGACCGCGAGCATCCCGGCTTCGAGGCGGACTATTCGGGCGACGGCCTCGCGCGCGGGATCGAACTCGCGCGGCAGCTCCACCCGTTCGATCTGTCGCTGAAGGACGTCCAGACCTGCATCGACACGCTCGCGCCCGCGGGTCCGGTGTTCGTGGTCGGCTATTGCTATGGCGGGTCGGTCGCGTGGTTCGCGTCGACCAAGCTCAACGGCGTGGCGGCGGCGAGCGGCTATTATGGCAGCATGATCCCCGCCGCGGCGGACGAGGAACCCAAGGTGCCGGTGATCCTCCACTTTGGCCGCCACGATCACGGCATCCCGATGGAGGGCGTCGAGCAGGTCATCGCCAAGGATTGGCCCAACGCGACGGTGTATGTCTACGAGGCCGGCCACGGCTTCAATTCGGACCGGCGGAAGGATTATCACGAGCCGAGCGCGGATCTGGCCAAGCAGCGCACGCTGGAGTTGTTCCGCGCCAACGGGGGCTAAATCACCCTTCCCTTTGGCACCACCCCGGCGAAGGCCGGGGCCCAATTGGAAAGGTGGAAATAATTGAGGGACACGCTCCGTTAGCAACGTCCTCCAATTGGACCCCGGCCTTCGCCGGGGTGGTGGCTTTGGTAGGGCCCATGCAATAAGGCCCTCGGCGCCGGCTGGCGCTACAAACGTGAAGGCCGCCCCTGCTTCCTTGTTCTCCCGCGAAGGCGGGAGCCCAGTCTGGGTCCCCGCCTTCGCGGGGAAACAAGCCTGCGTAGTTTTCCAAGTTCAAGCCGCCGGGAAATCCGCGCCCAAACTCGCCGCCTTGTGCGCCTCGATCTCCTTGAGCCGCTCCGCCAGCTTCGCGGTCACGTGATCATAGCCCCACGCGCCCAGCACCAGATGCCGCGGCGGGTTCGCATCCTCGGTCAGCGCGATCATCGCCTCGCCTGCACGCACCGGGTCGCCCGCCTGCGTGCCGCTGCCCTCGCGCGTGCCGTCGAGCCGCTTGCCCGCGGTGTCGGCATAGTCGGCGATCGCGACCGGCGTCTGCTTGAGCGAACGCCCGGCCCAGTCGGTGCGGAACGGCCCTGGCTCGACGCACGTGACCTCGATGCCGAGCGGTTTTACCTCGGCAAGCAGCGCATCCGACCAGCCCTCCACCGCATGCTTCGACGCGGCATAGTAGCCCGACCCCGGGAAGCCGATCTGGCCCGCGACCGAGGTGATGTTGATCACATGCCCGCTCTTCTGCGCGCGCATGATCGGCAGCACGGCCCGCGTAAGCGCGAACAGGCCGAACACGTTGGCATCGAACTGCGCGCGGATCTCGGACTCCTCGCCCTCCTCGACCGACGCCTGATAGCCATAGCCCGCATTGTTCACGAGCACGTCGATCCGGCCGAACTTGGCCTTGGCCTGCGCGACCGCCGCGTCGATCTGCGCCTGATCGGTCACGTCGAGCGAGACCGCGAGCGCGCGATCGTCCGCGTCCTCGGCCAGATCGGCGACGCGGTCGGCATCACGCGCGGTGACGACCGCGCGCCAGCCGCGCGCGAGCACGAGCTTGGCGAGTTCGCGGCCGAAACCGGTCGAGCAGCCGGAGATGAACCAGACGGGCGTGTCGGATGCCATGGTGCAAGTCTTTCATATTTGGGGACTTGCTCAGAACGACCGGCCCGGCATTTGGCTCCGGCTTTGACCGCAAGCCACGGGATGCATGGCGCGCGCGGCGCGCTATAACCATGGCATGACCACCGCCTTTGCCCTCGACGACGACACCGCATGGCGCGCGTTCGCGGCGCGCGATCGCGCGTGGGACGGCCGGTTTCTCGTCGGCGTGAAGACCACCGGCATCTACTGCAAGCCGAGCTGCCCCGCGCGGCACCCCAAGCGCGAGAATGTCAGCTTCCACCCCGACCCGGCGAGCGCACGCGCCGCCGGGTTCCGCGCGTGCCTGCGCTGCACCCCGGACACGGTCGGCCGCGACCGGATCGCCGTCGCCGCCGCCATCGCGCTGCTCGAAGCCGCCGAAGACCGGCTCTCGCTCGACTCGGTCGCGGCGCAGGTCGGCTACGCGCCGCACCATTTCCACCGCCTGTTCAAGCGCGCCACCGGCGTCACCCCCGCCGCCTATGCGCGCGCGTTGCGCACCGGCCGCGCGGCCGACGCCCTATCGGAGGATTCGACCGTGACCGAAGCGATCTACGACGCCGGCTATTCCGCCCCCAGCCGCTTCTACGAGGCCGATGCCAAACGGCTCGGCATGGCGCCCAGCGCGTGGGCGCGCGGCGGCCAAGGCGTCACGATCCGCTGGACCACCGCCGACACCAGTCTGGGCGCGCTGTTCGTCGCCGCCACCGACAAGGGCCTGTGCCGCGTGTCGTTCGACGAGGACGCGGACGAACTCCGCCGCCGCTTCCCCAACGCGACGGTCGAACCGGGCGATGCCGCACTCGCCGCGCTCGCCGCGCATGTCGTCGCCGCCGTCGAATCCCCCGACCGCGACCAGGACCTCCCGCTCGACGTGCGCGGCACCGCGTTCCAGGAGGCGGTCTGGCAGGCGCTGCGGACCATCCCGATCGGCGAGACGCGCACCTATAGCGAACTCGCCGCGCTCGCTGGGCGCCCCGCCGCGGTGCGCGCCGCCGGCACCGCGTGCGGGCAGAACCCGGTATCGATCGTCATTCCCTGCCACCGTGCGCAGCGGATCGGCGGGGCGCTCGGCGGCTATGCCTACGGGCTGGACCGCAAACGCGCGCTGCTCGCGACCGAAGCTCAGCGCGCCGATTTGCAGGAATAGACGAGCTTCTCGTTGGGCAGCGGCGGCAGCACCGCGCGGATCGCCGCCCGCTGGCTGGTCAGCTTGGCGAGCGCGGTGTCGTCCATCCCGCATACGTTCGGCACGACCCCGCGCGCGGTTCGCGCCGCCGCCATCCCCGCCGCCGACATCAGATAGCGCGTGTTCGAATAGATCCGCGTCGCCGGATCGAACGACAGCACCGACACGGTCTGCTCATTGTCCGGCACCAGCACGCGGTCGTAGCGCCCATTCGCACCGACATATTGCGTCTTGCGGTTCATGCAGCCCTTGGCGCCCCATTCGATCGGCACGTCCTCGCTCGACGAGATCGTGATCCGGCTGCGTTCGGGGATCAGCGTGCACATCAGCTTGCCGAGCGCCGCATCGGGCGTCGCCAACCGCGACTTCGGCAACGCCGACAGCGGCACGTCGACCTCGCCCGACGGCCGCAGCACGAACACGATGATCGCGACGAGCACCGCGACGCCGCCGATCGACACCGCCCAGATCGCCTGCCGCCGCTGGCCGCGCGATTCGAGCAGCCCCGCGCTGCCGATCACCAGCGCGCCCGCGACGAGCAACAGGCCGGCGATCGCCATCACGTTCTCACGCGTGTGCGCCGCCTCGGTCCGGGCCTTTTCGACCGCACCCTCGCGCGCCAGCGCATCCTGTGCCGCCGCGTCGCGCCTCGCCGACGCCGCATCGGCGGTCGCGCGCGCATCGGCGTCGCTGTCCTGCCGCAGCCGGTCCTCTATCGAGGTGCAGCCCGTGCCGATCGACGCATAAGGCTGTTTCGAATCGCGCAGGAAGCCCGCGAGCTCGGTATCCGCGATCGCGAATCCGAACGTCGAATCGCCCTCTTCGCCGCGCGTGATCGCCGAGTTGACCCCGATCACCCGGCCGCACCGGTCGAGCAGCGGCCCGCCCGAATTGCCGCGCGCGATGCTCGCGGTGTGCAGCAGCACCTCGATATCGCTCAGCACGCGGCGCCCGGACAGCACGCCCTCAGATCGCACCGGCGTCATCGGCCGGATATAATCCGCCGCCGAACGCGCGGTCGCCAGGTCGACATTGCCGGGGAAGCCGAGCGACACCACCGCATCGCCCTCGTTCATCGGCCCGGTATAGAGCGCGCTCGGCGGCAGGCGCGCGCCGGTGAACTCGATCAGCGCCAGATCGCGCTGCGAATCATAGGCGATCACCTTGCCCTGGTAGGATTTGGTACCCTCGGTGGGTACGATCCCGACGACGACGTTGTCGGGATAGCGCTCGGCGAGATCGACGACATGCGCGTTGGTGACGATCCGGTTGGGCGCGACCGCAAAGCCGCTGCCATGGCCGAAGCCGACGACCTGGTCGTCGACCACCGCGATCGTGACGACGCGCACCACGCCGCGCCCGGTGGCGGCGATGTCGTCGGCCGACGCGGAACTGGCCAACCCGAAAGTCAGCGCGAGAAGGAGCAGCAGGCGGATCATGTCCCCGCCTTCGGGGAGTTCGCGGCGGCGATCAACCCTCGGCACCGCCGGGACCACGCGCGCCGATCCGGTTTGGTTAGCGAATTATCAAGCCTTGCCCCCTAACCCGTTGGGCAATCATCCAGGGATTTGGGCATGAGCGCATTCGGGCGTCGTAATGGCATCAGCGGGGGGCAAGCGGCCCGGCCAGCATTCGGCGTGGCGCGCCCGATGCAAGGTGGTGGCCCTGCGCCACGCCCCGAGCCCGAAGGCGGTTCGCAGTTTCCGCCGATCGAGTCGCTGCCGATGCCCGGCGAAACCGATGGCTTCGGCCCCGGCACGATGCCCGGCACGCAGATGGACGCGATGCAGCGCCTCTCCGATCGCCAGAACGCCAGCGGCGAGGCGGGGAACAGCCGTGTCGAGGGATTCGAACAGTCGATCCACAAGATCAAGGAACAGGTGCTCCCGCGCCTGCTCGAACGCGTCGATCCCGAGGCCGCGGCGACGCTCGGCAAGGACGAGCTGGCGGAGGAATTCCGCCCGATCATCGGCGAGGTGCTCGCCGAGCTGAAGCTGACGCTCAACCGCCGCGAACAGTTCGCGCTGGAAAAGGTGCTGGTCGACGAATTGCTCGGGCTCGGGCCGCTCGAAGAGCTGCTGGCGGATCCGAACATCACCGACATCATGGTGAACGGCCCCGAACAGACCTATGTCGAGCGCAAGGGCAAGCTCGAGCTCGCCCCCATCCAGTTCCGCGACGAGGAGCATCTGTTCCAGATCGCGCAGCGGATCGTGAACTCGGTCGGCCGCCGCGTCGACCAGACCACGCCGCTCGCCGACGCCCGCCTGAAGGACGGCAGCCGCGTCAACGTGATCGTGCCGCCGCTGTCGTTGCGCGGCACCGCGATCTCGATTCGTAAGTTTTCGGCCAAGCCGATCACGCTCGACATGATGGCCGGGTTCGGCAGCATGAGCCCGAAAATGGCGACCGCGCTGAAGATCGCCGGCGCGTCGCGGTTCAACGTGGTCATCTCGGGCGGTACCGGCTCGGGCAAGACGACGATGCTCAACGCGCTGTCGAAGATGATCGACCCGGGCGAGCGCGTGCTGACGATCGAGGATGCCGCCGAGCTTCGCCTGCAACAGCCGCACTGGCTGCCGCTCGAAACGCGGCCAGCCAATCTGGAGGGCCAGGGCGAGATATCGATCCGCGATCTCGTGAAGAACGCGCTGCGTATGCGGCCGGACCGGATCATCCTGGGCGAAATTCGTGGTTCCGAGTGTTTCGACATGCTCGCGGCCATGAACACCGGTCACGATGGATCGATGTGTACGCTCCACGCCAACTCCCCGCGCGAGGCGCTCGCGCGTATGGAGAACATGGTGATGATGTCGGACATCAAGGTGCCGAAGGAAGCGATTTCGCGCCAGATCGCGGATTCGGTCGAGCTGATCATCCAGGTGAAGCGCCTGCGCGACGGCTCGCGTCGCGTGACGAACATCACCGAGGTGATCGGCATGGAAGGCCCGGTGATCGTCACGCAGGAGCTGTTCAAGTTCGAATATATGGACGAGTCGGCCGACGGAAAGATCCTGGGCGAATACCGCTCGATGGGGCTTCGGCCCTATACGCTGGAGAAAGCCAAGCAGTTCGGGTTCGACCAGGCGTATCTTGAGGCGTGCCTGTAGGGCGCAACGGAGCCCCGCCCGTTGTCCCTAACTCCTGCCTTCGCTGAAAAGCGGGGCGGCGGGAGCTCATCCTCCCCCGCCAGGGGGAGGTGGCTGGCACTTGCCAGACGGAGGGGGAGGAAAGGCAAACGCCGGTTCCGTGTCCTCCCCCTCCGTCGCCTTCGGCGCCACCTCCCCCTGGCGGGGGAGGATCGTTAGGGCCTGGCGGTCACGACGCCGCGGGTTGTACGCATCCCCCGACCCGCTAGGGACGACGGTCTATGCGCCGTGCCCTGCTTGCCCTCGTCCCGCTGATCGCGGTCGTCTTCGTCTCGGCGCGCGAGCCGGCCAAACCCGTCGCGGCGGCGAGCGTCTCCCCCGCGTCGCGTGACCGCGGCGTCTATCGTCTGTTCGACGATGCCGAGGCGCGTTGGGTGCCGTTCGAGCTCACCCCGGGCAACCAGATCCGGTTCACGATGCAGCTCGACGGGCGCGACCGCACCGCGATCCTCGACACCGGCGTCAGCTACACGCTGCTTGCGAAGGCCTCCCCCGCGGTCGACACGGCCAAGCTGGTCGCGGGCGGCAGCGCGCAGGCGATCGGCGGATCGGTCCAGCTTGGCTGGATGCCGACGCGCACGCTCGCGATCGGCGGGCTCGCGCGGACCGGCGGCGGCGTCACCGTCACCGATCTGCCCGCGATCGCGACCGGCAGCACCGCGGCGGTCGACCTGCTGGTCGGCGCGGACCTGCTCGCCGGGCATGCGCTCGACATCGATTATGCCGCGCACCGCTTCCGCCTGATCCGCTCCGGCCGGCTTCCGTTCAAGGGCGAGACGGCGCCGCTCAGTGTCTCGACCGAGCGCAGCGTGTACGAGAGTGCCGCGACGCTCGGCACGCGGCGACTGGCGCCAATGATCGTCGATACCGGCGACGGCTCCGCGGTGACGGTGACGGCGGCGGGCTGGGACGCCGCGGCGCTCCGCGTGCCGGCGACGACCGCGGTCTCGTTCGGGCTCGCCGGCCCGGTGGTGAGCGGCCTCGCGATCGTCCCCGAGTTCCGCGTCGGCGCGATGACCGCGCGCGAGACCGAGATCCGGATCGAACCCGCCGGCGGCTTTTCGCAGTCGATCGGCGCCGCCGGGCGGATCGGCTCGGGCTTTCTCCAGAAGTATCGCGTGCTGCTCGATCCCGGTGCGCGCCGGATGGTGCTGAGCCGTGGGCCGACGGCCGACACGCCGCCGCTCCGCTCGACCAGCGGGTTGCTGATCGGCATCGAGAAGGATCGGCTGAAGGTGCTCCACGTCATGCGCGGCGGCCCCGCGGCGGCGGCAGGCTGGAAGGACGGCGACCTGATCTGCACGATCGACGGGATCGCGGTCACCGGCGACTATGCGTCCAGCCCGATCGCGTCCTGGTCGGCGGGTACGTCCGGTCGAGTCGTGACGCTCGGCCTTTGCGACGGCACCACGCGAAAACTCGCCTTGAAGCATTTCTATTAGGACCATCATGACCAGCCTGCGTCACCGGACTGGGCAGGCGCTCGTGCTGCTGCTCGTGGCCTTCGCGATCCGCAGCCCGCTGTTCGGCAACCCGGTGATCCATAGCGACGAGCAATTCTATCTGCTGGTCGGCGATCGCCTGCTGCACGGCGCGTGGCCGTTCGTCGACATCTTCGATCGCAAGCCGGTCGGGCTGTTCCTGATCTTCGCGGGCATCCGCAGCGTCGGCGGCAACGGCATCGTGATGTACCAGGTGGCCGCCACGCTGGTCGCGGCGGGGACCGCGTTCCTGGTCGGCCGGATCACGCACCGGCTGGTCGGGGCCGGGATAGCCGAGCGTGAAGCGACCCGCGCGAGCCTGGGTGCGGGGCTGATCTATCTCGTCTGGCTGATGATCTTCGACGGCGCGGGCGGCCAGTCCGCGGTGTGGGGCAATGCGCTGATGGCGGGCGCGGCGCTGTTCGTGCTCGGCCGGGACTCGGGCGGGCGCCACCTCACGGCGCGCGGGATCGCCGCGATGCTGCTGGTCGGGCTGGCGATGCAGGTCAAATATACCGCGCTGTTCGAGGGCATCTTCTTCGGGCTGGTGCTGCTCCGCCAGGCGCGCGACGCGGATCGCGCGATCGTGCGGCTACTCGGGCGTGCGGTGCTCTGGGTGGCTGCGGCGCTGTTACCGACCGCGATCGCGTGGGTGGTCTATGCGCTCGCCGGCCACAACGACGCGTTCGTGTTCGCGAACTTCCTGTCGATCTTCGGCCAGCAGAACGACGATGGCATCGGCTCGAGCCTGCTCAAACTCGCCGGGGCGCTCGCCTTGGGCGCGCCGCTGATCCTGCTGGCATGGCGGGGGCACCGGTCGGGGACGGCGCCGTTCGCGCTCGGCTGGCTCGCCGCCGCGGGGATTGCCGTGGTCATCATGCGCAATTTCGAGCTGATGTACCTGCTGCCCGTCACGCTGCCGCTCGCGGTCGCCGCCGGCACCGGACTAGCGCGGTGTTCGGTCGTCGCGGGTCGTCGATGGCTGATCGCGGTGCTGCTGTTCGGCACGGTCGCCGCGGCGATCCTGGGCGGCATCCGCGTCGCCCGGCGCGGCGATGCGCGACAGGTCGCAACGCTCGTCCGGATGATCGGACAGCGCCCGCAAGGCTGCCTGTTCGCGTTCGGCAGCGAGCCGATCCTCTATTACCTGACCCGGTCCTGCCTGCCGACGCCGTATATCTTCCGCAGCCATCTCAGCCGGATGACCGAGGCGCACGGGCTCGGCACCGACCCGGCTGCCGAGACCGCGCGGCTGCTCGCCGCCAGGCCCGGGATCATCGTCGTCCGCGCGCCGAAAGCCGACACCAACCCGGCGACCCGCACGCTCGTCGCCGCAGCGATCGCACAGCATTACCGTCTGGTCGGAATCGTCGCGATCGGCACCTTGCCGCACCGCGTCTACCGCCTGAACCGCTGAGCCGTCAGCCTTTGACCGCGAGCCCGATCGTGACGGCGAGCGCGATCAGCGCGAGCATCTGCACCGTCGGCCAGTCGACCCAGCCCACCGAATCCGGATCGCGCCGCCGCCGCCGGCGTCGTTCGCCGAACCCGGCGACGACGGCCAGCGCGGCGAGCCCGCCGCTCGCGCTCCACAAGACCGGCCCCATCGCGCGACGCAGCCCGTCAGCCGAGCTTCTCGACCTTTTCCTGCAACTTGGCGAGTTCGCTGCGCAACGCGGCGATCTCGTCGTCCTGGCTGGCGGCCGAGGCGGGCGCGCCGGGGGATGCGGGTGCCGGGGCCGCGGGCTTCATCGCCTGCGCGGCGACGTCGAACATCGCCAGGTTGCGCTTGGCCAGATCGGCGAACGGCGAGTTCGCGAACGCCCCCTCGACCGCGGACTTGAACTGATCATGGTTGCGGCGGAAGCTGTCCATCGACGCCTCGAGATAGCCCGGCACCATCGTCTGCATCGAATCGCCGTACATCGAAATCAGCTGGCGCAGGAAATTCACCGGCATCATCGTCTCGCCGCGGCTCTCCTCCTCCATGATGATCTGCGTGAGGACGTTGTGCGTGATGTCCTCATCGGTCTTCGCATCGACCACCTTGAAGTCGCGGCCCTCGCGGGTCATCGTCGCGAGATGATCGAGCGTGATGTAGGATGAGGACTCGGTATTATAGAGTCGACGGTTGGCGTATTTTTTGATGATGACGATTCCGTCGGCAGCCGGTTGCTTCTTCATGGATCCCCCGTCTTATGTTTGAAACGGAGGCTACAGTCTTTGATGACGCACCGCAACACGGACCGAGGCCCCTGCCCTTGTTCCTCGCGATGCTGCGCAGCGAGACCGCAGCATCGCCCGACCGGATGGCGCGCGCGCTGGCCGGATTGCGCGCGTATCAGGCCGCGCCACGAGAGCCGCGGGCCGATCCGATGCCCGCGATCCACCGTTCGGGCCGTGTAAGTCTGCGTGATTATGGCGGCAGCGGACGCCCCGTCGTGTTCGTCCCGTCGCTGATCAATCCGCCCGATATCCTCGATCACACGGCCGAGTCTTCGCTGCTGCGGTGGATCGCCGCGCAAGGGTTCCATGCATGGCTGGTCGACTGGGGATCGCCCGGCGACGAGGACCGCGACCTCGATCTGACGGCGCATGTCGAGCGATTGCTGTTGCCGTTGCTGCAGGTGCTGCCCGAACCGCCTGTCGTGGTCGGCTATTGCCTCGGCGGCACGCTCGCGCTGGGTGCCGCCGCCGTCACGCCCGTTGCGGGAGTCGCGACGATCGCCGCGCCGTGGCATTTTGCGGGGTACGCCGACAGCCGTCCCACGCTGGCCGCGACCTGGGCCGCGGTGAAGCCCGCCGCCGCGCTGCTCGGCCTGCTGCCGATGGAAGTGCTGCAAGCCGGTTTCTGGCAACTCGACCCGGCCCGCACGATCGCCAAATACGAAGCCTTTGCCGATCTCGCCCCCGACAGCGACGCGGCGCGCGCGTTCGTCGGGCTGGAGGACTGGGCGAACGCCGGTGCACCCCTCCCCTACGCCGCCGCCGCCGGCCTGTTCGAGGACTGCATCGCCGACGACCGCCCCGGCAAGCGCCGCTGGACCATCGCCGGCATCCCGGTCAACCCGCACGCGCTCGCCTGCCCGACCGTCGAGTTCGTGTCGCTCAGTGACCGTATCGTGCCCGCCGCCACCGCGATCGGGCTTGCCGACCGCCGCGATCTCGGTGCGGGGCATGTCGGCATGGTCATCGGCCGATCCGCGCGCGCGCGCCTCTGGGAACCGCTCGCCAACTGGATCGCCGCGCTCGACTGACGTACATGGGGTCCAAACATAGAGGATCCCGACATGACCGACCTGCTTCCCACTGACGTCGTCATCACCGCTGCCAAGCGTACCCCGGTCGGCAGCTTCCTCGGCGCGTTCGCCGCAACGCCCGCGCACGAACTCGGCCGGATCGCGATCGAGGCCGCGCTCGAACAGGCAGGCGTCGCAGGCGAGGACGTCTCCGAAGTGATCCTCGGCCAGGTGCTCACCGCGGCACAGGGCCAGAACCCCGCGCGCCAGGCGTCGATGGCGGCGGGCGTGCCGAAGGAAATCCCCGCCTGGGGCGTCAACCAGGTGTGCGGCTCCGGCCTTCGCGCCGTCGCGCTCGCGGCCCAGGCGATCCAGACCGGCGACGCGACGATCGTCGTCGCGGGCGGGCAGGAATCGATGTCGCTCTCGGCGCACGCGCAGTCGATCCGTGGCGGCCAGAAAATGGGTAACCTCAGCCTCGTCGACACGATGGTCAGCGACGGGCTGACCGACGTCTTCAACGGCTATCACATGGGCATCACCGCCGAGAATCTCGCCGAGCAATATCAGGTCACGCGCGGCGAGCAGGACGCGTTCTCGGTCGCCTCGCAGAACAAGGCCGAGGCCGCACGCGGCGCAGGGCGGTTCAAGGACGAGATCGCGCCGGTCACGATCAAGGGCCGCAAGGGCGACACGATCGTCGCCGACGACGAATATATTCGCGCCGGTGCGACGATCGAGAGCGTCTCGGGCGTGAAACCCGCGTTCAAGAAGGACGGCACCGTCACCGCCGCCAATGCGAGCGGCCTCAACGACGGCGCCGCCGCGCTCGTCATGATGCGCCGCGACGAAGCCGAACGCCGCGGCTCGACGATCCTCGCGACGATCAAGAGCTGGGCGTCGGCGGGCGTCGACCCGTCGGTGATGGGCATCGGCCCCGTCCCCGCGACGCGTCGCGCGCTCGAAAAGGCCGGCTGGACGCTCGCCGACCTCGACCTGATCGAAGCCAATGAAGCGTTCGCCGCGCAGGCGCTGTCGGTCGGCAAGGAACTCGGCTGGGACGCGAGCAAGGTCAACGTCAACGGCGGCGCGATCGCGATCGGCCACCCGATCGGCGCGAGCGGTGCGCGCGTCCTGACGACGCTGATCTACGAGATGCAGAAGCGCGACGCGAAGAAGGGGCTGGCGACCTTGTGCATCGGCGGCGGCATGGGAATCGCGATGTGCATAGAACGGTAGGACTTATTACCAATTGTTGCATTCGTGTAACACGATACGTACAAAAATAACGCGCCGTTCATCTCCCTGTAATAAACGATTGCGTGGGAGCCCCCGTCTCGTCACCGTGTAGCCATAAGGCATACATGCCAAAACGGGGGCTTTTTCATGAACTTATCACGCCTTTTGGGTGCAACGGCGCTTGTAGGCGCCTTCTCGCTCCTGCCGACGCTCGCACTCGCACAAGCGGTGCCGGATGCGAACTCGCCGCCGGTTAATGCGGACGGCACGACGCCGACCCAGGCCACGCAGGGCGACAATGCCGGGTCCCAGGAAATCCTTGTCACCGGATCGCGCATCCGTCGTGCCAACGATGAGTCGCCCAACCCGATCACGACGGTGACCGCCGCGGATATCTTCGCGTCGGGTCGCGTGTCGATCGGCGACGTCCTCAACGACCTGCCGCAGCTGCGCAGCACGGTCAGCTCGCAGAACTCGACGAGCGGCCTTGGCGTTCGCGGTCTCAACCTGCTCGATCTTCGCGGTCTCGGCACCTCGCGCACGCTCGTGCTGGTGAACGGCCGACGCCATGTGTCGTCGGAGATCATCAACAACGGCAACAGCCCCGACATCAACACCTTCCCGACCGACCTGATCGAGAAGATCGACATCGTGTCGGGCGGCAATTCGGCGGTCTATGGTTCGGACGCGATCGCGGGCGTCGTCAACTTCGTCCTGAAGGAAAATTACGACGGCCTCGACCTGCACGGCCAGACCGGCATCAGCAAATATGGCGACGCAGGCAACCAGTATCTGTCGGCCGTCGCCGGCAAGAACTTTGCCGATGGTCGCGGCAATATCGCGGTCAATCTCGAATACGCGCATCAGCAGGATTACTACGCGTCGGGCCGACCCAATCTTCGCCAGAATGACGGCTTCGTCATCGTCGACACCGATCCGGCGGGCTCGGTCAACGGATCGGACAGCATTCCCGATCGCATCTTCGCGCGCGATATCCGCTCGACGACGATTTCGACCGGCGGCCAGGTCGGCATCCGCTATGCCAACACCGCCAATGCACCGTGCGGCGTGGATTCGGCCGGCAGCTCGTTCACCTGCGCCTATCTGTTCCAGCCGAATGGCGCGCTGACTCCGCAGACGGGCACGCGCATCGGCCTCGGGCCGAACGGCAGCTATATCGGCGGAAACGGCTATACCGGCCGCGAAGGCCGGCTGCTCGTCCTGTCGCCGGAACTCAACCGTTACGCCGTCAACCTGATCGGCCATTTCGAAGTCAGCCCAGCGCTCGTCCCGTTCATCGAAGCCAAGTATGTCCGGTCCGAAGCACGCGGCTCGCAGAGCGGCCCGTTCTTCTCGCAGGGGCAGACGCTGGCCGACGCCACGCCGATCGCTGGCTTCAACGACCGGTCCTACGTCCTGACGAACCCGACCGGCAACGGCCCGGTCAACCGCGAGGGCATCCGTCTCGACAACCCCTATCTCGATGCGGGCGCACGCGCGACGATCACTGCCCAGTTGACGGCAGCGGTGAACTCGGGCGTCAACCCGAACACCGGCGCCGCGTTCGGCACGAACGCAACCGGCGTTGCCCTGCGCAATGCCACGCTGGCGCAGATCGCGGCGGGGACGTTCCGCTTTTCGAACCGTCGCAACTATGTCGATCTGGGCATCCGCGATGAGAACATCCGGCGCGAGACCTACCGCATCGTCGGCGGCGTCCGCGGCGATTTCAACGACGATTGGCATTACGAACTGTCCGCCAACTATGGCGAGCATCGCGAACGCAACGTCATCCAGGGCAACATCAACCGCCAGCGCTTCCTGCTCGCCAACGATACGGTGCGCAACGCAGCGGGCCAGATCGTCTGCCGCTCGCAGGTCAATCCGGCCTATGCCGGCACCGACCGGGCAGGCAATCCCGCGGTCCTGGCAGCGGACGTGGCGGCGTGCGTTCCGCTCAATCCGTTCGGCGATGGCTCGGTCAGCCAGGCCGCGCGCCAGTACCTGACCGTGTCGACCGAAGCGATGGGCAAGGCGACGCAGTTCCAGGGCATGGGCTTCGTGTCCGGCGATCTCAGCCAGTTGTTCACCCTGCCGGGCGGTCCGATCGGCTTCTCGCTGGGTGGCGAATATCGCCGCGAAACGCTGTCCTACGATCTCGATCCGGTGACGCAGGCCGGGTATGCGTTCTACAACGCCATCCCGACCTTCCGTTCGCCCGCGTTCGAGGTGAAGGAAGCCTTCGGCGAAATCTCGATCCCGCTGGTCAAGGACGTTCCGCTTCTGCAGGAACTGACGATCAACGGTTCGGGCCGCGTCGCGGATTACAAGGGCTCGGTCGGCACCGTCTACGCCTATGGCGGCGGCGTGAACTGGCGTCCGATCCGGGACCTGATGGTTCGTGGCTCCTATTCGAAGTCGGTGCGCTCGCCGTATCTCGGTGATCTGTATTCGGCGCAGAGCCAGAACTTCACGCCGGCTCCGAACGACCCCTGCTCGGCCCGCAACCTTGCCACGGGCTCCGCGACCCGCGCTGCGAACTGCACCGCGGCGGGTGCACCGGCAGGCTACGACTATGTCTACAGCTCGTCGCTCGAGATCATCAGCGGCGGCAACCCGCAGCTCGAGGCGGAGACGTCCAAGTCCTACACGATCGGTGGCGCGTTCCAGCCGCGCTTCCTGCCAGGGCTCTCGATCACGACCGATTACTACAACATCACCGTCGACAAGGTGATCTCGGCAGTGACGGCGCAGAACATCCTGAACCTGTGCTACGATTCGCCGACGCTGAACAATCCGTTCTGCGGCCTGTTCCAGCGCGCCGGCGCCAGTGGCGGTCCGCGTGGCGAGATCCCGTTCCGCGTTCTCGAAGGGTCGCTGTTGCAGACGACGGCCAACTTCGCGAAGCTGAAGGCGACCGGCATCGACACCAACATCGCGTACAACCATCGGTTCGCCTGGGGTGAAGTGTCCGCCAAGGGCATCTGGACTCACGTGATCCAGCGCGACAACTACACCAATCCGGCCGACCCAAGCTTCAAGAACACGATCACGGGTGAGCTGGGCGATCCGTCCGACCAGTTCAACATCAGTGCAGACGTGAAGGTCGGCAAGGTCACCTTGGGCTATTCGGTGCGCTGGATCGACAAGATGTACCTGAACACGTTCGAGGACTATAACGCGCTGAACGGCCAGCCGCCGCAGAATGCCGATTACGCGACGATCGAACAGTACCCGGCCGTCACCTATCACGACATTCGTGCAGGGGTGGACGTGACCGAGCGCTTCAACGCGTATTTCGGTGTGAACAACGTCAGCAACAAGCAGCCGCCTTACGGTCTCACGGGTATCGGCGCAGGCAGCGCCATCTATGACAACCGTGGCCGGTTCGGTTACATTGGCGTCACCGCCAAGTTCTGAGCGATCGGAACACGCAGACGTGATGAGGGGCCGGGGAAACCTGGCCCCTTTTTTTGTTGCCGGATGGCGCTTTGCGAAGCCGGTCTGATAGGGCCGGTCTGATAGGAGAGCAGGATGACCCACAGCCCGGCGGCGAACGCGCTGCATCTGGTTTCGATCGGCCGAGCTTCGGAGGCGCTTGCGATCCTGCGCAGTGCTGGCGATCGCGGTGATGTCGACGCGATCATGCAACTGGCGGTGTGGCATCTCGCGGGCGATGTCGTTGCGCGCGACCTCGTCCAGGCACGCGCTCTGCTGGCGCGCGCGGTGTCGATCGGCCATGTCGATGCCGCGCTGATGGAGATCGCGCTGACCGCCAATGGCAGCGGCGGTACGCCCGATTGGCCCGGCGCGGTTTCCCTGTTGCGAACGGCTGCGCGCGCCGATCCGGTTGCGCTCGGGCAATTGACGCTGCTCGACGCGATGGCGATCGACGCCGCTGGCGCGCCGACCGCTTTGCCGGTGCCCGAGACGCTGAGCGAGACGCCCGACGTCATCCGCTTTCCCAGATTGTTGACCGCGGCGGAGTGCGCGCATCTCGCCGGTGTCGCCGCAGCGATGCTGGAGCCGGCGCGCGTGATCGATCCGCGGACCGGCCGCTGGATCGCGCATCCGATCCGGACGTCGGACGGAACCGCGATCGGGCCGGCGCGCGAGGATCTGGTCGTCCGCGCCATCAACCGGCGCATCGCCGCCGCGAGCGGTACGGACATCGGGCAAGGCGAACCGCTGACGGTGCTGCGATACCGGCCGGGCCAGCAATACCGGTTGCATCTGGACACGATCCAGGATGCCGCGAACCAGCGCGTCGCGACCGTCCTGGTCTATCTGAACGAAGGCTATGGCGGCGGCGAAACGCATTTTCCCGCCGGCAACCTGACCATCACGCCGCGCGGTGGCGACGCGATCGTGTTCAGGACACTGACCACGGATGGCGCGATCGACCAGTCGAGCCGACATGCGGGCTTGCCGGTCACGCACGGCGCCAAATGGCTGGCGACACGCTGGATCCGGGCGGACCCGATCGACCCGTGGACGATCAGCTAGCCGCCCACACCCGATCGAACCGCTGGCCGAGACCGGTGAGCAGCTCATATTGCGACAGTCCGGACGCCGCTGCGCTGGCCGGCAGGGCATAATCCAGTTCGACCCAGTCCCCCTCGGCCAGGTCCTTGGCCGCGTCGACGTCGATCGCGACCAGGTCCATCGAGACCCTGCCGAGCACGGGCAAGACCCGACCCGACGCCAGCGCCGCACCGACATTGGTGAAATGCCGGCGATAACCATCCGCATAGCCGAGATTGAGGATCGCGACCTCGGTGTCCTCCGCGGCCGTCCATTGCGCATTGTAGCCGACCGTATCGCCTGCACGGACCCGGCGGCGTTGCAGGATCTCCGCCTCGGGCCGGACGACCTGCCGGATCGCGCCGAGTTCGCCGCGCGGGACGCCGCCGTAGAGTGCGAGGCCGGGGCGGGTCAGGTCGAATGCGTAGCCCGACAGCGCGATGCCGGCGGAATTGGCGAGGCTCATCCGGCGCGCCGAGGTCTGGCCGGCGAGCGTGGCGAAGCGGTCGCGCTGGGTGGCGTTCATCGGCGACTCCTCGTCGGCGCAGGCGAGGTGGCTCATCAGCGTCTCGATCCGGAGATCGCCCAGCAGCCCCTCCGCGATGTCGTCCGCGGACACGCCGAGGCGGTTCATGCCGGTGTCGACCATGACGTCGCATGTGCCGCCGCCCGCGGCCTTCCAGCGCGCGACCTGCGTGGCGGTGTTGAGCACCGGGCGGGCGAACCCTGCGGTCGCGGCGGGCATGTCGTCTTCGCGGACGCCGTGCAGGACGGAGACGGTCAGGCCCAGCGGCGCGAGGTCGGCGGCTTCCTGCCAGTTCGAGACGAAGAAATCGCGGCAGCCGGCGTCGGCGAGACGACGGGCGACCTCGGCCGCGCCGAGGCCATAGCCATTGGCCTTGATCGCCGCGCCGCACGCCGCGGTGCCGCTCATGCGGTCGAGCGTCCGCCAGTTCCGGACGAGGGCGTCGCCGTCGAGGCGCAGGCGGAGCGGGGCGGGAATATCGATCACCCGGCGCGGGATAGTGCGCCGGGCCGGGCGCGTCGACCGTCTATGCCGCGTCGATGCGGCCGACCGGCACCAGCAGGCGGCGCGTGCCCCCACCCTCCCCCAAGCCCGAGACGTCGTCGAGCGGGGCGACGCGGACACCGAACACGCGGGCGAGCGTGTCCGCGGTCATCACCTCGGCGACCGGCCCGAACGCGACGACGCGGCCCTCGGCGATCAGCAGCGCATCGTCCGCCGCGCGCTGCGCCTGGACGAGGTCGTGGAGGACGATCGCGACCCCTGCCCCGCCCGCCGCATAGGTTCGCAGGCGCGCGAGCAGATCGATCTGGTGCGCGGGGTCGAGGCTGGCGAGCGGTTCGTCGGCGAGCAGCCAGCGCGGTTCGCCGGCAAAAACGCGCGCGAGCAGGACGCGGGCGCGCTCGCCGCCGGACAATTCGCCGACCGGACGATCGGCGAGATGGGTCGTCTCGGTATCGTGCATCGCGCGGTCGACGGCAGCGCGATCTTCGGGCGACGGCGCGGCATGGGCCCCCAGGTGCGGTAGGCGGCCGAGCGCCACGACGTCGCGGGCGACGATGTTCCAGTGCACCGTCGCGTCCTGCGGCAGATACCCGATCGCGCGCGCGCGAACGCGCGGGTCCATCGTCGCCACGTCCTGCGCATCGAGCCGGACGCATCCCCCGGCCCGCCCGACCAGCGCGGCGGCGGCCTTGACGAGCGTGCTCTTGCCCGCGCCGTTGGGGCCGAGGATCGCGGTGACGCGGCCAGGGCGCAGGTGCGCGGACGCATCGTGCAGGACGATGCGCTTGCCGAGCTTCACGCTGAGCGCGTCGACGATCAGATCCATGCGCGGCCTCGTTCCCTGATCAGCACCCCGAGGAAGAACGGCGCGCCGATCAGCGCCATCGCGACGCCGAGCCGGACTTCGCCCACGCCGGGGGCCAGGCGGACGAGGCTGTCGGCGGCGAGAACGAGCGCCGCGCCGCCAAGCGCGGAGGGCAGCAGCACGTCGCTCGGGCGGTGGCCGAAGATCGGCCGGAGCAGATGCGGGACAACCAGGCCAACGAACCCGATCACGCCGGTGACGGCGACGCCTGCGCCGACCACCAGGCCTGTCCCGAGCACCACCTGCCAGCGGACCCGGCCCATCCGGATCCCGAGCGACCGCGCCGCCGCCTCGCCGAGCGACAGCGCATCGAGCGCGCGGCCGGTGAGCAGGAGCAGCACCGCACCGACCAGCATCGGCGGCAAGGCGAGCGCCAGGTCGTCCCAGCCGCGGTCGGTCAGCGCGCCCATGATCCAGTCGATCACCTCGGCGACCGCATAGGGGTTGGGCGCGATCGAGATCAGGAACGCGGTCAGCGCGCCGGCCAGGCTGGCGAGCACGGTGCCCGCGAGGATGAAGGTGATCGCGCTCGGCGACCGCCAGGTCAGCGCGGCGAGCATGGCGACCGCGCCGCCCGCGCCGAGCATCGCGGCGACGAAAATCGCGAAGCCCGAGCCGATCCCGAAAATGATCGCGGCGACCGCGCCGAGCGCTGCGACCGACGACACGCCGACCACCGCCGGATCGGCGAGCGGGTTGCGCAGATAGCCCTGGAGGACCGCGCCCGACAGCCCCAGCGTCGCGCCCAGCGCGAGCCCGAGCACCGCGCGCGGCAGGCGGAGTTCGAGGATGATCCACCAGCGCGGATCGCTCGAGAACCACGCGCCGGGCGGCACCCAGACCTTGCCGCAGCCGAGCGACAGGCCGAACAGGACGATCACGAGCAGCAGCAGCGCGGCAAGCTTGAGCGGCCGGGTCACGAGACGCTCGCCCGGATCGCGGCGAGCCGTTCGAGCGCGGGCGGCAGCGTCGGGCCGCCGCAATTGATCAGCACGCGCGGGAAGACGGCTTGCGGCGTGGTCGGCAGCAGCCGGTGCCGCAGCAGCGTGCCGCGGCTGACGCGTTCGGGCGCGATCACGACCGCAGGCGGCTGCGTGACGATCGTCTCGGCGGACAGCGTGCCGGTATGCGTCAGGCCATAGGTCGCGGCGGCGTTGCGGAAGCCGACGCGGGTCATCATCTCGTTCAACAGCGTGCTGCCCCCGGTCGCCAGATCGCCGCTGATATAGAGCAACGCGGCTGGCGCGGGTCCATCCTTGCGGCTCCAGCGCACGACCGCGCGATCGATCTCGGCGTTGATCCGCGCGCCGCCTGCGGGCGCACCGACGGCGTCGGCGATCTGCGTGACCTGCGCCTGGCTCTCCGCGATCGAATCGGGGATGCCGAGCAGCAGCGTCTTCAGCCCGGCGCGCGCATAGGCCGACTGCGTCGCGGGCGGCGTATAGGTGCTGGCGATGACCAGATCGGGGTGCAGCGCGATCACCTCCTCGGCGGTCCCCGCGGTCGCATGGAAGCGGTGCGCGACGTCGAGCGGGATCGAGGTCGCCGTCGCCTCCTGCGAATAATGGCTGATCGCGGCGATCCGCGCGGGCGGCAGGATCCGGATCAGCACCGAATCCACGCAAGGGTTGGTCGAGACGATCCCCCCGCCCCCGGTCGGCGGTTGCGCACACGCGCCGAGTAGCAGCGCGAGAAGGATCCCCACAGACCTCACTTCAGGCGAAGCCGGACGCCGCCATAGGCTGCACGGCCATAATTCCCATAGCCCGCCACCGTCTCGTAGCGCGCGTCGGTGAGGTTATCGACGCGGCCGTAGAGCGCGACCTGGTCGGTGATCGGCATCTCTGCGCGGATGCTGGCGAGCGCATAGCCGTCGAGGCGGGTCGCGTTGGCGGCATCGTCGAAGCTGTCGCCGACCAGCGACACCGTGCCGCCGATCGAGAGCCCAACCGCGAACCGGTAATCCGCGTTGACGCTGGTGGTCTGTTCGGGACGGCGCGCGAGGACGTTGCCGAAATTGGCGCCGATCGAGCGGTTCTCGGTGTGGATATAGCTGTAGTTCGCGGTCAGCGTCAGCGGATCGACCGGACGCAGCGCGAGCGAAACCTCGACCCCGTCCGCCTCGGCGCGCGCGACATTGTCGTAGACGCCGAACGGGCGGTCGACGCAGATCGAACCGGCGGTCGCCTGCTCTGTCGGGCTGCAATCGCGGAAGTCGATCTGGTTGCGCGTGCGGCGGTTGAAATAGGTCACGCCGACGCGCGCCCGGTCGGCGAGGAACGCCTGCTCGACGCCGATGTCGAAGTTGCGGGCGGTCTCCGGATCAAGGCCTCGGTTCCCATAGTCCGAGAAGAGCTGGTACAGCGTCGGCGCCTTGAAGCCCTCGCCATAGCTTGCGCGGACGGTGGTGCCCGTCCGCAGCGCCAGCGCCGCGTTCGCGCCGAAGGTGGTGTGGTTGCCGAAATTCTCGTGATCGTCGTTGCGGACGCCGCCGGTGAGCGTGAGGATGTCGAGCGGCTTGACGATCAGCTGGCCGTAGACGCTGGTGATCCCGGTGTCGGCATAGGTGAAGCCGTCGTTAAAGCGGCTATTCTCGCGCTCGACGCCGGCGACGACGCGGACCTGGTCGAGCGGGCGGAAATCGCCCTGATATTCGTAGCGCTCGCTGCGGCCGCGGCCGAGGAACGACGGCTCTGCACCAAAGGCCGGTTCGTACGTGTCGCGGTTGATGTCGGCGATCGTGAACGCGACGCGGTTGTTGAACCGCCCGTCGGCGACGTTCGCGTGCAGCCCGGCATAGCCGTAGATCTCCTGCGTCTTGCCATAGTCCGCGGTGTCGGCAAGCACATAGTCCGGCGCGGGGAAGCCATCGAGTTCGACGCGACTGTCCGCGAAATAGCCGCGCAGATCGAGGCCGATCCCGGGCGCGAACTCGACGCCCAGCCGGCCGGTCGCGCCGTATTGGCGATAGCCGTCGCGCTCGGTACCGCCGGCCGCCGACGAGATGCCGTCGGTGCGCAGATACCCGCCGGTGAGCGAGCCCGACACGGGCCCTTTCGCGCCGGAGATGCCCGCGCTCGCGAACATGCTGTCGGCATAGCCATATTCGGCGTTGGCGCGCGCCTGCAGCCCCTCGGCAGGGGCGGCGGTGATGATGTTGACGACGCCGCCGATCGCCTGGCTGCCCCAGGGTACCGAGTTGGGGCCGCGCAGCACCTCGATCCGCTCGACCGAACTGGCCAGCAGGTTGCCGAAATCGAAGCCGCCGCCGGTCGAGGCCGGATCGTTGACTCGCACGCCGTCGATCACGACCAAAGTCTGGTCGGACTCGGCCCCGCGGATCCGCACGCCGGTCAGCGCGCCTAGCGTGCCGTTGCGCGTGACGGTGACGCCGGGCGTGGTCGCAAGCAGATCGGACACGACGACGGTCTGGCGCCGCTCGATCTCGGCGCGGTCGATCACGGTCACCGCCTGGCCGATCTCGCTGGCGGGTTGTGCGACGCGGGTCGCGGTAACGACGACGTCCGCTGCGTCGGCAGCCGGGACCGTCTGCGCATCGGCCGATGCTGCGATCGCGGCGGCGCTCAGGAGGAGGAGGAACTTCGTCATGGGGCACGTCCTGGCAGGGCCGCCCACGACCATTCGCGGACCGGCAGACGTCTCTCGCTCGAGGACACCCCTTCGATGGGGCACTCGTCCGCACCGGAGCACCCGCCCGCGCAGTGGATCGACCGTGACGGGCAGGTCTCCTGGCTTCCGGGTCGTCGCTGTCACCCCGCCTTCCCAGGCCGAGACCCAGTGGCGCAATCGGGGTGGCCGCTATCCGGTCACAGTTGCGGGGACAGCGCCGGTCTTGCGGATGGGGATCCTGACGACCCTGCCCGCGCACCGGCTTCCCTTTTGATCCCGTCGCCGGGAACCCTTCACAGGGTTTGCATTAGTCGCAGGCCCTGCACGGGTCAACGCAGCGGCGGCGAGCGGTTCCCCTCAGCGCAGGCCGTAGCGCAAGCCGACCCAGATCGTCCGGGGCGTGGCGCGCTCGACGATGTTCGCGCCGCTGATCCCCGCCTCGACGCGCGCATCGAACAGGTTCTCGCCGCGCAGTTCGGCGACGAGCGCACGCGTGATCGGCAGCGCAGCATAGCCGTCGAGCGTCGTCGCCGGATCCAGTACGCGCGTGTTCTGGTCGTCGTCATATTGCCGGCCGATGCGCCGCACGGTCAGCGACAGCGCGGCCGCATCGTGCCGCCAGTCGACCGTCCCCGACACCTGGTCGCGCGGCGTCTGCGCCGGGCGAAGCCCATCAAGCGCAGCCGTGATCCCGGACCCCTCGACCGTCGGATTGGTGTGCGACCATGATGCCTGCACGCCGAACGGCCCCGCATCGGGGCGATACGCCGCGTCGAGTTCGAACCCGTGCGCGCGGATCGCGTCGAGATTCTGGCGGACCCGGTAGGTCGTCACCCCCGGCAGGATCTGCGGCGGGCTGGTCGTCGTGACGTTGGCGATCGCATCCTTCAGCCGGTTGTAGAAATAGGTGGCGGCGATCGTCACGCCCGGCGCGGGCGCCAGCGTGACGCCACCCTCGATCCCCGTCAGCCGCTCGGGCGACAGCAGCGCGTTCGCCGCGGTCGCATCATTGCCGACACGGAATGGGCGGTACAGCTCGTTGAGCGTCGGCAACCGCCAGCCGCGATAGCCGGCCGCGCGCAGCGTGATCGACTCCACCGGCTGATACGCCACGCCCGCCCGGCCGGTCGTCTCATGGCCATCACGGTCCGCATAGCGCAGGTTGGTCAGCGCCGCACCGCCCGCCAGCGGCCGTTCGGACAGATAGCCGCCATCGATCGACCACCAGTCGATCCGCCCGCCCAGGCTGAACGTGACGTCGCCCGCCACCAGGCTGGCATCGGCGAACGCGCCCGTCGTCGTCGTGCCGCCGCCCGCCTCGCGCCGCCGCGTCGGTGCCGCGTTGACGAAGGTATAGAGCTCCTGCGTCTTGCCGCTGACGTCGCGGATATCCGCGCCGAGCCGGAGCGTGATGCTCTCGCCCAGCGGCGGCAGGATCTCGATCCGCCCGCCGAGCCCGGTGGCGGGCGTATTATACTGGTTGAGCGACTGGATCGCGGTGGTCCGCGCGGCATTGATGCTGTTGAAGCTGCTCGCAAAGGCGCGCGTCTGCAGATACGCCAGCGCCGAATAGCCCCAGCGCCCGCGCCCGATCAGCCGGACGCTCGCATCGGCACCCTCGCTCGTGTTCGCGGTGAAGTCGCTCCCGCGATCGCGGCGATCGGTGAACGCGCTCGCATTCATCTGCACCTCGGTCGTCGCGCCGATCCCGATAACGGTCCGGAGCGCGCCCGACGCCTGCTCGTACGGGGCCGGGCGATCGACGATCCCGCGGCTCTGCGCGACGGTCGGCGTGAACCCGTCGCCGCGCGCATAGGCCCCCGACACGGTCGCGAACCCCGATCCGCGCACGAGTGCTGCCGAGCCCTGCGCGTCTACCGAATCACGACTGCCATAGGCGACGCTCGCCTGGACCGGCGCCAGCTGGTCGGGCGTCGCACTTTCGAGTTCGACCGTCCCGGCCAAGGCGCCCGGCCCCTGATAGCCGCTGCCACCGCCCCGCGTGACCCGGATGCGCCCGAGCCGTCCGGTCGCATAGGCCGGAAACGCCACCCAGCCGCCGAACGGATCCGCCTGCGGCACGCCGTCGAAGATCAGCAGCGCTCGGCTCGACGCATTGCCGCCGATCCCGCGCAGCGAAATGCCCTGGCTGGTCGGGTTGGCGCTGCGCGAATCGGACCGGCGGAACTGCTGGAGGCCGGCAACATCGGCGAGCACGCTCTCAAGGCGGTTGCTCGCATTCGCCTGGATCCGCGCGCGATCGATCGTGACGACAGCATAGGCGCGATCGCCGGGCGCGTCGGCCAGCCCCCGCCCGGTCACGACGATCTCGCGCGCGACGGCGTCTTCAGGGGCAGAGGCAGCGGGCTGTTCGGCGGACTGGGCGACGGCAGCGCTGGAAGACAGAAGGGCGGCAACGGAGAGCGAGAAGCGGATCATCGCCGCGCCATGCCAGCTTTTCACGATACCGGAAGCCCCAAAGCCCCGGACAGCAAAAAGCCCCGCTAACCGAATGGCTAGCGGGGCTTTCTATGGTGGGCGTGGCAAGGATTGAACTTGCGACCCCTGCGATGTCAACACAGTGCTCTACCACTGAGCTACACGCCCGCCGGAGCGCTCCACTAGCCGCGGTTATCGCGGGGTGCAAGCGTTCAATGCATGCCCGTTGCATTATCCATCTCGAACAGCCGATCCACCTCGGCGACGAGGTCGCGCAGATGGAAGGGTTTCGACAGGACACGGGCCTGCGGCATCGCGCGCCCGGCCTTCAGCGTGACCGCCGCAAAGCCGGTGATGAACATGACGCGCAGATCGCGGCACATCTCGCCCGCCTTCTGCGCGAGTTCGATCCCGTCCATCTCGGGCATCACGATATCGGTGAGCAACAGGTCGAACGTCTGCGTCTCGAGCAGCGGAATCGCCGCCGTCCCGCGATCGACCGCGGTGACGGCATAGCCCGAGCGTTCGAGCGCCCGCGTCAGATACTCGCGCATGACCTGATCATCCTCGGCCAGCAGAATTCGCAACATCGATCTAAAGTCCTGTTTGCACGCGTGCTTTGACGCGCGGTCCTAGCCGCAAATTGGTTAACATTTCCAGGTCCATTGCCCGTCCCGGTCGGTCGGTTTAGCGTGGTCGCCATGCCGCTGTCCCCCTTCGATCGTCTGCCGCCTGCCGACCAACGGGACGCCGCGCCGCCGACCAGCCCGGTGGTGATTTCAGTGCCGCATGCCGGGCGCGACTATCCGCTTTCGCTCAAGACCGCGTTGCGCGTGCCGCTGGCGGCGTTGCTGCCGCTCGAGGATCGGCTGGTCGATGCGGTGGCACGCAGCGCGCGGACGGACCAGGCGACGATCATCCAGCGGCGCGCGCGCGCCTGGATCGATCTCAACCGCGCGGAGGACGAGCGCGATCCGCTGATCGACGAGGGCGCGCGCGGGGTCGCGCCTGTCCAGCAATCCGCCAAGCTGCGCAGCGGCCTGGGGCTGGTGCCGCGCCGCGTATCGGGGGCGGGCGACCTGTGGGCGCGGCGCTTCACCGATGCCGAAGTCACCGCGCGGATCGTCGCCGACCACCGCCCCTATCACGCGGCGGTCGCGGCGGCGTTGCAGGCCGCGCAGGCGCGATTCGGCTGCGCGGTGCTGCTAGACCTACACTCGATGCCGCCGCTCGGGCCGGGCGGTACGCGGATCGTGCTCGGCGACCGGTTCGGCCATGCCGCCGCGCCGCGATTCGTCGATCGCGCCGAGCGCGCCTGTACCGAGTACGGCTTTTCGGTGGCGCGCAACACGCCCTATGCGGGCGGGCATATCCTAGAACGCCATGCCCGCCCCGACAGCGGTATTCACGCGATCCAGCTCGAACTCGATCGCACCGTCTATCTCGATCGCAAGCTCCACGCGCCCGGCGCGGGGTTCGCGCGGGTCGTCGACCTGGTCCAGGCGATCCTCGCCGCGCTCGCCGACGAGGCGCTCTCGACACCGCTGGCCGCTGCGGCGGAATAGACGGGCCGGATCACCCGGCCAGCGCGTCGAGCAGCGCCTCGATCTGCGCGGCGCGCTCGACCGGATCGGCGACCGCGCACTTCAAGATCCAGCGGCCGTTCTTCTCGACCAGCTCGTCAAGCGGCGCCTCGGCGCGGCGATCGTGCGGCGTGAACGCGATCGCCGCAGGGCCGGCGTCGATCCGCCGGATTCCCGCGGCACAGGCACGCAACCGGATCCGTGCGAGCAACAGCAGCTGTCGCGCCGAATCGGGGATCGTGCCGAAGCGATCCTCGAGCTCGGCCTCGAACCGGTCGAGCGCCACGACGTCCTCGAGCCGTGCCAGCCGGCCGTACAGCGACAGGCGAACCTCCTCCTCCGGAATCCAGGCTTCGGGCAGCGTGCCGCCGAGCTCGAGATGGAGGTCGGGCACCCAGTCGTCGACCTGTTCGCCGCGCGCCAGCCGCAGCGCGCGGCCGAACAGATGCTGGTACAGGTCGATCCCGATCAGCTTCATGTGCCCGGCCTGCGCCTCGCCGACGAGATCGCCCGCGCCGCGCAGGTCGAGATCGCGCGCGCTGATCGCGAAGCCCGCGCCGAGCCGGTCGAATGCCTGCAACGTCCGCAGGCGCTTGAGCGTCGCCTCGGCGATCGTCGCGTCGCCGTCGGTGAGCAGCATCACCTGCCCGCGCCGCCCGCCACGCCCGACCCGGCCGCGCAACTGGTGCAGCTGCGACAGGCCGAACCGGTCGGCATGGTGGACGATCATCGTGTTCGCACGCGGGACGTCTAGCCCCGCCTCGATGATGTTGGTGGCGAGCAGCACGTCGCCATCGCCCGCGGCGAACCCCACCATCGCCTCGTCGATCTCGGCGGCGGGCATCTTGCCATGCGCCTGGACGATGCCAAGTTCGGGGACGAGCTTGGCGAGCCGGGCCGCCAGCGGCGCCATGTCGTCGATCCGCGGGACCACGACGAAGCTCTGCCCGCCACGCGCGCGCTCGCGCCGCAATGCCGCACGGACGGTGGCATCGTCGAACGCGGCGACTGCGGTACGGATCGGCTGGCGACGCGCGGGCGGAGTCGCAATCACCGACATGCCCTGGAGCCCGATCATCGCCGATTGCAGCGTGCGCGGGATCGGCGTGGCGCTCAGCGTCAGGACGTGCCCCGCGCCCAGCGCGTGCAGCCTGGCCTTGTCCGCGGTGCCGAACCGCTGCTCCTCGTCGATCACGACCAACGCCAGATCCTTGTACGCCACGCCCTTGCCCGCGACCGCGCCGGTGCCGATGACGACGCCAATCGATCCGTCCGCAAGCCCGGCCTTCACGCGCGTCTTTTCGGCGGTGCTCGACAGGCGCGACAGACCGGCGACGGCAACGCCGGTCCCCTCGAACCGCCGCGTGAACGTCTCGATATGCTGGCGGACGAGGACCGTCGTGGGCGCGGTGATCGCGACCTGGCGACCCGCCAGCGCGACCGCGGCGGCGGCGCGGAGCGCGATCTCGGTCTTGCCGTAGCCGACGTCGCCGATCACGAGCCGGTCCATCGGCTTGCCGCTCGCCAGATCGGCCAGCGTGGTCGTGATCGCGCGCGCCTGGTCGGGCGTTTCGGTGAAGGCGAACCCGGCGGCGAACCGCTCATAGGCCACCCGGTCGGGAATGATCGGGTCGGTCGTCTGCGCCGCGCGCTCGGCGGCGATCGCCGCAAGATCGCGCGCGCTGTCGGCGATCGCCGCATCGATCGCGCCGCGCCGCTTCTGCCACGATGCACCGTCGAGCGTGTCCAGCGTCACCGCATCGGCGTCCGCGCCATAGCGCCAGATCCGGTCGGCCTCGGCGACGGGGACGAGCCGGCGGCCTTCCTTCGCGTAGCACAGGATGATCGCGTCGCCGCCGGTATCGGGCAGCGTCTCGAGCCCGCGAACGATGCCGATTCCGAACTCCTCGTGCACGACGACGTCGCCGCAGCGCAGCTCGCTCGAAAGACCCGTGAGCGCGCCCGCGCCGCTCGCGGCGATCTCGTCGCCACGCGCGCGGCCGCCGAGCAGGTCTGCACCCGCGACGACGGTGACGCCAGAGCTCGCAAAGCCGCGATCGATCGGTGCGACCAGCATCATCGCGGTGCCGGGCCTGGCCGCGACGACATCCGACCAGCGCTCGACGGGCACGAGATCGATCTTCGCCCGCCGCTCGAGCCGCGGCTGGAGAAAGCGCAGGTCGCGGGGCGAGCCGACCAGCACGAGGCGCGAATCGGCCAGCACGTCCTTGGCGAGCTTGGCGAACCCTCGCGCGGGATCGCGCTGTTCGACGAAGCGGGGCGACGGCGTGGCATCCGGCTTGATCACGACGACGTCGCGCTTGGCGACCGCGGCATCCCAGGACCGGGTCGCGACCAGATCGGCGCTGGCCTTGCGACGCGGCAGGCCATCGGCGGCGATCGCCATGAACCGTGCGCGACGGCGATCGACGCCGGGATCGAACGCGATCGCCGCATCGGGGAGATGCGCGAGGAGCGCGACGCCCTTCTCGACCAACGGCTCGGTCGCGCGCCCGACCTCGACACAGGCGATGTCGGCGGAGCCGAGTTGCGAGACGGGATCATAGTCGCGCAGCGCGGTGATCCGTCCGTTCGCGAATTCGATGCGGACCGGGGTCTCGCGGTCGGCGGGAAAGATGTCGATCACGTTGCCGCGCACTGCGATCTCGCCGGGCTCATCGATCCGGTCGTCGACGATATAGCCGATCTCCGCCGCTGCCGCCGCGAACGCCTCGACGTCGAGCGTATCGCCGACCTCAAGCCGCGGTGGGGCCGCATCGAACGATACCGGTTCGGGATAGCGTACCGCGGTCGCTTCGGCGGTGGTCACCAGCAGGACCGGTCCGGTTTCATGCGTGGTCGCGTGCCGCACGCGACGCAGCGCCGCGACGCGCAACCCGACATTGGCGGGCGAGGCCGGCGCGTCGTCGCCCGGCAACGCGTCGCTCGACGGCAGCTGGATCACCACCGCATCGGGCACGAGCGCGGCGGCGATCGCTGCGATATCGGTCGCGCGTCGGTCGTCCAGCGCGACATAGACCAGACTTCCTTGCGCGAGCCGTTCGGCGATCGCCACCGCGACCGATTCGGGAGGCGCTGCCTCGATAGTGCCGGTGTCGGTCTCGGCCTGAGCGCTAATCTGAAGCACACGCATTCCTCTCGCTGGTCGGGGCTGAACGAGGGGGTTCGGTGTCTGTTCCTGCGGCGCTATCCTCGATCAGTGCGTTTCGGCCGAATGCGTTTTGCGGGGGCGGACGACTCGGTGGAGGCTGGACATGGTTGTTTTATCGTATAATTCGGAGGACCTACGCCGTTGCGTCGCGACGGGAGCAAGGTGGCGACCATGACGTCTTTCATCGCAGTCGACTGGGGCACCTCCAACCGACGCGCGTTCCGGATCGAGGACGGCCAGGTGGTCGCGTCCGAACGCGACGATCGCGGCGCGGCGAGCGTCGCCGCGGCGGACTATCCCGCCGAGGTCGCGGGGATCCGCCAGCGGCTCGGCGACCTGCCGATGCTGCTCGCCGGGATGGTCGGATCGAACATCGGCTGGCGCAGCGTTACCTATGTGGCCGCCCCCGCGGGTCTTGCCGACGTCGCCGCTGCGCTCGATTGGGTCGACGACCGCACCGCGATCGTGCCGGGGCTGTCCTACCGCGACGGGGTGCATGCAGACGTCATGCGCGGCGAGGAGGTCCAGCTGCTCGGCGCGGTCGCGGCCGGGCTCGTGCCCGCGGAGGCGCTGCTGTGCCAGCCCGGCACGCACTGCAAATGGGCGACGGTCGAGCGCGGCGCGATCACCCGCTTCACCACCGCGATGACCGGCGAGCTGTTTGCGCTGCTCCGTACGCACGGCGTCCTCGCCCGACAGCTCGGCCACCCGGTCGAGCCGGGGGCGGCGTTCCTCGCCGGCGTCGCGGAGGGGGCGAAACGCGATCTCGCCGCGAGCCTGTTCGCGATCCGCGCGCGCGGCGTGCTGGGGCTTGCCGACGATGCGGATGCGGCCTCGTTCGCGAGCGGATTGCTGATCGGCGCGGATACCGCCGCCCGGATCGAGTCCGGCACGACGGTCCATATTCTCGCCGATCCAGCGCTCGGCGCACTCTATGCCGGGGCGATCGATGCACTCGGCGGCACGTCGCACGCTATCGACAGCCAGGCCGCGTTCGTGGCCGGCATCACGCGCATCAAGGATCTTGCCGCATGACTTCCACGACGCCCCACCGCCAGGCCTTTGACGACGCGTTCGCGCGCTGCCCGCTGATCGCGATCCTGCGCGGCGTGACGCCCGACTCGGTGGAGGCGATCGGCGACGCGCTGGTCGAGGCCGGGTTCACGATCCTCGAAGTGCCGATGAACTCGCCCGATCCGCTCGACAGCATCGCCCGCCTGGCGCGCAGGCTCGAAGGCCGCGCGGTCGTCGGTGCGGGCACGGTGCTGCGAGTCGAGGACGTCGCGGCGGTTGGCGCGGCGGGAGGTACGCTGATCATCGCGCCCAACGCGAACGTGCAGGTGATCGCGGCGGCGGCCGAGCGCGGCTATGTCGCGCTGCCCGGCATCGCCACGCCGACCGAGGCGTTCGCAGCGCTCGACGCGGGCGCCGCCGCGCTGAAGCTGTTCCCCGCCGAGGCCGCCAGCCCCGCCGTGCTGAAGGCGATGCGCGCCGTCCTCCCCAAGGGTACGCGCGTGCTGCCGGTCGGCGGAATCGTGCCCGAGATCATGGCCGAGTGGCGCAACGCGGGCGCAGCAGGCTTCGGCCTCGGCTCCGCGCTCTATGCGCCGGGGATGACGGCGGCGGAGGTCGGCGCGCGCGCGGCACGGTTCATCGCGGCGCTGCAGGCGAGCTAACCGCGCGGTCGCGCCTCTCGTCTTCGCGCCGCGTAGCGGTTAGGGCGGCGCGATGATGTTCGCCGACCAGCACCGAGACCTTGCCACGCTGACCGCCGCCGACCGGTACCGATCGCTCCGCCCGCGCGCAGGCGTCGATTTTGCGTCGAACGACTATCTCGGGCTTGCCGGTTCGGATCGGCTGCGCGGTGCGATGGTCGAGGCGTTGGCGCGCGGCGTGCCGGTCGGTTCGGGCGGCTCGCGGTTGCTGCGCGGCAATGCGCCCGAGCACGAGGCGCTGGAGGCCGCGGCCGCGCGGTTCTTCGGGACCGAGGCGGCGCTGTTCTTCGCCAGCGGGTATGCCGCCAACACGATCCTGTTCGCGACGCTGCCGCAGCGCGCCGACCTGATCGTCCACGACTCGCTGATCCATGCGAGCGCGCACGAGGGCATGCGACTGACCCGCGCAGCCTGCGTCCAAGCCGAGCATAACGATGCCGGCGCGGTCGAGGATGCGATCGCCACCTGGCGCAGCGCGGGCGGCACGGGGCGAGTCTGGATCGCGGTCGAGAGCCTCTACAGCATGGACGGCGACCGCGCGCCGCTCGGCGATCTCGCGCGCGTGGCCGATCGCCACGACGCGATCCTGCTGATCGACGAGGCGCATGCGACCGGCGTGTTCGGTACGGACGGCCGCGGGCTGGCCGAAGGACTCGACGGGCGCGAGAACGTGATCACCTTGCGCACCTGCGGCAAGGCGCTGGGCTGCGAGGGCGCGCTGTTGTGCGGGCCGGCGGTGATGCGCGACTTCATCGTCAATCGCGGGCGCGGCTTCATCTTCTCGACCGCGCCGTCGCCGCTGATGGCGCTGGCGGTGGACGAGGTGTTGCGGATCGTCGCGGACGAGCCGGCGCGGCGCGAGCGGTTGTGGGACCTCGTCGCGACCGCGGCGCGCGTGCTCGCGCCGCACGGCGTCGCGGCGACGGGGTCGCAGATCCTGCCGCTCGTCCTCGGCGACGCCGCGCGGACGATGCGGGTGGCCGACGCGATCCAGCGCGCCGGGTTCGACGTGCGGGGGATACGGCCGCCGACCGTGCCCGAGGGCGGATCGCGGTTGCGGATATCGCTGACGCTCAACGCGACCGTCGCGGATATCGAGGCACTGGGAGCGATCATGGGAGAGGCGCTGCAATGACGATCATCGTCACCGGGACGGACACCGACATCGGCAAGACGGTATTCGCCGCCGGCCTGACCGCCGCGCTCGGCGCGCGCTACTGGAAGCCGGTGCAGGCCGGGCTTGCGGACGGCAGCGATGCGGCATCGGTCGTGACGCTCGGCGTGCCCGCGGACCGGGTCCTGCCCGAAGCGTATCGGCTCACGACGCCGTGCTCGCCGCATCTCGCGGCCGAGATCGATGGCGTGACGATCGAGCCGGACCGGCTTGTGCTGCCCGAGGTCGACGGCGCGCTGGTGGTCGAGGGCGCTGGCGGCGTGATGGTGCCCGTCACGCGCGATCTCATCTTCGCCGACCTGTTCGCGCGCTGGGGCAAGCCGGTCGTGCTCGTCGCGCGGACCGGGCTCGGCACGATCAACCACAGCCTGTTGTCGATCGAGGCGCTGCGAAGTCGCGGCGTGCCGATCCTCGGCATCGCGTTCGTCGGCGATGCGATCGAGGATAGCGAGGCGACGATCGCCGCGCTCGGCAAGGTCCGCCGGCTCGGCCGCCTGCCCCGCCTCGATCCGCTGAACGCCGCGACGCTGGCCGAGGCGTTCGCCGCGGCCTTCGACCTGGAGGCGTTCCGGTGAGCGACTCCCCCGTCTGGCACCCCTTCACGCAGCACGGCCTGCGCGAGCCGATCCCGCTCGTCACGCATGCCGAGGGCGCCGCGCTCTACACATCGGATGGCCGGCGTATCGTCGATGCGATCTCGTCCTGGTGGGTCACCACGCATGGCCATGCCAACCCGACGATCATGGCGGCGATCGCCGAGCAGGCGGGCACGCTCGACCAGATCATCTTCGCCGGCTGGACGCATCAGCCCGCCGAGGACCTTGCGCGCGGGCTGACCGCGATCATGCCGCCCGAACTGACGCGCGTGTTCTTCTCCGACTCAGGGTCGACCAGCGTCGAGTGCGCGCTGAAGATGGCGCTCGGCTATTGGCTCGATCGCGGCGAGGATCGCCACCGCATCCTCGTGCTCGAGCACAGCTATCATGGCGACACGATCGGCGCGATGTCGGTCGGCGCGCGCGGCGTCTTCAACCGCGCCTACGCGCCGCTGCTGTTCGATGTCGGGACGATCCCCTTCCCCGCCGCCGGGCGCGAGCAAGCGACACTCGACGCGCTGGAGGCGGCGTGTGCCGCGCATCCGGCCGCGTTCATCGTCGAGCCGTTGCTGCTCGGCGCGGGCGGGATGCACATCTATCCGCCGCATGTGCTGGCCGAGATGCGCCGCATCTGCGCGCGCCACGACGTGCTGTTCATCGCCGACGAGGTGATGACCGGCTGGGGCCGCACGGGCACGTTGCTCGCCTGCGAACAGGCGGGCGTGGTGCCCGATATCCTGTGCCTGTCGAAGGGGCTGACCGGCGGCGCGATCCCGCTCGCGGTGACGATGGCGACCGAGGCGATCTACCAGGCGCATTACGGCACCGACCGCGCGCGGATGTTCTTCCACTCGTCGAGCTATACCGCCAACCCGATCGCCTGCGCCGCCGCCAATGCGAATCTCGCGATCTGGCGCGACGAGCCGGTGCGCGACCGGATCGCCGATCTCGCCGCCCGTCAGGCGACGCGGCTGGAGGCACTTGCCCGGCATCCGCGAATCGCCAATGCGCGCCAGATCGGCACGATCACCGCGGTCGAACTGCGCGGCGAGGACGGGTATCTCTCGCAGATCGGCCCGCGCCTGCTCGCCTTTTTCGGCGCGCGCGACCTGCTGCTCCGGCCGCTCGGCAACACCGTCTACGTCATGCCGCCTTATTGCATCGACGATGCCGACCTCGACCGGATCTATGCCGCGATCGGCGAGGCATGCGACCGGCTTGGACACGAGTCCTGACCTAGATGCTGCAGTGCAGCAACAAATAGGCTAGGGTGTGCGTTGATACGCTATCGCGGCCCACACGGCCTGTGGTGAAAGGCCCCTAGTCTTGAGAAACATCGCCGATACCATCGCACGCATGGCCCGCGTAGGTGCGCCCGCAAGCGCGCATGATGGGCCGAGCCGCCTCGTCGCGCTGACCGCGTTCGGGACGAATCCGGGCGCGCTGCTCGGCCATGTCCATGTGCCCAAAAATCTGCCGGCCGGCGCGCCGCTGGTCGTGGTGCTCCACGGCTGCACGCAGACCGCGGCGAGCTATGACCATGGATCGGGCTGGTCGCGGCTGGCCGACCGCGCCGGGTTCGCGGTGGTGTTTCCCGAGCAAACGCACGCGAACAATCCCAACCGCTGCTTCAACTGGTTCGCCTCCGAGGATACCGCGCAGGCGGGCGGCGAGGCGGAATCGATCGCGCAGATGACCGAAACGATGATCGCCCGCCACGGCCTCGACCGGGGCCGGGTCTATGTCACCGGCCTGTCCGCGGGCGGCGCGATGACGCTGGCGATGCTCGCGACCCGGCCCGACCTGTTCGCGGGCGGCGCGGTGATTGGCGGGCTCGCTTATGGCACCGCGACCGGTGTGTCGCAGGCGTTCGACCGGATGCGCGGGCATGGCGACACCAGCGATGCCGCGCTGGTCGAGCTCGTCCGCAGCGGCGCGCGCGGGCATGACGGACGCTGGCCGACCTTGGCGATCTGGCATGGCGGGGCGGATGCGACGGTGAGCGTCTCGAACGCGGACACGATCGCGCGGCAGTGGCGCGGCATCCACGGCGTCAACGCGACAGCGGTTCGCGAGGAACGCAGGGGAACCGCCATCCACCGGATCTGGTCGGACGCACAGGGGCGCGACGTGGTCGAGGACTGGACCGTGCCGGGGATGGGCCACGGCACGCCGATCGATCCTTCGCGTGGCGAACGGCTGGGCGCCGCGGGGCCGTATATGCTCGACGTCGGGATTTCGAGCACTGCCATCATCGCCCGATCCTGGGGCCTGATTGCCGCGCCCGACGCCGCCGTCGCAGCCAAGCCCGCGGCGATCGACCGCGTTGCGAAGATCGCGATTCCCGTGACGCCCAAGCCCGCGGGGAAGCCTCGCACGGCGGCGCCGGCGGGGATCCAGGCGACGATCGAGCACGCGCTCCGCGCTGCCGGGTTGATGCGGTAGGGCGGCATAACGGTTTGCGTTGAGGTCTTTTTCGCACTCACCCCTATCCGTCATCCTGACGAAAGTCAGGACCCAGGGTTACGGGCGGGATCCTGTGTGGCTCTGGGTCCTGACTTTCGTCAGGATGACGGGGGGGGTGTGGTGAGCGTGTCGGTACAAGCACGCGTCGGATCGGTCCGCGTCGATCTCTGGGGAAGCATCGGTCGGTGATCGACTTGGCGGCGAACCCGGGTAAAGCCGGCGCATGACCACCCCGCCCCGCCCCTGGCGCACCGAATTCGCGGCGACGCTGACGCTTGCCTGGCCGCTCGTCGCGACCAACCTCGCCCAGGCGCTGGTCGGCGCGACCGACGTCGCGATGCTCGGGCGGCTGGGCCCCGATACGCTGGCGGCAGCGACGCTGGGGCTGAACCTGTACCTCGTCTTCCTCGTGTTCGGCATGGGACTCACCACCGCCGCGGTGCCGATGATCGCGCGCGAGCGGG
Organism: Sphingomonas aurantiaca; assembly: GCF_003050705.1. Lineage (GTDB taxonomy): Bacteria > Pseudomonadota > Alphaproteobacteria > Sphingomonadales > Sphingomonadaceae > Sphingomonas > Sphingomonas aurantiaca. The sequence continues at coordinate 776,989 of NZ_QAOG01000001.1, read as the reverse complement.
GCGCGCGGCCGCATGCGGTGCGCGATATCCGGCGTACGGTGCGCCAGACGATCTGGGTCGCCGCCACGCTCTGCATCCCGTCCTGGATCCTGCTGTGGCAGGCCGAGCCGATCCTCGTCCACCTGCTCGATCAGGATCCCGCGCTCGCACACGAGGCTGCGCGGTTCGTGCGCGCGGTGATGTGGGGGATGTTGCCCAGCCTCGCCTTCCTCGTGCTGCGCGCCTTCGTCGCCGCGCTCGAGCGACCGGGCTGGTCGCTGGTGGTGATGGTCGGGCTGCTGAGCGTGAACGCCGCGCTCAACTGGATGCTGATCTTCGGCCATGCCGGCTTTCCCGCGCTCGGCCTGCTCGGGTCGGGCATGGCGAGCAGCATCGCCAACGGGCTGAGCTTCGTCGCGATGGCGATCGTCATCGTCTGCGCAAGGCCGTTCCGCCGCTACCACCTGCTCGGCCGGTTCTGGCGCCCCGACTGGCCGCGGTACCGCGCAGTGTGGACGCTCGGTCTGCCGATCGCGATCACGCTCGGGTTCGAATCGACCGTGTTCATCGCCGCCGTCTTCCTGATGGGCTTGCTCGGCACCGTGCCGCTCGCCGCGCACGCGATCGCGATCCAGATTGCCAGCGTCACCTTCATGGTCCCGCTCGGCATCGCGCAGGCCGCCACCGTCCGAGTCGGGCTCGCCTCCGGGCGCGGCGACCGCGCCGGCATCGGCCGCGCGGGCTGGGCCGCGTTCGCGATCGGCGAGGGGTTCATGGTGCTGACCGCGCTGCTGCTCGTGCTCGCGCCGCAACTGCTGATCGGCATCATCCTCGACGTCGATGCGCCCGCCAACGCGCCGGTGGTGGCGCTGGCGATCTCGCTGCTCGCGGTGGCCGCGGTGTTCCAGGTCGTCGACGGCGCGCAGGTGATCGGCGCGGGCATGTTGCGCGGGCTGGGCGATACCACCGTGCCGATGCTGTTCGCGGCGATCGGCTATTGGGGGATCGGTATCGGCGTCGGCGCGTGGCTCGCCTTCGCGCGCGGCTGGGGCGGCGTCGGGATCTGGACCGGGCTGGCGACCGGGCTCGCCGTGGTATCGGTGCTGATGATCGCCCGCTGGCACGCGCGCGAGCGACTTGGGCTCGGCTAAGGCTCGGCTCGGCTCTTTATCCGATATTTGCGATACACAATCGTTTCAGTGTGTTAACATGCGTTACACCACTGGAGCCTGCCTTATGCCTGATCAAGACCGCATCGTTGCGATCGGGTTGCTCACGCAGCGCGACGTCTTCGCGCTCGGCCACGACCTGTCGCGAGTCTATCCGATCGACGAGGCGCCGTGCTTCGGTGCGTTGCTCGGCGCGATCGACGATGCCGACCGCGCGTTCCACCGCGCGCATGATGCGCGGCAGCTTGCCAGCGCACCCCGACACGGCGCAACCTCGCGCGGGTAGCGGCGTTCGAGACCCGCACCCTTGCGGAGATCGACGATGACGCTGCCTACCGAATTGCTGCTGCTGGGCTGGTCGACGGTCCTGCTGTTCGCCTATGTCATGATCCAGGGACAGACCGCGACGCGCGATCGCGGGCTCGACTGGAATGCCGGCCCACGCGACGGCGAGCAGAAACCGCTCGGCGAGATGGCCGGCCGCGCCGAGCGCGCGCTCAAGAACTTCCAGGAAACCTACCCGGTATTCGTCGCGCTCGCGCTGGGGCTCGCGGTGACCGATCGCACCGGCGGACTCGGTGCGATCGGCGCCTGGCTGTGGTTCGGCGCGCGGATCGCGTACATCCCGTTGTACCTGTTCGGTATCCGCTACGTCCGCAGCCTGTGCTGGCTGGCGTCGATCCTCGGGCTGCTGCTGATGCTGATCCGCTTTCTCTGAGGCTCAGTCGCGCAAGGTGCGGATGATCGCCGAGAAGTCGAGCCCACCCTGCCCGGCCGCCGCGAACGCCTCGTAGCGCTCGGCGGCCTTCGCGCCCATCGGCGTATCCGCGCTGACGTCCTGCGCCGCCGCCATTGCGAGGCGCAGGTCCTTGAGCATCAGCGCCGCGGCGAACCCGCCCTGATAGTCGTGGTCGGCGGGCGTATCGGGGCCGATCCCCGGCAGCGGCGCATAGCTCGTCATCGACCAGCTCTGCCCCGATGATACGCTGGCGATGTCGTAAAAGGCCTGCGCGTCGAGCCCGAGCTTGTCCGCCAGCACGAACGCCTCGCAGGTCGCGATCATCGTCGCGCCGAGGATCATGTTGTTGCAGATCTTTGCCGCCTGCCCCGCGCCGTTCGCGCCGGCGTGGATCACCGCCTTGCCCATGTCGGCGAGGATCGGTTGCGCGCGATCGAACGCCTCGCGCGAACCGCCGACCATGAAGGTGAGCGTGCCCGCATTGGCCGCACCGATCCCGCCCGAGACCGGCGCGTCGACCGCGGCGAGACCCTTGGCCTGCGCCGCCTCGGCGACCTGCTTGGCAGTCGCGACGTCGATCGTCGAGCAGTCGATCAGGATCGCCGACGGCGACGCGACGCCGAACAGCGTGTCGTACACCTCCGCGACGTGCTTGCCGGCGGGGAGCATCGTCACGATCGCCTCGGCACCGTCCGCGGCTTCGGCGGCGGAGGCGACCGGCAGGCAGCCGGCAGCCTTCGCCCGGTCCAGCGCGTCGGCGCTCAGGTCGAATGCGCGAACGTCATGACCCTTCTTCGCGAGGTTGGCAGCCATTCCGCCGCCCATGTTGCCGAGCCCGATGAATCCGATGCGTGCCATGTTCTCTCTCCTGAATTTCGCTCCCCTCCCGTTCACGGGAGGGGTTGGGGGAGGGCAGCGCCGCATAGGTTGCGTCGGCAACCGGGGCACGCCCCTCCCCTAGCCCCTCCCGCGAGCGGAAGGGGAATTGCATCACTTCCCCGTCCAGGTCCCGGCGCGCTTCTCGACGAACGCGGCCATGCCTTCGCTCTGGTCCGCGGTGCCGAACAGCCCGTGGAACAGCCGCCGCTCGAACTGGACGCCCATCGCGAGCCCCGTCTCGAACGCCGCGTTGACCATTTCCTTGTTCGCCAGCACCGCGAGCGGCGCCATCGCGGCGATCGTCGCGGCGGTCTTCACCGCTTCCTCGACCAGCTCGGCGGCGGGGATGATCCGCGAGACGAGGCCTGCGCGCTCGGCCTCGACCGCGTCCATCATCCGCCCGGTCAGCACCATCTCCATCGCCTTGGCCTTGCCGACCGCATGCGTGAGGCGCTGCGATCCACCCATGCCGGGGGAGACCGCGAGCTTGATCTCGGGCTGGCCGAACTTGGCGGTGTCGGCGGCGAGGATGAAGTCGCACATCATCGCGACCTCGCAGCCGCCGCCCAGCGCGTAGCCCGCGACCGCGGCGATGATCGGCTTGCGCGTCCGCGTCACCTGTTCCCAGCCGGCGAAGAAGTTGCTCGCATACATGTCGGCAAAGCCCTGGCTCTGCATCTCCTTGATGTCCGCGCCCGCCGCGAACGCCTTGGCCGAGCCGGTCAGCACCGCGCAGCCCTGCGACGGATCCGCATCGAACGCGGCAAACGCGGCGATCAGGTCGGCGAGCACCTGCGAGTTGAGCGCGTTGAGCGCCTGCGGCCGGTTGAGCGTGACGAGCGTGACGCCACCGCGTTGCTCGACGAGGATCGTTTCGTAATCGGCCATTTCGACTTCTCCAATTCCGTCACCCCAGCGAAAGCTGGGGTCTCACCATCATCGAGAGACCCCAGCGTTCGCTGGGGTGACGTGTTTTACGTTCAACCCGGCGTCCACGCCTCGGCTTCCGGCAACGGCGCGAAGATCTGGTCGATCACATGATCGGTCACGTCCTCGGGCGTCGCCGGATCCCAGCGCGGCGCATTGTCCTTGTCGACGATCACCGCGCGCACGCCCTCGATGAAGTCGTGGCGCTGCACGACATGCGCGCCGACGGCATATTCCTGGCGCATCTCGTCCGCGAAACTCGCCATCGCCGCGCCTTCGTGGAGCAGCCGGAGCGACACCTTCATCGACTGCGGCGACTTGGTCCTGAGCGTCGCGAGCGTCTTGGCAGCCCACTCACCACCATCGGCGTCGAGCGCGGCATAGATCTCCTCGAGCACGTCGGACGCGAACAGCCGGTCGATCTCGTCCCTGCGCGCGAGGATCTGCGCTTCTGGCGCGGCAGTCGACAAGGCATCGAGCACGCCGGCAATATCCTGCGGCGTCTCCGCGATCTGCGCCTTGGCGGTGTCGAGCGTCTCACTCGGCAGATAATGCGTCGCCAATCCGAGCGCGGCACACTCCGCACCATCGAGCCGATGCCCCGTCAGCGCGAGATACTGCCCGATCCGCCCCGGCAGCCGCGACAGATACCAGCCGCCGCCGACATCGGGGAACAGCCCGATCCCCGTCTCGGGCATCGCGAACTTCGTGTTCTCGGTCGCGACCCGGTACGTGCACGGCAGCGCGAGCCCAACGCCGCCGCCCATCGTGATCCCGTCCATGAACGCGACGATCGGCTTGGCATAGACGAACAGCCGGTGATTCATCCGGTACTCAGCATGAAAAAACGCGCGCGCCTCCACCCCGTCGCCAGCCCCCGACGCAGCTAGCATCCGGATATCGCCCCCGGCGCAGAACCCACGACCCTCGGCATGATCCACCAGGATCGCCTCGACCGACGCATCCCCGCGCCACGCCTCGAGCGCCTCCAGCACGCCTTCGCACATCGCAAGATTGAGCGCGTGCAACGCCTTTGGCCGGTTCAGACGGATACGGCCGATGGGGCCTTCGACGGTCGTGATCAGGTCATTCATAAGGCACCTCCCCGGCGAAGGCCGGGGTCCAGTTGGAAAGGTCGATGTGACGGAGGATGCCACCTAGCCGATTAGCGTCCCCCACCTGGACCCCGGCCTCCGCCGGGGTGGATGCTGTTCGGCGGTTGGTGGCCATATCGCTCATTGCCGGGTCAGTTCGCGGCCGACGATCATGCGCATGACCTGGTTGGTGCCCTCAAGGATCGAATGCACGCGCAGGTCGCGCCAGAAGCGTTCGATCGGGTAATCCTGCAAATACCCGTAGCCGCCATGCAGCTGCAACGCGCGGTCGACCACCGACGAGCCCGTATCGGTCGCCAGCCGCTTCGCCATCGCCGCGAACTTGGTCTTGTCGGGCGCGTTCGCCGTCACCTTGGCCGCCGCGATGTAGAGCAGTGCGCGCGCGGCCTCCAGCTCGGTCGCCATGTCCGCCAGCATGAACTGCGTGTTCTGGAAGTCCGCGATCGGCTTGCCGAACTGCTTGCGGTCGCGCGTGTAGGCGATCGCCTCGTCGAGACACCGCTGCGCGCCGCCGAGCGAGCATGCACCGATGTTCAGCCGCCCGCCGTCCAGCCCCATCATCGCGATCCGGAAGCCCTCGCCCTCGCCGCCGACCATGTTGGCGGCCGGCACGCGGACGCCGTCGAAGATCACCTGCCGAGTCGGCTGCGAATGCCAGCCGAGCTTCTTCTCGTTCGCGCCGAACGACACGCCGGGCATGTCCTTCTCGATCACGAGGCAGGAAATACCCTTGGGCCCGTCTTCACCGGTGCGGACCATGGTGACGTACACCTCGTTCTCGCCCGCGCCCGAGATGAACTGCTTCGAGCCCGTCACGATCCAGTCGTCGCCGTCGCGCACCGCGCGCGTCTTGAGCGCCGCGGCGTCGGAGCCAGAGCCCGGCTCGGTCAGGCAATAGCTCGCCAGCCGGTCCATCGTCACCAGATCGGGGAGATACCTGTCCTTCACCGCAGCCGAGCCGAACCGGTCGATCATCCATGCCGCCATGTTGTGGATGCTGATGAACGCGCTCGTCGACGGGCACCCGTACGACATCGCCTCCATGATCAGCGCGGCTTCGAGGCGCCCGAGCGCGATCCCGCCGCTCTCCTCGCTGACATAGATCGCCGCGAAACCGAGCTCGGCCGCCGCCTTGATCGTGTCGCGCGGGAAGATGTGCTTCTCGTCCCACTCGGCCGCATGCGGGGTGATCCGGTCGGCGGTGAAGCGGCGCGCGAGCTCCTGGATCTCGCGCTGGTCGTCGGTGAGGTCGAACTGGTTGGTCATAAATCTCTCTTCCGTCATGCTGGGCTCGACCCAGCATCCAGAGCCACAAACGCGGAAACCTGTGGCTCTGGATCCTGACTTTCGTCAGGTTGACGACTGGGGGGAATGATATGGCTAGGCAACCCGCGGTCTATATCATGGCGAGCGGGCGCAACGGAACGCTCTACATCGGCCTCACGTCCGACCTGATGGCGCGGATCGTTCAGCACCGCGAGGGCATGTTCGACGGGTTCTCAAAGCGATACGGTGTGAACCGGCTGGTCTGGTTTGCGATGGCGGACACGATGGACGCGGCGATCACACGCGAGAAGCAGTTGAAGGTGTGGAAACGGTCTTGGAAGATCACGCTGATCGAGACGGACAACCCGACATGGCGCGATCTGGCCGAGGACTGGGGCTTCGATCCTCTCCCGCCCCCGTCATCCTGACGAAAGTCAGGATCCAGAGCCACGAATGCCGCGCTCCGTAACTCTGGATCCTGGATCAAGTCCAGGATGACGGAGGGGGAGCGCGGCACCCAATCACCCCATCGTCGGAATGACGAACGCGTCGTTGTTCCGCGCCGGGCCGCCATCTTCCGCCATCGCCGGCAGCGCGGAGCCGTCGGGCCAGCGCTGCGTGACCGTCTTGACCTTGGTCCAGAACTTCACGCCTTCCATCCCATGCTGGTTGGTGTCGCCGAACGCGCTGCGCTTCCAGCCGCCGAACGTGTGATACGCCACCGGCACCGGGATCGGCACGTTGATCCCAACCATCCCGACATTCACCCGCGCCGCGAACTCGCGCGCGGCGTGGCCGTTGCGCGTGAAGATCGCGACGCCGTTGCCATATTGATGCTCGCTCGGCAGCCGCACAGCCTCCTCGAAATCGGCCGCGCGGACGATCTGGAGAACGGGCCCGAAGATCTCCTCCTTGTACGCCGACATCTCGGTGGTGACGTGATCGAACAGCGACGGGCCGATGAAGAAGCCCTTCTCGTGCCCCTGGAGTGCGAACCCGCGCCCGTCGACGACGAGCTCCGCACCCTCGTCGACGCCGGTCTGGATCCAGTTCTCAACACGCGTCTTGTGCGCCGCATTCACCACCGGACCGTAATGCGCGTCGTTGTCGGTCGACACGCCCACGCGAAGCGCAGCGATCGCCGGGATCAGCTTTTCGCGCAGCGCGATCGCGGTCTTCTCGCCGACCGGCACGACCACCGGCAGCGCCATGCACCGCTCACCCGCCGAGCCGAACGCCGCGCCCGAAAGGTCGGCAACCACCTGGTCAAGATCCGCGTCGGGCATCACGATGCCGTGGTTCTTCGCGCCGCCCATCGCCTGGACGCGCTTGCCCGCCTCGACCCCGCGGCGGTAGACGTAGTGCGCGATGTCGGACGAGCCGACGAAGCTCACCGCGCTGATCGCCGGATGATCGAGGATCGCATCGACCATTTCCTTGTCGCCGTGAACGACCTGGAAGATGCCTTCGGGCAGCCCCGCCTCGACGAACAGCTCGCCCAGCCGCACCGGCACCGACGGATCGCGCTCGGACGGCTTGAGGATGAACGCGTTGCCCGTGGCGATCGCGACGCCGCTCATCCAGAGCGGGATCATGGCGGGGAAGTTGAACGGCGTGATCCCCGCGCCGATGCCGAGCGGCTGGCGCATCGAATAGACGTCGATCCCCGGCCCCGCGCCCTGCGTGTATTCACCCTTGAGGATGTGCGGGATGCCGCAGCAGAACTCGATCACCTCGAGCCCGCGCTGGATATCTCCTCGCGAATCCGCGATCACCTTGCCGTGCTCGGACGAGAGCATGCGCGCGAGTTCGTCCATGTTCACTTCGACGAGCCGCTTGAACTCGAACATGACGCGCGCACGCCGCTGCGGGTTGGTCGCCGCCCAGCCCGGCTGCGCCTTCTGCGCGGCCGCGACCGCTGCATCGAGATCGACCGCACCCGACAGCCGCACGCGCGCCTGTACCTCGCCCGAATTGGGGTCGAACACGTCGCCGAAGCGCTCGGCCTTGCTCGCTGCACCGCTCGTGAAATTCTCGATCGTCCGCATGGCATCCTCTTCTTGTTGCGCGCATCGTCCGCCATAAGCGTTTCGCAGCCAAGTGGGGCTGTTTGCAGATTCGCTCTGCAGATATGCAGCTTGAGGTGAGGCGTTCATGGATTGGGACGACGTCCGGTATTTCCTGGCCCTGGCGCGCGCGCACCGGCTCGGTCCCGCCGCAAAACTGCTCGGCCAGGACGCAACCACGGTCTCGCGACGTCTGCAACGGCTCGAGCGCCGGCTCCAGACGACGTTGTTCGAGCAGACCGTCGCGGGCTATGCGCTGACCGAGCGCGGCGCGGCTTTGCTCGAACATGCAGAGACGATGGAGGCGTCCGCGCTCGGCATCCAGGAAGTCGTCGGCACCGATGCGGGCGTGCTCGCGGGGCCGATCCGGCTGAGCGTCTCGGAAGGGTTCGGCAGCCGCATCCTCGCGCCCCGGCTCGCCGCGTTCACCAACCAGCATCCGCGCATCGCGATCGACCTGATCGCCTCGACCGGGTTCCTCAACCCGTCGCGGCGCGAGGCGGATATCGCGGTGATGCTCGCGCGCCCGAAGAGCGGGCCGCTGGTGGCGCGCAAACTCACCGATTACCATCTCGGTCTCTACGCGCACCCCGATCACCTCGCGCGGAGCGGCCCGATCGCGACCACCGCGGACCTGATGCGGCACCGGTTGATCGGCTATGTCCCCGACATGATCTACGCGCCCGAACTCCGCTATCTGGCGGAGATCGACGGGCGGCTCGACGCGTCGATCCGCAGTTCGAGCATCGTCGCGCAGGCCGAGTTGATCGCGGCGGGGGCCGGGTGCGGGATACTCCCGTGCTTCATCGGCGACGGCGTGCCGGGGCTGGTGCGCGTGCTGCCCAAGGCGGTCGATATCCAGCGCTCGTTCTGGCTCGTCGTCCACCGCGACGTCCGCCGGATCGCGCGGATCGACCGGTTCATCGCGTGGCTGGACGCGACCATCGGCGCTCTGAAGCCGCTGATGCTGGGCACGACGCCTGTCGATGCCGGTGCGCAGATTGCCGCGACCGAGTGAGCCCCGTATAGCGCGCTTCGCGGCGGAATTCCGTTCGTCCGGAGTAGCAGCGTGACCCCGACTTTCTACCACAAGATGATCGACTGGATCGGCGACGGCACCGGGCTGCCCGATACGATCCTGCACATCCATGCCGGCATGGCACTGCTGATGCTCGCACGGTTGGTCACGCGGCGATCGTTCGGCTCGTTCATTCCGTGGTGGGTGGTCGTCGCGGGCGAGGCGTTCAACGAGATCATGGACCGGATGACGTTCGGGTCGTGGCGGTGGGAGGATACGTCGCTCGATATCCTCAACACGTTGCTCTGGCCGACGGTGATCTGCCTTGGCGTGCGACTGCGGCCGATGATCGGCAAGCGCGGGCGGTAAGCCGCGCGTCCATCCCCCCACCGTCATCCCACCACCGTCATCCTGACGAAAGTCAGGACCCAGAGCCACGAAGGACGACGCCCGTAACCCTGGGCCCTGACTTTCGTCAGGGTGACGAGCAGGCGATAACGGAACGCAAATGACGGGCCCTCACCCCAGCGCGATATACCGCTGAAGGTGATGATCCTCGTCGCCGAGCTGGTGGTCGATCATCACCAGCCGCTTGGCGTAGTGCGACACCGCATATTCCCACGTCATGCCGATCCCGCCGTGCAGCTGGATCGACTCCTCCGCGACCAGCGCGCCGGTCCGTCCGATCGTGTACTTTGCCGCCGCCAATGCGCGTGCGCGCGCCTTCGCGTCGTCGCCGTCGAACGCCGAGGCGGCGTTGATCACCGCGGACTGTGCCTGCTCGATCTCGAGCAGCACCGTCGCCATGCGGTGCTGGAGCGCCTGGAACTTGCCGATCGGCACGCCGAACTGCTTGCGGTCGCGCAGATAGCCGAGCGTCGCCTCCTTGACGAACTCCATCGCGCCGACCGCCTCGGCCGACAGCGCGAGCAACCCGGCGCCGACCGCCGCATCGACGATCGCCTGCCCCTGCCCTTCGCCCCCGACACGCGCGTCCGCGCCGAGCGTCACACCATCGAACGTCACGTCGCCAGCGCCACCGCCCTCGACGACGTTGTAGCTGCGGACCGACACCCCGGCGGTATCCGCGGGCACGAGGAACACGAGCGGTTCGTCCTGTTCGATCACCACCACGAACACCGACGCTGCGCCGGCCTGCGCCACGACCGCCTTGGTCCCGCTGAGCGTCCAGCCGTCGCCGCTCTTCGTCGCGGTCACCGGCGTCGCGCCATCCTCTTGCGCGAACGCGGCGATCGTCTCGCCGGACACGATTCCGGCGAGCGTCTCGTCGTGCCCGCCTGCCGCGGCCAGCGCGCGCCCCGCCATCAATGCCCCCAGGAACGGCTCGACCACCAGCGCGCGGCCGAGCGCCTCGAACACCACCATGATGTCGAACCCGCTGCCGCCAAAGCCGCCCGCCGCCTCGTCGAACAACGCGGACACGATTCCGAGTTCGGTCAACTGCTGCCAGACCGCGGGGTCATACCCAACGTCGCTATACGCACCCGCATTGCGCGTATCGATCGGATAGCCGTCGCGCAGCGCGCGGACGAGCGTGTCGGCGAGCATGCGGCGGTCGTCGGTGTGGTCGAAGTTCATGTGCTCAGAGACCCAGAATGGCTTTGGAGATGATGTTCTTCTGGATCTCGTTCGATCCGCCGAAGATCGACAGCTTGCGGTTGTTGAAATAGCTCGGCGCCGCCATCGCCGCGTCCTCCGGCCCGACATCCTCGCCGTTCCACCCGGCTTCCAGAGCTTCGGGTATGTAGGGCGCGGCGTAGGAGCCGTAGGCGCGCCTGGTCAGCGCGGTGATCTCCTGGCGAATCTCGGTGCCCTTAATCTTGAGCATCGAGCTTTCCGCGCCCGGCGCGCCGCCGCCCGCGACCGCGGCCAGCACGCGCAAATTGGTCGTTTGCATATTGGCCAAGTCGATCTCGACGCGTGCCATCCTTGCAGCGAACAGCGGATCGTCGGCGAGCGCCCGCCCGCCCTTCTTCTGCGACTGCGCGACTTCCTTCAGCCGCTCGAACGACGCGATCGAGAAGCCGACGCCCGCGATGTTGGTGCGCTCATAGGTCAGCAGATATTTGGCGTAGGTCCAGCCCATATTCTCTTCGCCGACGAGGTTGGCGACGGGCACCTCGACATCGGTGAAGAACACCTCGTTCACCTCCTGCTCGCCATCGATCAGCGTGATCGGGCGGACTTCGATGCCGGGCGACTTCATGTCGATCAGCAAGAAGCTGATGCCCTCCTGCTTCTTCGCGGTCGCATCGGTGCGGACGAGGCAGAAGATCATGTCGGCATGCTGGCCGAGCGTCGTCCACGTCTTCTGGCCGTTGACGACATAGACGTCGCCGTTCCGCACCGCGGTGGTCTTGAGGCCCGCGAGATCGGAGCCCGCGCCCGGCTCGGAATAGCCCTGGCACCACCAGTCGGAGCCGTCGAGGATACGCGGCAGCCAGTGCTTCTTCTGCTCCTCGGAGCCGTATTTGATCAGCACCGGACCGAGCATGTTGACGCCGAACGGCACCACGCGGGGCGCGTGCGCGAGCGCCGATTCGTTATCGAAGATAAACCGCTGGATCACGCTCCAGCCGGGACCGCCCCATTGCCCGGGCCAATGGTTCGCGAGCCAGCCGCGTTCGTTGAGGATCGCGTGCCATTCTTCCATGTCCGCCTTGCGCAGGCGCTTGCCTTCGCGGACCAGCGTCGAGAGGCGGGCGGGGAGTTTGTCGCGGAAGAAGCTGCGGACTTCGTCGCGGAACGATTCTTCCTCGGGCGTGAAGCTGAGATCCATGGCCATGTGCTCCTGATGTTGGAGTCCATGTGCCACAGTCGATCACGGAATTGAAGGACCGGTATGGTCTATTTCTATCAATCCGCGGGGGAATATGCCGCAGGTTAATTCAGACGGTATCACCCCCCGCGTCATCCTGACGAAAGTCAGGATCCAGAGCCAAAAGCGTTAACCCCTGCTACTCTGGATCCTGACTTTCGTCAGGATGACGGCGTGGAATGGGACGGTAGACACCCTTAGAACCGGTAGCTGATCCAGCCGGCCATGAAGTCGGAGTTCTTGTACCCCGCATTGGTCAGCGCAGGCCCCGCGATGAGATGCTCGTACCGCCCGAGCAGCGACAGGCGCGAGGTGATCGGATAGGTCGCCTGGAACCGGATCGTATCGGCGATCTTGCGCCCGCCAAAATTCTGCGTCCCGGCAAAGGCGGTGCCGTTGGCGCGGTATACCGCGTCGGTCGTCGTGTCGCGCCACGACAGCTGATATTCCGCCGTCATGCGCAGCTTCTTGAACGCGCTGAAAGTGACGTTCGGCGCGAGCGCGATCAGGTTGGTCGGCGTCGCGAACAGCTGATAGCTGTAATAGATGTTGTTGCCGAACGGCGCGAGCGAGTTGCGCAGCGTTCCCTTGCCGTACGCACCGCCACCGCTGGCGTAATCGGCGTGGAAGCCGACCCGTGGCGCGGTCTTGCCCTTGCCCAGCTGGTACGTCTGCGCGAGCAGCACCAGCCACGCCTTGATCGAGCGGTTGTCGTACGACCCGCCCTGATAGTTGATCGTCCAGTCGAGATTGACCGGACCCGCATCGCCCCAAACGTGCAGGCCGTAGAAGTTGCGGACTTCGCGCGCGGTGTCGGTGCCCCATACCGCCGTCCGGTTGCGCAGCCGCCAGAGGAAGGGATCGACGTACAGCTTCGATCCGCCGAACAGCGTCTCGGGCACGACGATTCCCGTCGAGATACCCGAGAAGCGCCGCGCGCTCTCCGCATTGTCGTCCTGCGTCCCGCCATTGCCATAGGCGGTCGGCTTGAAATCGAACACATCGGCGCGGACACCCGCGGCGCGCGCCCAGGCACGGAAGCCGTTGAACCCGAAATAGAGCGTATTGTTGTCGCGCGGCACGACCATCAGGTTCGGACCATCGGCGAAGGTCTGGCGACCATAGCGGACCCCGACATCGACATCGGCGACCGTGCCCGTCAGATCGACGAACGCCTGCTGCACCGCCAGCTTGTTGCGCAGGTTCGGCAGCGCGGTTCCCAGATTCTCACCCTCGAGCGTGCCGTGCGCCAGCTCGCCGTAGAACCGCACATGCTTGCCGACATGCAGGTCGGCGCCGCCGAAGAGGCGAAGAATGTCCTGCCGCTGCGCTTCCGCATCACGCAGATTGGGGTTGGTCGTCTGATTGACGCGCAGCCGCGCCTCGCCCGACAGCGTCAGATACACGTCGCCATCGCCGGCAAGCGAGATGAACTTCAGCTGGTCGACGATGTCCTTGCGCTTCTTGGGGTCACGCAGCTTCGACCAATCTTCCGCCCAGCGCGACTGGTTGTAGCCACCCGCCGTCACGCCGTCGCCGATCGCGGCGTCGGGGTAGCTCTCGGCGATCGGCGACGCCGCGGCGCTGTTGGCCGATTCCTTCGCCAGCAGCCCGGTCGGGTTCGCCGGCGCCGCCTGGGCGGTCGCAGTGGTCGAGGCAGCAAGCATCGAAAGCGCGGCCGCGGTCAGGCCGGCCGCATACGCCGTGCGGCGCATCATCATCGAGGTCATAGTGAATATCCGGTACAGGACGTGGGACCGGACGAACCCGCCCCGTACGCGTCAATGGGCGGTGGCGGCAGGCGGGATCGTCGCAGGCACGAACTCGGGCAGCTTGCCCGACAGCGCCGCGTCGAGCTTGTCGCGGTCGAGTGCGCCTTCCCAGCGGGCGACGACGATCGTCGCGACCGCATTGCCGATGAAGTTGGTGAGGCTGCGGCACTCGCTCATGAAGCGGTCGACGCCGAGGATCAGCGCCATGCCCGCGATCGGCACGGTCGGCACGATCGACAGCGTCGCGGCCAGCGTGATGAAGCCCGCACCGGTCACGCCCGCTGCACCCTTCGAAGAGATCATCGCGACGACCAGCAGCAGCAATTCCTGCCCGAGCGTCAGATGCGTGTTGGTCGCCTGCGCGATGAACAGCGCCGCCAGCGTCATGTAGATGTTGGTACCATCGAGGTTGAACGAATAGCCGGTCGGCACGACCAGCCCGACGACCGACTTCTCGCAGCCCGCAGCCTCCATCTTCTGGATCAGGTTCGGCAATGCGGCTTCCGACGACGAGGTGCCGAGCACCAGCAGCAGCTCGGCCTTCAGATACTTGATCAGCTTGAAGATCGAGAAGCCCGTCAGGCGCGCGACGGTGCCGAGCACGACCACGACGAACAGGATCGCGGTGAGATAGAAGGTCGCAACCAGCGCACCCAGATTGGCAAGGCTGCCGATCCCGTATTTGCCGATCGTGAAAGCGATCGCGCCGAACGCACCGAGCGGTGCTGCGCGCATCAGGATGCCGACCAGCTTGAAGACGATCAGGCTGAGGCGCTCGAGGAAGTTGAGCACCGGCTTGGCAGGCTCACCGACCAGGCTCAGCGAAATGCCGAACAGGATCGCGACGAGCAGGATCTGGAGGATGTTACCTTCGGTGAACGCGCTGACCATCGTGTCCGGGATGATGCTCATCAGGAACCCGGTGATCGTCGTCTCGTGCGCCTTCACGGTGTAGTCGGCGATGCCCTTGGTATCGAGCGAGGCGGCGTCGATGTTCATCCCCGCGCCCGGCTGGACGACGTTGGCGACGATCAGGCCGACGATCAGCGCGAGCGTCGAGAAGAACAGGAAATAGGCGAAAGCCTTGCCGGCGACTCGGCCGACCGAACCCAGTTCCTTCATGCCCGCGATACCCGTGACGAGCGTCAGGAAGATCACCGGGGCGATGATCATCTTCACCAGCTTGATGAACGCATCGCCGAGCGGCTTGAGCGCCGCGCCGTACGTCGGATAGAAATGCCCGAGCGCTGCGCCCAGCGCGATCGCGATCAGCACTTGGATATACAGCTGGCCGGTCCAGCGCTTGCGCGCCGGCGCTTGCGCGACGCCATATGTCTGGGTTGGTATGGTCAACATCGCCTCCTGAAAACCTTCGTCCACTGCCACGGGACGTTATGGCGACGGTAATGCCGGGCCGGACCGGGGACTACAAGACCGAGTCTGACTCTACATAAAACGTTGGTTTTCCAAGAGTTTTCGACATACCCACTTTTCAGATGTGCGAAAAATGCCGCTTTTCAGCGGTAGCGGGACGCGGTGGTGTGTGATAATCCGCACAAATGGCGCGGCTCAAATCCCCCCTTTTCATCACCGCGCTGGCGGTGCTGCTGGCATTCGCCGCGCTCGGCATGGTCGTCGCGGGAGTCGCGTCTATCTACGGCCCGCGCGCGGTGGCGGACGCGACCGCGACGGTGCGAATGCGCGCGGTTCAGCAGACCCGCAGCAACCTCCGCCTGCTCGAGGCGGAGCTGCAAACCTATCGGCTGTTGCCCGTCATGCTCGGCGAATATCCCGACGTTCGTGCCGCACTCGCCTCGGGCACGGTCGATCCGGCGCTCAATACGAAGCTGGCGATGCTGGCGGAGCGGACCGGCGCGCCGGTGATCTACGCGCTCGATACGCAGGGCATGACGATCGCCGCCTCGAACGCCGCACGTGCGGACAGCTTCCTCGGTCACGACTATCGCTACCGCGACTATTTCACCAAGGCGATGGCGTCGGGCGCGACCGAATTCTTCGCGCTCGGCAGCGTCAGCGGGCGGCCCGGCCTGTATCTGTCGCGACGGATCGATCGGGACGGCCGACCGCTCGGCGTGGTCGTGGTGAAGGTCGAATTCGGCAAGATCGCGCGCGCGTGGATCCAGGACATGATGGCGACCTTCGTCACCGATCCCGATGGCATCATCCTGATCGCGAGCGATCCGACGCTCGAATTCCGGACCACGCGCACGCTGCCCCCTGCGCGCCGCGCGGCACTGATCGCGACGCGCCAGTTCGGCACGTCACCGCTCGACCCGGCACCGCTGACGCTGCGCGGCGGCGTATGGCACGAGGGGGTGTCGCGGCTGCCCAACGGATCGCCGGCGATCGCGGTCTCGCTCCCGGTGCCGATCGCAGGCTGGCGGCTGGTGCATATGGAGCCGCTCGACGCCGCGTTGCGCACCGCTGCGGCACGCACGCGCTGGGCGACCGCGATCGCGGCGCTGCTGACGATCGCGGTGATCGTTGCCGCCTGGTGGCTTCAGGCACGCCGCAAGCGCAACGCAGGCGCGCGCGCCGAACTCGAGGCCGAGGTCGCGCGGCGGACCGCCGAATTGCGCGCCACCGCCGACCGGCTGCAGATCGAGGTCGAGCAGCGCGAGGCGTCCGACCAGCGCTTTCGCCAGGCGCGCGAGGAGCTGGCGCACGCCAACCGAGTCGGCTCGATCGGCACGATCACCGCCAGCGTCGCGCACGAGATCAACCAGCCGGTCGCCGCGATCCGCACCTTCGCCGACAACGCCGCCGCCTTCCTCGCGCGCGACGAACCCGCGCGCGCGGCGACCAACCTCCAGTCGATCGTCGATCTCACAAGCCGGATCGGCACGATCACTGCCGGGCTGCGGCGCTACGCAAGACGTGGCGCAGGCTCAATCGGCCCGGTCGCGCTCGACGAGGCGGTCGACGGCGTCCGCCTGCTGATCGGCGACCGCTTCCGCGCGAAGGGCGTGACGCTCGACCTCCCCACCGGTCCCGAGGCGCGGCTGACCGTGATCGCGGGCCGAGTCCGGCTCGAGCAGGTCCTCGTCAATCTCCTCCAGAACGCGCTCGATGCGGTCGCCGACCGGCGCGACGCCCGAGTCAGCGTCACGGTCGGCCGGAAAGGCCGCGACGTCGTGCTGACCGTCGCCGACAACGGCCCCGGCATCGCGCGCGATATCGCCGACCACCTCTTCACCCCGTTCGCGACGAGCAAGAAGGACGGCCTCGGGCTCGGCCTCGGCATTGCGCGCGACATCATGACCGAGTTCGGCGGCACGCTCGACCTCGTCCCAGCCCCCGAAGGTGCGATCTTCCGCATGATCCTGGTAAAAGCATGACCGCGCAGCCCCAGTTCGAGCAAAGCGTTCTCCTGGTCGACGACGACGACGTGCTGCGCGGCGCGCTCGAACAATCGTTCGAACTCGCAGGGATCGCGGTGATCGCCGAGCGCGATCCGACCGTCGCGCTGGCCCGCGTCCATGCCGGGTTCGACGGCGCGGTGGTGTCCGACATCCGCATGCCGAAGATGGACGGGCTCGAGCTGTTCCGCCGGATTGCCGCGATCGACCACGAGATTCCGGTGCTGCTGATGACCGGCCACGGCGACGTCGCGATGGCGGTCGCAGCCCTCAAGAACGGCGCGTTCGACTTCATCCCGAAGCCGTTTGCGACCGATCACCTGATCGCGGGCGCCAGGCGTGCGCTGGAGATGCGCCGCCTCGTCCTCGACAATCGCCGGCTCAGAGCGGCCGCCGAGGAGACGATCGGCGCCGAACCGCTGATCGGTGAAACGCCCGTCATGGTCCGCCTCCGCGAGACCATGCGCCAGATCGCGCAAGCCGATATCGACGTGCTGGTCGAGGGCGAGACGGGCACCGGCAAGGAGCTCGTCGCCGTCCTCCTCCACCGCTGGAGCAACCGCCGCTCGCGCCCGTTCGTCGCGGTCAACTGCGCCGCGCTGCCCGAGGCGGTCGCGGAGATCGAGCTGTTCGGCCATGATGGCGACTCGCGCCTGCCGCGCACCGGCCGGATCGAGGCGTCGAACCGCGGCACGCTGTTCCTCGACGAGATCGAGAGCACGCTGCCCGCCTTCCAGGCCAAGCTCCTCCGCGTCCTGGAGGAGCGCGAGGTCATGCCGGTCGGCGGCGACCTGCCGCGCGCGCTCGACCTTCGCGTGATCGCCGCGGCCAAGCCCGGGCTCGACCAGGCGGTCGAGGATGGCCGGTTCCGCGCCGACCTGCTGTTCCGGCTCGACGCGGTCCGCCTCCGCATCCCGCCGTTGCGCGAACGCCGCGACGACGTGCCGTTGCTGTTCGGCCACCTGCTCCACCAGGCGGCGGAGCGGTTCGGCCGCGACGTGCCGACCGTCGATACCGCGACGCTCGCCTATCTCGGCCAGCACGACTGGCCCGGCAACGTCCGCGAACTCGACAATCTCGCCAAGCGGCTGGTGCTGCGCGTCGAGGCGGAGGACGCGGTCGACGAGGACAGCGACATCCCCCTCCCCGCGCGCGTCGACAAGTTCGAGGAAGCGACGATCCGCGCCACGCTGCAACAGGTCAGCGGCGACGTCCGCTCGGCGCTGGCGGCGCTCGGCATCCCGCGGAAAACCTTCTACGACAAGCTCAAGCGCCACGACATCGACGTCGAAGCCTACCGCCCGACCAAGGGCCCACCGTCATCCTGACGAAAGCCAGGACCCAGAGTTCCAGACGACGCCGATTATGGCTCTGGATCCTGACTTTCGTCAGGATGACGGCAGTATGGGGCCACTGCGGAGTGTCAGATCGGAATAACCGGCGGCACCCCGCCCTGCCGCGTCGCCACGAACCGCGCGAGCGGCGGCCCGATCAGCAACACCCCCAGAAATCGCAACACCTGCAACGCCATCACGAACGGCACATCCACCGGGCTCGACGCGGCGATGATCGCGACCGAATCCATCCCGCCCGGGCTCGTCGCGAGATAGGCGGTGACCGGATCGATCCCCCACCAGCGCGTCAACGCCGCCGCGATCCCGCCGCAGAACGCGATCAGCAGCGCCACCGACAGCAGGATCCGCGGCATCGCCTTGCCCGCGACGCGCAGCGTGTCGCGCGTGAACGACAGCCCGATCCGCCACCCGACCACCGCATAGCTGATCGCCAGCAGCCACTGCGGCAACACCGGCTGCGCGATCCCGGTGACGTTCAACGCCGCCCCCGCGACCAGCGAGCCGAGTAGCGCCCCCGCCGGCAGCTTCAACGCGACGCCCACCCCCGCACCAACGCCGGCGATCGCGATCGTCCGCAGCACCGCAATCGGGTCGACCGCCGCGAACCACGTCGCGGCGACGTGATGTCCGCTCCCGCCGCCGACCATCACCGCCGCCAGCACCGACGCGACCACCGCGACGCTCACGACCCGCGTGTAGGTCATCACCGCGACCAGCCGCGAATCCGCGCCGTACGCCTGCGCCATCAGCACCATCGCGCTCGCCGCCCCCGGCGTCGATCCCCACACCGCGACGGTGCCCGGCAACACCTGCCACCGGCTCAGCAGATAGCCGAGCACGCTGCTCGCCGCGAGCGTGACGCCGTTGACCATCAGGAACACCGGCCAATGCTCGCCCACCGTCGCGACGATTCCCGTCGTGATCGATCCCGCGATCAGCGTTCCCACTGCCGCTTGCGCAGCCCGAAACGCCGAGGTCGGCACGCTCAGCGACCAGCCGCGCACCGCGAGCACCACTGCCGCGATCATCGGCCCGAGCAACAGTCCGGCGGGCAGCCCGACCAGTTCGAGCACGCCCGCAACCACCGCCGACAGTGCGATCAAGACGGCCCAGCGCCCGATCAAGATTTGGTCGCGAACCAGATCACATGCCGCGCGCCGCCCTTGCGCGTGGCCCGCGCGATAACCTCGTCGACCGCGAAACCCGCCTCGTCGAGCCGCTTGGCGAACGGCTTGCTCGGCGCAGACGACCACACCGCCAGCACGCCCCCCGGCCGCAACGCCGCACGCGCGCGCGCCAACCCCGCCGCGCCGTAGAGCCGATCGTTACCGGGCCGCGAAATCCCGTCGGGACCATTATCGACATCTAGCAGGATCGCGTCCCACGCCCCTTCCGCGATCGCCGCGGCGACATCGCCCTCGAAAATCCGGGTCCGCGGATCGGTCAGGCTGTCGCCGTGCAACGCCGCCATCGGCCCCCGCGCCCATTCGATCACCGCCGGCACGATCTCCGCCACCGCCACCTCGGCATCAGGCCCCAGCCGCGAGAGCGCCGCCCGCAAGGTGAACCCCATGCCGAGCCCGCCGATCAGCATCCGCACGCCCGGCCGATCACCGATCCGGTCACACGCCTGCTCGGCCAGCATCTCTTCCGACCCGCTCAGCCGGCTGTTCATCAACTCGTTCGCGCCCAGCATGATCGAAAACTCCGCACCCCGCTGGAGCAGCCGCAATTCACCGCCCCCCGGCACCTGCGCCGTCCCGAGAAGAACCCGCGGCACCATCAGACGGACCACGCCGCGATATCGTCCTGCTCGCCGATCAGGGCCAGCCCATGCGCGATCGACGTAAGCTCGCCGCCGCTCATGATCGCCGCCTCGCCGAACCGCTCGACGAAGATCCGGCGGATGCGCGGGATCAGCGACGACCCGCCGGTCAGGAACACGCGGTCGATATCGCCGCCGCCGACGTTCGCGACTTCCAGCGCCCGGTCGACTGCCGCCTCGATCCGCACGACGTCGTCGGCGATCCAGCCCTCGAACTGCGCGCGAGTCACGTCCGCCTCGATCTCCAGCCCCGCCCCCGCAAAGTGGAAATGCGCGTCCTCGCCGCTCGACAACGCGCGCTTGAGCGACCCCACCGCATCATACAGCGGATAGCCCAGCTCGTTCTCGATCACCGCGATCATCCGCCCGATCGACTCCGGATCGACCGCGGTCTTCTGCAACCGCTCCAGCTCGGTCATCGTCTTGCGGTTGCGCATCAGCGCTAACCTGGACCAGTCCGCGAAGTCGGCGAAATAGGCGCGCGGGATCTCCAGCTCCTTGCCGAACGACTTGTACGCGCCGCCCTTGCCCAGCATCGGCAGCACCAGCCGGTCGAGGATCCGGTAATCGAACCGGTCGCCCGCGATCCCCACGCCCGCATGCCCGAGCGGCGTACACCGCCGCGCCGCACCCGGCTCGGCGACGCGCACCACCGAAAAGTCGCTCGTCCCGCCCCCGAAATCCGCGACCAGGATCGTCGCCGGCTCGGTCAGCCGCGTCGCGTAGCTGTAGGCGGCGCCAAGCGGCTCATAGACATAATGGATCTCCGCGCCGAAGCCCTTGAACATCGCGTCATACCGCGTCCGCGCGAGCGCCTCGTCGGGCCGCGCGCCCGCATATTCGACCGGGCGCCCGACGACGATCCGGTGCGGCCGCGTGTCGAGCTTGCCGCCCGCATGCGCAATCAGCTTCTCGAGGAACAGCTGCCCCATCTCCTCGAAGCGATAGCGCTTGTCGAAGACCGAGGCCTGCTCGAACGTCTTCATCGCCGCCACCGACTTGAACGACTGGATGAACCGGCTGTCGAGCGGGTATTCCATATATTCGGCGATCGCCCACGGCCCCGCATCCGACGCGAGCCCCTTGCCGCTGTCGTCCTGCCAGAAGCAGAGCGCCGAGCGGAACACCGGGCTCGTCTCGGCGGGCGCGGCGAAGGTTACCAATTCGGGCGTGCCCCCGGGCGTCCCCAGCGCCACGACGCTGTTGGTCGTGCCGAAATCCAGCCCCAAGGCGGGGCCGCCAGCGTCCGTCTGCATCGCGTCGTCCTTTAATGAACGCGCGCCTATGCCGATGCGGAGGGCGGGATGGCAACCGGTAAAGTCGGTTTCCACCCGATCGCGCGCGCCTTAGCGGCGCTTCAACCGGACGAGCGCGGCGTCGAGCGCGGAGAGGAAACTCGACCGATCGGTCTTGGAAAATGGCGCCGGCCCGCCGATCACGTCGCCGCCAGCACGCAAGTCAGCCATGATCGCCCGCGTCGCGATCGCGCCGCCGATCGAGCTGGTGGTGAAGGGCTTGCCGGTGTTCGCCAGCACGGTAGCGCCGGCCTTCAGGCAGCGATCGGCAAGCAGGATGTCGGCGGTGATCACGACCGCTTTCGCGTCGCTTTGCTCGGCGATCCAGTCGTCGGCGGCGTCGAACCCGTCGCTGACGACCACGCGGCTGATCAGCGGGTGGACGGGGATGCGGAAATGGCTGTTGGCCACGATCGTGACGGGCACCTCGTGGCGCCACGCGACCTTGTAGATCTCGTCCTTCACCGGACACGCGTCGGCGTCGACGAGGATGCGGAGCGAGGATGGCGTATCGGTCATGGTCATCTCACGCCTCTCGTCATCCTGACGAACGTCAGGATCCAGGATCAAGCAGGACGGCGTTCGTTACTCTGGATCCTGACTTTCGTCAGGATGACGGGGTTTGGGGTTACCGAGTGCAATCCGCAAAGCCGATACCCCTCAATCCTCCCCCGCCAGGGGGAGGTGGCAGGCGCAGCCTGACGGAGGGGGAGGTAAGCGAAACGCTTGTTCCGGGTCCTCCCCCTCCGTCACCTTCGGCGACACCTCCCCCTTGCGGGGGAGGATCGAGCTGGCTCAGCTGCGCTCGCGATTCCCACGATACGGCGGCTTGCGCGCCGGTGCCGGACCGCCACGCGGTGCAGCCCGGTGCAGCGTCGAGCGCGAACCGCCCGCATTGCTGCGACCGCCGCCGCCGCCGTCATGCCGCGCACCGCTCTCGGGCGCGCCCTGCATCGCCTCGATCGCGACGCCGCTCTCCTCTTCGCCCTGCTGCGCGGTACGCTGGATCGCCGCCGAGAAGCGCGACGCAACGGCGCGCGGAATCTCGAACGCGGTCTCGTTCGGGCCGATGCGGATCGCACCGATCTCGGACTTGGTGATGTGCCCGCGACGGCAGATCAGCGGCAGGATCCAGCGCGGATCGGCGTTCTGGCGACGGCCGATATCCATGCGGAACCAGACGGTGTCCTCAAAGCCCGCGCGCGGACCCTGCGACCGATCGTCGCTGACCGACTGCTTGCTCTGATCGATCAAATCCTCGGCCTGCGGCATCGTCGCGCGGTGCATGTGCACCAGCGCCGCGGCGATATCCTCGGGCGTCTTCTCGGCCATCAGGCGCACGGCGAGCGCGCGATCCTCCTCCTCGACCTCGACCGGCTGCAACAGCATGCCGATCAGCCGCTCATGGTCGTTCTTGCGGATGTCCTCCGCGGTCGGGGCGTTGACCCACTCCGCGTTGATCTTGGCACCGCGGAGCATCATCTCGACGCGACGGCGACGCGGGAACGGGACGATCAGGACGGCGGTGCCCTTCTTGCCCGCACGACCGGTACGACCCGAGCGATGCTGGAGCGTCTCGGCATCGCGCGGCAGCTCGACGTGCACGACGAGGCTCAGCGTCGGCAGATCGATGCCGCGTGCGGCAACGTCGGTCGCGACGCAGACGCGCGCACGGCGGTCACGCAATGCCTGAAGCGCGGCGTTACGCTCGTTCTGCGAATGCTCGCCCGACAATGCGACTGCGGCAAAGCCACGCTCGACCAGGCTCGCATGCAGATGACGCACATTGTCGCGAGTCGCGCAGAACAGCATCGCCGTCTCCGCCTCGTGGAAGCGCAGCAGGTTGATCACCGCATGCTCGATCTCGGACGGCGAGACCGTGACGGCCTGGTACGAGATGTCGCCATGACCGCGATCCTCGCCGACGGTCGAGATGCGCAGCGCGTCCTTCTGGTAGCGCTTGGCGAGCGCGACGATCGGCCGCGGCATCGTTGCCGAGAACAGCAAGGTACGACGCTGCTCGGGCGACGCGTCGAGGATCTGCTCGAGATCTTCGCGGAAGCCCATGTCGAGCATCTCGTCGGCCTCGTCGAGCACCGCGACCTTCAAGGCCGACAGGTCGAGCGCGCCGCGCTCGAGATGGTCGCGCAGACGGCCAGGCGTCCCGACGACGATATGCGCGCCGTGGGCGAGGCTACGACGCTCCTTCGAGGCGTCCATGCCGCCGACGCAGGTCGAGATGCGCGCGCCAGCCTTGGCATAGAGCCACATCAGCTCGCGGCTGACCTGAAGCGCGAGCTCGCGAGTCGGCGCGATGCAGAGAACGAGCGGCTTGTGCGGAGCTGGCAGGCGCTGGACGCCGTCCTCACCCGCTTCACCGAGCAGCTCGCCGGCCATCGCCAGGCCGAACGCGACGGTCTTGCCCGAGCCGGTCTGCGCCGACACGACGAGATCGCGACCGATCGCATTGTCCTCGATCACGTGCGCCTGCACAGGGGTGAGCGCGGTATAGCCACGCGCGGCGAGCGCCTCGGAAAGAAGCGATGGAATATTTGTAAAAGGCATGTACGTCCTACTTGGTGGCCGGCTTACGCAACGGCAAGGCACTGGCGTGGTGGTCCCTACAGGACTTGACCCGCGGCCCACCCGCTCGACCATGCCCATTGGAAATTGTAGCCGCCGAGCCACCCTGTGACATCGACCGCTTCGCCGACTGCATACAGCATTGGTACGCGTTTGGCTTGCATTGTTTGCGAGGAGAGCTCCGCGGTGCTGATTCCGCCCGCGGTGACCTCGGCCTTGGCATAGCCCTCCGAGCCATTTGGCGTGAATTGCCAATGGCTTAGTGCGCGCTCGGCGTCCTGGAGCTTGCGATCGGTAAGCGTGGAAATCTCGTTTGCCATGCCCAATCGGTCGCTCAAAGTCTCCGCGAGTCGGTCCGGGAGCGTGTTTGCGAGCAGTTTTCGCAGCGTCGTGCGCGGCGTGGTACGCTTGGCGGCAGGCAGCCAGCCGGAGTCGCGGTCGGGGAGAAAGTCGATCCCGATCGGCTGGCCGTTGCGCCAATAGGATGACGCCTGCAGGATCGCCGGGCCCGACAGGCCACGGTGCGTGAACAGCGCCGCTTCGCGGAACTTGGTCTTGCCGGCGGTCGCGACGACGTCGGCTGCGACCCCCGAAAGCTCGCGAAACAGGATTTCGTCACCGCCCAACGTCAGCGGCACCAGCGCGGGGCGCGGCTCGACCACCTTCAACCCGAATTGCCGCGCGAGGTCATAGGCAAACCCGGTCGCGCCCATCTTGGGGATCGATGGCCCGCCGGTTGCGATGACCAGCGCCGGCGCGGTGACGGCCCGCCCGTCGAGCGACACCCGGTACCGGCCATCGGCATGCTCGACCGCGGTGACCGCGCGGCCAAGCGACAGATCGACCCGCCCCTTGTCGCATTCGTCGAGTAGCATCTCGACGATCTGCTTCGCCGACCCGTCGCAGAAGAGTTGCCCGAGCGTCTTTTCGTGCCACGCGATCCCGTAGGAGTCGACGAGCGCGATGAAATCCTGCGCGGTGTATCTGCCCAGCGCGGACTTTGCGAAATGCGGATTGGCGGAGAGGTACCGATCCGCCGCGATATGCACGTTGGTGAAATTGCACCGCCCGCCCCCGGAGATGAGGATCTTCTTCCCCGCCTGCTCGGCATGATCGACGAGCAGGATCTTCCGCCCGCGCTGCCCGGCAACCGCGGCGCACATGAGGCCAGCGGCACCTGCGCCAAGGATGATCGCGTCGTAGTCAGGGGAGGTAGCCAAGTTGGATCACCAAAGCTCCCCTTCCGCTTGCGGGAGGGGTCGGGGGAGGGAACGCGTCCGAGACCGACCCGGCGCACATGCGGCACTGCCCTCCCCTAGCCCCTCCCGCAAGCGGAAGGGGAATTTAGGGTAGCGCCTGCTCTCAACCAAACACCACCCCGGCGAAAGCCGGAGTGGTCCGAAGGGCTCGTGCAGCGCCCTTCTGCTCCCTCTCCCCTCCGGGGAGAGGGTCGGGGTGAGGGGCTGCCAAGTAGCGCACCGCCCGGGACAGCCCCTCACCCAACCCTCTTCCCGGAGGGGAGAGAGCTTCTCGCCCCTCAAACCTACCGCAACTTCGCGATATTGAGCGAATCTTCCTTCGCCCGGGTCTTCACCGATTCCTCGCTCCGGGTCAGCGCCTTGGCGATCGCCTTCAGCGCCATGCCCTTCTTGGCGAGCGTGTGCAGCTTCTGGATCTCGTCCTGCGTCCACGCCTGACGATGCCGCTCGAATTTCGCTTCAGCCATCAGCTCTCATCCTTGTCGATCGCGAGCACCTCGATCGCGTCCGCCTTGTCCGCAAACGCGACCTTTTCGCCAACGGCCGCGCCCATCAGCGCGCGGGCCAAGGGCGCCGAGAACGCCAGCCGATCCTCGCCAGGCTCGGCCTCGTCGCCACCCACGATCGCAATCACCCGCTCGGCCCCGTTCATGCGAACCCGGACTCGTGAGCCGATCCCGACCTCGTCCTCCTCGGGCGAAGGCGCGATCTCCGCGGTCGTCTGGCGCGTATGCCAATAGCGCAGGTCGCGCAGCAAAACCTTCCGAGCTTCCTCGTCGGTCTCCGCCGCAACTGCCGCCTCGATCTCGACCACGCGCTCGCCGATCAGCCGCAACCCACGCGCCGTGACCAGATTGGGTCCCGGCGCGATCGGTTGTTCGAACTTCGGCTCGAGATGTTCCTCGTCGCTCTCCCGGCGAAACGCGACGCTCACGAGATTACTTCAGACACGCAACGATCCCCGCGATCGCCGCGAGCGTGCCATCGACGTTCTTGACCTTGACGACGTCGAGCCCAAGCTGCTCGGCCGGATAATCGTTCCCACCCGGGAAGATCGCGTCGCCGATGAACATCATCTTGTCGAGCGCGATGCCGCTCGCTTCGTTGAGCTTCTTGAGGCCATACGCCTTGTCGACGCCTTCCCGAGTAATGTCGATCGAGGTCGCGCCGCCCATGTTGATCGACAGCCCCGGCAGGCGCTGGCGCAGATCGGCCTGGATCACCTTGCGCTTGGCGAAGTCGGGATCCCAACTGTGCTTGGCATCGATCGGCGCTTCCTGGCCGAGCGCCGAGAAGGTGATCTGGCTGCCACGATCCTCGATCCGCTCGCCCCAGGTCTGCTCGGGCACGAATCCGGTCGCCTCGAGCGATTCGTCGAACGCCTTGAAGATCTTCTGCTTTTCCTCCTCCTCGAACAGCTCGGCATAGACCGCACGCCATTCATCGTCGAACCGGTACAGCTTGGTGCCCGTCGTCGGCATCAGCCATAGCTTGGTGCGGTCGGCGCGCTCGGGCAGACGGCTCGCGACCTGCTTTTCGAACTGCGGCCAGTCGCCACCCGAGATCACCGCGACATGCGCGACGTCGAGCAGGTTCGCGAGCGCCTCGCCCATCGGCTCCTGCAAGGGCTGCTTGCTTTCGGCCAGCGTTCCATCGAGGTCGAAGGCAACCAGTTCTTTCATGCGGAAACTCCATTCAGGATAAAGGTATCGATCGCGTGGGCGACGCCGTCGGCATCGTTCGCGGATGTAATTTCGTGCACAACGTCGCGGACGTTTTGCGGCGCATTGCCCATCGCGATCGCGAGCTTGGCGCGCTTGAGCATCGCGATGTCGTTCGCCTGATCGCCGATCGCCGCGGTCTGCGTCAAGCTGATGCCGAACGCGTCCGCCAGTTCCTCGATCCCGCTACCCTTGTTGCCTGCAACGGGCGTGATATCGAGATAATAGGTCTGGCTCTGGACGATCGTCGCCTGCGTGTCGAACTTCGCCGCGACCTTGGCATGCAGGTCGCGCAGCAACTCTTCGTCGTCGCTGACGAACGTCACCTTGTCCGCCTTGGCGAGCAGATCGGTGAAGTCGGAGACGATCACCGGATCCTGCGCCGACGCCTTGCGCTCGCTGCCGACATGCCCACCCTGGTCGGTGCTGGCATACCAGACGTCGTCGGCGAAAAACCACGTATCGACCGGCGCATCGCCGACGATCTCCATCGCGCCGCGGACGACGTCGACGTCGATCATGTGGTGCTCGATCACGGTGCCGTCGCGCCTGAACACGATCCCGCCGTTAAAGGCCCCCATCGGCTCGTCGATGCCGAGCAGCTCGGCGATCGGCATCATCCCCGATCGCGGACGTGCGCTGATGATCGTGAAGCCGAGGCCCGCCGCCTTGAGCCGCTTGACCGCATCGACGGTCGCGGGCGTGACCTTCTTCTCCTTGTCGACGAGCGTGCCGTCGACATCGGAGACGAGGAGCTTGATTGCCCCGCTCACTTCGCCGCTCACTGGGGCATCTCGACATGCCCGCCAAAGCCGAAGCGCATCGCCGACAACAGCTTGTCGCCGAACGTGTGGTCCACCCGGCTGCGATAGCGCGCGTAGAGTGCGGCGCTCAGCACGTTGGCCGGCACCTTCTCCTCCATCGCCGCGTCGATCGTCCACTGGCCCTCGCCCGAGTCCGCGACGCTGCCGCTGAACCCTTCGAGCGTCCCGTCCTTCGCCAGCGCGATCGCCGACAGATCGAGCAGCCACGACGAGATCACGCTGCCACGACGCCACACTTCGGCGACGTCGGTCAGGTTGATGTCGAAGCGCTGGTCCTCGACGACATGCTCGCCCGACTTGCCCTTGAGGATGTCGAAGCCCTCGGCATAGGCCTGCATCAGGCCATATTCGATGCCGTTATGCACCATCTTGACGAAGTGCCCGGCACCCGGAGGGCCGGCATGGATATAGCCCTTCTCGGCACGCGGATCGGCCTGTCCCTCGATGCGGCCCGGCGTGCGGACGATCTCGCCCATGCCCGGCGCCAGCGTGTCGAAGATCGGATCGAGATAGTCGACCGTGTCCGTCTCGCCGCCGATCATCATGCAATAGCCGCGCTCGAGGCCCCAGACGCCACCCGACGTCCCGACGTCGACATAGCGGATGCCCTTTTCGGCGAGTTCCTTCGCGCGGCGGACGTCGTCCTTGTAGAAGCTGTTGCCGCCATCGATGATGATGTCGCCGGCGGACGCCTTCTCGGCGATCGCCTGGACGGTCTGCTCGGTCGGCTCGCCCGCGGGCACCATCACCCACCAGATCGCCGGGCTGTCGAGCTTGGCGTGCATATCGTCGAGCGAGTCCGCGCCTTCCGCGCCGTCGGCGGCAAGCTTCTTCACCGCCTCCGCATCGCGATCATAGGCGACGACCGCGTGGCCGTTCTTCATCAACCGGCGCGCGATATTGCCGCCCATCCGGCCAAGGCCGATCAGTCCGATCTTCATGTGAATTCCTTATCTTCTCCCTCTCCCCTCCGGGGAGAGGGTCGGGGTGAGGGGCAGTTCCGGGCGGAGGCGCTCTTGGCAGCCCCTCACCCCGACCCTCTCCCCAACGGGGAGAGGGAGTAGAAGTTCACGCCGTCGCGGGCTGCTTCTTCGCGATCGCGCCGAGCAGGTCGTCGAACGCCTTCACGAACGAAGCGACGCCCTCTTCGACCAGCTTGCCGGTCACGCCGTTGAGGTCGAGACCCAGCCGTTCGGCTTCTGCCAGCACGTGCTTGGCGCCTTCGACGTCCTGCGTGATCGTCTCCGCCGCGGTACCGTGGTCGCGGAACGCGTCCATCGTCTTGGGCGGCATCGTGTTGACCGTATCCTTGCCGATCAGCGTGTCGATATACAGCGTGTCGGGATAGCTCGGATCCTTCACGCCGGTCGACGCCCAAAGCAGGCGCTGCGGCTGCGCGCCCTTGGCGGCGAGTGCCTGCCAGCGGTCAGACTTGAGGAAGTCGAGATACCATTGATACGCCATCTTCGCATTGGCGATCGCGACCTTGCCGCGCACCGCCTTCAAGGCCTCCGCCTCGGCATCGCCCTTTTCGAGCCGTGCATCGATCGCCTTGTCGATCGTCGAATCGATCCGGCTGACGAAGAAGCTCGCGACGCTGGCGATCCGGTCGATCGGCTTACCCTCGGCGACGCGCTTCTCGAGCCCCGCGGCATAGGCCTCGGCGACGCGCACATACGCCTCGATCGAGAACAGCAGCGTCACGTTGACGTTGATCCCTTCCGAGATCGCGGTCGAGATCGCCGGGCCGCCCGCGAGCGTGCCCGGGATCTTGATCATCAGGTTCGGCCGGTCGACCATCCCCCACAGCTTCTTTGCCTCGGCGATCGTCGCGTCGGTGTCGTCCGAGATATACGGCGACACTTCGAGGCTGACATAGCCGTCCTTCGCATCGAGCTTGTCATAGACTGGCTTCAGCGTATCCGCCGCCGCCTTGATGTCCTGGATCGCAAGATGCTCGTACCGGTCGATCGTCGCGGCGCCGGGGTTCTCCTTGTCGAACTTGGCGAGTGTCGAGTCATACGCCTCGCCATGCCCCATCGCCTTTTCGAAGATCGACGGGTTCGACGTGACACCGGTAAGGCCATCCTCGTCGACCAGCTTCTGAAGGCCACCGGCCTCCAGGAACTTCCGGTCGACGAAATCGAGCCATACCGCCTGGCCGAAGCCTTCGAGATCGTTGAGCGCACCCATCACTTGGTCTCCATAACCTGGCGGGCAACCTTGACGACATTGTCGACGGTGAACCCGAACTTGTCCTGCAGTTTGGCGAGCGGTGCCGAGGCACCGAAGGTCGACATCGTCACGGTCGCGCCGTCGAGCCCGACATAGCGGTCCCAACCGATCGACCCGGCCATCTCGATCGCAACGCGCGCCCGCACGGCCCGCGGCAGCACGCTTTCCTTGTACGCCGCGTCCTGCAGCTCGTAGCGATGCCAGCTCGGCATCGACACGACGCGGCTCTTCACGCCGTCCGCGCTCAGCTTCTCATGCGCGTCGATCGCCAGCGATACTTCGCTGCCGGTCGCGATCAGGATCACGTCTGGCGTGCCGTCTGAGTCTGCGAGGACATAGCCGCCCTGCTCGACGCCGTCGGCGCTCGCATATTTGGTCCGATCCAGCGTCGGCAGCGCCTGGCGCGAGAGGATCAGCGCGGCCGGCGTGCTGGCGTCCTTGAGAACCGCCTTCCAGGCCGCAGCAACCTCGTTCGCATCACCGGGACGCAGCGTATCGAGACCCGGTACCGCGCGCAGCGTGGCGAGGTGCTCGATCGGCTGGTGCGTCGGGCCGTCCTCGCCGACACCGATCGAGTCGTGCGTGAACACCCATACCGCACCGACCTCCATGATCGCCGACAGCCGCACCGGTGCGCGCATGTAATCGACGAACACCAGGAAGGTGGAGCCGTAGGAGCGCAGATGCGATAGCGCCATGCCATTGACGATCGCGCCCATGCCATGTTCGCGAATGCCGAAATGGAAGTTCCGGCCGCCGTAATTGTCCGCCTCGAACGAGGGCTGACCCTTGATGTCGGTCTTGGTCGAGGGCGCGAGATCGGCCGAACCACCGATCAGCCAAGGCACCTTGGCTGCAATGGCGTTGAGCACCTTGCCGCCCGAATCGCGGCTGGCGAGCCCCTTGGGGTCCGCCTCGAACACCGGAATATCCGCATCCCAGCCCTCGGGCAGCTCGTCCTTGAGCAGCAGGTCGAGCTCAGCGGACAACTCGGGATGCTCCGTCCGATACTTGTCGGTCAGCGCGACCCACTCGTCCCGCAGCTTCGCGCCACGATCCGCGATCGCACCGTTGAAATGCTCGATCACGCCGTCCGGCACGTAGAAGGACTTGTCCTCGGGCCAGCCATAGGCCTGCTTGGTGAGGCGGATATTCTCGTCGCCGAGCGGCTCGCCGTGGGCCTTCTCGCTGCCCGCCTTTGGGCTGCCGTAGCCGATCACCGAATGCACGACGATGAAGGTAGGCTTGTCGGTGGTCGACTTGAACGTCTCGATCGCGCGGGCAAGCGCGGCCGTGTCGTTCGCGTCGTCGATATGGATGACATTCCAGCCATAGGCGTCGAAGCGCAGACCGACATCCTCGTCGAACGCGAGATCGGTCGCGCCCTCAATCGAGATATGGTTGCTGTCGTAGATCCAGCACAGGTTGCTGAGCTTCAGATGGCCCGCCATGCTCGCGGCCTCGGCAGACACGCCCTCCATCATGTCGCCATCGCCGCACAGCGTGTAGACGTCATGATCGAACAGCGTGAAGCCGTCCTTGTTGTAACGCGCGGCGAGCCAGCGCTCGGCGATCGCCATGCCAACCGAATTGCCGCAACCCTGGCCGAGCGGCCCCGTCGTGGTCTCGACACCCGTCGTGTGGCGATATTCGGGGTGGCCCGGGGTCTTCGACGACAGCTGGCGGAACTGCTCGATGTCCGCAAGGCTGACGGCCTCCTTGCCGGTCTTGTTGCCGTCGGCGTCGATCTCTTCGATCTTGGCGAGGTGGATCAGCGAATAGAGCAGCATCGACGCATGCCCGACCGACAGAACGAACCGGTCGCGGTTGGGCCAGTCGGCGTGCTTGGGATCGTAGCGCAGAAACTTCGACCAGAGCGTGTAGCCGACCGGGGCCAGCGCCATCGGCGTGCCGGGATGGCCCGAATTGGCCTTCTGCACCGCGTCCATCGACAAGGTGCGGATCGTATCGATCGCGAGGCGCTCGGGCGAACCGTCCTCGTGCAGCATGGGGTCCGCCTTGGGGGCGACGGTTGCGGTATCGGTCATGGAAGAAAGCCTCGCTCTAGACGGTGACCGAACGCCGCGCATCCGATCTGGTTGCCAACATAGGGTGCCTTTAGGCAGATGCACCCGCCCGTTCCAGTCGCGTAACGACGCCATTCGTTGCAATATATGCCGCATCGACCTCGTCGAGGAACAGCCCGTGGCCGAGAATGCCGGGGATGGCGGCGAGCAGCGCGGCGGTCGCGCGGGGGTCTTCGAGCGTGGCGAAGTGACAGTCGACGACGAGATTGCCCTGATCGGTCCGGTAGTTGTCGCGCATCACCGGTGCGGCCCCGAGCTCGGTCAGCACGCGCATCACATAGGTTATGGCGAACGGCAGCACCTCGACCGGAAGCTTGGCCGCGCCGATCCGGTCGACCTGCTTGGAGCCATCGGCGATCACGATCATCCGTGCCGAGCTTGCGGCGACGATCTTCTCGCGCAGCATCGCACCGCCCGCGCCCTTGATCGCGAAGCACCGCGCGTCGATCTCGTCCGCGCCGTCGATCGTCAGGTCGACCGCAGCGATATCGGCAAAGTCGAGGACGTCGATTCCCACGTCGCGCGCGAGCGTGCCGCTGGCGTCCGAGGTGACGACCGCGCGAACGGTCAAACCCGCAGCAACCCGCTCGCCAAGCGCCCGGATCGCGAACGCCGCGGTCGACCCGGTGCCAAGGCCGACGAGCATCCCGTCCGCCACCTCCGCCACCGCCGCGACCGCCGCGGCTTTCTTGTCGTCATCGATCATAGCGCCCCCCAATCCGTCATGCCGGGCACGTTCCGGCATCACGCTTCAACACATGCCAGAGGATTTAGTTTGCGGGCCCCGGGGGCGAAGCACCACCCCGGCGAAGGCCGGGGCCCAATTGGAGGACGTCGCTGACGGAGCGCAGTCCGCCGTTACTACGACCTTGCCATTTGGACCCCGGCCTCCGCCGGGGTGGTGCTGTACTGGTGCGGACGCGCCACTGGACTCCCGCGAAGGCGGGAGCCCAGTCTGGGTCCCCGCCTTCGCGGGGAAACACTCTCTTACGTTCAGCGAGCACTCTCCAAAACACCCCCGCCCGACAAAGCAGGTTACTCTTTCTTCCCTATTTCTCGCGCCCGCTTTTCAACTGACATACTTCTGGTACATCCTCGTGGTTTAGCCCGACCAACACCTGATCGCGGATGCCCAACTTGATAGCCAAACGATTTTCTGCGCGACGGTCCGCCGTTCTGCTCGTCCCCGCGCTGGCGCTCGCCGCCTGTTCCGGCGGCGGCGGTGACAAGGCACAAGGCAAGGGCAAGGGCGGGCAACCGGGCCAGGGCACGCCGACCGTCGGCTATGTCGTCGTCCAGCCGACCAGCGTCGCGATGACCACCGAGCTGAGCGGCCGCACGACCGCGTTCGAGAGCTCGGACGTCCGCCCGCAGGTCACCGGCATCATCCGCCGCCGCTATTTCACCGAGGGCACGCTCGTGAAGAAGGGGCAGCCGCTCTACGAGATCGACCAGCGCCTCTACCGCGCCGCCGCCAACGAGGCGCAGGCCAATCTGCAGAGCGCGCAGGCGAACCAGCAGGCGCAGAAGGTGCTCGCGGATCGCTACAAGCCGCTCGCCGAGATGGAGGCGATCAGCAAGCAGGATTACACCAACGCGGTCGCCACCTCGCGCCAGGCCACCGCCTCGGTCGCGCAGACGCGCGCCGCGCTCGAGACCGCGCGGATCAACCTGAAGTTCACCACCGTCCCCGCGCCGATCACCGGGCGGATCGGCCGCTCGCTGTTCACCGTCGGTGCGCTCGTCTCCGCCACGCAGACCGATCCGCTCGCGCAGATCCAGCGGCTCGATCCGATGTTCGTCGACATCCAGCAGTCCTCCGGCGACCTGCTCGCGCTGCGTCGCTCGCTCGGCCAGAACGGCATCGTCGCGACCCGCGCCGAAGTCCGCCTGACGCTCGAGGACGGCAGCGAGTACGGCGCGACCGGCTCGGTCGAGTTCGCCGAGGCGCTGGTCAACACCGAGACCGGCACCGTGACGCTGCGCGCGCGCTTCCCCAATCCGCAAGGGCTGCTGCTGCCCGGCATGTTCGTCCAGGCCAAGTTCGCGCAGTCGATCAACCAGCGCGCCTTCCTCGTGCCGCAGGCGGGCGTGTCGCGCGATGCCAAGGGCAATGCGACGGTCTATGTCGTCGATGCGAACAACAAGGCGGTGCAGAAGAAGATCAAGGCGGACCGCACCCAGGGTGCGTTCTGGGTCGTGACGGAGGGTCTCAACTCCGGCGACCGGATCGTCACGCAAGGGCTGTCGAAGATCGCGCCGAACCAGAGTGTGAAGCCGGTCCCCGAGAACACCGCGCAAAAGATCGAAGCGCCCAAGGGCGACTCCTCAGGCGGCGATCAGGCCAGCCAGAAAAAGGCCGGCTAACCGCTCATGCTCTCCCGTGTCTTCATCGATCGCCCGATCTTCGCCTGGGTGCTCGCGATCATCGTGATGCTCGGCGGCATCGGCGCGATCATGAGCCTGCCGATCGCGCAGTACCCCGACGTCGCGCCACCACAGGTGACCGTCCGCGCGACCTTCCCCGGCGCCAATGCACAGACGATCCAGAACAGCGTCACGCAAGTCGTCGAGCAATCGCTGACGGGCATCGACGGGCTGATCTATTTCAGTTCGTCCTCGTCGTCGCGCGGGTCGGTGACGATCACGGTCACGTTCGAGAAGGGCACCGATCCCGACATCGCGCAGGTCCAGGTCCAGAACCAGGTCCAGCAGACGCTCTCGCGCCTCCCCTCGCAGGTCCAGCAGCAGGGCCTCGTTGTCCGCAAATCGAACCCGGACAATCTGCTGATCGTCGGCGTCTATGACGAGACCGACAAGCTGACCAACCAGGACGTCTCCGACTATCTCGTCTCGAACCTGCAGGACCCGCTCGGCCGTATTCCGGGCATCGGCGACAGCAACGTGTTCGGCGCGCAGTACGCGATGCGGATCTGGCTCAACCCGAACAAGCTCGCCAGCTACCAGCTGATCCCGAGCGACGTGACGACCGCGATCCAGGCGCAGAACACCGAAGTCGCCGCGGGCGAGCTCGGCGGCCAGCCGCAGCCCGACACGCAGATGCTCAACGCGACCGTCACCGCACAGTCGCGCCTCCAGACGCCCGAGCAGTTCGCCAACATCATCCTCAAGACCACCAACACCGGTGCCACGGTCAAACTGCGCGATGTCGCGCGGATCGAGTTGGGCGCCGAGAACTACAACGCACGCAGCCGGGTCAACGCACATCCCGGCGCGGGTATCGCGGTGCTGCTCGCCCCCGGCGCCGACGCGCTCAAGACCGCCGAGCTGGTCAAGGCGTTTGTCGAGAAGTCCGCCAAGAGCTTTCCGCCCGGCCTGAAGTTCGCCTATGCCAACGACACGACCGACTTCATCAAGCTGTCGATCGACGAGGTCGTCAAGACGCTGATCGAGGCGGTCATCCTCGTCGTGATCGTCATGTTCGTGTTCCTGCAAAGCTGGCGCGCGACGCTGATCCCGACGATCGCGGTCCCCGTCGTGCTGCTCGGCACGTTCGGCGTGTTCTATCTCGCCGGCTTCTCGATCAACACGTTGACGCTGTTCGGGCTCGTGCTCGCGATCGGCCTGCTGGTCGACGACGCGATCGTCGTGGTCGAGAATGTCGAGCGTCTGATGGAGGAAAATCCCGAGATGACGCCTCGGGAGGCGACGATCGAATCGATGAATGAGATCACCGTCGCGCTGGTTGCGATCGCGCTGGTGCTGTCGGCGGTGTTCCTGCCGATGGCGTTCTTCGGCGGGTCGACCGGCGTGATCTACCGCCAGTTCTCGCTGACGATGGTGTCGGCGATGGTGCTGTCGGTGCTCGTCGCGCTGATCCTGAGCCCGGCGCTGACCGCGACGTTGCTCAAGCAGAAGAAGACCGACGCGGACGGTAACCCCGAGCAGAGCTGGGGCCAGCGCAAATTCCCCAAGGTCGCGAATTTCTTCACGCGCGCAGGCGACAAGTTCAACAGCGGGTTCGAAAAGGGCACGCAGAAATACACCAACACGGTGCAGTCGGTGATCGACCGCAAGTGGCTGTTCCTGCTGATCTACGCCGCGGTCGTCGCGCTGCTGGCGGTGCTGTTCCTGCGGCTGCCGACGGGCTTCCTGCCGACCGAGGACCAGGGGTCGGGCATCGTCCAGTTCCAGCTTCCCGCGGGCGCCACGCAGGGCCGCACCTTCGCGCTGCAGAAGCAGATCGAGCAATATTACTACACCAACGAGAAGGCGAACGTCCGCACGATGTTCACCGTCAGCGGTGGCGGCGGCGGTGGCGCGAGCGGACAGAATACCGGCCAGGGTTTCATCGCGTTCGCGCCATGGGACCTGCGCGAGGGCAAGGAAAACACCGCCGAGGCGATCACCGGACGCGCGTCGAAGGCATTTGCGGGTTTCCGTGACGCGCAGGTTTATTCGCTCGTGCCGCCCGCGGTGCGTGGTCTCGGCTCGTCGAACGGCTTCACGATGGAACTGCAGAACGCCGGCGGCCTCACGCAGGTCGAGTTCAACGCCGCGCGCGACAAGCTGCTCGCGCTCGCCCGTGCCGATTCGTCGCTGACCGCGATCCGCCTCACCGAACTGCCCGACGTCGCGACGCTGCGAGTCGATGCCGACCAGCAGAAGCTGTCGACGCTCGGGCTCACCCAGGCGAACGTGAACTCCACGCTGTCGACTGCCTGGGGTGGCCAGTACGTCAACGACTTCATCGACCGCGGCCGCGTGAAGCGAGTCTATGTCCAGGGCGACGCGCAGTTCCGCGCGCAGCCGTCGGACCTCAGCCAGTGGTTCGTGCGCGGCTCGAACGGCCAGATGGCGCCGTTCTCGTCCTTCGCCAAGACCAGCTGGGGACAGGCGCCGACGACGCTGTCGCGCTTCAACGGCATCGCCTCGTACGAGATCCAGGGCTCGGGCGCGCCCGGCGTCAGCTCGGGCGACGCGATGAACCGGATCGCCGAGCTTGCCGGGCAGATCCCCGGCACGTCGGTCGCATGGTCCGGCCTGTCCTATCAGGAACGCCTGTCCTCGGGTCAGGCGCCGATCCTCTACGGGCTGTCGCTGCTCGTCGTGTTCCTCTGCCTCGCCGCGCTCTACGAAAGCTGGTCGATCCCGATCGCGGTGCTGCTCGTGATCCCGCTCGGCCTCGTCGGCGCGATCCTCGCGGTCACGCTGCGCGGGCTGATCAACGACGTGTATCTCCAGATCGGCCTGCTCACGACGATGGGGCTCGCCGCGAAAAACGCGATCCTGATGATCGAGTTCGCCGAGCAGGAGGAAAAGAAGGGCAAGCGAGTCATCGAGGCGGCGCTGTCCGCGGCGAAGATCCGTCTGCGCCCGATCCTGATGACGTCGTTCGCGTTCATCCTCGGCGTGTTGCCGCTCGCGCTGTCGACCGGCGCGGGCGCCAACAGCCGCATCGCGATCGGCACCGCGGTGGTCGGCGGCATGCTGACCGCGACGATCCTCGCGATCTTCTACATCCCGCTGTTCTTCGTCCTCGTCCGCCGCGGCGCGCGCGACGGCATCGCCAAGCTGCGTGGGCGCCCGACCGGTCACCAGGGCGGCACGCATCACGACGGAAACGACGGCGACCACAGGGAACCGCTGGGTCCACCCGAACCACAGGGCCCTCATCGGCCGGAGCCCGCATGATGCGTTCGTTAGTCCTGATTATCGCCGCCTCGACCGCGCTCGCCGGATGCTCGCTCGCGCCCAAATATGCGCGCACCGAACTCCCGGTGCCGCCGTCGCTCCCGGTCGGCGACGCCTATCTGCGCCAGTCCGAGGCGGCGCTGCCCGCGATCACGTACCGCGACGTGTTCCGCGACCCGCGGCTCCAGCAGATCATCGTCCAGGCGCTCGCGAACAACCGCGACCTCCGCGTCGCCGCCGCCAACATCGCCGCGACGCGCGCGCAATACCGGATTCAGCGCGGCGACCTGTTGCCGCAGGTCGATGCGAGCGGCCGCTACACCTATTCGGGCGGCGGCAACGGCACGCGCAACACCGCCACGAGCGGCTCGGGGACGGGAAGCAATACCGGGACCGGAACGGGTAATACGGGAACGGGTAACACGGGCGGCACCGGCACCGGCACCGGCAGCACCGGATCGGTGGTCAGTTCGTCGAGCTCGAACAGTTCCTTCTCGGTCGATCTCGGCACGACCGCGTTCGAACTCGACCTGTTCGGCCGGATCCGCTCGCTCACCAGCGCCGCGCTCGATCGCTATTTCGCGACCGAAGCCGCCGCGCGCGCGACGCGGCTGACGCTCGTCGGCGACATCGCCGATGCCTGGCTCACCTATGCGTCGGACCAGAGCCTGCTCAAGATCGCGCAGGACACCGTCGCCAGCTCGCAGCGCAGCGTCACGCTGACCGAGGCGCGGCTGCGCGGCGGTGTCGCCCCGCGCACCGACCTGCGCCAGGCGCAGCA
The DNA here is from genome assembly GCF_003050705.1 of Sphingomonas aurantiaca. Taxonomy (GTDB): domain Bacteria; phylum Pseudomonadota; class Alphaproteobacteria; order Sphingomonadales; family Sphingomonadaceae; genus Sphingomonas; species Sphingomonas aurantiaca. Next base: position 738,220 of record NZ_QAOG01000001.1, on the reverse strand, counting down.
GATCCTGTTCACCGCGCAGAGCGACCTCGCGCAACAGCGCACCGCGCTCGCGCAGGACGTCAACGCGCTGCAACTGCTCGTCGGCGCGCCGGTCGATACGGCGCTGCTGCCCGCCTCGATCGAGCAGGCGCTGCCGACCATCGCGACGCTGCCCGCCGGCCTCGACAGCAGCATCCTCCTGCGTCGGCCGGACGTGGTCGAATCCGAATATGAACTGCGCGCCACCAACGCCGAGATCGGCGCAGCGCGCGCGGAGCTGTTCCCGAAGATCTCGCTGACCGGGATCCTCGGGTTCGCAAGCACCGCGCTGACCTCGCTCTTCAGCGGCGGCGCGTTCAACTATTCGGTCGCGCCCTCGATCAGCTACCCGATCTTCCGCGCGGGTGCCGGGATCGCCGGGGTCGCCTATTCGAAGGCGCAACGCGATGCCGCGCTCGCGACCTACGAGAAGACGATCCAGACCGCGTTCCAGGAAACTGCCGACGCGCTCGCACGACAGGGCACGATCGCCGACCAGTTGAAGGCGAACCAGAACTTCTCCGCCGCGGCACTCGACACCTATCGCCTGTCCGATGCGCGCTATCGTGGCGGGATCGACACGTTCCTCAACTCGCTCGATGCGCAGCGATCGCTCTACACCGCGCAGCGCAACCTCGTCGCGACGCAGCTGGTCGGCGCGAGCAACCGCGTGACGCTGTACCGCGTGCTGGGCGGCGATTCGACGCTCGAGGCGACCGCAGCCGGGCCGCAACCGGTGACGATGAGCGGGGCGCCACGGTCGGAGACGAACTGACGCTCGCGTCGGTGTTCTGACTCACCCGCTTATCGAACGCTCCCTCACCCTCCCCATACCGTCATCCTGACGAAAGTCAGGATCCAGGGTCACGGGCATAACGATCTTGGCTCTGGATCCTGACTTTCGTCAGGATGACGATCGGGGGTGGTGCAGGAGTGCCCCCTTCCCCCGGGCGACGGCACGGGGAGGGGGAGCCTCCGCTCAGCCGGTCGGGCTGGCGGCGTTGACGAGCTCGGGCACCTTGATCGGCGACAGCGTCTGCTCCTGGTCGGCCGAGATCCGGCGCGAGCGATGGAACGGCGGCAGCGTGACCGCCTTGCCCGTCTTGAGCGCTTCGAGCACGCCCTCGATCACGCGCAGGTCGGCGAGCCCTTCCTCGGCATCGGGCTCGGGATCGCGGTCTTCGAGGATGCAGTCGGAGAAATAGCGCATCTCGCCGCCGAACTGGTCGGTCGGCTTGAAGCTCTCATGGCTCTTCTTCTCGCCGATCGTGACACGCTGCTCCATCGCATCGCCAAAGCCGTAGGCGGGATCCATGTGGATGCTGCCCTTCGTCCCCGAGATCGTCAGGCTGTCGACGTTGTTCGCGTAATAGGAGACGGTAAACTGCGCGAGCCGGTCGCCGGGAAAGCGCAACGTCACGGCATAGGTGTCGTCGAGATCGGGGAAACCCGAATCCGCGTGCCGCGATGCGGCGGCGGCGACGACCTCGATCGGCTCCGCGCCGAACAGATAGCGCGTCGCGTTGATCGGATATGGTGCCATGTCGAACAGCGGCCCGCCGACGACGCCGTTCTTCGCGCGGTGGTTGGCGGGATCGAGCTTCTGCATGAAGCACGAGGTGAACGCGACGAGGTCGCCCAGCTCGCCCGCGCGGATGCGGCGGATCGCGTCGAGCGTCGACGGCTCGAAATGCAGCCGGTACGCGGTCATCAGCTTGGCGGACGACGCACGCTCGGCATCGCGGATCGCCTCGGCCTTCTCGGTCGAGATTTCGAGCGGCTTTTCCGACAGCACGTGGATGCCTGCCTTCAGCGCGGGGATCGCGAACTCGGCATGGCGCCAGTTCGGCGTCCCCAGATAGATCGCGTCGATCAGGCCGGACGCGAGCAGTTCGTCGAACTGGTCGTAGCGATAGGTCGCCTCGACCCCGTACATCTTGCCCAGCTTGCGGGCCTTTTCCGCATCGTCGGTGACGAGTGCGGTGATCTCGGAATTGCCGGTGTGCGCGACACCCGGCATCATCGACGCCTGCGAAATGTCGCCAAGCCCGACGATCGCGTACCGGATCTTCTTCTTGCCCAGCCCAAGGGCGGACGTGATCGTGGAAACTGCGCTCATAGGAAATACCTCGATGATAGGGGTCGCGCGCTCAACGCGACAACGCGCATAGCTATCCCTCGAAAATTCCCCGCGGGCGCCGCGAGGTGCCAGGTTTTCGCGCAGACCTGCCCTTCGAAACCATTGATTATGCGCGAGAACGGATGGCCGCGTTTACCCGAACGAAACCAATTCGGGCCGATTACCCTGGTACGCGAATGATCGGGCATCGCGCGTGCTCCCCCCCCCCCAGCCCGCCCTGGTGACGACACGATGACCGGCTTGCGAATTCGGACGTTCGGAATGCGAGGGACACCGCGTGCATCCCGGCGCCATGGACGTGGCCAGGCCTATCGTCGTCCCGCCTGCCAAGCCTCGATCCGGTAGGATGCCGCCGATGTACGCTCCGCTTCCCGCCGCCGATCGCCGCGCACAAACCCGCCCCCCCGGCGGCCCCGACGGACAGCCGCACAGCCTGCCCTTGCAGGGGCTGTTCGGCCTGACCGAGAATGATCGCGCGTCCGTCACCGAGCTGTTCGTGATGAAACTCGCGCAGGTCTCGGTCGTCTGGCCGTTCACGCTCGCGATCCAGCTCCTGACCTGCTCGCTGCTCGTCGCGCTCGTGCTGTTCGACGGCACGTCGACCGGGGAGCGGATCATCGGCATCGCGGTCCATACCGCCATCCTCGCGGTCGGCTCGCTGCTGATCTTCGCGACCGTCCGCCTGCCCGCGGCCAGCGCGCTGGCGTCCTACAAGCGCAACCGGATCGTCACGCTGTGCGCGGCGGCGATGGCCGCGACGCTGACGTCGCTGCTATGGGCGATCACGACGATGCCCGACGGCGCGATCCAGCTCGACAGCACGATCGCGGTCGGCGGCCTGATCGGCGTGACCGCGGTAAGCCTCCACCCGATCCGCGCGGCGACGCTCGGCTTCGCGACAGGCCTCGTGCTGGCGCTCGCGGTGCTGGCGGGGCCCAGCGTGTCGGTCGCGATCGCACTGGCGTTTCTCGGCTGCCTGATCGCCGCGACCGTCAGCCTCGCGCGGATCGACCATGCGCGCGAACTCGACCGCGAGACCGCGTCGAACGAAGGCCGCATCGCGGTCAAGATGATCACCGAGTTCGAGGATCACGGCGCCGGCTGGTTCTGGGAAGCCGATCGCCAGGGCCGAGTCACCTATCTGTCGGACAAGGTCGCGCGCGATATCATGCCGTCGGGCACTGCGGTCGGCCAGCTGCTGACCGACCTGTTCCGGATGGACAGCGACGCGCCCGGCACCGAACGTACGCTCGCCTTCCACATCTCGTCGCGCACCTCGTTCGCGGAGTATTCGGTGTGCGCCGCCGCGCAGCAGTGCGAGCGATGGTGGTCGATCTCCGGCCGTCCGGTGGTCGACGATCTCGGCCGGTTCCAGGGCTTTATCGGCTCGGGCAGCGACCTGACCGAACAGCGCAAGTCGGAGGCCGAGATCACGCGCCTGGCGCTGTTCGACAGCCTGACCGGGCTTGCCAACCGCCAGCGGATGCGGATCTCGCTCGAAAAGACGCTGGCGCAGAACACCGGCCCCTACCGCGCGACCTCGCTGTTCCTGATGGATCTCGACCGGTTCAAGGCGGTCAACGACACGCTCGGCCACCCGGCCGGCGACGCGTTGCTGCAGCAGGTCGCGCAACGCCTGCAGCGCGGGGTCGGCGATGCCGGGCTGGTCGGGCGGCTCGGCGGCGACGAGTTCAAGGTCGTGCTGCCGGGCATGGGCAACCGCGATGCGCTGGCGACGCTGGCCAAGGATCTGATCGCGTCGCTGTCGCAGCCCTATTTCATCAGCGGGACCGCGGTCACGATCGGCTGCTCGATCGGCATCGCGATCTCCCCCGACGACGGCGAGACCTCCGAGACGCTGGTCCGCAACGCCGATCTCGCGCTCTATGCCGCCAAGGGCGACGGGCGCGGCGTCCACCGGTTCTTCTCGGACGAGATGCTGGCGGGCGCGCGGACGCGCAAACTGCTCGAGGACGATCTGCGCGTCGCGGTCGCGGAAGGCGCGTTCCACCTCTGCTACCAGCCCGTCGTCAGCACGAAGACCGTCAGGATCGTCGGCTATGAGGCGCTGATCCGCTGGAACCACCCGACTCGTGGCATGGTCTCGCCCGCCGACTTCATCCCGGTCGCCGAGGAATGCGGGCTGATCGAGGCGATCGGCGAATGGGTGTTGCGCACCGCGTGCATCGAGGCGGCGCGCTGGCCCGACGGCATCCGCGTCGCGGTCAACGTATCGCCGATCCAGTTCGCCAACCCGGTGCTGCCCGCGATCGTCACCAGCGCGCTCGCCCAGTCGGGGATCGCGCCCCGCCGGCTCGAGCTCGAAATCACCGAGGGCGTGTTCCTCGACGAGACTCGCTCGTCCGAGCAGATGTTCAAGGCGCTCAAGGGCGTCGGCGTGCGACTGGCGCTCGACGATTTCGGCACCGGCTATTCGTCGCTCGGCTACTTACGCAACGCGCCGTTCGACAAGATCAAGATCGACCAGTCGTTCGTGAAGGGCGCGGCCGAACCCGGCAACCGCAACGCCGCGATCATCAAGGCGATCGTGACGCTGGCCGACACGCTCGGCATGGAAACCACCGCGGAAGGCGTCGAGGTGCAGGACGAGATCGACCTGTTGCGCGATCTGGGGTGCAGCCACATCCAAGGCTATGTCTATGGCCGCCCGGTGCGCGCGGAGGAGGCAATGCGCCAGTTGGGCGTCGAGAACGGGACGGCGACCGCGAGCGGCTTCAAGGTCAGCCGCGCGCCGCGGACCAAGATGCTGCGCTCCGCGCGCATCATGATCGGGGGCGTGCGCGGCGATGTCCGCATCCGCGACATCTCGACCTCGGGGGCGATGGTCGACGGGCTCCGGATCGACGGCGATCCCTATGGCGTCGAGATGCAGATCGAGCTGCTCGAAGACCAGCTCACCCCCGCCCGCGTCCGCTGGGCGCGCGACGGCAAGGCGGGGATCGAGTTCCATGAGGCGTTCAACCTCGACCGTCTGAACCACGGCCAGGCATCGCGGATCCGCCGGGCGGGATGATCGGCAACGGACGTTCGTCCGGGCTTGGGGAGACGGGGAAAATGGCGAGCCAAGGGGGAACCAACCGCCCCCTGTCGCCGTCTCTCCTTCATGGTAAACCGCGCACCGATCAAAGCCCTCGCCTTCGACGTATTCGGCACCGTCGTCGATTGGCGATCGGGGATCGCGCGCGACGCGGCGCCCGTCCTCGCGCGGCTGGACCGCAGCGATATCGACCCGCATGTCTTCGCCGATGGCTGGCGCAAACGCTATCAGCCCGCACTCGAAGAGGTGCGCAGCGGTCGCAGGCCGTTCGTCATCCTCGACACGCTCCACCGCGAAGCGCTCGAGGATCTCCTCCGCCATCACCGCATCGATCCAGCGGCGATCGATGACGCCACGCTCGACGACCTGACCCACGCCTGGCACCGGCTCGACCCATGGCCCGACTCGGTCGAAGGCCTCGCCCGCCTGAAAACCCGGTTCCCGATCGTGACGCTGAGCAACGGGAACATCGCACTGATGCTCGACATGGCGCGCCGCGCGGGTCTCCCCTGGGACGCGATCCTGGGTGCCGAGGTCAGCCGAGTCTACAAGCCGCTGCCCGAATCCTACCTCGCCACCGCGCGCCTGCTGGCGATCGATCCGTCCGAGCTCTGCCTCGTCGCCGCGCACCATAGCGACCTCGCCGCGGCGCGCGCGGCGGGCTTGCAGACCGCCTATGTCGATCGCCCGCACGAATATGGCGGTCGCGCCGCGCCCGACGCCGATGCCGCGCAGGACTGGGACGTTTCCGTCGGCAGCTTGACCCAGCTGGCCGACGAACTGTGCCGTTGACCTGTCGAACCGCGTCCAAAACGATGGAATCGCAAGGCGCAGGCCCGTATCCAACGGCCGTCGAAGTAAAATTCGACCCGGTGTGCGACCCGGCAGGATCTTGAGATGACTTCACAGACGGCCCAGGCCGATTTCCTGACCGGCGGCGACGAGATGGCCGCGATGATCCGCGCGCATGACTGGTCGTCCTCGCCACTCGGCCCGATCGCGGGCTGGTCGCAGTCGCTGCGCTCGATCGTCTCGCTGATGCTCGCGTCCGAATTCGCGATGTGCCTTGCCTGGGGGGACGAGCTCGGCTTCCTCTACAACGACCATTACGCACGCATCATGCACGACAAGCATCCCGCCGCGCTCGGCCGGCCGTTTGCGGATGTCTGGGCGGACGTGTGGAGCGATATCAGCCCGCTGGTCGACAAGGCGCTTGGCGGAGACGCGTCGTTCTTCGAGAATCTGCCGCTCGTCACCAACCGCAAGGGCTATGACGAGCAGGCCTGGTTCACCTTCTCCTATTCGCCCCTCCGCGACGACAGTGGCGCGATCGCGGGCATGTTCTGCTCGACCTATGAAAGCACTGAGCGAGTCCAGACCGAACGCGCGCTGCGCGACGAGCGCGAGCGGATGGGCCAGATGTTTGCGCAGGCGCCGACCTTCATGGCGATGCTGCGCGGCGCCGAGCACCGCTTCGAACTGACCAACCCCGGCTATGACAAGCTGATCGGCCACCGCGACGTGCTGGGCCGCACTGTCGCCGAGACGCTGCCCGACGCGGTCGAACAGGGTTTCCTCGACCTGCTCGACGGGGTGTTCACCAGCGGCGTCGCGTTTACCGCGACGGGCATGCTCTATGCCGTCCAGGCCGAACCCGGCGGGCCGATCAACGATCGCTATGTCGATTTCGTCTACCAGCCGATCCGCGATGCGACCGGTGCGGTCGTCGGCGTCTTCGTCGAGGGCGCGGACGTTACCGACCGCAAGCGGCTCGAACGGGATCTGCAGTCGCTCAACGCCGATCTCGAACAGCGAGTCAGCGACCGTACGCAAGAACTGATCGAGGCGCAGGAGGCGCTGCGCCAGGCGCAGAAGATGGAGGCGGTCGGCCAGCTCACCGGCGGCATTGCGCATGATTTCAACAATCTGCTGCAAGGCATCACGGGCAGCCTCGAGATCGTCCAGCGCCGCGTCGCGCAAGGGCGGATCGACGAACTCGATCGCTTCATCACCGGCGCGACCACCGCCGCCAACCGTGCGGCGTCGCTGACCCACCGCCTGCTCGCCTTCTCGCGCCGCCAGCCGCTCGATCCGCGCCCGGTCCAGGCCAACGCGCTGATTGCCTCGCTCGAAGACCTGCTCCGCCGCACCACCGGCGAGCAGATCGCGTTCGAGACGGTGCTCGCGGACGGTCTGTGGACAACGCTGTGCGACCCCAACCAGCTCGAAAACTCGCTGCTCAACCTGGTCATCAACGCGCGTGATGCGATGCCCGATGGCGGCGTGCTGACGATCGAGACCCGCAACGCGCTGCTCGACGACCATTTCGCCGCCAGCCAGCGCGACGTCCGCCCGGGGCATTATGTCTGCATCTGCGTCTCCGACACCGGCACCGGGATGTCCGCCGACACGATCGCCAAGGCGTTCGAGCCGTTCTTCACGACCAAGCCGATCGGCCAGGGGACGGGTCTAGGCCTCTCGATGATCTATGGCTTCGCCCGCCAGTCGGAGGGCTATGCCAGGATCTACAGCGAGGTCGGCCACGGCACGACGATCAAGCTCTATCTCCCCCGTCATTATGGCGAGGCGGAGCAGGGCGAGGCACTCCCCGGGCTGACTCAGGACCATGCCACCAACGCGGGCGAGATCGTGCTGGTGGTCGAGGATGATGCGGTCGTCCGCGCGCTGATCGTCGAGGTGCTCGGCGAACTCGGCTATCAGGCGGTCGAGGCGCATGACGGCCCGGCCGGGCTCGACTGCTTGCGGACGATGGAGCGGATCGATCTGCTCGTCACCGATATCGGGCTACCCGGGCTTAACGGCCGCCAGGTCGCCGATGCCGGCCGGATGATGCGTCCCGGGCTGCGCGTGCTGTTCATGACCGGCTATGCGGAAAATGCGGCGCTGGCGTCGGGCTTTCTCGAGCCGGGCATGTCGATGATCACCAAGCCCTTCGCGATGGAAGCGCTCGCCACGCAGATCCGCACGATCATCGAGGGCTGAGCCGCAGGCCAGGGCGGCGAGGATCGCACCGAAACGAGACAGCCGACCCCTAGATCTGGTGGCCGTCGCAACGTTGCCGTTCGCGAAGAAACATTTGCCACTTCCCAGCCCGAAATAATTTTTCGTTCCCGCTTCGTCCCCTTGCACATCGCGAACCCCGCAGAACTCCACGCGTCGCGAATATGCCGGTCGGCCAGTGCTCAGCCGAACGCGACGAACCGAGCCTCGAACCACCCCCTCACCCCCTTGCGTCTCTTCGCGGTTTGGCACAATCTCTTGGGGTTGCGTTCGGGGGCGAACCCAATCGCTGGTAGAACAACCCTTGCATAGCCCTATGCGATTTGACCGTAAGCGCGCCTTCCACCGCCGCGATGGTCACTTTTTGTTCTCCCGTTTGGGCCCGTCCGATGGTAGCATGGCGACAGGCGACCGATTCGAACGAATACAGAACACTAGGAGCGGTTTCGATGGATTTCAGAAACAGCAGCCGGGATAGCGACATGACCACAGATACGATCGAACAGACCACCGAAACGCCTGCAGCAGAGGCCCCCAAGGCGCCGCGCCAGGCGCAGGACAGCCACTCCGTGCGCGCGCAGATCTACCCGGTCGAGGTCGATCACAGCCGCGACGCGCTGCTGACCGAGTTCGGCAAGGACACGCTCAAGGACCGCTATCTGCTCCCGGGCGAGAGCTACCAGGACCTGTTCGTCCGCGTCGCGTCGGCCTATGCCGATGACGCCGGCCATGCGCAGCGCCTCTACGACGCGATCTCGAAGCTCTGGTTCATGCCCGCCACCCCCGTTCTGTCGAACGGCGGCACCGGTCGTGGCCTGCCGATCTCCTGCTATCTGAACTCGGTCCCCGACAGCCTCGGCGGCATCGTCGACACCTGGAACGAGAATGTCTGGCTCGCCTCGCGCGGCGGCGGCATCGGCACCTATTGGGGCAATGTCCGCGGCATCGGCGAGCCGGTCGGCCTCAACGGCAAGACCAGCGGCATCATCCCGTTCGTCCGCGTCATGGATTCGCTGACGCTCGCGATCAGCCAGGGCTCGCTGCGCCGCGGGTCGGCCGCGGTCTATCTCGACGTCTCGCACCCCGAGATCGAGGAATTCCTCGAGATCCGCAAACCCTCGGGCGATTTCAACCGCAAGGCTCTGAACCTGCACCACGGCGTGCTGATCACCGACGACTTCATGGAAGCCGTGCGCAATGGCGAGGAATGGCATCTGCGCAGCCCGAAGGACCAGGCGATCCGCGCCACCGTCGACGCGCGCTCGCTGTTCCAGAAACTCGTCGAGACCCGCCTCCAGACCGGCGAGCCGTACATCGTCTTCGCCGATCACGTGAACAAGGCGATGCCGAAGCATCACCGCGAGCTCGGCCTCAAGGTCTCGACCTCGAACCTGTGCTCGGAGATCACGCTGCCGACCGGCAAGGATCACCTCGGCAACGAGCGGACCGCGGTGTGCTGCCTGTCGTCGCTGAACCTCGAAACCTGGGATCAGTGGAAGGACGAGAAGGGCCTGATCGAGGACGTCATGCGCTTCCTCGACAACGTGCTCCAGGATTATATCGACCGCCACGAGCCCGGCATGGAACGTGCCGCCTATTCGGCGGGCCGCGAGCGCTCGGTCGGCCTCGGCGTCATGGGCTTCCACAGCTTCCTCCAGGCACGCGGCATCCCGTTCGAGGGCGCGATGGCGAAGTCGTGGAACCTGCGGATGTTCAAGCACATCAGCAGCCAGGCGAACGAAGCCTCGATGCAGCTCGCGATCGAGCGCGGGCCCTGCCCCGATGCCGCCGATGTCGGCGCGATGGAGCGGTTCAGCTGCAAGATGGCGATCGCCCCGACCGCATCGATCAGCATCATCTGCGGCGGCACGTCGGCATGCATCGAGCCGATCCCCGCGAACATCTACACGCACAAGACGCTCTCGGGCAGCTTCTCGATCAAGAACCCGTATCTCGAGAAGATGCTCGCCGAGAAGTCGAAGAACTCGGATGCGGTGTGGAACTCGATCCTCGAACAGGGCGGGTCGGTCCAGCATCTCGACTTCCTCTCGGTCGAGGAAAAGGACTGCTACAAGACCTCGTTCGAGATCGACCAGCGCTGGCTGCTCGAGCTCGCCGCCGATCGCACGCCCTATATCGACCAGGCGCAGTCGCTGAACCTGTTCATCCCGGCCGACGTGGAAAAGTGGGACCTGCTGATGCTCCACTTCCGCGCGTGGGAGCTCGGCATCAAGTCGCTCTATTATCTGCGCTCGAAGTCGGTGCAGCGCGCCGGGTTCGCAGGCGGGGTCGAGGCGGACAACACCATCGACCTGCGTCAGATCGACGTGGAATCGAAGGATTACGATGAGTGCCTTGCCTGTCAGTAAGGCCCTTCGCTGCGGCCTGACGCAAAAAACCCCGGCCCGCACGACGCGGACCGGGGTTCAAGCAGGCTCGGCGGCACGCGTTACGCGTACCGCCAGCGTGTCAGGCCTCTTCTTCGAACGTCACCGCCACGTCGGCGTTGGCCGAAAGGCGGACCTTGCCGTCCTCGATATCCGCAACCAGCCCGAGCGAGATGAAGTGATGATGCCCTTCATGGCTGCCGGTGCCCTCGTTGACCTGCGCGCCCGAGTCCTTCTTGGTCAGCTTGATGCGGTTGCCTTCGACCTTGTCGACGGTGCCGACATGGACGCCGTCCGCACCGATGACTTCGGCATGTTCCTGAATCTGGGTTGCATCGACCATGGTCGTTCTCCTGTGTTGAATACGGGTGCTGAACGCGCGCCGCGCGAGTTGGTCGCATGACGTATGGTTCAGCTATCATGTTCGCGGTCGCGGCCGTGCTCGGAATCGTCGGCTCCGTGCTTCTTTTGCGGCTGCGCTCGCCGACGATCACCGAACCGCAGACTTATGCGTTCAGGATGATCGGCATCATGCTCACCTCGGGCGCGATCGTCCTCGCCATGTCCGCCGCCGCGATGTGGCGATGGAGCACGCAGATATGACGCACCGCTAACCCACCAGTTTCCCCAGTTTACGACAGATTTCCCGAAAGGCTTACCCCATGTCCCTCCTTCACGCCTCCAAGCAGTACAAGCCGTTCGAATACCCCTGGGCGTTCGAATTCTGGAAGCGCCAGCAGCAGCTCCACTGGCTCCCCGAGGAAGTGCCCTTGGGCGAGGATTGCCGCGACTGGGCGCAGAAGCTCAGCGACCACGAGCGCAACCTGCTCACGCAGATCTTCCGCTTCTTCACGCAGGCCGATGTCGAGGTGCAGGATTGCTACCACGAGAAGTACGGCCGCGTGTTCAAGCCGACCGAGATCAAGATGATGCTGACCTCGTTCAGCAACATGGAGACGGTCCACATCGCCGCCTACAGCCATCTGCTCGACACGATCGGCATGCCTGAGAGCGAGTATGGCGCCTTCCTCGAATATGCCGAGATGAAGGAAAAGCATGATTACATGCAGAATTTCGGCGTCGAGAACGACCAGGACATCGCGCGTACGCTCGCGATGTTCGGTGGTTTCACCGAGGGCGTCCAGCTGTTCGCGTCGTTTGCGATGCTGATGAACTTCCCGCGCTTCAACAAGATGAAGGGCATGGGCCAGATCGTCACCTGGTCGATCCGCGACGAGTCCCTGCACTGCGAGGGCATCATCAAGATGTTCCACACCTTCTGTCAGGAGCGCCAGTGCCTGACCAAGGCGGTCAAGGACGACATCGCCGACGTCTGCCAGACGACGATCCGCCTCGAGGACAATTTCATCGATCTCGCCTTCGAAATGGGCCCGGTCAACGGCATGACCCCCAAGGAGATCAAGAAGTATATCCGCTTCATCGCCGACTGGCGCATGACCCAGCTCGGTCTCAAGCCGATCTACATGATCGACGAGCACCCGCTGCCCTGGCTCGCCCCGATGCTCAACGGCGTCGAGCACGCGAACTTCTTCGAACAGCGCGCCACCGAATATTCGAAGGCCGCGACCAAGGGCCAGTGGAACGACGTCTGGGACTCGTTCGACAAGCGCCAGACCGCGAAGAAGGGGCCTGCGGCGAACGTGGACCTGAGTGAGGTTCGGGACATGTTTTCAGATTCAGTTGCTGCGGAGTAAACGATTATGAAATGCCCGCATTGCCTGCACGATATTTATCCAAGCAGCGCTTCAACCAATCTGACCACATACAATTCGCCAGTTATGGTTGGAGGCGACAATGCGGGCAACCCTTTAGGCATTAACGGGACAGTTCATACTTGCCCTAACTGCAAGGGCGCGACAGTCGAGCTGACATTTTACAACGGACCTACTGTTTACTCCGTACTAAGGTCTTACCCGCGAACAGGGCCGTTTCCGCCACCTCCGCCAGATGTACCGAAATCAATTTCTTTGGACTACTCAGAAGCCAATGAGGTTTTACCCATAAGCCCAAAAGCTTCGGCAGCCTTAGCTCGCCGCTGCCTCCAGGGAATACTTTCGTCGCACAGCTATACGGGCCGCGATCTTATGAAGCAGATCGAGTCGGCCCTATCCGAAGCCGATGCAGCTAAGGCCCTTCCGTCGTCTTTACGCGAAAATATTGATGCAATTCGCAATTTTGGCAATTTTTCAGCGCACCCTATTACAGATCAAACAACGCTCCAAGTTGTGGAAGTTGAAGAGGGCGAAGCGGAGTGGTGCCTACAATTACTATTAGATCTATTTGACCATTATTACGTTGCACCGGCCAAGGCAGCCAAACAGCGCGCGAATCTGGCAGCAAAATTAGTAGCAGCAGGGAAGCCGCCGATGAAAAGCTAACTGCTTTCAAGGTAGAAGTAAGGCTGCGCCCTGCCAGTGGGCTCTCGACCATTGGGCCGAACTCATACCAAACTGGCAGCGCGGCGTGCACCTGCTTCCGCTGGAGATGATCGCCAGTGCTGACCTCGATGATTAAACTCGCCAGACTGACCGTCACAGGTACCGACACGCTCGAACTGACGTTCACGGACGGATCGGCGGCACGTTGGTCGGCCGCCGCTCTCATCGCGCGTGATACCGTGATGACGCGCCCCTTAGGCGACCCAGCCTATTTCGCCCGCGCCTTCATCGAAGACGGCGCTCTGGCTTGGCCCAACGGGTTCGAACTGTCCGCAGACGCGCTGCACCAGCGCTTGGCGGCCAACGGCGCGCTCACTTGCGATGCCGCCTGAGGGGCTGACCGCAGCCGCGCGCCCATACTCCGTCACTACGAACCTCTTCGGCCCTTATATCGTCCGCCCATACATCGTCATTCCCGCGAAGGCGGGAACCCATACTCGCTGGCTTCACGGCGGAATCGCGACCCGTTGAGGATATGGTTCCCCGCCTGCGCGGGGATGACGATGGGTACAGGGTCGAGTGGGTTAGACCGGGGTATCTGTTGCGGGGTCCGCCTGTCCACAAACCCACCGCCCTCGATTTCGCGACACCGCCGCGCCCGCGCGTTGCTCGGATTTCAAGAGAGATCGCGCAACACCTGTTCGACCGGGATCATCGCGGATCGGTCCTGTGCCTGCGCCAACCCGCGCTCGATCTTCGCGCGCTTCCACGCATCATAGCCACGCTCGACCAGCCGAACCTTGTCCCGGTCGCTCATCCTGCCTCATCGTCTCTAGCCCCGTGGCGTACGCGCAAGATGATGACCGCGTTTTCCACAACGCGGTAACGCAGGACGTACGGCCAGACCGTCGTCGTCTCCCGCCGCCCGCCGCCGACGTCGCGACCGCGATAGGGAAACACCCCTAAACTATCTGCAACCTCGATAAACCGATCGGCCAGCGCACCGGCAGCAGCTGGGTTGAAGGCCGAGATATAGGTTACGATCGCCTCCAGATTGGCAACCGCGTCGTCCGTCCAGACGATCCGAAAACTAATCGCCGACCCGCGGCCGAGGCAGCGGCTTGGCCGATCCCCAGGACGACAGCCAGCGCTTGACCGCGTCGTGGCTGATCAGTCGACCATTCCGCACATCGGCATCGGCACGCGCGTCGGCTTCCGCTTCCAACGCAGAATCGCTGGTCTCGAACAGGGCCTTCTCGCGCGTCATCGTTGCGACGTTACGCCAAAACCCGTCGCCCGAAAAGCGACCTCACGCCCACCCACACCAGGGCGAGCGCTTCCCCCCGCCATACTGCCGCGCGAGGCCGTGGCGGACCAGTTCCGCACCCAGCGACTTGCCATCGCGCTCGACGAGGCGGAGCTTGCGGCCGTAGCGGTCGACGTCGCGCTTGATCGGGACCAGCGTGAACGGGCCGGCATTGAGCAGCGCCTGCATCTTCACCGTCGCAGCCTGCCCGAGCCGCGCTTCGCGCGCGCAGCGCGGCGGGTGCGTCTCCGGCGTGTCGATGTCGGCGATGCGGATCTTGGTGCCTGCCATCCAGAATGTGTCGCCGTCGACCATGCAGTCGATCCGCTTGGCATGGCCGCAGATCGTAAAGCGCGTCGATACGGGCTTGCTGCCCGACAGCGCCGAGGCGAGCGCGGCCGCGGTCGACGCCGCGCTCGCGACGCCCGCCGCGGTGGCGAGCGCGCCCGTAGCGGTGGTGGCAGCCCCGGCAGCGGCAGCAGCGGCCGACGACGCGTCCGCCTTAGCCCCCGCCGCAGCCGCGTCCGCCGCCTTGCTCCAGCCGCCGGGGACGCGCAGGTGCCCGGCAGGCCAGGCGATCCCGAATCCGGTCGGCCATTCGATCTTCAGCCCCGGCGGCACCAGCGCCGACCAGTCGATCTGGCGGATGACGGGCATCATCAGACCGATCAGCACGCCGTAGAACACTAGGCGGAGCTGTAGCAGGACACCGGGCGCGGCCGTGCGGCCCGACCCGCCGCGACGCGTGGCGCCCGCGCGATCGCCGCTCAGCAACCGCATGAAATCAAAGACATACTCCATCGTCCCCCGCGCGTACGCGCGCGCGCGCGTATGTCACCTGTCCGACCGTTCGACTTGCGCCAGGCGGAGTCAGAAATGAGGCGAACGCATCGTGAACATCGCGCCGACCGCATCGGCGGGCTGAATGGTCCGCGCCAAGCCGTGCACTGCCCCGAAATGCCCGGGATTTCGGTGTCCTACACGAGGTCGCCATGCTTAGGTCGACGCATGGCACGACACGGCACAACCAGCGCACATCCGGTCCGGACCGGCGCCACGCACATGCTCCGACGAACGTCGTGCCAGCGTCTCTACTTCCTCTACTTCACTCGCTCGCGACACCGTGGACGCCAGACGCACGAAGGGCGGGGAATGGCCCTAGCCACTCCCCGCCCCTGTCACGCGTCAAGCAATTCCCTCTTGCGAGGCAAGGGCTTAGAAGTGCGTGATGATGCCGAGCATCGGACGGAAGCTCTGCGCGTCGCCGAAGGTGTTGACCTCGGCGCGGATGCGGAAGCCTGCGTTGCCGGTGATGCCCTTCAGGCCAATGCTCTGCGGACCGACTTCTGCGCCGATGCCGTAGGTGATCGCGCTGTAGTCACGACCGGTGTTGCCACCGTTGGTCGAACGTGCCGAGAAGTGGTCGAAGTTGACCCACTGGTAGCCGACCTTGCCGTAGAACAGGCCGCTGTCGCCAGCGCGGAAACCGAAACGGCCTGCTGCGCCATATTCCCAATCGATGTTGCCATCGATACCCTTGATCACGTTGCCTTCTGCGCCGACGAAGACCGGGCCGAGCGGCACGTTCACGCCGAGCACGCCCTGGACCAGCGAGCCCGAGGGCTTGTAGCCGCGACGGAGCGAGTTGTCAGCGTTCAGCGCCTGCGGGATGCCATGGCCACGCTCGTTGTCGAACTGCTCCCAGCCGCCCATCACGCCGAAATACGGCTCGATGCCGAAAGCCTTCGAGCCGTCGGGCGCTGCTGCTTCGCCGGGCTGCGCGCTGTTGTCGGTGGGGGCCGGTGCCGACATGTCCTGCGCGAAGGCGGGGACTGCGACCGTTGCGGCGGCGAGGGCGATTGCCAGGGAAAGCTTACGCATGCGTGTGACCTTATCTCGAGTGTTGCGTGGATCCCCGACTGCACGGTGCGCCGGTTGGTCCAGGCAAGTCGAAACAGGCCGGCGGGCACAAGGTTGCACAAAAAACGTCACAATCGGGGAACTCTTCCCGAGTGTTGCGTTACAGCAACGGTTCCTGTCGCTTTGATGAACGAACTATGGCGGCGGCACCCGGAACCGGGTCGAAAGACAGCGGAAAAGTGGCAAAAATCAGCCTGCGCCGCCGTTAACGCTGTCGCTTCACACGCCGGTGAGATCCCGTGTGCAATGCAGCATGAATGGGATTTTCGAGGCTTTTCCGCAGCCGTTGGGCGGCGTTGTTCTGGTCCGCGGGGATCCTGTGGACCGCATACGACGTCGCTGGCGATGCGCCGGAACCGCAGCCCAAGACGATGCCGGACCGGACTGCCGCGCAGCCTACCGATGCGACCGGCGCGACATTCGATCCCCGCGACCTCGCTGTGCTCGCGAACGCGGGGGAATAGCGACGCACCCAGTCCGGGCGCGTCGCGGATCGTTCAGGGCTTCAGCGCGACGTCGTCGGCGTCCTTGAGATCCTCGTCCTCGTCGATGCTGCCGTCATCGAGTTCGTCCTGGACGTCGTCCTCGTCCATGTCGTCCTCGTCCATCGTGACCGAGGAATCGGTCTCGCCGACCTCTTCGGAGTCCATCGCGGTCTCGTCGATCGACTCGTCGTCCGTGTCGTCCTCGCCCAGGTCGGGATCGAGGTCGGTCAGGATGACGCCGTCGCTCGGTCCATTGCGCGTGGCCTCGAGGATCTCGGCGCGCTGGCTCTCGTCATAGCCTTCTTCGTCATAGCCGTCGTCGCCCGATCCGGCACTCGGCACCTGATGTCCGCCCATGGTCACACTCCCTCGTTCCAGGACGCCCGCACGGTGCGGGCCTACCCGATGCGAACGGTGGACGTGCGCGGTGGTTCCTTCAAGCGCGCGTCGGCGCCGTGGATGCCGGCCGGAACAACCGCCCGCGCTCGGTGACGAGGATGGCGACCAGCGCGGCGATCCCGGCGATCAGAAAGCCTGCGACCAGCGGCACGGTGGTCCCGTCGAACGCCTGCCCGATCACCGCGCCGATGACCGCGCCCACGGTGACGCTCAGGAACCCCTGCACGCTCGATGCGGTACCCGCGATCCGCCCCATATTCTCCATCGCCATCGCCGAAAAGTTCGACGTCGCCAGCCCGAAACAGCCCAGCGTCAGCGCCTGGAAGATCGCAAAGCTCACCAGCGTCTCGAACCCGATCTCGATCGCGAACAGATGGACCAGCGACACCAGGATCAGCACCGACAGCGCGCCATGGCTGATCAGCCGGGTCCCCAGCCGCATGACGATGCGCGAGTTGAGCAGGTTGCACGCCGCCATCGTCACCGACGTCGTCGCGAAGATCAGCGCGAGCAGGCCGGGCTTGTGAAACACGTCCGCCATGACCTGCTGGATCGAATTGAGATAGCCGTACAACGCGCCCATCAGCGCGGTCGAGGCGAGCGTGTAGCCGAGCGAATTGCGGTCGCCGAGCGTCTGCCGCCAGTCGCTGAAGATCCGGCTCGGCGTGATCGGCAGGACGTTCTCGGGCGCCAGCGTCTCGGGCATGCGGAGATAGAACCAGACGAGCACGCCCAGCGTCAGCACCGCGACGGTCCAGAAGATCGCGCGCCAGTCGCCGAACTGCAGCACCGTCCAGCCGAACGTCGGCGCCAGGATCGGCACGATCATGAACACCATGAACGCGATCGACATGACCCGCGCCATCGCCCGCCCATGATAGCAATCGCGCACCAGCGCGATCGTCGCCACCCGCGCCGCTGCGATCACCGCACCGCCGAACACCCGTGCCGCCAGCAACAGCGTGAAGCTTCCCGCGGTGGCGCACGCCACGTTCGCGACGATGTAGAGCGCCAGCGACCAGAGCAGCACGGTCCGCCGCCCGAACCGGTCCGCGAGCGGGCCATGGACGAGCTGCGCGACGCCGAAGCCGATGATGAACGCGGTCACGACGAACTGTCGGCCGTTCTCCGACGCGACGCCGAGCGAGTCGCCGATCGCCGGGAGCGCCGGCAGCATCGAGTCGATTCCGAGTGCGGTCAGCGACATCAGCGACGCGACGAGCGCGACGAACTCGACGAAGCCGATCGGCGCGCCACGCATCGCCGGCGCGTCGGATTGGGGGTCCTGGGTCTGCATGATGCCAGCGCCTTACCCGCTCGGGCTGTCTTGCGGAACCCGTCAACCGGCGCAATCCGTGCCGGGCATGCCCGATTGCGGGATCGGGCCGTGCGCCCTATCTGTATTGCGATCGCAACACACTTGGGAGACCGCCATGTTCCGCCCCCTTCTGCTTGCCACCGCCGGCCTGTTCGCGCTGTCCGCCTGCGACCGGTCGAACGAGGGCGCATCGGTGTCGATCAACGCCGATGGCGGCAATGTCCTTGGCGCGATCAACGGCGAGACGGGCGAGATGAAGATCAACGTCCCCGGCTTCCAGGGCTCGGTGAAGCTGCCGAAGATCAAGGTCAATGCCGGCGATTTCGACCTGAACGGCGTGCGGCTGTATCCGGGGTCGTCGATCAAGACGCTGAACATCGTCGGTGACGACAAGACCGGCGGGCTCCGCGTCGCGTTTGCGGCTCCCGCCACCCCAGCGATCGTCCGCGACTGGTTCGCGCAACGCCTCGGCAAGGTCGGCTACCAGGTCCATGCGGACGGCCAGAACCTGATCGGCACGACCGACGACAACAAGCCCTTCCGCCTCGAACTTGCCCCCGACGGCGCGGACAAGGCGACGGGCACGATCGTCATCAGCGGCTGACGCAAAATAGCGCGGCCCTGACATCCCTGCCCTTCAAACCAGGGGGGCGGTCGAAATCTCGGTTCGCGCTAACCCTAGCATTTGGCACGGCTTCCCCGAGCGCCTATATCGGACGGCCACCAATCCGGACACGCACCCCATGCTCGACACGCCCGCCGCCCAGGTCCCGACGCTCAGCCTCGCCACGCAGGACACCGACCCCGATGGCTTTGCCGCCGCGTTCGGCGAATCGTTCGAACGGTTCGGCTTTGCGATCGTCGCCGATCACGGCATCCCCGCCGACCTGATCGAGCGCGCCTGGGCCGAGACGAAACTGCTGTTCGACCTGCCCGAGGACGAGAAGCGCGGCTATCACATCGCCGGCGGCGGCGGTGCGCGCGGCTACACGCCGTTCAAGACCGAGATCGCCAAGGACGCCAAGGTCGTCGACCTCAAGGAGTTCTGGCACGTCGGTCGCGAGCTGCCCGAGGGTCATCGCTATGCGGACACGATGGCCCCGAACGTCTGGCCGACGCGGCCGGAGGGCTTCAAGCCGGTGTTCCTCGAGCTGTTCGCCGCGTTCGACCGCGCGGGCGACAAGCTGCTGTCGGCGATCGCACGCCACCTGAAGCTGAAGCCCGACTGGTTCGATCCCGCGGTCAAGGACGGCAACAGCATCCTGCGCCTGCTCCACTACCCGCCGATCCCCGCCGATGCCGAAGGCGTCCGCGCCGGCGCGCATGAGGATATCAACCTCATCACGCTGCTGCTCGGCGCCGAGGAAGCCGGGCTCGAACTGCTCGACCGCGCGAACGGTCGCTGGCTGTCGATCAAGCCGCCCGAGGGCGCGATGGTCGTCAACGTCGGCGACATGCTCCAGCGGCTGACCAACAACGTGCTGCCGTCGACCACGCACCGCGTCGTCAACCCGCCGCCCGAACGCCGCGGCCATTCGCGCTATTCGATGCCGTTCTTCCTGCATCCCGCCCCCGATTTCCTGATCGAGACGCTGCCGGGCACGATCACGCCGGACAATGCGAACCGCTACCCGACGCCGATCACCGCACACGACTACCTGTACGAAAGACTGGTCGAGATCGGCCTAATCAAGAAGTAACACTTGTTCCCCCGCGACCGCGGGGGCCCAGGAGCCACATACGATACCGCCTGCGACCCCTGGACTCCCGCCTTCGCGGGAGAACAGGTTGGTAGAACGTAGCGGGAAAGCGACGCAGCATTCTCCAAGCCTATGCCTCCACCCCGGCGAAGGCCGGGGTCCAAATGGAAAGGTTGTCGTGACGACGCGCACCGCTCCGTCATCACCGTCCCCCGATTGGGCCCCGGCCTTCGCCGGGGTGGTGCTTGGCTAGCGGCAGTACTCGGTTCGGAACGAGTAGCCCCCCCCAACACCCCATCGCTTTTCTCCCCACCTGATACCCAACAACCACGCTTCGCCCATTGGTCCGCGCCCCCGCATCCGCTAGACCGCGCGCGATGCCCCATCTCTATCTCGTCGACGGCTCCGGCTATATCTTCCGCGCCTATCACCGGCTGCCGCCGCTCACCAACAAGCATGGCGAGCCGGTCGGCGCGGTCTATGGCTATACCACCATGCTGTGGAAGCTCGCGGACGAGGTCCACG
Organism: Sphingomonas aurantiaca; assembly: GCF_003050705.1. Classification (GTDB taxonomy): domain Bacteria; phylum Pseudomonadota; class Alphaproteobacteria; order Sphingomonadales; family Sphingomonadaceae; genus Sphingomonas; species Sphingomonas aurantiaca. The sequence continues at coordinate 717,544 of NZ_QAOG01000001.1, read as the reverse complement.
CCGCCGACGGCCCCACGCACATGGCGGTCATCCTCGACAAGTCGTCGAAGACCTTCCGCAACGATCTCTACGACAAGTACAAGGCGCAGCGGCCCCCCGCCCCCGCCGATCTGATCCCGCAATTCCCGATGATCCGCGACGCCACGCGCGCCTTCTCGCTGCCGTGCATCGAGACCGAGGGGCTCGAGGCCGACGACATCATCGCCTGTTACTCGAAGGCGGCGCTGGCGCAGGGCTGGTCGGTCACGATCGTCTCGTCGGACAAGGACCTGATGCAGCTGATCGAGCCCGGGCTCGACATGTACGACACGATGAACAACCGCCGGCTCGGCCCCGAGCATGTCGCGGAGAAGTTCTTCGGCATTACGCCCGCGCAGCTCGGCGACGTGCTCGCGCTGATGGGCGACAGCGTCGACAACGTGCCCGGCGTCCCCGGCGTCGGCCCCAAGACCGCCGCCAAGCTGATCCTCGAGCATGGCGATCTCGAATCGGTGCTCGCCGCCGCCGACGGCATGAAGAAGAGCAAGCTGCGCGACAATCTGATCGAGCATGCCGAGATGGCCCGGCTGTCGAAGGTGCTCGTCTCGCTCAAATGCGACGTCGCGCTGCCCGAGCCGCTCGAGGATCTCGAGCTCAAGGGCATCCCCGACGCACCCTTGCGCGCGTTCCTCGAGCATCACGGCTTCAAGTCGCTGATCGCCAAATTGTCGGCAGTGGCCGAGGCGCCGGTCGCCGAGTCGCCCGTCGTGGCGGACATGGACGCAGACGAGCCCTGCAAGCACGACGACTATGAAACGGTGGTCGACGAAGCCGCGCTCGATCGCTGGATCACGATCGCGCGGCACCAGGGCTGGATCGCGATCGACACCGAGACGACCGGGATCGACGCGACGCGCGCGGATCTCGTCGGAATCAGCCTGGCGCTGCATCCGAACCTCGCCTGCTACGTTCCTATCGCGCATGGCGGCACCGATCTGCTCGCGGAAAACCCGGTCCAGATAGACCGCGCGATCGTGCTCGCGAAGATGAAGCCGTTGCTGGAGGATCCGAGCATCCTGAAGATCGGCCACAATCTCAAATACGACATGATCGTCCTCGCCCGCGCCTATGCGGCCACCGGCGGCGTGACGATCGCGCCGTTCGACGACACGATCCTGATGAGCTTCGATCTCGACGCAGGGCTGCACGGCCACGGCATGGACGAACTCGCCGCCACGCACCTCTCTCACACTTGCATCGCGTTCAAGGACGTGGTCGGCACCGGCAAGTCGCAGCGGACCTTCAACGAAATCGACCTCAAGGCCGCGACCCACTATGCCGCCGAGGACGCGGACGTGACGCTCCGCCTCTGGCGCCGGTTCAAGCGCCGCCTGCCCGCCGAGGGCTCGACCCGCGTCTACGAGATGGTCGACCGCCCACTCGTCCCCGTCATCGCGCAGATGGAGATGCACGGGATCAAGGTCGACGCCGCGAAGCTGTCGCGGCTCTCGACCGAGTTCGCCGGCCAGATGGCGAGCCTCGAAACCGAGATCCACGCGCTCGCTGGCGCGCCGTTCACGATCGGCAGCCCGAAGCAGCTTGGCGACGTGCTGTTCGAGAAGATGGGGATCAAGGGCGGCCGCAAGGGCAAGTCCGGGGTCTATTCGACCGACGTCACCGAACTCGAACGGATCGCTGCGGACAAGGATTCGCCCGGCGCGGTAATCGCGCGCAAGGTGCTCGACTGGCGCCAGCTGTCGAAGCTGAAATCGACCTATACCGATGCGTTGCAGGCGCAGATCAACCCGGCGACAGGCCGCGTCCACACCTCCTACTCGCTGACCGGCGCGCAGACAGGGCGGCTGTCGTCGACCGATCCCAATCTCCAGAACATCCCGATCCGCACCGAGATCGGCCGCCAGATCCGCGACGCGTTCGTCGCCGAGCCCGGCAACGTCATCCTCGCCGCCGATTACTCGCAGATCGAGCTGCGGCTGGCCGCGCACATGGCCAACGTGCCTGCGCTGAAGCAGGCGTTCGCGAACGGCGACGACATCCACAGCCTCACCGCGCAGGAGCTGTTCGGCGAGGTCAACCGCGACACGCGCGGCCGCGCCAAGACGATCAACTTCGCGATCCTCTACGGCATCTCGCGCTGGGGGCTCGCCGGTCGGCTCGACGTGAGCGCGGACGAGGCGCAGGCGATGATCGACCGCTATTTCGATCGCTTCCCCGGCATCTCCAGCTACATCGTCGACACCACCGAAAGCGTCCGCGCTACAGGGTTCACGACGACGCTGTTCGGGCGGAAAACGCATTTCCCGCGGATCCGCTCGAAGATCCAGCACGAACGCCAGGGCGCCGAGCGCGCCGCGATCAACGCCCCGATCCAGGGGACGAGCGCGGACATCATCAAGCGCGCGATGGTCCGCATGGGCCCTGCACTGCTCGAAGCCGGGCTGCCCAACGTGCGCATGCTGCTCCAGGTCCACGACGAACTCGTGTTCGAACTGCCCGAGGGCGATGTCGAGGCGGCCAAGCCCGTGATCGAACGCGTGATGGCCAACGCCGCGACGCCGGCGGTCACGCTCGACGTGCCGCTCGGCATCGAAATCGGCACCGGCCTGAGCTGGGGCGCGGCACATTGATCGCGCAGGGCGGCAGCCGGCCGCGCCCGGCTGACTCGCACAAGCGCGGCCGGCGGAGCGCTTGCTCCGACCGACGACGCGGCTTTGCCGCCGCGCGCCGCACCAACGGCGCCCGCCCGTGACCGAATCCACGCAGGATATCGACACGCTCGCCAAGGGCGGTCGCACCAACATCGCGGGCTTCGTCCTCCGCCTCGCCGCGCGCATCCCGTTCCTGTTCATCGCCGGTCGCATCTACGGGCCCGACCTGGTCGGCCGGTTCGCGATCGCGGTCGTGGTGGTCGAACTCGCCGCGTTGCTGGCGACGCTTGGCCTCAAGCGCGGGCTCGCACAGGCGCTCAGCAGCGCGGATCGCCCGCACGCCAACGTCGTGTGGGATGCGATGGCGGTCGCCTTCGTCGCCTCGCTCATCGCCAGCGCCGTCCTCTGCACCTTCCCGCAGATCATGTACCCGAACAGCGCGATCACCGGGCTGGACCGGTTCCTGCCGCTGATCATCGTCGCGATCGCCTGGTCCGACGTCAGCCTTGCAGCCCTCGCCTATCGCCTCAACGTCAAGGCAGCGGTGACCGCGCGCGCGGTGGTCGAGCCATGGACGATCTCGATCGCCGCCTGGGCCTTCTCCTACTTCACGATCCGCGACGGGCTCGTGCTCAGCTATGTCGCGTCGATGACCGCGGCGCTGATCGCGAGCCTCGTGCCGTTCCTGCGCAGCTACGGCGTGCCGCGCGGCTGGTCGCCGCATCTGCGCCCGCTCTACGCGCTCGCGCGCGCCAACGTGCCGCTTGCCGGTGCCGACATCCTCGAATGGGGCAGCCGCAACGTCGACCGCTTCATCCTCGGCGTGATGTTCGAGCCGAAGGTCGTCGGCATCTACTACATGGCGCAGCAGGTCGCATCCCTGCCGCAGAAGCTGAAGACCAGCTTCGATCCGATCCTCGGCCCCGTCATCACGCACAGCCTCGCGATCAACGACCGCGCCGCGATCGCCAATCAGGTCCGCCAGGTCGCGTTCTGGATCATGGCCGCGCAAGGCGGTCTTGCGCTGATGGGCTCGATCCCCGGCGAGGCGGTAATGGGCGTGGTTGGCCCGCAGTTCGTCGCGGGCACCGCCGCGCTCGCGTTCCTGCTGACGGCCGAATTCCTTGCCTCGACCGGTGCGGTCTGCGAATCGGCGCTCGTCTACATCGCGCGCCACCGCAACCTGATGATCTCGGCGGCGATGCTCGCCTTCCAGATCGCCCTGAGCTTTGCGCTGATCTTCGCGATCCGTCGCTTGGGCTATCCGGTCAACTACCAGGCAGCGGGGCCGGCGATCGCGCTGATGCTGTCGGTGGCGCTGACGTCGATCATCAAGTCCAAGCTGCTCGGTCACCTGCTGGGCGCGAACGTGTCGCCGTGGCGCTGGCCGCTGGTCTGGGCCGCGCTCGCGGCGATCGTCGTTGGGGCGGGGTTCACCGCGCTTCCCAAGCGCTACGAATGGGTCGAACTGGCCGTCGGCGAGCCTGCCATCGCTGCGACCTATCTCTACATCCTGTGGAAATACGCGTTCGGGCCGGCAGATCGCGCGCTGTTCGCTAAGAAGCCCGCCAAGGACGCCAGCCTCCCCAACGCCGGTGCGCCGGTCGCCTAGAGCATTCCGACCAACAGCGTCGCATTCAGCCCGATGATCACCGCGGCGATTCCCCAGGCGAGGATCTTCAGCCAGGCCGGGCTTACCAGATCACCCATGATCGTGCGGTCGCCGGTGAACTTGACGAGCGGCACGACCGCGAACGGCAGCTGGAGGCTGAGCACGACCTGACTCAGCACCAGCAATTTCGTCGCGCCCGAATCGCCCGTCGCACCAATCACGAACACCGCGGGAACGATAGCGAGAAGCCGGGTCACCAGTCGCCGCGCCCAGACGGGCATGCGCAGGTTGAGGAAGCCCTCCATCACGATCTGCCCCGCGAGCGTGCCCGTCACCGTCGAGTTCTGCCCCGACGCCAGCAGCGCGACTGCGAACAGGACGCTCGCCGCCCCCATGCCGAGCATCGGCGCGAGCAGTTCATACGCCTGATCGATCTCCGCGACGTCGGTGCGCCCCGCGACATGGAAGGTCGCCGCCGCGAGGATCAGGATCGCGGCGTTGATGAAGAAGGCGAGGCCCAGCGCGACGGTGCCGTCGATCGTCGCCATCGTGATCGCGTCGCGCTTGCCCGCCTCGTCCCGCGCAAACGCGCGCGTCTGGACGATCGACGAGTGGAGGTAGAGATTGTGCGGCATCACGGTCGCACCGAGGATGCCGATCGCGATGTAGAGCATCGCCGGGTTGGTGACGATCTGCGTCGTCGGCACCAGCCCGCTCAGCACGCCCGCCATGTCGGGGCGCGCGAGGAACAGTTCGAACACGAAGCAGCCGGCGATGATGACCAGCAACGCGACGACGAACGCCTCGAGCTTGCGGAACCCGAAGCGTTGCAGCGCGAGGATCAGGAACACGTCGAGCACGGTGATCGCGACGCCGTAGATCAGCGGGAACCCGAACAGCAGCTTCAGCGCGATCGCGGTACCGAGCACTTCGGCGAGATCGCAGGCGATGATCGCGATTTCGCAGAAGAACCAGAGCGCGACCGAAACCGGCTTCGAATAGTGCGCGCGGCAGGCCTGGGCGAGATCGAGCCCGGCAACGATCCCGAGCCGCGCGGACAGCGCTTGCAGCACCATCGCCATCAGGTTCGACAGCAGCACCACCGACAGCAGGGTATAGCCGAACGCGGACCCGCCGGCGATGTCGGTCGCCCAGTTGCCGGGGTCCATATAGCCGACCGCGACCATGTAGCCCGGCCCGACAAAGGCGAACAGCCGCCGCCAGAACGACGCGCCCTCGGGAATGACGATGGTCCGATGACTCTCGGCGAGCGAGTTGGCGAAGTCCGAGGCGGGCAGGTTGGGCGCTGACATCGGGGGCTGCTTTGCCGGACGGGGCGAGCGGGAACAAGCGCTTGCGTCCAGGCGGACCGTCAAAGTCGCCCGCTCCCCGTCCGTCACCCCAGCGAAAGCTGGGGTATCCCGATTGGCGGGCGTCGCGGCTCGAACGGGGAGATCCCAGCTTTCGCTGCGATGACGTGGAGTGGGGGGAAACCTCCCCTCAGATTACCTTCATGTCCGCCTGGTAATGATGCCAGGCGAAGATCGCCGCCGCGCCGCGGTGCGGGCGCCACGCCTCCGCCACCTCGCGCGTCAGCTTCTCGCTCGGGCGGGTCTCGTGACCGAGGATCCGACCGACCTCGATCTGGATCGCCAGGTCGCCCGCGGGCCAGATGTCGGTCCGCCCTTCGGCGAACAGCAGATATATCTCCGCCGACCAGCGGCCGATCCCCTTGACGCGGACCAGCGCGGCGATCGCCTCCTCGTCGTCCTCGGGCAGGTTGGTCAGATCGAGCCGGCCGCTCGTCACCTCGTCGGCAAGACTGCGCGCATAGCCGAGCTTCTGCCGCGACAGCCCGGCGCTGCGTAGCGTCTCGTCGCTGGCGGCGGCGATCTTTGCGGGGTCGCCCGCGCCGCCGACCACGGTGTCGAGCTTGGTCCATACCGCCTGCGCCGAGGCGACGCTCACCTGCTGGCCGACGATGGTGCGCAGCAACGTCGCAAAGCCGCGCTCGCTGATCCGCGGCGCGGGGTGCCCGGCATTGCCGACCGCCACCGCAAAGGCGGGCTCGATCGCGCACAGGGCCGCCATCGCGGTTTTGAGTTGGTCGGCGTTCAGGCCCATGATGCTTGATCCCGGCGCCGCGCAACGGCATGAACGGAGGAAGATTTTTCGGAGAATGACATGCCCAAGCTTATCGTCGTGACGCGCGAAGGGGAAGAACGCGAGATCATGGGCGAAGCGGGGCTTTCGGTGATGGAAGTCATCCGCGACGCCGGCATCGACGAGATCCTGGCGCTTTGCGGCGGCTGCTGCTCGTGCGCCACCTGCCACGTCCATGTCGACCCGGACTTTGCGGCCAAACTGAAGCCCATGGGGCCGGACGAGGACGACCTGCTCGATTCGACCAGCGACCGCGATGCGGGATCGCGACTGTCGTGCCAGATCGAGCTGACCGATGCGCTGGACGGGCTAAAGGTCCGCATCGCCGCAGAGGACTGACCCAAGTCCCTCGCCCCTCCGGGGAGAGGGAGGGAGGAGCCGTAGGCGACGGAAGGGAGAGGGGCGTTGGGACGAGTGTCCCGAGCCTCAAACCCCTCACCCTTCCCACCGCAAGCGCGGCGGGCCCCTTCCCTCTCCCCGAGGGGGAGAGGGAGCTCAGGTCACCGCGTCGTGACCGCGTAGAGCGCGATCGCTGCGGCGTTCGAGACGTTGAGGCTCTCCACCTTCTCCGAGATCGGCAACTTGGCGAGCTCGTCGCAATGCTGCTCGGTATTCTGCCGCATGCCCTCGCCCTCGGCGCCGAGCACGATCGCGATGCGCTGCGTGCCCATCGCCTCGCCCAGCGTCTGCGTCGCGTGGCCGGTCAGCCCGATCCGCCAGAAGCCGGCCGCCGCGATCTCCTCGAGAGCACGCGCCAGATTGACGACGCGAATCCACGGCACCGACTCAAGCGCGCCCGATGCCGCGCGCGCGATCGTCCCCGATTCGGGTGGTGCGTTGCGATCGGGGGTCACGATGCCGAGCGCATCGAACGCCGCCGCCGAGCGCAGGATCGCGCCGACATTGTGTGGATCGGTCACGCCGTCGAGGATCACGAGCGGGCGATTATCGTCCTTGCCATGCTCGAGCAGGTCGGCGAGCCACATGTCCTCGAGCGGCTCGACCTCGATCACCACGCCCTGGTGCGGCGCATCGCCGGGCACCAGCCGCGCCAGATCGGCTGCCTCGGCATAGGTCACGGGGACGTCGGCGGGCAGATCGAACCCGGCCAGCGCCTCGCGCGTGCCGAGGATCTTGCGCACCGTGCGCTCCGGATTGTTCAGCGCGGCGCCAACCGCGTGCTTGCCCCAGAAGCGGGGGCGGCCTGCCGGCGCCTTGCTCGGCCTGTGTCCCTTGCGTGCCATATTCGCTCTCGATCGTGTCTGTGTATGCGGCGTCCTTGTCGGCATTCTCCCCCCGCGGCAACAGCGAAGCGCGAAACTTCTCAAAACCTGCGTTGACACACCGGGCTCGCTTCGCCATTGAGCCGCCTCGCTTTGATAAGCGGCTCATCTGGACAGGTGGCCGAGTGGTTAAAGGCAGCAGACTGTAAATCTGCCCGTGCAAGCGTACGCTGGTTCGAATCCAGCCCTGTCCACCACTACCCTCGGGTAGTGTCTACCCAGACCATGTCGACCGGCCTTGCACGCGGTCGACGTCTCTCCCCCCAGATACCGATTATCTTGCAGGCGAGCCGAAGCGCGCGTGACAACCGCGCATGGACGGCTAGGATTGTGGCGACCGTAACCAAGCCGGAAGCCGCGTGACCTCAGATATCGCCGTACAGCAGCCCACCCAGAATACGGCAACCGCCCAGGATCTTGCCGATTCGATCCTCGACACGCTCGTCCATCGGATCGGCAAGGATGCGCAGGCGGCGCTCCCGCACGACTGGCTTGCGGCGACGATCCTGACGGTGCGCAACGACATCGTCGAACGCTGGATGGCGTCGACCAAGGCGGCGCATGCGGCCGGCGCCAAGCGCGTCTATTATCTCAGCCTCGAATTCCTGATCGGCCGCCTGTTGCGCGACGCGGTGACGAACCTGCAACGCAGCCGCGAAGTGACGCGTGCGCTCGCGCTGCACGGCGTTGACCTCGCCGCGCTCGAGGAGATCGAGCCCGATGCGGCGCTCGGCAATGGCGGGCTTGGGCGGCTGGCGGCGTGCTTCATGGAGAGCATGGCGAGCCTCGCGCTTCCGGCTTACGGCTATGGCATCCGCTACGTGAACGGCATGTTCCGCCAGCGGATCGACGACGGCTGGCAGGTCGAGATGCCCGAGAGCTGGCTCGCGCACGGCAATCCGTGGGAATTCGAACGCCGCGAGAGCGCCTATTTCGTTGGCTTCGGCGGCGAGGTGACCGCGACCGACAGCGGCCAGATCCACTGGAGCCCGGCCGAAGCGGTCGAGGCGATGGCGGTCGATACCCCCGTCGTCGGCTGGCGCGGCAAACACGTCAACACGTTGCGCTTGTGGACCGCCCGCGCGTTCGATCCGATCAAGCTCGACCGGTTCAACGCGGGCGACTTCACCGGTGCGCTCGCCGATCAGCTCCGCGCCGAAACGCTCACGCGCGTTCTCTATCCCAATGATTCGACCGCGGCGGGGCAGGAATTGCGGCTGCGGCAGGAATATTTCTTCTCGTCCGCGTCGATCCAGGACATCGTCCGCCGCCACATCCAGTATTTCGGCGATATCCGCACGCTGCCCGACAAGGCCGCGATCCAGCTGAACGACACGCACCCTGCGGTGTCGGTCGCCGAGCTGATGCGGTTGCTGATCGATCATCACGAATTCGCGTTCGACGAGGCGTGGAAGATCACGCGCGCGACGTTCGGCTACACGAACCACACCTTGCTGCCCGAGGCGCTGGAGAGCTGGCCGCTGCCGCTGTTCGAGCGACTGCTGCCGCGCCACATGCAGATCGTCTACGCGATCAACGCAAGGCTGCTGCGCGAGGCACGCGGCGTGGACGGCATCGACGACCGCGCGATCGCCGCGATCAGCCTGATCGACGAGGGTGGCGAACGGCGCGTGCGGATGGCCAATCTCGCCTTTGCCGGATCGCACAGCGTCAACGGCGTCGCAGCGCTGCATACGCAGCTGATGAAGAAGACGGTCTTCGCCGATCTCCACCGCCTGTATCCGACGCGGATCAACAACAAGACCAACGGGATCACGCCGCGCCGCTGGCTCCAGCAGTGCAATCCCGGCCTCACCACGCTGATCCGCGACGCGATCGGCGACGGCTTTCTCGACGATGCGGAGAAGCTCATCGATCTCGATGTTTTTGCCGACGATTCCGCCTTCAGGGAGCGGTTTTGGGCGGTCAAGCGTTCGAACAAGGTGGCATTGGCAAATCATATCAAGGACAGCATGGGGCTGCGCATCGATCCCGACGCGCTGTTCGACGTGCAGATCAAGCGCATTCACGAGTATAAGCGCCAGCTGCTCAACATCATCGAGACGGTTGCGCTGTACGATCAGATCCGCAGCCATCCGGAACGCGACTGGACGCCCCGCGTCAAGCTGTTCGCGGGCAAGGCGGCGTCGAGCTATCACAATGCGAAACTCGTCATCAAACTGGCGAACGACGTCGCGCGCCGGATCAATGCGGACCCGTCGGTCGGCGGGCTGCTCAAGGTCGCGTTCCTGCCCAACTACAATGTGTCGCTCGCGGAGAAGATCATTCCCGCCGCCGATCTCAGCGAACAGATCTCGACCGCGGGGCTCGAGGCGTCGGGCACCGGCAACATGAAGTTCGCGATGAACGGCGCGCTGACGATCGGCACGCTCGACGGCGCGAATATCGAGATCAAGGACCGCGTCGGCGACGACAACATCTTCATCTTCGGCATGACCGCGGACGAGGTCGAGGCGAAGCGGGCCGCGGGCTATGATCCGCGTAGCGTGATCGACGGATCGAACGAGCTGCGCCAGGCGGTATCGGCGATCGCCTCGGGCGTGTTCTCGCCCGATGATCGTCAGCGTTATGCCGGGCTGATGGGCGGGCTGTACGAGGGCGACTGGTTCATGCTCGCCGCCGATTTCGACAGCTATGCCACCGCGCAGCGCAGCGTCGACACGCGCTGGAACGATCGCGACGCGTGGGTCGCCTCGACCGTGCGCAACGTCGCGCGCGTCGGCTGGTTCTCGTCCGACCGCACGATCCGCGAATATGCGCGCGATATCTGGACGGTAATGTGAAGCCACCCGAAGGCGCCATCGTTGCCCTGATCGAGGGGCGTCACGACGACCCCTTCTCGTTGCTCGGCGTGCATGCCGGCCCCGGGGGCACGTTCGCGCGCGCCTGGCTGCCGGGTGCGGCGACCGCGGAGGCGCATGCACTCGATGGCACGGCGCTCGGCACGCTCCCCCGGATCGACGATCGCGGGCTGTTCGAGGGGCCGATCGACGGCGATCCGCAGCCGGTGAAATATCATGCCGAGGGCGGCGGCGCGGACTGGTGGGTGACCGATCCTTACAGCTTCGGCCCCGTACTCGGCCCCGTCGACGACGTGCTGATGGCCGAGGGCACGCACCACCGCCTCCACGACAAGATGGGCGCGCACCTGATCGAGCATGAAGGCGCGCACGGCGTCCATTTCGCGCTCTGGGCGCCCAACGCGCAACGTGTCTCGGTAGTCGGCGACTTCAACGACTGGGACGGTCGCCGCCACGCGATGCGCAAGCGCGGCGACGTCGGCGTGTGGGAGATCTTCATCCCCGACATCGCCGAATATCGCGCGTATAAATACGAGATTGTCGGCCCCGATGGCCGGCTCCAGCCTCTAAAGGCCGATCCGTTCGCCTTTGCCAGCGAGCTGCGCCCCGCGACCGCGTCGATCACGCGCACGCTCGCGCACGAATGGGCCGATACGAGCCACCGCGCGCACTGGGCCTCGGTCGATCCGCGCCGCGTGCCGATCAGCATCTACGAGGTGCATGCCGGATCCTGGGACCGCGACGCCGAGGGCTGGTTCCTGACCTGGGATGCGCTCGCCGACCGGTTGATCCCGTATGTGGTCGAGATGGGCTTCACGCACATCGAGTTCATGCCGATCAGCGAACATCCCTATGATCCGAGCTGGGGCTATCAGACCACCGGGCTGTACGCGCCGTCCGCGCGGTTCGGCGATGTCGAGGGCTTTGCGCGGTTCGTCGACGGTGCGCATCTGGCGGGGATCGGCGTGCTGCTCGACTGGGTGCCTGCGCATTTCCCGACCGACGCGTTCGGGCTCGCGCATTTCGACGGCACCGCGCTGTACGAACATGAAGACCCGCGGCTCGGTTTCCACCCCGACTGGAACACCGCGATCTACAATTTCGGGCGGCGCGAGGTATCGTCCTTCCTCGTCAACAACGCGCTGTTCTGGGCCGAGCGCTATCATATCGACGGGCTTCGCGTGGATGCGGTCGCGTCGATGCTCTACCGCGATTATTCGCGCGAGGCGGGCGAATGGATCCCCAACGACACCGGCGGGCGCGAGAATTGGGAAGCGGTCGCGTTCCTGCGCGACATGAACCGCGCGGTGTACGGCCAGCATCCCGGCATCTTCACGATCGCCGAGGAATCGACTTCGTGGCCGGGCGTCTCCGCCCCCGTCGGCGACGACGGCAAGAGCGGTGGCCTGGGCTTCGGGTTCAAGTGGAACATGGGCTTCATGCACGACACGCTCCAGTACATGGCGCGCGATCCGCTGCACCGGAAGCATCATCACGGCGAGATCAATTTCGGGCTCGTCTATGCGTTCAGCGAGAATTTCGTCCTGCCGCTGAGCCATGACGAAGTGGTCCACGGCAAGGGCTCGCTGCTCACGAAGATGCCCGGCGACGACTGGCAGCAATTCGCGAACCTGCGCGCCTATTACGCATTCATGTGGGGCTATCCGGGCAAGAAAATGCTCTTCATGGGGCAGGAGTTCGCGCAGCGGCGCGAATGGTCCGAAGGCCGCGCGCTCGACTGGGATCTGCGCAACGCGCGCAGCCATGAAGGCATCCGCAACCTCGTCCGAGACCTGAACGCGGTCTATCGCGACAAGCCCGCGCTCCATGCCCGAGACTGCGAGGCGGAGGGCTTCGAATGGCTGATCGCCGACGATGCCGCTAATTCGGTCTTCGCGTGGCTGCGCAAGGCGCCCGGCGCGAAGCCGGTCGCGATCATCGCCAACATGACGCCGATCGCGCGCGCACCCTATCGCATCCCGCTGCCGCTCGACGGGCGCTGGTGCGAAATCATCAACAGCGACGCGCATGACTATTGGGGCAGCGGGCTCGGCAATCTCGGCGGCGTGGTCGCGGAGAATGGCGCGGCGTGGGTGACGCTGCCGCCGCTTGCCACGATCATGCTCGAATATGAAGGCTGATCGAGTTCGAAGACCGATCCGGCGCAATGACGGAACAACCCGCGGGTGACGGGGCGTTATACCGCGGACGATTAGGGAGAGACGGACATGGTTGAACGGCGGGGACAGCCACTGGCGCGCGACGCGATGGCGTATGTGCTGGCCGGTGGTCGCGGCAGTCGGCTGATGGAGCTGACCGACACGCGCGCAAAACCCGCGGTGTATTTCGGCGGCAAGGCGCGCATCATCGATTTCGCGCTGTCGAACGCGATCAATTCGGGCATTCGCCGGATTGGCGTGGCCACGCAGTACAAGGCGCATTCGCTGATCCGCCACCTTCAGAGCGGCTGGAACTTCCTGCGCTCCGAACGCAACGAGAGCTTCGACATCCTGCCCGCGTCGCAGCGGATCAGCGAGTTCCAATGGTATGAGGGCACCGCGGACGCCGTCTACCAGAATATCGACATCATCGAGAGCCACGCGCCCGAATATATGGTCATCCTCGCGGGCGATCACATCTACAAGATGGATTACGAGCTGATCCTGCAGCAGCATTGCGAGACCGGCGCGGACGTCACGATCGCCTGCCTCGAAGTGCCACGGATGGAGGCGGTCGGCTTCGGCGTGATGGCGGTCGACGAACATGACAACGTCACCGCGTTCGTCGAGAAGCCCGCCGATCCGCCCGCGATTCCGGGCAATCCGGACATCGCGCTGGCATCGATGGGAATCTATGTCTTCCACACCAAGTTGCTGTTCGACGAACTGCGCCGCGACGCAGAGACGCCGGGCTCGTCGCGCGATTTCGGCAAGGATATCATTCCGTACCTCGTCAAGCACGGCAAGGCGGTCGCACATCGCTTCTCGGACAGCTGTGTGCGATCCGAGGGCGAAGTCGAGGCCTATTGGCGCGACGTCGGCACGGTCGACGCCTATTGGGAAGCCAATATCGACCTCACCGACGTCGTGCCCAAGCTCGACCTCTACGATCGCAGCTGGCCGCTCTGGACCTATTCTGAGGTCACGCCCCCCGCCAAGTTCGTCCACGCCGAGGACGGTCGCCGCGGCGAGGCGGTATCGAGCCTCGTCTCGGGCGACTGCATCATCTCGGGTTCGTCGATCCACCGCAGCCTGATCTTCACGGGCACGCGCGCGCATAGCTATTCGGTGCTCGATCAGGCGGTGATCCTCCCGCACTGCGTGATCGGCCGCGGCGCGCGGCTGTCGAAGGTGGTGGTCGATCGCGGCGTGGTGATCCCCGACGGCCTCGTCGTCGGCGAGGATCCGGTGCTCGACGCGCAGCGCTTCCGCCGCACCGACAACGGCGTTGTGCTCGTGACCAAATCGATGATCGACCGGCTGACGGAATGAAGCTGCACGACCGACTTGCCGGTCGAACGAGGAAGATCTGATGCGCGTTCTCTCAGTAGCCTCCGAAGCCTATCCGCTGATCAAGACCGGCGGGCTGGCGGACGTCGTCGGCGCGCTGCCCGCCGCACTCGCGCATCACGGCGTCGCGATGACGACCTTCCTCCCCGGCTACCCCGCGCTCGCGGCGGTCACCGGGAACGCGAAGGTTGTCCACCGCTATGACGACCTGCTCGGCGTCGAGGCCCGGATCCTCGAAGCCAGGATCGGCGAGCATCCGCTGCTCGTGCTCGACGCACCCAGCCTCTTCACGCGCGGTGGCGGCCCGTACGGCGACGCGACCGGCGCCGACTGGGTCGACAACTGGCTGCGGTTCGCCGCGTTCAGCCGGGCCGCGGCGGATCTCGCCTCGGGCGTGGTCGAGGGCCAGGACTTCGATATCCTCCACGCGCATGACTGGCAGGCGGCGATGGCGCCCGCCTATCTGCGCTATGCCCCCGGCCCCGGCACCCCCGCAAAGACGATCGTCACGATCCACAATATCGCGTTCCAGGGCCGCTATGGCGCGGAGATCTTCGCCGACCTTGCGCTGCCCGACGCGGCGTTCGCGCTCGACGGGGTCGAATATTATGGCGGCGTCGGTTTCCTGAAGGCCGGGCTCGAGGCTGCCGATGCGATCACGACGGTCAGCCCCACTTATGCCGCCGAGATCCGTCGCGGCGAATTTGGCATGGGCCTCGAAGGGCTGATCAACGTCCGTGCCGATCGGCTCACGGGAATCGTCAACGGCATCGACCCCGCAGTCTGGAACCCCGCCACCGACGCGACACTCCCGTCGTCCTACACCGCCCGCACGCTCACCCGCCGTCGCGCGAACAAGCGCGCGGTCGAGACACTCTATGGGCTCGACCGCGACGATGGCCCGATCTTCACCGTCATCAGCCGGCTGACCTGGCAAAAGGGCATGGACGTCCTCGTCGCAGAGATCGACGAACTCGTCGCGCTCGGCGGCCGGCTCGCGCTGCTCGGCTCGGGCGATGCCGCGCTCGAACGCGCCTTCCTCGCCGCTGCCGAGCGCCATCCCGACCGGATCGGCGTCCGCATCGGCTATGATGAGCCGGTATCGCATCTGCTCCAGGCGGGTGCCGACGCGATCCTGATCCCATCGCGGTTCGAACCCTGCGGCCTGACTCAGCTCTACGGACTGGCTTATGGCTGCATCCCCGTCGTCGCGCGCACCGGCGGCCTCGCCGACACGGTGATCGACGCGAACGAGGCGGCGATCGCCGCGGGGGTCGCGACGGGCATCCAGCATGACGGCATCACGCCGGAAGCACTCAGCCATGCGTTGCGCCGAACGTTCGCGCTCTATGCACGCCCCGATCGCTGGGCCATGTTGCAGCGCAACGCGATGCGCGCGGACTTCTCGTGGGACGAGAGCGGCCGCCGCTACGCGACCCTGTATTCGAACCTCCTGGAGCGCGCATGACCCGCACCGTCTCGACCACGCCCTACACCGACCAGAAGCCCGGCACATCGGGCCTGCGCAAGAAGGTGAAGGTCTTCCAGCAGACCAACTATGCCGAGAACTTCGTCCAGTCGGTGTTCGACGTGGTCGCGGACAAGGCGGGCGCGACGCTGGTGATCGGCGGCGACGGCCGCTTCCTCAACCGCGAGGTGATCCAGGTCGCGATCCGCATGGCGGCGGCGAACGGCTTTGGCCGCGTGATCGTCGGCCGCGGTGGTATCCTGTCGACGCCCGCCGCGAGCCACATGATCCGCAAGCGTCGCGCGATCGGCGGGCTGGTCCTGTCCGCCAGCCACAACCCCGGCGGTCCCGACGAGGATTTCGGGATCAAGTACAACATCGCCAATGGCGGCCCCGCGCCCGAATCGATCACCGACGCGATCAACGCGCGGACGCTCGAGATCGACCGCTGGCTCACCGTCGACGCGGCCGACATCGATCTCGACCAGGACGGCGAGGTCATGGTCGGTGACATGCCCGTCGAGGTCGTCGATCCGGTCGAGGCCTATGCCGCGCTGATGGAGACGCTGTTCGATTTCGACGCGATCCGCGCCGCCAAGCTGACGATGGCGTTCGACGCGATGAGCGCGGTCACCGGGCCCTATGCGACCGAGATCCTCGAACGCCGGCTGGGCTTCGCCGCTGGCACGGTGCGCAACGGCACGCCGCTCCCCGATTTCGGCGGGCATCACCCCGATCCCAACCTCGTCCACGCGCACGCGCTGTACGAGACGATGATGGCCCCAGACGCGCCCGATTTCGGCGCAGCGTCGGACGGCGATGGTGACCGCAACCTGATCATCGGCAAGCACCGCTTCGTCACCCCCTCCGACAGCCTTGCAATGCTCGCGGCCAACGCGCACCTCGCCCCCGGTTACGCCGGCGGCCTCAAGGGCATCGCCCGCTCGATGCCGACCAGCGCGGCGGCGGACCGCGTCGCGGCAGCGCTTGGTATCCCAGCCTACGAAACGCCGACCGGCTGGAAATTCTTCGGCAATCTGCTCGATGCGGGCATGGCGACGATCTGCGGCGAAGAGAGCGCCGGCACCGGCTCCGACCATGTCCGCGAGAAGGATGGGCTGTGGGCGGTCCTTCTCTGGCTCAACATCCTCGCAGTCCGCGGCGAGAGTGTCGACGTGATCGCGCGCGATCACTGGGCCAAGTTCGGTCGCAACTATTATGCACGCCACGATTATGAGGGCGTCGAAACCCAGCGGGCCGACGCGCTGATGGCCGCCCTTCGCGCCAGCCTCGCAACGCTCCCCGGACAGCAGTTCGGCGACCTCACCGTCGAGACCGCGGACGAGTTCGGCTATACTGATCCGACCGACGGCTCGATCAGCCGCAACCAGGGCGTGCGCATCCTGTTCGCAGGCGGCAGCCGGGTCGTGTTCCGCCTCTCGGGCACGGGCACCACCGGCGCGACCTTGCGCGTCTATCTCGAACGCTACGAACCCGTCGGCGGCGATCTCGACCGCGACACCGGCGAGATGCTCGCCGGCATCGTCGCCGCCGCGGAGTCGATCGCAGGGATTGCCGAGCATACCGGCCGCTTGAACCCCGACGTCATCACCTGATGAACGCTGGCAGCATGACGCATCGGCGCCGTCGGAGCGCGCTCTACATGCCCGCGTCAAACGCGCGTGCGATTGCCAAGGCACGGACGCTCGACTGCGACGTCGTCATCCTCGACCTGGAGGATGCCGTCGCGCCGGAGGAGAAGATCGCCGCGCGCGACCGCGTCGTCGCGGCCGTGCGCGAAGGAGGTTTCGGCGCGCGCGAACTCGTCGTCCGGATCAACGGCCTCGACACGGCGTGGTACGCGGACGACATCGCCGCGGTGCGCGGGATCGGCGTCGATGCGGTGCTGGTGCCCAAGCTGTCCTACCCGGCCGAGCTGGCTGCGGTCCGCGGCTCGCTTGGCGACGACGGCCCACCGGTCTGGGCGATGATCGAGACCTGTGCCGCGATCCTGTCGCTGCCGGCGCTGTCCGAAGCTGCCTCGTCGGCGCGACTGACCGCGCTGGTGGCGGGTACAAACGATCTTGCCAAGGAGATGCGGTGCCGCCTCGGGGCCGATCGGACGCCGCTGATCCCGGCGCTTGCGTCGATCGTGATGGCCGCCCGCGCGGCGGGGATCGTCGCGCTCGATGGCGTCTGCAACGCCCTCGACGATCAGGCGCGATTTGAGGCCGAATGCGCGCAGGGCGCGATGCTGGGGTTCGACGGCAAGACGCTGATCCACCCATCGCAGATCGAGGCGGCAAATAGCGGCTTTGGTCCAAGCGAGGACGAGCTGGCATGGGCCCGCGCGATCGTCGCTGCGTTCGCGATGCCCGACACTGCGGACAAGGGCGCCATTCGCCTCGATGGCCAGATGGTCGAGCGGCTGCACCTCGCCGAAGCGGAAGCGATGCTGCGGCTCTGACAGCGGCTAGCGCTCACCGCATGGCGTTCGCGCGCCGCGTGGCATTGCGGCTCTCCTTGTCAGAGAGCCCCAACGGTCAGACCGCCGCGGCGTTCACCGCCCGATCCAGTCCGCCACCTCGGTCGCGACCTGGTTCGCCGCCTGGTTGATCCCCGCCGCCGCCGAGGGGGCGTCGATCGCCGAGACTGGCACGCGTGCCTCGAAGCGATGCTTCTCGACCGACGTCTTGCCGACGCGGGTCAGCGAGGCATCGAACGTCACGACCGCCTCGCGAGTCGTCGCATCAAGCCCGAACGTCCGGAGCTCGCCGCCGAGCAGGCCGCCAGGATCGCCGATCGACTGCGCGGTCGACAACACGACGAGCCCGGTCCGCGACGCGACCGTGTCCGACACCAGCCGCGCGAACAGACGCGCCGGCGGCTCCGCCCACTGCGCATCGGTGACATAGGCGATCGAGGTCGGCGTCGCCTGCACCGGCACGCGCGCGGTCGCCAGCGACTGCGGCACGACAGGCACCTGGATCGTGATCGACTTGGTCGTCGCCGAATCCTGGTTCTGCCCGACCGTCACCGCAGACGCGCTCGTCAGCGTCAGCAGCGTGGGGGGCGGCTTTGCGCCGAAGCTGATGCACCCGGCAAGCGGCAGCATCGCGATCAGGATGAGCGGTGTCTTCATGGCGTGCCTCACTTACCCTTGTAACCCGGGAGCTTCTGCTGCCCGATCAGCGAACTCGCACCCTGCTGGTCGACCTTTTCGGCAACCGACGACAAGGCCGCCGCCGTCGTCCGCAGATCGCGGACCAGACGGTTGGCCTCGGGAATCGTCGTCTTCGAGAAGGCCTGCAATCCTGGTCGCGCATCGCCGATCGCCGAATTCAGCGTATCGGCGCTCTGCTGCGCGGAGACGATCGCCTTGTTCAGATTGGCCATCGCCGGCTTCACGTCCTCGGACAGGACGCCGTTGGTGGTCTTGGCGAGCACGCCGAACTGCTGCGCGGCATCACCCGCCTGCTGAATCGCAACACGAGTCTGCGCGAGTGTCGCCGCGATCTCCGGCCCGCGATCGGCAAGCGCATCGGTCAACCGGTTGGTGTTTTCGAGGATGCCCGCGATCGATGCCTGGTTACGGTCGGTCAGCAGCCCGGTCAGCCGCTCGGTCAGCGTCGACAGGCGCTCGAGCAACTGCGGTGCCGAGTTCAGGATCGCGCCGAGGCCACCCTGCTTGGTCGGAATGACCGGTACGCCATACGGGCAAGGCTGGCCATTGACGTCGGGGCATGCGACCGCAGGAGCGCCCTTACGCGCGCCATCGAGCGACACCTGGCTGACGCCGGTGAAGCCGACGCCGGAGATCGACGCGGTCGTGCCCTGCAGCACCGGAGTCTCGTCGTTGACGCTGATCCGGACCCGGACGAACTGCGGATCGTTCTTCCACAGCGAAATCGTCTTCACCTGGCCCGACGGCACGCCCGAGAACACCACCGCGGACCCGCGCGCGAGCCCGTCGACCGACTGGCGGAAGAAGATGTCGTATTCCTTCTCTTCCTTACCGCCCAGTCGCGCGATCCACACGGTGAACAGCGCCAGCAGGGCCAGCAGGATCAGCACGACGGCGCCGACTAGGACGTGGTTCGAACGGGTTTCCATCAGCGCGTCCTTGCTTCTTTCTCGGCGTATGTCGCGTCGGCGTCGTCCGGCGCGGACTGCTTGGACTGGACTTCCGTGGGGTGGGCATCCGCGACCTGGTCGGCACGCTCGTGCGCCTCCTGCGTCGCGACCGCGGCACGACCGCGCGGCCCCTTGAAATATTCCTCGATCCACGGGTGATCGAGCGCAATCAGCTCATCGATCGTGCCGACGGCAATCACCTTCTTGTCGGCGAGCACCGCGACCCGGTCGCAGATCGCATAGAGCGTGTCGAGGTCGTGCGTGATCAGGAACACCGTCAGCCCCAGCGTCTTCTGCAACGACTGGATCAACCCGTCGAACGCCGCGGCCCCGATCGGATCGAGCCCTGCGGTCGGCTCGTCGAGAAACAGCAGCTCCGGATCGAGCGCCAGCGCCCGCGCCAGCCCTGCGCGCTTCTTCATGCCGCCCGACAGTTCGGATGGAAACTTGTTCGCCGCGTCGGCAGGCAGGCCGGTCATCACGACCTTGTACGACGCGATCTCCGAGAGCAGCGCGCCTGTCAGGTCCGGGTAGAATTCGCGCAACGGCACTTCGACATTCTCGGCGACCGTCAACGTCGAGAACAGCGCACCGCCCTGGAACAACACGCCCCAGCGCTTGCGGATCTCGGTCGCCTCGGTCTCTTCGCGGCCGATATTGGGCTCGCCAAAGACCGTGATCTCGCCCGACTCGGGAGTCTGCAGCCCGATGATCGAACGCATCAGCACCGACTTGCCGGTACCCGATCCGCCGACCACGCCCAGGATCTCGCCGCGCCGCACGTCGAGGTCTAGCCCTTCATGCACCACCGACTCGCCGAATGCGTTCTTCAGCCCCTTCACGGAGATGACGATATCGTCTGTCTTGCGGGGCATCAGTCCCAACCCAACCAGGTGAAGAACACCGCGAAGAACGCGTCGAGGACGATCACCAGGAAAATGCCCTGGACGACCGCGGAGGTGGTGCGCAGGCCCACCTGTTCCGCGTCGGATTCGACCTGCATCCCCTGGAAGCAGCCCGCGATCGCAATGATCGCGCCGAACACTGGCGCCTTGATCAGCGAGATGTACAGATCGGTGATCGGCACGACCTCGCGGATGCGCGCGATGAAGGTGACCGGCGGGATGCCCAGCTGCACCCAGCATAGCAGCCCGCCGCCGATGATCGCGATGACCGATGCGTAGAAGCCGAGCAGCGGCATCATCACGATCGCCGCCAGGACGCGCGGCAGTACCAGCGCTTCCATCGGCGACACGCCGATCGTCCGCATCGCGTCGATCTCCTCGGTCAGCTTCATCGTGCCAAGCTGTGCCGCGAACGCCGAGCCCGACCGGCCCGCGACCATGATCGCGGTCATCAGCAGGCCGAGCTCGCGGATCGTCAGGCGACCGACGAGGTTGATCGTGAAGACTTCGGCGCCGAACTGGCGCAGCTGGACCGCGCCCTGCTGCGCGATGACCATGCCGATCAGGAAGCTCATCAGTCCGA
Source organism: Sphingomonas aurantiaca (assembly GCF_003050705.1). Taxonomy (GTDB): domain Bacteria; phylum Pseudomonadota; class Alphaproteobacteria; order Sphingomonadales; family Sphingomonadaceae; genus Sphingomonas; species Sphingomonas aurantiaca. The sequence continues at coordinate 696,417 of NZ_QAOG01000001.1, read as the reverse complement.
CGATGCCGAGTGCGGCGACGCCGACAACCTCGAAGCGCTGGACGACGGCGTTGAACCGGAACCGCTGCGGATGACGGATGACGCTGCCGAATGCGACCGTGGTGGCGCCGAGAAAGCCGAGCAGTCCGAGCATCGTCTTGCCCGACAGCACGACCGCATCGCCGATCTCGCCGAGCACGCGGCTGACGGCGCTGACCTTGGCAGGCCTGGCGGCCATCGGCTGATCGGAGGCGACGACCTGGTCGAACAGCGCCTGATCATTGGCATCGAGCCCATCGATCGTCGCATCGTTGCGCGCGGCGAAGCGGTGGACGATCCAGGCGCCGATCGTGTCGATCCGGTCGACCCCGCTGAGATCGACATGCTTGACCGACGACGCATCGACCGACTCGAGCCGGTCGGGCAGATTGCCGATCTTGGCCAGCGACAGATCGCCGGTAAACCGAAGCGTGCCGGTATCGGCACCGTCCTGTTGGAAATCGGCCATCGCGCTCATCGGCCGCACCTTTGCGGCAAACCGACTGGATCGGCAAGGTGAATGCGGCGTAAGTCGCGATGATGACCGAAATCTATCCTGCCCGCCCGTCCGGCGCGCCGTCCGTCCGCCTCGCTATCTACGATATGGACAAGACGATCACGCATATGCCGACCTGGACGCCGTTCCTGCTCCACACCGCGCGGACCAGCGGTGCCCCGTGGCGGCTGGCGCTGGTGCCGTTCGCCGGCGTGGCCGCGCTCGGCTATGTCGGACGGCTGATCAGCCGGGGTCGGTTGAAGTACGTCATGCAGCGGATGATGCTCGGCAAGCGCCTGTCCCCCGCGCAGGAACGCCGCAGCGCGGAGGCGTTTGCCGACCGGGTGGTGCGCGACGGCGTGTTCGCCGGCGCGCGCGCGCGGATCGAGGCGGACCGCGCGGCGGGCTACCGGCTGGTCATGGCGACCGCATCGTACCGTTTCTATGTCGAGGCGATCGCCGAGCGGCTGGGCTTCGACGCGGTGATCGGGACGGAGAGCCTGCGCGATGCCGACGGCCATCTGCTGGCCGGGATCGACGGCGAGAACTGCTACGGCCCGGCGAAATTGCGGATGATCGAGGCCTGGATGGCCCGCGAAGGCATCGCCCGCCAGGACGCGCATGTGCGGTTCTATTCGGACCATGTGTCCGACGCGCCGACCTTCGACTGGGCGGACGAGCCGTTCGCGGTGAATGCGCATGGGCCGCTGCGGTTGCTGGCGAAGGCCAAGGGCTGGCCGATGCCCGACTGGGAGCGCTGACAGCCGGGTGCCGGTGGATCGTCACCTGGGCCATGGATACCGCGGGACCGGCGCAACATGGTCGGAAACCGATCTTGAATGCGGTCGCTGCAACGGGGCCGAACTGGTCTTTCATCCGAATTTTCGATAGAGTTCTTTTCGTTCGCAGCTACCGTCGGTCCGTCACGAACGCGTGCTGCACGTCACCTTCAGGAGGACGTATGGAACGCCGATCGATCTTGTCCCTTCCGCTGGCGATGCTGGTCGGAGGTACCGCGTTGCACGCCGCGTCGGAGGACACGATTGCACCGCAGCGCTCCGATCCAGTTGGCACGACACCCGATCCGGGTCCGGCCAGTGCGTTGCCGGTCGCGGTGGTGCGGGCCGGCAGCGACCGGACCGGACAGAAACGCCAGATCGGCGTCAGCGCGACAAGCTACAAGGTCGTCACGAGCGATGCGAAGGGCGACCTGTTCGTCATCGAGCAGGCCAATCAGCGCCGGGGCGGCCCGCCGCTGCATGTCCACCATGGCGAGGACGAACTCTTCTACGTCCTCGACGGCGAATATGCGGTGCAGGTGGGCGAGACGCGCTATGCGTTGAAAACGGGGGACTGTATCCTTGGCCCGCGTGGCGTTCCGCATGCCTGGGCCTTTGTCGGGCCCACGGCTGGCCGCCTGCTCCTGAGCTTTGCCCCTGCCGGCAAGATGGAAGCATTCTTCAACGCGTGGGAGCAGAACGGCTTTGGTCCAGGCGGCTATTTCACGGAAAAGGACGATGGCTTGATGCGGTCCTACGGCATGGAACGCCTCGGCCCCCCGCTCAAGTTCTGATTCGTGCCGGCCAAATGGTGACGAGGTATCGCCGGCGCGCGGCTGGCGCCGATCTCGGATGAACCATGCCCGGGGGGATCTCGCGCGCCATGGCGCGGTCCGATGCAGACACGCGGTTCCCTGCTCACCCTTCCGTGGCAAGCGTCTCTTTGGTCAACTGTCCTGCGGCGACCCTCCATCCGCCACGGCTGCGTACCGCGACCAGGATCATCGCCCGCTCGAGCCCGGCGATGGGTTTGCCGTCCTTCAGGAAATCCATGTGGAAGAAGATCGTCGCCACGTCGGGGGTAAGGACATGAACCTCGGGCCGATCGCGTCTGGCGATGGTCGTGTTCCTCGCCCAGCCTTGGCCCGTATGGATGCCCGCAAATGCAGCGGTGATCGCCGCACGTCCCTCGGTCCGCTCCTCTGCGACCGGGACCCAGACGGCGTCCGCCGTATAGAGCGACTCGAACGCCTTTGGATCATGGCTATTCCAGGCGGCGACGAAGCGATCGGGCAGGATGTCCGGGGACTGTGGTGCGGCGATCGCCGCGCTCGATAGCGCCACCACGCCGCAGATCATGTGCCTGACCATCTCGCATGCCCCCAGCCCGATGTCCGAGGCAGGGTCTACCATGCGGCGGCCCGGACCGCAGCGTCGTTTCCTGCCAGTTTCGCCGGATCGATGCGCGGGCCCCGGTAGACGGATCGGCCGCAGGCTACCGGCCCTTGTCGGGCGTGGCCTCGTCTTGCCTGCCGCCGTCCCGTGGATGACCGCAAGCCGGTCAAATGCAGCTACCCGTTACAACAGCACGTCGACGCTGTGGATCACCAGCCCCACCAGGCCGCCGACGATCGTCCCGTTGACGCGGATATATTGCAGGTCGCGCCCGACGGCATTCTCCAGACGGCTGGTGATCGTGTCCGCATCCCAGCTGCGCACGGTGTCGGATACGAGCTTGACGATGCCATCGCCATAATCCGCCGCCGCGCCGACCGCGGCGCGGCGCACGAACCGGTTGATCGTGCGCGACATCCGCGGGTCGTGATGCAGCGTCTCGCCGAACTGGCGCAGCACGTCGCCGAGCTTGCCCGCCATCGCACGTTCGGGATCGCGCGCGATCGCCAGCAGCGCACCGCGCGCCTGTTCCCACAGCCCGTCGAGCCAGCGCTGCATCGCCGGGTTGTCGAGCAGGTCGTTCTTCATCGCCTCGACGCGTTCGCGCATCCGGCGATCATATTGCAGGTCCCAGGCGAGCCGGTCGAGCCCCTCCTCCGCCTTCAACCGGAGCGGATGCTCGGGATCCTCTGCCATTTCGGCAAGAAGGCGGTCGAAGCCGCTGATGAGCTTGTCCGCGACGGTCGTGTCGAGCCCGGTCCAGCGCAAGATCGAGCCGGCCTTGTCGTGGACCATCGCGCGGACAAGGTGATCGTTCGCCGCCAGCGTCTTGGCGGACCAGCGGATCGCGCTTTCGAGCAAGGGCGCGTGCCGGCGTTCGGCGATCGCCGCCTTGAGCAGCTGGCCAAGGATCGGCGAGACTTCGGTCGCGCGCAGGCGGGTGGCAATCCCTGCCTTGACCATGCCGCCGAGCCGCGCGGGATCGAGCCCCTCGAGGATCTGTGCGACCAGTTTGGACGCGCCCTGCCGGAAACGTCCGCCTGCGCCTTCGGGCGGATCGGTCAGCCAGCGCGAGATCGCGCCGGCGACGTCGAGCCGGCGCGTGCGCCGCGCGATGACGACGGGGATCAGGAAGTTCGCGCGGAGGAACTGCGCGAGCGTGTCGCCGATCCGATCCTTGTTGCGCGGCACGATCGCGGTATGCGGGATCGGCAGCCCCAGCGGATGGCGGAACAGCGCGGTAACCGCGAACCAGTCGGCCAGCCCGCCGACCATCGCCGCCTCCGCAAAGGCGCGCACGAACGCGAACGCCGGGTGGACGGGGACCAGCGTACGGCTGACGAAAAACGTCGCCGCCATGAACACGAGCAGGCCGGTGGCAACGATCCGCATGCGGACGAGCGCCGCCGGGGCTGCTTCGCCGACCGGGCGCGTGCGGGATAAAAGCGTCATACCCGAAACAATCCCCCAGCGCGCCGAAGGTTCATGCCGGCGCGGCGGTTCGACCATCCAGGTGCAGCGAGGCGGGCCGAAGGGACCTCATTCTGCGGGTTGCGTGCCGTCACCCTGATCCCGGCCATGACCCAGCTTGCCGGTTGCCGGGCCCAGCAGCGGACCTGGATTGGGGCCGGCAATCCCGATCACGTCATCGCCATTGTCGCCCGGACGATAGGTAAGCAGGCGACGACCGAGACGTGGCCCGACACTGCGCTCGATCCCGACGGCAAGGCTGAACGCGGCGGGAATGATCAGCAGCGTAAGCAGCGTCGACAACGCAAGGCCGCCGATCACGACCGTGCCCATCGGCGCGCGCGACGACGAATCGCCGCTGATCGACATCGCGGTCGGCACCATGCCCGCGACCATCGCGACCGTCGTCATCACGATCGGCTGCGCGCGCTTGTGCCCGGCATCGATGATCGCGGTGAACGCATCGACGCCCTTGCTCATCTCGTCGAGCGCGAAGTCGATCAGCAGGATCGAGTTCTTGGCGACGATCCCGAGCAGCATCAGCAGCCCGATATAGACCGGCAGCGATAGCGGCTGTCCGGTCGCCCACAGAGCGAGCAACCCGCCGAGCGGTGCGAGCAGCAGCGACCCCATGTTGACGAACGGCGGCAGCACGCGGCGGTACAGCAGCACCAGCACCGCGAACACGAGGAACGTGCCCGAGATCACCGCGGTGATGAAATTGGTGATCATCTCGGCCTGCCACTTGCTCTGGCCGAGCGTGAGTTCGCTGACGCCGACGGGCAGCGCCTTCATCGACGGCAGCGCATGGACCTGCTTCATCGCGTCCGAGATCACGACGCCGGGCGCGAGATCGGCGCCAAGCGTGATCTGGCGCTGCTGGTTGACCCGGTCGATCTTCGTCGGGCCCGAGCCGAGGCCAATATCCGCGACGAGGTTGAGCGGCACCGAGCCCCCCGACGCGGTCGCGACCGGCAGGTTCTGGATCGTCGACAGGCTGGTCCGCGCCGACTGGTCGAGCGCGACCCGGATCGGGATCTGGCGATCCGAAAGCGAGAAGCGCGCCGAGTTCTGGTCGATATCGCCGAGTGTCGCGATCCGGATCGCCGACGACAGCGCCTGCGTCGTGACGCCGAGATTGGCGGCGAGATCGAAGCGGGGGCGGATGACGATTTCGGGGCGCTGCATCCCGCCCGACACGCGCGGTGCGGTCAGCGACTTGAGCGAGCCCATGTCGGCGACGATCTTGTCCGCGGCCTTTTGCAGCTTGGCGGGATCGCTGCCGCCAAGCACGACGGTCACGTCGCGCCCGCTGCTGCCCCAGCCCGACTGCGACCGGAACGAGACGCGCGCATCGGGGATCGCGGTCATTTGCGGTGCGAGCCGGCGTTCGAAATCGACCGATTTTTCCTTGCGGTCGGCGCGCAGGTTGGCGGTCACCGTCCCGCTGCCGACGCGCGTGCGCGCATAGACGGTGGCGACCTGCGGCTGCTGGCGAAGGATCTCGCCGACGCGCGCGACGACCGCGTCGGTCTGCGCGAGCGTGGTGCCGGGCACCATCTCGATCTGCGCGGTCGAATCGTCCTCGTCGCGGGTCGGCTGGAACTGCGAGGGGATGACGGTGAACATGAACAGCGTGATCGCGAACGCCACGACGCCCGCGCCGATCGCCCACATCCGGTGATCCATGACGCGGTTGAACATCTTGCGGATGCCGCCGCGCGCACGCCACGCCGCCGCCTTGCGACTGTCGAGCGTCCAGTGGAGCGTGCGGACATACCAGTCCATCAGCTTGCCCTCGCCGTGGCTGGCATGGCCAAACGACTTGAGGAAATAGGCCGCGATCATCGGCGTGACGAGACGCGCGACCGCGAGGCTCATCAGCACCGCGGCGACCACGGTCAGGCCGAAATTCTTGAAGAACTGCCCCGCGATACCCGGCATCAGCGCGACCGGCAGGAACACCGCGACGATCGCCATCGTCGTCGCCAGCACCGCGAGGCCGATCTCGTCGGCGGCATCGATCGAGGCCTGATAGGCGGACTTGCCCATCCGCATGTGCCGGACGATATTCTCGATCTCGACGATCGCGTCATCGACCAGCACGCCGGCGACGAGACTGAGCGCGAGCAGCGTCATCCCGTTGAGGTCGAAGCCGAGCAGATCCATGAACCAGAAGGCGGGGATCGCCGACAGCGGGATCGCCAGCGCGGAAATCGCGGTCGCGCGCCAATCGCGCAGGAAGATGAAGACGACGATGACCGCGAGGATCGCGCCCTCGATCATCGCGTGGATCGCGCTTTCATACTGCGATTCGGTATAGTCGGTGCTGGTGTAGCGCTGGACGAACTTGACCGACGGATTGCGCTTTTCGAGCGCACGCAGCTTGTCGACCGCGGCGTGATAGACGGTGACGTCGGACGCCCCCTTGGCACGCTGGAAATCGAACGTGATCGCCTGGCGCCCGTCGACGGTCGCGCGGCTGCGCTGCTCGGCATAGAGGTCGCGGACCTGCGCGATGTCGGCGAGGCGGACGGTGCGGCCATTGCCGACGTTGATCTGCGTCTGGCCCAGATCGCTCGCGTCGCGCGCATTGCCGAGCACGCGGATCGACTGTTCGGAGCCGGCGATCTCGGCACGCCCGCCCGCCGCGTTGAGATTGACCTGTCGCAGCTGCGCGTTGACCTGGCTTGCGGTCAGCCCCTGGCTCTGGAGCTTCAGCGGATCGAGGATCACGCGGATCTCGCGGCTGACGCCACCGTTGCGGCTGATCGTCGCCATGCCGGGAATCGACAGCAGTTCCTTGGTGACGGTGTCGTCGATGTACCAGGACAGCTGTTCGACGGTCATGTCGGTGGTGATCGCCGCGAAGCTCGCGACGTCGTTGCCGCTGGTGTTCGCGCGGTAGACCTGCGGTTCGAGGATGCCCTCGGGAAGATCGCTGCGGATCTGCGCGATCGCGTCGCGCACGTCATTGACCGCGCGGTCGATCGGCGTGCCGATGGTGAGCTGGATCACCGTTTCCGAATTGCCTTCGGTGACGGTCGAGTTGATCTCGTCGATGCCCTGCAGCGAGCGGACGGCGGCCTCGACGCGCTGCGTGACCTGCGTCTCCATCTCGGTCGGCGCGGCACCCGGCTGGCTGACGACGACGATCGCGATCGGGAAGTCGATGTCGGGATCGCGGTTGACGTCCATCCGCATGAAACTGACGACGCCCGCAAGCATCAGGGCCAGGAACAGCACGATCGGCGGAACCGGGTTGCGGATCGACCAGGCCGAGATGTTGCGGAAGTTCATGGCTGTCAGCTCGCCTTCTTGGTGATCGGCTTGACCGTCTGACCGGGCGCCAGGAAGCCGCCTGCGGACTGGACCACGCGCTCCGACCCGTCGAGTCCGCCCGCGATCGTCACGCCGGCATCGGACACCTGGCCGATCGTGACGTTGCGCCGCGCGATCTTGTCGCCCGGTCCGACGATATAGACGTAATTGCCCTTCTCGTCGCTCTGCAGCGCCGAATCGGGGAGCAGCGGCGCCTGAGTCACGCCGCCGACGATCGTCGCCGCGGCGAACCCGCCGGGACGCAGCGCAGGGTCATATTTCACCGCGATGCGCGCGATCCCCTGGCGGGTCTGCGGATCGATCACGGGCGAGACCTGCCAGACTTCGCCGGGATAGCCCTGCGTCGTGCCGACCGGCACGACCGTCGCACGGGCACCCGCACGCAGCCCGGCGAGATCGGCCTCGCTCAACTGCGCGCGCATCTCCATCTGGCCGCCCATCGCCATGCGGAACAGCACGCCGGCCGATGGCCCGACGATCTGGCCGGGCTCGACGCCGCGGGTCAGCACGAGCCCGGCGGCGGGCGCGCGGATATCGAGCCGGCCGTTGCGGGCACGCGCCTCGCCGAGCGTGGCCTGCGCGACCTTCACGCGCGCGGCGGCGGCATCGCGAGTCGCCGCCTTGCGCTGGAGATCGGCCTTCGAGATGAAGCCGCGATCGACCAGCTGCTTCGCGCGATCGAGCTCGGCCTGCGCGATCGTCTCGTCGGAACGCGCGACGGTGACCGATGCGGCGAGCGACGCTGCGGTCTCGGTCTGGACCGACCGATCGACCGTGGCGAGCACCTGCCCCGCCGCGACCCAGGTGCCGGGCTCGACCAGCACACGCGTGATCATCCCGCCCTCGCCCGCGACGCCGACCGGCATCTCGCGGCGTGCGGCCAGCGTTCCCGTCGCGGAGATCGTCCGATCGACCATCTGACGCCCCGGCACCACGACCGTGACGCTCGGCAATTGTGCATTGGGCGATGCGGCCGCGGCGTCCTTCTTGCCGGACTTGAACGCATAGACCGCGGCGACGATCGCGAGCACGAGGATCACCGCGATGATGATGTTGCGGCGGCGGTGCGACGGCGCACTATAGTCCGGCAACGCCAGTTGCTCGTCGCTATCGCTGCCGACCATCTTCGTCTCGTAATTCATGCGCGCCACAATCCCACTTCCGACCGGCCTTGTCTCGACCCGCTTCGCCGTTCACACGCTGTGTTATCTGAATAAGTCACCGTGCTCAAGCCCCTCGACGAGCGCGGAACGAAGACATGCTTCGAATCCGATCTATCCGCAATGCAGTTCGACAAGGTCCGGGACGTTCAGCTTGTGTTGACCTGCGCGGCGCCACACGCCGAAACACTGTTACACGGGAGACATAGTCATGAAGATCGCATCGTTCCTTACTGCGCTTGCGGGCGTCGCGGTCGTGCTGCCGGGGGCGGCTGCCGTCGCGCAGACCGCGCCGACCACGGTCGAGCCGATGATCCCGGCAGCGGGTACCGTGCTCGACGTGACGGCGGAGGGGCGGACGACGCGCGTGCCCGACCTCGCGACGATCCGCGCGGGCGTCGTCTCGCAGTCGACGACCGCCGCGGCAGCGCTGACCGACAATGCGCAGCGGATGGCGAAGGTCCTCGCGGCATTGAAGCGTGCAGGCGTAGCGCCGCGCGACGTTGCGACGTCGTCGGTCCAGCTCGCGCCACAATATCGCTATGCCGAGAACCAGCCGCCGGTGATCACCGGATACCAGGCGACCAACACCGTCTCGATCCGCTTCCGCGACGTGGCGAAATCGGGCGCGATCCTCGATGCACTGGTCGCAGAGGGCGCGAACCAGATCGATGGACCCAATCTGTCGATCGACAAGCCTGAGGCCGCGCTCGATGAAGCCCGGAACGACGCGATCGCGCAGGCCAAGCGTCGGGCGGACCTTTACGCCAAGGCTGCGGGGCTTCGCGTGTCGCGGATCGTGTCGATCGCCGAATCGGGGCAGGACACCGGCGGCTCGCCGCAGCCGATGTTCCTGGCGCGCGCATCGATGGCCAAGGACAGCACGCAGATCGCGCCGGGCGAGAAGGACGTGACGGTCACCGTGTCGGTGCGGTTCCTGCTGAACTGACCCTTCCATGATCCTCCCCCGCCAAGGGGGAGGATCGCTGCACGCTTTACGCACGAAAAAGGCCGCCCGGTTGCCCGGGCGGCCTTTTCCGTTTCGCGTGACGATGCGAAGCTTAGCGGACGCTACCGCGACGCACGAGGTTCACGATCGCGAGCAGGATGATCGCACCCAGCAGCGACACGATGAACGAGGTCAGCGTCAGCGGCGCGTTGTTGATCGAGCCACCCGACAGGATCAGACCACCGATGAATGCGCCGACGATGCCGACGACGATGTTCAGAAGGATACCCTGCTGCGCATCAGTGCGCATGATCATGCTGGCAATCCAGCCGATGACGCCGCCGATGATCAGCCAAAGAATGAGACCCATGATATTTTCCCTCCGTTGAACCCGTATCCGGGCGATGGCGGAAAGACGTGCGAGCAGTTATTTTTGTTCCGCCCGCGTTTTGAGTTTTGGATCTCAGTACTTTTGCTGGCGCTCGTACAACGACTTATAGTGCTGGATCCGCGTGACGCGGAGCCCGGGCATGCCCGATCGGTCGATCGCGCGCTGCCAGCTGGCAAATTCCTCGACGGTCAGGCCATAGCGCGCGCAGACGTCGTCGACGCTGAGCAACCCGCCATTGACCGCAGCGACCACCTCGGCCTTGCGACGAACCACCCAGCGCGTGGTGCTGGGCGGGGGCAGCGTATCCAGCGTCAGCTGTTCTCCGAGCGGACCGATGACTTTGCCGGGACGGATTTTCTGGTTCTCGATCATTTGTAACCTCTGATCGGGGCGGGGGGCCCCCTCTCGATACGCGAACGCGACATATAGTCGCGGGATTTGAAGATCGGCTGAAACGCCGCGGTAAACCGCATCTTCACTCGTCCTTCCACCGGGTTAATGCCGTTGCCATCGGCCCGTTGAACGCACCGTGAAGCGGCGCGAACAGTTTCGGATCGATCGTCGCCCGCGCGAAGCTGGCCTGCACCACCGCGGTCGGGCTCGCTGCCTGGCGGGCGGCGATACCGACGATCAGGACCGCGAGATCACCCGGAAGGACGGTGACCTCTGCGTCGCGATCGAAACGGGGAAAACTCAGGTCCAACGGGATACTCGCGCTTAGTCTTGGGAAGCCCGGTATAACGCGAGGGGGTGAAGGGACCGTAAAACTCGGCGAAAGAGTTCGTGAACTTGTCGCTTTATTCCAATGTCTGGTCGCGTTTTTCGCTCCATTCACCTTGATCGACGTTAACGGTCGCATCTTTTTGCAACGGCTCGCCGTCGCGCTTATGTAGCGCGCATGGATCAGACCGATTTTCAGCTCGGGCCAGAGATGGCCGCAAAGCGCATCGTCGTGGCGATGTCCGGTGGCGTCGACAGCTCGGTCGTCGCCGCGCTCGCGTATGCCACCGGCGCCGAGACGATCGGCGTGACGTTGCAGCTCTACGATCATGGCGAGGCGATCGGGCGTGCGGGCTCGTGCTGCGCGGGGCGCGATATCCGCGATGCGCGCGCGGTGTGCGACCGGCTCGGGATCGCGCATTACGTGTTCGACCATGAGACGAGCTTCCGCGAGCAGGTCGTCGACAAGTTCGCCGACGAATATCTCGCCGGGCGCACGCCGATCCCGTGCGTCCAGTGCAACATGGGGCCGAAGTTCACCGACCTGCTGAAGCTGGCGCGCGATCTGGGCGCGGATTGCCTGGCGACGGGGCATTATGTCCGGCGGGTCGAGGGGGCGAACGGCGCCGAACTGCACCGCGGTGCCGATCCGGCGCGCGACCAGAGCTATTTCCTGTTCGCGACGACGCAGACGCAGCTCGATTATCTGCGTTTTCCGCTGGGTGGCCTGCCCAAGGCGCGCGTGCGCGAGATCGCCGCCGAACTGGGGCTCGGCGTCGCGGCCAAGCCCGACAGCCAGGATATCTGCTTCGTGCCCGATGGCGATTATGCCGGGCTGGTGAAGAAGCTGCGGCCCGAGGCGGCGGAGACTGCGGGCGATATCGTCGATCTGCGTGGCGCGAAGCTGGGCGAGCATCGCGGGCTGATCCACTTCACCGTCGGCCAGCGACGCGGGCTGGAGATCGGCGGCAGCCCCGAGCCGCTTTACGTCGTGCGCGTCGAGCCCGAGACGAAGCGGGTCGTCGTGGGACCGCGGCGCGCGCTGGCGGTCGAGGCGGCGCGGATGACCGATATCAACTGGCTCGGCGGCGACTTCACCGGGCCGCTGACCGCCAAGGTGCGGTCGATGGCGAAGCCCGTGCCCGCGCACCTCGTCGGCGACCGGGTAGTGTTCGATGCGCCCGAATATGGCGTCGCGCCGGGCCAGGCCGCGGTGCTCTATGCGGGCGAGCGCGTGCTGGGTGGCGGCTGGATCGCGGAGACCGAGGCGGCACTCGCCGCCGCCTGACGCGTTGGGGCGGCATGGATATCGAAGACCTTCGCCGCCAGATGGAAGCCGCCGCCGCTGCGATGGACTTCGAAACCGCCAGCCGGCTGCGCGACCAGATCAGCGTGTTGCGCGGTGGTGGCGATGTCGCCGACACCGCCGGGCTGACCCGTCAGCAGCCGGGGGCGATGGGGCTCGGGACGAGCCAGCAGCGCATGACGCCGCCGCCGGGTTGGGTGAAGCCGAAGAAACCCGATCCGATGACCAAGGGGCGGAAGCGGTAAGAACCGGAAGGGGTCGACGTCCCCACCCTCACCACATCGTCATCCCAGCAAAAGCTGGGATATCATCGTGAGGCTACCGTCATCTGCCCCGCATGAAACCCCAGCTTTCGCTGGGGTGACGGTTTGTTTTGGGGTCCCCCCCCTTTCCGCTTCACGGCAGCAGGAACGTGCCCTCGATCGTCGTCACGCACGAGCCGCCGAGCACCACCCGGTCGCCGTCGAGGCGGCAGGTCAGCTTCCCGCCACGCGCGCTCGCCTGATAGGCGGTGAAGCTGTTGCCGAACGTCTTCGCCCAATAGGGCACCATCACCGCGTGCGCCGCGCCCGTCACCGGATCCTCGTTGATCGCATAATAGGGCGTGAAGACGCGGCTGACGATGTCGGTCGCCTGCCCCCGCGCCGCGACGATCGCGACGATCGGGAACGCCGCCAGCGCGGCAAAGTCGGGCTTCAGGTCGCGGACCACGCCCTCGTTCTCGACGATCACGAGCGCATAGCCCTTGTCGTGCCACAAGGTCTCGACGGGCGACTCGATGTTGAGCGCCGCGACGATTTCCGGGATCGCCTTCGGACTTGGCCCCCATGCCGGCAGCTCGAGCGTGTAGCCGCTGCCAGCACGCGCGACCTCGAGCATCCCCGCCTGTCGCGTCCGGAACCGGACCCGGTTGAGCGCGGTATCCGACGACAGCACGAAATGGCCGCTCGCCAGCGTCGCATGGCCGCACAACGCGACCTCGGCACCGGGCGTGAACCAGCGCAGGTCGAAATCGACGCCCTCCTCGTCTGACGCGACGATGAACGCCGTCTCGCTCAGGTTGTTCTCCTGCGCGATGTTCAGCAGCACCGCGTCGTCGAGCCACGCCGCGAGCGGCATGACCGCGGCCTGGTTGCCGCCGAACGGCGTGTCGGCGAACGCATCGATCTGCGCGAACGGTATTCTCATAGACGTTTCCCAAACCAGTGCGGCGTCACGTCCGCCTCGACCAGCGGATTGTCGGTGTCGACATGGCCTTCGGGATCGAGGTGGATCAACACCTCTACCTTGGGGAAGGCGGTGCGCAGGTTGCGCTCGACTGCCTCGACGATGTCGTGCGCCGCGCCGACGGTCAGGTCGCGCGCGACCTCCATGTGGAACTGCGCGAACTCGTGGCTGCCGGAGCGACGCGTGCGGAAATCGTGGATGCCGCGGATGCCCGGCTGGCGCGCGGCGACGTCGAGGAATTGCGCGCGCAGATCCTCGGGCCATTCCTTGTCCATCAGCTGGTCGATCGCGTTCGACGACGCCGAGAACGCCCCCCAGGCGAGCCACAAAGCGATGACGATGCCGAAGATCGGATCCGCGCCGCTCCAGCCGAGATACTGGTCGAGCACCAGCGCGACGATCACCGAGCCGTTGAGCAGCACGTCGGACTGGTAATGGACGTTGTCCGCCAGGATCGCGACCGAGCCGGTCTGGCGGATAATGCGCCGCTGATAGGCGAGCAGGAACACGGTAGCGACGATCGCGATGACCGACACGCCAATGCCGAAATCGGCGCCGGTGGTCGGCTGCGGATCGTTGAACGCGAGGATCGCGCGCCATGCGATGCCCGCGGCCGAGGCGGTGATCAGCATGACCTGGAACAGCGCCGCAAGCGCTTCCGCCTTGCCGTGGCCGAAGCGGTGATCGTGATCCGCAGGCGTCGCGGCGAGCCGCACGCCGTACAGCGTTACGAGCGATGCGAGCAGGTCAAGCGCGGTATCGGCGAGCGAGCCGAGCATCGCGACCGACCCGGTGGTCCATGCTGCAAAGCTTTTCAGCAGCAGCAGGAAACACGCCATCGCGACGCTGGCGAGCGCCGCGCGGGTTGCGAGCGGAATGATCCGGCGCCGTTCGTCCTGGGTCATGGGAACAACAGTCCTTCGGTCCAAGTGCCGGTTTCGCGGGTGAACAGGCGCCGCTCATGTAGGCGGTGCGCGCGATCCTGCCAGAGCTCGATGCGATCGGGTGCGATCCGGTACCCGCCCCAATGCGGCGGGCGCGGCACGTCGCCGCCCTCGAACCGCGCCTGCATTTCGGCAAAGCGGTTTTCGAACGTCTCGCGGCTGTCGAGCGGACGCGATTGGTCGGAGGCCCAGGCACCGAGCTGCGAATCACGCCCGCGCGAGGCGAAATAGGCGTCCGATTCGGCATCGCTCACCATGCTGACGCTGCCCTCGATCCGGACCTGCCGGCGCAGCGACTTCCAGTGGAAGAGCAAGGCGGCGTGGCGGTTGACCGCGAGGTCGCCCGCCTTGCGGCTTTCACGGTTGGTATAGATTACGAAACCATCGGGACCGTGCCCCTTGAGCAGCACCATCCGCACCGACGGGCGCCCATCGGCATCCGCGGTAGCGAGCGCCACCGCGTTGGAATCGTTGATTTCTGTTTCCCGCGCCTCGGCGTACCAGGCGTCGAACAGCGCGATCGGATCTTCGGACATGGCTGCGCCATAGCGAAACTTCGACGCGAGCGAAACCGCGTGAGGGAACGACTCCGACCCGCCGACGATTGACGGTAAATCGAATCGTTTCCGCAACGAAGGAACACCCAGGGTGGCAGCGCGCGCATATTGGCAGGGGCAGATCCGGCTCGCCCTCGTCTCGATCCCGGTCGAGATCTACTCCGCGACGAAATCCGGCGCGGCGGTGTCGTTCAAGCAGATCCACGAGCCATCGGGCCAGCCGATCCATTACGACAAGGTCGTCACCGGCGTGGGCCCCGTCGACACCGACGAGATCATGAAGGGCTATGAGGTCTCGAAGGGCGAATATGTCCTGCTCGAGCAGGACGAGATCGACGCGGTGAAGCTCGAATCGAAGAAGACGCTCGAGCTGACGCAGTTCGTCGATGCGAGCGAGATCGACGTGCTCTATTACGAGAAGCCGTATTTCGTGGTGCCCGCCGACGACCTTGCAGAGGAGGCGTTCATCGTGCTGCGCGAGGCGCTGCGGCGGACGAAGAAGGTCGGGCTAGGCCAGCTGGCGATGCGCGGACGCGAATATGTCGTGAGCCTGAAGCCATGCGGCCGGGGCATGGTGCTGGAGACGCTGCGCTACGCCGATGAGGTCCACAAGGCGCAGGGCTATTTCCGCGACATTCCCGACGACAAGCCGTCCGAGGAGCTGCTCGAACTCGCCGAGGCGCTGATCACGAAGCGCAGCGGGGATTTCCATCCGCAGGACTTCCACGATCGCTATGTCGATGCGCTGAAGGACCTGATCGAACGCAAGCGCAAGGCGAAGGGCAAGACGATCATCGACGACAAGGATACCGGCGCGAAGACCGGCTCGAACGTGGTCGACCTGATGGCGGCATTGAAGAAGTCGATGGAGAAAAGCGGGGGGAGTGCGGCGCCTGAGAAGAAGTCGCCTGCCAAGAAGGCCCCGGCGAAAACCGCGGCCAAGGCCCCGGCGAAAACCCCGGCCAAGAAACGTGCGTAGCCCCCTCGCTCCGACCCCCGTCATCCCAGCGAACGCTGGGATCTCCCCGTTACCCGCCACCCCCCTGCCACACGAGATCCCAGCGTTCGCTGGGATGAGGGCACTGGGGGCAGGCCGTGGCTGACGCTCCCGACCCCCTCGCCCTCTACAATGCTAAGCGGAACTTTGCGAAGACCGCGGAACCCGCGGGCACGCTGGCGCCCGGCAACGGCAACAGCTTCATGGTGCAGAAGCACGACGCCACCCGGCTGCACTGGGACTTTCGCCTCGAGATCGACGGCGTGCTCAAGAGCTGGGCGGTCACGCGCGGGCCGAGCCTCGACCCGGGGGAGAAGCGGCTCGCGGTCCGTACCGAGGACCACCCGTTAAGCTACGCCACGTTCGAGGGCTCGATCCCGGCGGGTGAATATGGTGGTGGCACGGTGATGCTGTGGGACCGGGGGACGTGGTCGCCGATCAAGGGCAAGTCGGCCAAGGATCTCGACAAGGGCCATCTCCACTTCGTGCTCGAGGGCGAGCGGATGAAGGGGGAATGGCTGCTGATACGCCTGAAGCCGCGCGCAAAAGAGAAGCGCGAGAACTGGCTGCTGCGCAAGATCGACGATGCGGCGGCAGGCGGGACGGACGTGCTCGTCGAGGAGGCGCTGACGAGCGTTTCGACCGGGCGGACGATGGTGGAGATCGCGGAGGGGAAATCCTCCCCGGCACGGGGAGGGGGACCAGCGAAGCTGGTGGAGGGGGCGGGCCGCAAACGTACCACCCGCCGTA
Source organism: Sphingomonas aurantiaca (assembly GCF_003050705.1). Lineage (GTDB taxonomy): Bacteria > Pseudomonadota > Alphaproteobacteria > Sphingomonadales > Sphingomonadaceae > Sphingomonas > Sphingomonas aurantiaca. The sequence goes on along the minus strand of NZ_QAOG01000001.1, from coordinate 679,916 downwards.
AAGGTGACGCTGGGGGCAGCCCCCCCTCCACCCCCGCGAAACGTCGCCGCGGTCCCCCTCCCCGTGCCGGGGAGGAGTTTCAGGAGCTGCAGCTTTGCACCCTTGTCGACGCCGTCCCGTCCGGCTCCGCGTGGCTGCACGAGGTCAAGTATGACGGCTACCGCGCGCTTGTCTCCCTCGCGAACGGCAAGGCCAAGGTGTTCACCCGAAGCGGGCTCGACTGGACCGACAAGTTCGCCGCCATCGCCGAGGCCGCCGCCAAGCTCCCCGTCAAATCCGCGCTGATCGACGGCGAGATCGTTGCGTTCAAAAACGGGCACCCCGATTTCTCGACGCTGAAGGACGCGATCTCGAGCGGCGGCGACATGACGTTCTTCGCGTTCGATCTGCTCGCGCTTGACGGCGAAGACCTGACCGCCCTCTCCAACCTCGACCGCAAGGCGCGGCTCGAACCGCTGATCCCGGCGGACGAAGACCGGCTGCGCTATTCCGACCACGTCTTCGGCGCGGGCGAGCAATTGTTCGAGACGATGTGCCGCGAGGGGCTGGAAGGCATCGTCTCGAAACGCGCCGACGCGCCGTATCTCGGCAAGCGCACCAAGGCGTGGCTCAAGGTCAAGTGCACGCATCGGCAAGAGTTCGTGATCGTCGGCTGGCTGCCCTCGGATAAGAAACGCGGGTTCAAGTCGCTGCTGCTCGGCGTCCGCGAGGGCAAGGGCTATCGCTATGCGGGCAAGGTCGGGACGGGGTTCGACCAAGCGGTGATGGACGACCTCCGCGACAGGCTCGACGCACTCGACCGCAAGACGCCGACGGTCGATGCACCCAAGGCCGCGGTGCGCGGCGCGAAATGGGTGACGCCGAAACTGGTCGCCGAAATCGCGTTCGCCGAGGTTACGCCCGATGGCGTGCTGCGCCATTCGAGCTTCATCGGGCTGCGTGAGGACAAGGCGGCGAAGGACGTCGTCGCCGAGACCCCTGCTCCGCTACCCGCTGCGGAAGAGAGCGCAGCGCCGGTAACGACCGTTACGGTCAGCAGCCGCGACCGGCTGATCTTCGAAGACTCGGACGTCACCAAGGGCGATCTCGCGGACTATTATGCCGCAGTGTCGGGGATCATGCTGCCGTTCGCGGGCAATCGGCCGATCAGCCTCGTCCGCTGCCCGCAGGGCCGGTCGCGCGCGTGCTTCTTCCAGAAACACGATGCGGGCAGCTTCGGCGATGCGGTCCACAAGGTGCCGATCCGCGAGAAGGACGGATCGACCGAGGATTATCTGTATGTCGACGATGCGGATGGGCTGGTCGCATGCGTGCAGATGGGGACGATCGAGTTCCATGGCTGGGGCTCGTCGAACGCCACGCTGGAGAAACCCGATCGGCTCGTGTTCGATCTCGATCCCGACGAGGGGCTCGACTTTGGCGACACGAAGACGGCCGCCGAGCATCTGAAGAACCAGCTGGCGGAACTGGGGCTGGTCAGCTTTCCAATGCTGTCGGGGGGCAAGGGCGTGCACGTCGTCGTGCCGCTGACCCCGCAGGCGGAATGGCCGGCGGTGAAGGATTTCGCCGACCGGTTCGCGCGCGCGCTGGCGGGGGCGGAGCCGGAGCGCTTCGTCGCGACGATGGCGAAGGCAAAGCGGAAGGGGCGGATCTTCATCGACTGGCTGCGCAATCAGCGCGGCGCGACGGCGGTAATGCCGTATTCGGCGCGGGCTAGAGCGGGGGCGCCGGTGGCGGCGCCGGTCTCGTGGAGCGAATTGCGCGATATCGAGACGGCGGCGCGCTGGGGCGTCCGCGATGGGGCGGAACTGATCGAGCGGTCGGGGTCACGGGGTCTGGAGGGTTGGGGTGTGGCGGATCAGGTTCTGCCGGATTTGTGAGAGGCCCCTCCCCCATCCACCACCCCGGCGGAGGCCGGGGTCCAACTGGAAAGGCGGTCGTAACGGAGCGCCATCCTTCATTAGCATCGCTGCCCCATTTGGGCCCCGGCCTTCGCCGGGGTGGTGGCCTTGTTTGGGAGCGGTACTTCGCCACGCTATACTGTTTCAAGGGGACAGGGTGGCGGTGCCCACATGACATTTTATGTTGCGCCGCCGCGTCGAAAGGTGAAACACCGCCCGCTGTATTCAGGGGCTTGAGGCATTGGACATGGCGACGCACTCCGCGCCCCCGCTAGCTACGGCGCCGGCGACCGCGTTCGACGCGGCGGTCCACGCCGACCGCTGGATCGCCGACTATTGCGCGCGTAGCACCAGCGCCGACGTGCTGTGCCCGGCCGCCGATGGCAGCGTCGATCCGGCGTGGCCGGCGATGTTCGCCGAGCTGGCGATGGTCGCCTCGGACGATCTCGGCCATATCCGCGAACGCGTCCAGCGGCACGCGGTCGACATCGGCACGGGCTTTCGCATCGCCGACGAACCCGATGAGCGGCCCTGGCCCGTCTCTCCCGTCCCGCTGCTGATCGAGGCCGGCGAATGGGCGGGTATCGAGCGCGGCGTAATCCAGCGCGCGACGTTGATGGAGACGGTGATCGCCGATCTGTACGGCGAGGGAAAGCTTGTCGCGGACGGCCATATTCCCGCCGCGCTCGTCACCGGCAGCCCGTTCTTCCTGCGGCCGATGGTCGGGCTCGATCCGCCCGGTGGCCGCCATCTCGATTTCATCGCGATCGATCTGGGCCGTGGCCCCACGGGCGAATGGCGCGTGCTCGCCGATCACCTCCGCGCGCCCGCAGGTGCCGGCTATGCGCTGGAGAACCGGATCGCGGTCGGCCGCACGCTCGGCGGGTTGCAGGATCGGCTCAACGTCCAGCGGCACGCGCCGTTCTTCGCCGCGTTCCGCGCCGGGATCGCAGCGATGTGCAAGCGGACCGACCCGCGGATCGGGCTGCTGACGCCCGGCCGGTTCAACCCGAGCTATCCCGAACAGGCGCATCTCGCGCGCTATCTGGGGCTGTTGCTGGTCGAGGGCGCCGATCTCGCCGCGCTCGAGGACAAGGTCTATGTCCGCACGATCGGCGGGCTCAAGCGGATCGATGCACTGTGGCGGCGTCTCGATCCGCGGCTGCTCGATCCGCTGGCGTTCGACACGCATTCGCAGATCGGCGTGCCCGGCCTGATCGACGCCTATGCCGCGGGCAATGTCGTGCTGTCGAACGCGCCTGGCTCCGCGGTGCTGGAAGCGCCCGCCTTCTCCGCCTTCCTGCCCAATCTCGCGAAGTCGCTGCTCGGCGAAGATTTGTTGCTGCCCAACATCGCGACATGGTGGTGCGGGCAGACCGCGGCGAAGGAGAGCGTGGAGGCCAATTTCGACCGCCTGCTGATCGGTCCGGCCTTCCATGCGCGCCCGCTCGGCATGACCGGCGGGCCGACCGCGGGCGCCGACATCACCGGCGCCGCGCGCACGGCGCTTCTGGCCGACATGGCGAACCGGCCGCAGGATTATGTCGGGCAGGAACTCGTCCGGCTCTCGACGATGCCCGTCGTCGTCGGTGACGAACTCGTGCCCCGCCCCTTCACGCTGCGCGTGTTCGCGGCACGCGGTGGCGACGGCGAATGGACCGTGCTGCCCGGCGGCTTCGCGCGGATCGGCGAGCATCCGGACGCGCGCGCCGCGGTGATGGGCGAAGGCATCTGGTCCGCCGACGTCTGCGTCTATGGCGCGGAGCCGGTCGCGCCGGTGTCGCTGCTGACCGCCGCGGATTCGCTCCAGGTGCGGCGCAATCCGGGGACGTTGCCGAGCCGGGTGGCGGACAATTTCTACTGGCTCGGCCGCTATCTGGAGCGCGGCGAGGCGTTGCTCGGTGCGATCCGGGTGATGCTGGGCAATTCGATCGACGTCGATGGCGGCGCGGGGCTGTCGCCGACCACGGTGGGCAAGCTCGTCGGGCTGATCGTCGGCGCAGGCAGCGCGCCGCATCCGCCGAGCTTGCGCCGCGCCGACCTGACCGCGCTCGCGCGGACCGCGATGGAGGACGAGGCGTGGCAGTCGATCCTGACGCTCAACCGCCACGCGCGCGAGATCGGCGAGGGCTCGCGCGACCGGTTGTCGGCGGACATGGTGCGGCTGCTCGAGGCGCCCTTCCCCACGCATCGCGGGATGCTCGAGCGCGCAGGGTCGCTGCAACGCCGCTACGCCGCGATCGCGGGGCTGTCGGCCGAGCATATGGGGCGGACCGCGGCGTGGCGGTTCCACGATCTCGGGAGGCGCGTCGAGCGGGCGATGGCGATGGCGCGCGCGATCCGGTTGTTCGGGATGCCGGGGGCCTCGCCCGACGACCTGTCGGTGCTGCTCGACCTTGCCGACAGCCAGATCAGCTATCGCCAGCGCTATCCGACCGGGATCGCGCGCGTGCCGGTGATCGATCTGGTCGCGCTCGATCCGGGCAATCCGCGGTCGCTGGCCTTCTCGGCGGAGCGGATCGCCGCGCGGCTGGCGGAACTGCCGGTGCTGAGCGACGACGAGATGGCGGAACCGCAACAGGCGCAGGCGACCGGGTTGCAGGCGATCGTGATGACCGCGACCGCGGCGGCGCTGGATGCCGAGACGCTGGGCGATATCGAGCGGCGGCTGGGCGCGGTGTCGGACGCGCTCGCGCGACGCTATTTCCTGCAGGGCGCCGAGCCGTTGCGGACCAGTGGGCTGACGTTGGCGTGAGGGGGGACGTGAGCGGCGGCGTACTACTCCCTCTCCCCTCCGGGGAGAGGGTCGGGGTGAGGGGCAGCCAAGCCATGCTCCGCCCGGAACAGCCCCTCACCACAGCCCTCTCCCCGCAGGGGAGAGGGAGCAAGAAGGAGGCAGCCCTCTCACCGATGGGCAGCGGGTTGCGGTCATGATCTACGATATCCGCCACGTCACGACGTTCGATTATGGCGCGAGCGTCAAGTTCGCGCGGTGCAATCTGCGCCTGAAACCGATCGACTGGCCGGGGCAGCACCTCGATTCCTATGCGCTGTCGGTCCACCCCGCCGGCCGGACCAGTACCGCGCGCGCCGAGGCGGGGCTCGCCAACGTCACGCGGCTGGTGGTCGACAGCCCGGTCCGGCACCTGACGATCGAGAGCCGGTCGCGGATGACGGTCGACCGGCTCGTGCCCATCCCCGACGCGAGCGACCCGACGCTCGGCGAAATCGCGGCGATGGCGCGGGCCAGCACCGATCTGTCCGCGGCGAGCCCGGCGAACTACATCTACCCCTCGCCGCTGATCCCGCTCGACCAGGCGATCGCGGACTATTGCGCGATCGATCTCGATCCGTCGCGCGGCGCGCTGGAGGCGGGGATCGCGCTCGCGCGGCGGATCCAGCAGGAGTTCGAGTTCGATGCGGATGCGACGCTGGTCGACACGCCGCCGCACGAGGCGTTCCTGCAACGCAAGGGCGTGTGCCAGGATTTCGCACAGATCATGATCACGGGCCTGCGCGCGGCGGGGCTGCCTGCGGCCTATGCGTCGGGCTATATCCGGACGATCCCGCCCGAAGGCCAGCCGCGCCTCGTCGGGGCGGATGCGACGCACGCCTGGGTGCTGCTGTGGTGCGGGCCGGTGCGTGGCTGGGTCGGGGTCGATCCGACCAACGGGATCTGGATGGCGAGCGACCATATCGTTATGGCGATCGGGCGCGACTATGCGGAGATCGCGCCGGTCGACGGGGTGGTGCTCGGGTCGGGCGCGCAGAACATGGACGTCAGCGTCGATGTCGCTCCGCTGGACGAGGCGCTGACCTAGGTCACCGGGTAACCCGCACTACCCTCGTCATCCCCGCGGAGGCGGGGCCCCATATGCTCAAGCGGCTGCGATACGCTCGCAGGCTTGCCAATATGGATCCCCGCCTGCGCGGGAATGACGAAAAAGAGTGTTACTTGTTTTCGTGCGGGTTCGGATAGGCGCCGCCGCCGCTCTCGCCGCCCTGCTCCTTGGCCGGCGCGTCGTTGACGCCGTCCTTCTCCTTGGCGCCGTCGTCGTTCTTCGGCACGCCCTGCATCGGTTGCTTGTCGGTCATCATCGTTCCTCTCCAAGCATCAAACACCCCGCGCGCAATTGCGTTGCGGACGCCATCGCCCCACATAGATGCGCAAGTTAGAATGGGGACGTAAGTGGCCGATCCGTACAAGACTCTGGGTGTAGCGCGCGACGCGACCGAAGCCGACATCAAGAAGGCGTATCGCAAGCTCGCCAAGGAGCTTCATCCCGATCGCAACAAGGACAATCCGAAGGCGTCGGAAAAGTTCAGCCAGGTGACCAACGCGTACGACCTGCTGAACGACAAGGACAAGCGCGCGCGGTTCGACCGTGGCGAGATCGACGGCGACGGCAACCCGGCGTCGCCGTTCGGGTTTGGCGGCGGTGGCGGCGGGCGCCCGCAGCCCGGCGGCTTTCGCAGCGAAGGCTATGAGGGTGGTGCCGGTGGCCCCGACATGAGCGATATCTTCGAAGGGCTGTTCGGGGGCGGACAGCGGGGCGGCCCCGGCGGCTTTTCGAGCGGGTTCGGCCGCCGCGCGCAACCCAAGGGCGAGAATGTCGCCTATCGCCTGCAAGTGCCGTTCGTCGAGGCGGCGGCGCTGGAGCCGCAGCGCGTGACGCTGTCGGACGGCAAGACGCTCGACCTGAAACTCCCCGCCGGCGTCGAGACGGGCACGCAGATGAAGCTTGCCGGCAAGGGCGAGCAGGGTCCCGGCGGCGCGGGCGATGCGATCCTGACGATCGAGGTCCAGCCGCACAAATTCTTCACGCGCGACGGCGACGACGTCCGGCTGGAGCTGCCGATCACGCTGGCCGAGGCGGTCCTGGGCGGTTCGGTCAAGGCGCCGACGGTCGACAAGCCGGTGATGCTGACGATCCCCAAGGGCACGACGTCGGGCAAGACGCTCCGCCTCAAGGGCAAGGGATTCCACAAGAAAGGCGGCACGCGGGGCGACCAGCTGGTGACGCTGATGATCGACATTCCGGCGAGCGATGCGGCGCTCACCGCGTTCGTCGAAGGCTGGACCGGGCGCGAGGCGGGGAACCCGCGGGGGTCCATGGGCGTCTGAACGCGTTGTGAACGACAGTCCCCTTACGCCCGAAGCGCGCGCGCACCAGCATGGTGGCGCGCGCACCCGTCTCAATCGCGGCATGGCGAAGGTCAAGCCGGGCAGCCGTGCGTTCGAGGTGTTCAAGCGCGCGGCGATCGGCGTGTTCAACGACGGGTTCATCCATGCGGGGAACCTTGCCTATCTCGCACTGATGACGGTGTTTCCGTTCTTCATCGTCGCCGCAGCCATCCTGTCGCTATTCGGGCAGAGCGTCGAGACCGTGCGCGCGGTCGAATCGTTCCTGAACGTGTTGCCGCCCAATGTCGGCGACCTGCTGCGCAAGCCGATCGCCGACGTGCTCGCCGCACGAACGGGTTCGCTGCTGTGGCTGGGCGCGCTCGTCGGGCTGTGGACGGTCGGCAGCTTCGTCGAGACGATCCGCGACATCTTCCACCGCGCCTACGGGATCAAGGCGACCGCGCCGTTCTGGAAATCGCGGCTCGGCTCGTCCGCCGTCATCATCCTGTCGGTGGTGATCGCGCTGCTGTCGTTCCTGGTGCAGGGCATCCTGACTGCGGCCGAGCAGTTCATCTACCGGCTGGTCCCGTTCGCGCAGGACGCCGCGGGCTGGGTCGGGCTGTCGCGGCTGATCCCGGGCCTGCTGATGTTCGGCGCGCTCTACCTGCTTTTCTACTCGGTGACGCCGTCACGCTATCGCTATTCGAAGTGCCGCAAATGGCCGGGTGCGCTGTTCACCACCGCCTGGTGGGTCAGCGCAACCGCGCTGCTGCCGGTGATCCTGTCGCGGCTCGGCGGGTACGACTTAACCTATGGTAGTCTCGCCGGCGTCGTCATCATGCTGTTATTTTTCTATGTCATCGGGCTCGGCCTGGTATTCGGCGCGCATTTGAACGCAGCACTGGCGGAACCCCTTGAAACCACGCTAGAGCAACCCGCTACGGATATGCAGGTACAGGCGGGAACGGCGTGAACGGTTTGATGGCGGGCAAGCGTGGGTTGATCATGGGTCTGGCGAACGACAAGTCGCTGGCCTGGGGGATCGCCAAGAAGCTGTCCGAGGCGGGCGCTGAGCTTGCGTTCAGCTATCAGGGCGAGACGATGGAGAAGCGCGTTCGCCCGCTCGCCGAGCAGCTTGGCGTCGCGCGGCTATTCGATTGCGACGTGTCGGACATGGCCGCGCTCGACGCGACGTTCGACAAGCTGGCGGAAGAGTGGCCGACGATCGACTTCGTCGTCCACGCGATCGGCTTTTCGGACAAGAACGAGCTGCGCGGGCGGTTCGTCGATACCAGCCTCGATAACTTCCTGATGACGATGAACATCTCGGTGTACTCGTTTGTCGCGGTCGCGCAGCGCGCCGCCAAGATGATGACCGAGGGCGGCGCGATGCTGACGCTCAGCTATTACGGCGCCGAGAAGGTCATTCCGCATTACAACGTAATGGGCGTGGCGAAGGCCGCGCTCGAGACGAGCGTGCAGTATCTCGCGGTCGATCTTGGCCGCGACAACATACGCGTCAACGCGATCTCGGCGGGTCCGATCAAAACGCTGGCCGCCAGCGGCATCGGCGACTTCCGCCTGATCCTGAAGTGGAACGAGCTGAACTCGCCGCTTAAGCGCAACGTGACGATCGACGACGTCGGCGGCGCGGGGCTGTACCTGCTCAGCGACCTGGCTTCGGGTGTGACGGGCGAGACCCACCATGTCGACGCCGGCTACAACGTGATCGGCATGAAGGCCGAAGACGCCCCCGACATCGCACTGGCATAACCCCTCTCCCCCTCCGGGGAGAGGGAGGGGCCCATGCGCAGCATGGGAGGGTGAGGGCAAGGTGAGGCAACACGACGGCACCGAAGCACTGGACCGAGCACGTCAGTTGCGCCGCGAAGCGACGGAGGCGGAAATCCGGCTATGGCAGAACCTCCGCAGCCGCCGCCTCGCCGACTTCAAGTTCCGCCGTCAGGTCTGGATCGGCCCGTTCATCGCCGATTTCCTCTGCATGGACGCCATGCTCGTCGTCGAGGTAGACGGCAGCCAGCATATCGGTGACGTGGCCTATGACGCCGACAGAACCGCCTACCTCGCGAACAAGGGATATCGTGTGATCCGTGTCTGGAACAACGACGTGATGCAGCGGATGGACGGGGTGCTTGCCGCGATCCTGTCTGCACTTAGCAGCGTGCCCTCACCCTCCCATGCTTCGCATGGGCCCCTCCCTCTCCCCGTCGAGGAGAGGGCGAAGTGAGCGTCAATACTTTCGGGCGGATGTTCCGCTTCACCACCTGGGGCGAGTCGCACGGCCCGGCGCTCGGCGCGGTGGTCGACGGGTGCCCGCCGGGGATTGCGCTGACCGAGGCCGATATCCAGCCCTGGCTCGACAAGCGCCGCCCCGGCACCTCGCGCTTCACCACGCAGCGGCGCGAGCCGGATACCGTCCGCATCCTCTCGGGCGTGTTCGACGGCCGCACCACGGGCACGCCGATCAGCCTGATGATCGAGAATGTCGACCAGCGGTCGAAAGACTATTCGGACGTCGCCAAGGCCTATCGCCCCGGTCACGCCGACTACGCCTATGACGCCAAATACGGCTTTCGCGATTATCGCGGCGGCGGCCGCTCGTCGGCGCGCGAGACCGCGGCGCGCGTCGCCGCCGGTGCGGTCGCGCGGCTCGTCGTGCCGCAGGTCCGCGTCCGCGCCTGGGTCGAGACCATCGGCGGGGATGCGATCGACCCTGCCAACTTCGACGACGCACAGATCGACCAGAACCCGTTCTTCTGCCCCGATGCCGAGGCTGCATTGCGCTGGGAGGCTTTGGTCGACGCCGCGCGGAAATCGGGGTCGTCACTCGGCGCGGTGATCGCGTGCGAGGCGACCGGCGTGCCAGCGGGTTGGGGCGCTCCGCTTTATGCCAAGCTCGATTCCGAACTCGCCTCGGCGTGCATGAGCATCAACGCGGTCAAGGGGATCGAGATCGGCGACGGGTTCGCCGCCGCCGCGCTCTCGGGCGAAGCCAATGCGGATCCGATGCGCCCGGGCGCGGATGGCCCCGAATTCCTCGCCAACCATGCCGGCGGGATCGCGGGCGGGATCGCCACCGGCCAGCCGATCCGTCTGCGAGTCGCGTTCAAGCCGACCAGCTCGATCCTCACCCCCGTCGAGACGATCAGCCCGACCGGCGAGGCGGCGACGATCGCCACCAAGGGGCGCCATGATCCGTGCGTCGGTATCCGCGGAGTCCCCGTCGTCGAAGCGATGGTCGCGCTAGTGCTGGCGGACCAGGCACTGCTCCATCGCGGGCAGTGTGGCTGACCAGGGAACATACACGACGCTGAAGCGCTTGCTCTTCAATAACTTAGGAGAGTGACAATGCGCATTTTGACTTCGATCGCCGCAGCAGCCCTGATCATTCCGGGCGTGGCGATGGCCCAGACGAGCACTGGCGGCGCGATGGGCGGCACGATGGGTGGCGGCACGATGGGCGGTACCGCGTCGGGCAGCATGAACGGCGGCATGTCGGGCAGCACCATGGGCCAGACCAAGTCCACGACCACCGGCTCAACCGCAACGACGCGCACCCAGCGTGGCACGAAGGCACGTAGCCGCACGCGTGGCACGACGTCCGGCACCGCCTCGGGCACGATGGGCACCGGCACGACCGGCAGCACGATGTCGGGTACGACCGGCAGCACGATGGGTGCCGACACGATGGGCGGCACGACCGGCACGATGGGCGGCACGATGGGCGGCACCACGGGCACGATGGGCGGTACGACTGGCGGCGCCATGGGCTCGACCACCGGGACCACCGGCACGCCGCGCTGATCACAGCCACGGCTGACGAATAAGAGGCCGGGCGATCGATCGCCCGGCCTTTTTCATGTCAGTCCGAGAACGGGTCGCGGACGAGGATCGTGTCGGCACGCTGCGGGCTGGTCGACACCAGCGTCACCGGGCAGCGGATCAGCTCCTCGATGCGGCGGATATACTTGATCGCCTGCGCAGGCAGGTCGGCCCAGCTGCGCGCACCGGCCGTGGTCTCCTGCCAGCCTTCCATTGTCTCGTAGATCGGCTCCACAAGCGCCTGGTCGGCTGCATGCGCCGGGAAATAATCGAGCGTCTCGCCACGCAGCTTATAGCCGGTGCAGATCGACACAGTGTCGAACCCGTCAAGCACGTCGATCTTGGTCAGCGCGATGCCGGTGATGCCACCGACCGCCGCTGCCTGGCGCACCAGCACCGCGTCGAACCAGCCGCAGCGGCGCTTGCGCCCGGTAACGGTGCCGAACTCGTGGCCACGCACGCCGAGGCGCTCGCCAGTCTCGTTCTCGAGCTCCGTCGGGAACGGCCCCGAGCCGACACGCGTGGTATAGGCCTTGGCGATGCCGAGCACGAAGCCGACCGCTGCTGGTCCAAGGCCCGACCCGCCAGCAGCGGCACCCGAGATCGTGTTCGACGAGGTTACGAACGGATAGGTGCCGTGATCGACGTCGAGCAGCACGCCCTGCGCGCCCTCGAACAGGATCCGCTTGCCCGCCGCGCGCGCGGCGTTGAGGTCACGCCACACGGGCTTGGCGAACGGCAGCACGAAGCCGGCGATCTCGCGCAGCTCGGCGATCAGCCGCACGCGATCGATCGGCGGCTCGCCGAAGCCTGCGCGGAGGGCGTCGTGATGCGCGGTCAGGCGATCGAGCTGCGGGCCCAGGTCGTCGAGATGCGCCAGATCGCACACGCGGATCGCGCGGCGGCCGACCTTGTCCTCATAGGCCGGGCCGATGCCGCGCCGCGTCGTGCCGATCTTGCCCGCGCCGCTTGCATCCTCGCGCAAACCGTCGAGGTCGCGGTGGAACGGCAGGATCAGCGCGCAGGTATCCGCGATGCGCAGCGTCTCGGGCGTCGCGACGACGCCCTGCGCGCCGAGCCGGGCGATCTCGTCCTTGAGCGCCCAGGGATCGAGCACCACGCCGTTGCCGATGAACGACGGCGTGCCGCGCACGATGCCCGAGGGCAGCAGCGACAGCTTGTACACGTTCTCGCCGACGACCAAAGTGTGGCCGGCATTGTGGCCGCCCTGGAACCGTACGACCATGTCGGCCCGCTCGGCGAGCCAGTCGACGATCTTGCCCTTGCCTTCGTCGCCCCATTGCGCGCCGATGACTGCTACGTTGGCCAAACTCTATCTCCTGAGGATTACCCGCAGCGCCTACAGCGCGCGGGGGCCGCCCGCTACCCAAAGATGCGTGCAGACCTGTGCTTCGGGGGTATCGCCCGCCTCGAGCGCGGCGACGGTAACCCAGCCCTGCGCGCGCATCGCCGCGCCTTCGCTGGCCGGCGTGCCGAACGGCAGGAACAGGCGGCGGCGATCGACGCTCGCGGTGCGCCCGACCAGCGCATCGGCGAACAGCGAGAAACCGGTCGCGGCCTCCTCCGCGCCCGTCTCATGGACGATCGTGTAGGTGCCGCCGCGGCCGACCTCGCGCGCGCTGCCATCGGCGAACAGCGAGAAGCCGAGCCAGCTCTGATATTCGAACCCGTGCCGCTCGGTCGGATCGAGCGTCAGCGCGACGCGACCGTCGATCGCGTCGGCGATGCGTGCGAGCGCGTCGAGCCGCGTGGCGAGCGCGCCGCTCGTGTCGAACGCGCGCAACCGCTCCATCGCCTGCGCGAACGGCCCGGCCGCCTCGATCAACGGGAGGTAGGCGGGCGCCAGCGCGGCGACCGCGCCGGCATCCTTCGCATCGAGGCGGTCGCGCAGCGTCGCGACGTGCTCGGGCGCGACGGGGAGCGGGCCGGCGGCGAGCGTCGGCACGAGGTCGGGGAGCGTGAAGTCGATCGAGGCGCCGGTGACATCGGCGGCGGTGATCATGTCGACCGCGACCGCGACGAGCTCCTGCGCGGCGGCAACCGAGTCGAGCCCGATCAGCTCGCAGCCGATCTGCCGCGTCTCACGCGCGGGCGCGAGCTGCGATGCGCGCAGTTTGAGAACCGATCCGGCATAGCTGAGCCGCACCGGCCGGGGGTGATGCCCCATCCGCGTCGCGGCGATCCGCGCGACCTGCGCGGTGATATCGGGGCGGATCGCGAGCGTACGCTGCGACACCGGATCGACGAATCGCACCGCGTCATGCAGCCCGCCGGCCTTCAACCGCATCTCGAGCCCATCGGCGAATTCGGCGAGCGGCGGATCGACGCGTTCGTAGCCGTACAGCCGCGCGGCTTCCAGCACGCGGGCTTCCAATGCCGCCGCCGAATCGGCGAAGGGCGGCAGGCGGTCTCGGAAACCTTCGGGGAGAAGTGCGGTCATCGTATCAGGTCCACGCGTGTCACAAGTGCATCGCCGAGCACCTGCAAGACGCCTTCGAGATTTGTCATCACATCGGTATTGGCGAAACGGATCACCCGATATCCCTGCTCTTCCAGCCACGCCGTCCTGCGGGCGTCGCGTGCTTGATCGGTGTGCGTATCGCCGTCAAGCTCGACGACCAGCATGTGCGAACGCGCGACGAAGTCGGCGATAAACGGTCCAATCACGACTTGGCGCGCGAACTTCACGTTCTGGAAGCGTTTGGCGCGAACCTGATACCAGAACCGCATTTCCGGTCCGGTCTGCACTGACCGCATCGCCTTTGCTCGGCCCAGCATGATGTCGTCAGTCTTCGGCACTGCTCCCTCTCCCCTTTGGGGAGAGGGCCGGGGAGAGGGGCCGCCCCAAAAGCCATCTCGCGGTACTGCCCCTCTCCCCTACCCTCTCCCCGAAGGGGAGAGGGAGTCTTATCAGAAGTTCAGGCCCATTGCGGTCTTCACGCCCGGGAGCGCGCGGACCTTGGTCAGCAGGTCCGGCGTCACCGCCTCGTCGACCGACAGCAGCAGCACCGCCTCGCCGCCCGCCGAGCGGCGGCCGAGGTGGAAGGTGCCGATGTTGACACCCGCCTCGCCCAGCGCAGTGCCGAGGCGGCCGATGAAGCCCGGCGCGTCGACGTTGACGACATAGAGCATCGGTCCCGCCAGATCGGCCTCGATCTTCACCCCGAACAGCTCGACCAGGCGCGGGGCCTGGTCGCCGAACAGCGTGCCCGCGACCGACCGCTCGCCATCCTCGGTGCGGACCGCGACGCGCAGCAGCGTGTGGTAATCGCCCTCGCGCTCGGTACGGACCTCGCGGACCTCGACGCCGCGGTCGCGCGCGATCAATGGCGCGTTGACCATGTTGACGGTCGCGGTCTGCGTCTTGAGGAACCCGGCGAGCACCGCGCTGGTGATCGGCTTGGGGTTGAGCTCGGCGGCGGCACCCTCGCTATGCACCGAGATCCGGTCGATCGAGCCGTGCGCGAGCTGCCCGACCATCGAGCCGAGCTTTTCGGCGAGTGCCATATAGGGCTTCAACCGCGGCGCTTCCTCGGCCGACAGCGACGGCATGTTGAGCGCGTTGGTGACGCCGCCCGACATCAGGAAATCGGCCATCTGCTCGGCGACCTGGATCGCGACATTGACCTGCGCCTCGCTGGTCGACGCGCCGAGATGCGGCGTGCTGACGAAGTTGGGCGTGCCGAACAGCGGCGAAGCCTTAGCGGGCTCGTCGACGAACACGTCGAGCGCGGCGCCGCCGACCTGGCCCGAATCGAGCGCCGCCTTGAGCGCGACCTCGTCGATCAGCCCGCCGCGTGCGCAGTTGATGATCCGCACGCCCTTCTTGGTCTTGGCGAGCGCCTCGGCCGAGAGGATGTTGCGCGTCTGGTCGGTCAGCGGCGTGTGCAGCGTGATGAAGTCGGCGCGCGCGAGCAGCTCGTCGAGCGTGACCTTCTCGACACCCATCTCGATCGCGCGCTCGGGCGTCAGGAACGGATCGAACGCGACGACCTTCATCTTGAGCCCGCGCGCGCGGTCGGCGACGATCGAACCGATATTGCCCGCGCCGATCAGGCCGAGCGTCTTCGACGTCAGCTCGACACCCATGAAGCGGTTCTTTTCCCACTTGCCGGCCTGCGTCGAGGCGTCGGCCTCGGGCAGCTGGCGCGCGAGCGCGAACATCAGCGCGATCGCGTGCTCGGCGGTGGTGATCGAGTTGCCGAACGGCGTGTTCATCACGACCACGCCCTTCGCGGAGGCGGCGGGGATGTCGACGTTGTCGACGCCGATGCCGGCGCGGCCGACGACCTTCAGGTTGGTTGCGTGCTCGAGGATTTCCTTGGTGACCTTGGTCGAGCTGCGGATCGCGAGACCGTCATACGCGCCGATCATCGCCATCAGTTCTTGCGGCGTCTTGCCGGTGATCTCGTCGACCTCGACACCGCGCTCGCGGAAGATCTGCGCGGCGCGGGGATCCATTTTGTCGGAAATGAGGACTTTTGGCATGGGATTTCCTTCTTCTCCCTCTCCCCTCCGGGGAGAGGGTCGGGGTGAGGGGTGGTACGGGGAGGTGGCGTGCGTGGCAGCCCCTCACCCCAGCCCTCTCCCCGGAGGGGAGAGGGAGCGATAATATTAAGCGGCCTTGGCGGTGGCGTAGGCCCAGTCGAGCCACGGCCCGAGCGCCTCGATGTCGGCGGTGTCGACGGTCGCGCCGCACCAGATGCGCAGGCCCGGGGGCGCGTCGCGGTAGCCCGCGACGTCATACGCAGCGCCGGCCTTTTCGAGCGCGGCGGCCATCGCCTTGATCATCGCCTCGTCCGCACCCTCGACCGTCAGGCAGACGCTGGTACGCGAGCGCGTCGCCGGATCGGCAGCGAGATGGCCGAGCCAGTCGCGGTCCGCCACGATCTTGTCCAAGGCCGCGGCATTGGCGTCGGAGCGCGCGATCAGGCCGTCCTCGCCGAGCGACTTCGCCCATTCGAGGCTGAAGATCGCGTCCTCGACCGCCAGCATCGACGGCGTGTTGATCGTCTCGCCCTTGAACACGCCCTCGGCGAGCTTGCCCTTCGAGACGAGGCGGAACACCTTGGGCAACGGCCAGGCGGGGGTGTAGCTCTCGAGCCGCTCGACCGCGCGCGGGCCGAGGATCAGCACGCCGTGCGCGCCCTCGCCGCCGAGCACCTTCTGCCACGAGAAGGTCGCGACATCGATCTTGGTCCAGTCGATGTCATAGGCGAACACGCCCGACGTCGCATCGGCGAACGACAGGCCTTCGCGGTCGTCGGGGATCCAGTCCGCGTTGGGCACGCGCACGCCGCTGGTGGTGCCGTTCCAGGTGAACAGCACGTCGTTCGACCAGTCGACCGCACCCAGATCGGGCAGCTGGCCGTAATCGGCGCGCACCACGGTGGGGTCGATCTTGAGCTGCTTGACCGCATCGGTCACCCAGCCCTCGCCGAAGCTTTCCCATGCGAGCGCGGTGACGGGCTTAGCGCCCAGCATCGTCCACATCGCCATCTCGTACGCGCCGGTGTCGGAGCCGGGGACGATGCCGATGCGGTGCGTATCGGGGAGCTTGAGCAGTTCGCGCATCAGATCGATGCTGTACTGGAGGCGGGTCTTGCCGATCTTCGAGCGATGCGAGCGACCGAGCGAAGCGGTGGCGAGCTTGTCCGCGGACCAGCCCGGAGGCTTCGCGCAGGGACCGCTGGAGAAAAAGGGGCGTGCCGGCTTAGTTGTCGGCAGCGTAGGCGCACCCGTGGCGGGGGCGTAGGTCGTATCAGTCATGTATCTCTCCTCACAGAGAGCACGCGCGGCGTTGGGACCGCGTGGCCCGTTGCCGGCCCTAAACACGTGGCGCGGGGAGTCAACCGCTCCGGACTCGCTCCCCCGCGCCGCACCCTCGCCCCGTCACCCCGGGCTTGTTCCGAGGCCGGTGGTGCAGCACGTCGTCCATCATGCGGGGTAAGACGATGGGCGAACACGGAAATGCGCGCAGCGTCACGGCGATGGCGATGCTGGCATTGGCGCTCGCCGGCTGCGGTCGCGCCGATCGCCCTGCAGCCCCGCAACAGACGCGCCCCAACCTGTCGGTTCCGAGCAATCGCGAGACCGCGCAGTGTCTTGCCGACCTGCGCGAGCTTCACGTCTCGTTCCAGGTGCTGCCCGACCGCGAGACCGGGCCCGGCTGCGGCCTGTCGGGCACCGTGAAGCTGGTCGACATCGGCGTGCCGGTCGCCAATCTCACCGCGGTGCGCTGCGGCGCGGCGCGGGCATTTATCGGCTGGACCCGCAACGCGGTCGCGCCCGCCGCCTACCAGATGCTCGGCAGCGAGCTCGCGCGGATCGACAGCATGGGCAGCTATGCGTGCCGCAACGTCGTCGGCTCGGCGCGGAACGCTACGCGCCGCTCAGGCCATGCGATCGCCAACGCGGTCGATGTGGGCGGATTCGTGCTGAAGGACGGGCGGCGGATTACCGTGTTGAACGACTGGAACTCGCCCGATCCGCAGGTGCGGCAATTCCTCCAGACGATCCGCGCGTCGGCGTGCAAGCGATTCGGGACGGTGCTCAGCCCCGACTACAACGCCGCGCACCGCAACCACCTGCATCTCGAAGACGATCGCGCGAATTTCTGCCGTTAGTACACTGGTCTAGCGGCGTGCGCCCGTTTCCTCTAATCCCGCCTGAATGACAGATACACGCATACCGTCGCGCGTTTTCGCGAATGCCAGCCAGGACGCCGAGTCCGCTCGCGAGATCGTTTCCACCCCGCAAACCCAGCATGCGCATTACCGCCTCGCCTTCCAGGACATGGACTTCCTGCTCCGCGAAGACCTGCGCCCGGTGCGGTTCCAGCTTGAGCTGCTCAAGACCGAACTCGTCCTCGAGGAGGCGAAGATCGCCTCGACCTTCGTGTTTTACGGCTCGGCGCGGATCCCCGAGCCTTCGAAGGCCAAGGCACTGCTCGAACTCGCCACCGACGAAAAGTCGAAGAAGATCGCCGAGCGGCTCGTCGAGAAGTCGAAATATTACGACGTCGCGCGCGAGCTCGCCGCGAAGGTCAGCGTGCTGCCGCGGGACGAGCGCGGCTGGCGGCAGTTCGTGGTGTGTTCGGGCGGCGGTCCGTCGATCATGGAGGCCGCAAACCGTGGTGCGACCGATGTCGGCGCCGAATCGATCGGGCTCAACATCGTCCTGCCGCATGAGCAGGCGCCCAACCCCTATGTGACGCCGTCGCTGTCGGTGCAGTTCCATTATTTCGCGCTGCGCAAGATGCACTTCCTGCTCCACGCGCGCGCGCTGGCGGCATTCCCGGGCGGGTTCGGGACGTTCGACGAGCTGTTCGAGCTGCTGACGCTGATCCAGACGGGCAAGATCCAGCCGATCCCGGTGCTGCTGTTCGGCCGCGCCTTCTGGGAGCGGGTCGTGAATTTCGATGCGCTGGTCGAGGAAGGCGTCGTCAGCGAGAAGGATCTCGGAATCTTCCGCTATGTCGAGACCGCGGACGAGGCGTGGGACGCGGTGCAGTCCTTCTATCGCGAGCGGGCCGCGGAGGACGCGGCGGACGCCTGACGCTCTGCTCCCTCTCCCCCTTCCGGGGAGAGGGTCGGGGTGAGGGGCTGTGCCAGGTGACGCGCTGCTGGGCGACCCCTCACCCCAGCCCTCTCCCCGGAGGGGAGAGGGAGCAGAAAAGCATTATTTCTCCGAGCGGGCGCCCTTGCGCGCGGCTTCGGGATCGACCGAGGGCGCGCCGGAGGCGGGGGTGCCGGTGTTGGCGATGTCCGCGGTCGGTGCGCCCTCGGTGGCCGCGGCTTCCGCCGCGTTCGCGGTCGCGGGCTGATCCTTCGCCGCCGGCGCGGCGCCAGCCGCAGGCGCCGCGGGGAGCGGCAGGTTCGAGCCCTGCTGGTTGAGATACAGGATCACGTTCGCGCGGTCCTGCGCGTTGCCGAGGCCGGCGAACGTCATCTTGGTGCCGTTGGCGAACTTGCGCGGGCTGGTCAGCCAGGCGTTGAGCTTGTCGAAATCCCACTTGCCGCCGACACCCGCCAGCGCTGCGGAGAAGGCGTACCCGCCCTTGCCCTTGGCAATTTCCTCGCCGACCGTGCCGTACAGGTTCGGGCCGACGCCGTTCGCGCCACCCTGGTTGATCGTGTGGCAGGCGGCGCACTTCTTGAACACCTCGGCGCCCTTGGCGGCGTCGGCGGTCGGCAGCAGCGAGGCGATCGGTACCTCGGCAGCGGCACCGCCTGCGCCTTCCTCGACGACGCCCTCGATCGCGTAGCCCATCTTCTCGGGGCGCTCGCCGTGGAACATCATCCCACCGACGATCGACAGTCCGAGTGCCGCACCACAGCCTGCGAGCACCCAGCCGGCGATCGTATTGGTCCGATTGTCCATCTTGTGCATCCGCCCTGTTCTGTTTGGGATAGCCATAGAAAAGGCGGACGCGCACCGCAACCCGCGGCTGCACCCACTCTTGAACATGCGCACGCGTGCCAGTACGCGCCCGGCGCATGGAAAACTTCGCCGCACCCGCCCGCCCCATCGTCGCGCGGATGACAGAAGCCGCCGCCGCAGACCCCACGCGCGCGGTCGCATTCCAGGGTGCGCCGGGCGCCAACAGCCATGTTGCGGCGGTCGAGGCGTTCCCGGATGGCCTCCCCCTCCCCTGTTTCGATTTCTCCGACGCGATCGACGCGGTGAAGGACGGCCGTGCCGACTGCGCGATCATCCCGATTGAGAATTCGCTGCACGGCCGCGTCGCCGACATTCATTTCCTGCTGCCCGAATCGGGGCTGGTCATCACCGGCGAGCATTTTCTGCCGATCCGCCATGCGTTGATGGGCTGCGGACCTCGCGACGGGATCCGCCAGGCGATGAGCCACCCGCAGGCGCTCGGCCAATGCCGCCACTGGCTTAAGGCGCACGGGATCGAGCCGGTGAGCTATCCCGACACCGCGGGCGCGGCGGCGGTCGTTGCCGAGCTCGGCGATCCGGCGATCGCCGCGCTCGCGCCGCCGGCGGCGGCCGGGCTGTACGGACTGGAACTGCTCGCGACCGACATCGCCGATGCGGATCACAACACGACCCGGTTCGTGGTGCTGGCGCGCGGCGGCAAGCCGCCCGCGGCGCAGGAGCCTCTCGGCGGCGCGTGGATGACGACGCTGATCTTCGAGGTGAGGAACGTCCCCGCCGCGCTCTACAAGGCGATGGGCGGCTTCGCGACCAACGCCGTCAACATCACCAAGCTCGAAAGCTACCAGCGCAACGGGAGTTTCTCGGCGACCGAATTCTACGCGGACGTGGTCGGCAAGCCGGGTGACGCGAACCTCGATCATGCGCTGGAGGAACTGGGGTTCCATTCGAAATGGCTGCGCGTGCTGGGGACGTATCGGCAGGCGCGGTCGCGAGGATAATCAACTCAGTCCGTCATCCTGACGAAAGTCAGGATGACGATGCGCTAGTTCGCGGCCGGCAACCGCAGCCGGACCAGCAACCCGCCGAGATCCTCGCTCTCCTCGAGCGCGACCGTTCCCTCGTAGATTTCCGCCACGTCGCGCACGATCGCCA
Source organism: Sphingomonas aurantiaca (assembly GCF_003050705.1). GTDB lineage: Bacteria > Pseudomonadota > Alphaproteobacteria > Sphingomonadales > Sphingomonadaceae > Sphingomonas > Sphingomonas aurantiaca. The sequence continues at coordinate 659,471 of NZ_QAOG01000001.1, read as the reverse complement.
GCCCCAGGCCAGTCCCGGGCTTGCCCGTATCAAGCCGCACGCCGCGATCGAAGATGCGGACGCGTTCTTCCTCGGGGATGCCGACGCCATCGTCCTCGACGAGGAATTCGACGAACCCCGATTGCGCGCCGACCGTGACGAACACGCTGCCCCCGCCATATTTCGCCGCGTTCTCGATCAGATTCCCGAGCATCTCGTCGAGATCCTGCCGCTCGACATGAACCTGCAGCCCGCGCGGCCCGGTCACGTCGATCCGGACATGGCGATACAGCCGCCCGACCGCGCGCTCGACCGATTCGAGGCTCGGCCACACATCGGCGCGGCTGTGCGCAGACCCGCGCCGGCCCACGGCGCGGGCTCGGGCGAGATGGTGGTCGACCTGGCGGCGCATCGTCCGGGCCTCGCGGATCACCGTGTCGGCAAGGTCGTCCGACTGCGCGGTGGCGGCGTTCATGATCACCGTCAGCGGCGTCTTGAGCGCATGCGCGAGGTTGCCGGCGTGGCGTCGCGCCTCCTCCGCCTGGCGTTCGTTATGCTCGATCAGCGCGTTGAGTTCCTCGACCATCGGCGCGACTTCGACCGGCATCGCGCTCGACACGCGGTTCGACTGGCCCGCGCGCATCCGCGCGATCTCCTCGCGCACGCGGCGCAGCGGCCACAGCCCGTAAAAGGTCTGGAGCGCCGCCATCACGATCAACCCGAGCGCGAGCAGCGCGAAGCTGCGGACGAGCGTGCGGCGCAGCGTCGTGATCTGCGCGTCGAGCCCGTCGCGGCTCTGCGCAACCTGGAACCGCCAATGGACCTTGGAGCCGGGGATGACCGCGTCGCGCTCGACGATCCGCAGCTTCTCGTCGGGGAATTGCGTGCTGTCGTAGAAATGCGCGTTGCGATCGTCGTGCGGGCCGCCGAACGCGAGCTTGCGATCCCAGAGCGAACGCGACGGGAAATCCTCGCGCCCCTTGCCCGAGACCTGCCAGTAGAGCCCGGAATAAGGCTCGACGAAGCGCTGGTCGGCGGCCGCGTCGCGCGAGAAGATCACTTCCCCCTCGGGCCCGATCTCTGAAGAGTTGAGCAGCGACCGCAGGACATATTCGAGCTGGTCGTCGAAATTGCGGGTCACCGCCTGCGTCAGCACGCGATCGAGCGCGAACCCGCCGCCGCTGAGCAGCACGACGATCCAGACCGCCGCGATCAGGATCATCCGTCGCGACAGCGATCCCTTCACGGCCGCCGGCACGCGGATCGGTCCCTCTGTCAGCGGCGCGGTGTCCATGGCCGGACCGATCAGGCGTCCGGATCTTCGAGGCTGTAGCCGAGGCCGCGGATCGTCGTGATCACGTCCTGGCCGAGCTTCTTGCGGATTCGCGTGACGAACACCTCGATCGTGTTCGAATCGCGATCGAAATCCTGGTCGTAGATATGCTCGATCAGCTCGGTACGGCTGACGACCTTGCCCTTGTGATGGAGCAGATAGCTCAGCAGCTTATATTCCTGCGCGGTCAGCTTCACCGGCTCGCCGGCGCGCGTGACCTTGCCGCTGCGCGTGTCGAGGCGGATGTCGCCTGCGGTCAGCTCGGACGAGGCGTTGCCGCTAGCACGACGGATCAGCGCGCGAAGACGCGCGATCAGTTCCTCGCTCTGGAACGGCTTGGCGACGTAGTCGTCCGCGCCCGCATCGAGCCCGGCAACCTTGTCCGACCAGCTGTCGCGCGCGGTCAGCACGAGCACGGGCATCACCTTGCCCTCTTTGCGCCAGCGGTCGAGCACGGTCAGCCCGTCAATCTCGGGCAGGCCGAGATCGAGCACGACCGCGTCGTAATTCTCGGTCGAGCCAAGGAAATGGCCTTCCTCGCCATCGACCGCGAGATCGATCGCATAGCCGGCCCCCTCGAGGGTATTCTTCAATTGCTGGCCGAGATTCGGCTCGTCCTCGACGATCAGAACGCGCATGATACTCCTCTCGATTACGGTTTTCAGCGACCCGTGCGGCCGACGATCTGGCCGGTGCGGCCATCGACGTCGACCCAGATGACGGTTCCATCGCGCAGGAATTTCAGCGTGTAAATGGCGCTGCCCGAATCATAGTCGGAGCCGAGATACTGCGCGCCCCGCATCGTCGGGATCACGCGCGACTCGATTTCGCGCAGCGACGGGGCACCCGTCTTGCGCGCCTGCAACGCCGACATCTGGTCGCTGCGACGCTGGAGGGGCTCGCCCGCCACCAACGGCGCGGCCCCGATCAGGAACGGCGCTGCGGCCAGGGTCGCAAGAAAAAGCAACATCTTCATCGCCGTGACATAGGGCCCCGGCATTGAACAGCCTGTGAATGATCGTGACAGGCCGTGGACAGCACGAAGCCGGCGAGGTGTAACTTGCCTGCATCACCTCGCCCCCCTACGTGGCGCGGACATGGCAGCACCAATCTTAGCATTCGAAGGCCTCGGACTCGTCCAGGGCTCGGGATGGCTCTTTCGCAACCTCGACATCCATATCGGACCGCGCGATCGGCTCGCGCTGATCGGCCGCAACGGTGCGGGCAAGACGACCTTGCTCAAACTGCTCGGCGGCAGCGTCATCGCCGACGAGGGCCGGAGGGTGATCGTCCCCGGCACGCGCGTCGTCATTCTCGAGCAGGAGCCCGATCTGCGCGGTTTCGCAACCCTGCGCGATTACGTGATGGGCGGCGACGATGCGCCGGTCAGCTACGAGGCCGACTCGATCGCCGACCAGCTCGGCATCGACCTGTCGCGCGAGGCGGGCTCTGCCTCGGGTGGCGAGCGACGCCGCGCGGCGATCGTCCGCGCGCTCGCGCAGGATCCCGACGTGCTGCTGCTCGACGAGCCGACCAACCATCTCGACATCGGCGCGATCGAATGGATCGAGGATTGGCTCAAGCGCTTCCGCGGCGCGTTCGTCGTCATCAGCCATGACCGCACCTTCCTGACCCGGCTCACCAAACAGACTCTGTGGCTCGATCGCGGCGCGATCCGGCGCGCGGAGATCGGTTTCGGCGGGTTCGAGGCGTGGACCGAGCAGGTCTATGCCGAGGAACAGCGCCAGGCCGAGAAGCTCGACGCACGGCTCAAGCTGGAGGAGCATTGGCTGCTGCGCGGCGTCACCGGGCGGCGCAAGCGCAACCAGGGCCGCCTGACCAAGCTGCACGAGATGCGCGCCGAACGCGCCTCGATGATCGGGCCGCAGGGGTCGGCGAACCTGACCACCGCCAGCGACGACAGCAAGTCGAAGGTCGTGATCGACGCGAAGAACGTCACCAAGGCGTATGGCGACCGCACGATCATCGGCGACCTGACGTTGCGCGTCACGCGCGGCGACCGGATCGGCATCGTCGGCCGCAACGGCGCGGGCAAGTCGACGCTGCTCAAACTGCTGACCGGCGAGATCCAGCCCGACAGCGGCTCGATCAAGCTCGCCCAGACCTTGGACGCGGTGGTGATCGACCAGCAGCGCAGCCTGATGGCGCCCGAGAAGACGGTGCGCGAGGTCGTCGTCGACGGCGGCGAGTGGATCGACGTGCTCGGCGTGCGCAAGCACATCCACGGCTATCTGAAGGACTTCCTGTTCGACCCGAACATGGTCGACGCGAAAATCGGGTCATTGTCGGGTGGCGAGCGGTCACGCCTGTTGCTGGCGCGCGAATTCGCCAAGCCGTCGAACCTGCTCGTGCTCGACGAGCCGACCAACGACCTCGATCTCGAGACGCTCGACCTGTTGCAGGAGGTGATCGGCGATTATGACGGCACCGTCCTGATCGTCAGCCATGACCGCGACTTTCTCGACCGGACCGTGACGATCACGCTCGGGCTCGACGGCTCGGGCACGGTCGACGTGGTCGCAGGTGGCTATGAGGACTGGGAGAAGCGCCGCGCCTCGACGACCACCGGCAAGCGCGCGTCGAAGAAGGTCGCCGCGACCGCGCCGGTGGCGGCGCCGCGCGCGAAACTGACCTACAAGGATCAGCGCGACTATGAGCTGCTGCCCAAGCGAATCGAGGAACTCGACGCGCAGATGGCGGCGGATGCGATCAAGCTCGCCAAGCCCGACCTCTACATGCGCGACAATGCGACGTTCGCGAAGCTGACCAACGCGATCGAACAGGCAAGGGCAGAGAAGGACGCCGCCGAGTTGCGCTGGCTCGAACTGGCCGAGATGGTCGAGGGCGCACGCTAATCGACAGCAAAAGTCGAAAACTAAACTGAGTTAAGGTCGCAATTCGTTGACTTATGTTGCGGTGCAATGCATGGGCCAAGCGATAATTTTGGAGAATACCATGAAGCTCAAGGCCCTTACCGGCAGCGCACTCGCTGTTGCCATGATGACCACCTCGGTTGCAGCATCGGCTGCCCCCGTTGCGAACGCTGCCAGCAGCCTGTCGCTGTCGAACGCACGCGTCGGTTCGGCAACCACCGGCGAGAGCAAGCTCGCAGGCGGCGGCGGCATCTTCGCAATCCTGATCGCAGCTGGCGTTGCTGCAATCGGCATCGTTGCGATCGTCAAGGACGACAACAACGATTCGGACAGCAACTAAGAGTTGTGGGCCGGCGCCTCGGCGCCGGCCCGTTCGTTTCAGACTACCGATCCTGAGCCGCAGCCGGCCTAAAGCGCCCTGCCCATGCGACCCGCCAGATCGACGACATATTGCCACGCGATGCGCCCCGAGCGGCTGCCACGACGCGTCGCCCAGCCGACGGCCTCGCCCGGCTCGAACGCCAGATCATACCGCTCCGCATACGCCGTGACGATCGCAAGATACGTCTCCTGATCGAGCGCGTGGAACCCCAGACTGAGACCAAATCGATCCGCCAGCGCCAGATGGTCGTCGGCCGAATCGCGCGGGTTGATCGCGCGCTCCTGCTCGGCGATATCGCGCGGCGCGAGATGGCGGCGATTCGCGGTGACGAGCAGGCGGACATTGGCAGGCCGTGGTTCCGCGCCCCCTTCCAGCACCGAGCGCAACGTCCGCGCCTCCGCCGGCACCTCGAACCCCAGATCGTCGACGAACAGCGCGAAGGCGCGCTCCTGCCCTGCCAGCATCGCGAACAACGTCGGCAGGCTGTCGAGATCCGACACCTCGATCAACGCGAGATCGCCGCCATCCGCCTGAATCGCAGCGACCGCGCTTTTCACCAGCGCGGACTTGCCCGTGCCGCGCGCGCCCCACAGCAGCACGTCCTGCGCCGCGTAGCCGCGCGCCAGCCGGTAGAGATTCGCCAGCAGCGACGCCTTTTGCCGGTCGAGCCCGATCAGCATCGCCAGCGGTAGCGGCGCAAACGCCCGCGCCGCGACCAGCCCGCCCGCACGCCAGACATAGGCCGGGTGCGCGCGCAGGTCGGCTGCGGGCGGCGGTGGCGGGGACATGCGTTCGAGCGCGGCGGCGATACGGTCCAGCGGGTCGGTCATCGCGTGCTCTTGGCCGTGCGCCCCGGTCGTGACAAGAGTCAGCGCAGTTGGCGCAGATGCCCCGCGATCGCCGCATCGCCGGGTGCGAGACGAGTGGCCTTGACGAGCAGCTGCCGGGCGCCCTCCTCTTCGCCATTCGCGGCCAGCGCGACGCCGTAAGCATCGGCCGCGGCCGCGCGCATCGGCGACAGGCCATAGGCCGCGCGGCCATAGCGGACCGCGATCGCGCCATCGTCGCTGCCCGCATAGGCGAGCGCGAGATCGGCGAGGACCGCACCGTCCTGGTTGCCGACCCGGCGGCGGATCCCCTCGAGCGTCTCGATCGCGCTGTCCCAGTCGCCCGATGCGACCTGCCAATGGCCGAGCACGCGCTGGCCCGCGAGGCTTTGCGGGTTCTGCGACAGATAGAGCGCCAGCGCGGCCGCCGCGCCCTCCGCGCGCCCGGCGCGGCTGCGCGCGTCGACCAGCCGGAGCATTGTCGGCTCGTCGAACGAGAGGTCCGCGGCCTGCGCGAAGACGCCCGCCGCCTCGGCATAGCGCCCCGCCGCGACCAGCGCATCGCCCAGCGCAAGCTGCGCCGCCGGCGCACCGGGGGCGACGCCCGCAAGCGACCGCGCGCGTGCAATCGCGCCTGCCGTATCGCCCGCGGCGATCTGGCCGCGGATCACCCCGAGCATATAGGTCGGATCGCCCGGCGCGGTCGCGGCGTCCGCCATGAGCGCACCGATCGCGGTGTCGGTCGCAAAGACCGATGCCGGCGCCACGGGGCCCGCTGCGGCGCGATCGCGGAACGACGCAGCCGAGCCCGCGTCGCCAACCGCGTCGAACGCACGCGCGATCAGCGTCAGCGAATAGACATCCGCGTCAGGACGCAGACCGATCGGCCGGAGCGTGTCGAGCGCACCACGTGGGTCGCCAGACCGGAGCAGCGCCGCGCCAAGCAGCTGGCGCGCGACGATGCTGAGCGGTTGCTGGCCGACGAGCTGCCGCCACGACGCCGCCGCCTGTTCGAACTTGCCTTGCGCATAATCGAGGCTGCCGGACAGCAACAGTGCACCCGGCAACCCGTTGATCGTCCCCCCTGCGCTACGCAGCAGCGACCGCGCGAGATCGATCCGGCCTGCACGCGCGGCGAGCGTGGCCTGGAGGTACAGCGCCTGCGGGCTGCCGGGACGCGCCAGCAGCGCGCGACGCGTGACCGCGAGCATGTCGGCGCTCCGCCCGGCATCGCCCAGCGTGGCGGCATATTCGATCAGCGCAGGGTGATAATAGGCATCGCGCGCCAAAGCCGCGTCGAACCAGGGGAGCGCGGCGATCAGGCCATAGCGGCTGCGGATCACTTCGCCCTGCAACGTCAGGATCGCAGGGTCGCGCGGCGCGAGCGCGACCGCGCGCGCGGCCGCAACCGCGGCGCCACCGACATCGCCGGTCGTCAGGCGGAGGCGGCCGAGATCGGTCCACGCCGCCGCATCGCTAGGTGCACCGCCGATCAGCGCCTCGAGCCGCGCGCGTGCATCGACGACGTTGCCCTGCGCCGCCAGCGCGCGTGCGGAAATCCGCGCGGCATAGCCCGCGTAACGCGGCGAGGCCTGCGCCGCTTCATCGAGCGCACCGTCGGGATCGCCCTGCAGCAGATCGGCATGCGCCTGGAGTTGGTGGAGCCGGTCGGCGGGCAATCCCGCATCTTGCGCGCGCGAGAGTTCGGCGTCGGCGGCCAGCCCGTCACCGAGTTCGAGATAGGCACGCGCGAGCACCGCATGCGCGAGTCCCCAATCGGGTCGCGCGGCGACCGCCGCCTGCGCATTGGTACGCGCCGCGCTGTAATTGCCAGCGTCCAGCGTCGCCAGGCTATCGGCGAGCAAGCGGCGCGCATCCGGCTTCGGCGGTCGCAGCGCAAGCGCGACGCCGACCCCGACGACGATCAGGCACAGCAGACCGATCGCCAGCAGGCGCACGCGCGCGCCCGAAAGCGCCGCGGGCATCGTCAGCCGCCGCCGCCGCTTGCGCCGGCGCAGCATCGGATAGCGCGCGTCAGCCATGCAGGTCGTAGCTTTTCAGCAGATCGTACAGCGTCGGCCGGCTGATCCCGAGCAACCGCGACGCGCCCGAGATATTGCCGTCGGCGCGCACGAGCGCCTGGCGGATCGCCTTGCGATCGGCGAGTTCGCGCGCCGCGCGCAGGTTCAGCGCGGCCGCATCCTCGGCCTTGCCGTCGAGATCGAGATCGATCGCGGTGACCAGCTTGCCATCGGCCATGATGACCGCGCGCTTGATCCGGTTTTCCAGTTCGCGGACGTTGCCGGGCCAGCCCCAGCCGTCGATCGCCGCGCGCGCATCGGGAGCAAGACCGGTCACGGCGGGGTTCATCGACGCAGCGTAGCGCGTGACGAAATGGCGTGCGAGCAATACCGCATCGCCGGTCCGGTCGGCGAGCGCCGGGATCCGCACGACGATCTCGGCCAGGCGATAATACAGGTCCTCGCGGAACCGCCCGTCGGCGACCATCGCGTCGACATTCTGGTGCGTCGCACAGACGATTCGCGTATCGACCGGGATCGCCTTGCGCCCGCCGACCCGCTCGATCACGCGCTCCTGGAGGAACCGCAACAGCTTGACCTGCAGCGCGAGCGGTACGTCGCCGATCTCGTCGAGGAACAGCGTGCCGCCCGCGGCCTGTTCGATCTTGCCCTCGGTGGTCTTCACCGCGCCGGTGAACGCCCCCTTTTCGTGCCCGAACAATTCGCTCTCGAGCAGGGTCTCGGGAATCGCCGCGCAGTTGATCGCGACGAAATTGCCGCGCGCACGCGGCGAGGCCTGGTGCAGCCCGCGCGCGAGCAGTTCCTTGCCGGTACCGCTCGCGCCCAGCAGCATCACCGATACGTTGGCAGGCGCGACGCGTTCCAGCGTGCGCGTCACCACGGCCATCTCGGGCGACGCGCTGATCAGACCGCCGAACCCGCCCGCGTCGATCCGCGCGGCAAGACGACGATTCTCCGCCTCCAGCGCGTGGACGTGAAACGCGCGGCTGACGATCAGCCCCAACGCATCGATATCGATCGGCTTGGCGTAGAAATCCCAGGCCCCGTCGGCGATCGCCTGCAGCGCACTTTCGCGCGCGCCGTGCCCCGAGGCCACGATCACCTTGGTATCGGGCTTCATCGCCAGGATGTCGCGCAGCGTGGCGAAGCCCTCGGTGACGCCGTCGGGATCGGGCGGCAGGCCAAGATCGAGCGTAACGACCGCCGGCTCGTGCGCGCGGATCGCGTCGAGCGCCTGCGTCCGATCGCTCGCGACGACGATCTCATAGCCTTCATACGCCCAGCGCAGCTGGCGCTGGAGCCCGAGATCATCCTCGACGATCAGCAGGACGGGGCGAAGCTTGTCGCTCATGCGGCCACCTCCAGCGATGCGACGGCGGGCAGCAGGATGCGAAAGCGCGTGCCCTCGCCTTCGCGGCTGACGACGTCGAGCGCGCCGCCCATCGCATGGACCAGCTGCCGCGCCTCGAACGCGCCGATGCCGAAGCCCGCGGGCTTGGACGACACGAATGGGCGGAACAGCTGGTCGCGTACGAAACCGGGGCTCATCCCGCAGCCATGATCGATGACGTCGATCGACACGCGGTCGCCCACGGTCTCGATCGACAGCAGGATCGGGTCCTCCGCGCGGCTCGCTTCGACCGCGTTCTGGACGAGCAGGCCGAGCACCTGTTCGAGTCGCGCGGCGTGGCCGAGCGCGCAGGCCGCCGCCCCTTGCGTGACGATCGGATGCTGCGCCCGGCGGGCGGTGGCGACGCGCGCGACGACCGCGGCGACGTCGACCGGCTGGAGCGGCTCGCCGCGGACGGGGCCGTGTTGCGAGAGGCGGGCGAGCAGCGCATTCATGCGATCGGACGAATCCTTGAGCGTGGCGACCATGTCGACGCGGAAATCGGGGTTGTCGGCGTGGCGCTCGGCATTGCGCGCGACCAAGGTCAGCTGGCTGACGAGGTTCTTGATGTCGTGCAGGATGAACGCGAAGCGCCGGTTGAACTCGTCGAAGCGCGCGGCATCGGCGAGTGCGGCGTGCGCGCGATCCTCGGCGAGATAGCTCGCCGCCTGCCGCCCGGCGACGCGGAGCAGATCGAAATCCTCCCAGTCGAGCGCGCGGTCGACCGGCGGTCGCGACAGCACGATCGCGCCGACCAGCGCGCCGCCCATCGCGCCACCATGGACCAGCGGGACGATCGCCCACGCGTCCGTGCAGGCGCGCAGCCAGTCGGGAACGCTCGCCATGTCCTCGGCCGGCGCGGTGCCGGCGCGGACCCGGTCGAGCTCGACGATGCGGGCGTCGCTGGCGAGAAAGCTGGCCAGCCGCTCGTCCTGCGGCCCGGAGGCGTCGGCGCAATCCCAGTTCCAGGTCGCCCCCGGTCCGAGCGATGCACCGTCGGGCACCAGCAACAGGCCGCCCGGCGAATCGGTCAGGTCCGCGATCGACTTCACGACGCGCGCCTGGAGCGAATCGGCGCCGGCACCCGGCTTGCCCAGCGTGTCGGTGAAACGCTGCCATTCCGCGCGATAATCATAGCGGTGGCGGAAAAGATGCTTGGCGACCTTCACCTTGGCCCAGGCGCGCAGCCACGGGGTCGACAGCAGCGTCAGCACGCCCGCGGTCGCGCCGAACACGATAGCGGTCTGCGCGACGCGGACATAGGGACCGGCATAGGCGGCGGCGATGCTCGTCGCGAGCGCGGTCAGTCCGGCGTACAGGATCAACGCCACCGCGGAGAGCGCGCGGACCGCGATCGGCCGCGACAGCGCGATCGTCCAGTCGCCGCTGCGGTGCACGGCGACCACCAGCAGCGCCGCGACCCCGGTCATGATCACGCCGCGCACGACGATCGACACGCCAATCCAGCGCATCTCGAAATAGATGCCGGCCGCGACGATCAGGTCGATGCTCCACATCGCCGCGAGTGCGACCACGACCAGCCGGACGCCGCCGCGCGACGGGGGCGCCGCCTGGTACAGGTGATGGACGAGCACAAGGCCGCTGACCGCGCTCATCATCAGGAAGACGGTGCGCGCCGATTCGACCGCGGCCAGCGCATCGGCGTCGAGCCCCATCCGGCCTGCGACCGCGAGCAGCGCGGCGGTCCCGGCAAGCGCCATCACGACGAAATACACGGCCCCCAGCGCATAATTGCCCGCGCGATCGCGCCGGACGAGCGCGAGCATGAAGCCGAGCCACGCGATGTCGCGCACGCTCGCGACGATCCGCGTCGCGACGTCGCGCGAGTCGATCCCCGCGACCGCAAGCGCCCACAGGCTGGTGATGGCGAGCGCGAGGACGAACGGCGCGTGCGGCCATGGCACGCTCGGCCGCCGCATCTGCGTCAAGGCGAGCGCGCCGAACAGCAGCGCCGCCAGCGCATAGCTCCAGAGCACCAGCGTGGTGATCATACGCCGCTCATCGCGCGCCGGTCGGCCAGAGCACGACGCGCAACGTCTGCAACAGGATCAGCAGGTCGAGGAACGGCGAGTAGTTCTTCGCGTAATACAGGTCGTATTCGAGCTTGTGCCGCGCATCCTCGATCGAGGCGCCGTACGGATAGTTGATCTGCGCCCAGCCGGTGATGCCGGGCTTCACCATGTGCCGCTCGGCATAGAAGGGCAGATGCTCCTCGAGCTGCTCGACGAATTGCGGCCGTTCGGGACGCGGGCCGACAAAGCTCATCTCGCCCTTCAGCACGGTCCAGGTCTGCGGCAGTTCGTCAATCCGGACTTTGCGGATGAACCGGCCGATCCGCGTGATCCGGGGATCGTCCTCCGCGGCCCACACCGCCTTGCCCGACACCTCGGCGTCCTGCCGCATCGAGCGCAGCTTGAGGATGTCGAACCCCTCGCTGTACAGCCCGACGCGGCGCTGGCGGTAGAAGGCCGGCCCCTTCGACTCGAGCTTGATCGCGATCGCGGTGACCAGGATGATCGGCAGCGTGAGCGCCAGCAGCAGCCCGCTGGCGATGATGTCGAACGCGCGCTTGAACACGCTCGACAGCATCCGGCTCGAGGCGAACCCGTCGGAGAAGATCAGCCAGGACGGGTTGACGCTCTTGAGGTCGATCCGCCCCGTCTCGCGCTCGAGAAAGCTCGATATCTCGCTCACCTGGACGCCGGTGGTACGGACCCGCAGCAGATCCTTCATCGGCAACGCGTTGCGGCGTTCGTCGAGCGCGAGCACGACCTCGCTCGCATTCTGGTCGACGATATAGGCCGCCAGGTTGGGAATGGCGCCGCGCGGCACCGCCCCCTGCACGACCGGCTCGGCCTCTCCCATCAGGACGAATTCGGCGACGACGAAGTTGACGCCGGGCTGTTCGGACAGCGCCTGGATCCGCGACGCGCGCACGCCCGCGCCCAGCACGACGATCCGCCGCTTGAACGTCTCCCCGCCCAGCGTCTTGCCGAGCAGCGCGCGGACCGACACCAGCAGCACGGTCGCGATGACGGTCGAGTAGAGAAGATTGGACCGCCACAGAGCGAGCGGCGGCACCAGGAAGAAGATCAGCGAGAGCACCATCACGCCGATCGACAGCGCGACCGCGAGCCGCGCGGCGGCAAAGCGCAGCGACAGGAACGAGGCCACGCCATACGCGCCGACCGCAACCAGCGACACCTGCAGGGCGATCGCGAACGTGATCAGCTGCGCGATCCGCGTCTGGATCGGCGCGACGGTCATGCCGATCTGGCGCGCGCGGACGACCCAGCCAATCTCTGCAGACGTGATGAGCAGCACCAGATCGACAAGACCGAGCATCAGGACCACATGAGGCACATAGTGCTTGAAGAGCCGTATCATCGTCCGCTTTTCCCGACGCCACTCTGTAAAATCTACCGACGCTAACGAACGTCTGGCAGCAATTCCCCAAAAAAGCCTGAAGAGCGCGCAACCGGTTGGGGCCCTCGACGATTGCGATCCTGGCTCGGGCACTATAGCGCGACCGTGGCAGGAGGCTTCATGACCGCACGTACGATCGTTCCCGTTATACTTTCAGGTGGTTCCGGCACGCGCCTGTGGCCGATGTCGCGGCCAGAGATGCCCAAGCAGATGCTGGCACTGACGGCAAACGAGACGATGCTGCAACTGACCGCGGGCCGCACGCAGGGCGAACGCTTTGCCGCGCCGATCGTCGTGGCGAATGCGCGCCATGCGGACCTGGTCGAGCAACAGCTCGCCGATGCGGGCGCGATCCCCCAGGCGCTCATCCTCGAGCCGGCGGGCCGCAACACCGCGCCCGCGATCGCGCTGGCCGCGATTGCCGCGGGCGGCGGCGGCGACGCGCTGCTGGTGATGCCGTCCGACCATGTGATCGATGACGTCCCCGCCTTCCACGCCGCGATCGAGGCGGCGATGCCGCTGGTGTCGCAGGGCTGGCTCGTCACGTTCGGGATTGCGCCCGATTCGCCCGAGATCGGCTATGGCTGGATCCAGATCGGCGACGCGCTCCAGCCCGGCGTCCACCGCGTCGCGCGGTTCGTCGAAAAGCCGCCGCTCGACAAGGCGGAGTCGATGTTGGCGAGTGGGGATCATGCGTGGAACGGCGGCATGTTCCTGTTCCAGGCGGATGCGTATCTGGAGGCGCTCGCGCAGTTCGATCCGGGCATCCTGGTCGCGACTCGCGAGGCGATGGACAAGGCGCGCACAGAGGGCACGCGGATTTATCCCGATGCGACGGCGTTCGCCACGTCGCCCGACGCGTCGATCGATTATGCGGTCATGGAAAAGGCCGAGCGCGTCGCCGTCGTGCCCGTCGCGATGGGCTGGAACGACGTCGGCAGCTGGGACGCGCTGCACGCGATCAGCGCGCGCGACGAGGTCGGCAACGCGCATCGCAGCGAAGGCGACGGCAATGTGCTCGCGATCGACACGCGGCAATGCTTCGTCCGGAGCGACGGAATCCGCGTCTCGCTGGTCGGGGTCGAGGATCTGATCGTCGTGGCGAGCGGCAACGACGTGCTGATCATGCCGCGCGGCCGCAGCCAGGAGGTCAAGAAGCTGATCGAGGCGATGAAGAACGACGCGGCGAAGAAGGACGCGCAGGCCGGCTAGGGCGGCGACATGCCCGGACGCACAGGCGATCCGGGCACCGCCTATTTGGCGTTGCGGCGAACCCTTGGCACGCGCGACAGGTGAGTCAGCAGCGTCGGGATATCGTCGGTGATCATCGTGTCCGTCGGTGTCTGCCAGGACGAGCGCAACGTTTCGCCGACATCCTGCAAGCGGGCGCCGGCGTCACGTTTTGCTGTTTCGTTCTGCACTTCGACCTCGACTACGCATACGAAACCCGGCGGGTCCCTCGGGGGGGTAGGGACGCCGCCGGGCTCTCATGTCTAACCGATGATAACCGCTGTGGTTCCGGAGGAACGCAGGTTCCGACGATGCAGCGCACGAAATTAGCCTGCGCCCCGGCTCTGGCGATCCGTGCGGCGATAGGCTTAGATGCGTGACAAGTTCACGGGAGAGTTTTCGTCATGGATCGTCGCCAGTTCCTCGCATCGGGCGGCGTTGCCGCGCTTGCCACCAGTTTCCTCCCCTCTTCCGCGTTCGCGCAAGGCAGCGGCGACACCGCGCTCAACGCCGACTTCGAGCGGATCTTCCAGGCCAGCGTGGCACGGTCGCCCGAGCTCGCGACCTCGCTGGGGCTCGACAAGGGACCGCTCGCGCGCCTGAAGAGCCAGTTGTCGCCGCGCACGCCCGACCGGCGCGCACGTGACGTCGCCGAGACCAAGTCGGCGCTGGCGACGCTCGCCCGCTACGACGGCGCCGGCCTGTCGCCGGCGGCCAGGCTGAACCTCGAAGTGGTGCGCTATTCGCTGACCACGCAGATCGCCGCGCCCGAGAAGTTCGGCATGGACAGCCCGATCCGCCCCTATCGGATCTTTCAGCAGGGCGGCGCCTATTTCCAGGTCCCCGACTTTCTCAACACCGCGCACACGATCGCCGCGACCCCCGATGCCGAGGCGTATCTGGCGCGGCTCGACCAGTTCGGCACCGTGCTCGACCAGGAAAGCGCGATGCAGCAGGCCGAGGCGGCGCGCGGCCTGCTCGCGCCGGGCTGGTCGCTCGACCTGACGCTCGGCCAGATGCGCAAGCTGCGCAGCCAGCCGGCGGCGACGTCGAGCATCGTCCAGTCGCTCGTCAAGCGTGCCGCCGCCAAGGGCCTCACCGGCGACTGGCAGGCGCGCGCGACGGCGATCGTCGACCAGAAGGTCTATCCCGCGCTCGATCGCCAGATCGCGCTGATGGAGCAGCTGAAGCCGACCACCAGGCCCGGCGACGGCATCTGGCGCGTGCCGAACGGCGACGCGATCTATGCGATGGCGCTGAACCAGGCGACGACCACGACGATGAGCCCCGACCAGGTCCATCGCATCGGCCTTGCGCAGGTCGCCGAGATCACCGCGCAGCTCGACACGATCCTGAAGTCGCAGGGCTATACGACCGGCACCGTCGGCGAGCGGCTCGCCAAGCTGAACGTCATGCCCGATCAGCTCTATGCGAACACCGCAGCGGGCCGGACCGAGCTGATCGGCGGGCTGAACGACGGCATCAAGGCAATGTACGCCAAGCTGCCCCAGGCGTTTTCGCAAGTTCCGACGCAGCCGCTCGAGATTCGTGCGGTGCCGGTCGAGATCGAGGACGGCGCGGCCAACGGCTATTACAACCGCGCCTCACTCGATGGCAGCCGCCCGGCGATCTACTTCGTCAATCTGAAGGACGTCGGCGACTGGCCGAAATACACGCTGCCGTCGCTGACCTATCACGAGGGCGTGCCCGGGCATCACCTGCAGATCAGCCTGGCACAGGAATCGAAGGACATTCCGACGCTGCGCAAGATCGGCTTCTTCTCGGCCTATTCCGAAGGCTGGGCGCTGTATGCGGAGCAGCTCGCCGACGAACTGGGCGCCTATGCGTCGCCGCTCGAACGCGCAGGCTATCTCCAGTCCTTCCTGTTCCGCGCGACCCGGCTGGTGGTCGACACCGGCATCCATGCCAAGCGGTGGAGCCGCGAGAAGGCGACCGACTATATGGTCGCGACGACCGGCTTCGCACGGCCGCGGACGCAGCGTGAGGTGGAGCGCTATTGCACGCAGGCCGGGCAGGCCTGCAGCTACAAGGTCGGCCACATGGCGTGGACGCGCGCACGGGTGAAGGCGAAGGCCGCACTCGGCGACCGGTTCGACCTCAAGCAGTTCCACGACATCCTCAAGGAAGGCGCGATGCCGCTCACGATCCTGGAACGCCGCGTCGACGAGCGGATCGCCGCGATCAAGACTCGCGGGTGAACCCGCGGGGATAAATCGGGCACGCCAATCCTCCCCCGCCAGGGGGAGGTGGCACCGAAGGTGACGGAGGGGGAGGACACGGAACGCCCGTCGCCCTTTCCTCTCCCCCCGTCTGGCAAGCGCCAACCACCTCCCCCTGGCGGGGGCGGATGCGTGGGTTACTTGCCCGTGCGATCCAGCGTCTGGGGCGCGACCTGCACCTTTACGGTCTGCACGACATCCGCCGCCGACGTCGCCAGCATCACGCTGTACTCGCCGCCTGCGATACGCCATCCGCCGCTCGCCACGTCGAACGTCGCGAGCAGGCGTGGGTCGATCGTGACCGATAGCGTCTGCTCCGTGCCCGGTGCGAGATCGACCTTGCGGAACGCGCCCAGTCGCTTCGGCGCTTCCCAACCCGCGCCCGATACATAGACCTGCGCGACCGCCTTGCCTTGCAGCGCGCCGGTGTTCTTCACCGTGAACGCGGCCTTGATCCCCTTCCCCTCCGCCGCGGCGGTCAGCCCGCTCATCGCGAAACTGGTGTAGGAAAGCCCGTAGCCGAACGGGAACAGCGGCTTGGCGCCGGTCTTGTCGAACCATTTATAGCCGACCGCCGCACCCTCGATGTCGTAATTGCCCATCGGGTGCGAATCGCGATCGAGCTTGGGATCGCCCTCCAGCACCGGCCGCGGCGTCTGCGCAAGCGATGCGGGGAAGGTGGCGGGCAGATGACCCGACGGATTGACCTCGCCGGTCAGCACGCGCGCGATCGCCTCGCCGCCTGCCGTGCCCGGATACCACGCCTCCAGCACCGCGCCGACCTTGCCCAGCCACGGCATGACCACCGGGCCGCCGGTTTCGAGGACCACGACGGTCTTCTTGTTCGCGCGCGCGACCGCATCGATCAGCGCGTTCTGGCCATCGGGCAGGTTGAGATCGGGCACGTCGATCGACTCGCCGGTCCATTGCTCGCCGAACACGACGACGACGTCTGCCTTGCGCGCAGCGGCCGCCGCCGCCTTCACGTCCTTGCCGTCGAGATAGGTCACGGTCGCGCCGGTCCGCGCCTGCAACGCCTTCATCGGCGAGGAGGCGTGATAGGTCTTGGGGCCGGGGAAACCGCTCGGGAAGGCGTCGGGCACGACCAGCCCGTTGGTCGGTGCGTTGTGCGAATAGACCTGGCTCGAGCCGCCACCCGACAGCACGCCGACATCGGCATGTGCGCCGATCAGCAGGATCGACTTCGCGGTCCTGGCGATCGGCAACAGTCCGGCGGTGGCCTTGAGCAGGACGATGCCCTCCTCGGCATCGGCGCGCGTGACGGCGGCGTGCGCGCTATAGTCGATCTTGGTCGCCTGGTCGCCGGTCACGACGGTGTCGAACGCGCCGACCGAGACCATGCCCCACAGCACGCGCCGCGCCATGTCGGTCGCGCGCGCCTCGCTGACATGGCCGTTGTTGACGGCCTCGCGCAGGGCATCCGCGAAGTAGGCGGAGCGATCGAACGCCCAGCCCGATTGCTGGTCGAGCCCGGCATTGGCCGCCTCGCTGGTCGAATGCGTCGCGCCCCAATCGGACATGACATAGCCCTTGAAGCCCCAGTCGCGCTTGAGGACTGTGTTGAGCAGCCAGTCATTCTCGCACGCATAATGGCCGTTCACGCGGTTGTACGAACACATCACCGATCCGGGCTGGCCGACCTCGTTGGCGATCTCGAATGCGAGCAGGTCGGACTGGCGCGCGGCCTGTTCGCCGATCTTGTGATCAATGTTGTTGCGGTTCGTCTCCTGCCCGTTGAAGGCGTAATGCTTCATCGTCGAGACGACGTGCTGCGACTGGATCCCCTTGATCTCGTGCCCGGTGATGATTCCGGCCAGCAAAGGATCCTCGCCGCCATATTCGAAATTGCGACCGTTTCGTGTCTCACGCGTAAGATTCATCCCGCCCGCGAGCTGCACGTTGAAGCCCGACAGGAACGCCTCCCGGCCGATCATCGCGCCGCCTGCCTGTGCGAGCTCGGGGTTCCAGGTCGCCGCGGTCGCGATGCCCGACGGCAGCGAGGTGCGCAGGCGCGGCGTCGGTCCGCGCTGGCTGGCGACGCCGACGCCGGCATCGGTCTGCCACTGGTTGGGGATGCCGAGCCGCGGGATGCCGGGCACGATCCCCGCGGAGGCGGGCAGCCCGTCCTTGGGATAGACCCAGTTCTTGATCGGCGTCTTCAGCCAGTCGGCGTTGGTCGCGAAGTAACCGAAGGTCAGCTGCAGCTTCTCGTCGAGCGTCATCGCCTGCAACAGCAACTCGACGCGGGCGTCTGCGCTGAGTGCAGTATTCATCCACGGCCGCGCCTTCGGCACCTCGGTCCGCGCGGCCGCTGCACCGGGCGCGTTGTTGGTCGTCTGCGCGGCGGCGGGCGATACGGCCACGACACCCATCGCGACCGATCCCGCGAGGAGACGGGCGAGAATGGCCTTGGGGCGAGATGCGATCATGAAACTCTCTCTTCTGGACTGACGTGTACGCGGGATACGGTCTGCCGCGCCCGTCGCCTAGTGTTGTCGTCTTGTCGCGACCGACACAACGGCCTGCAAAGTCATCGATTTGGGATATCTTCTTTGATCTAAAGCAATTGCGCGACTGTTTTCGACAATGCGCGGGACAATCCATGTACGATTTTACAAAATTTACAGCATAATTGCTAAACCAGTGGTTGAACCCAGTCCTGCAAATCGTTACGGCGCCCGGATTAAATGGAGTTGATCATGGCCGAAGATACCACAGACCTGAGCGCCGTCGAACTTGCGACCGAGCTGACGATTGCTTGGTTGGGAAATCCCAATACGCGGAGTTCGGCCGAAGACGTTCCTGCCTTTTTGGGCAAGATGCATGACACGGTCGCCGCGCTGTTGGGCGCTACCACGGAAGCACCGCCGGTCGAAGCAGCGACCGAATACACGCCTGCCGTTTCGGCGCGAAAGTCGCTGGCGTCGAAGGATCACATCATCTCGATGATCGACGGCAAGTCGTACAAGACCTTGCGCCGTCACCTGGCGACGCACGGCATGACGCCCGCCGAGTATCGCGAACGCTATGGCCTGAAGCCCGACTACCCGATGGTCGCCGAGAATTATTCGGAAAGCCGCCGTGCGATGGCCAAGAAGATCGGCCTGGGTCGCAAGCCCGGCGCGCGCGCGACCGACGCAGCGCCCGCTCCCGCGCCGACGCCGCGCAAGCGCAAGACGGATACCGCCGCCGCCGAATAAGCGCGCGCGTATCGACCACGAAAAAGGGCCCGGCGCTGCCACGCGCCGGGCCCTTTTTTCTGGTCGCAGGCGTGCGGCTTACTTGCCGAAGAGTCCGCGGCGGTAGAGCAAGGTGATCGCCACACGCCGGTTTCGCGGATCTTCGGGATTCTTGACGATCAGCGGCTCGCGGTCCGCGACGCCTTCGATGCGTTCGAAGCGCGCTTCGGGCGTCCCCCCCGACAGCAGCCGGCGGCGAGTCGCCTCGGCGCGCCCCGACGACAGCATCCAGTTGTTCATCGCGCGCGGATCGCCGTAGGGCACGCTGTCGGTGTGGCCGCGGATCATGATCGGGTTCTGCATCCCCTTGATCGTCGTCGCGATCATGCCGATCAGGTCGGCTGCCTGCGTGTCGAGCGCGGTGGTGCCGAGCGCGAACATCGAATAATCCGCATCGTCGACCAGATCGATCCGCATCCCCTCGAGCGTGGGCACGAAACGGACATGGCTGGCCAGCCGCGACAGGTTTGCCGACGCGGTAATCTGGCGCAGCACGCGCTTGCGCATCGCCTCGAAATTCTTGCGATCTTCCTCGGCGAGCGCCTGGCGGTTCCGCAGCGAGCCCTTGTCGCCGGTCCCGGTCGCCGGACCGCCCTGCCCCGCATCGGGGATGGCGATCTGCGGCAGGTTCGCCTGCCCCGAGCGCGGCCCGATCCTGCTCTTGTCGAGGATCGATTCGCCGCCGAACAGCCCGCCGCCGCCAATGCCGAGCGACCGCGTGTTGAGGATCGTCGGCGCGAAATAGTCGGCGATGCCCTTGCGCTGCTTCTCGGTCGTCGCACCGACGATCCAGAGCAGCAGGAAGAATGCCATCATCGCGGTGACGAAATCAGCATAGGCGACCTTCCAGGCGCCGCCATGATGGCCGCCATGCCCCTCGATATAGATCTTCTTGACGATGATCTTGGGCGGCTGGTTGGTGCCGTGCGGTGCGCGCGCCATGCTATCTGCCGCCCGCGCTACTTGCCACGCAGCCCGTCAAAGACTTCGGCGAAGCCCGGCTGGTTCTTGTGCGCGATGCCCGACCGCGCGGCCTCGATCACCAGTGGCTGCGGGTGGCCGTGGAGCGAAGCGATGATGATCTGCTTGACGACATCGTAGATCGACGCGTCGGCATTGAGCACCTGCTTCAGCCGGTTCGCGAGCGGCGCGACAATGCCGTAAGCGAGCAGCACGCCCATGAACGTGCCGACCAGCGCCGAGCCGATCATCGCGCCCAGGATCGAGGGCGGCTTGTCGATCGACCCCATCGTCTTCACGACGCCGAGCACCGCCGCGACGATGCCGAGCGCGGGCAGCGCGTCGGCGAGGCTGGCGAGCGTGCCGTGCGCAGCCTCCTCCTCGTGATGATGCGTCTTGATCGAGTGATCCATGACCTCCTCGACCGCGTGGACATCGAGCGTACCCGAGGACACCACGACGAGGCGCAGCGTGTCGGCGATCAGGTTGACCAGCGCCTTGTCCTTGAGCAGCTTCGGATATTCGGCGAACACCGCGGAGGATTGCGGATCCTCGACATGGGGCTCGAGCGCGATCGGACCGTCCGTCCGCAGCATCTTCATCAGCTTGCTGACGAGGAAGATGACGTCGAGATAATCCTGCTTCTTGTATTTCGGGCCCTTGAAGACCTTGCCGAGGCCGGCGCCGAGCCCTTTGAGTTCCTTGCCAGAATTGCCGATGATCAGTGCGCCCGCAGCGGCGCCGCCGATGATCAGCATCTCGTGCGGGATCGCCTCCAGGACGGGACCGAGCGCGCCGCCGGTGAACGCGAACCCACCGAACACCATGACGAGAAGGACGACGATGCCGATGACCGGAAACATGGTGCTGGAAAATCCCTCTGGGCCGACGACGGTAGGTGTGTAGCCAGAGAATTAACCGGATTTCGTAGCCAACCCGTTACCGCGGCGAGGCGCGCGGCAAAAAAACTCTGCGGATCAGGGCCTCAGCGCAGGTAATCGAACAGCGACAGGGCAGACAGCTTCGTAAAGCTCGCCTGCGTGGCGGACAGGATCGTCATCGTCTTCTGCAACTCGATCACCGTGTTCGTGATATCGGTATCCTCGAGCCCCGACCGGGTCGCCTCGCGGTCGATGCCGACATCCTTAAGCCGCGACGTCTCGAGATCGACTCGCGCCGCGCGCGCACCGAGCGACGCCTGGACGTTCGTCACCTGGTCCGATGCCGCCTTCACGTCGGCGAGCGACGTATCGAGCGACCCCGGCTTGAAATCGTCCGACTGCAACGCGGTCGCGATCGACGACAGCATCGCGAGCGTGTTGGTGCCTCCCTCGATGCTGCCATCCGCCTTGGTCTTGCCGCCGACCGTCAGGATCCGCGCCGCGGTCTCGTTCGCCTGGACGCTCTGGCCATCGCCGATCGGGATTCCCGAGACCGGCTTGGCGGCCAGCGCGAAGCTGCCGTCGGTCGCGACCGCGGCGGCGCCGTCGCCGCCACCGAACAACGCCTGTCCGCGCGCGTCCTTGGCATTGGCGATCGCCGTCAACGACGAGACGATCCCCGCAATCTGTTCGCCGATCGCCTTGCGGTCAGCCGCGTTGAGCGTGCCGCTCTTGGCCTGCGTCACCAGCGTCGTCACGGTCTGCAGCTGATCGGTCATCGCGGTGAGGCTGGTATCGCCCTGCTGCAACACCGATTCCGCGGTGCCGAGATTGGCGGTGTACGTCTTGTCGTTCGCGGTATCGCGCGCGAGCCCCTGCAACCGCTGATACGCCACACTGTCGTCCGACGGCGCGGTAAACCGCTTGGTGCTCGAGATCTGCGTCTGGAGCAGTTCGGCCTTGCTGCCGAGCGAGGCCAGCTTGCTCGCGCTGCGATCATAGAAGAGGCTGGTGGCGATCTGCATGGGCGTTACCGTAGATCGAGGATGGTCTGGAGCGTATCGCGTGCGGTCTGGATGACCCGGCTCGACGCCTGATAGGCCTGCTGGAACCGCAGCAGATCGACCGCTTCGCTATCGAGATCGACACCCGACGCGGCCGCCAGCGCACTGACAGCACCGTCGCGGATCGCGCTCTGCGCATCGGCGACGGTTTTGCGCTGCTCCAGTGCGGCGGCGTTCCCGGCGATCAGATTGGTCGTGCGAGTCTCGAACGCGCCACTGCCGCGGACGGCCTGCAACGCCGACAGGTTCGACGAATCGCGGACCCCGCCCGTCGCGCCCGCCGCGGCGATGCCGCGCGGATCGGTCAGCGCGACCGAGATGTCGGTCGCCGTTTCCCCGGTCGCGAACAGCGCGGTCCCGGCCTTGCCGTCGAGATCCCGCCCCTGCATCTGTACCGCGTTGACCTGCGCGGTGAAATCGCTGGCGATCGTGTTCAGCCCTGCGCGCGCCGACGCGATGCGCTGCGCACCGTCGGCGAACCCCGCGAGCGTGCCACCCGATGGCGAGAGCACTGATGCCTCGCCGCCGCGCGTCACCGCAAACTGCACCGCGCCGTCGTCGTTGCGCGCGAACGAGACCTGCCCGCTGTCCGTGCCGACGACGAACACCGCCCCCGACGCGCCACCAAGACGCACGGTCGCGCGCCCGAGATCATCGAACGCGGTATTGACGTCGGTGAGCGTGCTCATCTGTTCGAGCACCTGGTCGCGCTGGTCTGCCAGCTGCGCCGCGCTCGACGAACCCGGCTGCGCGCGCGCGAGGCCGTCGTTGATCTTGGCAAGCGTGGTGCCGAGCGCGTTGAGCGACTGGGCACCTTGCGACGCCGACGCATCAAGCTCGCTTGCGGCGGCATCGAGCGCCTTGCCCGTCGCGGTGAAAGCCGCCGCGGCGGTGCTCGCGGTTTCGAGCATGGCGGCGCGCGCCGGGACGGAGGTCGGGTCGGCGGACAGCGCCTGCGCCGCGCCGAAGAAACTGGTCAGCCGATCGCCCAGCTTGTTGTCGCCGAGCGATGATTCGATCCGGCTCATCCAGGTCACGCTGGTCTCGGTCTTTGCCAGATCGGTGCCGGCGCTGCGCACCGCCTGCGCGCGATAGGCGTCGGCGCTCCGTGCAATCCCACTGACCGCGACGCCGCTGCCGGTCGATACGGCGCGCGCGCTGACCCCGCCACTGATCGAACCGACCTCGCCAAGCGTGGTCGTCCGCCGGGTATAGCCCGCGGTACCGGTGTTCGCGATGTTCTCCGACACCGTGGACAACGCGGTCTGGTACGCGCGGACGCCCGACGCGCCGATCGAGAGGAGATCGCTCATGGCGACGGGTCTGTCGCCGCCGGGTTAATATCCGATTGAGATTTGCTGAGAAAATCGGTCATCGCCTTGCCGATGCCGAGCGGCGTGTGCTCGGCCATCGCCTTAGCGACCAGCCCGTCCTGCATATCGGTGAAGGTGTCGATCGCCTTCGAATCGAACAGCGGGTCGGCGAGTTTGGCCTGGCGCATGCTTTTCAGCATCATGCCGGTGAAGACCGCCTCGAACTGCTTGCCCGCTTTGTCGAGATTGTCCTTCGACTTGAGGCGGCTCGTATCGGTCGAGATTCCCGTCGTGGCTGCGGGTGCCGAGATCGAGCTCACAGGACGATCAACTCGGCCTTGAGCGCGCCGGCTTCCTTCAGCGCCTCGAGGATCGCGACCAGGTCGGCGGGCGAGGCGCCGATCGCGTTGACCGCCTTGACGATGTCGGCGAGCTTGGGGCCGGGCGCGAGCAGGAACATCGGGCGACGCTCCTCCTCGACCGCGACCGCGCTGTTGGGCGTGACGACGGTCTGGCCGCCGCTGAACGGAGCCGGCTGGCTGACCTGCGGCTTCTCGTCGATCCGCACCGTCATCTTGCCGTGCGTGATCGCCGCGGGGCCGACGCGGACCGCCGAGTTGATGACGACCGTGCCGGTGCGCGCGTTGACGATGACCTTGGCGGAGGGCTCGGCGGAGACGACGTCGAGATTCTCGATCGTCGACATCAGCGTCGCGCGGACGTCGGCACCGATCGGTGCGCGCACCGCGACGGAGACTGCGTCGATCGCCTGCGCGCTGCCGAAACCAAGCTTCGAATTGATCGCACCCGCGACGTTCTGCGCGGTCGTGAAGTCGGCGCGCGCGAGGTTGAAGGTGAGCGTCGGGGCGCTGTCGAACCCGGTGGCGACCGCGCGCTCGACGGTGGCGCCTTCGGGGATGCGGCCGGTCGAGGGGACGTTGACGACGATCTTGGAGCCGTCCGCGCCTTCGGCACCCAGCCCGCCGACCGCGAGGTTGCCCTGCGCCATCGCGTAGATCTGGTTGTCGGCCCCCAGCAGCGGAGTCATGATCAGGCTGCCGCCGCGCAGCGACTTGGCCTTGCCCATCGACGCGACGGTGATGTCGAGCCGCTGGCCGGGCTTGGCGAAGGGCGGCAGTTCGGCGGTGATCATCACGACCGCCGCGTTCTTCATGCCGGGGTTCGCGGCCGCGGGCAGCTGCAGGCCGAAGCGCGACGCGACCGCTTTGAGCGACTGGACGGTATATTCGAGATTGTCGTCACCGGTGCCGGGCAGGCCGACGACGATGCCGTAGCCGGTCAGCTGGTTTGACCGGATCCCCTGGAACCCGCCCAGATCCTTGATCCGGTCGGCAGACGCCGGCGCGGCGATCAGCAGCGATGCGAGAAGGGCGAGCAGGAAGCGCATGGTCACGGCCTTAGAACGGGCTGACGACGGAGAAGAAGCGGCTGAGCCACCCCTGGCGGCCGGCGCGGGCGACGTCGCCCTTGCCGGTGTACGAGATCTGCGCATCGGCGACGCGGGTCGACAGCACGCGGTTGTCGCGGTCGACATCGGCAGTGCGGACCAGCCCCTTGATCTTCAGGAACTCGTCGCCCCGGTTGAGCGTCACGCGCTTCTGCCCCTGCACGAGCATCGTGCCGTTGGGATAGACCGCGGCGACCGTCACGCTGACTTCGCCCGACAGCGAGTTCGCCTGGTCGGCGGCGCCGGTACCGTTGAAGGTGCGGCCGCCGCTGAGCGTCGCGTCGGTCTTGCTGAACAGGTTGAGCGCGCCGGTGGTCGGCGGCGTGATGCTGCCCGAGCCATTGCTGTCGAGCTTCGAGCCCGACGATTTCGACGCGGCGGTCCGCTCGACCAGCACGATCGTCAGCGGATCGCCGACTTTGCGCGCGCGCCAGCCTTCATAGAGCGCTGCATAGCCGTCCTGCGCCTGGAAGATCGAGCCCGTTGCGACGACTGGCACCGGCTGGATCGGCAAGGGCCGCGCCACCGAGAAATCCTCGGCCGGTGTCTTCTTGCCGAAGATGCTCGCGTCGGCCGGCGACGGGGTGAGCCCGGCGGCGACGAGCGCACCGGCGACGGTGGCCAGCGCGATCTCGATCCAGTGATCGCCGATCCGCGACAGGCCGACGCGCAAGGAAGTGGATGCCTCAGATGCCATGGTGCAGATCAGACGTTCTGGTTGATGTATTTGAGCATGTCGTCAGTCGCCGAGATCATCTTCGAATTGACCTCATAGGCGCGCTGCGTCTCGATCATGTCGACGAGTTCCTCGACGACGTTGACGTTCGACGCCTCGAGCATGCCCTGCTTGATGTTGCCGCGGCCGTCCTGGCCTGCGACGCCGACATTAGCCGCGCCGCTCGCCGCGGTCTCGACGAGGTAATTGTCGCCGGTCGCCTGGAGCCCTGCGCCGTTAGGGAAGTTCGCGACCTGGATCTGGCCGATCTGCGACGCCTCGGTCTGGCCGGGGATAGTCGCGGACACGGTACCGTCGGAGCCGATCGTGATCGCGGTCGTGCCCTCGGGCACGGTGATGCCGGGCTGTACTTGATAGCCTTCGCTGGTGACCAACAGGCCTTCGGCCGAGCGCGAGAAATTACCCGCACGCGTATAGCCGAGCGTGCCGCCGGGCATCTGCACCTGGAAATAGCCGTCGCCGTCGAGCGCGAGATCGAGGCTGTTGCCCGTCGTCTGCATCGCGCCCTGCGTATCGATCCGCGCGGTGCCCTGGATCTTCACGCCGGTGCCGAGGTTGAGCCCGGTCGCGTATTTGGTCTCGGACGTGCTCTGCGCGCCCGGCGTCGTGACGGTCTGGTAGGCCAGCGTCTCGAACGCCGCACGGTCCTTCTTGAAGCCCGTGGTGTTCACGTTGGCGAGGTTGTTCGAGATGACTCGCATGCGCATGTCCTGGGCGTCGAGCCCGGTGCGCGCGATATGCATGGCGGCGGATGACATCGTTCCGTTCCTTCTAGCTCGGCAGGCGCATCAGCGATGCACCGCTTTCATCCATGTCCTTGGCGGATTTCATCATGTTCGCCTGGACTTCGTAGCTGCGCTGGTTCTCGATCATGTCGACCAGCGCCTGGGTCATGTTGACGTTCGATCCCTCGATCGCGCCGCCCTGCACCTTGGCGTCGAGATCCTCGGGCAGAGTCCCCCCACCGCGGACGCGGAGCAGGTTGTCGAGCCCCTTGACCGTGTCCGATCCCTTGGTGTCGGCCAGCTTCAGCTTGTCGATCACCTGCGGGTTCTGCGCGTCGCCGCCCTGCGGGATGATCGAGATCGTCCCGTCGCCGGCGATCGTCAGCGACTGGTAGGGCGGCAAGGTGATCGGCCCCCCCGAGCCGATCACCGGATGCCCGTCGCCGGTCTGGAGCACGCCCGACGGTGCGACCTCCAGGTCGCCGCGGCGGGTATAGGCCTCCGACCCGTCCGACGCCTGCACCGCGAGCCACGCGGTCGTGCCGGTGATCGCGACGTCGAGCGGACGCCCGGTCAGCTGGATCGCGCCGGGTGCGCGATCGGCATCCGTCACCTCTTCGCCGGTCGGCGCGCGCGCCTCGATCGTGGCGCCGTCGCCCTTCAGGTTCAGCCGGTCGAACACCACGCGATCGGCGCGGAACCCGGTCGTCGACGCGTTCGCCATGTTGTTGGCGATCGCCGCCTGCGCCGCCATGTGCGCGCGCAGGCCCGTCGCCGCGGTGTAGACCAGCTTGTCCATTCAGGTTCCCCCCGCCTTGCTGTCGATCAGCTGCGGATGTTGAAGATGGTCTGCGAAATCTGGCTCGCGGTATCGAGCGCCTTCGAGTTCGCCTGGAAGTTGCGCTGTGCCGCGATCAGGCTGACCAGCTCCTCGGTGATGTCGACGTTGGACCGCTCGATCATCCCCGATGTGAGGTTGCCGAGGCCCTTCTGCCCCGCGGATCCCGCGACCGGGACGCCCGAGACGCCGGTCGACGCCCAGCCGCTGTCGCCGATCTGGCGCAGACCCGACGGGTTCGAGAAGTTGACGAGCGCCACCTGGCCCAGCGCCCGGACGTCGCCGTTCGAGAAGCTCGCCTTGACGACGCCCGCATCGTCGACGGTCACGCCCTGCAACTGGCCGACCGCAAGGCCGTCCTGCGTCTGCTTGGCGACCTTGAACGGCGCGGAGGTCTGCGTGCTCGCGGTCAGATCAAGGCTGATCGCCTGCGCGGACCCGCCCGCCGTGGTGATCGAGTCGAACGTGGTCTTGGTCGTCGGGCCGGTCAGCGCACCTTT
Source organism: Sphingomonas aurantiaca (assembly GCF_003050705.1). GTDB lineage: Bacteria > Pseudomonadota > Alphaproteobacteria > Sphingomonadales > Sphingomonadaceae > Sphingomonas > Sphingomonas aurantiaca. The sequence goes on along the minus strand of NZ_QAOG01000001.1, from coordinate 631,962 downwards.
GCTGTCGAACTGCAGCTTCACATTGTCGCTGCCACCCGCACCGGCACCCACGGTCATCTTCTGCTCGCCGACATAGCTGTAGACCGACCAGGTGGCGGTCAGATCGGCGGCGGCGCCCGCGGTGGTCGGGGTCGGCGCGGTGTCGCGCACATAATAGCTCGTCATCGTCATCGGGTTGCCCTCGGCATCGAAGACGGACGTGGTCGTCGCCTGATTGTAGGACGACACGTCGAAGCGATCGAACGGCGTCTTGGCCGGCACCGCGGTCTGCGCGTTCAGGTTGACGCCGAGCGTGACGTCCTGTGTCGCCTTGACGGTGCCGCTGGTCGCGGGGAGCGTGAGGTTCTTCAGCGAGCCCATGCTCGCCTGGACGAGGTTGCCCGAGCCGTCGACCGGATAGACCTGGAGGAAGTTGCCGTTCGCATCGGTCACGTTGTTGTTCGCGTCGACCAGGAACGAGCCGTTGCGCGTGTAGTTGACCGTCGCCGAGCTGGGATCGGGCTTGACCGCGAAGAAGCCGTCACCCGACACTGCTAGATCGAGCGCGTTCGCCGACTGGAGCAGGTTGCCCTGGCCGAACTGCTGGCGATTGCCCTTGACCATGACGCCCGACCCGATCTGCTGCGACGGGGCGACCGTGACGCTCGACGCGATCACGTCGGCGAAATCGGTGCGGCTCTTCTTGAAACCGTTGGTCGAGACGTTCGCTAGATTGTGCGAGATCGTCGCCATTTCGGACTGCGATGCCTGGAGACCGGAAAGCGAAGTGTAGAAGGACATGGGTTAAACTCCTTGAAATCGAGGGGTGCGATCAGCCGATCTGGCGGACTGCGCTGACCGGCACTTCGCCGATCCCGGGAAGGGTGAGGATGGCGGACCCGGTGGTGGTCGAGACCGACTGGACGGGCGCCCAGACCAGGCTGGCGGCGGCGACCGAAGCGCCGCCATTCTGCGCGTCGATGCTGACCTTGAACGGGCCGGCGCCGGCGTCGGCCCCGGTGCTGTCCTTGCCGTCCCAATCGTAACCGACGGTCCCCTTGGCGTGTGCGCCGAGCTGCATCGTCTTGATCGCCACGCCGTTCGCATCGCTGATCGTGACGTTGACGCTGGTCGCCGCGTCGCCGAGTTCGACCGATCCCGCGATCCCGCCGGTGTTGCGGCCATACGCGGTCGATCCTTCGGTCAGGACGGTCTTGCCGACATAGGCCATCGCGTCGCTCGCGCTGGTCGCGCCCAGCTTGTCGGATATCGCCTTCATCGTCGTGTTCATCTCGGAGATGCCGGCGAGGCTGGAGAACTGCGCCATCTGCGCAACCATCTGCGTGTTGTCGACCGGGTTGAACGGGTCCTGGTTCTGCATCTGCGCAGTCATCAGCTTCAGGAAATCATTCTGGTTCAGCGACGACGAATTCGACGTGGTGGTCGTGGTAGCCGCCGACGTCGTGGTACGCTTGATGCCGAGACTGTTCAGCGTGGAATCGAAGGAGGTTGCCATGATCAGCGGCCTAGCTTGAGGGTATCGATGATGAGCGACTTCGCGGTGTTCATCACTTCGATGTTGTTCTGGTAGCTGCGCGCGGTCTCCATCATGTCGACCATCTCGCGGGTTTCATCGACCGCCGCCTCGAAGATGTTGCCATCCTTGTCGGCCATCGGATTGTCGGGATCGTAGCGCTTGGTCGGCGTATCGCCCGCGGTGACGACCCGCTCGACATCGACCGTCGACATGCCGCTGGCCGCGTCGAAGCTGGTGCGGAACACCGGCTTCATCGTCTTGTACGCGGTCTCCGCCGAGCCGGTGGTCCCGCCGGCATTGGCAAGGTTCGACGCGGTGGTGTTCATCCGGACGAGCTGCGCGGACATCGCGCGCCCTGCCACCTGGAAGATCGTCATGGGCTGATTGGACATCTTATTCCCCCTTCAGCGCGCGCGTGATCTGGCCGATCCGCCCGTTCAGGAACGACAAGGTCGTCTGATACTGGACGGCGTTCTCGGCAAACGCAGTCTGCTCCTGGCTCAGCTCGACGGTATTGCCATCCATCGAGGTCTGAGTCGGCACGCGGTATTTGGTGGCGGCGCCGGTGCCGCCGTCATGCTCGACCGATGCGAGCGCCGACTGGAAATCGATGTCGCGGGCCTTGAAGCCGGGCGTCGACGCGTTGGCGATGTTCGACGCCAGCACACCCATGCGCTGCGAGCGCACCTCGAGTGCTGCCCCATGAACTCCGAAAAGCGTGTCGCCTGACACAAGCCCGTCTCCTGGCGCACCATTGCGCAACCGATCATAAGCAATGGGCGTGCCAGTTTCCCCGGCGAGGGCGCAGGATGGCGATTTGCCGGGCGGCGGCAGGTGGGCGGCAAGCCGGGCGGCAACGGATTGCCGGTGCGGCAGGGGTGGGCGGCAAGGGGGTTGCCGCTTGGTGGGTTCAGGGTCGCAGACGGAACTGCGGGCCCTCGCCACCACGATGTTTCCCCGAGAAGGCGGGGACCGCTGGTTACGTCCACCACCCCGGCGAAGGCCGGGGTCCAATTGGGGAACGTTGCTGACGGAGGATGCGCTTCGTTACTGCGACCTTCCCAATTGGGCCCCGGCCTTCGCCGGGGTGGTGCTGATAAGACAGGCTAGTGCCTTCAGCGGCTGGCGCCGCACGATCTGGCCCATCCCTTGCATCACCCCACGCACATGATCACGCTCGCCCAACTGCTCGACCCCGCAGCGCTCGCCATCGTCGGCGGCGGTACCGCGCTCGCCATCGTCCTGCGCACCCCGTTTCGCGATCTCGGCCACGCGCTCGCCGCGGTGACCACACTCGGCCGCGGCCGGTTCGACGCGGACCCGCTGCTCCAGCAGATCACCGCGCTGGCGCGCATCGCCAAGCGGCACGGCGTGATGGCGCTCGATCGCTCGGTCATCGCCGATGCCGACGTCGCCGCGGGAATCGCGGCGATCGTCGATGGCGCCTCGGCAACCGATGTCGCGACGCTCGTCCAGCACCGGCGTCGCGCGCGGATCGAGCGCCACGTCGCCGCCGCCGACGTGTGGGCGGGGGCGGCCGAGGTCGCGCCGGCGATGGGCATGGTCGGCACGCTCGTGGGTCTCGCGCAGATGTTCGCGACGATGAGCGATCCCGGCGCGATCGGCGGCGCGATGGCGGTGGCGTTGCTCGCCACGCTGTACGGCGCGCTGTTCGCGAACCTGCTCTTCATGCCGATCGCCAACCGCCTGCGCGCGCAAGGCCGCAATGAGGCGTTCGAACGCGCGCGGATCGAAGCCCCGCTCGTGGCACTCGCCGAACGTGAGACGCCGCGCGGCTATGTCGCCCCTACGCTGGCCCCGACCCTGGCAACGGTCGCATGACCGCCAGCGACTATCCCGACACGCCGACCGGCAAGCCGCTCTGGCTGATCACGCTTGCCGACCTCGCCTTGCTGCTGGTCGGCTTCCTCGTGCTGCTCCAGGCGAGCCAGCATATCGGCGGCAAGGATCTCGCCAAGGGTATCCGCCAGGGCTTTGGCGCGAACGATGCCGAGCCTGCGCCGATGCCCGTCGCCGCCGCCGGGATCCTGGATTTCGCGCCCGGCTCGGCGATCCTGCCGACCACGCCCGGTGCGCTGGTCGCCTGGGCGCGCGAGGCCGCGCGCGATCCGCGCGTGATGCTGACCGTCACCGGATCAACCGACGGAACCCCCGTCGATATCGACCGCGCCACCGGCAGCGCAGCGATCCTGGCCGCGGACCGCGCGCGCACCGTCGCCGCTGCGCTCGCCGCGGTCGCGCCGTCGCGCGTCGTGATCGTCACCGCCACCAAACCCGGCCGCCGTGCCGCGATCGTCTCCGTCGCCTTTGTCGGCGAACCCCAAAAGGGCCAGATCCAGAGGATCCCGCAATGATCATCCCGTTCCTGCTCATCGCCGCCAGCTTCCAGGATACCGCCGCGCTCGACCGTTCGGTCGCCGCCTTTACCGGTCGCCCGACGGGTGCCGAAGGCGGTGCGCGGACGCCGGTCGACGCGCGGTTGCGGCTCGCGACGTGTTCGACGGTGTCGCTGTCGTGGCGCACCGAACAGCATGACGCGGTCGTCGTTTCGTGCGCGGGGCCGGCGTGGCGGATCTTCGTGCCCGTGATCCGGCCGGCCAACGCCCCCGCGGCGATCGCACCCGCGTTCGCCCCCGTCGCCAAGGTGGCGCCGGTCATCAAGCGCGGCGATCCGATCGTGATCGAGGCGGGAACCGAGGGCTTTTCGATCAGCCGCGAGGGCGTCGCGATGGGCGACGCCGCGCCCGGCGGCCGGTTCATGGTCAAGGTCGACGACACGCGGACACCTGTCCAGGCGATCGCCGTGGAGGCGGGTCGCGCGACCCTGCCCGGCTGGTCCAACTAAAATCTGCCAAACAGATTAATTTTGCTAAAGCTTTTCGCGATGCGGCCGTTTCTCCTGATGTCAGCGCAAACCAGAGGATGCGGACATGGTGGACTCAATCGGTGCGAAGCCGTCAGTAGCAGGAGATCGCTCCGTCGCGCGTATCGCCGCCGCGACGCCGACGACGGCCGTGCAGACGCCCGTACAGCCGCAAGCGGCGCCCGCGTCGAGCCAGCCTTCGGTCCTGTCGGACTCGCTGGCGCTGGCAAAGACGATGGCATCGGCGCCGCCGGTGAACGAATCGCGCGTCGCCGAGATCAAGAAGGCGATCGCCAGCAACACCTTTCCGATCCTTCCCGCGACCATCGCCGACCGGCTGATGGCGCTCAAGCTCTCGTGGAAATCCAATGAAACGGCGTGATGCCCTGATCCGCGTGATCGACGCGCTCCATGCCGAGATCGCCGCGCTGAAATCGAACGACGTCGCCAGCCTCGAGCGCGCGACCGCCGACAAGCTCGCCGGGATCGAACAGGTCGCGTTGCTGGGCACCGGCCCCGCAGGTCCCGACATCCGCGAGCTCGCGGACGAGGCGAACCGGCTCAACGAGACGTGCCGGATCTATACCAACCTGATGGCGGCAAATGTTCGCCGCCGCCTGCAAACGCTGACCGGCGACGGTGCCGTTGCCGGTTATCGCCCTGGGCTGCGCGCGGCCTACGCCTGAGGCACGTGCGTGCACCCTTGAGCCTCCGTCATCCTGACGAAAGTCAGGATCCAGAGTAACCGGGGATGACCTTCGTGGCTCTGGATCCTGACTTTCGTCAGGATGACGGATTGAGCAGAGAAACTGGCACGCCCCTTGCTGAGTACCCCCTGAATCAGGGGCACCGCACACGGGCATGACCGTCAATTCTATCACTACCGGCCGGATCCAGTCCGCGATCGCGCTTGCGAGCAGCAAGACGGGCGTGGATTTCGACTATCTGCTGGGCCAGGCGAAGCTCGAAAGCGGGCTCAACGCAAACGCCAAGGCGGGCACGTCGAGCGCGTCGGGCCTCTATCAGTTCATCGAGCAGAGCTGGCTCTCGGTCGTCAAGAAGCACGGCACGGAGCACGGGCTGGGCTGGGCCGCGAACAGCATCGGCACCTCCTCCAGCGGCCGGCTGTCAGTCGGTGACGCCGGCACCAAGGCGGCGATCCTCGCGCTGCGCAACGATCCGGGCGCTGCCTCGCTGATGGCGGCCGAATATGCGTCGGACAACAAGGCGTCGCTCGAAGGCTCGCTGAACCGTCCGGCGTCGGGCACCGACCTCTACATGGCGCACTTCATGGGCCTGGGCGGCGCGACCAAGTTCCTCAAGACGATGCAGGCCAACCCGCAGGCGAGCGGCGCCGCGCTGTTCCCCGCCGCCGCGCGCGCCAACCACAACGTCTTCTACGACTCGAACAACCAGCCGCGCACGCTGTCGGCGATCTACGACCGGTTTGCCGACAAGCTCGGCGCCGCGGCGGCGGGCGCGAGTGCGACTGCAACGCCCACCAACTACGCGTCGCAGGCGCTCGACATGGACGGCACCACGGTCGTCACCGGCAGCAACGAAAGCGCCGACGACGCGCTCGCCTGGGCCACCACCGCAATGAACAAGTTCACCGGCAAGACGACGCAGGCCGCCGCCAGCATCCTGCGGCCGACGCCCGACACCGCGCGCCTCGCCTATATGATGCTCGCACGGTTGGGCGGCTAAGCGATGAACCGCCTGCTCTCCAACGCGCGCGCGTCCGTCCTGCCGCTCGCGATCCTGATGCTCGTGCTCGTCATGGTCGTGCCGATCCCGGCGTTCATGCTCGACATCTTCTTTGTCGCGAATATCGCGATCAGCCTCGCCGTGCTGATGGTCGCGCTTAACGCGCAGAAGCCGCTCGACTTCTCCGCCTTCCCGACCGTGCTGCTGTTCGCCACACTGTTCCGCCTCGGCCTCAACGTCGCGTCGACGCGCATCGTGCTGGTCCACGGCCATGAGGGCGAAAGCGCGGCGGGGCACGTCATCGAGGCGTTCGGCACGTTCCTGATCGGTGGCGATTACGTCGTCGGCATCTTCGTCTTCGCGATCCTGATGATCATCAACATGATCGTCGTCACCAAGGGCGCAGGCCGCGTCTCCGAGGTCAGCGCACGCTTCACGCTCGATGCGCTGCCGGGCAAGCAGATGGCGATCGACGCTGATCTCAACGCGGGGCTCATTACCCCCGACGAGGCCAAGGCGCGCCGCGTCGAAGTCTCGACCGAAGCCGATTTCTACGGCTCGATGGACGGCTCGTCGAAGTTCGTGAAGGGCGACGCGGTCGCCGCGATGCTGATCCTTGCCGCCAACATCATCGGCGGGCTGATCCTCGGGCCCGTAAGCCACGGCATGTCGATCGCCGACGCCGCGCACAATTACATCCTGCTCGCGATCGGTGACGCGCTAGTCGCGCAGCTGCCGTCGCTGATGCTGTCGATTGCCGCCGCCTCGATCGTCACGCGCGTCACCTCGGACAAAGATCTCGCCGGGCAGATCGGCGGCCAGTTCGGCAGCCCCCGCACCTGGACGCCCGTCGCGGTCATCCTCGCGCTGCTCGGCATCCTGCCCGGCATGCCGCACATGGTGATCCTGCCCGCTGCCGGAATCGCCGGGTTCGCCGCGTGGAAGCTACGCCAGATCGAGCGCCGCCCTGCCCCGGTCGTGATCGTGCCCGTCGAGACGATCGACCAGTCGAAGATCGGCTGGGAGGAAGTCACCGACGGCATGCAGGTCAATCTCGACATCGGCTACGGCCTGGTGCCGCTCGCCGACGAGCGTCGCGGCTCGCCGCTGATGGGCCGGATCACCGGCGTCCGCCGGCAATTGTCGAAGGAACTGGGCTTCGTCGTGCCGCAGGTCCGAGTCCGCGACGACATCAACCTCGCGCCCTATGTCTACCGCATCCTCGTCAACGGCGTCGTCGTCGGCGAGGACACGGTGTCGCCCGACGAGATGCTCGCGCTTAACACCGGCCAGGCATATGGCGACCTGTTCGGCAAGAAGGTGAAGGATCCGACCTTCGGGCTCGACGCGACCTGGGTCGATGCGAGCGACGCGGATGCCGCGACGGGTGCCGGCTATCTCGTGGTCGACCCCGGCACCGTGATGGCGACGCATCTGAACCACCTACTCGGCCAGAACGCCGCCGACCTGCTCGGCCAGGACGAGGTGCAGGCGCTGCTCGACGGCCTGAAGGAACGCGCCGCACAGCTGGTGGCAGCACTCGCACCGCTGCCGATCACGACGCTGACGCAGGTGCTCAAGGGCCTGCTCGCGGAGAATGTGCCGCTCAAGGAATTCCGCCGCATCGCCGGCGCCATCGCGGTGGCCGCGCAGCGCACGCAGGACGCCGAGGAGCTTATCGAGACGATCCGTCCCGAGCTCGGCGCGCTCATCATCCAGAAACTGTGCGGCGTGCGCGAACCGCTGCGCGTCATGACGTTGGAGGGTCAATTGGAAGGTCTGCTCGGCCAGGCGATGCGCGCCGATCAATCGCGCCGCCACGTCATCGAACCCGATCTCGGCCGCCGCATCGTCGAGGCGCTGCAACGCGCCGCAGGGCCGCTGATCGCCGAGGCGAAACCGTTCGCGCTGGTCGTCCAGCCGTCGATCCGGATCGCGATCCGCAAGCTGGTCAAGACCTGCCTGCCCGACACGCCGGTCCTGTCGTTCTTCGAAGTGCCCGAAGAAAAGGCGGTCGAGGTCGTCGCGGTCATCGGCGCCTCCCAGCAGGCGCTCGCCGCGTGAGCGCGCTTCCGATGCGCGACGCCTTCGCGGACGCCCAACCCCTGACCTATCGCCCGCATCAACGCCCCGGCGGCGACGCGAACCAGCTGGTGAAGCAGCACCTTCCGCTTGTCCGCCGGATCGCGTGGCATGTGCATGGCAGCATGAGCAGCAGCGTTGAGGTCGAGGACCTGATCCAGGTCGGGCTGGTCGCCTTGGTCGAGGCCGCCGCGAACTTCGACGAGCGCGGCATGCCGTTCAAGACCTATCTGATCACGCGCCTGCGCGGCAGCATGATCGACGAACTCCGCCGTCAGGCAACGTCGACGCGCGGCGCGATGCGTCGCCGCCGCCAATATGCCGAGGCGATCTCGACGCTCACCGCCCGCACGGGGAAAGCCCCGGGAGAAGACATGATCGCGCAGCATATCGGCGTCACGATCGAGAAACTGCGGACCGATTATGTCACCGCCGACTCGATCCGCTTCGACTCGATCGACGAGATGTACGCTGACGACCTGCCCTGGTTCGCCGACGACACCCCGGACGCGTTCGAGCAACTCGCCGACAGCGACATGCGCGACGCGCTGATCGCCGCGATCACCGCGCTGCCCGAACGCGAAGCGCAGGTGATCCAGCTCTATTACGTCGAGGAACTCAACCTCGAAGAGATCGGGGAGGTCTTCGGCGTCGGCTCGGCCCGCGTCTGCCAGATCAAGGCGTCCGCGCACGCGAAGCTCAAAAAGGCGCTGGCGCGCGCGGTGTGACTGCGGCGCCGGCGATGTCTGGCTGGATCAGATCTCGGGTTGGATCCGCATGTCGTCGTCGCGGTGGGGCTGCACAACGCGCGTGCGCGGGACGCCGTCGTGGAGAGTCGCAGTGGGCGCCCCCAGCACCATCAGCCGCGCGCGAAGGCTCGCACGCAGGAAGATCGTCTCCGCCGCGAGGAATCGCCGCGGCGTCGTACCGAGGAACGTCCCGGCATCGCGCAGGAAATGCGACGCGTCGAAATAGCTGCTGTCGATCTTCGAATAATCGCCGAGCCCCTCGTCGCGGATCAAGCCGATGAACGATCGCAGGAACCGCGCGCGGCGCAGCAGCATCTTGGGCGGCATGCCGAAATACCGGGTCGCCACGCGCCGCAGGTCGTGCGTCGGCACCCCCAGGCGGTCGGCGACGTCCTTCATCTCGATCACGCCATCGGTGATCGTCAGCGCGGTGAAGGCCCGGATCAGTGGCTCGCGCGGATGCGGGGTCGCGAACAGCGGTGCGAGCATGTCGTCGAGCAACGGCTTGATCGACGCCGGATCGTCGAGGACGTCGAGCCCCTCGCGCAGCCGCTCGGCAAAGTCCGCACCAAGGATCGTGCTCAGCGGCACGACGCGATTGTAGAAATCGCCGGCATGGCGCTGCGTCATGCGCGCCCAGCCCAGCGCGCTGATCCCGATCCCCACCGCGATCCCGCCATGCGTCACCGTTCGGAACGCACGGCTGGTCGGCCCGTAGAGGCTGACCGCATCGAGCGGCCCGAACCGATGATTGCCGAGCGATACGGTGATCGGGCCGGCATCGAGCACGATCGATATCATCGGCGGCGACGGCAGATACCAGTTGACCATCGCGGCACGGTCTTCTGCCGCATAGATTGCATAGCCGGTAATGCATTCGGCGAGCGTTCGGTCGGGGGCTTCGTAGCGGACGTGAAGCCCGGCCGGCATTTCGATCACTGACGCGGCGGCACCGCGTGACTGCGTTGCACCGCCAAATTGTTCTGCCTTCATTCTCCAGACCTTAACATAGGGTATAGTGCCTTATAATGCACGGTTCGCACGGGGCCCCGCGACTGCCAATATGGCATGCGGGTCAGGCCCCTGCCGGCAAGGCTTGGTTAGGATAGGGCTATCGCTGATAGCCGGCCTTATCGCCATGGGATTGCAATCGTCATCATCTTGAGCCCCCTCGTTCGGCTTATGCCGCAGATGCGAAAGATTAGCTACGCTATCGTTGCGTCGCGTATATTTCCACGGCCCCAGTAGCCAACCGCTTGACTTTACATAGCAAGATTTTGCGGCATCGTCGCAAGACCAGCTGTTTGAGCGGCACGCGCCCGCATGTTGCCTAGTGTGGCGGAGGGGTATCAGAAGCCCGCGGCGGCAAGCTGCCGTCGCAGGTTTAGCCGTTCGCGTTCGGAAATCGGCGGGAGGGCATGCGCGGGCTTGCCCTTGCGCAGCCGCGCGCGGTCGGACTCCGCCGGTTCGACGCGGCGCACGCGCACCGCGACAGAACCGGTGGCGGCGACGCCGAGCCCTGCCGCGGCCGCTCGCGACAGGTCGATGATCCGCGCACGTCCCGAAAAAGGGCCGCGATCGTTGATCCGTACGAGGATACGCTGTCCGGTATCGAGCGCGGTGACCTCGACATAGGTCGGCAGAGGCAGTGTGGTATGTGCGGCGGTCATCCAGTCCGGGCGGAAGCGTTCGCCGCTGGCGGTGCGGTTCCCCGATTCCGATCCGTACCAGTTGGCATAGCCAAGCACGTCATAGCCCGGGTCGGCGAACGGCACATAGGTCGTGCCCTTGACGCGATACGCGGCGCCCAGTGCAACGGGCGCGTCGCTCACCGGCCGGAACGCGCCACCGGCGCATCCCGTCAGCGCGACTGCCAGTCCTGCGACCAGGAGAGCGGGTCTTGAAACCATCATGTCGGATCCTGTCGGCACGCTGGCTGACGTGAAGCGCGCGGCATACGCGTCATCGCCGTTGATAGAAGATATGCGAATCCACCGTCGCGACCTTGACGAGCGAGGCGCGCCAATAGGGCACCATCCAGTCGGTGTGATAATGGGTGGCGCGGCCCACCGGCACATAGACATAGCCGGCGAGCGCGCGACGCGCGGCGCGTCTGGCCTGCTCCCACCCCTCATGTTCGGGCCTGCGCGTCACGGAGCCGTCGCATGAAAACGAGAACTGGCACCCGGTCTTGCGCGTCGCGCCCTGATACACGACGCCGCACACGGTCTTGGGAAATCCCGCCGCACCGACGCGGTTGAGAACGACCTGGATCACCGCGCGCTGCCCGTCGCGATCCTCGCCGGCTTCGTAGAGCGCCACCGTCGCGAGGCATTCGGTCGCCTGTTCGCGCGCCGCGGGGCCGCCCTTGAACCGGAACCGCGCCGCCGCCCGGCGTTTCGCGGTCACGACCGGCACCCGTGCGTTGGACGCGCGCGCCTCTGCCATCGTCAGGCGCTGCGGGCGTCGCGGATCGAGCGTCGCGGCAGGCCATGGCAGGTCGGTCAGCGACCCGAAGATCGCCGCGACCACGACCGCGACACCGAGCAGCAGCAGCCAATGTTCCGACGACGGACGCCGCGGCGCTCCCCGGCCCCGTACGCGCGATACCGAGGATTGAGCGCGTCGCTTCGTCATGCCGCCCCCGTATCGGGGAAAAGGGGCATTGGGGAAGAGCGTTCGGACGGGGCGGCTGGCCTCGACGCGCGCGTCATTGGGATCGTTGCCGCGTTCTCTGCAAGGCGAAGCGCATCGCCGCCAGCTTCGCGGTCAGCGTTGGCGCTTAACGAGGATGGGGCGTTCGCCGCTGATCGTCGCCTTGAAGCCGCCAAAGCCCGACTGCTTGACAATGATGGCGGTGCCGGGACGCGGTTGGACCTTGAGCGGCTCGATCGTTTCCCAGACGGTGTTGTTCGCCAGTTGCAGCGAGAACCGCGCATAGCTCGACGGCTTCGCGCTCGTGATGGTCGTCCGGACCTCGGTGACCTTGGTCAGCCGGTCCGCCTCGCCGCCGTCCAGGGGACTCTGCGCGGCGTCCGCAAGTCCGAACCGCTGCCGCCTGTGCTCGATCACCTTGCCGCGATCGAGCGCCAGCAGGCTGCCTGATTTACGCGCACTCGCGATTTGCGTCGCAGCGGCATCGAAGCAGGCCAGCCTGGCGGCATCCGCGACAATGCCCTGACAATTCGCGAGCGTGTCCAACGTCTTGGACGAATCTGCCCCCGATTGGCCGTTCGCCGCCCCGCCAAAGACGAGCCCCGTCCCCAAAAGCACGGGCACGGAGAACCGGATGAGCTTCAAAAGACGCATGTGACAACCCCTGTAGCCGCGCGCCGGGCGTTTGTGTCCCCCCGGTGTCCTCAGCGATATTATGTTGCGGTAATGTCACGCTAGCGACGCAAACGAAACAGCGAAAGGGCCGAATCGATTATATGCGTTGCAGAGCGCCACGATCGGTCGATAATTCTCGGCATGACCGGAAATTCTCCGGTGTTGATGCACGGTCAAACGCCGGCACATTAAGGGGCCAATATGAAATCTGCTGCGCGCACTCACCTGCTTGCGACCACGCTGCTCATGGGAGCGGCATCGCTCGCCACACCGGCGTTCGCGCAGGTCCAGGGTGACAATTCGGGCATTCGCGCCGGCGGCGCGACTGCGACTCCAGCCACCACCCCGGGCGCCAACGCGCAGGGCGAAGTCGGCATGACGACGTCGGAAGCTGCACCGACCACCGAGAACAGCCAGGGCGACATCGTCGTCACCGGCTCGCTGATCAAGAACCCGGCGCTGATCGCTTCGTCGCCGGTCCAGGTCATCGGTCAGGAGGAAATCCAGCTCCGCCAGTCGAACACCGCAGAAGACATCCTGCGCACGCTGCCCGGCGCAGTGCCGAGCATCGGTTCGGCCGTGAACAACGGCAATGGCGGCGCGTCCTATGTCGATCTTCGCGGCCTTGGCTCGTTCCGTAACGTCGTCCTGATCGACGGCAACCGCATCGCACCCTCGGGTCTGCTCGGCCGCGTCGATCTCAACAACATCCCACTCGCGTTGGTCGAGCGCGTCGACGCGCTGACCGGCGGTGCAGCGACGACCTATGGCGCCGACGCCGTCTCCGGCGTTGTCAACTTCGTCACGCGTTCGGACTTTTCAGGCGTCGATGCCTCAGTCTCCAACCAGATCACCGAGCGTGGCGATGGCAACTATGTCCGTGCGGACATCACCATCGGCGCGAACTTCGATGACGGCCGCGGCAACGCGGTGTTCTCGATCGGTTACCAGCAGTCCGACCCGGTTTATCAGGGCGAGCGCGACTATGCGGTCAACAACGTCGATTCGTTCAGCGGCCTGACCAGCGGTTCGAGCACCGCAACCCCGTCGCGCTTCTCGCTGGGCGGTACGCGTCAGATCAATCCGACCACCGGCGCGCTCGTCGCACCGTATGCGCCGTTCAACTTCAACCCGTACAACATCTTCCAAACGCCATTTGAGCGCTTCAACATGTACGGCGCGGGTCATTACGACGTGTCGGATACCGTCGAGGTCTATACGCGCGGCCTGTTCTCGAAGAACACCGTCCAGACGATTATCGCGCCATCGGGCGTGTTCAACTCGTCGGTCGTCATTCCGTTGTCGAACCCGTATCTCCCAGCGGCTGCCCGCGCGCAGTTCTGCGCGGCAACCGATACCAACCCAACGCTGACCGGCGTCCAGCCGATCACCGTGGCGCAGTGCAACGCTGCCGCAACGGCCGTGAACCCGACCGACCCGAACTTCCGTACGATCACGACCAATCTGGCGCGTCGCACGACCGAAGTCGGTCCGCGTATCTCGAACTACCAGACCACGATCTTCGACTACCGTGCAGGCATGAAGGTCGGCATCACCGACGGAATCAAGCTGGACGTGTCGGGTGGTTACGGCGAGTCGGAGAACACCCAGACGTTGCAGGGCTATGTCCTGACGTCGCGGGTTCGCTCGGCGGTGTATGCGACCAACACCACTACCTGCCTCGGCGGTGCGCCCAACGGTGCGTCGCTGACCGCAGGGTCGGGTTGCATTCCGCTCAACGTGTTCGGTCCCGACGGCTCGATCTCCGCCGACCAAATCCCGTACATTACCGGCGAAAGCACGACCACGATCCGGACGTCGCTTGCCCAGGCACGCGCCGTGCTGAACGGCGATTTCGGGTTCGCATCGCCCTTCGCGACGGATTCGGTCGGCTTCGCTGCCGGCAGCGAGTATCGCAAATATCGCGCATCGCAGCGTTCGGACACGCTGGCGCAGACTGCAGGCGAGCTCGGCGGCGCAGGCGGTGCTGCTCCCAACATCGACGGTGGCTTCGAAGTCATCGAAGGTTTTGGCGAGTTGATCGCACCGCTGGTCCAGGATCGTCCGTTCTTCCAGAGCCTGACGCTCGAAGCCGGTCTTCGCTATTCGCACTACAAGGTGTTCGCGCCGACCTCGCCAAGCTTCAACACCACCACCTACAAGGCTGGCGGCAGCTGGGAGCCCGCAACCGGCCTGAAGGTTCGCGGCATGTACCAGCGCGCCGTGCGCGCACCGAACATCAGCGAGCTGTTCTCGCCGCTGTCGACGGGGCTCACCAACCTGGGCACCGATCCGTGCGCCGGAAGCGCGCCGGTGACGAACGCAAACCTTGCCGCGGTCTGCCGCGCACAGGGTGCGCCTGCCAGCAGCATCGGCAGCATCATCGCCGATCCTGCCGGCCAGCCTGCCGCAACCAGCGGCGGTAACCTGGCGCTGCGTCCTGAAAAGTCGGACAGCTACACGCTGGGTCTGGTCCTCCAGCCGCAGCAGCTCCTGTCGGGCTTCTCGGTCACGGTCGATTACTACAACATCAAGGTAAAGGGGGCGATCACGACGCCGACGCCGGGCGATGCGATCGCGGCATGCTTCGGCAACATCACGGCAGCCAGCGCAACCAGCGCGGCATGCACCTCGATCGGCCGCGATCCAGCAACCGGGAACCTGTTCGGCGATCCGTCGACGACCAGCGGGTTGCTCCTGTCGCTGTCGAACCTGGGCACGCTCAAGACCGACGGCATCGATCTCGGCGTCAACTACCGTACCGATCTGAACTTTGCGAAACTGGCGCTTAGCTTCACGGGTAACTGGACCAACTCTTCGAAGTTCCAGGCTACCCCGACGTCGCTCAACCGCGACTGCGTCGGCTATTACTCGGTGAACTGCCCGTCGATCCAGCCGGAGTTCTCGTGGAATACCCGCGCGACCCTGACGTTCGCGGACAATATCGACGTGTCGGTTCTCTGGCGGCATATCGACGGCGTGAAACAGGAGCCGGACGACGTCACGAGCGAAAATGGCAATGGTCCGGCGTTCGCTGGGACGTTCAACGGTAACACCGTGAACTTCGGGCGGATCAAGGCGCGCGATTACTTCGACTTCACGACGCGCATCGGTGTTGCCGAGAACTTCGATCTGACGTTTACCGTTCAGAACCTGCTCGACAAGGACCCGCCGATCGTGGGTTCGACCGTCGGTTCGACCTCGTACAACAGCGGCAACACCTATCCGTCGACCTACGACGCGCTGGGCCGTCGCTTCGCGGTTGGTGCGCGGTTGCACTTCTAGGATCTTTCCTGATCCATTTGGGGGGCGGCTCTTCGGAGTCGCCCTTTTTTTTGGCATCGGTCAGGCTCTCAGATCGGTTTTGTGCGGACGATCTCGGCGCGCCGGTGCAATGTCCGATACGCCCCGCAGACGCTACGAAGCAGCGCATGGCGCAGACAAGCCGCGCCCGATCGACCGCGGCACGAAACGGCCGCGTCGCGCATACGGTAATGCGAATTTCGTAGGATACGGTGTTGGTCGGTTATTTGTCAGGCAGCGCTGCGCTGTACGACTGGAGATGTCGCGAACGCAGTCTCGTCATACCCCCTAGCGGACCTCGATGCCTAAAACGTACCGACCCGGCGACCAGCGTCGGCCGATCAGCCCAGCAGTGGCGCCGGCGGATCCATCGCGACGCCCGCATTGCGCGCGACAGCGTGTGCCCAGGCCAGCACCTTGTCTAGCTCTTCGGCGTGAAGGACCGCGCCGTCGCTGCGGTCGCGATCGCGATCTGCTGCCTGATATGCGGTGCCGTCCTTGGCGTTGCGGCCGAACGCTTTGCTCTGCGCGAGCGCGTCGATCGTCGCGGCGTCCGCCGACAGTCCGAACAGGGCGCAGATCGCCGCAAGCGCTTGTCGCGGTGCCGCGAGCAGCGTCTCGCTTTGCAGCGACCGGACCCGCCCGGGAAACCGCGTTGCCAGCCCGGCAAACAGATCCGCCTGGACGATCCAGCCTACCGCCGCCACCTGAAGATCGGTCAGACGCAAATAGTCGTCCGGTGCAAAACCCAGGTCAACGATCCCGTCGGCGAGCTGCTTGGCGAGCAACTCGCGCACCCACAGCCGCCCCCACATGCCTTTACGCGCGATCGACGTTAGATAGACAGGCAACGGGGCGTAGAGGAGGATCGCCCGCGCATTGGGACGCATCGACAGCATGGCGGGCGCCAGTGCATTGACGACGTTGGACGGTTTTATCACCACCGCCTCCCCCGGCACATACGCGCGCGCCAGCAGCGTCAGCGCGCTGTCCAGCACGTCGCCGATGTACGCAGGATCGCCACCGCGGTGCCGCCATCCGACCAGATCGTTGAGGATGACGGGCTCTTTCAGCGTCGAGGCCACCCCGACATGGTCGAGCGCTTGCGCAAGCAACGTCGAGCAACAATAGGCCGAGTGAAAGACGAAATGCACCGGATCGCGCCGCTGGACGGCATCACGCGCCATCTTGCGCGAAACGATCACCGGTTGCGTTGCGGACGGCAGATGCTCGTCGGTCAGGAAGGTCGCCGCGGCACGCGCCGCGCGGTCCGCGTCGATCAGGTGGACCGCGTCGTGATCGGGATCATAGCGATGCGCCAACCACCGGGGATCGGCGGTTTTCGCCGCGTCTGTTGCTGCGGCCCGGTCGACGGGCTGGGGAAAACGCGGCGGAATGCTCATCGCGTGGGGATCGCATATTGGTGGGAGTATCGCCATGCGAAAGACTGTCGCAAAATCGGCCAGTTTACGATTGTACGCGGCCGCGAATCGATCATGATACGGGTTCGAATCAGGCGTTAAGGTGAGACATTGATGGGACATTTCGTCATCGGTTTGGCGCTTTTGGTCATGGCCGGCGCGCAGGCGCCGCAACAATCCGCCCCCACGCCGCAGGGCGGCGCCACGCCTGCCGCCGAACGCAAGATCTGCAAGCGGTCCGCACCCTCCGGCTCGCTGATCGAAACGCGGCGCGAGTGCCATACGCGGCAGGAATGGGATCAGATCGCGCAGAATGCGCGCGCCACGGGGCAGGACATGGTGAGCCGCGCCTCCGCCGGCACGCAGCCGTAACCGCACGCGCAGTCGATGACGAACAGCACCGCAGAGCGGTCCGTGGACATGCTGCTGCGCGACGCCGATCGGGCGCAACGCGCCGGGGACCGAGCGAGCGCGACCGCGGCGTTCGAGGCGATCCTGTCGCGCAAGCCCGATCATCCCGTAGCGTTGAACGCGGTTGGGATGGCGGCGCTGGGGCGCGACGACCGGCGTGCCGCGACCTATTTCACGCGCGCGGCCGCCGCCGATCCGACCGCCGCGCCGCTGTGGATGAACCTGGCGAGCGCGCATCGTGGCCTTGGCGATGCCGATGCGGAACGCGCCGCGCTGGAGCGAGCACTGGCGCTGGACCAGCGCAACCTGATGGCGAACGTCCGGATCGCGGAGCTGTTCGAGCGGACCGCGGACATGTCGGCCGCCGCATTTCGCTGGGGTGGCGTCGCAACGGTCATCCAGGCGATGCCCGACCGCCCGCCCGCGCTCGACCAGTTGCTGGCGCGCGCGACGGACCGGATCGCGGTGCTGAGCCAAGCGCTGTCCGACGATGTCGATACGGCGATGCAGCCGCTGCGCACCGCCGCGGCGGCGGGGCAGCAAGCTCGGTTCGATGCGTGTATCGATGCCATGCTGGGTCGCCGGAGGATCTATGCCCCCGCGCCGCACGGGCTGCACTTTCCATTCCTGCCCGCCGACGAATTCTTCGCGCGCGACCATTTCGACTGGCTCGCACAACTCGAAGCCGCGACGCCTGCGATCCTGGCGGAACTGCAAACGCTGCTGGCGGACACTGCGCCGGACTTCACCCCCTATGTCACGATGATGCCGGGGACGCCGCCCAATTTGTGGAGTGCGCTCGATCACTCGGCGGATTGGAGCGTCCAGTATCTCTGGCGCTACGGCGTGCGCAACGACCAGCTATGTGCCCGGTGCCCGCAAACCGCGGCGGTCCTCGATAGCCTGCCGCTCGCCGATATCCCCGGACGGGCCCCGACCGCGTTCTTCTCGATCCTGAAACCGGGGACGCACCTGCCGCCGCATACCGGGGTCAGCAACATCCGGTCGATCGTCCATCTGCCGTTGATCGTCCCCGATCGTTGCGCGTTCCGCGTCGGCGGTGAGACGCGCGAATGGCGCGTGGGCGAGGCCTTCGTGTTCGACGACACGATCGAGCATGAGGCGTGGAACAACAGCGACTCGATCCGCGCCGTCCTGATCATCGACGTGTGGAACCCGTATCTCAGTGAGGTCGAACGAACGATGCTGCGCCATCTGTTCGGCGCCCTCGGGACGCGGCTGGGGGACAACGGGCAGATTGTCGACTGATCAGGTCGGTACGGCGTCAGCGCTCGTGACGCTGGCCCGACCGGGCGAAAGCCAAGGGTTATTCCCGCTAAACCTTAGCCAAGGTCGGTCGAGGCTCAGTCGACCATGCGCTTGGCTTGAACGTTGGCCCAAATCGCTTTGTGCTCGGCCTTGGCGTACATGTACCGAGCGCGGTCTGGCGACGCCCGTGCCATCTCGTCCCGCAGTTCGGGGAACATGGCGTAGACTTGCCGTGCGCGTTCCTCGCGCTGTCTGCGCATCGTCGGCGTGATGCCGTCGCTTGCCGCCGCAAAGCCCAAAGCCTGAGGGGAAATCCCTTGATAGGCAGCGAACTGGGAAGACGTAGATCCCGGGGCGATGTAGGGGCCGGATACGATGAATTGCGCAGACGATGCGCTCCCGCAGGCAAGCAGTCCGAGAATCATGATGCGTTTCATGGCCGTTCTCCTCAATCCACCAACCGACGGGCCAAGGATAGGTTTCCGGGCGCCAGCAGATTGGCAAGATGTGTTTTTTCAGACGTGGCACAAAACCATCAATCGGCCCGAGCCACAACGCGCAATTGATGACAACAGCTCTGACGACGATCGTTCAAGCGCCGACCAAGGACTATATCCGATCGATCCACCCGCTTCAGCCGGTATCGACGGCGGCCCCCTGATACGTGTCGATCGCCTCGAAGATGTCGGTCAGCGCGGCGCGTTCGTCGGGCGTCAGTTCGGGGCGCCAAATCTCGAACAGCAGGACGACCCGGGTTTCCCGACCGCGATTCCACGCCTCATGCTCGAACGAGTCGTCGAAGATCAGCATTTCGCCTGTCTTCCAGTGGCGGGTCTCCGCGCCAACGCGCAGCCCGCAGCCGTCGGGCGCGATCAGCGGGAGGTGACAGATGAGGCGCGTGTTGAGCATGCCGTGATGCGGGCGGATATGCGTGCCGGGCTTGAGCCGCGAGAAGATCGCCATCGGCGAACGCCCGGCGATGACCGGGATCGGCGCGGACGCCAGAGCCGCCATGGTCTGCGGACATAGCGACGCATTGGGTTCGACCGGCGCACCGCCCTGCCACAACTGGAACGCGCTCCAGCTCGGATCGTCGAGCAACGGGTTCGCGGGCGCCGGACGATCGGGCATGGACTGGACATAGGGCGCAAATCCGTCGTCGGTCGCGAGCACCCGGTCGAGTTCCGCGCATATCGCGGTGGTCGCAGCCTCCATCGACGCGACCCAGGCGAACTCGTCGCGCTCGAAAAAGGCGCGCTGCGCGAGCCCGGGGAAATAGAACATCGACGGCTGTTGCAGATAAAGCTCGGTCCGCCCCGCCATCAGATCAAGCGCCTGCTGCGTTCGCGCGCTGTGCTTGCCCGTCGCAACACGCGTCCCGACCAGGATCTGGTCGAGATGCTCGGTGAAGCGCCTTGCAACCTCCGCCAGAAACGTCTCGCCGGCGCGGAGCATCGGAACGAGCATGGGCGGGACGGTCGCCCCCGGTTGCGCTGCGACATTAAGCGCGGTGCGGTAGAAGGATTGCGCGGCGCGATCGTCACCACGCCGGACCTTGAGCGCCGCCATTGTCAGCAGCGCGGCGAGATGACGCGGCTCGACCGCGAGGAACTTCACGAGCGCGGCATCCGCCTCCTCGTCGCGTCCGAGCGCCTGGGCGGCCTGGGCGATCAGGAACCACGGCGCGGGGATACCGGACGCGCCGTCCTGCAACAGCAGCAGCTTGTCATATGCCGTCGCCGCATTGCCGTTGCGCAGCGCGGCCATACCCTCGCGGGCGAGCAGTTCGGCTTGGGATCTGGTCAGGGGCATGGCGTCTCACACTGCGTATCGGCGGCACCGTAGCGGTTCGGCCGGACAGGGACCATCGCGATCCGCGGCGGCGAGGCGACCGCGCTCATCGGCCGCACCTCGACAGCATCCCGTGGGCTCACCACATGGCGATCGAGGAGTGCCTTCATGCCCACCTATTCGAAGACCCAAGACGCCATCGCCGCGCTGACCCCCGAACAATATCGGGTGACGCAGGAGAATGCGACCGAACGCCCTGGCACCGGTGCGCTGCTCCATACCAAAGAGCCGGGGATCTATGTCGACATCGTCTCGGGCGAGCCGCTGTTCGCGAGTACCGACAAATATGAATCGGGCTGTGGCTGGCCCAGCTTTACGCGGCCGATCGCGCCGGACACCGTCACGTCGAAGCGCGACTGGTCGATGTTGATTCCGCGTACCGAAATTCGCTCGGCGCAGGGCGACAGCCATCTGGGGCATGTCTTCAAGGATGGTCCGCGCAGCCGCGGCGGGCTGCGTTATTGCATCAATTCGGCGGCGTTGCGCTTCGTGCCGCGCGCCGAGATGGCCGCGCAAGGCTATGGCGCCTATCTCGACCAGGTCGAGGACGCGCCGAGCCGGACCGAGCGCGCGGTCCTGGCCGGCGGGTGCTTCTGGGGGATGCAGGACCTGATCCGCGCGCTGCCCGGAATCGTGTCGACACGCGTCGGCTATTCGGGCGGCGAGGTCGCCAACGCGACGTACCGCCATCACGGCAACCATGCCGAGGCGATCGAGATCGTCTTCGATTCCACGCGGACCGATTTCCGGACGCTGCTCGAATTCTTCTTCCAGATCCATGATCCGACCACGGTCAACCGCCAGGGCAATGATCGCGGCGCCAGCTATCGGTCCGCGATCTTCTACACCGACGCCGAGCAAAAGGCGGTGGCGCAGGACACGATCGCCGATGTCGAGGCGTCGGGGTTGTGGCCGGGCAAGGTCGTCACCGAACTCTCCCCGGTCGGCGATTTCTGGGAGGCCGAGCCCGAGCATCAGGATTATCTCGAGCGCAAGCCGAACGGCTATACCTGCCATTTCGTCCGCCCGAACTGGAAACTGCCGCGCCGCGCCGAAGCGGCGTGAGCGCGGATCGGGGGCGGTTCGGGCCACCCCGCCCCGCCCCGCTGCCGCCGTGGCGGGACATGCGCCGACGTCGTCAGAAGGTATAGGCGAGCCCGAGCGTGCCCAGCCATTGGTCGCGCGCGCCGGCGATGGCGACGAGCGGACTGCGCGCGATATCGCCCTCGATGCGCCCATAGGTGCCACCGCCGACGATCTTGATGCCGTGCAGCAGGTCGCCGGTCAGCGAATAGCTGGCGATCGCGCCGAGCGTCCAGTTCTTGAGGCCACCGTGCGCGGCATATACCGGCAGTCCGCTGGCTGCGCTCTGCGCCGCCGACACGCTGTAATAGGTCCGCGCATAGCCGCGCTCGACGATGTCGGCGGACGCGAACACGCCGATCGCGGCCTTGCGCGACAGCGGCGTGACATAGGTGATGCCCGGGCTCCAGATCCCGCTGTCATGAACACCGCTGACGTCATGGCGATAGCCGAGCGTGACCGACAGCGTGTCGTACGCGCTGGTCAGGACGCCGGTCTTGCCAAGGCCGACATAGCCGCCGAGCTCGACCGCCATGCCGCGCTTGCCGAGCGCGCGGACGCGCAGATCGTCGATGCTGCCCGTCGAACTCCGCGTGAAATTGAGCTGCGCGATCGGTCCGGCCTGGACATCCCAGACCGGCCCCGGCGTGTTCTTGACGAGATCGACGCTCAGCTGGTTGCCGGCCAGCACGAAGCCATAGCCCTTGATCGTCCCGATCGCCGCCGGGGCGGGCGTGATCCGATAGTCGTTCGAGCCCTCGTAATCGGGCAATGCGGCGACGCCGACGCCGACCGTCACGGTATTGCGGTACGGATCGGCGGGGCCGTCCTGCGCGCGGACGGGGATCGCGCTAAAGGCGGTCAAGGTGCTGCCGAGCAGGAGGGCCCGGGTACGGATAGGGAGCATCGATTAGGTCCTTCTTTGAAAAAATGAGGCGCGCAGCGCGCGGCTAGCCGCCGAGCGCACGCTGGAGCTGGATGTGCGCGAGCAGCGCGGCGACGCGCTGGCGCACCGCGGCGCGCTCCGCCGACAGTGCGGCCCGGCGTGCGTCGAGCACCGGCAACGCGCCGATATCGCCGCGCGCATAGCGGGCCTGCACCATCGCGACCGTCTGCTGCCGCGCCTGCAGGTCGCGGCTCGACAGGCTGGTCCGCTCGGCCGCGGCGCGCGTCGCGGACAGCGCATCGTCGACTTCGCGCCACGCGGTGATGACGGTCTGGCGATAGGCGAGCGCGGCGGAGCGCTCCTCCGAGCGGCGCAGATCGAGTTGCCGCTGCAACCGCCCGCCCGAGAAGATCGGCAGCGACAGGCCCGGGCCGATGCTCGTGCTGCGCGCATCCCAGCCGAAATCGGCAAGGTTCAGCACGTCGATGTTGAACAGCCCGGTCAGGCTGATCTTCGGATAGAAATCGGCGGTGGCGACGCCGATCTGCGCGGTCGCCGCATGCAGCCGCGCCTCGGCCTCGACGATGTCGGGGCGGGTTCGCGCCACCTCGGAGGGTATGCGCACCGCGCTGGCCGGGAGGGGGCCCGGCGGCGGCAGCGTGCTGCGATCGAACGGGGCGGTGTCGGGCGTCTCGCCGACCAGCACCGCCAGCGCGCGCGTCGCGCTTGCCGCCTGCTGGTCGAGGTCGACGGCATCGCCGCGCAAGCTTCGCACCGTTTCCTCGGTTGCGGCAAGATCGATCGGCGTGGCGAGCCCGCGGGCCAGCAGCGCGCGCGCGATCGCGGCGTTTTGTTCGGCGATCGTGGCGCCCGTCTGCGCGATGCGGCGCTCGTCCCACAGGCCGCGCAACTGGAAATAGGTGCGCGCCACCTCGGCCTCGACGGACAACCGCACACCGCGCGCGGCGGCGTCGCTCGCGTCGACCGAGGCCGCGGCCGCCTCCGCCTGGCGACGATGGCCACCCCACAGATCGAGCTCCCAGCTTGCGCCGATGCCGACGCTGTAAAGATCGAAGTCGACGCCCTTTGGCGGCGTGGTCGTCGGGGTGACGCCGAGCAGCGTCTGCGTGACCGACGCGATGCCCGCCGTCCCAACGCGCTCGCGGCTGTAGCCGGCCTGACCCTCGACCTGCGGCGCACCCGCGGCCCGTGCCTGCCCGCGCTCGATCCGCGCGGCGGTGAGCCGCTCGATCGCCGCAGCGATGTCGGGATTCGCCGATGCCGCGCGTGCCTCAAGCGAGTCGAGCACCGGATCGC
Source organism: Sphingomonas aurantiaca (assembly GCF_003050705.1). Lineage (GTDB taxonomy): Bacteria > Pseudomonadota > Alphaproteobacteria > Sphingomonadales > Sphingomonadaceae > Sphingomonas > Sphingomonas aurantiaca. The sequence goes on along the minus strand of NZ_QAOG01000001.1, from coordinate 608,153 downwards.
CGAAGCTGCGCCACCAGCGTGTGTCGCTCGGTGGCTGGGCGGCGGCCGCGGCCCGCCAGACCGGCGGCAGGATCGCGGCCGGCCGCGTGAAGTTGGGCCCGACCGTGCAGCCGGCCAGCGCGGCGGCGAGCATCAGCGGCACTACCCGCGAAAACTTCGGATCATGCATGTCGGTCGTCCTGATGGGTGCGGCGGGCGGGGCGATCGAAGGCGAGCACGTAGAGTGCGGGCAAAGCGAACAGCGTGAGGATCGTCGCGCCGATCAGGCCACCGATCATCACGATCGCCATCGGCCCCCAGAAGATGTTGAAACACAGCGGAATGAACGCCAGCACCGCCGCCAGCGCCGTCAGCACGACCGGGCGCGAGCGGCCGATCGTGGCGGCTCGAATCGCCGCGTGCAGGTCCATCCCCTCGGCCTGGTTGTGCTGCACCTGATCGACCAGGATGATCGAATTGCGCATGATCATGCCGGCGAGCGCGATCAGCCCGAGCAACGCGACGAACCCGAACGGCGCGCCGGTCACGACCAGCGCCACCACCGCGCCGATCACGCCGAGGGGGGCGGTGGCCAGCACCAGCAGCGTGCGGCCGATGCTCTGCAACTGGATCATCAGCAGCAGGAGCATCAGCCCGAGCGTGATCGGCAGCAGCCGGTAGATCGCGTCATTGGCCTTGCCGGCAAGCTCGCCATCGCCGCCGTCCTCGATCCGGTAGCCGGCGGGCAGCGCCTTCGCGATCGCCGCGACGCGCGACTCCGCCGCCGCGACCACGTCCGCGGCCTGGACGTCGCCGGTCATGTCCGCCTGCACGGTGATGCAGAGCGCACCGTCGCGCGTCCAGACGATCGGCTGTTCGGTGGTCACGCCGATCCGCGCGACCTGGCCGAGCGGCACCGGACCATGCGGCGTCGTCACCACCATGTCCGCGAGCCGCCCGGGATCGCTGCGATCCGCCGCCGTGCCGCGCACGACGATGCCGATCCGCTTGGTACCGCGCAGCACGTCGCCCGCGGGCTGGCCCGACAGCATCGTCGCGACATTCCCCGCCAGCGTCGCGCGATCGAGCCCGAGCCGCGCTGCGCGCTCGTCGTCGGGATCGAGCCGCATCGCGACCGAGGGCGTCCCCCAGTCCGCCTGGACCGCGGTCGTTCCCGGCGTTGCCCGCAACACCGCCTCGATCCGCGCGGACACCGTCCGCAACACCGCCGGATCGGGGCCGATGACGCGATATTGCACGGGGAAGCCCGCACTCGGCCCGAGCGACAGGCGACGGATGTGGAGCTTCGCCTCGGGCGACGCATGGTTCGCGAGCAGCCGCGTGATGACGCGTTCGCGCGCGCCGAGATCGCGTGCGACCAGCACCATCGTCGCGGTCGCGGGATCGGGCAGCGTCGGGCCGTAGGGCAGGTAGAAGCGCGGCGCGCCCTGGCCGATATAGCTGTCGAGCTGCGCGACATCGCGGTCCTTGGCCACGCTTGCTTCGAGCCGTTTCACCGCGGCGGAGGTCGCGGACAGCGAGGCGCCCGGCCTCAGGCTGACGTCGACGATGATCTCGGGACGGTCGGAAATCGGAAAGAATTGCTGCCGGACCAGCATCGCGCCCGCGAGACTCACGACCAGCAGCGCCGCGGTCACGGCCACCACCGTCTTGCGCCGCGCCATGCACGCATCGACCACATTGCGCAGCCGGCGATAGACCGGCGTGTCGTACATCGTCGCGGCATCGTGCCGTGCGCGCGCCTCGGGCAGCAGCCGCACGCCCAGATACGGCGTGAACACCACCGCGACGACCCAGCTCACCAGCAGCGCCGAGCCGGTCACCCAGAAGATGCCGCCGGCATATTCGCTGGTGGTCGACTGGGCGAAACCGACCGGCAGGAAGCCGACGATCGTCAGCAGCGTGCCCGTCAGCATCGGGAACGCGGTGTGCGTCCAGGCATAGGCGGCGGCATCGGCCCGCGTCGCGCCGCGCTCGCGCTGCACGACCATCGCCTCGACGCTGATGATCGCATCGTCGACGAGCAGGCCGAGCGACAGGATCAACGCGCCGAGCGAGATACGCTCGAGCCCGATCCCGGTCGCGCCCATGAACAGCGCGACGATCGCCAGCGTCAGCGGCACCGACAGGGCGACGACGACGCCGGTCCGCCACCCGAGCGTCACGAACGCGACGAGCAGCACCACCGACAAGGCGCAGAAGAACTTGATGAGGAACGCGTCGACCGCCTCGCGGATATTCTGGCTCTGGTCCTCGACCTGGGTCATCGTGACCCCGGCGGGCAACGTCCGGCCGAACGCGGTGGCGACCTGCGACAATTGCTTGCCGAATCCGAGGCCGTCCGCCCCCGGCGTCATCGCGATCGCCAGCACCACGGCAGGCTTGGCGGCATGGCGGACCAGCCCGTCCGGCGGATCGGCATAGCCGTTGCTGACCGTGCCGAGGTCACCGACCTTCGCGGTGCCCTCGGCGGTCGATACCGCGGTATTCTCGACCGCATCGATGCCGTCGACGGCGCGGCCGATGCGAACGGGGACGCGCATAGACCGCTCGACCACGCCTGCCGGCGCGACGCTGCTCCGTCTGGCGAGTGCCTGCACGACGGTGTCGGGCGACAGCCCCATCGCGGCGAGCCTGCGTGAGTCGAGATCGACGAACAGCCGGCGCGGCACTTCGCCGGTGATCTGCACCTTGCCCGCGCCGGGGACGCGCAGCATCGCGTCGCGCGCCTGCTCGGCCAGCGCCACGAGCCGCGCATTGTCCGCGCCGGTCAGCGTGAAGACATAGCCGTACACGTCCGCATAATCGTCGTCGGCAGCGACCGACGCGCCCGCGGGCAAAGCAGGCTCGATATCCTTCAGCTGCTTACGCACCCGTTGCCAGATCAGCGGGACGCGGTCCTTCGGCGCGCCATCCGTCAGCGACACGCGGATCGCGCAGCGGCCGTCGCCGCAATAGGTCTGGAGGAAATCGAGGTTTTCGGTCGCCCGCAGCCGGCGTTCGATCGGATCGGCGACCTGCGCGCGCATCTGCGCAGGGCTCGCACCCGGCCAGGACGCGGCGACGATCATCTCCTTCAGCGTGAAGGTGGGATCTTCATCGCGCCCGAGCGTGAAGAACTGCGCGGCGCCCGCGGCGAACAGCAGCGCGATCAGGAACCCGACGAGCGCGGGGTGACGGATCGCCCAGCGCGACACATTGAAGCGGTCCATCGCTCAGTTGCCGCCTGTAACGAGGCCGGCCATGACGACGTGCTGCCCTTCGGACAGCGTGTCGCCACCGCTCGCGACGATCCGCTGGCCATCGGGCAGGCCGGAGACGATCGCATCGTCGCCACGCAGATCGACGAGGTGGACGGGCTGGCGATGCACCCGGTCGCCGCTCGTCGACAGCGACCAGACGTGTGGCTGGGGCCCTTCCGCGCCAAGCGCGGTCAGCGGCACGCGGATCGTCGCCTTGGGATCGGCCATCCGCAGCGTGACGGTCGCCGACCCGTTGAACGGGATCTGCGAGACGTCGCCGAGCACCGTGAACCGCGCGGTCCGCAGCCGCAGCGCGCCATCCACCGCGGGCCCCACCAGCCGCAGCCGTGCCTCCGCGATCAGGCCCGGTGCGGACCAGAAGCTCGCATCCGCCATCGTCCCGCGCGTCACCCGCACGCGTTCCGGCAGCTGCACCTCGATTTCGGGGCCGCCCGCGGCGAGGCGGACGATGGTGGTGCCCGCACCGACGACGGTGCCGGAGTCGGCCGCGCGTTCGGTCACGACGCCGTCCTCGGGCGCGACCAGTACCGAGTCCGCGAGCGTCGCGCGGCTGCGGTCGAATGCGGCATGCGCTGCGTCGCGCTTGGCCGCGGCGGCGGTCGCGGTCAGCGCGCGGTCGCGGACATCCGCCGCGGACAGCGCGCCGATCCCGTCCAGCCCGGTCGCGCGCCTGGCGGCCTCGCTTGCCCGCGTCGCTTCGGCGGTCGCGGCCGCGAGTTCGGCGCGTGCCTGCCCGCTATCGGCGACCGCTTCGGTACGCGAGAGCCGGGCGAGAACCTGCCCGGCGCGGACGTGATCGCCGACCTGCACGGTCAAAGCGAGCACGCGGCCGCCCGTCCTGAAGCCGAGCGCGATATCGCGGCGCGGGCGCAAAATGCCGTCGAACGTGGAGGTCTGTCCGCCCGCATGGTGGATCGTGACGACATCGACCAGCGTGGCGTCGGACCGGGGCGATGCGACGGGCTCTGACGAGCAGCCGGCGCAGGATAACAGGGTCAAACCGGCGGCAATCAGCCCGGTCGTCGAGTGGAGAATCTTCGGCATCGTCGCGTCCCGTTGGTGAACGCGGATCGCCCTGCCGATTCGAGGCCGCCCCGGCCTGCCAGTCCTCGAAATCGACCGGTCGTTTTCGAAAACGACCGGGGTTCAGACGTGGCTAGCCGTCGAGATGCCGCCGTCGGAACGCGCTCGGGGTCTCGCCGAGCCGTTCCTTGAACACGCGGTTGAACATCACCAGGCTGCCGAACCCCGCATCCATCGCGATCGTCAGGATCGGCACGTCGGCCTGCGCCGGGTCGGCCAGCGCGCTGCGGACTTCGGCGATCCGGTGCTCGTTGAGGTAATCGCTGACGTTGCGGTAGCCGAGGCCGCCATTGATGTGGCGGCGCACGCGATATTCGGGCGTCTCCACGCGGGCGGCAATCGTGCCGATCGTCAGCTCGGGATCGCGATAGGCGCGGTCCTGCGTCATCATCCGGGCAAGGCTCTGGCCGAGCGTTGCGTCAAGCGGTTCGGGCGACGCGACCGCCTCTGGAACGGTATCGTCCCCGGTCGCCCGGGGAAGCGCGGTCGGAAACGCCTCCGGATGCCGCAATCCGAAGAGCAGCGCGGTGATGACGAACGCGCCCATGAACAGTCCGGCCGCGGACGCCATGCCCGACAGCGCCAGTTCGTCGGTCGCGCGGCCGACGATCTCGCTGCCCAGCAGCCACAGGATGATCAGCCCGACCGATACCACGAAGACCGTTCGCGCCTGCCGGCGAGGCTCGACCAGGTCGCCTTGGCGATTGCGCCATGCCAGCCACTGCGCATGGATCGCAAACGCCATCCCGGCCAGATAGACCGCGATATCCAGCCCGCGGATCGGCGCTGCAAGCCCGCGCCCCTGCAATCCGGCGTACAGCGTGCAGCCCAGAAACGCCGCCGCCAGCGCCATGTCGACCGGCTTGGGGCGAAACGCATCGTCGAACCAGGCGCGCGCGAACAGCCAGAACAACGGGATGGCGGCGCTCGCGCTCAGGTCCAGCAGCGGATCGATTGCGGTCGGCGCATGCGGCAAGCCTGCCAACGTGCCCACCACCGTGCACAGCGTCAGCGCCAGCCCGAACCGGCTCGGCAGGGACGCCGGCGCGCGCGCGAACACCACCGCCGCCAGCATCAGCAAGCCGATCGCCCCGCCGCGCAACAGGAGGTCGACCTGCGCGATCACGGCTGACGACGGGACGTGGGATCGATCATCGCTGGCGAAAACCATGATGCCGTGGGTATGTCCAGCCGGACCGCATCCGCACCGGTCGACAATGGTCTTCGTGCCGGTACAAGGGCGTTGGCGAACACGGCCGCCTGCAAGGTGGTCGACGGCGTTCAAGGAGGAGCACAGGATGCCAATCGAGCAGGCGGCGCAGGCCATATCGCCGGCAACGACCGATCCGGCCGCGTCGATGACGCCGCGCAAGGCCTTTGTCGGCGAGCTGATCTCGGAGGCGGTCGCGATCTGCATCGTGATGACCTTCGGCCTGTCGGTCGCCGCGATGTACACGCTCTATGATCCAAGCCCGTACAAGACCGCCTATTGGGGGGTCTGCATGACCTGGGGAATGGCGGTGTCGATCTCGATCTACGTCACCGGCGCCGTCTCGGGGACGCATGCCAATCCGGGCGTCACGCTGGCGCTCGCGCTGTATCGCGGTTTTCCGTGGAAGAAGGTCCTGCCCTATTGGTGCGCGCAGCTCGTCGGCGCGTTCCTCGGCGCGGCGATCGTCTATGCGCTGTATTACAACGTGATCGATCACTTCAACGCGACGCAGAATCTCACGCGGGCGGGCGGCGGCGCAGCCGGCGTGTTCTTCACCGCGCCGGGTCTCGCGGTGACGACGATGAAGGGCTTCATCGACGAGATCATCCTGACCGCGATCCTGGTCTTCGGCATCTTTGCGATCACCGACGAGTTCAACACGATGGCACCGCAGGCCAATTTCGGCGCGATCGTGATCGGCCTGCTGGTCGCGGTCATCGGCGCGTCGATGGGGTATCTGGAGGCGTGGGCGATCAACCCCGCGCGAGATCTCGGCCCCCGCACCTTCGCCTGGCTGATGGGTTGGGACACGTCCGCGTTTCCCGGCGTCGGCAATTACTGGTGGGCGCCGATCGCCGGCCCGCTGATCGGCGCGATCATCGGCGGCGGCGTGCAACACCTGCTGATCCGGCCTTTCCTGCCGCGCGACACGCCTGTCGCCGGCCCACAATAATCGAGGACTGACCCCGTGAACGAGACCATCATCCTGGCGATCGACCAAGGGACGACGTCGACCCGCAGCATGACGTTCGGCACCGACGGCGTGCCCCGCCAGACCGTACGCCGCGAATTCGCGCAGCATTATCCGCAGTCGGGCTGGGTCGAGCATGATCCCGAGGACATCTGGCGCGATACCGTCGCGACGCTGAAAGAGGCGGCCGAGGCGGACGGCGGCACGGTCGCGGCGATCGGCATCACCAACCAGCGCGAGACGGTGGTGGTGTGGGACCGCAAGACCGGCAAGCCCGTCCACAACGCGATCGTCTGGCAGGATCGCCGCACCGCCAAGCTGTGCGCGCAACTGAAGGCGGACGGCAACGAACCGCTGGTACGCGAGCGGACCGGGTTGATCCTCGACCCCTATTTCTCGGGCACCAAGCTCAAATGGATCCTCGACGAGGTCGAGGGCGTGCGCGCGCGCGCCGAGCGCGGCGAGCTCGCCTTCGGGACGATCGACAGCTTCCTGCTGTGGCGGCTGACCGGCGGCAAGGTCCATGCGACCGACGCGTCCAACGCCTCGCGCACCCTGCTGTTCGACATCCACAAGGGCGCCTGGGACCAGGACATGCTGCGGATGCTCGACATCCCCGAAAGCCTGCTGCCCGAGGTGAAGGACAACAGCACGAACTTCGGCGAGACCACTGCGGACCTGCTCGGCAAGCCCGTCCCGATCGGCGGCATGGCGGGCGACCAGCAGGCCGCCGTCGTCGGCCAGGCCTGTTTCCAGCGCGGCGATGCGAAATCGACCTACGGCACCGGCTGCTTCGTGCTGCTCAACACCGGCGAGGAGGCGGTGACGAGCAAGAACGGGATGCTCACCACGATCGCCTATCAGCTCGACGGCAAGATCACCTATGCGCTGGAGGGCTCGATCTTCGTCGCGGGTGCGGCGGTGAAGTGGCTGCGCGACGGGCTGGGGCTGATCAACCGTGCGGCCGACACGCACGACATGTCGACCAAGCTGGACGGCAATGGCGGCGTCTACATGGTACCGGCGTTTGTCGGGCTGGGCGCGCCGCACTGGGACCCCGATGCGCGCGCGAGCATCACCGGCCTCACCTTCGCCGCGACCGGATCGCACATCGCGCGCGCCGCGCTCGAATCGGTCGCGTACCAGACCGCCGACCTGATGAACGCGATGGTCGCCGACGGCGCGCGCGATGCCCGCCAGATCCGCGTCGATGGCGGGATGGCGGCGAACGACTGGTTCTGCCAGTTCCTCGCCGACATGCTCGACACCGACGTGGTGCGCCCCGCCAATATCGAGACGACCGCGGCGGGCGCTGCATTCCTGGCCGGCATGGCGGTGGGGATCTGGAACGGTCCCGACGATATCGCCGCCACCTGGAAGGAAGACCGCATCTTCACGCCGGCGATGACCCGCGATGCACGCTCTAGCCTGATGGAGGGGTGGCAGGATGCCGTCGACCGGACGAGTTCGCGGAAAAAGCCCTGACGCTGCCGGTCCGGTAGCGCTGTGAAACGCGCGGCGCGCCCGCTAAGGACGGCCGCAGGATCAAGCATTCGGTTGAACACATGGCCCGCAAGCATTCGAAACACGGCCCGTACGAGGATCCGGAGAGCACCGCGGAGGAACCGGTGGCCGTGGTCGCGTGCTGGCTGTGCGGCCGGCCGACCGGCAAGACCATCGTCTGGCACCATCCCGTTCCCAAGAGCCGGGGCGGTCGCGATGTCGTCCCCATGCACCCGATCTGCCAGCAGACGCTGACCGCCAATTTCACCAATTCCGAGCTGCAGCGTCACGCGATGGATGTGGAAAGCCTGCTGGCCAACCCCGCGGTGCGCAAGTTCGTCGACTGGGTGGCGAACAAGGACCCGGATTTCACGGCGACGACGACCAAGAAACAGCGCTGACGATCGTCGCGACGCACGGCATCGGCTATTTCGGGACTCCGCCGGGTTCCGCTTGGCCTGGCGCCTGAACCGTCGCGATGACGAAGCGCACACGCCAAGCGGATGACGACCTCGGGACGGTTGAACCTGCCTTGCTCCACTGCGTTGAGGAACGGTCTTTCCCAGCGAGTTTCACCAATGACCGATCGTCCGCGCATCATCTGCCACATGACCTCGTCCATCGACGGCGGGCTGCATCCCAGCCGCTATACCGATAGCCCCGACGGGACGGTGAAGGACTGGACGCGTGCCTATGAATCGCTCCACGATCGCCTCGGTGCGGACGGCTGGATCGTCGGGCGGGTCACCATGGCGGAGATGGCGAAGGGAGAGCCGCAGCCGCCGCGCGATGCGAGCGGCGTCGAACGGCCGTTCCTGTTCCAGGCCCGCGATGCCGCGTCCTTTGCGATTGCGCCCGACCGGTCGGGCAAGCTGCACTTTTCCAAGCCCGATATCGGCGGCGATCATGTGGTCGTGCTGCTGGGCGGCGACGTCGACGACGCGCACCTCGCCGAACTCGCCGCGAACGGCGTTTCCTACCTCGTCTCCTCCACCACAGAAATCGATCTTGCCGATGCGCTCGCAACGCTGCGTCGCGAGCTGGAGATCGAGACGTTGCTGCTCGAAGGCGGGGCCGGCCTTAACGGCGCCTTCCTGGCCGCAGGGCTGGTCGACGAACTCAGCATCGTCGTCGCGCCGGCGCTGGACGGCGGCGATGACGCGCAGCGGATCGTTGCAGCCGGCGACGGGCTGAAGGGCAAGGTGACGCTGTCGCTGCTCGGCTGCGAACCGCTGGATGGCGGCGCGGTGCACCTGCGCTATGCGGTAAGCGCGCCCGACTGACCGTTTGGCGCCAGCGAAAGGCCGTGACGCGGCACCGTAACAATCGCCGGTGACGGGGCGGGCGGCATTGCGCTATGCAGCGCGCAGGGATCGCCAAAAAGGGCTGTCCGTAACGGACGCGCGCGGATGACACGAACCGAAGGCCTGCCCTTTTTCGACGGCATCGTCGCCTGGTCGATCGATCATCCGCTGCCGCGGCTCACCCGCTATCTGGCCTGCACGCTGCTGATCGTGACGGTTGCGCTCCTGCGCAGCCTGTTCGTAACGTCGCTCGTACCGTGGCTGCTGTTCATCCCGGCGATCCTGCTGATCGGGCTGACACTCGCCGAAGCGCCCGCGCTCTATGCCAGCGTGCTGGCGATGGCGCTCGCGGCCTGGTCGATCGGAAGCCCGTCGGTGGAGCTCTGGCTGACGGGGCCGCAATGGGCGGGGTCGTTCATGTTCCTGCTGGTCGCGGTCGGTGTGTCGCTGCTGGCGGGCGAACTGCGCGCCGGGGTGCGGCGGACGCGGCAGCTCGCCACCGACCTGGCGGAACGCGCCGCGTTCCTGTCGGGTGTGCTGGCCAGCTCGACCGACTGCATCAAGGTCCTCGACCTTGGCGGCAACCTGACCTTCATGAGCGAGGGCGGCATGAAGGTCATGGAGATCGGCGACTTCAACGCCGTGCAGGGCTGCCCCTGGCCCGATTTCTGGCAGGGCGACGGCAATGCCGACGCGGTCGCCGCGTTGGCGGCAGCGCGCGCGGGACGGCCCAGCCATTTCGTCGGCAAGGCCGACACGTTCGCGGGCACGCCCAAATGGTGGGATGTGTCGGTATCGCCGATCCTGGGCCTTGACGGCGCACCCGACCGAATCCTGGCCGTGTCCCGCGACACGACCGAACTGATGGTCGCGCAGGAGCAGCAGCGCCTGCTCAACGGCGAGCTCGGCCACCGGCTCAAGAACGTGCTCGCGCTGGTCCAGTCGATTGCCAACCAGACGTTCCGCAAGGCGGACAGCGTAGAACTCGCCACCGCCATCTTCTCCGAACGCCTCGTCGCGCTGGGCAAGGCAACCGACATCCTGACCGCGACCGCATGGCAGAAGGCGACGTTGCGCGATGTGGCCACGGCGGGTCTCACCTCGATCGACGGCCTCCAGGATCGTGTCACGCTCGATGGGCCGGATATCGAGCTGGGGCCGCAACTCGCGCTCGCGCTGACGCTGGCGCTGCACGAGTTGACGACCAATGCGTGCAAATATGGCGCGCTGTCGAACGAGACCGGGATAGTGACGATCGCGTGGGCCTGCGAGCAGGACCCCGACGCGGACGAGCGCCGCTTCACGTTCCTGTGGCAGGAACAGGGTGGCCCGTTGGTGTTTCCGCCGACTCGCCAGGGTTTCGGCTCGAGGATGATCGAGCGCTCGCTTCGGTCCTATTTCCACGGCGAAACGTCGCTGGAATTCCATCCGGCCGGCGTCGTGTTCCGGATCGACGCGCCGCTACCGAAGATCGGCGCGGTCGTAGGGGCGTAGGGGCCACCGGTCGTTCGCCGACGCATGGTGTTTGCGCCGCGCGCGTCTTAGGCTGTGCGCATGGATCAGCTTCTCCGGCGCGCGCGCACTCCGTTCATTATGCTGGCGCTGCTGACGACGGCGCCCAGCTCGCCGCCGACCGAGCCGGCGCGGTGGGAGGCGCAGGCCGCGCGCGTTACCATCACGCGCGACGAATGGGGTATCCCGCATATCCGCGGAACGTCGGATGCCGACGCCGTGTTCGGCCTGATCTACGCGCAGGCCGAGGACGATTTTCCCCGGATCGAGGCCAATTACCTGACCGCGCTCGGCCGCACCGCGGAAGCCGAGGGCGAGGAGGCGATCTGGGCCGACCTGCGCCAGCAGCTGTTCGTCGACCCTGTGGATCTGAAAGTGCAGTACGCGGCCAGTCCGGCCTGGTTGCGCACGCTGATGCAGGCCTGGGCGGACGGGCTGAACTATTATCTGGCGACGCACCCGCAGACCAGGCCCCGGGTCCTGACGCGCTTCGAGCCGTGGATGGCGCTCAGCTTCACCGAAGGCAGCATCGGCGGCGATATCGAGCGGATCTCGCTCAGCGACCTGAAGACCTTCTACGGCACGCCCACCTCGCCGACGCCGGAGGAGCTGGGCATGGTGCCGCGCGAGCCGTCGGGATCGAACGGCATCGCGATCGCCCCGCAGCTGACCGCGAACCGCCGCGCGCTGCTGCTCATCAACCCGCACACCAGCTTCTACTTTCGCTCCGAAGCGCAGATGACCAGCGCCGAAGGCCTCGACGCCTATGGCGCGAGCACCTGGGGCCAGTTCTTCATCTACCAGGGATTCAATGCCAGGGCGGGCTGGATGCATACGTCCTCGACCGTCGACAATATCGACGAGTTCGCCGAGCGGATCGTGCGGCGTGGCACGGGTTATGCCTATCGCTATGGCGCAGAGCAGCGGCTGGTCGGGACACGATCCGTGACATTGCGCTTTCGTAAGGCCGACGGGACATCGGGGGCGCGGCGCTTCACCACCTATCGCACGCATCACGGCCCGATCGTCGCGATGAAGGCGGGGCGCTGGATCGCCACCGCGCTGATGTGGAAGCCGGTCCCCGCGCTCGAGCAAAGCTATCTGCGGACCAAGGCGACCGACCTGGCCAGCTATCTGGCGGTCGCCGAGCGCAAGGCGAACTCGTCCAACGACACGGTGTTCGCCGACAGCAAGGGCGAGATCGCGTTCCTGATGCCGCAATTCATGCCGATCCGCAGCGACCGGTTCGACTATACCCGGCCCGTCGACGGCAGTGATCCGGCGACCGACTGGCACGGCCTGCACAGCCTTGCCAGCCTGCCGAGCGTCGCGGCCCCGCGCACCGGCTGGGTCCACAACACCAACGACTGGCCCTGGAGCGCGGCCGGACCGGACAGCCCCAGGGCCACGGACTATCCACGCTACATGGACCAGGTCGGCGGCAATGCGCGCGGCGTGCATGCCGACTTGCTGCTGACGGGCAAGAGCGGCTGGACGCCCGACACGCTGCGGGACGCGGCGTTCGATTCCTACCTGCCCGCCTTTGCGCAGCTGCTGCCCGGTCTCGTCGCAGCGTGGGACTCCCTGCCCGCCCGCGATCCGCGCAGGACGAAGCTCGCGGCCCCGATCGCGCTGTTGAAGCAGTGGGATCGCCGCTGGGGGCAGGACTCCGCCGCGACCAGCCTCGCGGTGGTCTGGGGCGACCATCTGTGGCGCGAGGTCGGCAGTTTCGCGCAGGCGGAGCGGATGAACGTGCCCGACTATATCGCCACGCGAGTCGGCGCAGACGCCAAGCTCGCCGCGTTGTCGGCCGCGGTCGACCGGCTGACGAGGGACTTTGGCGACTGGCAGGTGCCGTGGGGCGAGATCAACCGGTTCCAGCGGCTCGACGATGCGATCGCGCCGCATTTCGACGACGCGAAACCGTCCATCCCCGTGCCCTTCACCTCGGCGCAATGGGGCAGCCTGGCCTCGTTCGGCGCAAAGACGTGGCCGGGCACGACGCGCTACTACGGCACCAGCGGCAACAGCTTCGTCGCGATCGTCGAATTCGGCCCGCGCGTGAAGGCGATGGCGGTGATGGCGGGCGGCCAGAGCGGCGACACCACGTCGCGCCACTTCGCCGACCAGGCCGCGCGCTACGCGACAGGACAGCTGCGCCCGGTCTATTTCTATCCCGAGGACCTGAAGGGGCATATCGAACGAAGCTATCGTCCCGGACGCTAGACGCGACGCGCGGCGAGCCCCGCATCGGCGCCGGGTCGGCGGCATGAAAAAGGGCGCCCCCACCGGGAGCGCCCTCTATTATCTCGACCAGATGGCTGGGGGTTATGCGACCGCCACCTTCGTCCGCGTCGCGCTGTGTCCGCCAGCGCGCGCGAGCATGTCCGCGGCGGCTTCGGGCGTGACGTTCGCTGCGCTGGTATCGACCGAGACGAAGACACCGCCCTCGTTGATGCGGCCCTCGTAATAGCTGGCATCGACCCGGCTGACGCCGTGATCGGTCATGACCTTTTCAAGCCCGCCGACCGCGCCGCCCAGCGCCGCGCCGGTGATCGCCGCACCCGGAATCGCCGCCGATGCGATCGCGCCTGCCGCGACCAGCGGTCCGACGCCCGGGATCGCGAGCGCAGCGATGCCGAGCAACGTCCCGATACCGGCGCCCGCCGCGACCTTGCCGACGAATTCCTGCGTGTCGTTGCCGCTGCCGTCGGTCGTCGCGGTCTTGCCATCATGCTGGGCGACGACGGAGATCGCGCTGTCGCTCACTCCTGCGTTGCGCAGTTCGGCCAGCGCGCGTTCTGCGTCGGCATGGGTGTCGAAAACAGCGGATACGAGGTTCGTGCTCATGGTAATTCCTGTCGACGACCGGGTTGCAGATACCTCTTAAAGCCGTGTCGCAGGACGATCGTTCCCCAAAATGAGGGTTAGCGCCGCGGTAACCTCGAATGAGAGACTCAGGCGAGCGGAGCGGCTTGGCGGGTCGGGAACACCGGCCCACGCACGGTCATGGCCTCGGCACGATAGGGACGCTGGAGCGCCAGGACGTCGTCATAGCTGCCGGTGAGCCAGCGCTCGTGGTCGTCCGGGCGCAGGATCGTGATCATCGCCTTTGGATGGATCGGCGACACCAGCGCGTTCGCGTCGCACGTCACCATCGCGAAATAGCGCTGGTCGTCGACCTGTCGCCAGAAGCCCGCGATCGCGAACACCGGCTGGTCGGTCACCGCAAACCACATCTCGCCCTTGATCGGCTTCTTGCCGTCGCCAAGGTCGGTCGGTTGGCGCGCCCATTCGCAAAACTCGGTCAGCGGGATCAGGCAACGGTTCGCCGGATCGCTCACCAGCGAGCGCCACTGCGGAAGATGGAGCGTACGAACGTTGGTCTGCGCGACCTTGCGACCGGCCTGTTTGGCCTGGCCTGCAAGAACGTCCCATTCCATCACGTCCAGGCCCCGGCGCCCCGCGTCGTTGCGCACGACATAGGCCCGGCCGAAGGGCCGCAGTTCCTGCGGATCGAACCGGTTGTCCATCGGCTTGTCCGCCAACCAGTCCGCGCCGAAATGCTCGATGATCGTCTCGGGTTCGCCGCTGAACCGGGCGCGATTACACATCGATCAGACCCTGAGGCCGCGGCGCTTGATCTCGCCGAGAAGCGCTTCGGCCACCGGATGGCCGACCTCGCCGCCGGACTGCCGATAGGCGTCGGTCAGATCGGTATCGGACGCGTTGGTTAACAGCTCTCGCACTTCTGCGCTGAACTCGTCGACTTCTTCTGCCGCTGCCTCTGCGGCATCCTCGCTGGTGACCAGAGGCTCGTCGCCCGGCGCGGGGGCATGCGCCATGACCGCATCCTGCTTGAACAGGTCGAAGGCGTCGGCGGCTTCGTTGCGCTCCTCCAGCGCGATTTCGAGGAGGGTGAACAGGTCGAGCGGCGATGCGGTGTTTTCCATCCCCGCAGCCTAAGCCCGGTTCATCGGCCGATGCAATATCGCGTGGCGGCCGGACGGACGGGAGCCTGCGGTTGCCGGCGCTACCGACCCCGGGATGCGGCATGACCCAAGGCGCCGCCCTCCGGATCCGCGGCGTCGGCGCGAACGGCGGACCGCAACCACCTAATTCGGCTCGCGATTGGCCTCCAGGACCGCGGTGACCATCGTCTTGAACTGCGCGACGATGCGGTCGGTCAGCGGCGCTTCCAGGGCGAGCGCCAGCCGTACCGCATGGCCCGCGAGTTCGGTGATGAGCAACGCCACCGACAGGATCGCGTCGCGATCGGACGACGACAGCAGGATCATCATCGGCGCGACCATGAAGTCGGCGGTCGCGCGCGTATCGATCACGTCGAGCCGGCGCAGTTCGAGATCGGCCTGCGCCCCCGCCCACACCGCGATCGCCTCGGGATGGCTGCGATAATGGCTGACATACGCGTCGATGATCCGGTCGACCGCCTGCGCGATCGTCGGGCGGCCGGCATGATCCTCGAGCAGCGCGTTGACTTCGCCCCGCAGCAACGCGCCGACCTTGTCGAGATTGCGCATCACCAGAGCGCGCAGGATCGCGGGCTTCGACGGGAAATACTGATAGAGCGAACCGATCGAGATGTCCGCGCGGCGCGCCACCTCGCGCATCGCGAGGTCTTCGGGGTTCTCGGTGACGAGCAGGTCCTGCGCCGCGACGAGGATGGCCTCGCGACGGCGCATGCTGCGCTCCTGCATGGGTAGGCGACGGGGTTCGACCATGGTGGCTGCGCTCTGGCTTACCCTATCGGCAAAGGCAAACCTGCGCTTGCCGATCGGCGCGATCACGCACCGATGGCAAACAGCTGATCGAAGAAGCAATTCACGAACTTGCCTTCCGGGTCGACGCCGCGCCGGACCCGGAGGAAGTCGGACAGGCGGGGATAGAGGCGGGTCGCCCCCTCGAAATCCAGGCTGTGCCGCTTGGCCCAGTGCGGGCGGCCGCCGGCACCGCGCAGGATCGCCTCGACCGCCGCGAATTCCTCCTGCCACGGCATGCCGGCATATTGGTGGACCGAGATCGACAAGCACGGCCCCGCATGGAACGGGCTCAGCCAGATATCGTCGGCGGCGACGGTGCGGACTTCGAACGGAAAGGCGAGCGGCAGCCGCGCCTGCCGGACGTAGCGGAGCGCCTCGCGCAAAGTCGCCAGCCCGTCGGCGCGCGGCACCTCATATTCCATCTCCTCGAAGCGCACGGTCCGATCCTGCGCGAAGATGCGATAGGCCGGGCCGACGCGCCGCTTGGGACCGCCGATCGCGCGCATCATGCCGCGCTGGAGGGTCGGGATCAGCGCGGGCGCGCGGCGGGAGATGTTGCAGGCGACGCGAAACGCGCCCTCATTGACGTCGTTGGCGTGGCGATACGGGCCTTCGGGTTCGACCGGGTGGAGGCGCTTGAGAATGACGTGATCGGCATAGGGGAAGACCCAGAATTCCATATGCCGCGACTCCGCGGTCAGGTCGTCGAACCGGTCGAGCACCATGTCGAGCGGCCAGCGTTCGACGCGTTCCTCAAGATGATAGGCGGGCAACACCGCAATCCGCATCGCCGCCACGATGCCGAGCAGCCCCAAACCGAGGCGCTGCGCCTGGAAGAGTTCCGGCTCGGTCTGCGCGTCGCACGTGACGAGCGTGCCGTCGGCGCGCATCAGGCGGACGCCGGTCACCTGCGTCGAGATGCTGCCGAGCGTCTCGCCGGTGCCGTGCGTACCGGTGCCGGCGGCCCCCGCGAGCGACTGTGGATTGACGTCACCCTGGTTGTAGAGCGACAGCCCCTCGGCCCAGAGCGCGTCGGTCAGTCGCGCGAGACTCCAGCCTGCCGGAGCCCAGACCGAGCGGCGATCCGCGGCGACCTCGATTTCGCCTTCGAGATCGGCGAGCGACACCAGCGTCCCCTCGGTCTGGCACAGCGGCATGAAGGAATGCCCTGCCCCGACCATCCGCACCTGCCGCGCGGTCGTGACGACCTTGGCCAGTTCGTCGAGCCCGCGGGGTTTGGCGAGCGTGGCGGGATGCGCGACGACGCTGCCCGACCAGTTGGTCCATTTCGTCATGATCGGTCTTTCGAGTGCGCGGCGAACGCGGGGCGGCCCACGCGCCGGAGAACGGGAAGCAGCAGCACGATGCCGCCGGTGACGAGAAGCAGCCCCGTGCCGAGCGTGAGGCAGCCGCGGACATCGGCATCGCTGACGGTCAGCGCCGCCACCGTCGGCCCGGTGGCGCAGCCGAGTAGCAAGGCGGCCGAACCGAGCATCGCGGCACGGTGCGTCGGATCGACATCGATCAGCAGCCGGGTGAAATACGGGCTTGCGAACGCCCACAGCATGCCGAAGCCGATCGCGGTCGCCAGAAAGACGCTCGGCCCGGGCAGTGTCGCGAAGATCGCCGACGCCACGACCAGCACCGCGATCGATCCGGGCAGGACGACGCGGCATGGCCAGCGCTGTACCGTCGCCGCGCCGAGTACGCCGCCCACGACCTGTCCCGCCAGCGCGAGCACGATCGCCAGCCCGCCGGTATCGGCGGACAGCCCGGCCTGGCGGGCGAGCGGTTCGAGATAGATCCAGATGCCGAGGATGCCCGCGAAGAAGCAGAACGCGGCCGCAAGCGCCAGCCAGCCATAGACATCGGGAAGCCCCATGCCCTGTTCCCCGACGAAGCGCGCCAGTCGCGTCGGTGTCCACAGCGCGGCGATCGCGACCGGCACGCCGAGCGCGGAAATCGCGAGAAATCCCGCCGCCGCGCCGTGCTTCTGCGCGACCAGCCCGCCGATTAGCGCCGCGCAGGCGAGCTGCGCCACGGTCTGGATCGTGAGATAGAAGCCCGCCTGCCGCGCGGGCTGTGCCGACCGGACGATCATCGCGGTCACCAGCCCGATAAGCACGCCGCTCGGCGCGCCGGCGAGCGCGCGCAGCAGGATGACGGTCCCGCCGGTCGCGCGGGTGGTCGCGACGTCGAGGATCATGATCGCCGCGACGCTGCCCAAAGCAAGCAGACGCGGCGACAGGCGCTCGACCAGGAACCCGGCCCCGCCCGCGGAGAGCCCCATCGTCACCAGCTCGGCTGTGGCGGCGAGCCCGAGCTGCGCCGCGGTCAGATGCCCCTCCGCGACGAGGGTACCGAGCAACAGCGGCGCAAGGCCCGCCATCAGGATGCCGTACACCCCGACGACGAACGCGGCGACATAGGCCGAGCGGGTCGTGCCGCTCGCGGTCATCGATAGTTCGCCCGCAGCGACAGGCCCCAGGTCCGCGGCCGCCCGACGACGACGGCGTCGAAGCCGAGCGCGGGCAGCGGCGTGATGTCGGATATGACCGGCACGTCGAAGATGTTGCGGACCCACAGCGCGATCTCGTAGCGATCCTTGGCGAACTGCCACCCGACCCGCCCATCGACGAACGCACGCGCACGGTCGCCCAGCCGGGCGTCGTTGGTCGTGTCGAAGAAGACCTTGCTGCGATAGGAGACGTCGGCGCGGGCGATCACCGCGCCTGTGCCGATCGGCCTGCGATACTCCGCGCTCCCCTGCACGCTGACTTTCGGCGCCGAGGGCAGGCGATTGCCCGAATAATCGGCGCCCTGCGAGATGAAGTCGCGATAGGTCGCGCTGAGCAGCGAGGTCGAGGCGCTGAGGTTGAGCCCGTCGACCGGCCGCGCGGTCAGTTCGAGTTCGGCACCGTAGATCCGCGCCGCCGACGCGTTGGTGAACAGCTGCGTGGTGATCAGCCCCTGCACCACCGACGTATAGACCTGCAGATCGCTGTAATCGTAATAGAAGGCCGACAGGTTGAGACCGAGGCGGCGATCGAGCCACTGCGTCTTGGCACCGACTTCGTACGCGTCGACCGTCTCGTCCTTGTAGGGGCCGATCAGCGATGGATCCTGCGCGAAGCCGCTGAAGAAGCCGCCGCTCTTGGTCCCGCGATTATAGCTCGCATAGACGTTGGCGGAATCCGTGAAGCGATATTGCAGCCCGGCGCGCCCCGACCATGAGCCGAACGTCTTCGTGTCGGCGAAGGTGAACAGCGCGATCGTTCCCGCAGCCGCCTCCGCACGATAGTCGAAGCGCTTGCGGTCGGCGGAATAGCGCAGCCCGCCGGTCAGCGTCAGCCGCGGCGTCAGGTCGAAATCCACCTGGCCGAAACCGGCATAGCTGTTCGTCACCTGCCGCGACGGCCACGCAAAGTCACCGATCCCCGCGGCAAGATCGACCCCGCTCGGATTGTCGGCCGTGGGAGCGCGCAGGACCGGCAGCACGTCGAGCGACGAGTCGTTGCGGATCAGATCGTGTGCATAATAGACGCCGGCGACATAGCGCAGCCGGTCGTGACCGTTCGACTGGAGGCGCAGCTCCTGGCTGAACGTGTTCTGCCGGGTGATATAGGAGGCGGCGATGACCGGCACCGGGCTGGCGTCGGTATCCTCCTGGTCGTTGCGGCTGGCATGCTGGAACCCGGTCACCGCGATCAGGCTGACCGGGCCGAGATCGACCGACAGCGTGTTGCCCGTGCCGACCAGGCTGACCCGGTCCTGCCCCTCGAAACTATACGCGCCTTCGTACAGATTGCGGCTGGTGTTGGCGTAGCCCAAGATGTTGGTGCACTGGCCCGAGGTGTAGAAGGCGGGTGTGCACAGCCCGTCGGCGCCGGTCGCCGCCGCGGTCTGCGGGATCAGCGTGCGCACATTGGCCTGGAGCGATCCGCCGGTCGAACGGCTCGCATTGACGGTGAGGTCGTCGGTGATCGTGCTCGACGGCGTGAAATGCGCGCTGCTCCGCAGCGCCCAGCGGTCGACATTGTTGCCGCGGTTGCCGGTCAGCGTGTCGCGCATATAGCCGTCGTCGCGCTGATAGAGGCCGGCGATGCGCACTGCCAGCAGGTCGGTCGCGACCGGCGCGCTGATCCCGCCCTGCAGCGTCACCGCGTTGAACCGGCCATAATCGAGCGACAGATCGGCTTCGGGCGTGTTGCCCGGCTGGCGCGTCGTGACGTTGATCGCGCCACCCGTCGTGTTGCGGCCGTACAGCGTGCCCTGCGGTCCGCGCAGCACCTCGACCTGTCCCAGATCGAAGAACGCGTCGCGCTGGGCGAGTGTCGAGGCGACATAGACGCCGTTGACGTAGATCCCGACCGCGCTCGCCGTCGCCGGGTTGAAGTCGTTGAGGCCGACGCCGCGGATGAAGATGCGCGGGTTGGCGCCATTGTCCGCCGAGCGGATCTGGAGCCCGGGAACACGGCCCGACAGATCGAGCACGTCGGCGATGCGGCGTTCGCGCAGATCGTCGCCGGTGATCGCGGTGACGGCGATCGGGACGTCCTGCAGGCGTTCGGACCGGCGCTGCGCGGTGACGACGATATCGCCATCCGCCGGCGCGGGGGGCTGGTCCGCGGCCTGCTGCGCGTGCGCCTCGGCCGACATGGCGAGCGCGGCGAGGACTACACTATGGTGCAAGACAGACCGTTTCATCATCGTCATCCCCTTTGCGTTGGCGTCAGTCCTCGCGGGTCCGGTCGACGGCCCGCCTGTGTTTGAAGGTCAGAAGAAGCAGCGTCCGTCGCCGCGATAGGTCGCGACGCGGTCGACGATGGCATCGCCGCGAACGAGCAGCAGCGTGTCGAACCGCTCGCAGAGCTCGCCGGCCTTGGCATGACGAAAGAAGACGGGTGCTCCGAGCGGCAGCGCATCGGCGGTGTCGAGCCGGACGGGCGTCTGCACCTCGCCGCCGCCCTCGTTCTCGATCAGCGTGGTGCCCGCCGGCAACCACGGCTTGGGCAGGCGATCCGGACCGATCGGGCCGGACGCGGGATAGCCGCCGCCCGCACAGGTGACGATCCCCGGCGCCGGGCGACGCGTCACCGGCAGCGCAAACCCCGCCGCGGGCTCGCCGAGATCGACGGCATAATGGTCGAACAACCCCGGCAGGTAGAAGCCCGATCCCGCCGCCAGCTCGGTGACGCTCGGATCGCGCGCGGTGCTCTCGAAGCTGCCGGTGCCGCCGCCGTTGACGAAGCGCAGCCGATGCCCCGCGGCGGTGAGCGCCGCGACGATCGCGCCGCGCCGCCGATGGACGTCACGGATCGATCGCGCCTTGAGCGTCCGGATGATGCGGTTGCGCACCGCCTGGCCGGGAACCGCGTCGTTGAGCCCGGCGATCTGCCCCTCATAGCCCATCACGCCGTCGAGCCGGAGATGCGGCCGTCGTGCGATCGCCGCGGCCAGCGCGAGCGCCGCCTCGGCCGTCGCCACCGGCGACCGATAGACTCCGAAGTGCAGGCCCGGAAAGCTGGTCGAGGCATCCATGTCGATCGCCACGGGCAGCGTCGTCCCCGCCGCCGCCGCACAGCGATCGATGACGTCGAGCTGATCGGCATGATCGACCATCAGCGTGATCGACGCACCGCCGCGCACCGCCGCCGCAACGAGCGCGATCTCGCTGGGCTCGACCGTCGGATAGGCGATAACGAGATCGTCGAACCCCTGCGACGCGAGCCATGCCGCCTCGGCCGGCGAGAAGCACAGCAAGCCCTGCAGATAAGGGAAACGGTCGAGCAAATACCGGAGCATCGCGACCGAGCGGATCGACTTGGTGACGAGGCGGACGGGCACACCCTGCGCCCGCGCGCCCAGCCGTTCGCCGTTGCGGTCGATCGCGTCGAGATCGACGAACGCGGCAGGAAGCCGCAGTCCCGACAGCGCGGTCGCGAAGCGCCGATAAGGATCGAGAGTCGACGCTACAGCGCTTGCTGTCGGCACCGTGTCGCGGTTGACCATCGTGCTGCTCCCCATCGTTCCACCGACCTCTTTGGCGAGTCGATGCGATCATCCTATCAGCGTTTTAGAACCTTGCTACACCTAAATATGAGCATTGCTCTTGTTATGCGATTTGACGCGCAATAGAATCTCGGGACGCCGCCGAAGCGGCCACGTTCGAGAGGATTGCCATGACCCCCGACCTGCAGGCGTTGCACACCGCTTTCGATCGTCAACACCGCGCCTCGCGGGACCAGGCGGCGGCGAGTGCGCCGGTCCGCCAGGCGCTGCTCGACTCGCTGCGCGGCTTGTTGATCGACGGGCGCGCCGCGTTGGTGCGCGCGATCTCCGACGATTTCGGCGGGCGGTCGCAGGCCGAAACGGATATCCTCGAGATCGTGCCGCTGGTGACGGCGATCGGCCACACGCGATCGCGTCTGACGCGGTGGATGCGCGACGCGCCACGTCGCGTCGACCTCAGCCTGCAACCGGGCCGCGCCTGGGTCCGCCACGAACCGCTCGGCGTCGTCGGCGTGATCGCGCCGTGGAACTACCCGCTGTTCCTGACGCTGGGGCCCACGATCGACGCGCTGGCCGCGGGCAACCGGGTGCTGATCAAGCCGTCCGAAGCATCCCCCGCCTTTGCCGCGTTACTCGCGCGTCTGGTGGCCGAGCGGTTCGACGCGGACCGCCTGACCGTCGTGCCGGGCGACGTCGCGGTGTCGCAGGCACTGTCGGGACTGCCGCTCGATCATCTCGTCTTCACCGGATCGACCAATGTCGGTCGCCATATCCTGCGCGCCGCCGCCGACCATCTGACGCCCGTGACGCTCGAACTCGGCGGCAAGTCGCCCGCGATCGTCGCCCCCGATTTTGCGATCGACCGCGCCGCCAGGTCGATCGCCTTTGGTCGCTATCTCAACGCCGGCCAGACCTGCGTCGCGCCCGATTACGCGCTGGTCCCGGCAGCCTCGGCACGACACTTTGCCGACTCCGTGCTGTCCGCGGCGTTCCAGCGCTATCGGACGATCGAGGGCAATGGCGACTACAGCAACATCATCGACGCGCGGCACCATCGGCGGCTGGTCGACGCGATCGAGGAGGCGCGGCGCGGCGGCGCCGAGATCCTCACGCATCCGTCGCCGCCACCCACCGGGCGCCGTATCGCCCCGACGGTCGTGCTCGGCGCGCCCGACGACTGCACGCTGATGCGCGAGGAGATCTTCGGCCCGGTCCTGCCGGTAAAGCCCTATGCTACGCTCGACTCGGCAATGGCCTTCGTACGTGCGCGGCCGCGCCCGCTCGCGCTGTATTGCTTCGCCGATGGCGCCGCGATGCAGCGCAGGATCCTCGACAGCGCGACGTCGGGCGGCGTCACGATCAACAGCACGTTGCTCCACGTCGCCCAGCACAGCCTGCCCTTTGGCGGGATCGGCGCCAGCGGCATGGGCGCGTATCACGGCCATGACGGCTTCCTCCGGTTCAGTCACGCGCGCGCCGTGCACAAGGCGGGGCCGATCACTATGTTTGAACGTCTCGGGCCGCCATGGGGGGCGACCGCGCGACTGACGATGCGCGTGCTCGCAGGGCTGAAGCCGATCGGCGCCACCCGGTAAAAGTCGCGGGCGAGGCTGTGCGGTTCGTTGGAACGCTGTTGCGCCACCGACATGGGGTGATCCCTAGCTCCCGACGCAGCGCCATAGAGCGGCGGGGACGACGTACGCGATCGCGGCGCTCCCATGACGGACCCGCCCTGTACCGCTACCACCTTTCCGACGAAGAAGCGCAGTATCGAACGACAAGATGAATAAATAGCGTCTGCGGCCTACCGACTCAGACTAGATGACGCTCTTTACGTGGATCAATCACGGTCGGGCCGTAATAGTGCCCACGATGTCACACGTTGCAAATGTTCGTAGGAAATCGCGAAGGGTCTCGCTGCTCCTGCGTAGAAGCCGAGCAGCACGACCACGCCTAAAATTATGGAATCAAACACGCTTTTCTCGTTCCGACGATTAACCCAAATAACTTTCGGTTAAAGCGCAGGTCGCCCCCCATGTTTCCGATGTTGACACTGCCCCACCCAATGGTAGCCTTATCATGCGCGGCAACGACCGTGTGCATTCCGGTCTGATTAGGGCGGCCGGGTATCGGGGGAGGATTTATGATCACAGTTCCGCGCGCGCTCGCGCATTCGGTATCGACCATCGCGGTCATGGCAGGCCTCGCGGCATCGAGCGCCGCCATCGCGCAGACGGGTACCGCGCCAACCGGCCAGGTCGATCAATCCATTGCCGTGCAGCAGACCGGCCAGTCGACGGCGGCCCCCTCCGGGACACCCGGTGACAGCACGGCCGGCACGACCGAGGATATCGTCGTCACCGGCATCCGGGCCAGTCTCAATCGCGCCATCGACATCAAGCGCAATTCCGCAGGCGTCGTCGACGCGATCTCGGCCGAGGATATCGGCAAGTTTCCCGACACCAACCTGGCGGAATCGCTGCAGCGGATCACCGGCGTGTCGATCACGCGCGCCAATGGCGAAGGTTCTCAGGTCGCGGTCCGCGGGTTCAGCGGCGGCTTCAACCTCGTGACGCTGAACGGTCGCCAGCTCGCGTCGACAAGCATCGATACCAGCACCGGCAACGCCTTCGCCGTCGGTACCGGCCGCTCATTCGACTTCCAGAACCTCGCATCCGAAGGCGTCGCCACGCTCGAGGTCTACAAGACCGGCCGGGCGAACATCCCGTCGGGCGGCATCGGCGCGGCGATCAACGTCGTGACCCGCCGCCCGCTCGACGCGCGCGAGGACGGCCTGTCGGGTTCGATCGGCGCCAAGGCACTGTATGACCGCTCGGTGGAGAATGCCGAGGCCAACCTCAAAAAGGTCACGCCCGAACTGTCAGGTCTGATCAACTGGAAGAATCCGAGCGAGACCTTCGGCGTCAACGTCTTCGGCAGCTACCAGCTGCGCGAATCGACGTCGGTCCAGTCCAATCCGAACTATTGGAACATCGTGCCGGTGGCCGATGTCTTGGCACGCAACGGCGTGTACACGGATGCGGCGACCAAGATCACGAACTCGCCGACCACGCCCTATGTGCAGATCCCGAACGACAGCCGGTACCAGTTCTCCGAGAACCGTCGCGAGCGGCTCAATGGCCAGGCGAACATCCAGTTCAAGCCGACCGACCGTCTCGAGATCACGATCGACGGCCTGTACGCCCGGAACAAGCTGAGCGACGAGCGCAGCGAACAGACCAACTGGTTCCAGCGGCCCTTCACCGAAATCACGTTCGACGACAACAAGCAGATGCAGTCCGCCGTGATCCTGGCGGAGTCGAAGCAGGCGGACAAGGGATACGAGCAGCAGCGCTTCGCCACGAAGACCGAGTTGTACTCGTTCGGCGGCAATCTGAAGTGGAACTTCACCGACGTCCTGTCGCTGAAGCTCGACGCAAACCATTCGAAATCGACCACCGATCCGGACAATGCGAACGGCACGTCGGCAACGACGATCTCGATCGGCGCCCCGGTCCGCGCGACCCACAAGGTCGACTTCACCAGCGGCTTCCCGCAACAGTCGGAAACGCTGAACGACTGCAACGCCACCAACGGCGGCCGTGGTGGCAATTGCAACAACATCCTCGACATCGGCGATATGGGTACGCAGATCGCTCGCGAAATCTTCTCGGAGCAGGAATCGCGGGTCAACCAGTTCAACGCGGAACTGGGCTGGGATCTGGGCAATGAGAGCCGCTTCGTGTTCGGCGGCAACTATGTCGATGCTAAGACCCGCTCGGCCAGTTCCAACACGCAGCAGCTGCTGGGCGACTGGGGCATCACCGACACCGGGCTCGTCAGCCAGCTCGCGGGCGACCTCGTCAGCACCTATTGCCTGACCTGCAAATTCGACAAGTTCGATCCGGCGTCGACCGGTTCGGCACTGGTCGCGTTCCGTGGGGACGCGGTCGACCTGCTCAACGTTTTCGGGCCCTATTACGCGAACGTCCCCGGGCGTGGCCGGGTCTTGCAGGGTTCATCGGACGATACGGTCGGCGAGAAGACCTGGGCGGTCTATGGCCAGCTGAACTGGACCGGCGACATTGGCGGGCGCCGTGCGAACGCGCTGATCGGCGCGCGCTACGAGCAGACCAGGGTCAATTCGCTGGCGCTTCAGTCAATCCCGACCGCGCTGGAATGGCAGTCGGACAACGACTTCGCGGTCCTTGGCGGCGCCGCCGGCGGCGCGGTGAACGTCAAGGCGAGTTACGACAACCTGCTGCCCTCGCTCGACTTCAACATCGAGGTGCTCGACAATGTGGTCGCGCGCACCTCGTTCAGCCGAACGCTCGCGCGGGCCGACTACGGCAATCTGTTCGCTTCGGTCTCCGCAAACGCACCGAACCGCCCGACGGCGCTCGGTGCGGGCGCAGCGCCTGCATCGCGACAGAATCCGGGGCTGTTGCCGCTTGTGTCGGACAATTTCGACGTGTCGGTCGAATGGTACTATAAGCCAACCAGCTTCGTGTCGGTCGGCTTCTTCAACAAGAACGTGCGCAACTTCGTCGGCAACCAGGTGACGAGCGGCAATCTGTTCGGGCTGCGCGATCCGGGGTCGGGCGCGGCAGGGTCGCGGTCGGGTACGGCGCTGGACTATCTCCGCTCCAACGGCATCGCCCAGACCGACGAAAACCTGTTCGCCTACACCGCGCTGCTCCAGCAGAATGCGGGCAACAGGGCAGCGGCGACGGCAGCCTTCCAGGGCGCGCTCGACCCGGCCACGGGTAAGCTCAACGGGGCGTTCTACAACAAGCTCGCGCTCGACGTGAACCTGGTCGGCGACTCCAACGATCCGCTCGTCAACTTTGCGATCAGCGAGCCGATCAACAACCGCGAGGCCAATATTCACGGCTTCGAAATCGCCTGGACCAACTTCTTCGGCCAGACCGGCTTCGGGTTCGCCGCCTCGTACACCAAGGTCAGCGGCGACGTGAACGTGGACCCCTATGCGGATCCGAACGTCAACATCTTCGCGCTCACGGGCCTTGGCGACAGCGCGAACCTGACCGCCATCTACGACAAGAACGGTATCTCGGCGCGCGTGTCGTATAACTGGCGCGACAAATATCTCGCCGCGACCAACCAGGGCGCCAACCGCAACCCGCTCTTCACGGCTGCGTTCGGGACCCTGGATGCAAGCCTGAGCTACGACGTCACGAAGGACTTCTCGGTCTCGCTCGAAGCGGTCAATCTGACGAGCGAGCCGTTCCGCCAATATGCCCGCACCGAGACCAACCTGGTCTATGTGCAGGAGCTCAAGCCGCGCTTCTATCTCGGCGCGCGCTACCGCTTCTGACGACTGCGGGCGTGGATCTCGGTCCACGTCCGACACGCGAGAAAGGCCGCCGCGACGTGCTGCAGCGGCCTTTTTCTTTGTCGGTCGCCACCGCGCTGATAGAGTTTGTAGAAAAGCGGGACCGGAGCGGATGAACCTCGTACAGATCAACAATATCGACCATGCCGATCTGCGCATCACCCCGCGCGCGGGCGCCGACTTTGGCGACGCCGCCAACCAGGCGCTGATCTTCCCCGCCGAGTTCGAGCAGGTGCAGCGCGAATTCGGCATTATCTTCCGCCGTCGCGACGAGGGCGTGCAGGCCTATGCGCTGCTGGGCCTCGACCGCGACGAAAATCTCTACCTCTCCGACGACCATTGGACGAGCCGCTATGTACCCGCCAGTCACCAGCGCGGCCCCTTCTCGATCGGGATGGTGCGCGCACCCGGCGACGCGGTCGCCGAGCCGATGCTGCAGGTCGATCTCGACGACATGCGCGTCGGCGGTGATGCCGGCCTGCCGCTCTTCCTCGAACATGGCGGCAACACGCCGTACCTCGATCATGTCACCGGCGTGTTGCGCCTGCTGTACGAGGGGATGGACACCGCGCCGGCCGCCTATGCCGCGCTCGACGAGGCCGGGCTCCTGACGCCGGTAACGCTCACCGTCGATGTCAGCGAAGAGCGTCGCTATACGATTCCCGACGTGCTGGTCGTCGACATGGAGCAGATGGCCGCGCTGACGGGCGAACCGCTCGAGCGGCTGCATGCCTCGGGCGTGCTGCGTCTCGCCATCCTCGCCGCGGCATCGCTCGGCAATATCCAGCAGTTGATTGCCCGCAAGCAGCCGCTGCTGAGCGAGATCGGTTGAGCATGATGGCGGGTATCACGCGCCGCACGCGTGTGATCGAAGGCGCGGACGCGGCCAGCGTGCCTGTCGCCGATCTGGTCGCCGACGGCCGCCCGGTGATCCTGCGCGGGATCGCGCGCGACCTGCCGCTGGTGGCGGTCGGGCTGGAAGGCGCCGCGCCCGCAATGACGTGGCTCAAGCAGTTCGACGGGGGACGTCCGGTCACCGCGTATCGGGGCGATCCGGCGATCGGCGGCCGCTTCGGCTATGCCGACGATTGCACGGCGCTGAACTTCAGGCGGGAGAGCGGGTTGCTGTCCGGCTATCTCGATCAGCTCCTCGCCACCCTCGACGATCCGGATGCGCCCACCATCTATATCGGCTCGACCGACATCGATCTGTATCTGCCAGGCCTGCGCGCGCAGGCGGCGTTGCCGTTCGGCGACCCGCAGCTCGCCGAGCACCCCCCGCTGGTCAGCATCTGGATCGGCAATCGTACGATCGCCTCGACGCATTACGACATGTCGAACAACCTGGCGTGCTGCCTCGTCGGCCGGCGGCGCTTCACACTGTTCCCGCCGGAGCAGGTCGCCAATCTCTATCCCGGACCGCTCGAGCCGACGCCGGGCGGACAGGTCGTCAGCATGGTCGACCTCCGCGCCCCCGATCTCGACCGCTACCCGCGCTTCGTCGAGGCGCTGGCGCACGCGGAAGTCGCCGAACTCGAGCCCGGCGACGTGCTGCTCTACCCGGCACTCTGGTGGCACAATGTCGAGGCGCTGGACGCGTTCAACGTGATGATCAACTATTGGTGGAACGCGGTGCCGCGGTTCATGGATACGCCGATGAACACGCTGCTCCACGGCCTGTTGTCGCTGCGCGACCGGCCCGATCACGAGAAGCAGGCATGGCGCGCGATGTTCGACCATTATGTCTTCGGTCCCGCGGACCAGGCCCGGGCGCACCTGCCCGAGCCTGCACAAGGCGAGCTCGCGCCGCTCGATGCGATGTCGGCGCGGCGGTTGCGCGCCAAAATTCTCCAGCGCATCAATCGATAGGAGCCGATCATGACCGAGCAGCGCGTCAAGAAAGTGGTCATCGCCGGCGGCGGCACCGCAGGCTGGCTCGCCGCCGCCGCGCTGTCGCGGCAATTGGGGCAGTTGCTCGACATCACATTGGTCGAATCCGAGGAGATCGGCACAATCGGCGTCGGCGAAGCGACGATCCCGACGATGCGTTCCTTCCACGCGATCCTGGGCCTGGACGAGCGCGAATTCATGCGCGCGACGCAAGCCACGTTCAAGCTAGGCATTTCGTTCGAGAATTGGGCGCGCGACGGCGATCGCTACATCCATTCGTTCGGCGACCTCGGCAAATCGACCTGGATGGGCGACTTCCACCATTTCTGGCTTGCCGCCAAAGCCGCGGGCGATGCGAGTGAGATCGGCGACTATTGCCTCGAGCTTCAGGCGGCCAAGGCGGAGCGGTTCGCGCTCCCCAGCGAAGGCGAGATCAACTACGCCTATCACCTCGATGCCGGCCTTTACGCCCGCTTCCTGCGCGCGCGCAGCGAGGCGAACGGGCTGAAACGGATCGAGGGACGCATCGCCAGCGTCGATCGCGACGGCGAGACCGGGTTCATCCGCGCGCTCGTCCTCGACTCGGGCGAGCGCGTCGAGGGTGACCTGTTCATCGACTGCACCGGGTTTCGCGGGCTGCTGATCGAGAGCACCTATGCCGCCGGGTATGAGGACTGGTCACACTGGCTGCCCACCAACAGCGCGCTGGCGGTGCAGAGCGCGGCGACCGGCCCGGCGCATCCCTACACGCGCGCGATCGCGCACGACGCAGGCTGGCGCTGGCGGATTCCGTTGCAGCACCGCGTGGGCAATGGGCTGGTCTATGCCAGCGAGCATCTATCCGACGACGAAGCGCATGCCCGGCTGCTCGGCACGATCGACGGTGCGCCGCTGACCGAACCGCGACTGATCCGCTTCCGCACCGGTCGGCGGCGGCAGGTGTGGATGGGGAACTGCGTCGCGCTCAGCCTGGCCAGCGGGTTCGTCGAGCCGCTCGAATCGACCAGCATCCACTTGGTCATGACCGGCGTGACGCGGCTGATGCAGGCGTTTCCATTCGGCGGCGTCGCACCCGCGGCGGTGACTCGCTTCAACGAGCAGGCGCAGGCCGAGCTGGAGCGCGTGCGCGACTTCATCATCCTGCATTATCACCTGAACGAACGGCCCGAGCCCTTCTGGGCGGCGCGCCGGGACATGCCGATCCCCGACACGCTGGTCGAACGCATCGCGCTGTTCGCCGAAGCCGCGCAGGCCTATCAGGGCGGTGAGGACCTGTTCCGCGTCGCCAGCTGGGTGCAAGTGATGCTCGGCCAGCGGCTGATGCCACGCGATCACCACCGCCTGGGCACGATCATGGGTGGGCCGCAACTCGCCGGCGTGCTCGCCAAGATGCGCGGAGACATCAGCGACGTCGTTGCAGCCATGCCGACGCACCAGAAGTTTCTTGATCGCCACCTTCTGAGACCGCCGCGCGCCGCGTAGATCCGATCGATCGGCCCGAATGCCGTGAGCGGGCACGGATCAGTCGGGGCGTCCGACTTCGCTACGCGGCGGCCCCTGAGAGTCAGGAGCCGCGCATGGTCCACCCGCGCTCCGGATTGCCGGCGCGACGCTCCGCTAAACCCAGATCAGCGCATCTGCATGAAGATTGCGAGCGCGTTGCGAACGCCGTCCGCAAAGCGGTTGTAGATCACGCGCGCGACTTCGGCGATGACGGGCTGCCGATCGCGTCCACCGCGCGCGAACACCGCGATCGCCACGCGGCGGCCATCGGGCATGGTGATAAACCCCACATCATTCGTGATACCGTCCAGCGTGCCCGTCTTGTCCTCGACCCGGGTGCCTGCGGGAAGCAGCGCGCGGATCCGGCGGGTTCCCGTCGCGCATCGGCCCATCAGTCCGAGCAGGAAGGCGCGGCTCTGCGGGGTGAGAACGGTACCGTTATCGAGCTTGTTCAACAGCGTGACCATGGCAATCGGCGTGGCAACATCCTTGATGTCGGCAAGGTGGCCGCGCTCCCGAAGCAACTGGGCGATGCTCCGGTCCATCCGGATGCCCGGTATATTCTGCGACGACAGCCACCGCTGGATCGCGACGGGGCCGCCAAGCGCGGCGAGCAACTGGTCGGTTGCCTGGTTGTCGCTGCGGATGATCATCAGCTCCATGACTTTCGCCGCGGGCCGGCCGGCAATCATGTCGCCGAGGCTGCGTCGGGCTTGATCGACCTCGGCGAGATAGGCGGCGGCGATGGCGATCTTGACCGTGCTCGCCATCGGGAACGGGGTGTCGCCGTTGATGGAGACCGTCGAGCCGTCGCGCAGGTCGAGCGCCGCGATGCCATAGTCACCAGAGCGCGCCGCGATCAGCTTGCTCAGCTCGCGCTCGAGCCCGATCAGCTCGGGCGAGCTGGCGGCCGCGGGTGCCGGGACGAGGAGGCTCGCGGCGATACTGGACAGAAGCAGACGGGTAAGCAGGGGCACGCGCATCGATCGTCCTTGGGTGTGTCCTTCAGGGACACGCTTATCATAGTGCGCAAGCCTGAACACTTCGTGTCACATGCCGATAAAGTCCAAACGGCCGCGGCTCGCCAGGACGGCTGTAGGTACCGCGCGGCAAGTTCGCGAGCAAGACGCCCGAGCCAGCCATGCGGCTCGTTCCGGTCCTTGACCGCCGGGCGGTTGGAAGACACCCGATTGCATTGGCTTGCTCGCCTTCAGCCCATCCGCATCTTGGGCAGCAGTGGATCGGATTGGAGGTTGCATAGCGACGTCGTGGAAAAGCGTTCCCTTGCGGTCTACCGTACGGACTGAAACACCCCGGGTACCCGGGTATTGGTAGAGGACAGTATTGCGGCAGACTTGCGCTGAATGTAGCGCTTATGGTCTTCGGACAGCGTCCCGCCGTCCTGCGCTTGCAGTTTCAACGCCTCTTCCCGCAACGCCAGTGCCTGGTCACGCTTCTGCCCGCGCATCGTCGGCGTCTCGAGCGAGCTTCGACCCGACAGGTGATCAACGGCGCGTGTTCCCGCTTCTGGCGAAGGGATCAACGACGGGCTTAGCGTGGGCGTGGGCGAGCCCTGGTAAGGTGAGGTCTGGGCATAGGACGGCGATGTTGCACACATCGCAATCAATGCGGTGAGAATGATCTTCACATCCGTTCTCCAATACAGGCCGGCGAGACATACACCTTCGCATACAATAGCTAAACACTACTCCTGCTGGCGGCCAGCGCGGTTCCGACCCAATTTGGCGAAGACCTGCTCACGAGCACCGGCCGCAGATGCAGCGACGTGACACATCGGGCCAGACTGCCGGCCTCGCCCCCGAGGGGGAGCAGAAAGCCGGCGCAACCAAGTCCAGCGTAAGCCTCAGAGCCCGATTTCCTTCGCGAAATCGGCGAGATTGCCGCCGGTGCCCGGCTCCTTCTCACTCCTGGCGACGATGGCGTCGTTCAAAGAGGCTGCAGCGATGGTCGTCGCTTGCGAGCGGGCGACCTGTTGGAAGACCAGCGCCTTGAGGAATGACAGGAACGGCGCCTGCCAGATGCCGCTGTGCCCGTCGATCACCGCCTTTGCCGCAGCGACGACCCAGAACGGATCGGCCTGCTCGATTTGCGGGGGCGTGAGCACGAACGGGGCGTTGCCATCAGGTCCGGCGATCTTGTGCGTGCGGAATTCGTCGATGAAACCGATCGCGTGAGTCACGCAGCGCTCCTCGAGCCCGCCGATCGTTGCTTCCTCAAGCCGGTTCGCGAAGTTGCCGATCGGAAAGAACGTCCCGACCGGCTGGTCGTTGGTCGCCTGAACACAGACGAAGACCGGCAATTGCACGTTCGTGCGCCCCTTGAACGCCGAGCTGGAGACCAGGTCGTAAATCGGCAGGTAGCGCGCCCCCTCGATGGCCGGATTTGCGAGCACGACCAGGTCGGCAAAAGCAGCGATGACCGTCTCGACCGGTGCTGACGCGGATTCGATCAGCGACTGGGCGAGCGCCGAATAGACGATCATGCCGCCGAAACTGTGCCCGGCGATGACCAGCAGCGGCGCACCGCCATTCTTGAGGCGCGAGTTGCGATAATGGCGCAGGCGACCGAATAATTCGCGCACCGAGCCAACCGCGACCCGGTGCCCGGCGGCCTGGCGTCCCCAGAAGGCCGTATCGGCGACGATGTCGCCGGGGCCATAGGCCGTCAGGCCGCGCCAGCCGACGAAGATCCCCATCACCGGGCGCGGCGCACCGCCGGCGGCGGCGGCCGATGATCGTTCATAGGCCGCGGTCTGCGCCAGCACCACGCGAAATGACGACAGGTTCGGGTCGTCGCTGCGCGCGTCATGCTTCCAGCCGTGAACGAACAACAGCAGGATGACGTCCTCGCGCCCGGTCCGCATGGTTTCGACTCGGTCCGACACCTTGTCGAGCTGCGCGCGATCGTAGCAGCGGCCCTGGTCGTCAAACTCGACGACCGCGAGCGCGAACGTGTCCGCTTTCATGAAGCCGAGCGCATCCTGATGCGCCGCATTGGGCATGACGCCAAATGGGGGCGGCGTCACGACCGGCCGCAATCCCGTCAAGCCATCATTGGGCTGTGTGCTCCGACTCATCGCTGTCCTCCCGCTATGGGGGAGATGATAGCGCAGGCCACGCCGCGTGCGCGCTGGAGTCGCAACCGAAACGAACGAAGTACACCGGCCCAAGACTCGGCGCTCCGCTCACCAGCCATACCCCATCCGTCGGATAGGCGTTGAATTCGAACCGTGCTCGTGTATCCGTACGCCACCACGAAAAGGGTTGATCATGAAGAAAATTTTCGCCGTCGCCGTCGCTACCGGTCTGCTCTCGCTCGCAGCCTGCAACACCAGCCCGCGCGAGCAGGCTGCTGACAAGATCGAGTCGAACACCGAAGCCGTCGCCGACAACCTCGAAGACGCTGCCGACGCCACGGGCAACGAAGCAGCAGAAGCAACGCTCGAGAACAAGGCCGACGCCGTGCGCGCGACCGGTCAGAACCAGGCTGACGACATGCGCACCAACGACGCGGATACCAATCTGTCGAACGGCATCTAAGACCCTGCGGTCTTAGACGTTCAGTCAGGCGGCTTCCGAGCGGCCTGTATAATTGGGGCATCCGGGGCGACTCGGATGCCCTTTTTGCGTCCGGCGCGCACGCGGAGCGCGGCCGACGTCTCAGCTGGACGGCGCCCGCGCGAGCACGGCCTGGGCCAGCCGTAGGCGGGACTTCCAGATTTTCACCGACGGATGCCCGGACGCCAGGCCGGCAAGACGCCCCTCGATCTGCGCCACCTCGCGCTTGGCCGCGTCCACTTCGACGGGTGTCGGCGGCGGCTGGATATTGGCACGTGCATGCGCGCCGGTACGTCCCTTGCTCTTGGTCATGACCCGCTGATGGCCTTCGATGCTCCTTCGGGTCAATGTGGCACGGCATCAAAAAGCGAATCCGTGCTGCGCGCGACACGCCGACACGAAAAAGGGCCCGCCGTCGCCGGCGAGCCCTCCAAGTCTTGCAGTACGCGTCAGAAGCGGACGGTGGCGCCGATTGCGATGTTGCGGCCAAGCGAGTCGTAGCGCGAGGGGATCGTGTTGGTGCGCGCGAGCGCCACATTGTACGAGTCCGGCACGATCGGCGGGCTCTTGTCGAGCAGGTTGTTCGCGATCAGCCGCAGCGAGAACGCCTTGTCGATCGCGAAGTTGAGCGCGAGGTCGAAATAGCTCTGCGGTGCGATGTGGTAATAGCTCGTGCGTTCGCGCTCGGGCGTACCGCCGATCGCCGGATCGCCCGAATTGTCGGCATTGGTGAGCGAGCCGACATAGCGCCAGTTGAACGACGCGCTGAACACCTTGTCCATCGTCGTATAGGTCGTGCGCAGGCCGTGCGACCATTTCGGGATCAGCTGCCCGCAGCCATTGCCGTAATAGCCCACGCAGTTGCGCTCGGGCTGGACCGGCGAATCCTGACCGCCGGCAAAGGTCGTCAGCGAGCCGTTGAAGCTCCAGTCGATCTTGCCCGCTGCCGCGAGGTCGAGCGCATATTGGGCCTGGAAATCCCAGCCCTGCGCGATCGAGGTGTAATAATTGGTCGTACCCTGGCGAATATAGCCCGTGGTCGGGTTGCCCGATGCCGGCGAGTAGAGCGTGCCGGTGCCCGGGTTGCGGACGATGCCCTGGCAGAAGAACGCATCGCCGTTCGAACGCTGGCAGCCATCGGTATAATAGCTGTAATCGTTATAGCCGAGCGAATCGTTGATCTTGATCCGGTAACGATCGACCGAGAAGACCAGCCCGCGAATGAAATGCGGCTTCACGATCAGGCCGTAGGTCTGCGTATAGGCGGTCTCGGGCTCGGCGGTGAAGCCACCCGACCGCACGGTGCACCCGGTCGCGCCGGTCGAGGCATCGCCCGGACAGATCAGCGTCGGGCTGCCGTACAGCGCGTCGGACAGGCCGGTCGCGCGGCACACGTCGCGCGAGGCGACCGGCGCGCCATAGGTGATGCCGCCGTTCGCGTCGGTGGTGACGGTCGGCGCGCAGAAATCGTTGATCGTGCCCGAACCGCCGCGCGCGAATTCGACGTTGGTCGCCTGCCGGATCTCCGTCACCGTCGGCGCGCGCTGCGCCTTGTTGAACGACGCGCGGAACGTCAGGTCGCTGACCGGTGCGTAGAGCCCTTCGATCTTCCAGGTGTTGAAGGTGCTCGGATTGCTGCTGTACTTTGACACGCGGTAGCCGCCGTTCGCCTGCAGCAGGTCGACGAAGCGCTTATGCTCGACGAGCGGCGCCTGCACCTCGATATTGGCTTCCCAGACGTCCTGCTTGAGATAGGTGTCGGTGCCGCCCAGCCCGGCACGATAGGCCGCGTCGGCGGTCGATTTCAGCGTGTCCTTGCGATATTCGGTGCCGAGCGCGATCGCGACGCCCTGCTCGGCGAACGGCGACTTGATGCCGTATTTGCCGAGGTCGCCGGTGACGTTGGCCTGCACGTCGTACAGCGTGCCGACGGTCTTCGACGTACCGCGGTCGAACAGATAGTCGATCAGCGCCGGATTGGTGTTGCCCGCGCTGAACGCATCGAACGGCACGCACGCGGCATCGGTGGTGGTGGC
This sequence comes from Sphingomonas aurantiaca, assembly GCF_003050705.1. Taxonomy (GTDB): domain Bacteria; phylum Pseudomonadota; class Alphaproteobacteria; order Sphingomonadales; family Sphingomonadaceae; genus Sphingomonas; species Sphingomonas aurantiaca. Next base: position 572,149 of record NZ_QAOG01000001.1, on the reverse strand, counting down.
GCAGGTCGGCGCGGCGCGCGTGCCGCCGACGTTGATCGCATTCTGCAGGTTGGCCTGGTTGACGAAGGTCGGCGTGTAGTCCTGGCTGTTGCGCGCATAGACGCCGCCGACATCGTAGGTCCACGCATCGCCGGCCTTGCCGCGCAAGCCGCCGGTGAGGCGCAGGCCTTTGTTCAGATACTGATCGGCCTGATCGTTGTTCTCGCCGAGGCGGTAGCGAATGTCGATCGGCGCGGTCGCGGCGGTGCCGGCCGCCGCGCCGCAGATCGTGCCCGCCTGCGATGCCGAGAGGAACGGATTGTTGCAGTTGACGTCCACCTGACCGCCGGCAATCCCGGGATAGCGGTTGGACGACTTGTCGCGGAACCAGATGCCCGAGGCGTAGAGCTCCGCGTCCGGCGCGATGTCGAGGCTGACGAAGCCGCCCGCGTTGACCCGCTCCGACGGCCGCTGATAGGCATAGTTGCTGAAATAGTTCGACGCGTTGCCGGCGCCCGGACCGTACGGCACGAAGGTGCGCGTCCCGTTGGGGTTGTTGACATATTGCCCGGTCGCGACGCCCTTGCTGTCGAGCGGCGAAATCAGGCCGCTGGTCGAGCTGCTCGGCGTCAGGCCGCACGAGATGGGCGCGTTGAGGCTCGTCTGGGTGAGGTAGCAGCCCGAGTTCGACCGGTCCGACAGCAGCACTTCATCGGTGTGCTTGTAATTGACGAAGCCGTTGATGCGCAGCGCGCCGTCGAACAGCTTCTTGCCAGCGGTGACGGTGATGTCGGCGCGGCCGCCGTCGTTCGACAGCCCCCGCGCGCTGTTGAACCCGTTCGCGCGCGCCAGCGACGACACGACCGTGTCCTTGTTGTTGTGGTTGTAGAAATTATAGTTGCCGTCGATCTGAAGGCCTTCGAAATCCTTCTTGAGGACGAAGTTGACGACGCCCGCGACCGCGTCCGATCCGTAGACCGACGAGGCGCCGCCGGTCAGCACGTCGACCCGCTCGAGCAGCGAGGGCGGGATGATGCCGACGTCCTGGCCGTTCTGCGTGCCGATGCGCTTGCCGTCGATCAGCACCAAAGTCCGCTCGAACCCGAGGCTGCGCAGCTTGATGCGCTGGCGACCGTCGGAATCGGCATAGGTCTGCTGGCTGTCGGGCGCGACCTGCGGGAGGCGGTTGAGCACGTCCTCGACATTGACCGCCGCCTGCGCGCGAATGTCCTGCGAAGTCACCGACGTGATCGGCGCGGCCGACGTCATGTTCGGGCGCTGGATGCGCGATCCGGTCACGACGACCGTGTCGTCCGACGCGGGCGCACGATCGGGTCCGGCAAGCGCGGTCGCGGCGTCCGCCTCGACCTTGGCCTGCGCCGGTGTTTGTGCCGGAGCCTGGGCCGGTGCCTGCCCCGGAGCCTGCGCCGGATCAGCCGCGCCATCCTGCGCCATCGCGGGGACCGCACAAAACAGCAGCGATCCCGCAAGAGCGATACGCGACACAGTCTGGTCGAAGATCATATGATTATCCCTTACCCGGCTGCGCCCTGACGCCTTGACCGGTTCGGACGGCAGGTTTCGTTGATTTGTCATATTAGTCAATACCCGAACAATACCTATCTAATACATTCGCGATGAGATGTTACGGGATCGCGTTATAACTGGTGCCCTGGCGATCGCTGCGATAGCGTCGGTGGACATTCGGACGGGGAATCAAACTGTGACGACGAGACGGTCCATGCTGGCGGCGCTGAGCGGCCTTGGCGCACTGCCCTTTGCCGCGGGCCTCGCGCGCGCCGCGCAGCGTTCCACCCCGGCGGCCGCCGGCGCGATCATCCTGTCCACCTGGGATTTCGGTGCCGCCGCGAACGCCGCCGCCTTTGCCAGGATGCGCGCAGGCGGATCGCTGATCGACGCGGTAGAGGCAGGCGGCATGGTGCCGGAGGCCGATCCGAACAACCACAGCGTCGGCTATTCGGGCTATCCCGACCGCGACGGGCACGTCACGCTCGACGCGGTCATCATGGACGATGCCGGCGGCGTCGGCGCGGTCGCGGCGCTGGAGAATACGACGCACGCGATCTCGGTCGCGCGGCGGGTGATGGAGCGGACGCCGCACACGATGCTGGTCGGCGAAGGCGCGACGACGTTCGCGCGCGAGCAGGGGTTTCCGCAGGAAAAGCTGCTCACCCCCGAAGCGGAAAAGGCGTGGCGCGACTGGCTCAAGACCTCGAAGTACCAGCCCGAGGCCAATAGCGAGAACCGTATCACCCGTACGCCCGGCGGTGCGCTCGATCACGACACGATCGGCTTGCTCGCGCGCACGCTCGACGGCCGCATGGCGGGGGCGTGCACGACGTCCGGCATGGCGTTCAAGATGCGCGGCCGCGTCGGCGATTCGCCGCAGGTCGGCTCGGGTCTGTACGTCAAGGCCGGCGTCGGCGGCGCGACATCGACCGGGCTTGGCGAGGAAGTGACCCGCGTTGCCGGATCGGCGCGCGTCGTCGCGTCGATGCGCGCCGGAGCCACCCCGCAAAAGGCGTGCGAAGACGTCGTCCGCCACATCGCCAAATTGCGCGGCGACGCGATCCGGGGCGTCCAGGTCGGCTTCCTCGCGCTCGACCCGCACGGCAATGTCGGCGCCTACTGCCTGCTGCCCGGTTTTACCTATGCCGTGACCGATGCGAGCGGAACGACATCGATACGCAAGGCACGCTCGCTCTTTCAGGCGTAATATTGGCGCGCAAGGCCGGTCTCGGCCGCGTCTTCGGAATTGGCGCCCTGGCGAAATTGGTATTTTTTTGGTCCGATAATTCAAGCTGTAACATTTGGACACCAACGGGACCGTGATGGCCGCTTCGGCGGCGTAGCGCTTCTGGGGGGCCCATGCTCAAATCCGTTCTCGCGACCGGCACCGCGTTTCTCGCAATGTCCGCCGCCTTCGCCATGCCGGCTCGAGCGCAGGCGACCGATGGGGCTTCGGCGACGGCGGCCGATCCCGCTCCGGCAAGCGGCCAGTCCGCAGCGCCGGAGGAGAGCAAGGGGGACGTCATCGTCACCGGCTCGACTCGCGCGCAACGCCGCTTCGATGCGTCCTATGCGATCAACGTCGTCTCGCAGGCCGACATCGAGAAGATCGCCCCGGTCAACTTCGCCGACCTGATCGGCCAGCTGCCCGGCTTCCAGACCGAGATCACCGGCGGCGAAGTGCAGAACATCTACCGAATCCGCGGCCTGCCGAACGATGGCGGCTTCGTCAGTTTCCAGCAGGACGGCCTGCCGCTGTTCCACGAGAATGACGGCGTGTTCTTCCGCGGCGATGCGATCCTGAAGCCCGATCTGATGACCGAGCGGGTCGAGGTCGTCCGCGGCGGCCCCGCCCCTGTCTATGCCAGCTATTCGGGCGCGATCGTCAACGCGATCGAGGTGACGGGGCGCGACGAGGTGCGCGGCAAGGCGCAGGTGACGATCGGCGACACCGGTCTCTACCGCGCCGACATCGTCCAGTCCGGGCCCCTCGGCGGCAAGACCTATTACGCGGTCGGAGGCTTTGTGCGCTATCACGACGGCTATCGCGACAACGGCTTTCCCAACGACAAGGGCGGCCAGTTCCGCGCCAATATCAAGCACGATCTCGACAACGGCTCGCTCCGGCTCAGCGTCAACTACGTCAACGATCACAACGTGTTCTACCTGCCGATCCCGACCGCCGACCCGCGCAATCCGGCGGTCTCGCTCGATCGCTACATCGACTATTTCTCGGGCACGATGAACTCGCCGGCGCTGCGCAACGTCAACCTGCGCTACCGCGATGGCGCGGGCGTGGTCCAGAACCAGGCGAGCGACCTTGCCGATGGCCGCCACATGCGGATGATCAACATCGGCACGCAATATGACGCGGAGTTCGATGGCTGGCTGGTGTCGGCAAAGGCCGGGTTCACCATGGGCAAGCTGGATTTCAACGCCTTCTACTCGACCACCAACCCGGTCGATGCGAACAGCTTCGCCAGTGGCTATCGGGCGCGCGCGACGTCCGCGTTCGGACCCGTCGCGTCGCTCGGCTATGTGCTCGCGGGCACCGACACGGTCTACGACCCCTATGCCGCCTCCGGACTCGTCCTGCAGGGGCAGTACCGCGACATCCACTCGAAATTCTATTCGAACCAGGTCAACCTGTCGGTCGCCAAGAAATTCGAAACCGGCTTCGGCAGCCACGATCTCAAGCTCGGCGTATATGGCAGCCTTTACGGCGAGGACAGCCGGACGATCTACCAGAATTACCTGATCGAGGTGGCGGGCAAGCCGCGGACGCTCGACCTGGTCGCCTATAACGCCGCCGGGACGCGCATCGGGTCCGTCACCGATAATGGCGTGCTCAACTATGCCGCGACGCTGACGCGCGGCAATTCCGATGCGAAGATGATCGCGCTGTTCGCCAACGACACCTGGGAACTCCTCCCCGGGCTGCGGTTCGACGCGGGCATCCGCCATGAGCGCTACAGCTACACGGGCTATGCCGCGCTGACCGGGCAGGCCGATCTCGGCAACGGCGCGACGCTGGCCGACGACACGACGCGCGCGTTTACGGGCAACATCATCAACCAGACGGGCAAGCCGCACGTCACGAACTGGACCGCGGGCGCCAATTACGACTTCAACCGGCACATCGGCGTCTATGGTCGCGCCTCGCATCTCGAGACGCCGCCGAGCGTGCAGACCGTGATGAGCATCAACCCGACGATCCTGACCACGATCGCCGATCAATATGAGGCCGGGCTGAAGCTGGCGGCGGGCCGGTCCTATCTGTACGTCACCGGTTTCTACACCAATTTCGATCCGCTCAACGCCTCGTTCCTCGCGTTCGACCCGTCGACCGGGCGCAACGACGTCAACATCCCCTTTATCGGCGAAGCGCAGGTCAAGGGTGTCGAATTCGACGGATCGCTCGCGCTGACCTCATGGTTCTCGCTCAACGGCGCGCTGACGATCAGCGATCCCAAGTACAAGAACTTCCAGAGCTCGACCGGCGCCGATCCCGTCCAGGCGGAGGGCAAGCAGATCGTTCGGCAGCCCAAGATCTACGGCAACATCCGCCCGAGCTTCGACTTTGATCTCGGCGACAACGCGGTGTCGGTCTATGGCCGCTATACCTATATGGGGAAGCGCTTCGTCGACCTGTACAACAATACCGCGCTGCCGGCCTATGGCACGACGGGCGCCGGCGTGACGGTGCGCCATGGCACGTGGCAGGTGCAGGTGGTCGGCGACAATCTGTTCAACGCGCATGGCCTGACCGAGGGCAATACGCGGACCGATCAGTTGAGTGGTCAGGGCAGTTCCGAAGCGATCTACGGCCGTCCGATCTTCGGCCGGAATGTCCGTCTCGTCGTGGGCAAATCCTGGTGAGGTCCGGGTTTGCGCTTGCCGCCGCGATCGTCTTCTTAGCGGGCACGCCGGCCAGTGCCGCGCCGGTCGTCGCTCGGGCGCAAGCGGGCCCGGTCAGCGACCGGGTCATCGGCGCCTTGTCGCACCGGCTGTTCCCGCTGCTCGACGCGATCGGCACGGATCCGGGCGGGGTGGCACAGCTAAAGGCGAAACCGGGTGTCGCGGCGATGCTGGCGACGCGGGCCGAGCGGCGGGCCGCGTGCACCGACGATTTGGGCTGCATCGCGCAGGCCCTGGTCTGGACCCAGTCCGAGACCGCGGTCCTCGCCGCGGCAGTACCGGAAGGTACGTCGTCCGCCGACGACGGCAGCGCGGCACAGGCCAGGCGGGAGATCGAGGGGATCAACACCGTGCTGCGCACCTATGGCCTTGGCCAGCTGCCGCGATACCCCCAGATCGATGGGGCAGGCCCGATCGACCCGATGGAGGTCCGTACGCGACTGCAGGCCGCCGACTGGCTGTCGCGCACGCCGCGCGCACGATCGATACAGGCGCTCGATACCAGCATGGACTTCGCGCTGGCACTGCTCGACGTCAGCGACCGCACCGATGCGATCGGGTTCGATCCGCTGATGGCTGGACTGAATGCCGCGCCCGTGAAGCGCGCGCGGTCACTCGATTGGACGCGGTGGCGCTACAGCGCGATGATCGTCACCGGCGTCGGGCCGGAGACACCCGACGCCGCGCTCAGCCCGCTCGGGAAATACCATATCCGCCTCGCCGCGGAGCGCTATGCGCGCGGCGATATCGCGGTCATCATCGTCACCGGCGGACGCGCGCATCCCCGCGCGACCCGCTTTACCGAAGCCGAGCAGATGCGGTCCGCGTTGATCGACCGCTACGGCGTGCCGGCGGACGCGATCGTCGTCGAACCCTATGCCCGCCACACCACGACCAATTTGCGCAACGCCACGCGCCTGCTCGTCGCGCTGGGCGCGCCGCTCGACAAGGATGCGGTGATCGTCTGCAATCCGGGCCAGAGCGAGACGATCGCCAGCGCCGCGTTCGCGCAACGCAATGTGGCCGAACTGGGCTATGCTCCCGGGCAAGTCGGCCGGCGGGTGTCGCCGACCGAGCTCGAGTTCCGCCCTTCGCCACTGTCCCTGCGCGTCGATCCGCGCGACCCCCTCGATCCCTGATCCGTCTGGAGCCTGTGATGCGCCCTGCCCTGCTCGCCACGATCGCCGGTCTTGCCATGACCCTGATCCCCACCTCGGCGCAGGCCTGGGGTGGCACCGCGCATGCCGTGATCGACCGCGCCGCGATCGAGTCCATCCCTGACGACGGCCCGGTCTTCCTGCGTCGCCAGGTCGACTATATCGCCGGGTCGGCGTCGCTGCCCGACGCGTGGCGTAACGCGTCCGAGAATTTCTCGAAGATCGAGGAGGATCCGAACCATGGCTGGTTCCGCGAGCAGTTCACCTTCCTGAAACCGATCCCCCGCTCCCGCTATGAATTCGTCATCGCGGTCTTCAAACAGCATGAGAAGATCAAGCGCACCGACCCCGCCACCGCGGCGCGCACCAACGTGCGCTGGACCGGGACGCTGCCTTATGCTGCGATCGAGGCGTATGAGCGGATCGTGGTCTGCATGCGCGACGTACGCGCTGCAAAGCAGGCTGGCCGCGACAGCGCGTTCGCCGAACAGCACTGCGGCTTCGACGTCATCCGCCTTGGCCATTATATCGGCGACGGCGCGCAGCCTCTGCACGACTCTGTCAACAGCGATGGCTGGCGTGGGCCCAATCCGAAGGGCTACACCACCGACAAGTCGATCCACGGCCGGTTCGAGAGCCGTTTCGTCGACGGGATGAAACTGACCGCCGCCGATATCACGCCGCGGATCGGCGCGCCGGGGCACCGCGACGGCGACATGTTCGACGCGATCCTCGCCTTTCTCGACAACGCCGGCGACAAGATGGAACGCGTCTACGCCCTCGAGAAGCGGAACGGGTTCGCCGATTTCACCGACAAGGACGTGCGCGCGCTGGTCTACACGCAGACGACCGCCGGTGCGGCGATGCTCCGCGACATGCTCTGCCGCGCCTGGACCGAGAGCGCGACCACGCCCGCCGAGATACGCCCCTCCCCGATCGATTTCGCGAACCCGCGGTTCAACGCCGAAACGGGGTCGGCGGCGGACTGATCATCCTGAGCCCGCAAATCCGTCAGCCAATCGCTTGACCGATTGGCGTGCGGAGCCGACGCAGCCTGAATGATCGATGCCAAGGCCGTGACGCTGTCGCTACTGGAACGCCGCGCACCGGGCGCGACGATATGCCCGAGCGAGGTGGCTCGCGCGATCGCGGAGGATTGGCGCGGCGCGATGCCCGCGGTCCACGCCGCGATAGACGAGCTGGTCGGCGACGGACTCGTACGGCTCAGCTGGAAGGGGCAGCCGCTTGGAGCGCGATCAGGACCGTACAGGATCCGCTGTAACGACTGAGGCCAGGCCCTGCTCCTGACGCATCGACGCCGCGACGCTCGAGGCGGGCGCTGACCGCGGGCACGTGCCGTCTTGGTGCCGACGCGAATCAATCTACCGAAACAGAGCGAACGCCGTCGAGACAGGGAGGCGTGCCTGTCGCCGATCTCGACGATAATGGCCCTGATTTCGATAACATCGTAGATAGAGCAGCAACGATATTCAGCGCAGTTGAGATCAACAAGTCACTACGATCTATGATTTTTATTCATTCGTTTCGGATTTTTTGCTCACATCGATCAGCACTGATCCGCATCAATCCGAAATATAAAGCGATGGATAACGGCGTTCGATAGGAACGTTTTTGGCGTTAGAATCGCTATACTCCCCAGGAAACGCCCACACCGACCGTCACAGCACGAAGATGTGTCGGCTGGAAGATGACGGCGACGCTGCACAAGAGTATCGAGGACTGCCCGACGTTTTCGGGGTTTTCTAATCTTGCCTGTGGCAAAAGATTTGCCGCGCTTGCGCCAATTACTGTAATTTCTAAGACGGAGACTTCTGATGCGTGCACTGGTTTGGCATGGAAAAGGCGATGTTCGGGTCGACACTGTCGCGGATCCCGAGATCCAGCATCCGCGCGACGCGATCATCAAGGTTTCGGCCTGCGCGATCTGCGGGTCCGACCTTCATTTGCTTGACGGCTACCAGCCGACGATGAAGCCGGGCGACATCCTCGGGCACGAGAATATGGGCGTCGTCGTCGCACTCGGGTCGGAAGTCACCAATCTGAAGATCGGCGACCGAGTCGTCGTTCCGTTCACGATCAGCTGTGGCGATTGCTTCTTCTGTCGCAAGGGACTGTTCTCTGCGTGCGAGCGGACCAATCCGAATGCCGAACTCGCGATCAAGGCGATGGGCCATTCGCCCGCCGGGCTGTTCGGGTTCAGCCACATGCTGGGCGGCTATTGCGGTGGCCAGGCCGAGTATCTGCGCGTGCCGATGGCCGATATCGGCCCGATCAAGGTGCCCGACAACGTCACCGACGATCAGGCGCTGTTCCTCTCCGACATCTTCCCGACCGGCTATATGGCTGCCGAGAATGCGAACATCGAGGAGGGCGACACCGTGGCGATCTGGGGCTGCGGCCCGGTCGGCCAGTTCGCGATCCGCTCGGCGCTGATGCTCGGCGCGGGCCGCGTGATCGCGATCGACGAAGTGCCCGAGCGTCTGGCGATGGCCGAGGCCGGCGGTGCGGAGACGATCAACTTCGCCGAGGTCGACAGCGTCTATGACGAGCTCCAGTTCCGCACCAAGGGTCGCGGCCCCGACAGCTGCATCGACGCGGTGGGTGCCGAGGCGTCCGGGCACGGCGCCGTCGATGCGGTGATCGACAAGGTGAAGGCGGCGACGTTCCTCGCGACCGACCGCGTGCACGTGCTGCGCGAGGCGATCATGAGCTGCCGGATGGGCGGCACGGTGTCGATCCCCGGCGTCTATGTCGGGATGGGCGACAAGATCCCGATCGGCGCGATGATGAACAAGGGCCTGACGATCAAGACCGGGCAGACGCACGTCCAGGCCTATACCAAGCCGCTGCTTGCGCGGATCGAGGCCGGCGACATCGATCCGAGCTTCGTGGTGACTCACCCGGCCAGCCTCGAGGACGCGCCCGAGATGTACCAGAAGTTCCGCGACAAGCAGGACGGCGTCATCAAGGTCGTGCTGCGGCCGTAACCCCTGCCCGCCCCGGTCCGCTCCTGCCGAGCGGACCGGGGCGGCATCCTCTTGATCCACTACAGTCAAAAGGACGTACCGATGCGTGACACGGTTCATACCCCGGTTCCCGGCAACCCAGCGAGCAAGGGTGCACCGGATGGAGTTTTGGGCGGGCCCCGCGGCAATGACGGCGCCGACGTTCATGGCCGCAGCGACCGGGGCGAGAGCGGCGGCGGCGCCTATCCCAACCCCCATGCGGGCAAGACCGAGACCAACACCGGCTTCATGGCGCATGGCGGTCAGACCGACATCGCCTATCACGGTGGCGGCCAGGCCGGCGAAGACGGTGGCAGCACCGGCAACGGCGTCGCCGGTTCGGGCGGCGGTGACCGCACGACGATCGCCGACGACCCGGATGCCGACCGCGAACCCCATGCGATCACCGGCGAAGGCCGCACGATCGAGGTCGTCGAGACGTCGGGGATCGCCGAGGCCGAGGCCAACGGCAAGATCGGCACCGACGCGCGATACGAGGACGAGCAGAAGCAGCCCGGTGCCGGCTGACGGCGACGGACCGCGCTACTGCACCGTCATACCCCACCTCCAGTCACTGCGCATTCTGCCTGGTGACCGCATAAGGACGATCCCATGTCTGCACCCGAAGATCTCCAGGACATCTACACCGACGAGCTGAAGGATCTGTGGTCCGCCAACGACCAGATGAAGAAGGTTCTGAAGAAGATCACGTCGAAGGCGAGCGACGCGTCGCTGAAGGACATGCTGACCAAGTCGCAGGCGGATATCGAAAAGCATACCGATCTGCTGAAAGACCTGATCGCATCAAACGACGCGAAGGTCTCGAAGGAGCATTGCAAGGGCATGGAAGGCCTCGTCGCCGAAGCCACCAAGCATGTCCTCGAGGAGGGACCGGAAAAGGGTCCGCTGCTCGATGTCATGATCATCGCGCAGTATCAGCGGATGACTCATTACGGGATCGCCGGCTTCGGCACGGCGGCTGCCTATGCCAAGGCGCTGGGTCTCAAGGATGACCACAAGACGCTGAGTGCGGCGACCAAGGACATCTATGGCGGCGACGAATATATGACGAAGCTTGCCGAGACGAGCGTCAACATCGACGCCGAGGACGCATAACGATGCATCGCTCGCCGGCGTCACGTCGGCGAGCGATATCGATCCAGCTAGACGACGGAAGCGCCCCATAATGACGACTTATCCGCTGAGCGAGCCAGCTACGATCCATAACGCGGAACCGTCCGATGACACGGCAACGGGCGTGGTAGGACAGGGCACGCTGGAAGAGTGCATCGATATCGTCGCCGAGTTTTCGGCAGACCGGCAACGATCCGTGTCCATCCAGATGGATGCTATCGACCTGAGGTTCGGCCCAAAGGAGATCAGCGACCTTCTACGCTTCTTGCGCGAGGAAACGCCGGGTCTTTCCAACACCGAAATCGCCGAGGTCAAAACCGCGGAACTGTAGATATCGGTGCGGAGCGATGCGGTGCCGCTGTCGGTGACGGCCCAGGACAAGGGGTGCATCGCAGAGCCGGCTAGTCGCCCGGCGATTGCCCGGCCCAGTCTTTTCAGTTGAGAAACGGCCGTTGGCGCTGCCGCCTTGTGATCGAGTGACATGATCGATCCACCCCGGATAATCGATTGGACAAATGTCACGCACATCCGGCATCGTAGGACATAACGGTAAGACTCATTGAGAGAGGACGCCAAGATGGCCGATTACGAACAGCCCAAGAGCAGCGGTTGCCCCATGGGTCCGCAGGGTGGCGGCGAGGTGAAGGCCCGCTCGTTGCTGGGTCGTACGAACAAGGATTGGTGGCCCGATGCGCTGCCGATCGACATGCTGCACCAGCACGGCGTCTCCCCCGACCCGATGGGCGACGAATATGACTATGCCGAGGCGTTCCAGCAGCTCGACTATGCCGCGCTCAAGGCAGACCTGACGGCGCTGATGACCGACAGCAAGGCCTGGTGGCCTGCCGATTACGGTCACTATGGCCCCTTCATGATCCGCATGGCGTGGCACGCCGCCGGCACCTACCGGGTCACCGATGGCCGTGGCGGGTCGTCGTCGGGTCAGCAGCGGTTCGAGCCGCTCAACTCGTGGCCGGACAACGGCAACCTCGACAAGGCGCGTCGCCTGTTGTGGCCGCTCAAGCAGAAGTACGGCAAGAACATCAGCTGGGCCGATCTGTTCATCCTCGCCGGCAACGTCGCGATCGAGAGCATGGGTGGACCGGTGTTCGGCTTCGCCGGCGGCCGCAAGGACGTGTTCGCGTCCGAGGGCGACACGTTCTGGGGCGCAGAGGAACTCTGGGTCAACGAGGGCGCGCAGACTCGCATCAGCGAGGACATGCCCGAGCTCGAAGGCCCGCTGGCGGCGATCCAGATGGGTCTCATCTACGTCAATCCCGAGGGTCCGGGCGGTGAGCCCGACGCGCTGAAGTCCGCACGCGACATGAAGGCGACCTTCCAGCGGATGGCGATGAACTCCGAGGAGACCGTCGCGCTGACCGCGGGCGGCCATGCCTTCGGCAAGGCGCATGGCGCGAAGGCCGCGCCGCACTTCAAGAGCCCGTCCTCGGAATCGGTTCACATGCAGGGCCTTGGCTGGCTGACCGACAGCGAAGAGATTGGCCAGGGCCATATCACGACCTCGGGCATCGAGGGTGCGTGGTCGAACAACCCGACCAAGTGGACCGGCGACTATCTGCGGCTGCTGTTCAAATATGAGTATGAGCTGACCGAAAGCCCGGCCGGCGCGAAGCAGTGGCAGCCGGTCAACCCGGAGCCGGAGGACATGGCACCCGACGCGCGTGACCCCAGCAAGCGCGTGCCGACGATGATGACGACGGCCGACATGGCGTTGAAGGTGGACCCCGAGTTCCGCGAGATCGCACTCCGCTTCCGCGACGATCAGTCGGCACTCGACGACGCGTTCGCGCGCGCCTGGTTCAAGCTGACGCACCGCGACATGGGCCCCCGGGTTCGTTACCTCGGGCCTGAGGTTCCGGAAGAGACGCTGATCTGGCAGGATCCGGTTCCCGAAGGCACGGCGCCGTCGGACGCCGCCGTCGCTGCGTTCAAGGACGCCGTGCTGTCGAGCGGGCTGACGATCGGCCAGCTGGTCAAGACCGCCTGGGCGTCGGCGTCGAGTTATCGCCGATCGGACCACCGCGGTGGTGCGAACGGTGCGCGTATCGCGCTCGCCCCGCAGAAGGACTGGCCGGTCAACGAGCCCGAGCAGCTCAGCCTCGTACTGGCCAAGCTGAACGAACTGCGCGGCGATATGTCGTTGGCCGACGCGATCGTGCTGGCGGGTTCGGCGGCGGTCGAGAAGGCGGCACGCGACGCCGGCCACGACGTATCGGTACCGTTCCTCGGCGGACGCGGTGACGCAACGCAGGACTGGACCGATGTCGAAAGCTTCGTGTGGATGGAGCCGCAGGCCGACGGGTTCCGCAATTACCTGAAGACGCGTCACCCGGTGAAGACCGAGGAGCTGCTGCTCGACAAGGCTTCGCTGCTCGGGCTGTCCGCGCCGGAGATGACCGTGCTGGTCGGTGGCCTGCGCGTACTCGGCGCAAACTTCGGCGACGCGCCCGACGGCGTACTCACCGAGCGTCCGGGGCAGCTGACCAACGACTTCTTCGTCAACCTGCTCGACAACGACACGTTCTGGGATCTGGTCGACACGTCGAGCGACGAGAAGTTCATCGGCTACGATCGTGGTGGTCGCGAGAAGAAGTGGCAGGCGACCCGTACCGACCTGATCTTCGGCTCCAACTCGCAGCTGCGCGCGACGGCCGAAGTCTATGCCGAGAACGGCCACGAGCAGAAGTTCGTTCGCGACTTCATCCGTGCGTGGGTCAAGGTCATGAACGCCGACCGTTTCGACGTTACGGCCAAGCCTGTGTCGTCCAACCAGGCGACCTGAGGCTAGGCTAAACGCGGATACGCCGTGTTGGTCCGGGCATGGGTCCGGACGGGCACGGCGTAGCCGCAACCCAGGCGCATCGGCGCCTGCGCGACGGAGATACTCGGCCTCGAAAAGAGGGCTGCACTAAGAATGGTTTGCAGCGTGCGGATCTCTTGCGAGGGTCATGGCCGGGGAACCCGCTTATACTCGGCGGCCGGCGTAAGACTGCTCGCTTCAGCCAGCGACGAAACAGCTGAGCTGACGGATCGTGATGGTGGGGAAAGGCACGTCTCACGCTATCCCTGAAGAGCGTTGGCACACAGTTGACGGCTGGACCGAGCGAAAGCGCTCGCCCTCTCGAGCAAACACAGACCTGTCAAAGTCATTTACAGGTAGAGGTTCCCGTTGATCCTCCCGCTGCCACCCCGATCGCAGCCACCGCATTGCGCGCGCCACCATCTGCTTACGGCCTGTGCGCTGATTTGGGAAAACGTTATGCCAGCGTAGCGAAGCATCGCCTCAGGCGGGATCAGGTAGCGCCCATCGGCAAGCGCATGACAAACGTAATTTGCAAGGTCCATGGGACCGGCATCGGCATGACCACTGTCGCCAATGCCGTCTGACGCCCTTGGCAAGCGCCGAGAAGCTGACCGGACGAATGTGATCACGCCGACACAATGGAGGCGATCGCGCTCGGCAAAATGTAAGCTGCGTACGCCTCCAGCCCCCGAACCACTTATCGATCAGGGCCCGTGTTGAATCGGCCTTTTCGTTGCCCACGACTATGACCAGCATGGTTACGGGACGGTACAAGCCGCGAATGGCATCGTTGCTCGCGATCGGCACATCGTTGGCGTTCTGCGCATCGATCCTGTCGTTCAGCGACACAGGCGCGATTGCAGCGATGTCGTTGGCGTAGATCGCGTTGCCGCGTTTCTTGTCCGCCATTCCCCGCATGACCTCCCCCGCGAGGTATCGACTGCAGCGGCGCGAAAGGTCATTCGTGTAGCGGCGTCGCTGAACAGGGTCAGCAGCACATCGAGGTCGGTCGGAGCGGTCGTCATAGTTGAGAGATAATCGTTCGACTCCCGCCACGACGCGGAACCCGCACTCGGTGCGGGCAGCGTCAATTTCGCGAGATGACGAGTTCCAAACCTGAAGCACGCGAAGGCCTCCTTCGGAAGAAGGTGGCAGTGCAGGTTGAGCCTAATCGCCCAGCCACTCGGTTGTGATCTCGCCCCTATGCTCCTCCGGCGCCAGCACGGCGCGCAGGGCTTCCAGCAGGGGCGGCAGCGCCTGCGTGAAGGCGTAGGGCGGGTTGACGATGAAAAGGCCTGCGCCATTATAGATGCCGGGCTGGTCATCGTCGTACAGCCAGTGCTCCACCCCCATCACTTTCGGGATGCGCAGCTTGCGTAACTGCTCCTTCCACCGCGTATGCGTGGCGCGGTCTTTCAGCGGATACCAGATCACCGTCACGCCATGCGCCCATTTGCGGTGGGCGGCAGCGAGGGTCGCGGTGATACGCGCGCGTTCGTCCGTCTGCTCGTACGGCGGGTCGACCACCACCACGCCGCGCGCGGTTCGGGTCGGCAGCATCGCCAGCCAAAGCTCGTAGGCGTCGCGCTCATGCACGGCAGCGGCTGTGTCGCGCATCACGCCGCGCAGGGTATAGGCGTCCCGGGGGTGTTTTTCGTTGAGGATCAGGAGATCCTGCGGGCGCAAAAGCTGCGCCAGAAACCGCGGCGAGCCAGGGTATAAGCGCGGCTCGGCCCCGATATTCACGGCCTGCACAGCGGCGCGATAGTCGTCCAGCAACGGGTTCGGGTCCGCAAAGGCCCGCAGCACGCCCTGTGTGGACTCGCCGGTGCGTTGGGAGTCGTCGCCATCAAGATCGTACAGCCCGCAGCCCGCATGCGTGTCGATCAGCGTCAGCGCACCCGGTTTTTGCTGCAAGGCCCGCACGAGGGCGATCAATAGGCTGTGCTTGACGACATCGGCACTATTGCCGGCATGAAAGGAATGGCGATAATTCATTGCGACCCGAAATCCTGACGATCTACCTTCATGCGTGCGGCTGGGCGCGGTTGCCGAGCGCGAGGCGACCGAAGTAACCGATCCGGTGCCAGTATAAACTCGGGCAGAAATCTTCAACGCACTTCTGTGCGAGGCGTCGAGCCTGCGCCAGCGATCGTCACCAGCGGCAAAGACGCGAGGACTGCGCCTTTGGCAAGCGGTGGTTCGCCACCGCTCGCCAGCCAGCTTCACCAGCCGAACGTCACCCCCATACGACCGCCGGTCGAGCCCTTGACCGTCGATCCCGCGTGCGCATACCCCGCTCCAGCACGCATTACCCAGATCACCAGTGCGGGAAAAACTGTTCGGTGGCGCGGCGAGCATCGTCGCCATTAGGATCGTGAAAAACCAAATGGGTTTAAGCACCGGGCGAAACTGCCCGGGGGCGTCAGGTTCCCAAGACCCAAACCCAGACATTCGGAAGCTCTGACGTTCCCTTAGCTCCGCGCTCACCGCTTTCGACGTCTGATATTCAGCCATAAACGTCGTGATTGGAGAGCAATCCGACCCGGCTGTTCGGGCGGATGGTAATGGCCGACGTTGCGCAGCACTGCCGCTTTCCCAATAAGGATCTAAATCCGGGGGCGGCCAAATTAGAAGACGGTAAATAGTAGCGGCCAAGCGTGTTGATCGGAAATTCTATACGGCAAATCTGGCATTCCCGGTCAAGGGAGCCAGGGAGCTGATCGTCCTCGAATACTATGCTTCGCCCAGCACCGTGGACGAAGAAATCAGCGTAGGCGAGATATTCCTGTTCAATGCGGACGGAGTGGTGATCTGGCCTCTCGCCATGGGCACCACCCTCCCCTCCCCTGAGGGGTTCTGCGACTTTGATCGATATAATCCCGGTACGTCTCGAGGATATTTTGAGAGGACCGACAGCCGAGATGACCCGAGCACAGACGTCGATCCCTGTTCAGCCGCTTTCAGAGCGAGACCGCTTGTTGAACTTAGACTTGAGTAAAGCGCTGTTTCAGCCGATGCCAGACCAATGACTTTTGTCAGCATCACCCGGCTGCGCATCCGCTCGCTTCGGTTTATGCCGCAGTTCCTGGTCCATACGATATGGACCGGAAGGCAGACCAAACGGGCGGACGGTTTTATCGACGGCTCCCTGCTTGCCGACCGGAAACGCGTATTTTGGACCGCCACCCTCTGGCGGGATCAAGCCGCCATGCGCGGCTACATGACCAGCGGGGCGCATTTAAAGGCCATGCCAAAGCTGCTGGACTGGTGCGATGAAGCCAGCGTCGTCCACTGGACTCAGGATAGCGCGGTCACGCCTGATTGGCTGGAAGCGGACCGTAGAATGAGAATGGAAGGGCGGCCTTCCAAGGTTCTCAATCCAAGCCCGAACCATCGCGATCTTCTCTACGATGCTCCTCGAACAACTGGGGCCGTTCCAATCAAGCCGACTGAACAGGCCTGACTCACACACGAACGTTCGCAGCCGCTATAGAGCTTCCCAGCATCGCGCGGTCCAAACTACCGTTGGTTTACGGCGCTGAGCTTGTCGAGGCGGCGTCGACCTACGAGTAGCCCGCCCTCCAACCTGGCGCAGAGCGCGGCGTAATAATCCGCGAGGAAGCCGTCATCGTCGCCATCGTCAGGGAGCCCCGCCTTGCGCCGGATCGCGGCGGCAACGGTGATCCGGGCGAGATCGTCGCCGCCACGAATGACGTCTTCCAAGGCCTGCAATTCGTAGTTGCCGTAAAGTGCGAGCGCCGTTTCCGGGAATATGCGTCGCGGCAAATCGTTGGCCGGCGCGAGATCGGCGGCGAGGGTGCTTATTGCAGTCTGGACGACCCAGGTTCCGGCAACCAGATCGCCGATGCGGAGGCGGTCGCGGTTGAATAGCGGGAAGAACAGGAAGATGCCGGTCCACAGCATGGCAAAGATGGTCAGGAACGCATCCGCGGTTCCCGCCGCCGCCTGCGCACCCAGGAACGAAAGCGGCAGGAACACCTCGATCTCGCGCATCGCGTTGCGCGCGAGTACAGCGCCCGCGGTCAGCCGCGCGCCATCGCGCGCAACCACGCGCAGTCGCATCAGCCGCTTGCCCGGCGTCGCACCGCGGCCGCCCATCTCGAACAGGACGAACCAGCCGTTGCGCAACACGAATGCGCCGATCAGCCAAAGGATCTTGGCGATATCGGCCTGCGTCGCCTTGTCGAGCGCGAACAGGGCGAGCGTTACGGCGATCATCACGATCAGCATCAGCGTGACGTCGATCAGGAACGCCGCAGCGCGCGTCCCCGCGCCACCCAGCTCGAGCTGCAAATCGACTCCCTCGGGCGTGACGAAGCTGCGGCGCCGCGCGACAGGCGCTTTAGTCCGGCGAGCGTTGCGCATGACGCCTCCCGATGCCGTAATAATAGACCAGCCACGCTGCGAGCATCGCCGCACCGATCACCGCGCGGGTGCCGTCGCTGGTGACCACCTGACGACCGACTCCCTCCAGAATGGCTGCGACCGCGAGCATCAGCACGACGCCCGCCGTGGCGACCGCGGCCGTGCGGCCCGCGGCGACCACCGCCTCCATCCGCGCCTGCCGGCCGGGAAAGGCGATGGCGGTGCCGATCCGCATCCCGGCCGCCCCGGCGATGATGACCGCGAACAATTCGGTCGTGCCGTGGATCGCCAGCCAGGCCAGGAAGTTCAGCCCAAGTCCCTTGCCGGCGAATACCGCGATCATCGCGCCCAGCATCAGCCCGTTATAGAAGATCAGCAGCGCGGTCGGCACGACGAAGGCGAAGCCGAGCGCAAAAGCGAAGATCGCGATCTGTGCGTTATGGCCGAACAGGAAGCTTGCGAAGACGCCCAGCCCGTCTTCCCGGCTATGATACAGCGTCGCCCGCAGCGCCTCCGCCGAAGCACCCGGATCGCGTCCGCTCGCCAGCCCCTGGGGTACGATTCCGCCATACCAGGACGGATCAGCCCGCACGAGCATATAGGCCGCGACCGTGCCCGCGATCGTCAGGAACGCCATGACCAGCGTCTCGCGCCACAGTGAGGCGACCGCGCCCGGCCACCCTCTGGTGAAGAAGTGCCCGAGATCCCTCCACGCTGAATCCGAGACACCATAGAGCTGAAAATACGCGCGCGCGCACAATTGCTCAAGATACGCGATCAGCGCGCGGTCGAGCGACGTCTCGCGCGCGATTGACAACGACGACAGCGTGGAACGGTACAGCAACGGCAGCGCCAACAAATCGTCGTCGGACAATACGCGGACGGACCGCTTCTCGATCCGGGTGAGCAGTCGCTCCAGCCGCGTCCAGTCCACCTCATGCGCGGCGCGGAAGCGGCTGGCGTTGAGCAGGGGCGGTGCGGAATCGACGAACGCGCTCACAACAGACTCCTACGCTTGAGGTCGACATAGCCTTCGACCAGCCGCTCGGCGACCTGGTCGTACGGACTCTCGATGACATGGACGCCCAAATGGCGCAGACGCAGCAGCACCAGCCGCCGATCGCGGAGCAGGGCCGCGGCGGTCACTGCCCGGGTCACGTCGGCGGCCTGTTCGGGCGCACGATCGACGATCGTCTCGAGTTCGTCGTCACGCAGGACGACGATCAGCACGAGATGCGTCTTGAGCAATCGCGCGACCGCCCGCACCATGAAGTCGGCGGAGATCGGATCGGTGAATTCTGTGAACAGCACGATCATCGACCGCCGCTTCAGCCGCGCCGCCAGGGTGGTCAGGGCGAAAGTGTAGTTGCTCTCGTCGCCGCTATAGTCGATCCCGGCGGCAAGGTGCTGAAGTTCGGCGAACGCCCCGGCCCCGCTGATGAAGCCGCTGGCCATCCGCGGTCGTGAATCGAACGCGTGGAGCGCCACGCGATCGCCCAGCTTCAGGGCAAGCCACCCGGCCAGCAGTACCGCCGATACCGCGCGATCGACGCGGGGGATGCCATCGACCGGCTCCGACATCTGTCGACCGGAATCGATCGCGAAGACGATCTGGCTGTTGCGTTCGGTCCGGTATTCCTTGGCATAGAGTTTCCGGTGCCGCGCGGACTGTTTCCAGTCGATCGCGCGTCGATCGACACCCGACCGGAACTCGACGAGTGCGTCGAAATCGGTGCCATCCCCGCGATCGCTTTGCGCCAGCAGGCCCTGCACCGCGTGACGCTGAAACACCTGCGCGCCCTGTCGACGCACCGCCTCGATATCTGGAAGGATCGGTAACGTCCGATCCCCGTCGATCCTCGCCTGACGCCACGCCAGCCCCAGTGGCCCTGCCCAGCGCACCCAGATCGTGCCCAACCGAGCAGTGCCGCGCCGCAGTGGCGTCAGCGCGACGGTCGCGGTTCCCCGGCCCGCGATCAGCGCAACGTCCAGCGGCGCGGCGTCGACGAACGACAACAACGGATCGGGCGCCAGTGCGACCTGCGCCGCGCTGGCAGGCCGACGCGCGTCGATCCAGATCTCGATCGGTACGCTCAGGGAAACCCCGACCGCCGCCGATCGCGGCAGCGCCAGCACGACACGCGCCCTCGCATGACCGAGCACCGCATCAGCGAACACGAGCGTCAGGACGGCGAGCGGCCAGCCCAGTCCCGCATACCAGGTCGCCGGAAACAGCATCGCGACCAGCAGCGTGACCGGCACTCCGATCGCCGCCGCCAGCACCGCCATGCGGGTCGGATAGATCAACGCGGCGCCTCGATTGTCTCGATGATCTGTGCCACGACATCCTCGATCGCGCGCCCGCTTATTTCCGCGGCGGGCGACAGGATCAGCCGGTGGCGAAGCAACGCGGGCGCCAGTGTCTTCACGTCGTCCGGAATGACGAAGTCGCGGCCGTCCAGCGCGGCGCGCGCGCGCGCGGCCCCCGCCAGCATCGCGCCCGCCCGCGGCGAGGCGCCGCTTTCCAGGTCGGCGACATCGCGCGTCTCGCGGACCAGCGCGACGATATAGTCGATGACCTCGTCCACCAGCCGCACCTTCGCGACCGTCTTGACCGCCGCATCGATCGTCGCCGCGTCGGCGCGCGCCTCGACCCCCCAGTCCGCAGGCGACATCGCCGTCGACCGCGCGCCATGATCCGCGACGATCCGCCGCTCCTCCTCCGCGGTCGGATAGGAGACCGTTTGCTTGAACAGGAACCGGTCGAGTTGCGCCTCGGGCAACGGGTAGACGCCTTGCTGCTCGATCGGGTTCTGCGTCGCGACGACGGTGAAGCGATTGCTCAGCGCGAGGCTCTCGCCATCGATCGTGACCGTGCGCTCCTGCATCGCCTCGAGCAGCGCCGCCTGCGTCTTCGGCGAGGTGCGGTTGATCTCGTCCGCGAGCAGCAATTCTGTGAAGATCGGCCCTCGCGTCAGCGTGAAGGTCGACGTCTGGAAGTTGAAGAGGTTCGCACCGATGATATCGCCCGGCATCAGATCGGGGGTGAACTGGATACGACCGAACTCCAGCCCGACCGTCTTGGCGAACGCATGCGCGAGCAACGTCTTGGCGGTACCCGGCGGCCCTTCAAGCAGGATGTGCCCCCCGGCGAACAGCGCGACGAGCAGCAGGTCGACGGTGGCGTCGTGCCCGATCACGGCCTTGCCGATCTCGGCACGGATCGCCTGCCCGAGGGCCTGAACCTCTTCTACCGTCACTGTGTCTTCTCCTGTTGCCATTGGTACAGCGCCTGCGCCGCTGCGAGCATGTCGGTGCGATGTTCGGCCCGAGCCGCATCGGCGACCAGCGCGCTGAACCGCGTCGTTCCCCTGAGCTTGTCGAGATAGCTGTCGGCTTCGTCGTCCGTCAGTCGCGCGGGAACGCCCAAGATCGTCCGCGCCCGCTCACGGATCAGCGCGGCATAACGCCCGCCCAGCATCCCTTCGCGCCCTGCCTTGCGGACGATCATCGCGCTGTTGTCGATCAGCGCAGTCTTGCCGAACGCGATCGCCCGCGTCGGCGGCCGGGGTGCGCCGAAGCGGACCAGCGCCTGCCATCCTACCAGCGCCAACGCCGCGACGATCGCCAGAGTCATTGCGAGGAAGGGCGGTTCGAAGGCGAGCTTCAGCGGGCTGCGTCCCAGACCCAGGCCGTTCAGCGTCACGTCGAACGCGATGCCGCGTGCGCCCGTGGCATTGACGAAATCCAGAAGGTCGAGCGCCACTCGGGCATGGTCCAGCCGACGGATGCCGTGATTGTTCAGCAGATCGGGGTCCGCCAGAATGTACGTGTTGGTGCGATAGAACTGCCCCAGCACGATCCGCCCCGCGTCGTCGGTGATCAGCGGTCGTAGCGCCGCAGAGCCAACCGTCTGCAAGGGCTGCGGTGCCGCCACCGCGAGCGAGCGTGGCGCCCCGCGGACGCCCTGCAACACGCGCGCGCCGCTCGGGCGCCGCGTTACCGTCATCACCGCCGCCGGCGCGAGAATTCTGGCGGGGTCAAAGGCCGGCAGCAGCCCGCCGACATCCACCCAGCCGCTCGTCTTGTCATCGGCGATGGTCGCCCATTTCGGTAGCACGATCAGCGTCGCCCGGCCGCGCCGCGCCGCCATGAACTTGGTCATGTCGGTCGCGCCGTGATCCGGCGTCGCAATGACCAGATCCTCGGTCTTCCAGCCGGCGGCCTCGCGCACCACGCGGGGATGGCGGCCTGTCGCACGCGCCAGCTCGACGATGCCGGCATATCCGGTCGCAGCGTTTGACAGGGCATGCGCACCCGCATTGCGCCCCGAGTTAAGATCTGGCGCATACGCCCCCAAGAGCAACGATCCCGCGAACCCGATCAAGCCGATGATCAGCAGCAGCGCCACCGTCAGCGGTGAGAATACCCTGTCCGCGCCGCTCGCGCGGTAGTGTCCCACGTCGCTCACGCGTGCCACCGTCCCGGTATTGCCAGTTCGGCATAGGCCGTGCGAGCCGTCTGCCAATCCGAGTCCGTGACGAGGCGCCCACCGAACAGGCTGCGCTCGACCAGCCCGGCGATGCTCGCGAACAGCGGCCGGACCGCAGCCGGCAACAGCGGCGCGGACGCGAGTTCGCGGCTGGTCAGCGACGGTCGCCGCAGCGCCGGGCGGCGCCGGGCGATGTCGTCGATCGAATGAAACAACAGATAGTGGATCGCCTCGGCATGGCGGCCGTCCGCGGCAAGCCGGTCCGCCTCGCGTAGCCACGCCCGCGCCGGCGCCGCGTCGGGCACCCAATCGTCGTGATCGGCATCCGGCATCGGATGCACGCGCCGCCGCGCGGGCAGACGCCATTCGCCGGACCGGATCCGTTCGACGACCATCCAGATCACCGCCACCGCAACTCCGGCGAGCAGCGTCCATAGCAGGATGCGGGCATAGGGTGCGTCGGGCATGAGGTCCGTCAGCCAGCGCAACAGCCGCCCGATCGGCCTGAACAGGTCGACGAGCCAGCGTCCCAGCGTCTTCAGCCATGCCGGCGGCTCGGGCGGCGCCGGCGGGCGGGTCAGACTGAACTGGATCGAAGGGTCGGCGCGTAACGCGGCATGGGCCGCCGCCAGTCGATCGCCCCCCGCCGCCGGGTCAAGTCCTGAAGCCGCGATGATACCCTCCCAGCGACGCAACGCTGCCCCCAGACCTGACTTACCCGGATCGGCCACCGGTGCAATCCGCCATTCGCCATTCGCTTTCATCCCCATGATCGAACTGGACAGCGCGAGGTTCGCTCGCCACCATCGTCGACGGGGATTTGGGGGAACTACAATGGCCAGCCACATTATCGGCGAGCGGAGCCGCGGAATCTCGGTAGGCAGCGTGTTCGGGCGCAGCGCGAACGTCATCAAGGACAATCCGCTCGCGACGCTCGGTACCAGCTTTGCCTTGATCGCGCTGCCGTCGCTCCTGCTCGGCCAGATCGGCCTCGGCGCGGCGGTGTTCCAGAATGTCCAGCTGGGGCAATATGCGCTGGCCGGAGTTTACGGAATCATCGTCGGCTTGCTGTGGCTGATCGCCAGCGGGGCGCTGGTCCAGGCAACCGTTGCGCATGACGAGGGACGAGCGGCGAACCCGCGCGAGATGCTGCGGGTCGGCGTGTTGCGGTGCCTGCCGCTGTTCGCGGTCTATGTGCTGATGCTGCTCGGCATATGGGTCGGCACGATATTTCTCGTCGTGCCGGGTATCATGCTCGCCGTCATGTGGTCGGTAGCCCTGCCCGCGATCGTTGCGGAGCGTTCGGGCGTGTTCGGCGCCTTCGGCCGCAGCCGTGCCCTGACCAAGGGCGCGCGGTGGCACGTGTTCGGTATCTTGCTGCTTGCCTTCGTCATCTACCTGCTCGCCTCGATCGCGATCGGGGTCGGCAGCGTGGCAGGCTATGGCTCGCTGGGCGTTCTCACCGGCGGGGGCCAGGTCCGGATGCCGTTACCGACGCAACCATCGTTCGTCGTCCAGCTGCTGCAATCGATCGTCACGACCGTCGTGCTGACCTGGTTCACCACGGTCGGCGCCTCGCTTTTCATCGAATTGCGCGACTGGAAGGACGGCCCCGACGCCGACCGGCTCGCCGACATCTTCGCCTGATGCTAGCGTTGGGGTGACCGTTAGCGAACGATCGACCCAGTTGCGGACGGTCGCCGCTCGTTTGCGGCGTCCCAACG
This sequence comes from Sphingomonas aurantiaca, assembly GCF_003050705.1. GTDB lineage: Bacteria > Pseudomonadota > Alphaproteobacteria > Sphingomonadales > Sphingomonadaceae > Sphingomonas > Sphingomonas aurantiaca. The sequence continues at coordinate 547,976 of NZ_QAOG01000001.1, read as the reverse complement.
TCAGACGTTTGTTCATCAGGGTTTGAACTGGCGTCCATGCGACCTGTTCAAGCGGAAATCTATGTCGCCTTGGCTTACAGGACGCGATCGGCGTCCTCCGGGCGCGGCAGCCAGCAGCTCGCCCGCCTCCCGAACAGGCGGTAACGGTTGCGTGCGACCCAGCGGTACAGCGGATCGCGCAAACCGCGAGGCACCACCCGGGCCGCACCGGCGATTCGCCACGGCCAGCCGAGCCCGGCATAGATTGCCAGCACCGCGTCGCTGTCGCGCAGCGCGCGGTCGCCGTGGACGACGATGATGGTATCGGGATCCGCCGGATCGATTCCGAACCGGCGACACAGTCCAGCACCGACATCTCCCTGCATCGCCGCGAGCCGGAAGCGGCGCGCGCGGTCGTGCGTCAGGACGAACTGCGCGTTCGCTGAGCACAGCACACATTCGGCGTCGAAGAGGATGATCGGATGCTCAGTCATCGATTCTCTCCAATCGGCCTCGATAATGAATGACCCGGCCGAACAGCGGAAGGTCGACGGGAATGTCGAACATGAATGCGGCGCCTTGCTCCTGCTCGACCGCATGGCATGCGGGCCGCGCCCATCGCGGAAGAGGTATGCCGAGGAACCGGAAGCCCACCAAGTCCATATGCAGCGCCCCGTCGACGGCCGAAACGTCGAAGGAGCTGGCTGCCGGCCCCATCCGTTCGATCAAACGGCCATGCCGAATTCGCAGAGTGCTGCGATACTGCCGGTCCCCGAACCTGCGATGCCAGTGCTCTGTGGCGCCGCGCCGTTCGAACCGCACGGTGACCGGCACGCCCGATCCTCGCGCCGGCAGCCGCATCATCCGGCACAGCAGCCGCGTAAACGGATTGTCGCTCGTCCGTATCTCGGCAAGGCCCGTCCAGACCTGGTCACCATCTTCGTCATGCAACGTGCGCAAGCTGGGCGCGAGACCAACGATCGCCGGACCGAGCAACCGCCGGAACAGCGCGCTCACCAAGCGAAATCCGGCTTGGCCACCATCAGCCAGAAGATTGCGAGCACGCCGGCAAAGGCGGGCCAGCCGAGCAAAAACCAGGTTCGCGATAGCGTGAAATAGCGCGCTGGCAGTCCCTCGCCGTCGGCGAGACGGTCGACGATCCGTCGCATCTCGATCTGAATGCCGACGACCGGTAGCCAGCAGGCGCCGACGAACAGGTACAGCACGATCGCGGCCGCCAACCAGTCGGTCGTCAGCGGATAGCCGGCGATCCGCGCGAGCCACACGCCGGTCACCGGCTGCACGATCACCGCGGGCGTGGTGAACAGCCAGTCGGCGATCACCACGTTGCGGTTGACGATCCGTCGTGCCGCCAGGTCGCCGGAGCGGTTGGCCATGAAGCCGTGGAACGCGGTGCCGAGACCGGTCCCGAACAGCAGGGTAGAAGACAGGATGTGAACGGTCTTGAGCAGCAGATACTCATCCACGGTCGGTCTCCAAGACGTGCACGGCGAGCGCGAGGCCGAGGATAGCGGCGTTCTTGACGAGCGCGCCGAACGGATCGGCCCAGAGCGCGGGCATCGTTGCGGCGATGACCGCAGTATAACCCAGCATCACACCGATTCCCGCCAGCGCGGCTCGGCGCAGGCGCGCCAGCAGCGCAAGCCCGATTGCGAGATCGAGTACGGCACCTGCTACGAGCGCGGTGATTGCGGCCGTACCGTTCAGCCCGGCACGCGCCAACAGCGCGAAGTTTGTGCCCGCAGGCGTGAATGCGAGCGGCACGATGCCACCGGCCAGCCAGACCAGCGCTAGCAACCAGCGCAGCACCGGCGCCAGCGGCATCAACCGTGCAGCCAGCCGGTCGGCGTCCGTCGCCGGCGTCCGCGCCAGCGCGACGTCCAGCGTCGCCGGAACCAGCCCGGTCGCGGCGATGAGCGGCTCGGCCTCGCCGGTGTTGTCGGCCTCAAGCATGGTCAGGCTTTCGTGGGTCACCGGCCCGATCCCGAGCCGCGTCACGGCCGCGAGCAGCCAGCGAGGCAACCGCACACCGAGCACGGGGGCCAGCCCCAGCCAGCGCCGCATGCTGGCGGTCAGCGCGTCCGTGGTCATCGGTTCGGGACCGACGACATCGATCCGTGCAGCGATTGGCCTGTCCCGGTGCAGCAGCCGCAAGATCCCCGCGACCAGGTCGTCGACATGGATCGGCTGCACGCGCCACCTCCCTTGCCCCAGCCGCGGGGTAAGCGGAAGGGCCGCGAGCGCGCCGAACAAGGCGCTGCTCTGCCCGCCGCGACCGATAACGAACGACGGCCGCAACACGACCCAATCCATCCGCGCACCGGCGGGATCAAGACCGGCGAGATGATCGTCCGCGGTGCGCTTGCTGAGATGGTAGCGCGTCACTGCACCGGCATCCGCGCCGAGCGCGGAAACCTGAACCACGCGGCCGACGCCGCCAGCAAGGCATGCATCGAACAGCGCCCGCGCGCCCTTGTCGTGGACCGTCGCATAGCGTCCACCATCGCGAATAAGTCCGGCGCAGTTGACGACCGCATCCACGCCGCACAGCCGCAGCAGCCAGTCGTCGGCTACATCCTGCGTCAGGTCGCAGCGGATGGTCGAGACGCCGCATACCGCTTGCGCAAGCCGTGCCGGATCGCGCCCGGCGGCCGTGACGCGCACGCCCTCCGCCACCAACCGCCCTACCAGATGGCGCCCGACGAACCCGCCGGCACCAATGACGAGAACATGCATCGTCGCGCCCTTACGCTTCGCCACGGGGGCTGCGGCTCCACACCGCGAACCCCATGCCGACCAGCGCCAGCAACACGCCGAACAGCGCGCTCGTGACGGTGCCTTGCACCAGTGCGGTCGGATCGGTCGCGACGTAGCGCATCGACACGAGCAGCATTGGCGTGGCGATCATCATCACCATCGACCACACCGTCCAGAAGCGCGACCGCTCTTCGGTCCCACAGAGTTCGGCGAGCAGGATCGACAGCGGTCGCCACAGCGCAACGGCGGCCAAGATCGCGATCACCGCGGTCAGCGCATAAGTCAGCAGCAAGGCGGCTATGGGCAGCAGCATGACGAAAATCTCCTTCGACGCCGTCCGGATATCGGCCGGCTGTCCGACGCCTTGCGAATGGCATGCCAATTGCGGAAACTGACGAGAATGCGTGGTTTACTCTGGCTCGTAGGCTCGCAGATGTTAACGGCGTGAACGGAACTGCCTGCTATGGTGTCAACGATGGATACGGCAATCGGCATCGTCGCCTATGTCGGCGCGCTAGGTCTGACCGCGGTAGCGAGCCTCATGCTCGCGCTGTTCGTCGTGACGCGTGCCCGCGCGCTGCCGGGTTCGGCGTTGCTCGCGCTGTTCCTGGTCGGCGTCGCAAGCTGGAGCATCGCGCAGGCGATCCCCGCGATCGTCGGGCCGGCCGCGACACCATTCACCGCGACGCTGATCGCGCTGTCTCCCCTGCCGGCCGCTGCGTTTGTCCATCTGGTTTTCGCATTCGCGCTGTGCGGCACGCTGCGGCCCGTCGCGATCGCGAGCTACGCGATCGCCGGGTTCGCCACGCTCGTAGGCCTGATATTCGGGGTGGGTGCGGTCGTGCCGTGGCACGGCTTCCCTGGCATGTTCGTGCCGTCGATCGTCGGCTGGGGCGTGCTGGGGCTCGCCGGCCTGTTGTCGGTGATCGGCCATCTCCGGCTCGCGCAGACCTGGGTGCAGCAGCAAGGGCAGCATCGCCGCCAGGCCGGCGCGGTGTTCGCTTCCAGCCTGATCGGTCTCGTCGCACTCACCGGCTTCACCTTCCCCGCGCTCGGGATCGACGCCTATCCCTGGCCGGTCCTGCTGCTGCCGCTTTACTCGGTCGCCTTGGTCTACGGCATCTTGCGGTATCGCTTCATGGCGACGGATCTTTGGGCGCGGCGCGGCCTCGTCTGGATTCTGCTGGTGGCGCTGGCGGGGGCGGTCAGCGCAGGCATAGCCACGGTGCCGCTTGTGCTGGTCGGTCGGCCGGCCGGCCTGTTAGCGACTTGGGCAGCGCTCGCCGCGACGCTCGCGCTCGGCATCCTCGTGCTCGCCCCGCTCAAGCGGCTGGTCGACGCGGTGGTGTTTCCCGGCGGCCGGGTCAGCGACGCCGACGTCGCGGACTGGCGCGACCAGCTGGCCGGGGCGACCGACGCGGTCGAACTCGCGACAATCGCCAACGCGTTGCTCGCGCTGCGCCTGAACTTACCCGTCGTCGACGACGGCCCGTCATTGGTAGTCGGCGGCGAAACCGTGACCCTGTGCGGTTGGAGCGACGCGCCGCCGGCGACGCGCCACGTTGTCGACCGGTTCGCGGGGCTTGTCGGCGAAACTGCGCGCCGCCTTGCCGCCTCGCACCGGCTGATCGATGCCGAGCGCCAAGCCCGAATGAGCGAGCTCGGAGAACTGGCCGCAACCGTCGCGCACGATCTGCGCAACCCGCTGGGCATCGTGACGATGGCCGCAACCGGTGCGCCCGCCGACGTACGGGCCGAGATTGGCGAACAGGTAGCGCGGATGAATCACCTCGTCAGCGACATCCTGGATTATTCGCGTGCCTGGACGGTCGTGCCGCAGCCCATCCGCCTGATCGAGCTCGTCGCCCAGATGGGCGTCAAACTCGACGTGCCCGAAGACCTTATCGTCATGGCCGACCGCCGCGCGCTCGTTCGCGTGCTCGCCAACCTCGTCGACAACGCGCGCGCGCTTGGCACGAACGTCACCATCATCGCCACAGCGGGCCCGCCTGCGGCCATCGACGTGTGCGACGACGGCCCCGGCATCGCTCCCGAGATCGTCGACAACCTCTTCCGCCCGTTCGTCTCGCGCCGCCCCGGCGGCACCGGCCTGGGCCTCGCCATCGTCCGCCGCATCATGGAGGCGCATGGCGGAACCGTCACACTCGTCCAGCGGCCGGGCTGGTCGACCTGCTTCCGTCTTACCTTCGGAGATCTGTGATGAGCGGCATCCTGCTGGCCGACGACGAACCCGCCTTTCAGCGCCTCACCGGCGCGTGGCTGCGCGGTCTGGGCCATGACGTCCGCGTGGTCGGTGACGGCGACGCTGCGCGTGCGGCCTTCGCCGAGGCACCCGCCGACCTCGTCCTGCTCGATCTCGCGATGCCGCCACACCATGACCCAGAAGCCGGCCTTGCGCTGATCGCCAGCTTCGCGCCTGCGCCCGTCATCGTCATGACCGGGCACGCCGACCACGCGCTTGCGCTGAAGGCGATCGATGCCGGCGCATGGGATTTCCTTGCCAAGCCCGTCGACCCCGACATCCTGCGCATCGTCGTCGCGCGCGCTATGGAACGCGCGGGCCTCGCGCGCGAACTCGCCGCGCTGAAGGCGCGCGACACCGGTGCCGAGGATATGGGACTCATCGGCACTACACCGGTGATGGCCGCATTGCGCGACCTGATCCGTCGGGTCGCACCGACCCGTCTGCCCGTTCTGGTGCTCGGTCCAAGCGGTACCGGCAAGGAACTGGTCGCGCGTGCGCTCCACTATGCCTCCCCGCGCGCCGACCGGAAGCTCGTGCCGGTCCATTGCGGTGCGATTCCGCCCGAGCTGCTCGAAAGCGAGCTGTTCGGCCATCTCAAGGGCAGTTTCACCGGAGCCACCAGCGACCGTCCAGGGCTCGTCGAGACCGCCGCCGGCGGTACGCTTTTTCTCGACGAAATCGGCGAGATGCCCGCGGTTATGCAGGTCAAGCTGCTCCGCTTCCTGGCCGACGGCAGCTTTCAGCCAGTCGGCGCGCGCGCGCCGCGCGCCGCCGACGTCCGCATCGTTGCCGCGACCCATCGCGACCTCGCCGCCTGCGTTGCCGACGGCAGCTTTCGCGAAGACCTGTATTACCGACTGAAAGGCGTCGTCCTGCGCACGCCGTCGCTCGACGAACGCCCGGGCGACGTGCCCCTGCTCGCCTCGGTCTTCCTGCGCCGTGCCAGCAATGGTATGGGCCAGTTCACCCCCGACGCACTGGGCTGGCTGACAACGCGGCGCTGGCCCGGCAATGTCCGCGAACTCCGCGCGGCCGTCGAATGCGCCGCCGCCCTGGCCCCGCAATCGGCAACCGGTGTCGACGTTGGCGCAACCGATCTCGCCTTCGCCGTAGGCGACCCGGTCGCCGACCTGCCGACCATCGGCACGCCACAAACGCTCGAGGAAGAGATAGCAGCGCTTGAGTATCGCCGTATCACCGAGACGTTGGCGCGAACCGGCCATAATCACACGCACACCGCGCGCCACCTCGGCCTGTCGCGGGTCGGCCTGCTCAAAAAGCTGGACCGAATGGGACTGCGCTAAAGTCGTTATCGGCAGGATGAATGTCCTGTCGGGCCCATAGATCCCAGTCCGGATGAATGAAATCCGGCATGTCCCAGTCCGCAGTGGCATCTACAGGGTTCTGCTGGGCACAAGATGCGGCAGGCACCGCGTGCGTCACGCTATCATAAATCGGACCAGGACAGATCAAACCGTGCCAGATATTTCCGCAGCCGATCCGCATCATTGGAGGATGTCCGGCGCATGCGGGACGAGGCGAACAATATGCGTCCCGCTTCGGAAAGCGAGCGACTCTTCCGACAGGTGTCGAGAACATGGGCGAGCTGCACGCGGTCGAACGGATCAAGTGCGTCTAGCTGTTCCGGGGAAAGGACGGCCGAAAGCTGATCGCCTGTATCGTCGCCGCTAGACCATGCGCGCTTCAGCCGCGTAATCTCCGCTTCGACGCCGTCGAGATCGATCCTTCCTTTGGGGCTGAACGTCGCCATCCGCGTCACGCTCGACGCAAGGTCACGGAAGTTGCCGTGCCATTCGGCGTCCGGCGCGCAGGCGAAGGCAAGGAAGCGGTCACGCGCTTCCTTGTTAAAGGTCACGCGCGTGCCTTCGCGTTCGGCGAAGCGGTCGAGTTCATAGTCGAGATTGGGCGCGATATCCTCGCGACGGTCGCGCAGGCCCGGAAGGGTGAAGGTCCACAGATTGAGCCGGGCGTAGAGATCATCGCGAAACGTGCCTTGCCGAACGCACTGTCCAAGATCGCGGTTGGTGCCGGCAATCAGCTGAAAATCGCTCGCCGCCTCCTTGTCGGCGCCGACGGGGAGGAAGCGCTTGTCCTCGATCGCGCGCAGGATCATCGCCTGCTCGTCGAGCCCGAGTTCGCCGATCTCGTCAAGGAAGAGCGTGCCGGTATCGGCGGTGCGCAACAGGCCCGGCCGGTCGGCCGCCGCGCCGGTGAATGCCCCCTTTTTATGCCCGAACAAGGCGGACATCGCGCCATCGCCCTTGAGCGTCGCGCAATTCACTTCGACGAACGGTCCGCGCACCTGATGCTTGAGCCGCTTGAGTTCATAGATCCTTCGCGCCAGCTGACTCTTGCCCGCGCCGGTCGGCCCCATCAGCAACACCGGTGCCTTGGAGCGCACCGCAACCTGCTCGATATCGTCGATCATCCGGTTGAAGGCCAGGTTGCGCGTATCGATCCCGGATTTGAGAAACGAGGTGCTCTCGGCAGCGACCGCGGCGAAGCGCGTCGCGATGCTGTCGTAGCGCGACAGATCGAGGTCGATGATGTCCCAGCTGCCGGGCGCACTCGACGGAGTGCCGCGCTGCGGCTGGGTCTGGATCAATCGGCCCGGGAGGTAGTGCGCCTCGGTCAGCAGGAAGAGGCAGATCTGCGCGACGTGCGTGCCGGTTGTGATGTGCACGAGGTAATCCTCGGCATCGGGATCGAACGGATAGGCGCGCGCGAAGTCGAGCAGCTTTCCGTAAACCTCCTCAAAGTCCCAGGCGTTGGCAAAATCGATCACGCGCCGGTCGACCTGCGTCTCCGGCGAGATCGATGTGATGTCGTCGGCGATATATTCGGCGAGCCGGCCGTGCGACGTACCATGCAGCAGCACGAACCGGTCGATCCGCAGGTCTTCATGCATGCACAGACCGACTGACGGCCGCCATTTATTCCAACGCGAGGGACCGAATTTCCCAGAGTCCAGCGTAGATCCAAGAAATCCAATAGTGACCAGTGGCTTCATGGTGATCCCATGGGATAAATTCCTATCCTGCATGATATAGTTCTTCCGCATGGCGCGCAAGCAGGCTCGATGTCGCCACAGGCCGACAATCAATTAAAGTCCAGCATTTACAGATAGATATAATTATTATGAGGCGGCTGTTGTCGAACTGGCACGCGGATTGCTGGGCATGAGGTGTCTTGCTGGTGCTCGAACATGGCCAGCGGGACGGCGCGGCAAGGGTGATCGGAATGGGCCGGTCACCCCGGAACCGCAAAGGATTTGAGATGGCAAACAAGAGCCTCTTCGCATCGGCGATCGCCAAGCTGCTGCCGGCAACCGACAGCGTGAACCGCGAATTCGCGCCGGCCTATGCATATGGCCCGCAGGCCAGGCTTGCGCAGCTGGCGGCGACGGGAACGCTGTCGGACAGCGTCTACGCATCGGCCGAAACGCATCTGGCCGAGACGATCGAAGCGGCTAAGGCGGTCGATCCGCTCTTCGTCGCCAAGGCGGCGATCTATGCCCGCAAGGCCGGAACGATGAAGGATATGCCCGCCTTGCTCTGTGCCTATCTGACACTGGCCGATCCCGATCTCGCGGTCGTGGTCTTCGGACGCGTGATCGATACCGGACGCATGCTGCGCACGTTCGTGCAGATCATGCGATCGGGTCAGGTCGGGCGCACGTCGCTCGGCACGCGACCGAAGCGGCTGGTGCAGACCTGGCTGGAGACCGCGTCGATGCGCGACCTGATGGCGGCCGCAACGGGGAACGACCCGTCGCTCGCCGACATCGTGCGGATGGTGCGCCCGAAGCCTGCGACGGACGAGCGGCGCGCTTTCTACGGATGGCTGATCGGCAAACCGTACGATGTCGCGGCGCTTCCGATTGAGATCGCGGCCTTCGAGGCGTGGAAGCGAGACCCATCGGGAGCGTTACCGCCGGTGCCGTTCGAATGGCTCACCGCCTTTCCGCTGAGCGCAGAACAATGGGGCGAGCTGGCGCGCAACATGGGCTGGCAGGCGCTGCGGATGAACCTCAACACGCTGGCGCGCAACGGCGCGTTCGGGGTTGCGGGGATCACCGATGCGGTCGCTGGACGGCTGTCGGATTCGGCGCTCGGCAAGGCGCGCGTGCTGCCCTACCAGGTTATGGTTGCGCTGGGTTCGGCCGAAGACGGCGTGCCCCTCAAGGTACAGGCGGCGCTCGAGACTGCGCTCGAGGCATCGGTCGCGACCGTGCCGAGCGTGGCGGGCCGGGTGGTCGTCTGCCCCGACGTGTCGGGATCGATGCGCTCGCCGGCGACGGGGTTCCGCAAGGGCGCCACGTCGAAGGTCAGTTGCAACGATGTTGCGGCGCTGGTCGCGGCGGCGATGCTGCGGACCAACCGCCAGGTACGCGTCCTGCCGTTCGAGGAGAAGGTCGTGGGCATCACGCTCGATCCGTATGCCCGGCTCGCGGTGAACACCGCAAAGCTGGCGGCGGTCTGTGGTGGCGGGACCAACGTCTCGGCACCGCTGGCCAGGCTGAATGCGGAACGCGCCGCGGTCGATTTGGTCGTGATTGTCTCGGACAATCAGTCCTGGGTGGATGCGGTGAAGGGCGGCGCGACGCAGACGATGCGCGAGTGGGACAAGATCGTCCGGCGCAACCCGGCGGCGAAGCTGGTCTGCATCGACATCCAGCCGCACGGCACGACGCAAGCGTCGGGCCGGCCCGAGATCCTCAATGTCGGAGGTTTTTCCGACGCGGTGTTCGACACGATCGCAAAGTTCGCCCGCGGCGAAACGCGCGACTGGGTCGGCATCATCGACCAAACGGAGCTATAAAGAATTGGCCGTGGCGAATGCCGGTGGGACTACATCCTCCTGCCTGAGGTCCGACGAGTAAAGCGCCCAAGCACCAGCGATGGTGCGAAAGGCGATGTGGGTTCGAATCCCGCCGCTGGAACGTAGCTTAAGGACCGCGTCTCGCCACCACTCGTCGCCACGGCCAGATATCATCACGGCGAATGCCGGCATGGACTACATGGTGTCGCGGGTTCGAATCCCGCCCCGCGCAAGCGGGTAGCTCAGCCTGGTAGAGCACAACCGTCCGCCATCTTTCGTCGCCGTGACCACAAACGAAGCTGGCAAATGCCGACGGGACTACACGGTACAGGAGGTTCGAATCCTCCCCGGAGCGATCCGGAAACGTCTCGTCACCCCTCGTTGCCAGCACCAATACCGCGTCGCCGCCACCGGCGTGCGACAGTTCAACAGAAGGTCAGGATGACCGAAGCCAATTTTGAATTTCAGGCCGTCGACGGCGGCGTACCGATCAAGATGTGGACCCGCGGCGTCGCCGTGGACGACAAAGCGCGTGCTCAGCTAGTGCGCGCGGCGCAGATGCCGTTCGTGTTCAAGCACGTCGCGGTTATGCCTGACGTCCATGTCGGCATCGGCGCGACGATCGGCTCGGTCATTCCGACCAAGGGCGCGGTGATTCCGGCAGCGGTCGGCGTCGACATCGGCTGCGGCATGATGGCGGCGCGCACCTCGCTCACCGCAAGCGATCTTCCCGACAATCTGGAAGGCGTCCGCGCTGCGATCGAGCGCGCGGTGCCGGTCGGGCGTTCGGTCGGTCGCGGCAACCGCGACACCGGCTCCTGGGGTGATCCGCCGGCGGCGATCGTCGACGCATGGGCGACGCTGGCAACGCGCTTCGGACAGATCGTCGCGAAATATCCCAAGCTCGCCAAGTCGAACAACTTGGTTCACCTGGGCACGCTCGGCACGGGCAACCACTTCATAGAAGTGTGCCTCGATACGGAGCAGCGGGTGTGGGTAATGCTGCATTCGGGCTCGCGCGGCGTGGGCAACGCGATCGGTACGTTCTTCATCGAACTGGCCAAGCAGGACATGCGCAAGTGGTTCGTCAATCTGCCCGATGAGGACCTCGCCTATTTCCCGGAAGGGACCGAGCATTTCGACGATTATGTCGAAGCGGTCGGCTGGGCGCAGGATTATGCGGCGCTCAACCGGCGGATGATGATGACCAACGTCATCGCCGCGATGCGCCGCGTGATCACCAAACCGTTCGACGCGGAGCTGGAGGCCATCAACTGCCATCACAACTACGTCACGCGCGAGAACCATTTCGGCCAGAACGTGCTCGTCACCCGCAAGGGCGCCGTGCGCGCGGCGAAGGGTGTGATGGGGATCATCCCCGGCTCGATGGGGGCGAAGTCGTATCTCGTGCGGGGCCTCGGCAACGCGGAGTCGTTCGATAGCTGCAGCCATGGTGCCGGGCGCGTGATGTCGCGGACCGAGGCGAAGCGCGAGGTCACGGTGGCGGAACATGTCGCCGCGACCGAGGGCGTCGCCTGCCGCAAGGACGAAGGCGTGATCGACGAAAGTCCGCGCGCGTACAAGCCGATCGAAGCCGTGATGGCGGCACAGGCCGATCTCGTCGAGATCGTCCATACGTTGAAGCAGGTGGTGTGCGTGAAGGGGTAGCCCTTCACGCCGCCATTCCCGAGAAAGAAGACCATGATCATCATCGACGGATCCGAAGGCGAAGGCGGCGGACAGGTCGTGCGCAACGCGTGCGCGCTGTCGCTCGTCACCGGCCAGCCGTTCCGCATCACCAATGCCCGCGGCAAGCGCGAAAAGCCGGGGCTGATGCGTCAGCACGTCACGGCGGTCGAAGCCGCTTGCGTGGTAGGCGGCGCCACGTGCGAAGGGTTGAGCGTCGGGTCGTCCGATCTGACCTTTCGCCCTGGCCAGGTGACACCGGGAGAGTACCGCTTCGCGGTCGGCACGGCCGGATCGACCGGTCTAGTCTTACAGACCGTGTTGATGCCGCTCGTCCTCGCCGGCGCGCCCTCACGGCTCGTACTCGAAGGCGGCACGCACAACATGCTCGCGCCGCCCTTCGACTTTATCGCAAAAAGTTTTCTGCCGGTCATCAACCGGATGGGGCCGAACGTCACTGCGCGGCTGATACGGCACGGCTTCTATCCGCGCGGCGGTGGCCGGATCGAGATCGATATCGAGCCCGCTCCGCTGACCGCGATCAGCTGTGTCGATCGCGGCGCATTGATCGGCCGCTCGGCCACCGCGCTTTTTGCCGGCCTGCCGCCCGACGTGGCCAAACGCGAGATGAAGACGGCGCGCGGATTGTTGGACTGGCCGGAGGATGCCTTCTCGATCCGTGAGCTCCCCGAAGAGCAGGGCCCCGGCAACATCGTGCTGCTCGAGGCAGTTTTCGAGAATGTCACCGAAGTGGTGAGCGGCTTTGGCAAGCTCGGCGTTTCCGCCGAACATGTCGCAAAGACCGCTGCGGCGCGCATGGCTGGATATCTCGCGTCGGATGCCTTTGCGGGACCGTATCTCGCCGACCAGTTGCTGTTGCCGTTCGCGCTCGCGGGCGGTGGCAGCTTCACCACGGTCAAGCCGAGCCAGCATAGCCTGACCGCCAGGGTGATCATCGAAGCGTTTCTCGGTCGGCGCTGCACCTTCCTGCAGCTGCCGACCGGCTCACATTCCGTAGAGATCCGCTAAACTCAGATAAGTCTATAATATCTCCATGTGTGACGGGCCTGGCGAGCGGCCGAAGGCTGAACTGGACGATCAACGCCGACGCGGCGCCAGACTATCGGGCGCCCGCCGGCACACTGATCGAAAATTATCGCGGCAACCCCGGGTGGCGGGCGTGGCTTGCGGAGCTTCGCGAACGCGTAACGGCGGCGATACCCGAGCTCATTCGGCTCGTGGAGGGTCGCGACCCTTGGGAGGTGTTCAAGGATCGCCGCTACCTCGACAATACCCGCCAAACGGAGCGTGAATGTCCACCCGACGGATACAGGTTTGATGGACAACGAAGGGCCAATGCATCTGCGCAGGAAGGAGCATGTGGGATAAAAGGCAGCCGATTCGTATCCTCGCCATCGGTACTCAGGGTCATTGCCGGATCATCGACATCTTTGATCTCGAAAACGCCCACGGCTGAAAACAGTGCACCGATATAGGCCGAAGACGCGCGACTGCGTGCTTCCAACGTTTCGCATGTTAAGTAAGTCCGCGGACATAGCTATAAGAGTGTGCGGATGACGCCGACGCCGACGCCGACGCCAAGGCACACGAAGCGGCAAAGTCCATCGATAGTATCGAGGCCCCTCCGTGAGCGACCGGAAGCGCTGGCGCACCTAGATCAGATTAGGTTTGCTCGAGCCAGCCGCAGATGCCAGACGTCTCACACCACCAAACGGGCAAAAATGAGAGACCTCTTCAAGCTCATGGAAAGCTAGGCGTATACCGTCTTTCCATCATTGGCTGACTTGGGCGAATCTCGCAATCATGGTTGCGGCTGGACTGGGCGGCCTATCCACCATGGTCGGGCTTCCCGACAAATGGCCGAATTGGGGATGCTGGAGCGTCCTTGGGCTGATAGTCGTGTCGGCAGCGATTGCTATTGACGTGCTCCCCAGAAATCATGCCATTGGTAAGTTAGCTCGTCAGATGGAGACGAGTGATGCGGCGAGGCCGATTTACCGAGGATCAGATCATTGGGGTGTTGCGCGAGCATGAGGCTGACGTGAAGACGGCCGACCTGTGCCGCAAGCACGGGATCAGCGATGCGACATTCTACAACTGGAAGTCGAAGTACGGCGGGATGACGGTGTCGGAGGCGGCACGGTTGCGCACGCTGGAGGACGAGAACCGACGGCTGAAGAAGCTGCTGGCGGAGTCGATGCTCGACGTGTCGGCGCTGAAGGATCTGTTGGGAAAAAACTGACCCGGTCTGCGGAGCGCTACGCTGCGGTGGAGAAGCTGATAGCCGACCACGGCTTTTCCGAGCGTCGTGCCTGCAGGCTGATCGGGGTCAATCGGTCGGCATGGCAATATGAGCCGCTGCGCGGGCACGACGACGCCGCGCGCGAGCGGATGCGAGAGATCGCCAACGAACGTCGCCGGTTCGGCTACCGGCGGCTAGCGATCATGCTGAAGCGAGAGGGCAAGGGCATGAACCTGAAGAAGGTCTACCGGCTGTACCGCGAGGAGCGGCTGACGGTGCGCAAACGTGATGGCCGCAAGCGCGCGCTTGGGACGCGGGCGCCGATGGCGATCCCACAGGAACTCAATCAGCGCTGGTCTCTCGACTTTGTGTCGGACTCACTGGCCTGCGGCCGGCGGTTCCGTATGCTCAACGTCATCGACGACTACAGCCGGGAATGCCTAGTGTGCATCGTCGATACCTCGCTTTCAGGCCGGCGTGTCGTCCGCGAGTTGGGCGCTGTTGCCGAACGCCGCGGGCTACCGTGCATGGTGGTCAGCGACAATGGCACCGAGTTGACCAGTCACGCCGTCCTTGCCTGGTGCCAGGACACCGGGGTCGAGTGGCATTACATCGCGCCCGGTAAGCCGCAGCAGAACGGCTTCGTCGAAAGCTTTAATGGTCGCTTGCGGGACGAGTGCCTGAACGAGCACCTGTTCCCGACGCTGGCTGCGGCGAGACGGATCATCGAGGCATGGCGGACGGACTACAACACCGTGCGTCCGCACAGCAGCCTTGGCGGGTTGGCACCCGCCGACTTTACGAACCGCCCCCGCCAAGGGCATATGGATACCGAAGCTAAGTTATCAGCGGCCTGAAAACGGGGAGCAGGTCACTATGTATGCGGGCGCGCGAAGCGCTGCGGATTCCGAGAGAGATCGCCGGGAAGACCGAACCGACCTTAGCCGCATCGAACAAAAGATCGATAGACTGAGTGCTGCTGATCGCGTTGGCGAAGGCGAGCCCGAAGCGCACGCTTACGTGGTCACAGGAGCACGAGGAAATGATACGCGCCCTGACAGCTCGGTGATAGAAAAGCGTGTCGATCAAGCCTTGGACTCTGCGAAAGAGCATGCACAAGTCGCCCTTGCAGCCCAAGCCAAATCAACGATGCCGACTGAGGTTGAAAAGGTCGAAGCTCTTAAACAGATTACACGACTTTATATCCTGAACAACGACGGCATTTCATCACGAATGATGGCCGGCCTCGAGCTTCCGCCTGCCGCCTTTATAAACACTGAGCTTAGGCGGCAGAATGCGAAGTGGCGCGTGCGGAACGTCTAATATGATAGCGCTGAAATCTAAGTCACCGAATAACAAATTATCATCAACGAGTAGAGCGGCAATCGGTCACAAGCGACGACGCCACAACAAGGGCATCTTATGAACACGACTTTTAGCCGCACCAGCAACGGCGGCACGGTTGGCATCAACCCTGCTCACGTTAAGTCGGTGAGCCAAGATGGGAATACCGTTCTCATCCGCTTTTCGGAAGCGCATTCCATTGGGGTCGAGGGCGAGCTGCGGGCAGTGACCGATCAGTTGAACGCAGCGCAGCGCTGACGGTTTACGCCCCGAACTCCGGCGCTTCCTTTTCAGGATAGAACGCGTGGGGATCGTAGACTAATCGCTGAGCCAGTCGCATTTGACGGGGAAACTGAGGCTCCGGAACATCGGGCACTGGGTCGAGCAGGGTTGGTAACTCACTGCCGATCAGGAGCCTACCGCTTGGTGTTCAGCGTTCCAGCGCTCGTCATCCGGTACGCATCGCGGGTCTGTTGAGCACCGTCTGCCGTGATCCCGTCGAACTTGCGCCAAGCTGCAGCGGTATTGCATACCCGCGTGGCCATGAAGGAGCCTGTCGCGTTCATCGACCGGCAAATCTTTTTCTCTTTCTCAGGCTCCTCAGAGCTTTTAGCGGGTTGGTTCGGGTTTTGAGCTCCCACCGCGACTGGGCTGGTAATTAATGCAACAGCGATCAAGAACTTCATCGTGCGTCTCCATGCTGGTCCAACTAGGGGCGACGCTCGTCCGGATATTTTCAGTGAGGCACGCCGGTTGTCGTCATCCGATACACATCTCGGGTTTGTTGTGCCCCTTCGGCGGTGATGCCATCGAATTTTTGCCAGGCCGCTGCGGTATTGCATACCCGCGTGGCCATGATGGAACCTGTCGGCGTCAGTGACCGGCAGATTTTCTTCTCTTTCACCGGCTTTTCTGCAGGCTTCGCACTGGGGTCAGGGGTTTGCGCGCCCACGGCAACGGGACTCAGCATCAGAGCAATTGCGACCAAGAACTTCAAAGTACGCCTCCCAATCTTTGCCGAAGGGTATGCGAAATTATTCGGTGCGCAAGAGTGTCATGATGGCTGACGCTATTTTCCGCCCAAATGCGACCAGCGGGGACCGCCAAACTCGTGGCCTCCATCGTCATGATAGAACGCTTCAGACCTGACGACGCCGCCCCTTAGGCGAGGTATCAGCCCAGCGGATAGACTGGCCCAGATGGGCCTCGGCCGTGGTGAGGCTCGCCGCGATGATCTCCGCCCACTTGCATGCGAGCCCTCGCCGCCGGGCATGTACGCCGCGCGGTTATAGGCACCCTCGACCTTATCCTTCGGGACGTGCGCGAGCATGAGATCGATAATCGCCCGATCAGGCGACGCCCCCTTGTGCCCGGCCTCGCGCCATTGGCGATCGGCGCGCTCATTCATGACGGTCGAGAACGCGGCGCGGAAGCCGTGCGGGACGTGGCGCGGGTGATAACCCCGCCCGCTTGAGAAGAGCGTTCAGGGCGCTCTCTGACATCGTCGATGCGCGTGACGTTCGCCAGGGAACACGATCGGCAGGTCGCCGGATAGCCGCCGAACCACGCGGAGCAGGTCGACTGCCTCGGGGGCGAGCGGGACAAGGTGATCACCAGCCTTGTCCGCCTTGCGAGCCTCCTCGCCCTTCATGCGCGCCGCGCCGATCCGCCATAGCGCCGCCGGCGAGGGCGCGTCGGGTTTGCCCCTGTCGATCCCCTCGATCTCGTCCCAGCGCGCACCATGGACCTCGTTCGGGCGCACCGCCGTCAACGCGATCAACCGGAGAGCGAACTTCGTCAGCGCCCGGCAGCGCTCGTTGTCGCAGTTACCGAGCACGGCACGGACCTGGGCGATCCGCTCGTCCTGATCCTCGATCCCGTCAATGATCGACGGCTGCTTCGTAGCGCGGGGTTTCTTCCTCAAGGCTTTGCCAAGGCTCGCTGCCCGATCCGTGTCGCAGAGGCCCGCGGCGATCCCATAGACGAAGATCGATGATACGCGCTGGCGCAGCCGGTGAGCGGTCTCGATCGCGCCGCGTTCCTCGACCTTGTTGAGCACGTCGAGCAGCTTCGGCGCGACGACGAGCCGGATCGGCAGGTCACCGATCAGGGGAAAGATGTCGTTCTCGAGGCTTTCGATCACGTCCGCCCCGTGGACGGTTGACCCGTTCGGCTTCCGCAGCGTGTGCCAGCGTCGGGCGACAAACTCGAATGTGTTGCCGTCGGCGATCGCGCGAGCCTTCGCGGTCATCTTGCGCTCGACCGGCGGGTCGAGACCTTCGGCGAGCGTAATCTTGGCCTCGCCCCGCTTACGGCGCACATCGCGCATCGCGCATCGCGCAGCGTCAGCGCCGGGTACGATCCGAGCGACAATGTCTTCTGAGGCATCCGGCCGCCGGGCTTCGTCGGCTCGCCATACGCATAATTCATCCGCCAATGGCGGCCGCCGGCAGGCGTGACATAAAGATAGAGATGTCCAGAATCGCCCAGCTTGTAGGCTTTCTCCTTGGCCTTCGCAGCCTAGACCTTGGCATCGTTCAGCATGGTCTCGCCCCATACCATACGTTTTGAAGTTCATACCATGTGATGTGCCATGACAGTGCATAAACGCTAGCGCACAGGCGCGCACAGCCCGTGCCGCTCAAACGCGCAAATAACCGCACGAAATCAGGCCCGGCGGCCGGGAAACACCGGGGAAAACAAGGGTGGTGGCGGAGCGGGAGGGATTCGAACCCTCGATACGCTTTTGACGTATACTCACTTTCCAGGCGAGCGCCTTCGACCACTCGGCCACCGCTCCGCATTGCTCTGGAAGTGGGTCTGCTAGTGCGGGTTTCACGCGCGCGCAAGCGATTGCGTGTGCAGACGCGCTCGGGCAGTCTGTGGGCATGTTGAATTTCCTCCTCGCCGCCGCGCTTGCGCAAGCCGTTGCGGCCCCACCCGCCGCCGCGGCGCTCCCCTCGGATCCGTTGCCGGCCGACTGGGTCGCGGTGCCGGACGACGAGTTGCTCGTGTTCACGCTGGCCAATGGACACAGCTTCACTGTTCGACTCGCGAGCCGGTACGCGCCGGTCCATGTGGCCAATATTCGCAAGCTAGCCGCCGCGCAGTGGTGGGATGCGGGGACCAGCGTGTACCGATTGCAGGACAATTATGTCGCGCAATGGGGCGATGCGACCGAGAAGAAGCCGCTGGCCGCGGGCGTCGTCGAGACCCCGCCGGCGGAATATTCGCATGCCGGGCCGACGACGGTGGCGCGGCTGGCGCAACGCGATCCCTATTCCGAATGGGCGGGGTATAGTCGCGACGGATGGCCGCTTGCCGGCAACGGCGCGACCGAGTGGCTGCCGCATTGCTACGGGATGGTCGGCGTCGCGCGCGATCTGGCACCGAGCACGGGCAGCGGCGCGGAGCTGTATACCGTGATCGGTCATTCGCCGCGCGCACTGGACCGCAACATCGCGGTCGTCGGGCGCGTGATCGACGGGATCGAGTGGCTGTCGTCGCTGCCCCGCGGGACCGGCGATCTGGGCTTCTACACGACAGCGGGCGAGCGCAGCCCGATCGTGTCCGCGCGGCTCGCCAGCGCCCTCCCGGCCGCCGCGCGGCCGCATTTCGAATATCGCCGCGCGGACAATCCGCGGTTCATCGCATGGATCGCCTCGCGCGAGAACCGGTCGGGGCCGTTCTTCACGGTGCCGGCGGGCGGCGCGGACATCTGTGCCGCGCTGCCCCCGGTGCGCAAGGCGCCCTAGCGGATGACGGGCGGCTTGCCGAACAGGCCCGCATTATAGTCGTCGATCGCTCGCACGATCTCCTCGCGCGTGTTCATGACGAAGGGGCCGTGCGACACGACGGGTTCGCCGATCGGGTCGGCATGGCCGTAGAGTATCGTCGCGGGCGCTTGCGCCGTGACCGCGATCGTGTCGCCGTCCATCGCGAACGTGGCGAGGTGGTGCGGCTTGACCGGCGTGCCGTTGGCGGAGGGTGAGCCGGCAACGACGTAGAAGAAGACGGAGCGTCCGGCTGGTGCGGGCAGGTCGACATGGCCTCCCGCCTCCAGCGCGACCGTCATCATCGCGACACCGGTCAGCGACTCGAACGGGCCCTGCGTCTCGCCGAACGCGCCCGAAATCAGGTTCACGACGCCCCCTTCGACGGGGATGGCGGGAATGTCCTCGCGCTGGAGGCCGGTATAAGCGGGCTTGGTCATCTTGAGCCGGCCGGGGAGGTTTACCCAAAGCTGCAGGATTTCCAGCGGGCCGCCGGCGCGCTTGAACGACGCGGGCGATATCTCGGCGTGGATCAGGCCCGAGCCCGCCGTCATCCACTGGATGCCGCCCGCGCGGATGACGCTTTCGTGGCCGCCGCTGTCGAGATGCGCCATCTCGCCCTCGAGGATGAAGCTCACCGTCTCGAACCCGCGGTGCGGGTGCGGGCCGAAGGGGAGACCAGAGTTACCGGGGCGATAGGTCTGGGGCCCGTGATGGTTGAGGAACAGGAACGGGTCGACCTGCGGCAGGCCCGGCCCCGGCAGCGGGCGCCGGGTGACGAGATCGGCGATGTCATCGCGCTGAGCGGGGTATTGGCGGAGGAGCTGGCGCATCTCAGGAGGCCTCGCGGTCGGCGGCCGTGGGGCGCACGATGTCGGCGAGCAGGTCGTCTATACCGGCGACGAGGAAGTCGAGCGTGCGCTGGTCGGTCAGGCGACCGTCGACGATCTTCTCATGCACCGCGCCGACGACGGCCTGGGGACGCAGGACGACCCGCGCGCCGATCGAGGCCAGCGTCTCGTTCAGCTGGGCGTGCGCGCGCGCGCCGCCGACTGCGCCTGGCGAAGAGGTGAGCGTGAAGACCGGCTTGCCCGTCAGCGTTGCCTTGCCGTGCGGGCGCGAGGCCCAGTCCAGCGCGTTCTTCAGGACGCCGGACATGCCGTGGTTATATTCGGGGGAGGCGATGACGATCCCGTCGGCCGCGCCGATCGCCGCCCGCAAGGCCGCAACCGCTTCGGGGGGCGTGTCGGTATCGGCGTCCTGGTCGTAAAGCGGGACGTCGGTGAGCGGGAAGATCGTGAGCGCGGCCTTGTCGGCGACCGCCTCGCCAAGCGTGGCAAGGATCGCGCCGTTGTAGGAGCCGCGACGCAGGCTGCCGGACAAAGCAAGTAACACGGGAGAGGACATCGAATTTCCTTAGTTGAAGCGATAGCCGGAGATGGCGGTTTGCAGGACGCGTTCGCCATAGACCTGCGTGCCGGGCTGGTCGGACGCGGCGGCGGCGACCATCAGCGGCAGGAGGTGCTCCTCGCGGGGGTGCGAGAGGCGGCCGGCGGGGGCTTCGGCCCAATGGCCAAGCGCGGCGGCGCGGGCGGTCGGGTCGGCCTCGACCGCGGCGGTGAGCCATTGGTCGAAGGCTTCGGACGGCGCGGTGAAGCGCGGGTCGCCATAGCCGCGCATGTTGTGGAAGCTCATGCCCGAGCCGACGATCAGGACGCCCTCGTCGCGCAAGGGGGCAAGCGCGCGGCCGGCGGCGGCGTGGAGCGCAGGGTCGAGATCGCGATCGACTGACATTTCGACGACCGGGATGTCGGCATCGGGGAACGCGACCTTCATCGGGATGAAGACGCCGTGATCCAGCCCGCGCGTCGGGTCGACGCTGGCGGTCAGGCCGGCGCTGCGCAACAGGTCGGCTGCGCGGGTGGCCAAAGCGGGGTCGCCTGGCGAGTCGTAGCGGATCTCATAGGTATGCGCGGGGAAGCCGCCATAATCGTAGACCAGCGGCGGGGTGGCGGCGCCGGTAAAGGCGAAACCGCGCGTTTCCCAGTGGCCGGAAACGACCAGGATCGCCTTGGGCCTTTCCGGCAGCGACGCGGCGATCGAGCGGAGATACGCGGCCATGCCGGTCCAGTTGCCCGCAGGGTCGTCCATGAAGAAGCAAGGCCCGCCACCGTGCGGGATGAACAGGGTTGGCTGGCGGGTATTTGTCATGGGCTTGAGGTAGGCGGCGGCGGCGGCGATCGGAAGGCCGCGAATGGCAACGCTGCGTTGCCGGTTGGCGTGCGCATCAGGTCCAGTAGAGGATGCGCGCCTGCGGAAGCTTCGCCGCGAGCTCGTCCTGGAAAAAGCTGCGGAGCGCGCGCATCGTGTCCGCGTCGTAGACATATTTGACCGAGCCGAACTTGGTGCGCTTTTCGGTGCGGTTGGCCATGCTGAGATCAAGCGACGAGCCGGGATACCAGGTTTCGAGCACCGCCTTCGATCCGGGCGTATAGCGGTGCGTGATCAGCTCGATCGTCACGTCGGGGATGTCGGCGAGCACCCTGCCCGCCTCCGCCAGCAACCCGCCATACGCCGCGCGCCACCCCTCCGCGGCGATGATCGGCGCGACCGTCAGGCCGATCCGGTAGCCGGCATCCGCCATTCGGCGCAGCGCCACCAACCGCGCGGCGACGGGGCTCGTGCCGCCTTCGAAGCGTGCATAGGCAGCGGGGTTGATCGACGCGCGCATCCGGGTGCGGCCGCGGTGGTCGAGATCCAGCAACGGTTCGACCGCATCGAACTTGGTGGTGAAGCGGAGCTGGACGTCGGCCTCCCACGCGCCGAAATGCGCGATCAGCGCGGACAGCGATCCGGTGACATGCTCGATGCCGAGCGGGTCGGTGTAGCAGGAGGCCTCGAACGTCGTCCCCTCGTGTGCCCGCGCGGTCGAGCGCGAGGTGACGGTGCCCTGCCCAAGATGCGCCGGGAGTTCGGCGAGTATCTCGGGCAGGTTCGCGTAGACGCGCGTGATCGGCGGCCCCTTCAACGAGCCCGCGAGGTAGCAATAGCCGCAATGCGCCGGGCAACCCTCGGCAAGGTCGATCCGCCAGTCTGCGCTGGGCGCGATCGGCTGAAGCCTGCGTTTGGAGGGCGGCGCGACGACCAGCGCGAGCGTGGCCTTGGCTTCGGCATAGGCGCGGCGCGAGTCGTCGGGGAGGTCGAGCTTGAGGCGGTCGCTCGCCAGCGTCGTGACGGGTACGCCCAGCGCGGCGGCGCGGGCGACGATCGCGGCGCCGTGATCCCAGGTCAGCGCGGACGGAGTCGCCAGCAGGCGGCGGGGTTGCCAGAGTTTGGGGGAACGCATCGGGGGACAACGCCGGCCAGCGCCGATGCGTTGCCGCTATTTGACGGGGCGCTTCTCGAGCTTCCGCGCGAGCGTGCGGCGGTGCATGCCGAGGCGGCGCGCGGTTTCCGAGATGTTGAAGTCGGTCTCGGCGAGCGTGGTGTGGATCCGCTCCCATTCGAGCGTCTTGATCGAGGTCGGGCGCTCGGACAGTTCGGTATCGACGCTGCCCTCGGTGCGATCGAACGCGGCCTCGATATCGTCGGTGTTCGAGGGTTTGACGAGATAGTGCGACGCGCCGAGCTTGATCGCCTCGACCGCGGTGGCGATGCTCGCAAAGCCGGTGAGGACGACGACGAGGATCTCCGGGTCGTGCGCGTGGAGAGTCTGGACGCAGACGAGGCCCGACGCGCCGCCGAGCTTCAGGTCGACCACCGCGTAGCGCGGCGTGCGGTCGGCCAGCTGCTCGACGAGTTCCTCATGGCTGGCCGCCTGCATCACCTCGTAGCCGCGGCGTTCGAACGAGCGGCGGAGCGTGCGGGCGAACGTCTCGTCATCCTCGACGATCGCGAGTAGTTTGGCGTCCGTCACGACAGCGCAATCGCGGATAGAGGCATGCTGATCGTCACCTCTGCACCACCGCCGTCGCAATTCACGACGGACACGCCGCCGCCCAGCTTGCGCATGACGTTGACTGCCAGGAACAGGCCGAGGCCGTGGCCGGGTTCGCGCTTGCTCGATTGATAGGGCTTGCCGAAGCTTGCGAGCCGCTCCCGGCTGAAACCGGGACCGCGGTCGCGGACGATCAGCGCGAGGGTCCCGTCGCTGCGTTCGCCGCGGAACGCGACCCAGTGCGGCGAGGCTTCGGCGGCATTGTCGAGCACGTTGGCGATCACCTGTTTGAGTGCGGGGTCGGAGACGACCTGCGGATCGTCGCCGACGCGCGTGGTATAGTCGAAATCGACCGAAGGATGCACCGCGCGCCACTCGTCGACGATCGCGTCGAGGAACTGGTGCAGCGGCATGATCTCGGGCGCCTCGCCGCGCGCCTCACCCGCGGACAGCAGGATGCCGGTGACGATCGCCTTGCAGCGCTGCACCTCGGACTGCATCTCGACGATCTCGGCCTGAAGGTCGGCGTCCTGCGCGAGCGTCGGCATGCGCCGCCAGTCAGCAAGGATGACCGCGATCGAGGCGAGCGGCGTGCCGAGCTCGTGCGCGGCCCCCGACGCGAGCAGGCCCATGCGGACGATGTGATCCTCCTCCGCGGCCTGCTGGCGCAGATCGGCAAGCCGCGTATCGCGCGCGCGCAGGTTGCCCGTGATGCGGGTCATGAACAGCATCAGCAGCGTCGCGATCAGCATGAAGCAGAGCAGCGAGCCGATCGTGTAGAGGATGAAATACTCGCCGCTATAGTTGGGCGGCAGGATCAGCGGGTGGTAATAGAGCGTGAGGACCCCGAAACAGACCGCGGTAACCGCGACGATCGCCCAGCTCGACCAGCGATCGAGCAGGACCGCGCCGAGCACGACATGGAGCAGATAGAGCGAGATGAACGGATTGGTCGCGCCACCGGCGAGATAGAGCTGCGTCGACAACAGGCCGACATCGAACAGCAGCGCCAGCAGCAGCTGGATGTTGGCCCCCTTGCGCCATCCGTAGAGCGGCATGCTGGCGAGGTTGAGGCCGACGGCGGCGGCGAGCGCGGCCATCATCGGCACCAGCGGGAGATCGAAGCCGAGCCCGAAGCGCGCGAACAGGATCGTGACGAACTGGCCGGCGACCGCGATCCAGCGCAGCGTGACGAGCTGCCGCATATTCGCGTTGCCGGTCGCATCGGTGCTCGCGGTGGCGATCGCCAGCCAGCGTTGCCAGCCCTGGCGTGCGCCCGCCGAGGTCATGAGTCGGCCGCCCCGCGCCGCTTGCGCGCATCCTGGCGGACGAACACGACGAACGCGACGATCGTCATCACGGCGAGCGCGAACCAGGTGAGCATGTAGACGAGGTGGTTGTTCGGGAAGGCGATGATCGTCAGCCCCCCCACCGGCGCGGCGGTGCCCGACTTATCCGCGTCAACGAAATAGGGCGCGACGTTCTTCAGCCCGCGCGCAGTGGCGATCGCCGCCACGTCGCGCGAATACCATTTGCCGGTGGCGGGGTCGTTGCTGCGGAGAAAGCCGCCCTTGGGCTCGGTGATGCGCAGATAGCCGGTGATCGTGACCGGACCGCTGGGCTTGGCATGAGTCGCGCGCTGCTGGGGCGAGACATAGCCGCGGTTGACGAGGACGGTGAAGCCCTGCGCGGTGCGCAGGGGCGTGACGACCCAGTAGCCGCTGCCGAGCGCGGTGGCGGCGCGGACCAGCGTCTCGCGCGTGTTGTCGAGCGTGCCGTCGAGTCGGATGCGGCGATAGGCATCGCTGGGGGCGGTGATCGCGCCCCATGATGCGGGGCCCGGTGGGGCGGCGGGCGCGGCATGAGCGCGCGCCGCGACCTGTTTGATCAGGTCGAGCTTCCAGGCGCGGCGCTCGATCTGCCAGATGCCGAGCGCCATGAACCCGGCGAACAGCAGCAGCGCGACCAGGCCTGCGACATAGACGGCAGGGCCCGGTCGCGTGGTCATCACATGTCTGCCGCGGCCTGCATCGGCATCATGTTCGTGTTCATGTGGTACATCACCCAGATCGATCCGCTGAGCGTGATGACAACGAGGATGATCGTGAAGATCAGCGCCATCATCGTCCAGCCACCCTCCGACTTGCCGCTCATGTGCAGGAAGTAGATCATGTGGACGATGATCTGCGCGACCGCGAACACCATCACGACGAGCGCGGCGGTCGACGGATCCTTGAACGCGCCGGTCATCACCGCCCAGAAGGGGATCGCGGTCAGGATGACCGAGAGGAAGAACCCCTTGAGGTAGCTGCCGCGCGTGCCGTGCGACGCATGGTCGCCGTGATCGCCGTGGCCGTGATCCGCATGCGCGTCATGCGTGTGTGCGTGAGGGTCGCTCATCGTAGGGTGCCCATCAGATAGACGAAGGTGAAGACGCCGATCCAGATGACGTCGAGGAAATGCCAGAACATGCTGAGGCACATCAGGCGACGCTTGTTCGCGGCGATCAAGCCGTGCTTCTGCACCTGCACCATCAGCGTGACGAGCCAGATCAGGCCCATCGTGACGTGCAGGCCGTGCGTGCCGACCAGCGTGAAGAACGACGACAGGAAGGCGCTGCGCGTCGGCCCTGCGCCCTCATGGATGAGATTGGCGAACTCGTACATTTCGATCGACAGGAACGCGAGGCCGAACAGCCCCGTGAATACCAGCCACATCTGCATGACGCGCTGGCGACCTTCCTCCATCGACAGCATCGCGAAGCCGTAGGTGATCGACGAGAACAGCAGCATCGCGGTATTCACCGCCACCAGCGGCAGCTCGAAGATCTCCTTCGGGCTGGGACCGCCGGCATAGCTGTTGCCGAGCACGGCATAGGCCGCAAACAGCACCGCGAAGATGAGACAATCGCTCATCAGGTACATCCAGAAGCCCAGCATCGTGCTGCCGCCTTCGGGATGCTCATGCTCGTCAAGGTCGTAGAACGAGACTGGCTTGGTCTCGTTCAGACCGTCTTTCATCGGTATTGCGGACATCGCGTCAGGCTCCCTGGGTCGCGAGCTGGCGGGTGCGCGCGTCCTCGCTGGCGATCACGTCCTCGACCGGGATGTGATAGTCGCGCTTGTAGTTGAAGGTGTGGAAGATCGTCGTGCCGAAGATGCCGGCGAGCGCCAGCCCTGCGAGCCACCAGATGTACCAGATCATCGCGAACCCGAACGCCACGCTGAGGCCGGCGAGCACGACGCCCGTGCCGGTGCCGCTTGGCATGTGGATCGCCTTGAACCCGGTCAGCGGGCGCACGTGCTTGCGGTCCTTCATGTCGTACCAGGCATCCAGGTCGTGGACGACCGGCGTGAACGCGAAGTTATACTCCGGCGGCGGCGATGAGGTCGCCCACTCCAGCGTACGGCCGTTCCACGGATCGCCCGTCAGGTCTGCGAGCTTCTCGCGGTTCCGGATGCTGACGAAGATCTGCATCAGGAAGGCACCGATACCGGCGGCGATCAGCGCTGCACCGAAGGCGGCGATGACGAACCAGATCTGCAGGTTCGGATCGTCGAAGTAGCGCATGCGGCGGGTCACGCCCATCAGGCCGAGCACGTAGAGCGGCATGAATGCGAAGTAGAAGCCGACCACCCAGCACCAGAACGAGATCTTGCCCCAGGTCTGGTCGAGCTTGAAGCCGAACGCCTTCGGGAACCAGTAGTTGATCCCCGCGAACATGCCGAACAGCGTGCCGCCGATGATCACGTTATGGAAATGCGCGACCAGGAACAGCGAGTTGTGCAGCACGAAGTCGGCAGGCGGCACCGCGAGCAGGACGCCGGTCATGCCGCCGATCGTGAAGGTCACCATAAAGGCGATCGTCCACATCATCGGCAGTTCGAACCGGATCCGGCCCTTGTACATCGTGAACAGCCAGTTGAAGATCTTGGCCCCTGTCGGGATCGAGATGATCATCGTGGTGATGCCGAAGAACGAGTTCACGCTCGCGCCCGACCCCATCGTGAAGAAGTGGTGCAGCCAGACGAGATAGGCGAGGATCGTGATGACGAGCGTCGCATAGACCATCGAGCTGTAGCCGAAGAGGCGCTTGCCCGAGAAGGTCGAGGTGACTTCCGAGAAGATGCCGAACGCCGGCAGGACGAGGATGTACACCTCCGGGTGACCCCAGATCCAGATCAGATTGACGTACATCATCGGGTTGCCGCCCGAGTCGTTCGTGAAGAACGCCGTGCCGATGTAACGGTCGAGCGACAGCATCGCGAGCACCGCGGTCAGCACCGGGAAGGCGGCGACGATCAGGATGTTGGTGCACAGCGACGTCCAGGTGAAGATCGGCATCTTCATCATGGTCATGCCGGGCGCGCGCATCTTGACGATGGTCGCGACCAGATTGACGCCGGACAAGAGTGTCCCGATGCCCGCGATCTGCAGTGCCCAGATATAGTAATCGACACCGACGTCCGGCGAATAGGCCAGTCCAGAGAGGGGCGGCATCGCGAGCCAGCCGGTCCGCGCGAACTCACCGATGAACAGCGACATCATGACGATCACGGCACCCGCCGCGGTCATCCAGAAGCTGAAATTGTTGAGGAACGGGAACGACACGTCGCGCGCACCGATCTGGAGCGGGACGACATAGTTCATCAGGCCCGTGACCAGCGGCATCGCCACGAAGAAGATCATGATCACGCCGTGCGCGGTGAAGACCTGGTCATAGTGATGCGCGGTCAGATAGCCCTCGGAGCCATTGAACGCCATCGCCTGCTGCGCGCGCATCATGATCGCGTCGGAGAACCCGCGCAACAGCATGACGATCGCCAGGATGATGTACATGATGCCGATCTTCTTGTGATCGACGCTGGTGAACCACTGGTTCCACAGATAGCCCCAGACCTTGAAATAGGTCAGCGCGGCGACCAGCCCGAGCCCGCCGATCGCCACCATCGCAAAGGTGGCGACGACGATCGGTTCGTGCAGCGGCAGCGACTCCAGGGTCAGGCGGCCGAAGATTGTCTTCAACAGAGTGTCGTTCATGATGGTTCTCTAGCCGTTCGCGACGGGGCGCGTGCCCGGCATGGTGGAGGGGGACAACATCGTATGATTGCGGTTGGACTGCGAGCCCGGCGCGCTGTTGGCGCCGTCCCGTTTTATGTCGGCGGGCGCGGTCCAGTGATTGCCGCTACCCTTCTCGTCGGCGTCCTTCATCAGCGCGCCCTTGACGCGCTCGGATGCCTCTTGTGGGCCCTTGCCGCCATTGACGCCCGGCATTGCCATGCCGGCATGCGAGTCCCCCCCGCTTTTTCCGCCATGCATCATCTGCGACATGCAGACCTTGCCTGGCTGGACGCATTGTTCGACGATCGCCGTGAAGATCTTCGGCTCGACCGCGTTGTAATAGCGCACCGGCACCTTCTCGCTCGGCTTCTCCAGCTGGAGATAGCTTGCACGGTTCAGGCCGCCCCCGCGCTGCTTGACCTGGTTGACCCAGGCCGCGAAGCCCGCATCGCTTACGCCGTGGAAGCGGAAGCGCATGCCGGAGAAGCCCGCGCCGCTATAGTTGGACGAGAAGCCCTCGTAATTGCCGGGCTTGTTGATGACCGCGTTCAGCGTCGTCTGCATGCCGGGCATCGTGTAGATCATGCCCGCGAGCGCCGGGATGTAGAACGCGTTCATCACCGACGACGACGTCATCTGGAAGCGGATCGGACGATCGACCGGCGCAGCCAGTTCGTTGACCGTGGCGATGCCGTATTCGGGATAGATGAACAGCCACTTCCAATCGAGCGCGACGACCTGCACCTCGAGCGGCTTGCCCGCGCCGTTTGGCCCGTTGCCCGCCTGCTGCTTGTCGACGAGGTTGCCGACCGGCACGTTGTTCGCGAGCGTCGGCGTGTCGGGCTTGATGCGGCCAAGCGGACGATACGGATCGAGCAGATGCGTGCTGGTCCAGGTCAGCGCGCCGAGCGCGATGATGATCAGCAGCGGAACGCCCCAGATCAGCAGCTCGAGGCCGACCGAGTGATCCCAGTTGGGCTCGTACTTG
This sequence comes from Sphingomonas aurantiaca, assembly GCF_003050705.1. Taxonomy (GTDB): domain Bacteria; phylum Pseudomonadota; class Alphaproteobacteria; order Sphingomonadales; family Sphingomonadaceae; genus Sphingomonas; species Sphingomonas aurantiaca. Next base: position 519,059 of record NZ_QAOG01000001.1, on the reverse strand, counting down.
GCGGCCTTGTTCGACTGGCGATAGCGGAACGCGAAGAACAGCGTCATCGCGATCACCGGAACGATGATCAGCAGCATCAGTCCGGTCGCGATCAGGACGAGATCGCGCTGTTGCACTGCGATATCGCCGGACGGCGACATCACCACCCAGTCGCAACCGCTGGTAAGCAGCGCCAACGGCAGGGCCGCCAACCATTTTCGGGCCGAAATTTTGGAGCGGGAAAGCTGTGTCACGACGGTCATCCGGTTCCCCTACGCCTGGGTTGCGCTGCACTACAGTGGACAATTTGTCCAATGGGCGCTGCACTGCAACATCGGCATGGATCTATCATCACGAGGGATAGCATAGATTACCCCTGCCCGCATCCGCCGGAACGGCGTATGATCGGGTTCGCGCCCTGAAGAGCGAGTTGAAGAATGAGTGCAAACACAGTCCCCGAGACGAGCTTCGAAGCCGATGCTCGCAGTATCCACAGCGACGGCGAACACGTCACACCAGGCGTGATCGCGATCGGCGTGGTGATCGGCCGCACCTCGGAATTCTTCGATTTCTTCGTGTTCGCGATCGCCTCGGTGCTCGTGTTCCCGACCTTGGTCTTCCCGTATGTCGATCGGTTGCAGGGCACGCTCTATTCGTTCGCAGTGTTCGCGCTGGCGTTCTTCGCCCGCCCGATCGGCACGATCATCTTCATCGCGGTCGATCGCGCCTATGGCCGCAGCGTCAAGCTGACGATCTCGATCTTCCTGCTCGGCACCTCGACCGTCGCGATGGGGTTCATCCCCAGCTACGAGTCGGCGGGCAACTGGTCGGTCGCGATCCTCGCCCTGCTGCGCATCGGCCAGGGCATCGCGCTGGGCGGCGCATGGGATGGCCTCGCGTCGCTCCTCTCGCTCAACTCGCCCGAGAAGCATCGCGGCTGGTATGCGATGCTGCCGCAGCTGGGTGCGCCGATCGGCCTGCTGGTCGCCAGCGGCCTGTTCGCGTTCTTCGTCGCGGCGCTGCCCAACGAGGACTTCTTCGCCTGGGGCTGGCGCTATCCGTTCTTCGTGGCGTTCGCGATCAACGTCGTTGCGCTGTTCGCCCGCCTCCGCCTGGTGGTGACTCCCGAATTCGAAGAGATGTACGCCAAGCGCGAGCTCGAGCCCGCGCCGGTCGTCGAGACCGTGCAGTCGCAGTGGAAGGCAATCTGGCTCGGCTCGTTCGTGCCGCTTGCCAGCTTCGCGCTGTTCCACATGGTGACGGTGTTCCCGCTGTCATGGGTCGTGCTGTTCACGCGTGAGGCGCCTGCGCGCTTCCTCGTGGTCGAGGTCATCGGCGCGGTGATCGGGATCGGCGCGATGCTCGTGTCCGGCCTGCTCGCAGACCGGTTCGGCCGTCGCACGATGCTGGGCACGATCGCGGTCCTGATCGCACTGTTCGCGATTGCGGCCCCGTCGTTGCTGGGTGGCGGCGATGTCGGCGAGCGTCTGTTCATGGGGATCGGCTTCGTGCTGTTCGGCCTGTCGTTCGGCCAGTCCTCGGGCGCGATCGCCTCGACGCTCAGCCCGCAGCATCGCTATACGGGGTCGGCGCTGACGACCGATCTGGCATGGCTGTTCGGCGCGGGCTTCGCCCCGCTGGCGGCACTGCTGCTGACGAGCAAGCTGGGTCTCGCGGCGAGCGGCGCCTATCTGTTCTCGGGCGCGGTGTTCACGCTGGTCGCACTGGGCCTGAACAAGCAGCTCGCCAAGCGCGACATCGCGCGCTGAGGCCAGACCTCCCCAGAAGCACCACCCCGGCGAGGGTCGGGGTGGTGCTTCTGGAATGCCTTGAGTTACCGACACGTCGCCCCAGCGAAAGCTGGGGTATTCCTGTTGACGGACGCCGCGACACGGAACGGGGAGATCTCAGCGTTCGCTGGGATGGCGGCAGGAGAACCGTCAGCCGGCGAATGCTCGAGTAACCGTAGACGCGCTCAGGCCCGCCGGCGATCCAGCGCCCACGACAGCGCCCAGATCGCAAACCCACCCAGCGCCAGCGCAGTCCCGACCCAGCCGGTCGAGGGCAACCCAAACCCACCCGCAATCGCCAACCCGCCAAGCCAGGGCCCGATCGCATTCGCGGTATTGAACGCCGAGTGGTTCAGCGCCGCCGCCAACGTCTGCGCCTCCTCGGCGACATCCATCAGCCGGGTCTGGAGGATCGTCGACAACCCTCCCCCGCACCCGATCAGCACCACGACCGGCAGGATCGCCCAGAGATGCGGCGCCGCGGGTGCATAGAGCGCGAGCGCGCCCGCCCCGAACAGCAAGGTGATCCCCGCCGCGGGCATCAGCGCGACGTCCGCCGCCTTCGCGCAGACGAGCGTGCCGATCGTCATCCCGACGCCGAACAGCGCGAACGCGACAGGGGTAAAGGCGGACGATACGCCCGTCACCTCGGTCAACGTCGAGGCGAGATAGGTATAGACGCAGAAGATGCCGCCAAAGCCGACCGCGCCGATCGCCAGCGTCAGCCACACCTGCCCGTTGCGCAGCGCCGCCAGCTCGCCGAGCGGGCTCGCATCCTTGGCAGGTCGCAGGATCGGCGCGAACCGGACCAGCATCGCCACTGTCGCGGCGGCGATGATCGCGACGATCCCGAACCCCCAGCGCCAGCCGAACCACTGCCCGATCCCATTGGCGAGCGGCACCCCCGCGATCGTCGCGATCGTCAGCCCGAGCATCATCCGCGACACTGCACGCGACCGCTTCTCACGCGGCACCATCGACGCCGCGACCAGCGACCCGACGCCGAAATAGGCGCCATGCGGCAACCCGCTCAGGAACCTCGCCAATAACATCAGGTGATAGGTCGGCGCGAGCGCGGACAGACCATTGGCGATCCCGAGAAACGTCATCAAGCCGATCAGCAGCACGCGCCGCTCGATCTTCGCGGCGAGCACCGCGATGGTTGGGGCGCCGACCACCACGCCCAGCGCATAGGCGCTGATCACGTGCCCGGCAGTCGGCTCGTCGATGCCGAGCCCGCGGGCGAATTGCGGCAACAGGCTCATCGCCGCGAATTCCGTGGTGCCGATCGCGAAACCACCGACCGCCAGCGCGAGCAGCGCCAGGCGGGGATTGACCGTTGTCAGTCCGTAACTGTCTATCATACCGCACACTTCGCAAGTGCAGCATGATGCTTCAAGGTCAGGCGCGCGTTTAATAGAAGGGAGCGGGGTCGCCTGAACGCCCCCGCCCCCCATTTATCGATCGTTTAACGCCGCGGTGCAGCAGCGAACGCTGCCTTCAGCCGTGCAATCGCCAACGTGTTGGCGTCCTGCGCGCCCCGCACGACCATCCCCATGCCGAAAAACTCGTGGGTCACGCCGGGGAAGGTACGCTGTTCGACACGATCACCAGCCTTGCGCATCGCCGCGGCGAGAGTCTCGCCATCAGAGCGCAGCGGATCGATCTGCGCGTTGATGATCGTCGTCGGCGGCAGGCCGCGCAGGTTCGCCTTGACCAGGTTCAGCCGCGGGTCCTGCGCATCGGCAGGCGTCGTCTGGTAATAATAGCCGAACCATTTGAGCATCGCCCCGTTCAGCGGCTTCGCGTTCGCCGAATCCATCCGCGAGGGCAGCGTCATGCTGCTGTTGGCGATCGGATAGACCGACACGATGTGCAGCGGCGTGGTCAGGCGATTGTCGCGCGCGTAGATCGCGGTCGCGACCGCGAGGTTGCCGCCTGCGCTCTCACCGGCGACGGCGATCTTGCGCGGATCGCCACCCCAGGATGCGGCATTCTGCAGCGTCCAGCGATAGGCGGCGGCCGCATCGTCATGCTGCGCGGGGAACTTGAACTCGGGCGCATGGCGGTATTCCACCGAGACGACGATCGCGCCGAGCTGCTTGGCGAGCAGGCGCGGTGCCGCGTCATAGGTATCGACCGTCGCGATCACCCAGCCGCCGCCGTGATAATAGACGATCACCGGCAGGTTCTTGGCGTTGGCCAGCGCCGCCGGCTTGTAGACGCGCGCGAACTGCTGCGCATCGCTGCCATAGGGGATGTCGCGAGTCGTCACGGTCGCGTCGGGGCTCGCCGCCAGGCCATGCTTGATCATCACCTGCTTGGTGGCATCGGCGGCCGAAGGCTGCGTCCGCGCAACCGCTGGAGTCAGCGTCTCGATCGGCTTGCCGCCGAGTGCGGCGAGCTGGTCGAGCACGGTCTGCATGTCGGGCGCAGCCTTAGCGGGCTGCATCGCCATCGCCGGCGGCGGCGGTGGCGGCGCGGCATCGGCCGACCGGGCGGACTGAGCGAGTGCGCTGCTCGATACGGCAACGCTCATGGCTGCGATCGCGATCAGCGATGCGCGCGGTGAAAAACGGATCATGCGGTAGATTTCCTGTTGCGAGTGCCCCACTCGCCGCATCAACCCCATGCCGCGTCATCCGTTCCAAACCGCGGCCGTAACCGACCGACATGCAACGGTTTTTCCCAGAGCTAGGTCAGACTCGCTCGTCGATCGGCACGGTCAGGATGACGCGGAGGCCGGGCATGTTGTCATCATGCTCGATCGTCCCCGACAGCCCCGCGACGATCGCGGTCATCATCCGGCTGCCGAACCCGACCCGGCTCCCCGATTTGCCGCGACCCGAATCGGCCACGACGAGGCGCAGGCGATTGCGATGCTGCTCGAGCATGATGTCGATCGGGCCGGGGCGGCCGGCATAGGCATATTTGCTCGCGTTGATGACGAGCTCGGTCAGCACCAGCCCGATATTGACCGCCAGATCGGTGGCGACGAGCACCGGGGCGAGATCGAGCGTCATCTGCGCCGCCCATTCCTCGCCGAGCGACGTCTTCATGTCGCCCGCCAGCTCCTCGACATAGCGCGACAGATCGACCGACTCGACCTGGTCGTCGCGGTACAGACGACGATGTACCAGCGCGACCGCCGACAGCCTGGCCTGTGCCTCGGCGAGATGCTCCCTAACCTTGGCATCGTCGGATGACTTGGCCTGGAGCGACAGGAAGGCGGCGACCAGCTGGAGGCTGTTCTGTACGCGGTGATTGACCTCCTTCATCAGGACGTCCTTCTGCGCGATCAACGCGTCCTTGTCGGCGAGCGTGCGTTGCAGGTCGGCATTGAGCAGCCGCAACCGCTGGTTGATATGCGCATCGTGGAATCCGCGGCGCAACCGGTGCGCGGCCTCGATCTCCTCGCGGGTCCAGCGGCGCGAACGCCCGCTGACTGCCTGAGTCCAGGATTCGAACGAGGTCCGGGGCGTCAGCACTGCGTTCGGATCGACCGACACCGCCTTGTGCGGGTTGCCGGCCCATTCGACCTCCTCGATCTGCTCGGCGCGAAACCACAACAGCATCGCGCCCTCGTCGACCAGCGCCAGCGCGAGCACGCCACTCGCGCACGCGCGATAGGCACGGGCACGCGGATAGAGCGATTCGAGTTCATGCGTCGCGAACGGCTCGATCCCGCCGCGCGTCCGTGCCCATTCCGCAAGATCACGAATATCGTCGTCAGGGGGGCAGGCGCCGTCGGTATCGACAAAATGGCCCTGGACGAAGGCAAAGCCATCACCGTCCATCAGCATGCGCAGCTCGTCGCGCAGAGTCGTGACGATCGTCCGCGGTGCCGGGTCGGTCGCCAGCTTGGGCAGGATCGCATCCTCCGCCGCACGCAGCCGCAACCGCTCGCGATACGTCTCGGCCTCTTCCTTCGCACGGATCTGCCGCGCGAGACCGCCGGCCAGTGTCGCGGATGCCGCGCGGATATCGGGGGTCAGCGCGCGCGGCGTGCCGTGGTGGCACGCGATCATGCCCCAGAGCAGCCCGTCCTTGACGATCGAGATCGACGCCGACGCCGCGACCCCCATGTTGGCGAGATAGCGCAGATGGATCGGCGAGACGCTGCGCAGCGCCACGTCGCTCAGATCGAGCGTCTCGAACCCGGCCGGCCGCAGCACCGCGGGCGCATAGGCGATCGTCGGGATCGTCCGTGTCCGATTGCGCACGTACAGCGCCCGTGCCTGCCGGGGGATGTCCGACGCGGGGAAATGATGGTTGAGGAACGTGCCGAGGCCCGCGACCTTGTCCTCCGCCATCACGCGGCCCGCCTCGTCGTCGAGGAAGCGATAGACCATCACCCGGTCGAAGCCGGTCAGTTGCCGGAACGCGGTCGCCGCACGCTCGCACAGCGTTTGCAGGTTGCTCGCGCGCTCGAACGTCATCGCCATCGCGTTGAGCCGGCCGAGCATGCCGGCCGCGGTCATCGGCTCGGCCTCGACGGGTTCGAGCTCGACGATCACATGCACCGCGCCGCGGTGGATCGTGACGTCGAACCGCTCGGTCCGCCCCACCACCGGCACCCCGGCGATCGCGACACCGGCGATCGGTTCATCGGCCGACAAAGTCGCGGCGACGTCCTGCGCCAGCAGCGCCGACAGATCGCGGCCCAGCCAGTCGGGGGCCAGCCGCGTTTCGAGATCGCCCGCGCCCGCGACGATCGCGAGAGTCGCGGCGTCGGCGACGAGCAACAGGCCGTGCGGCTGGATCGCACCGGGAATATGGATCGGCTCGCGGTCGCACGCGGTCAGGTCCAGCCCCACGTCCCCGGCAGAACTGGCAGTATCGCTCGACGCGCTCATGTAGGTGAAACTCTCCTCAAGAGCGCCGACCATGCCGCCCCCGGCGGAACAAAGCAAATACCTGCAACCGCTTACGGCATTAATCTGCGGCAAGATCGCTTGGGGCGGACTCGGCATAGCGGCGTGCGATCACCGCGCAGGCGACCAATTGCAGTTGGTGGAACAGCATCAGCGGGAGCAGGATCACGCCGACCTGCGCGGGCGGGAACAGCACGCCGGCCATCGGCACGCCCGACGCCAGGCTCTTCTTCGACCCGCAGAATTGCAGCACGATCGCATCCTCGCGCGGCAGCTTCATCAGGCGGGCCACCGCGAAGGTCAGCGCCAGCACGAAGGCGAGCAGCGCGACGCACAGTAGCCCGATCAGGATCAGGTCGCCGAGCGACAATCTGCTCCACAGCCCCTCGACCACCGCGGCACCGAACGCGCTGTAGACCACCAGCAGGATCGATCCGCGATCGACGATGGTGAGCATCGCCTTGCGCCGCGTGACCCAAGCGCCGATCCACGGCCGCAGCAGGTGCCCGGCGACGAACGGTACGAGCAGTTGCACGACGATTTTCTCGACGCCCTCGACCGAGATCCCGGCGCTGCCAGCGGTGCGCATCAGCAACGCGACCAGCGCAGGCGTGACCAGGATGCCGAGCAGGTTGGAGAAGGACGCGCTGCACACCGCCGCCGCGACGTTGCCGCGCGCGATCGCAGTGAACGCGATCGACGACTGCACGGTCGACGGCAGCAGGGTCAGGAACAACAGCCCCGCCGCGAGCGGCCCGGTGACGAACGGCAGCGCGGAGAGCCCGAGCCCGAACAGCGGAAACGCGACGAACGTCACCGCCAGCACCGCCAGATGCAGCTTCCAGTTGCGCAAGCCCGACAGGATCGCATCGCGCGACAATTTGGCGCCGTGCAGGAAGAACAGCAGGACGATGCCGACATCCGCCGCATAGCCGACGATCATCGCCATCTCGCCGCGCGCAGGCACCAGGCTCGCCAGCACCACGGTACCGAGCAGCATCAGGATGAACGGCTCGAAGACCGCCAGGAAGCGGGCGATCATGCGTGCGCTTTGACGTACGCATCCAATGTCGCGAGATGGCCGCTGAGCGAATCGTCGTCGAGAAAGCTGCCGAGAAAACTGTTCCGCGCAAGCATGACGACCTGGTCGCGCGAGAGATTGCGGGCGCGCGCGGTCTGCCGGAAATTCTCGCCGATATAGCCGCCGAAATAGGCCGGATCGTCCGAATGGATCGTCGCGCGCAGGCCGAGATCGAGCATCCGGTCGATCGGATGGTTCTCCAGCCGGTCGACGTTGCGCAGCGCGACGTTGGACAACGGGCACACCGTCAAAGTCATCGCGTCGCGCGCCAGCCGGGCGACCAGCGTCGGATCCTCCAGCGCGCGATTGCCATGGTCGATCCGGTCCACCTGCAGGATGTCGAGCGCCTCGTGGATATAGGCGGGCGGCCCCTCCTCGCCGGCATGCGCGCACAGCATCAGCCCGGCATCGCCAGCCGCCGCGAACACGCGGGCGAACTTCGACGGCGGATGCCCGACCTCGGACGAATCGAGCCCGACGCCGATGAACTGGTCGAGCCACGGCTCGGCCTGCGCGAACGTCTTGAATGCATCCTCCTCATCGAGATGCCGCAGGAAGCTCATGATCAGCCCGACGCTCATGCCGTGCTTGGCCTGCGCCTCGTCGATGCCTGCGAACAGCCCGCGCGCGACCACGTCGAACGGAATGCCGCGATGCGTGTGAGTCTGCGGATCGAAGAAGATCTCGGCATGGACGACACCATCCTCTGCGACCCGGTCGAAATAGGCGACCGCGAGATCGCGGAAATCCTCCTCGGTCTGCAGCACCGCGGCGCCGGCATAATAGATGTCGAGAAAAGTCTGAAGATTGGTGAAGCTGTACGCCGCGCGGACATCCTCGACGCTCTTGAACGGGATCGCCACCTTGTTGCGCTCGGCCAGCGCGAACATCAGTTCGGGCTCGAGGCTGCCCTCGATATGAAGGTGGAGTTCGGCCTTGGGCAGGTTCGTGATGAAGTCGCCGTTCATAAAGGGTGGGGTCATGATCCGTCCTGTCGCTTGGGTCGCGTCGGCTGCAACCATTCCGCGTGCCATGCACTACCGCAAGTGCGAAAGCCGTTGCATGACAATCCTGTCACGTTACCGAGCGCGCAACCCCACGCTAAGGACACCCTCGATGCCCACAGGACTGGTCGCACTGCTCGACGACATTGCCGGGATCACGAAGCTCGCCGCCGCGAGCCTCGACGATGTCGCAGCGGCCACCGGCAAGGCGGGCAGCAAGGCGATCGGCGTGGTGGTCGACGATGCGGCGGTGACCCCGCGCTACATGGTCGGTTTCGAACCCAAGCGCGAACTGCCGATGATCTGGAAGATCGCGCTGGGCTCGTTCCGCAACAAGCTGGTCTTCATCCTCCCCGCGGCACTTGCGCTGAGCGCGTTCGCGCCGTGGTTGCTGACGCCGTTGCTGATGCTCGGCGGCACCTACCTCTGCTTCGAGGGCGCCGAGAAGATCCTAGAGGCCGTCGGTGGCGGTCATGCCGAGGAAGAGGTTGACGTCCCGACCGACGCAAAGGCGCTGGAGGACCAGAAGGTCTCGGGCGCGATCCGCACCGATTTCATCCTGTCGGCCGAGATCATGGTGATCGCGCTGTCGGACGTCGCGACCAAGCCGATCTGGGAGCAGGCGATCGTGCTCGCGCTCGTCGGCATCGTCATCACGATCGCGGTGTATGGCGTGGTCGCGCTGATCGTAAAGATGGATGATATCGGGCTCCACCTCGCACAGCGCAGCAGCGCGCCGGTGCAGGCGCTCGGGCGTGGTCTCGTGAAGGGCATGCCGCTCGTCATGTCCGCGCTGTCGGTGATCGGCACCGCCGCGATGGTCTGGGTCGGCGGGCAGATCATTGTGCACGGAATCGAGGAGTTCGGCTTCACGACGATTCCGCACTGGATCCACGATACCGCGCAGGCCGCTTCGCACGCGGTGCCGTTCGCGCAGGGCGCCGTGAACTGGGCGTTGAACGCGTTCTTCTCCGGCATCGTCGGGCTGATTCTCGGCGGCGCGATCGCGCTGGGCCTGCATGCGGTGAAAAAGCCCAAGGCGCACTGAAATGCAGGACCGTGAAGACCGCGGGTCGGGCCTAGCCGCACGACCCCGGTAAAGGACTGGACGGCTGGCCTTTCTGACGATTACACCTTGTGACATCGTCTCTCAGCCGGAAGGCCCTTCCTTGATCCGCAAGCTTCTCGTCGCATCCCTGCTCGCGTCTGCACTTCCTGCGGTGGCGCAGGTCCCCGCCGGCAATACCGCACCGCAGCCGATCCCGTTCGTCGACACGATCCCCGACGCGGTCGACACCCCCTATCCCGGCACGCTGCTGCTCGACGTCGATGCGACCGATACCGAGCGCGGCATCTTCCGCGTGAAGGAGACGATCCCGGTCGCCAAGTCCGGGCCGATGGCGTTGCTCTATCCGAAATGGCTCCCCGGCGCGCACAGCCCCCGCGGCGAGATCGAGAAGCTCGCCGGCCTCGTGATCCGCGCGAACGGCAAGATCCTCCCCTGGACGCGCGATCCGGTCGACGTCTTCGCGTTCCACATCGATGTCCCCGCGGGCGCCAGGACGCTGGTCGCCGAATTCCAGTTCATCTCCGCGACCAAGGGCGACCAGGGCCGCATCGTGATGACGCCGACGATGGTCAGCCTCGAACCGAACCTCGTCAGCCTGTATCCGGCCGGCTATTACACGCGCCAGATCCCGATCAAGATGACCGCGACCTATCCGGCGGGCTGGACCGCCGCGGGCGCGGTGCCCGCCAAGGTATCGGGCTCGACCTACAGCTACGACACGACCAACTATGAGATCCTGGTCGATTCGCCGACGCTCGCGGGCAAATATGGCAAGGTCTGGCCGCTCAGCCCCCGCGTCGATCTCAACGTCTTCGCCGACAGCCCCGACCAGCTCGCCGCCAAGCCCGAGCAGATCGACGCGCACAAGCGGCTCGTCGATCAGGCGGTCAAGACGTTCGGCGCGCAGCATTATGATCGCTACGAGTTCCTGCTGTCGATCACCGATCAGCTCGGCGGCATCGGCCTCGAGCATCATCGCAGCTCGGAGAACGGCGTCCGCCCCGGCTATTTCACCGACTGGGATACGACGTCGGCCGCGCGCAACCTGCTGCCGCACGAATACACTCATAGCTGGGACGGCAAGTTCCGCCGCGGCGCGGACCTGTGGACCCCCGATTTCCGCACGCCGATGCGCGATTCGCTCTTGTGGGTGTATGAGGGGCAGACGCAGTTCTGGGGCTATGTCCTCCAGGCGCGCTCGGGGCTGGTCAGCAAGCAGGACACGCTCGACGGCTATGCCTCGATCCTCGGCATCTATGACAGCGCGAAGGGTCGCGAATGGCGCCCGCTGATCGACACGACCAACGATCCGGTGATCTCGGCGCGCAAGCCCAAGGGCTGGACTAGCTGGCAGCGCTCGGAGGATTACTACAACGAGGGGCTGATGGTCTGGATGGAGGTCGACGCGATGCTCCGCCAGAAGTCGGGCGGGACCAAGTCGATCGACGATTTCGCGCGAGCCTTCTTCGGCGTTCGCGACGGCGATTATGGCGAGCTCACCTACACCTTCGCCGACGTCGCCAAGACGCTCGACGGCATCGTGCCGTATGACTGGGCGACGTTCCTCAACACGCGCCTGACCGAGACGGGCAAGCCCGCGCCGATCAACGGCTTTGCGATGAACGGCTACAAGCTGGTCTACGGCCCCGAGCAGAGCCCGTATCTCAAGCAGGCGGAAAAGACGCGCGGCACCGATGTCAGCTATTCGCTGGGCATGGTGATCAACAAGGACGGTGTCGTGACGTCGTCGATCTGGGACAGCCCCGCGTTCAAGGCCGGCCTCGACGTCGGTACCGAGATCGAGGCGGTCAACGCCGAGGCCTATTCGTCCGACCGCATCAAGGCGGCGATCCTGGCGGCCAAGGGCACCAGGGAGCCGATCCGGCTTACTGTGAAGAACAACGACCGTTTTCGCGATATCACGCTCGATTACCATGACGGCCCGCGCTATCCGCGCCTGCAGAAGGTGGGTAATGGTGACGGCGGGCTGGACAGGCTGCTGATGCCGCGCTGACCAGCAACAAGTTTACCGGTGCCGGTCGCTCCCCACATCGTGGAGCGCCGGCATCGTCATATCGAAAGGACCGCCATGCGTATCGATCTCATCCCGACCGGCAAGAACCCGCCCGAAGACCTGAACGTCATCATCGAAGTGCCGACCGGCGGCGAGCCCGTGAAGTACGAGTTCGACAAGGCTTCGGGCGCGCTGTTCGTCGACCGCATCCTGCACACGCCGATGCGCTATCCCGCGAACTATGGCTTCGTGCCGCACACGCTGAGCCCCGATGGCGATCCGCTCGACGCGCTCGTGATCGCGCGCTCGCCGTTCATCCCGGGCTGCGTCGTCCGCGCGCGCCCGATCGCGGTGCTCAACCTCGAGGACGAGGCCGGCGGCGACGAAAAGCTCGTCTGCGTCCCCGTCGATTCGGTGTTCCCCTATTACGCCAATATCGGCGAGCGTGCCGACATGCCCGAGATCGTGTTCGAGCAGATCGAGCATTTCTTCACTCACTATAAGGACCTCGAGAAGAAGAAGTGGGTCCGGGTCGGCAAGTGGGGCGACGCCGACGAGGCCAAGCGCGTCACGATCGAGGCGATCGAGCGCTACGAAGCGGAAAAGGCCAAGGGCGAAGAGCCGATGGACGCGGACGAAACCGCAGGGCGCTGATCGCCTGTCTCCCTCTCCCTGAAGGGGAGAGGGAAGCAGCCCGCGGCACTTGCCGTGGGAAGGGTGAGGGCACGGTGACGTCGCGTGCCCGCACCTACCGCCCCGCCAGCCGTACCAGAGCCTCCCCGGACATCCGCTGGATCGTCCAGTCCTCCATCCCGACCGCGCCGACCTTGCGATAAAAGGCGATGGCGTCGGCATTCCAGTCGAGCACCGACCATTCGAACCGCGCGCAGCCGCGATCGAGCGCGATGCCGGCAAGATGCGCCAGTAGCGCACCCCCGACCCCCTGCCCGCGCGCATCGGGCGTCACGTACAGATCCTCGAGATACAGCCCGCGCTTGCCCGTCCAGGTCGAGAAATTGTGGAAGAACAACGCGAACCCGAGCGGGCCGTCCGCGCTCTCCGCGATCAGCGCCTCCGCCGCCGGCCGCTCGCCGAACAGCGCCTCCGCCAGCATCGGCTCGGTCGCCTCGACCGCATCCGGCTCGCGCTCGAACGCGGCGAGTTCGCGCACGAAACGCAGGATCGTGCCGACATCGGCGCGGGTGGCGGAACGGATAAGCGTCATACGGTAGCCTCGATCGATGTTTGCGCGATGTCACGCCGCCGCGCCGCGTACAGGCACGCGACGACGATGACCGCCGCGCCCGCCAGCGTAAAGGCCGATACCCGCTCGCCGAACACCAGGAAACCCAGGCCCGCGGCATAGACGAACGAGGTGTATTCGGTGGTCGCCAGAAACCCCGTGTCACCGTGCGCATAGGCCCAGCCGAGCAGCCACAACGACGCGGTCGCCAGCCCCGCGGCGAGCACCAGCTTGGGCCATGACGCAGCCTCGGGCACCACCGCGAGCCATGATGCCGCCAGCGCGAGCGTCGCGGCGATGACGAGCGCTTGGAAGAACGCGATTTCGCCCGGCCGTGCCGCCTGGCTCTGCAACCGCGCGATCACCAGGTTCACCGCATACAGCACCGCCGAGCCGAGGATCGAGAGCGTGCCGAGCAACGTCTCGGGCCCGGGCACCTCGCGTCCCTGCCCGATCATCACGACCACTACGCCGCCCAGCGCGACGATCGACGCGACGACCGTCTTCCACCCGACCCGCTCGCCCAGCGTCACCGCCGCGAGCAGCAGCGCGAGGATCGGCGCGATGTAGGTCAACGATATCGCTTGCGCCATCGGCACGCGCGCGAGCCCCCAGAAGAACAGCACCGCCATCGCCGTCGTCACCAGCCCGCGCGCGCAGTGCAGCTTTAGCGCCCGCGCCGACGGCCGCCCGCTCTTCCCCAGCCTCCAAGCCACCGCCCCCAGCCCGACGCTCACCATCTGCCGCCACAGCAGCGCATTATAGACCCCGATCGCGAGCACGAGCGACTTCATCACCGCGTCCATCATCGAGAACAGCCCGATGCCGAGCGCGGCCACGGCGAAGGCCAAGGCGGGGGAAACAGTGCGAGAGGTCATCGGAAAAGGCGGATATCCAGATCAAGCCCGAGCGTCACCCAATCCGTGTCACCGGTCCATAAGGTCGCCGCCTGATCTATTGCCAGCGCCAGGCAGACCCGGTCGGCGATCGACACGTTCTTGCCTTTGACGACAGGCCAAAGGTCTGCCGCGATCTTGGCCTGGCTCGCGGTGAAGGGCATGATGACGATCTCGAGTCGGTCGAGGTTCGCGATCACCGCATCGACGTCCGACACAATCTCGAACAGCTTGCTGCGGACCTCGACCAGATTGACGCTGGACAGCATCGCGCCTCGCGCATGCTCGATCACGACGTCCGCGCCGGTCTCGTTCTTCAGGATCGCCAATATAGTCGACGCGTCGAAAACGACGGTCACGCGGTGTGCCGCGTCCGCCAGTCCTCGATCTCGGTGTTCTCGCGGGCCGCTGCGGCGCGACGTTCCGCCAACAGTTCATCGACCAGATTACGATCGGCTGGCTTTGCCATCGATCTGAACTCGGACTGCACCTCGCGTACGACCTGCGCGTAGGTCTTCATCGACAGTCCGCCATCCGGATTAATCTCGATAACCAGCGAATCGCCATCTTCGATCCCCGCGTCGCGGCGCAGTTCGAGGGGCAGGACGATCTGCCCACTGACGACTTTAGCGTGATAGGTCATGATCACCTCCAGCGAGGGGGCACCCTACCACGCCGCCTATTCCGCCGCCACCGGCACCAATGCTGCCATCGCCTCGTCCGCCGCCTCGATCTCCGCCGCCTTGGCCTCGACCAGCTTGACGATGTGATCGACCATGTCGGCGTCCTGGACATGGTGGTCGGTGACGCCCGACAGATACACCATGTGCTTGCCGTTGCCGCCGCCGGTGATGCCGATATCGGTCTCGCGCGCTTCGCCCGGACCGTTGACGACGCAGCCGAGCACCGACAGCGACATCGGCGTGCGGATATGCTGCAACCGCTCCTCGAGCGCCTGGACGGTGCGGATCACGTCGAAGCCCTGCCGCGCGCAGCTTGGGCACGAGACGACGCGGACGCCGCGGTTGCGGATGCCGAGCGCCTTGAGGATCTCGAACCCGACGCGCACTTCCTCCTCGGGCTCGGCGGAGAGCGAGACGCGGATCGTGTCGCCGATGCCGTACCAGAGCAGGCTGCCCATCCCGATCGCCGACTTCACCGTGCCGCCGACGAACCCGCCCGCCTCGGTGATGCCGAGATGCAGCGGGCAATCGACCTGTTCGGCAAGCTGCTGATACGCCGCCACTGCGAGAAACAGGTCGGACGCCTTCACCGCGACCTTGAACTCGTGAAAATCATGGTCCTGGAGCAGCTTGATGTGATCCATAGCCGACTCGACGAGCGCATCGGGGCACGGCTCGCCATATTTCTCGAGCAGATGGCGCTCGAGGCTGCCGCCGTTGACGCCGATGCGGATCGCGCAGCCATTCGACTTGGCCGCGTCGACGACTTCCTTCACGCGGCTTGCCGAGCCGATGTTGCCCGGGTTGATCCGCAGGCACGCCGCGCCCGCGTCCGCCGCTTCCAGCGCGCGCTTGTAGTGGAAATGGATGTCCGCGACGATCGGCACGCGGCTCGCGCGGACGATCTGCTTCAGCGCGGTGGTCGATTCGACGTCGGGGCAGCTGACGCGGATGATGTCGACGCCCGCCTCTTCGCAGCGGCGGATCTGGTCGACGGTCGCCTTGACGTCGTCGGTCGGCGTGTTGGTCATCGTCTGCACGGTGACGGGCGCGTCGCCGCCGACGGGGACGTTGCCGACCATGATCTGGCGGCTCGTGCGGCGGGTGATATCGCGCCAGGGACGAAGGGACATGAAGATTCCTCGTGGGTTCGCATCGGTATATAGCGTCCCGCGCCGCGGAACGGAACATCGCTGGCGGCGATCGCGAACGTAAGCCATAAGTTGCGCACGCCCACCCTTGTCCTGCCAGGAGTTCCGTCGATGACACTGTCCCTCTACGATGCGACGATCCCGTCGAACCTGCAGATCCTTCGCGCGGTCGACGCGCTGCTCGACAAGGCCGAGGCGTTCGCCGCCGAGCGCGGCATCGCCCCCGACGCGCTGATCAACGCCAAGCTTGCCGACGACATGCTGCCGTTCGGCTATCAGGTGAAATCGTGCGCGGTCCACTCGGTCGGCGGGATCGAGGGCGTCCGCTGCGGGACCTTCTCGCCCGATACGTCCCCCTGGCCGACCGATTTCGCCGGGCTCCACACGCTCCTGCGCGGTGCGATCACGACGCTGGAGGCGATCGACCGCGAGACGTTCGACGTGCTCGCGGAGAACGACACGAAGTTCGAATTCGGCACCTTCGTGATGCCGTTCACCGGCGCGAACTTCCTGCTGTCGTTCTCGCAGCCCAATTTCTATTTCCACGCCACGACGGCGTACGCGATCCTGCGCGCGCAGGGCGTACCGCTCGGCAAGCGCGACTTCATGGGCATGCCGCGCATGAAGGGGTGAGCGGCCGAATCCCGTAAACGATCCTCCCCCGCCAGGGGGAGGTGGCTGGCACTTGCCAGACGGAGGGGGAGGTAAGCGATGACGGATGTTCCGTGTCCTCCCCCTCCGTCACCTTCGGTGCCACCTCCCCCTGGCAGGGGAGGATTGGAGAAAGACCCCCTCACCCGTCCCCACGCTTGCGACACTGTCCCCCGCCCCCTAGGGCGCTGCGATGACCCGGCACTACGGCATGGACTGGCTGCGGATCGGCGCGTTCGCGCTGTTGATCCTCTACCATATCGGCATGGTCTTCGTGCCGTGGAACTTCCATGTGAAGTCGCTCCATGTCGAGGACTGGGTGCGGCTGCCGATGCTGGCGAGCAACGCCTGGCGGCTTATGCTGCTGTTCGTCGTCTCGGGCTATGCCAGCCGCGCGTTGCTGAACCGGTCGCGTGGCGCGGGCGCGTTCTTCGCCAATCGCTGCTACCGGCTGCTCGTGCCCTTGCTGTTCGGCATCGCGGTGATCGTGCCGCCGCAACCCTGGGTCGAGCTCGTCACCAAGCATGGCTATGCCGGCAGTTACTGGACGTTCTGGGCCCACGACTATTTCCGCTTCGGCAAGCTCGCCGGGCTGTCGCTGCCGACCTGGAACCATCTGTGGTTCGTCGTCTATCTCTGGGTCTACACGACGCTGCTGACGGTCGCAGTGCTGGTCGTGCGGGGCGATGCGCTGCAACGCGCGTTCGACCGGATCTTCGGCGGCTGGGCGGTGCTCGTCGTGCCGATCGCCTGGCTCGTGTTCGTCCATGCCTGGTGGTTGCGCATGGTCGGCGAGACGCAGGCGCTGTGGGGCGACTGGATCGCGCATGTCACCTATTTCCCCGCCTTCCTGTTCGGGTTCGGCCTCGCGCGGTCCGAGCCAGCGATGGCGGCGATCGGGCGCTGGTGGAAGACGGGCGCGATCGCCGCGGTGATCGGCTATCTCTGCGTCATCGGCGTCGAGCTCCGCTGGCCGGCGGATGTCGTCACGCCGCGCTGGGTCTACACGCCCTACGGCATCGCGCACGCGCTCGAGCAATGGGGCGCGATCATCGCGCTGATCGGGATCGCCGAACGCCACTGGAACCGCGACCATCGCTGGCGCCCGGTGCTGACCGAGGCGGTATTCCCGTTCTACCTGATCCACCAGACGATCATCGTGCTCGTCATGTACGCGCTGCTCCCCGCCGGATTGCCCGGCTGGGCGGAGTTCGCCTGCCTGCTCGCCGCGACGATCGTCGGCTGCATTGCCTTCTACCGGATCGGCCGCGGCATCGCGCCGCTCCGTCCGCTCATCGGCCTGCGCGCCCTCCCCTCGAAAGACTCAGCATGACCTGGACTCTCGTCATTCACGGCGGCGCCGGCAAACTCGACAGCGAGATGGTCTCACCCGACCAGGATGCGGGCGCGCGCGCGGGCCTGTCGAACGCGCTCGACGCGGGGTCGGCGGTGCTGGCGGACGGCGGCAGCGCGCTCGACGCGGTCGAGGCCGCGGTCCGCGTGCTGGAGGACGATCCGCACTTCAACTCGGGGCGCGGCGCGGTGTTCACGCATGACGGCACGCTCGAGCTCGACGCCGCGATCATGGACGGGCGCACGCGTGCCGCCGGGGCCGTCGCGGCGGCGACCGCCACGCGCAATCCGGTTGGCCTCGCCCGTGCGATCCTCGACGACGGCCGCCACGTCTTCCTCGCCGGCAAGGGCGCGGATGTGTTTTCGCGTGATCGTGACTTGCCCCAGGCAGACGCCGACTGGTTCGCCACCGACGAACGCCGCCGCCAGTTTGCCGAGTTCCAGTCCGATGGCGGCGGGTTCGACGTCGACATGAAATACGGCACCGTCGGCGCGGTCGCATGCGACGCGCACGGCCATGTCGCCGCCGCCACCTCGACCGGCGGCGTCACCGGCAAGCGCTGGGGCCGGATCGGCGATTCGCCCGTCATTGGCGCGGGCACCTTCGCCGACGATCGCGCCTGCGCAGTATCGTGCACCGGCTCGGGCGAGTTCTTCCTCCGCATCGGCGTCGGGCATGAGATCGCCGCACGCGTCCGCCTGTCGGGCGAATCACTGCAGGTCGCCGCCGACGCCGTGCTGGCCGAAGTGAAGGCGCTCGGCGGCACCGGCGGGGTGATCGTCGCGGGGCCGGACGGCGCCATGGCATGGGGCTTCAACACCGTCGGCATGTATCGCGGCACGGCATCGTCCGCGGGTAGCCGGATCGTCGCGATCTACGCTAACGAGCCGGCATGAAGCGCTTTATCCTCGCCGCGGCATCGTCCGCGCTGGCCGTTATCGGCCTCGCCTCCCCCGCCACCGCGTTCTGGGAGTACGGCCACCAGACCGTCGCGCAGATCGCCTATGCCAACGTCACGCCGAAGACCAAGGCCGCGATCCGCCGGCTGCTCGCGCAACAGGCGTTGCTCGACACGCCCGAATGCCCCGCGGGCACGATCGAGCAGGCGAGCGTCTGGGCGGACTGCATCAAGCCGCTCAAGACCGCCGACGGCAAGTCGCGCTTCGGGTTCGCCTATAGCTGGCACTACCAGAACGCCGACGTCTGTGCGCCGTTCGACCTCACGCCCGCGTGCAAGGACGGCGACTGCGTCTCGGCGCAGATCGACCGCGACGTGACGCTGCTGCACGATCGCGCCACTGCGCCGAAGGACCGCGTCCAGGCGCTCGCGTTCCTGATCCACTTCGTCGGCGATCTCCACCAGCCGCTCCACGCGGGCGACCGCCACGACAAGGGCGGGAACGACGTGAAGGCGGACTACGGCATCTATGGCCCGGCGCGGTTCAACCTGCATTCGGTCTGGGACGGCCCGCTGGCCGAGCGCGCGATCTCGACGCCGCCGTCGCTGGTGCGGCGCTATCCGGCGGCCGAGCGCGCGAAGATCGGCGCGGGGACGGTGGTCGACTGGAGCCGGGAGAGCTGGGCGGCCTCGCATACCGCCTATGCGGCGGCGCTCGGCGGGGACGCGTGCGGTACGGTGCCGGCGCGCGTAGAAATGGATGACGCGACGATCGCGAAGATGGTGCCCGTCTCGCGCGAGGAGATCCGCCGCGGGGGGATCCGCCTAGCGAAACTGCTCGACAAGGCGCTCGGCTAAACCCCTCTCCCCGCCGGGGAGAGGGAGGGGCCCGCGTGCACTTGCACGTGGGAGGGTGAGGGGCGTGAGGCTCGGGGCGCGAGTCCCAACTCCCCTCACCCTCCCGTCGCCTTCGGCGCCTCCTTCCCTCTCCCCGGAGGGGAGAGGGACACGCAACGTCAGTTCAACACCACCGTAACCGCGCGACGGTTCGCCGCCCAGCTCTGGTCGTCCGAGCCCATCGCCACCGGGCGTTCCTTGCCGTAGCTGATCGTCGTCATCCGCGACGACGACACGCCGCGCGCCGCGAGATAGTTCTTCGTCGCGTTCGCACGACGATCGCCGAGCGCGAGGTTGTATTCGCGCGTGCCGCGTTCGTCGGCATGGCCTTCGATCGTGATGCGCTGGTTCGGGAACTTGGCCAGCCACTGCGCCTGGCTGTCGAGGATCGCGCGCGCGGTCGGATCGATGTCGTACATGTCGAGCGCGAAGTTCACCGTGTTCGAGCTGACCGAGCGCTGGAAGTCGGCATCCGACCCCGGCACGATCGCACCGCCGACATTGCCATTGTTCATCCCCGCATTGGGATCGACCGAGCCGCTATTGTCGACCGGTGCGGGCGGCAGCACCGCGGGGCGCTTCTTGGCACAGCCGGACACGGCGATCAGCGCGGTGCACGCGAGCAAGATGTTGGAAAGCTTCGACATAGATAGTCTCCCGTAGAAAATCACGTTTCCCCGTTATGCCCCCATAGCAGGTTTAGGGCCGCAGCGGGCCCCAAGCCGGATCCGAGCCGTCGAGCGGCGTCGGGATCTTGCGCTCGTTGACGCCCGTCAGGTCGACCGACCAGAGATCCGCCTTGCCGCCGCTGCCGCGCCCCGAGCGATAGAAGTTGATCACGCGCCCGTTCGGAGACCAGCTCGGCCCCTCGTCCTGCCAGTCGTTGGTCAGCAGCTTCTCGCCGCCGCCGCTGGGGCTCATGATCCCGATCCGGAACCCGCCGCCGAGCTTGGTGAAGGCGATGAGGTCGCCGCGCGGGCTCCACACCGGCGTTGCGTAACGCCCGCCGCCAAAGCTGATCCGCTGCTGGTTCGACCCGTCGGCGTTCATCACGTAGATCTGCTGCCCGCCCGAGCGATCGCTCTCGAACACGATTTTCGAGCCGTCGGGCGAATAGCTGCCCCCGGTATCGATCCCCGGCGAATTCGTCAGCCGCTGCGGCGTGCCCCCTTGCGACGACACGCGGTACACGTCGGTGTTGCCGCCCTGCGCCATCGAGAACAGGATGTTGCGGCCGTCGGGCGAGAAGCGCGGCGCGAAGGTGAGGTTGGCGTTCGCGACGACCAGCCGCTGCTTGCCCGAGCCGATATCGTAGACATAGATCGCCGGGCGATTGTTGAGATAGCTCATATAGACGATCGACTGCTGGTTCGGCGCGAACCGCGGCGTCAGCACGATCGACTGGCCGTTGGTCAGGAAGCGGTGGTTGGCGCCGTCCTGATCCATGATCGCGAGCCGCTTGATCCGGCGTCCCTTGGGGCCCGTCTCGGACACATAGACGACGCGGCTGTCGAAATACGCGCCCTCGCCCGTGAGGCGGGTATAGACCATGTCGGCGCATTTATGGCCTGCGCGCCGCCAGTCCGACGGCGGCACGACGAACCCGGTGCGCGTCAGCTCCGCCTTGGACGACACGTCGTACAGATAGCAGCCGACCGTCAGATTGCCGTCGCCGTTCGCGCGGATGAAGCCCTGCACCAGCGCCTGCGCACCCGTGCTGCCCCAATAGTCGAACCCCGGCGCGGTCACTTCGGGGAAGGTGATCGGGCGCAGCTGGCCGGGCGACAACGGTGTGAACAGGCCAGAATTGCGCAGATCGTTGGTGACGATATCGGCGAGCTGTCGGCCGAGCACGTCGGTCGATCCCGCCGGCGTCGAGACGACCGCGGCGGTCGGCATCACGGGAATCGCGATCGGCATCGGCGCGGAGATGCCGCCGGTGACGTCGACCACGAGGCCGCCGGACTGGTCGCCGGCTGGGGCTGGTGCGGCTGGGTCAGCGGGGGCTTGCTGGGGTGCCGGCGCGGGTGCGTCCTGTGCGGAGGCGGCGCTGCCGGACACGAACGCGAGCAAGCCGACCGAGGCGAGGATCGATCGAGCCTTACGTCTGCCCAATACAGCCCCCACCCCGGCGAAGGCCGGGGCCCAATTGGGGGACGCCGCTGAGGGCGCGTTGCGCATCATTACATCGGCCTTCCCGTTTGGGCCCCGGCCTTCGCCGGGGTGGGGTTTCTCAACGGGAAGCGCCGTGCGTGAAGGGCGAAAACCCAGATCGAATCGAGTCATAACGGACATCCTCAGCCGGGAAGTTTGTAGCGCAGGCTGAAATTGCTCCAGCCATTCTGCACGTCATACAGGTCGTCGGGCAAACCGCGCAGCGGCGAGCACCCGACAAAGGTCGCGATCGCCAGATCGTCGACGCGGTCGACATAGCGTCGGTTGTCGTCGTCGACGCCGGCATGGCCGCTGATCGTCGGCCGCGACTTGAGCGTGCCGTCGCGGTTGAGCTTCAGGTTGATCGTGACGCGGATCCGCTCGGCGCCCGGCCCCGGCGTGACCTGGCGGTTGGCGCACGGCTGCACCTGGCGCAGGATCGCCGAGCCGATATTGGCCGCCGCCTGCGCGCCGAGCTTGGCGGCCTTGGGCGCCTCCGACTTGCTCGGCGACGGATCGGCGGACAGCCCCTTCAGGAAATTGTCGCCGAGCCGCGAGCCGCGCGGCCGCGACGTCTTGGCCTCCGCGGTCGAGCCGCTGCCCTTGGTCGCGGACGGCTTGGCGGGCTTGGCCGACGATGCGGACGCCGTCTTGCCCGACGTGGCGGACGTCTTGGCCGGCGCGGCACTCGGCTTGGCCGCGGACTTGGTCGGCGCAGCCTTCGCCGGTGCAGCCTTTGCAGGCGCGGACTTGGTGGGCGGCGCTTTCGTAGGCTTGGGCTGCGGCTTCACGACAGGCTTGGCGACCGGCGCCGGCTTCGCAGCGGGCTTCGGTGGCGCAGGCTTGGGTTTGGGCTGCGGTTTCGGCGCGGGTTCCGGGGCCGGCTGCGGCTTGGGTGCAGGCTTGGGTGGCGCGGGCTTCGGCTGCGGCGCAGGTGGCACAGGATCGGGTTTCGGCTCGGGCTCGGCCTCCTGCGGCGCCGGCGGCGCAGCATCCTCGGGCGCCCCCTCGTCCGGCGCGATCGACTGCGCGGGCGCTTCGGTCGATTGCGGCGCGGTCGCCTCGAGCGCGACGTCGGGGACGAGACTCACGTCGATCGGCTGCTGCTGGATCTTCGGCGGTTCGGGCGCATCGAGAAACCCGACCGACAACAGGCCGAACAGCACGACATGCCCCACCAGCGCGACGCCCAGGCCGATCTTCTCCGAGCGATCCATCAGCCGAGCGCCATCAGTTCTGATTACCCTCGACGGTCACCAGCGCGACCCGGTTCAGCCCGGCGCGGTTGAGTTCACCCATCACGCGCATCACGCGGCCGTAATCGAGCTTCCGATCCGCGCGCAGCAGCACCTGCGGCTCGTCACCGACCGCGCGGCTGGCGGCGATCGATGCGAGCCGGATCGGCAGCGCGTCGTCGGTCACCTGGTCCTTGTCGATGAACAGCGCGCCGGTCTCGTCCATCGAGATCTCGACGGGCTTCTGCTCCTGGTCGAGCGCCTTGGCGCGCGCGTCGGGCAGGTTCACCGGCACGCCCGCGGTCATCAGCGGCGCGGTCACCATGAAGATGATCAGCAGCACCAGCATCACGTCGACCAGCGGCGTGACGTTGATATCCGCCATCGGCGCGCGCCGCCCATGCCCGCGCGACGAAGGAAGGTTCATCGCCATCCTACTCCCCTCCCGCTCGCGGGAGGGGTCGGGGGAGGGCAGTGCCGCAATTGCCACGCGCTGAGGAAGAAGCAGAAGCCCCTCCCCTAGCCCCTCCCGCAAGCGGAAGGGGAATAAGACGGGCGCTCATCGCGACCCGTCCAGCTGGCGGCTCAGCGTCGTGTGGAAGCCGTCGGCGAACCGGTTGAGACTGGCCTCGATCCGGTTGATGCCGTGGCTGAACCGGTTGTACGCGATCACCGCGGGGATCGCCGCGAACAGCCCGATCGCGGTCGCGAACAGCGCCTCCGCGATGCCCGGCGCCACCACCGCCAGCGACGTGTTCTGCGCCGCGGCGATGCTGGTGAAGCTGCGCATGATGCCCCATACCGTGCCGAACAACCCGACGAACGGCGCGACCGAGCCGACCGTCGCGAGCACGTTCAGCCGGTCCGACAGCTTGTCGATCTCGCCTGCGACCGCGGCGCCCATCGTGGTCGCCAGCCGCTCGCGCGTGCCGCTCTTGTCGATCGTGCCGCCCGCGGTCGAGCGCCGCCATTCGGTCACGCCCGCCGCGAACACGCGCGCGGACGGCAGCTCGCTCTCGCCCTCGGCCTTGTAGAAGACGTCGATATCCTCGGCCTTCCAGAAATCGCGCTCGAACCGGGTCATGCCTTTGCGCGTCTTGCCGATCCGCCGCCAGAACGCGACGATCAGCGCCCAGGTCCAGATGCTGGCGAGCAGCAGCCCGATCATCACGCCCTTTACCACCCAGTCGGCCTGGAGGAACAAGTGGATCGGCGACAGCGTCGCGCTATCCATAGTCAACACCGGATTCATGCTTCCCCCTGCCAGACAAGGCGTTCGTAGATATCGATCCAGGCGCGCGGCTGGCGGCGCGGGCGGCCATTGGGGGCGACCAATGCCGCCACAACGTCCGCCTCGGCCAAGACAAGCCCGTCGCGCATGACTCTTTGATGAATGGCGACACCGGCTGCACGCACCTGCGTCATCCGCGAGACGACGATCAACGCGTCGTCGAGCCGGGCCGGCGCGGCATAGCGGATCGCCAGATTCGCGATCGCATAGGATCCTTCGCCCGCCTCGAACGCCGCGCGCTGGTCGATCCCGCCGAGCCGCAGCATGTCCGAGCGCGCACGCTCCATGTAGCGCAGGTAATTGGCGTGATAGACCGCGCCCGACAGATCGGTATCCTCGAAATAGACGCGCACCGGAAACCGGTGCTCGCGCCCTTCGAAGCGGCCTTCCGCCGGACGATCTGAAACCTCAGCCATTCCCGCGGCTGTTAACCCAGTCTTTGCAGGGAAGCCAAGCTTTGCTGCACATGGTCGCGATACGGGGCGATACTATCCTCCCCGGAAAGCGGGGGGAGGATTTCCGACGACTTACTGGAAGACGCTGGCGTCGAGCTTCAGCCGGGGCTGCGCGGGCGGCACCGGCTGCGAGACCGGTTGGAGGCGCGCCTGCGTGATCGTCTGGACCGGCGTGTTCGACGCATATTGGCGCGAGGCCATCACGGGCTGGACCGGCCGCGGCACAGCGCGACCGCGCCACGCATCGACCGCACGGTAGAAATCGGTGAACGGCCGCTCGAGGACGGGCAGGTTCTGCGCGGCGAAGGCGGGCAGCGCCTCGGCCGAAACGCCTGCGCTCTGCGCGAGAACCGTGTTCGCCGCCGTGCAGAAATCGTCGCGCGCGGGCGATTGCGAGAAGAAGTTGTACAGCCGCGTCATCGAATCGTCGTAGCGATCCTGCCAGTCGCCGCCGCCCGACTTATATTCGCTGGCATAGGTCGCCTCGGCCTTGGCGAGCACCGGCTTCTGCGCCGACAGCAGCGCGTTATAGCCGGCGACGATCACCACTTCCTGCGGCCCGCGACACGCGAGCGCGGCGACGTTGAGCGCCGCGCGCAGATGCCAGACCTTGGCGGCGGTCGTCAGGTTGCGATTCGGCGTCGGATAGGTGCCGTCGGCGAGCGCGACCGGAATGACGATGGTGGGCGACGCGCCCTTGGGCATCACCGGCGCGGGCACGGGCACCATGATGACGGGCGGCGCGACCGCCGCCACGGTCCGAGGCTTCTGGGCGCAACCGGCCAGCAGGCCAAGCGCGGTAACGGACAGCAACGCAAACCGACGACTCATCGCAACACCTCGTAACGTCCACCGACCGGACACTCTTTGCCACGCATAAGGTTAACGAGGCGTAAGCCGTACGCGGTTTGCGGCGAGTGGAGAGCGGGCGGGGTCGGAGATGCGCCACTCAACCAGCCCTACCCCGGCGGAGGCCGGGGCCCAGCTGGCAAGGTCGCAGTAACGGCTCGCAACCTCAGTCAGCGACGCGCCCCAACTTGGCCCCGGCCTTCGCCGGGGTGGTAGTGACCGCTTAACGAACGCATTCCTCGATTCTCCCCGCCGGGGGAGGATGAGTTGTCAGGCCGCGCGCGCCTCCAGCGCCGCCGAGGCTTGCGCCATCAGCCCGGCGATGATGTTGGCGACCGGCTCCTCGCGCTTGACCATGCCGACCGACTGGCCCGCCATCACCGAGCCATGCTCGACATCGCCGTCGATCACCGCGCGGCGCAGCGCGCCCGCCCAGTAATGCTCGATCTGCAACTGCGCCTCGGCCATTTCCACGCGGCCCTCGTCGAGATGCCCGGCAACCTCGCGCTGCTTGGCGGTGAACAGCTCGCTCGACGCGTTCTTCAGCGCGCGGACCGGGATCACCGGAAGCCGCGCATCGATCTGCACGCTGGCGATCGCATCGCGTGCCGAGGCGCGGATGAACGCCTTCTTGAAATTGGCATGCGCGATCGATTCGGTCGCGCACACGAACAGCGTGCCGAGCTGGACACCCGCCGCGCCCATGTCGAGATAGCCCGCGATCGCCTCGCCGCGGCCGATTCCGCCTGCGACGAACACCGGCACCTGCTCGGCGATCTCGGGCAGCATTTCCTGCGCGAGCACGCTGGTCGAGACCGGGCCGATATGGCCGCCGGCTTCCATGCCCTCGATCACCAGCGCGTCGACGCCGCTGCGGATCAGCTTCTTGGCGAGCGCCAGCGCGGGCGAGAACGCGATCAGTTTCGCGCCCGTCTCCTTGATCGCCTCGATGCTGCCCTTGGGCGGCAGGCCACCCGCGAGCACGACATGCCCCACCTTGTGCTTGGCGCACACCGCGATCAGCTCGAACAGATCGGGGTGCATCGTGATCAGGTTCACGCCGAACGGCTTGTCGGTCAGCGCCTTGGTCGCGGCGATCTCGGTATCGAGCAGCGCGGGCGTCATCGCGCCGCACGCGATCACGCCGAACCCGCCGGCGTTCGAGATGGCCGAGACGAGATGCCGCTCGGACACCCACGACATCGCGCCGCCGAGGATGGCGACCTGCGATCCGAGGAACTCCGCGCCGCGCGCCATGCGGCGTGCGAGCCGCTGCTCCCCTCCCGCCGTGCGGGAGGGGTCGGGGGAGGGGGTGGCCTGAAGCACGGACATATCGGTCATCCGACCCGCCTAGCCCTCCCCCGACCCCTCCCGCAAGCGGGAGGGGAGAGATTTACGCCGCGTCCTCCGCATCGAGACCGTACGCGGTGTGCAGCACGCGCACCGCCAGTTCGGTGTAATCCTCCTCGATCAGCACGCTGACCTTGATCTCCGACGTCGCGATCGCCTGGATGTTGATCCCGCGTTCGCCGAGCGTCGTGAACATCGTCGAGGCGACGCCCGCATGGCTGCGCATGCCGACGCCGACCACCGAAACCTTGGCGACGCGCGTGTCGTGGACGATCGTCGCATAGCCGATCGCGTCCTTCGCCTTGTCGAGGATATCGAGCGAGCGCGCGAGGTCCGCGGCGGGCACGGTGAAGGTGACGTCGGTCGACCCGGTCGAATGCGCGACGTTCTGCACGATCATGTCGACGTTGATCCCGCCGTCCGCGAGCGGCGCGAAGATCGCCGCGACCGAGCCGGGGCGATCGCTGACCTGCGTCAACGTGATCTTCGCCTCGTTCTTGTCGTGCGCGATCCCGGTGATGAGCTGGCGTTCCATATCGTCGATTTCCTCTTCGCCCACGATCAACGTGCCGCGGTGACCGTCATTGGTGTCGCCGTCTTCGAAGGAAGACAGCACGCGCACGCGCACATTCTCTTTCATCGCCAGGCCGACAGACCGGGTCTGCAGCACCTTGGCACCGACGCTGGCGAGTTCCAGCATCTCCTCATACGTCACCTTGCCGAGTTTGCGCGCGCGAGGGACGATCCGCGGATCCGTCGTGTAGACGCCGTCGACATCGGTATAGATGTCGCAGCGATCGGCCTTCATCGCAGCCGCCATCGCGACCGCGGACGTATCCGACCCGCCACGCCCGAGCGTGGTGACACGCTGGCCGTCCGCCACGCCCTGGAACCCCGGAATGACCGCGACGACACCATCGGCAAGGCTCGCGTCGAGCGCCGCCGTATCGATCTCGCCGATCCGCGCCGAGCCATGCGCGTCGGACGTGTTGATCGGCAGCTGCCAGCCGAGCCACGATCGCGCCTTGCAACCCGCGGCCTGCAAAGCGATCGCGAGCAGCCCGCTCGTGATCTGCTCGCCGGCCGAGACGACGACGTCATATTCCTTCGCATCGTACAGCGACGACGCCTCGCGGCAGAAGCCGACCAGCCGGTCGGTCTCGCCCGCCATCGCCGAGACGACGACCGCGACCTGGTTGCCCGCATCGACTTCGCGCTTCACGCGCGCGGCGACGTTGCGGATCCGCTCGATCCCGGCCATCGACGTGCCGCCGAATTTCATCACGATACGGGCCATGAACTGCGCAAATCCCTTTGGGTCGAAGCGGCGGCCCTGATAGGTAGCGCGCATGATACTGGCAAGTGACACCGTAAAAGGCGCAACAATCGATCCGCGCGAGGCCGCGCATTTCGGCACGATGGCAAAGGACTGGTGGGACCCCAAGGGCTCGTCCGCGCCGCTCCACAAGCTCAACCCGCCGCGGCTGCGCTATATCCGCGAGCAGGTCGACGCGCATTGGGGTGGCGACGGTGCGACCTTTACGCCGCTGGCGGGCAAGACCGCGCTCGACGTCGGCTGCGGCGCGGGGTTGCTGTGCGAACCGCTCGCCCGGCTCGGCGCGGCGGTGACGGGGATCGACGCCGCGCCCGAGAATATCGCGGTGGCGGAAATCCACGCGGCGCAGAGCGGTCTGGCGATCGATTACCGTGCGGGCGGCGTCGAGGGGCTCGTCGGCCAGTTTGATCTCGTCACCAGCCTCGAGGTGATCGAGCATGTCAGCGATCCTGCGGGCTACGTTCGCGGCCTCGCCCGGGTGCTGGCGGACGGCGGGTTGTTGATCCTGTCGACGCCCAACCGCACGCCGTTGTCGCGGCTCGCGATGATCACGCTGGCGGAGGGCACCGGCACGATCCCCAAGGGCACGCACGACTGGAACAAGTTCCTCACGCCCGAGGAACTGACCGCGTTGCTGAAGGACGCCGGGCTCCGCGTGACGGACACGCGGGGGCTGAGCTTCTCGCCGGCGACCGGCTTCACGCTGAGCGATTCGACCAGCCTCGATTACTTCCTGACCGCGTTAAAAGCCTGACTCGTGCCCCACACGCCGCCACCCCGACTTTCGCCACCACCCCGGCGGAGGCAGGGGCCCAATTGGGAAGGCCGTGGTAACGGAGCGAGATCCCTGACCATGATCGTCCCCCAACTGGGCCCCGGCCTCCGCCGGGGTGGGGCTGAGTGATGCAGCGCCCCCCTCCCCAACCATGTTCACACGCGAAGGCGGGTGCCCAGACTGGGCACCCGCCTTCGCGTGTGAACATGGTTCTGGCGCTCGCAGCGCTGGCGATCCTGTTCGTCGCCCTCGCGCTCCTCCGCCCCGTCGATCACGACGAGAGCCAATATGTCGCCGCCACGCTGCTGACCGCGCACGGCTTCATCCCCTATCGCGACTTCGCCTACCTCCAGACGCCGCTCCAGCCTTACCTCTTCGCCCCGCTCGCGCTGCTCGCCGGCGCGTGGACCTGGCCGGTGCTCCGCATCGCCAACGCGCTGCTGGGGCTCGCCACGATCGCCGCGGTCCACCGCGCCGCGCGAATCGGGGGCGCCGGCCCCCGCGCCGCCGCCATCGCCGCCGCGCTGTTCGCCACCTGCGACATCCTGCTCTTCAGCATCGGCACCGCGCGCAACGACGCGCTCCCCGCCGCCTGCCTCGCGCTCGCGCTCCCCGCCATCGTCAGAACCGCACGCGAGCAAGCCAGCCGCCGTGACGCGCTGCGGATCGGCGCACTGCTCGCTGCCGCCGCCGCCGCCAAGATCTCCTATGCGCTGCCCGCGCTCGCCTACGGCCTCTGGGCTCTGTTCCGCGCCGACCGCCGCCCCTGGTGGACGCTGCTCGGCGCGCTCCCCTTCGCGACACTCATAGGTGCATTGTTCCTCCAGGCCCCCGAAGCCTTCCTGTTCGGCGTGCTCGGCTTTCCGGGCCAGGCGCCGACCGAATGGTATCAGGCGCGCCCCTGGAAACTGTCGACCGCGGCGAAGCTCGTCGACACGCTCAAGTTCCTCGCGCTCGGCCCGGCGCTGCTGGCGATCGTCGCCACCACGGGCAGGCGCCACCGCTGGCACCTGATCCTCGACCTGCTGATCCTCGCCGGTCTGATCGCAGCGCTCGCACCGGTGCCGACATGGCGCCAATATCTGCTCCCGATGTTGCCCGCCTTGTTCGTGCGCCTGGCGCTGGTCTGGCACGCGCACCCGCCCGGCAAGGCGATGCGGATCGCCGCTGTCGTCTTTGCCTGCGCCGGTCTTGCGCCGACCGTCGAGGCCGTGGCGAACGGCGGCATCCCGATGCGCGACGCGCTGCGGACCGCCACCGCGGTGCGGGAGACGCTGGACCGCGCGCACGTCACCGGCCCGGTCGCGACGCTCTCCCCGCAATTCCTCCCCGGCACGGCGATCGACCCGCGCTTTGCCCCCGGCCCCTTTTATTTTCGCAGTACGGCGCTGCTCGATGCCCGGCAGGAACGCCAACTCCACCTCGTCTCGCACGCGCGAATCGGTCTTCTCGGCGATCCGCGCGCGATCCTGACCGGCGGCGAAGGCGCGTGGAGCAGCGGCGACGACCGGATCGACGCGTTGCTCGCCGCCTATGCCATCCGCCGCGGATACCAAGCGCTACCGGTACCCGGCACCCGCTTCACGCTGTACGTCGCACGCCCTGCTTCGCCGCGACCAGTCCCGCATAATAGTCCATGAGCTCGACCGCATGCTCGCGGTCGCTGCGGACATGTCGCGCCGCCACCGCCGCCGCGCGCTGCAGCAAAATGCGGTCGCGCGCGAACAAACGGCCGATCGCCGCCGCCGCGCTCTCCGCATCGCGCGCCGCGTACAGCTCGCTGGCATGACGGTCCGCCACCTCCGCGCACCCGCCCGTATCGGGCACGATCAGCGGCAACCCCGACGCCATCGCCTCTGACGCGACCAGTCCGAACGGCTCGGCCTCCGATCCATGGATCAGCGCATCGCAACTCGCCATGATCCGTGCGAGCCGCTCGCGATCATAGACCGGCGCGAACATCCGGATATGCGGCGATCCGCCGATCCGCCGCGCGATCGCCTTGCTCTGCGCGCCGGTCCCGATCAGCACCAGCCCGACCGGCAGGGTCGCCCCCGCCCGCGCCACCGCATCGACAACCAGCGGCCAGCGCTTCTCGCCGTGATGCCGCCCGAGCCCAAGCAACAGCATCCCCTCCTCGGGCAAGCCGCATTGCCGCAGCAATGCCGCGCGCAACCGCGGATCGCGCAGCTCGGGCGAGAAATGCCCGCGCTCGATCCCCAGCGGCATCGCCGCGTCGATCCGGACGCCGCGCGCGCGCAATCGCTTCTCGAGCGCCGGGCCGTTGGTCACGACGACATCATATTTCTCGAGGAAGCGGCTCATGTACCGGCTGTACCAGCCGAACCCGCGCTCGATCTGGTCGTGGCTCGCCACACCCGCGAACCAGCGCTGCGCATAGGCCGCGATATTGTCGTTGTGCATGAAGAAGGACTTTACCGCGCGCCCCTGCCAGTCGCCGACGAACCACGCCGGCCGCCACGGCGAGCAGCACTCGACCACGTCGGGATCGAGATCGTCGAGCACGCGGTGGATCGCGCGCTCGTCCCAGAACAGACCGTAATTGCGATCGAACGGCATTCCCGGCGATTTCAGATACAGGATCCGCCCGCCGCCCGGCCGCTCCTCGACGCGGTCTTCCCTGCCCGGCGCGACGACGATCAGTTCATGGCCCATGTCCGCCATGATCCCCATCTTCCGGTCGACATAGGTCCGCACGCCGCCCCCGGTCGGCGAGTAGAACTCGTTGACGTCGACGATCCGCATCAGTGCGGTCCGATCGGTCCGAAGCCGCCTAGCCCGCGCAGATACTGCGCAGTGATCCGCACCGTCGTCACCCCCGTGCCGACCTCGACCAGCGCCTGCTCCACCTTGGGCCGCGACCGGCCGAGCTTCACGTTGCTCGCAAACCCGACGCCGTCGGTCCAGAAACTGAACTTGTTCTTCCCGTCGCGATTATGCGTCAGCAACAGCGCATAGCGGCCCGGCCGCGGTGCCCTGATGCACATCGTCATCGGCCCTGTCGCTGGCGTCGGCACGACCACCCGGCGAAACGTCTTGCCCGCCGCGAGCAGCACGCGGTCGCCCTTCAGGAAATCCGCTTCGGTGCCGGGATAGAGCTCGAGCTTCAGTTCGCCGGTGCGGTCCTTCAGCCCGGTAATCTCGACCGCGATCGCCGGCCCCCCGTCCATGGCGGCGCCGGGCCGGCACGCGGCCGCATCGCTGCCGAGCACCTGCGCCCCAACCGATCCCGCCAGCCCGACGATCGCGGCCAGCGCAACACACCCGCGGATCATGCGCGCAACCGCGTCAGCGCGGCATGGATGCCGAACAGGATGATCAGCGCGACGTGCACCACCAACGTTAGCGCGGCGGTGAACGCGATCAGCTCCGACAACGCCTGATCCTGCCCGATCAGCAGGATCGCAGCGTTGGCGAACAGCAGGTCCTTGTTCGGCACCAGCGGCAGCCGCGACACGAGCAACCGCCCGGCAGCGAGGAACAGCCACATCCCCACCGGCACGCCCGGCAGCGCAAAGTGCCATGCGAACGCGATCAGCACCGATCCGCACAACAGCCGGATGCAGTGGATCCCGAACACCCACCACAGCTTGGCGCGCGGCAGTGAGAACACGCGGCGCGAGAAGATCAGGAACGGCAGCGAGATCGCCAGCGTCACTGCCGCCGATCCGAGCACCGTCCGGAACTGGTCGTGCGTCAGCAGATGCCGGCCGAGCGGCAGCGCGATCGCCACCAGCAGCAGCGTGATCGCGTTTCCGGCGATCGCCGACAGGATCGTGACGTCCTTCACCGCGCCGAACGGCGATGCCACCATCCGCGCCTTGGCCCGCGCCCAGGCATAGAAATACGCGTCACCCGAATAGCCGAACACGACTTCGTTCGCGATCCGCTTCTTGATCAGCGCGACCAGGCCGCCAAGCGGGATGCCCCACAACCGGCGAAAGATCACATAGTCGCCGGTCGGCGGCGACATGTAGAGCAACCCGAAGCACAGATAGAAACGCGGATCCTGCGGGACCGAGCGCGACAGACCGGCCAGGCCATGGCCGAGCAGTTCGCGGCCCAGCCCGACGATCATCGCCACCGTCAGCACCGCACCGATGATCGCGGGCCAGCGGCTGCCCAGCGTCTTGAGCGGCTCGAGCCCGACGCGCGCGATCTCCGCATAGCCCTCGGGCTCGCTTGTCTTCGCCATGCGCGAACTCACTCGTCGTTCCTCAAGCCATTGCCCTTAAAGCCGTTTCGACGCTGGCGGTCGGACATAATAGCCGCCCGGCAACACAGGTGCACGCAAAGTCGGTTTCAATCGGTCGCGATCTCCGCTTTATCCATCGCGCATTATGATGACCGCGATATGTCAGCCCTGATCGGATCGCCGACCGCACGGCACATCATGACCTATGCGGAGGATCTGCGCGGTGGCGGCGTCGAACGCGCGCAACTGCGCCTCGCGCGCGGCTGGCTGGCGGCGGGGCGTCGCGTGACGCTGGCGATCGAGACGATCGACGGGCCCCTGGCGGCCGAACTCCCCGACGGGCTTGAGATCGTCGCGCCCTCGCGGTTGCTTGCGCTTCCCGGTGTCGTGCGGCGTCTCGCGCCCGACATCATCTTCTGCCCCGGCAATTTCTATACCGGGATCGCCGCATGGACCCGGCTGCGGCTCGGCCGGCATTGCCCGCCGATCGTCGCCAAGATGTCCAACGCGCCCGCCCGCGCCGATCACAGCCGCGCGATGCACGCCGCGCACCAGCTCTGGCTCGCGGGTCACGGGCGCTTTCTCGATCACCTCGTCGCGATGACCCCGGCCACGGCGGACGAGGCCGCGCGCGCGACGCACATGGTCGGGCGGACCAGCGTCATCCCGAACCCGCCGGCGGTGCCGGTCCCCGCCGCGCTGCCCGATCTCCCGCCGCGCTATATTCTCGGCGTCGGCCGGCTCGAACCGCAGAAGCGCTGGGATCGGCTGATCGCCGCGCTGCCGCTGCTGGCGGACCCGACTGTGCCGCTCGTCATCCTCGGCGAAGGGGGGATGCGCGGCGCAATCGAGGCGCAGATCCGCACGCTCGGTCTGGCCGACCGCGTCCTGCTGCTCGGTCACAGCGGCGATCCGCTGCCCGTCATGGCGCGCGCGCACGTGCTGGCGCTGACGTCGGAGTATGAAGGTGTGCCCGGGGTGCTGCGCGAGGCGCTGTCGGTCGGAACGCCCGTCGTCTCGACCGACTCCAGCACCGCGGTGGCGGAAATCATCGACCGCCCCGATCACGGCATGATCGTCGCGCGGGACGATGCGGCCGCGCTGGTCGCGGCATTGGATGCCTGGCTCGGCCCTACCGCACAGCGACCAGCCCCGGTCCAGCAACCGGGTGCGGATTCCGCAGATCGCTACCTCGCGCTGTTCGATCAGCTCGTCAGGCGGTAGCCTCGGCCTTCTCTTCCTCCCGCTCCGATCGGCGCTCGAGCGCAGTCTTGATCATCGCGGTCATTGGGTCGGCCAGCGCCAGCCCCAATATCCCGAACAGTGCGCTCGCCAGGATTTGCGCGCCCAGCGTCAGGGCCGGCGGCAAATCGACGGTGCGCTTGGCCACCATCGGCACGATCACATAGCCGTCGATCGTCTGGACGATCAGATACGTGCCGATCGCCCAGTATCCCGTATCGACGCCCGCGCTGAACCCAACCGCGACCATCAGCACGCCCGTCACGATCGCGCCGACATTAGGAATGAACGCCAGGATACCGGCAATGATGCCGAGCAGCATCGCCATCGGCACGCCGCCGATTGCGAGCGCGATCCCGCTCGCGACACCCTCGACCGCCATGCCGAGCAGACGTCCGGCGAGCAGACGCCGCAACGTCTCGCCCATCTTGACCAGCGTCCTGGCGAATTCGGCGCGCAGGTCGACCGGCACCATCCACTGCAGCCCGCGCGAATAGGTGCCCGGATCCATCGCGATGAACAGCCCGAGGATGAGGATCATGAACATGCTCGTGATCGCGCCGATCGCGGTGCCGACCCATGACGTCACGCGCCCGACCGAGCCCAGCGCCTCCTTGACGATCCCGTTGACGTCCGACGCGCCCGGCATCAGCCCCTGCGACGTCAGATAGCCCGTGAAGCGGTTCGCCTGCATCTCCAGCGTCGAGCGCAGCTGCGTCACCTGTTCGGTCACCTGCACGCCGGTCAGGATGAACGTGCCCACCAGGAACGCGAACGTCAGCACCACGACGATCAGCAACCGCCACCCGCGTCCGATCGGCAGCACCCGCCCGAGCAGCCGCACACCGCCATCGAGCAGGGCCGCGAACACGACGCCCGCAAAGATGATCAGCAACGGCTGGACCAGCACGATCAGCAGCGCGATTCCGCAGGCGAGCCCGAGCCAGATCATCGCGCGCTTCAGTTCCTTGCGCAGGAACGGATCGCGCATCTCGACCGGGCTGAGTTCATCGACGGTCTTGGTATCGGCCATCTCAGTTCGCCTTAGCGGGATGCAGCGACGTGCCGGCGCGGTCCGAGCGCAGCGACCCCCACCAGGTCAGCGGGTTGAAGGTCGCGTCGCCATCGAGGCTGAAGGTGATGAACTCCGCGCGCCCACCGAGATTCTCGTACGGCACCGGCCCGCCGAGCCCAAGCTGGCTCAGTGCGAACCGACTGTCGGCCGAGCGATCGCGATTGTCGCCCATCAGGAAGACGTGGTTGGCAGGGATCGTCACTTCCGCGAAATTGTCGCCCTGGCTGTCGGATTCGAGATCGATCGTCTCGTAGCGACGGCCATTGGGCAGCGTCTCGGTATAGGTCGGCAGGCGGCACATCTGGCGGCCATCGGGCAGCGTCTCGCGCGCACCGGGATAGTCGATCTCGCTGCACGGGCTGTTCGTGTCGACCGGGATCAGCGTGTCGTGGAGGGGACCACGCTTCACCGCGACGCCGTTGAGGAACACGATCCCGCCACGCACCGCGAGCTTGTCGCCAGGCAGGCCGATGACGCGCTTGATATAGTCGTTATGCGTCCCCGGCGGCGTCACGATCACCACGTCGCCGCGCGTCGGCAGCGATCCGAACAGGCGGCCATGCATGAACGGCAGCGACACGCTCCAGCTGTCTTCCTGCTGGCGCAGCACGACGCCCTTGAAGATCGCGACCGGGTTGGGGATCGTCGGCGACACGAACGACCAGCCATAGGCGAACTTGGTTACCACCAGCCGGTCGCCGATCCGAAGCCCCGGCAGCATCGATTCGCTGGGGATATAGAAGGGCTTGGCAATGAAGCTGTGGAAGCCGAGCACGACCAGGATCAGCCAGAAGATCCCCTTCACCTCGCCCCACCAGTCGGTGCCGCGGCGGCGGGGTGTGTCCGGTGCGGTGGCCGTCGGAGCGACGGTATCGCCCGTCGCCGCCTGCTGGGCGAGGGGCTTGTCTGGGAACTCGTTGCCGTCCAACGCCGCGTCCTTCATCGATTCATATCTACTTGAGATATCAGAGGTATAGCTTCGATGATCACAAAGGCCTGCGCCCAGGGGTCATCATCCGTCATCGTCAGATGCACGCGTGCGGCGTGGCCTTCGGGCGTCAGCGCGTCAAGCCTCGCTTTGGCGCCCCCGGTCAACGCCAGCGTCGGCGCGCCGCTCGCTGCGTTGACGACGCCGATGTCACGCATGAACACGCCCGCGCGAAACCCCGTCCCAACCGCCTTCGAAAACGCTTCCTTCGCCGCGAACCGCTTGGCGAGCGTCCCCGCCTTGGTGAACGGCCGCCGCGCCGCCTTGGCGCGCTCGACATCGGTAAACACCCGCGCCTCGAACCGCTCGCCGAACCGCTCCAGCGACGCCGTGATCCGCTGGATATTACACAGGTCGGAACCGAGCCCGATGATCACGAGATCCTCCCCGGTACGGGGAGGGGGACCGCGACGCGAAGCGGCGGGGTGGAGGGGGGGCTCCACGAACGATACGCCCGCGGCGGGCCCCCTCCCCCATGCTGCGCATGGTCCCCCTCCCCGTGCCGGGGAGGATTAGCGCGCCGCATCCATCGCCTCGCGCATCAGCCGAACCGCCTCGCCAAGCCCGACGAACAGCGCCTCGCCCACCAGGAAATGCCCGATATTCAGCTCCCGAACCTGCCGGATCGCGGCGATCGGCGCGACATTGTCGTAGGTGAGCCCGTGCCCCGCATGCACCTCGATGCCGTTCTTGGCCGCCAGCGCCGCCGCATCGGTCAGCCGCCGCAGCTCCACCGTCCGCGCCTCGCCCGACAGTTCGGCGTATAAGCCGGTGTGCAGTTCGACCACCGGCACCTTGAGCCGCACCGCCGCCTCGATCTGACGCGCATCGGGCTCGATGAAAAGCGACACGCGGATACCGGCCCCGGCGAGCGCATCGACTAGCCGCGCCATCCGGTCGTAATGCCCGGCGACGTCGAGCCCGCCCTCGGTCGTCAGCTCCTCGCGCTTCTCGGGCACGATGCACGCCGCGTGCGGCTTGTGCCGCAACGCAATGCCGAGCATCTCGTCGGTCGCCGCCATCTCGAGGTTGAGGGGGATCGCCAGCTCAGCCGACAACCGCGCAATGTCGTCATCGGTGATGTGCCGGCGATCCTCGCGCAGATGCGCGGTAATCCCGTCCGCGCCCGCCGCCGCCGCGACCAGCGCCGCGCGGACCGGGTCGGGATACCCCGCCCCGCGCGCATTGCGCACGGTCGCGACGTGATCGATGTTCACGCCCAGGCGGAGATGCTCGGTGCCGAGGGGGCTCATGCCGCCGCCCTGCTGCCCGGCTTGATCGCCGGGATCGCCGCGAGCTCGGCGGGCAAGGCATCCGCGGGATAGGTCGGCACGTCGAGCCGGATCAGCGGGAAGAACGGCACGCCCAGATCCGCCGTGCCGTTCGAGCGATCGACCAACGCCGCCGCCGCGACCGTCACGCCGCAAGCGCGTCCGATCGCGGCGATCGCCTCGCGCGACGAGAGCCCGGTGGTAACGACGTCCTCCATCATCAGCACCTTCTGCCCCGGCGCCAGGCGGAACCCACGGCGCAGCTCGAACACGCCGTCGGGCCGCTCGAGGAACATCGCCTCGACGCCCAGCGCACGCGCCATTTCGTGCCCCGCGATCACGCCGCCCATCGCCGGCGACACCACCGCGCCGATCTGCGATCGCAGCGCGTCCGGGATCGACGCGACCAGTGCCTCGGACAGCCGCGCGCCCCGCGCGGGGTCCATCAATACCCGCGCGCATTGCAGGTAGCGCGAACTGCGCAGCCCCGAGGACAGGATGAAATGCCCTTCCAGCAACGCTTCGGCAGCGCGGAATTCGGCGAGCACGTCGTCTTCGGTCATCGCGGGTCATCGCTCCAAAAGGCCTGCGCGCGCTGATACGAGCGCGCGCGAGACCACGCAACGAGAACCCGTTCATTATTGAACCGCTTAGACAAGGCTTGAGGCAAGCCCCCCCGCTGGGTATAGCTCTTCCCAAATGATAAGCAGACATCCGCGCGTCCGGGATATCGGGTTCGCTATAAACCGGGGTCAAGAAAAACGATGCGCAAGATGGGGATGAGAGGATTTGCGATGGCAGCGGGGCTCGCACTGGCGAGTCTCGGTGGTGTCGCCGGGCATGCGGCCCAGCCTGCAAGCACACCGACAGCGACACCAGCACCTCAGGCCGCCGCGGCACCTGGCGGTGTCTCGAACATCGCACCGACGACCGCCGCCGCAACGCCCACCGCCAACCCGTCCAGCCCCGAGCTGGCGATGGATGGTGCGCCGGCAATGACGGTCAAGCCAATGATCGGTCAGCCGACCAACGGTCTGTACGGGCTCCAGCCTCAGGTCACCAAGAACGGCCAGTTCGCGCATTGGATGCACAATTCGATCCTGGTGCCGACGATCACGATCATCTCGCTGTTCGTCCTCGCACTGCTGTTCTGGGTGTCGTTCCGCTATCGCAAGGCGCGCAACCCGGTCGCGTCGAAGACCAGCCACAACACCGCGATCGAGATTCTCTGGACGCTCGCGCCGGTCGTGATCCTCGTCCTGATCGCAGTCCCCTCGATCGGGCTGCTCCAGGCGCAGTTCAAGCCCGCGCCGTCGGGTGCCGTCACGCTCAAGGCGATCGGCAACCAATGGTATTGGACCTACCAGTATCCGGACAATGGCGGGTTCGAGATCACCGCCAACATGCTGAAGGAAAAGGCTGACGTCGCCGCCGGCGAGCGTCCGCGCACCGATGCCGACGGCCCCAAGCTGCTCGCCACCGACAACCGCATCGTCCTCCCCGTCGGCGTGCCGATCCGCCTGATCACGACGTCGAACGACGTGATCCACAGCTGGGCGGTCCCGGCGTTCTGGATCAAGCTCGACGCGATCCCCGGCCGCCTGAACGAGACGAGCTTCACGATCGACAAGCCCGGCCTGTATTTCGGCCAGTGTTCGGAACTGTGCGGCGCCCGCCATGGCTATATGCCGATCGCGGTCGAGGCCGTTCCGCCCGCTGAATACGCGGCCTGGGTCCGCGCCAAGGGCGGCACGATGCCGACACCCGGCAAGGCCTCCGACAAGGTGATCCCGCAGCCCGGCGCAGACGGCTCCGCGGCCAAGGTCGAAGAGGCGGCGGAAACCGCCAACGCCACCGGCCCTGTCGAGAACGTCACCACCGCAGCCCCCGCGACGACGCAGGGCGCCACCTCAAACCCGGCCGGCGCCGGCAACGCGGGACAGTAAGATGACCGACACTGCTCTCAACCCGTCGGCGTTCGTCTCGCACGACGCGCACGACCATCATCACGATACCGATCACAAGCCGGGCTTCTTCGCGCGGTGGTTCATGTCGACCAACCACAAGGACATCGGCACGCTCTACCTGATCTTCGCGATCGTCGCGGGGATCATCGGCGGCTCGGTCTCGGGGCTCATGCGCGCCGAGCTAGCGCATCCCGGCATCCAGTACCTCCAGGGCTGGGCGTCGATGCTCCATGGCGGCCCTGCCAGCCTCGATGAGTCGCTCCACCTCTGGAACGTGCTCATCACCGCGCATGGGCTGATCATGGTGTTCTTCATGGTCATGCCGGCGATGGTCGGTGGGTTCGGCAACTGGTTCGTGCCGATCATGATCGGTGCGCCCGACATGGCGTTCCCGCGCATGAACAACGTGTCGTTCTGGCTGCTGATCCCCGCCTTCACGCTGCTGCTCGCCTCACCGTTCTTTGGTGGCGCCGGCAATGGCTGGACACTCTACGCACCGCTCTCGACGTACGGCGAGCCTGGGCCATCGACCGACATGGCGATCCTCGCGCTCCATCTCGCGGGTGCCTCGTCGATCCTCGGCGCGATCAACTTCATCACCACGATCTTCAACATGCGCGCGCCCGGCATGACGCTGCACAAGATGCCGCTGTTCGTGTGGTCGATGCTCGTCACCGCGTTCCTGCTGCTGCTCGCGCTCCCGGTGCTCGCCGCCGCGATCACGATGCTGCTCACTGATCGAAACTTCGGCACGACCTTCTTCGATCCGGCCGGCGGCGGCGACCCCGTCCTCTACCAGCATCTGTTCTGGTTCTTCGGCCATCCCGAAGTCTACATCATGATCCTGCCGGGCTTCGGTATCGTCAGCCAGATCATCTCGACGTTCAGCCGCAAGCCCGTCTTCGGCTATCTCGGCATGGCCTATGCCATGGTCGCGATCGGCGTGGTCGGGTTCGTCGTGTGGGCGCACCACATGTTCACCACCGGCCTGTCGGTGAACACCAAGATGTACTTCACCGCCGCGACGATGGTCATCGCGGTGCCGACCGGCATCAAGATCTTCTCGTGGATCGCGACGATGTGGGGCGGCTCGCTCACCTTCAAGACGCCGATGGTGTGGTCGATCGGCTTCATCTTCATGTTCACCGTCGGCGGCGTGACCGGCGTCGTGCTCGCCAATGGCGGCATCGACGACTACATGCAGGACACGTACTACGTGGTGGCGCATTTCCACTATGTGCTGTCGCTGGGCGCAGTCTTCTCGCTGTTTGCGGGCTTCTATTACTGGTTCCCGAAAATGTCGGGCAAGATGTACAACGAGTTCCTCGGCCAGCTGCACTTCTGGGTGTTCTTCATCGGCGTGAACGTGATGTTCTTCCCGATGCACTTCCTCGGCCTCCAGGGCATGCCGCGCCGTATTCCGGACTACACGCCGCAGTATGAGCATTGGAACACGGTCGCCTCGGTCGGCTACATGATCATGGCCGCGGGCATGGTGGTGTTCTTCGTCAACCTGATCTGGTCGATGATCGCGGGCAAGCCGGCGGGCGACAACCCATGGGGCGACGGCGCGACGACGCTCGAGTGGACGATCTCCTCGCCGCCGCCGTACCACCAGTTCGAGACGCTGCCGAAGATCGACTGAAGGCGGACCAGGGCCTTCAGCCCCCCCCCCCCCGGGGGCCAGCCAAACGAGAAGACGCCTCGGGGAAACCCGGGGCGTTTTTCGTTGAACGACCGTCACCCGCCCCCCCTGTTTCCCCGCGAAGGCGGGGACCCAGACTGGGCTCCCGCCTTCGCGGGAGAACATGGAAGCAGGCGCCCCCCCCCCCCCCCCCCCAAAGTCCGTCATCCCAGCGAACGCTGGGATCTCCCCCCTGGAACTCCCGCCGCGCGTCAAACGGGAGACCCCAGCGTTTGCTAGGGTGACGGTGTACGTCTGAGACCATCAGCCATTCACCATTCCAAAGGACAATCGCGCTACCCCCGCCTCATGCCGAGCGCGCCACCCCAAATCCGTCCTGGCATGCCGCGCGCGACCTTCGCGCTCCTCGCCGGTTTCGCCGCATTCGCGTTCACGATCATCGTGCCCACTGCGCTTCGCGACGGCGACACCGGCTGGCACCTGGCGACCAGCGCGTGGATCGTCGCACACGCGCGCGTCCCAACGAGCGACCCCTTCTCGTTCACCGCCCCCGGCCGGCCTTGGGTCGCGCACGAATGGCTCTCCGAACTGGCGATGTATGCGAGCTATCGCGTCGCCGGCTGGAGCGGTCTTATTATCCTCATCGGCACCGCAATGGCGGCGCTATTCGCGGTCGTGGCGCACGAGATCCGCCGCTGGCTAAGCCCGCGTGCGAGTGTCGCCGCGCTGCTGATGCTCGTCACCGGCCTGCTCCCATCGCTGCTGGCCCGCCCGCACATCCTCGCGCTGCCGATCCTCGCCGCGTGGCTGATCGTCCTGTTGCACGCCCGCGAGCGCGGCAAAGCACCGCCGTTCGGTTTCGCGCTGCTGATGCTGGTCTGGGCGAACGCGCATGGCAGCTTCGTTTTCGGCCTCGCGCTCGTCGGCGTGTTCGCGCTCGAAGCGCTCATCGCCGCGGCCCCGTCCGACCGTCGCCGCGTCGTCCTCGGCTGGGGCGCGTTCGGCGTGGCTTGCGCCGTCGCCGCGACCGTCACCCCTGCCGGCGTCGATGGCCTCGCCTTCCCGTTCTACGTCGACCGCCTCAAACTGCTCGCGCATCTCAACGAGTGGCAACCCGCCGACTTCGCGACCTTCTCCGGGTTCGAGGCGATCCTCCTCGCCACGCTCGCTGTCCTGCTCCTGCGACCGGTACGCATCCCGCCGATCCGCCTGCTCCTGATGCTCGGCGTCCTGCACCTCGCTTTGCAGCATACCCGTCAGGAGATCGTCCTCGTGGTCGTCGGCATTCTCGTCCTGGCAGAACCGCTCGGCAAAGCCTGGACCGCGAAGACCGCTCCCTCGGCAACGCCCCGCCCCGCGAGCCGATCAATCGGGATCCTCATCCTGATTCTCGCGGTCGGCCTTGCCGGCTACCGGATCGCCGTGCCCGTGGTCCGCACCGACAGCGCCGGCGTCCCCGCCACCGCACTCCGGCATCTGCCGCCCTCGCTGCGCAGCCAGCGCGTGTTCAACGAATACAGCTTCGGCGGCTCGCTGATCCTCGCCGGCATCCGCCCCTATATCGACGGCCGCTCGGACATGTACGGCGACCCGTTCACGCTCGACTATTTCGCGATAGCCGGCGGCGACACGACGCGCTGGCGCGCGGCGAACGCGCGCTGGCATTTCGGCTGGACGATCCTGCCGCCACGCTCGCCGCTGGTCCGCATGCTCGACCGCGATCCTGCGTGGCAGCGCATCTATGCCGACAACGTCGCGGTGATCCACCGCGTCAAGTCGGCGCGCTAACCGCCGGACATGCGGAAGCTTTGCGCACCACGCCGCAAACGCGTATAGCGTACCCGAACCATGACTCCTGCCACCCCCCTTCTTCCACCGGCGCATTGGCGCGATTTCCTTGCGTTGACGAAGCCGCGCGTGATGACGCTCGTCGTCTTCACCGGTCTGTGCGGCATGCTCGCCGCGCCTGTCGGCGTACATCCGGTGATCGGCTTCACCGCGATCCTGTGCATTGCGCTCGGCGCAGGCGCCGCCGGCGCGCTCAACCAGTGGTATGAATCGGATATCGACGCCGTGATGCGTCGCACCGCGAAGCGTCCGCTTCCCGATGGCCGTATGGACCGCCAGGCTGCACTCCATTTCGGCGTCGGGCTCGGCGCGTTCTCGGTGCTGTTCATGGGCGTCGCGGTGAACCTCGTCGCGGCCGCGATCCTGACCGTCTCGATCCTGTTCTACGTGCTGGTGTACACCGTCTGGCTCAAGCGCCGCACGCCGCAGAACATCGTCATCGGCGGTGCCGCGGGCGCGTTCCCGCCGCTGATCGGCTGGGCCGCGGCGACCGGCGACGTCGCGCTGCTACCCGTGCTGCTGTTCCTGTTCGTGTTCCTGTGGACGCCCCCGCATTTCTGGGCGCTCGCGCTGTTCATGAAGAGCGATTACGCCGCCGCTGGCGTGCCGATGCTCCCGGTCGTCTCGGGAGAGCGCACCACGCGGACGCAGATCGGGCTTTACACGATCCCAATGGCCGCGGTCGCGATCCTGCCCTGGCCGCTCGGGCTGACGGGGCCGATCTACGGCATCGCAGCGGTGCTGCTGACCGGCTGGTTCGCGCTGCTCGCCGTCCGTGTCGCCAAACGTACCACGCATGCCGACGATGCGATGAAACCGGAGAAGGCCTTGTTCAAATACTCGATCCTGTATCTGTTCGTGATGTTCGGCGCTCTGGTCGTCGACCGGTGGTTCGCATGACGCCCCTGGAGCCCAACCAGGCCGACCTGATCCGCAGCCGCCAACGT
This sequence comes from Sphingomonas aurantiaca, assembly GCF_003050705.1. Classification (GTDB taxonomy): domain Bacteria; phylum Pseudomonadota; class Alphaproteobacteria; order Sphingomonadales; family Sphingomonadaceae; genus Sphingomonas; species Sphingomonas aurantiaca. The sequence goes on along the minus strand of NZ_QAOG01000001.1, from coordinate 474,831 downwards.
GGGCGTGCGCGCGTGATGGCGCTGTTGCTCGGCGCGTTCGTCATCCTGATCTTCGCCGTCTCGATCGCCAAGATCCGCGCGGGCATGCCGCACTGATGGCCGGCTGGAAGGCCATGTCGCGCACCAATCGCACCGCGGCGCTCGCGGTGCTCTTCATCTGTTTCATGACCGGGCTCGCCTGGGCGAGCGTGCCGCTCTACCGCCTGTTCTGTTCGGTCACCGGTCTCAACGGCACCACGCAGCGCGGACTGGTCGCCCCCGGCGCGGTCGATCACCAGATCCGGGTAGATTTCGACACCAATGTCAGCCCCAAGCTGCCTTGGAAGTTCACCCCCGAGAATCGCTCGGACACGATCGCGATCGGTGCGCGCGACATGGCGTTCTTCACCGCCACGAACACCTCGACCAAACCGCTCACCGGCACCGCGACGTTCAACGTCCAGCCTGCGCAGGCGGGCAAGTATTTCACCAAGATCCAGTGTTTCTGCTTCACGCAGCAGACGCTCAAGCCCGGCGAGACCGCGCGGATGCCGGTGATCTTTTTCGTCGATCCGAAGATCCTGAGCGATCCGGACGCGGCAGACATCCAGACGATCACGCTCAGCTATACGTTTTACCCGGTGGATTCCGCGAAAAACGCAAGCTAGGACGGGCGCAAAGAGAATAGGGGAGTTCCATGGCCGGCGCTAAGAACCACGATTATCACATCCTGCCACCCAGCGTCTGGCCGCTGGTCGGATCGATGTCCGCGCTGATCATGGCGGTCGGCGGCATCATGTGGATGCACGGCGGCCATATCGACAAGCCCAATGGCGGCGGCTGGATCTTCTTCATCGGCCTCGCCGGGCTGCTGTTCACGTTCTACAGCTGGTGGGCGCAGGTCATCAAGGAAGCGCATGCGGGCGATCATACCCCCGTTGTCCAGCTGCATTTCCGCTACGGCATGATCCTGTTCATCGCCTCCGAGGTGATGTTCTTCGTCGGCTGGTTCTGGGCGTTCTTCGACTTCTCGCTGTTCCCGACCGCGATGACCTATGCCGATGGCAGCGTCACGCGCGCGGTCGAAGGCGGTGCGGCGATGATCGCGCAGTGGCCACCCAAGGGCCTGACGGTCATCAACCCGTTCGAGCTGCCGCTGCTCAACACGCTGATCCTGCTCACCTCGGGCACCACCGTGACCTGGGCGCACCATGCGCTGATCCACAACCAGCGCGGCGGCGAGAAGACCGGGCTCTGGGGGATGATCGGCGTCGGCAACCGCGATGGCGTTCTCAAGGGGCTGTGGCTGACGGTAATCCTTGGCGTGCTGTTCAGCTCGATCCAGGCGTATGAGTATGTCCACGCGCCGTTCCCGTTCAAGGGAATCAACTATGGCGCGGCGTTCTTCATGGCGACCGGCTTCCACGGCTTCCATGTTCTGATCGGCACGATCTTCCTGATCGTCTGCCTCGTCCGCGCCTATCGCGGCGACTTCACCCCGCGCCAGCATTTCGGCTTCGAGGCGGCGGCTTGGTACTGGCATTTCGTCGACGTCGTGTGGCTGTTCCTGTTCGTCACCGTCTATGTCTGGGGCGGCTGGGGCGCCCCTGTTCACGGCGGTTGAGCTTTTACGGTTCCACAATCTCAAGCCACCACCCCGGCGCAGGCCGGGGCCCAGTTGGCGAGGTCGCAGTAACGAAGCGCTGTCCTCCGTTAGCAACGTCGCCCAACTGGGCCCCGGCCTTCGCCGGGGTGGCGGCCTTTGCTGGTAAGCCACTGCCGCGAGCCAAATGTAGCGCCCGCCTCCTGTTCTCCCGCGAAGGCGAGAGCCCAGTCTGGGTCCCCGCCTTCGCGGGGATACAAGCGAAGGGAGATCTGACAGCATGACGCAAGACCCCTACCCGCTCGCCACCGCCCCCACGATCGCGCAGGTCGCACTCAAAGGGCTGTGCCCGCGCTGCGGCAAGCCCACCCTCTTCGCGAAATGGTCCAACTTCGCCGACCGCTGCCCGAACTGCGGCCTGGACTTTAGCAAGTTCAACGTCGGCGACGGCCCCGCCGCGTTCCTGACGCTGATTCTCGGCGCGGTCGTCGTCGCGCTCGCGATCACGCTGGAGCTCAAGGTTCACCCCCCGCTCTGGCTGCACATGCTGATCTGGATCCCCTTCACCGCGGGCGGCGTGGTCCTGTCGCTGCGCGCCGCGAAGGGTGCGCTGATGTCCGCCGAATATCGCAACGCAGCGCGCGAGGGCAAAATCGAACCGTGACACGTCCCTCGCCGCGCATTCCCGTCATCCCGACGATCCTCGTCACGCTCGCGATCGCGGCGATGATCGGGCTCGGCCTGTGGCAACTCCTCGACCGGCTCCCGAAAAAGGAGGCGTTCCTCGCGCAGCTTGCCGCCAACCCCGCCAAGCCGCCGATGGCGTTCCCGCGCCTCCCCGACGAGACGCTCCTGTTCCGCCGCGCCTCGGGCCTTTGCCTCCAACCGACCGCCATCACGCTCGCCGGCGCAGGCAAATCCGGTTTCCGCGCGATCGCGCAGTGCCGGACCGGCGCCGAAGGACCCGGCATGATCGTCCAGCTCGGCACCACGCGCGATCCGATGGCGAAGATCGCCTGGGCGGGTGGCGAAGTCTCGGGGTTCATAAGCCACGCGCCCGACGGCCGCTCGCTGATCGGATCGCTGTTCGATCACACGCCGCAGCGCCTGATGCTGGTCGCCGACACTCCGCAAGCGGGCCTTTCGCCAAACGGCCGACCCGACATCGCGTCGGTCCCGAACAACCACCTCGCTTATGCCGGGCAGTGGTTCTTCTTCGCCGCCATTGCCGCGATCATTTATGTCCTTGCGATAGCCAAGCGGCGCAACCTTGTGTCGAAAGCCTCGTCCCGCTAACCGGCTGGCCATGCGTTACATCAGCACCCGCGGTTCCGCCCCCGTCCTCGATTTCGAAGCCGCGACGCTCGCCGGCCTCGCCTCCGACGGCGGCCTGTACCTGCCCGACGCCTGGCCGACGATGACCCGCGACGAGATCGCGGCGCTCGCCGGCCTCTCCTATGTCGACACCGCGGTCGCGGTGATGGCGCCGTTCGTCGGCGACGCGATGACGCGCGAGGAACTCAAGGCGCTCTGCGACCAGGCCTATGGCCGTTTCTCGCACGCCGCGGTCGTCCCGCTCGTGCAGCTCGATCACGACCAGTGGCTGCTCGAGCTGTTCCACGGCCCGACGCTCGCGTTCAAGGACGTCGCGCTCCAGCTGCTCGGGCTCTTCTTCGAACGCTTCCTCGCGGGCACCGACAAGCGCCTGACGATCGTCGGCGCGACCAGCGGCGACACCGGCTCGGCCGCGATCGACGCGGTCGCGGGGCGCGAGGGCATCGACATCTTCATGCTCCACCCCGTCGGCCGCATCTCCGACGTGCAACGTCGTCAGATGACCACGGTGCTCAGCCCCAACGTCTACAACATCGCGATCGAAGGCAGCTTCGACGACGCGCAGGCGCTCGTAAAGGCGATGTTCAACGACCGCGCTTTCTCGACCAAGTTCGCGCTGTCGGCGGTGAACTCGATCAACTGGGCCCGGCTGATGGCGCAGGTGGTGTATTTCTTCTACGCCGCGGTCCGCCTCGGCGCGCCCGATCGCGAGGTCGCGTTCGCGGTCCCGACCGGCAATTTCGGCGACGTGTTCGCAGGCTATGTCGCCGCGCGGATGGGCCTCCCCGTTGCCAAGCTGGTCGTCGCGACCAACGTCAACGACATCCTCCACCGCGCGCTGAGCACGGGCGATTATTCGAAGGGGGGCGTCCAGCAGACCCCGACCCCGTCGATGGACATCCAGGTCAGCTCCAACTTCGAACGGCTCCTGTTCGACCTCGGCGACCGCGATGGCGCGGCGCTCGCTACGCAGATGGCTGGCTTCGAATCGTCGGGTGCGATGCGGCTGACGAACGCGCAGTCCGAAGGGGCCGCGGCGCTCTTCCAGAGCGACCGCGTCGACCTCGACGACATGACGCTCGCGATGCGCTGGGCGCACGAGCATGCGGGGCAGGTGATCGACCCGCACACCGCGATCGGCCTCGCCGCCGCGCTGCGCCTCGACGTGCCGGCGGGCGTTCCCATCGTGACGCTCGCGACGGCGCATCCCGCCAAGTTCGGCGACGCAGTAGAGCGCGCGACGGGCGTGCGGCCCTCGCTCCCCACCCGCGTCGGCGACCTGTTCGACCGCGAGGAACGCTACGCGACGCTCCCCGCCACGTTCGACGCGATCACCGCCTATATCACCGAGCGGGCGAGGCCGTCGGCATGAAGCTGCACACACTCATCGGCGAACCCTGGGCGGATTACGGCCTGATCGATTCAGGCCACGGCAAGAAGCTCGAACGCTATGGCCGCTTCCGCTTCATCCGCCCCGAACCGCAGGCGATGTGGGCCCCCGCCTCGACCAACTGGACGGCGCAGGGCGAATTCGTCCCCGGCTCCGACGAGGACGGCGGCGGCCGCTGGGAATTTTCGGAACCCGTCCCCCGCGAGGGCTGGACGCTCAAGTGGAACGAGGTGTCCTACACCGCACAGACCACCCCGTTCCGCCATCTCGGCTTCTTCCCCGACATGGCACCGGTGTGGAGCTGGATGCGCGAACGCGTGGCGGGGCTCGACTCGCCCGAGTGCATGAACCTGTTCGGCTATACCGGCGTCGGCACGCTCGCGATGGCGACCAAGGGCGTCCGCATGGTGCACGTCGATGCGTCGAAGAAATCGGTCGAGGCGGCCAAGGCCAACGCCAAGCTGTCGGGCATGGCCGACGCGCCGATCCGCTGGATGACCGACGACGCGGCGAAGTTTGTCGCGCGCGAGGTTCGCCGCGGGCGGCGGTATGACGGAATTTTGCTCGACCCGCCGAAATATGGTCGCGGGCCGGAGGGCGAGGTGTGGCGGCTCGAGGAAGACCTGCCCAAGCTGATCGCCGATTGCCGCAAGCTGCTCGACGAGAATTCGCGGTTCCTGTTCCTGACGGTCTACGCAGTGCGGATGTCCGCGCTGGCGATCGGCGAGCTGCTCAACCAGGTGTTCGCGGATTTGCCCGGCAAGGTCGAAGTAGGCGAACTCGGCGTCCGCGAGGAAGCGCGCGGCCTGACGCTGCCGACCGCGATCTGGGCCCGCTGGAGCCGCTGAGGCCGCTCCAGCTTCCACCCCGGCGAGGGCCGGGGCCCAATTGGAGAGGTCGGCGTAACGAAGGGCGGTCCTCCGTTTGCTACGTCCCCCAATTGGGCCTCGGCCTTCGCCGGGGTGGTGGTTTGTGAAACGATAGAGATCCACGCTAGCCCGCCGTTCCCCCGCGAAGGCGGGGGTCCAGGCGCCAGGAACGATACCGCTTGCAACCCTGGCCCCCCGCTTTCGCGGGGGAACAAAAGAGACGTTTACCCCGGAATCTGCTGCGAGATGCAGTGGAAGCTCCCGCCGCCCGTCAAGATATGATCCGCGCGCTGGCCCACGACCTCGCGGTCCGGGAACAGCGCCTGGATCGCCACCACCGCCGCCTGGTCGTTCTCGGCCCCGTACAACGGCACCACCACCGCGGCATTGCCGATATAGAAGTTCATGTAGCTCGCCGGCACGACCTCCTCGTCGCGCAGCACGCGGCCCGGCGACGGGATCGTCACGACCGTCAGCCCGGCTGCCGCAGCATCACGCGCGGCATTCTGGTACACCTGCCAGTTCGGATCATTGTCGGCCGCCTGCGGGATCGCCACACGTCCCTCGCCGACAAACCGCGCGAGGTTGTCGACATGGCCGTCGGTGTGATCGTTGACCAGCCCGTCCCCCAGCCAGACGACGCGCGTGTAGCCGAGATCCGACGCCAGCCGCGCCTCGATCTCTTCCTTGGTCAACGACGGATTGCGGTTCCGGTTGAGCAGGCACTGCTGGGTCGTGACGACCGTCCCGGTGCCATCGCCATCGATCGCGCCCCCTTCGAGCACCCACGCACACGTCTCGACCTGCTTGTGCCGGCTCGCCGCCAGCCGCTGCCCGATCGTGTCGTCACCCGGCAGGTCATATTTTCCGCCCCAGCCGTTGAACTGGAAGTCCCGCGCGCTGCCGTCGGCGACGATGATCGGGGCGGTGTCGCGCAGCCAGATGTCGCCGAACGGCTCGACCACCACCTCCGCGAACGGCGCGAGCCGCTTGGCGGTGGTCGCCGACCCGACGTCCGCCGCGACCAGGATCACGGTCTCGCCGCGGCCCTCGGCATGCACCGCCCTGGCGAACGCGACGACCTCGTCGCGCGCGGGTTCCAGATCGTCGAGCCACAGGTCCGCATGGCTCGGAAAGCCGATCCAGACGGCCTTGTGGTGCGCCCATTCGGCTGGGGTCGAGACGGCGGTAGTCGTGGTCACTTACTTGGCTCCTGCGCGATCGCGGTCACGAATGCCGCGGAATTCGGCGCTCTTATACCAGTTCGGCCACAGACTGGTATCGTCCGCGAGCTTGCGCCCGAGACCGTAATAGATCCCCAGATCCTCGACCGCGCCCGACCAGTCCCACTTCGCGTCATATTCGTCCGCGGGCTTGTGATAGCGGTGCGCGACATAGTCCTCGCGCGCGGCATGCCCCGCCGCCGTCCCACCGACGATCAGATCCTCGCCGCTGCCGCCATCCAGCATCGGCACGCCCAGCTTGGCAAAGCTGAAATGATCCGACCGGTAATAGCCGCCGCGTTCCAGGTTCGCCTCGACCCCGATCACGCGGCCCTCGGCGGCGACGAACGGCTTCACCAGATCCTCGATCTCAGACTTGCCCGCGCCGGCCAGCACGAAGTCCTTCGCGCGACCGTCGACGTTCAGCACGTCCATGTTCACGCCGCCCACGGTGTGCGCCAGCGGGTAGATCGGATGCTCGGCATAATAGCGCGAGCCGAGCAGCCCGGATTCCTCCGCCGTCACCGCGAGGAACGCGATCGAGCGCTTGGCGGGCCCCGCCTTCACCTGCGCCTCGGCCAGCGCGACCAGCCCGGCGATACCCGTCGCGTTGTCCGCAGCGCCGTTGCAGATATCGTCGCCCTCCACCGCGTCGCAGCGCCCGAGATGATCCCAATGCGCCGAATACAGCACATAGTCGTTCGGCGCAGTCTTGCCCGGCAACACACCGATGACGTTCTTCGACGCCTGGCGCTTGATCGTGTTGGTGAACCCGCCGCCGAACTTCAGCCCGAGCGGCACGGCCTTGAACCCCTTCACCTTCGCCGCCGCCGCCAGCGTCGCATAATCCTTGCCCGCGCTCGCGAATACGCGCTCGGCAGACGCCTTCTGCATCCAGCCGACGATCTGCGACTGGTCGAGATGATCGCCCTTCTCGTCCAGTTCGAGCTGCGGCCCGGTCCAGGACGACTGCACCACTGCCCACGGATACGCCGCCGGCTCGGTATCATGGACGATGATCGCCGCCGCCGCGCCGTGCTTGGCGGCGTTCTCGAACTTGTACGGCCAGCGCCCGTACCAGGTCATCGCGCGGCCCTCGAACGGCCCCTCACGCGACATCGTCTGCCAATCGGCGTCGTTGATCAGGATGACGACGGTCTTCCCCTTCACGTCGGTGCCCGCATAATCGTCCCAGCCCTTTTCGGGCGCGGTGATGCCGTAGCCGACGAACACGACGTCGCTGTTCGCGACCGACACCTTCGGCACGACGCGATAGGTGCCCGCGACCATGTCGGTGCGGAAGTTCAGGCTGACCGGGGCCTTGCCGCCGGAGAAGACATAGGGCTGCACGTTGCCCGCGGTGATCTGCACCATCGGCACGTCCTGCGTCCACTGACCCTTGTTGCCGGGCTTGAGCCCCGCGGCCTTCATCCGCTCGACGATATACGCGACCGTCTTGGCCTCCGCGGGCGTCGTCGGCGCGCGGCCTTCATACGCATCCGACGACAGCACCTGCGTGACGGTCTTGAGCGTCTCGACCGAGATCGCCGGGGTCGTTTGGGCGGACGCAGCGGTCCCGAGCAGCAACAGAGACAGGATGGCAGCGCGCATGGTCATTTCCCCAATGAGTTGCGCGGGTTCTGGCAGCGGTACGCGCGCCTGTCCACGCAACGAAACGGCGCAACGAAAAAGGGCGGCCCCAATGGGACCGCCCTCCACAAGCTTACCGTTCGTGCTGAGTAGAGACCGAGTAGGCGCCGAAGGCGCCGTATCGAGGGCTCGTATCGAAGCACAGGTGGTACGCGCCAACCTATCCCTCGATACGCCGTCTCGATACGCGGCTGCGCCGCTACTCGACGGCTACTCAGGACGAATGGGAGGAAATCAAATCAGCGCGAGTAGAACTCGACGACCAGATTCGGTTCCATCTTCACCGGGTAAGGCACTTCGTCGAGCGTCGGGACGCGCGTGAAGGTAACCTTGGCCGCGCCGTCCGGAGCGACATAATCGGGGATTTCGCGCTCGGCGAGGCTCTGCGCTTCCATCACCAGCGCCATTTCCTGCGCCTTCGAACCCAGCGTGATCTCGTCGCCGACGAAGCAGCGACGCGAGGCGATGTTGCACTTCACACCGTTGACGCGGATGTGGCCGTGCGAAACGATCTGGCGCGCCGCGAAGATCGTCGGCGCGAACTTGGCGCGATAGACGATCATGTCGAGACGCTGCTCGAGCAGGCCGATCAGGTTCTGCGAGGTATCGCCCTTCAGACGAGCCGCCTCATGGTAGCATGCGCGGAACTGCTTCTCCGTCACGTCGCCATAATAGCCCTTGAGCTTCTGCTTGGCGCGCAGCTGGATACCGAAGTCGCTAACCTTACCCTTGCGGCGCTGGCCGTGCTGGCCCGGGCCGTATTCGCGCTTGTTGACCGGCGACTTGGGACGACCCCAGATATTCTCGCCCATACGGCGATCGAGTTTGTACTTCGCGCTTTGACGCTTCGACATAATATAACCTTTGCAAATGCAAACAACGTTGGTCCCGGTATCGCTCTGCTGGTCGTCGTGAGACCCAAGGGTCCGGACAAGGCAGGGCCACCGCTTCACCGGGGTGCAGGGCCATTGCGAAGGCGGGCGCCTAGACGGAGGGCGGGCCAGAGTCAAGCTGGACAGCATGCGGGCCGCTCGGCAAGAGGCGGCATGACCATCCTATCCGGACCCGACTGCACCACTATGACCGAGGTCCGCGCGGGCGTCGACGCGCTCGACCGCGAGCTCGTCGCACTGCTGGCGCGCCGCTTCGCCTATATGGACGCCGCCGCACGCATCAAACCTGAGCGGGGGCATGTGCGCGACGAAGCGCGCAAGACACAGGTGATCGAGAATGCGCGGGCCGAGGCCGCGCGGCTAGGGTTGCCGGATGAGGCGATCGCGGATCTGTGGGAAGGGCTGGTCGAGGCGTCGATTGCGTATGAACTGGCGACGTTCGACCGGCGCTGAGGCGGCCCGCCGACCCCTCCCCACACTCCGTCATCCTGAACTTGATCCAGGATCCAGAGCTCCAAACGCCGCCCTCTCTGGCTCTGAATCCTGGGTCGAGCCCAGGATGACACAGGTCAACCCCGGGGCTTCTTCCCCGCCAGCGACGACAGCACGCCGCGCATCGTCCGGATCTCCTGGCTCGACCAGCCCGGCTTGGTCAGCAGCGTACGCAGCGTCCGCCGCGTCGTCTGGATCTTGTCCGGCGGATAGAAGAACCCCGCCCCCATCAGCATGGTATCGAGCTGCCCGATCATCCCGTCGAGCTCCTCCTGCGGCGCAGGCGGCATGATCGGGTTGATCGACGGCTGGCTGAGTTCGCGCTCCGCGGTCAGCCCCTTGGACCATTCATACGCGACCAGAATCACCGCCTGGGCAAGGTTGAGCGAGCCGAACTCCGGATTGATCGGCACCGTGATGATCGTCCGCGCGACCGCGACGTCGTCGGTCTCGAGGCCCGATCGCTCGGGCCCGAACAGGATCGCGGAGCGGCCGGGCGCGGCGTGGATCTCGGTCGCGGCCTGTTCGGGGGTGACGACGGGCTTGGTCACGCCCCGCTTGCGCACCGTGGTGGCGAACACCTGCGCGCAGTCCGCAGTGGCGGCCGCGACGCTGTCGTAGACCTGCGCGTTCTGGAGGACCATGCCTGCGCCGCTTGCGGCGGGGCCCGCGGAGGGGTTGGGCCAGCCGTCGCGTGGGGATACGAGGCGCATCTCGACAAGCCCGAAATTGAGCATCGCACGCGCGGCCTTGCCGATATTCTCGCCGAGCTGGGGGCGGACCAGGACGATCACCGGGGGTGGGGTGGGGCCGCCGACAATCCCGGCCCCGTCCGAAAGCGTCTCGCTGTCGCCGGTAATGTCCGCACGCGTCATATTTTCGTCAATCACGTCGCCAAATCCACCAATCTCGCCAAGCTCACCAAAGTCGATGTGCTCAGCCAATTCACCCCGGTCTTCCACCCCACCCCGTTCGTCCTGAGTAGGGGCTGAGCGAAGCCGAAGACCCGTATCGAAGGACTTGCGCGCGAGGAAGCGCACCGCCTCCCAATTGCCCGCCGCCAACGCTTCTTTCTTCGCGCGGCTCCATCCCTTTAGCTGGCGCTCGGCTCCCAGCGCTTCGATCCTGCTCGGGAAATCTTGCGACCAAATGAGCGTCACCGGGCGCCGGTTATGCGTGTATCCCGGAAACTCGCCAAGCTGGTGCTGCGCGATGCGGCGTTCGAGCGCGTCGGTATGGCCAATATAATAACTGCCGTCGGAACAGCGTAGCATGTAGGCGTAAAAGCTCATGCAACCTGTCCTTCGATACGGGCCTTCGCCAAGCTCAGTCCCTACTCAGGACGAACGGAAGGGGGTGAGGCAATGTCGATAAGGTGAAGTGCGCAATGTGGCCAGCACTGGCGCGGATCGAAGGACCGACTCGCGGGCCCCGATCACTCCGCCCGCCCGACCTCCTCGACACTCCCGGCAAACGCCTCGAAGTCCTTCGCCTCGCTAAAATCCCGGTACACACTCGCAAACCGGATATACGCGACCGAATCGAGCCCCTTGAGCCCATCCATCACCATTTCGCCGATCCGCTTCGACGTCACGTCGTTCTCGCCCAGCGTCTCGAGCCGGCGCTGGATCCCGCTCACGAGCTTGTCGATCCGCCCCGCCTCGATCGCCCGTTTCCGCGTCGCGATCGACAGCGACCGCAGCAGCTTCTCGCGGTCGAATGGCTCACGCCTGCCCTCACTCTTCAACACGAACAGTTCGCGCAACTGGATGCGTTCGAACGTCGTGAAACGCGCGGCGCAGCCTTCGCACTGGCGCCGGCGCCGGATCGCCGCCCCGTCTTCGGTGGGGCGGCTGTCCTTTACCTGGCTGTCTTCATGTCCGCAAAAGGGGCAGCGCATTCAGACCTTCTTCTTGCCCTTGTAGTAGGCGTAGCCCGCGCCTGCGAGCGCACCGAAGATCGGGCCGATCACCGGCACCGGGATCGCCACGACTGCGCCGAGCGCGCTCCACTTGGCCATGCTCTTGCCGAGGCCGGGGGTCGCCTTGATGTCGTTCTGGATTTCGTCGATCTTCGACATGCTCATCATCCTTGATAGATCGGGAAGCGTGCGCACAGCGTGCGAACACGCGTCCGAACGTCCGCCTCGACCTCCGGGTCCCCATGCTCGCCCTTTTTCGCGAGCCCGTCCAGCACGTCGGCGACCATGTTGCCGATCTCGCGGAATTCGGCCGGGCCGAAGCCGCGCGTGGTGCCGGCAGGGCTGCCGACGCGGATGCCGCTGGTCTTCATCGGCGGCAACGGATCATTGGGGATGCCGTTTTTGTTGCAGGTGATCCCCGCACGCTCGAGCGCCTCGTCCGCATCGCGTCCGGTGATACCCAGCGGGGTGAGGTCGATCAACGCCAGATGCGTGTCGGTGCCGCCCGAAACCACGTCGGACCCGCGCTCCTTGAGCGTCGCCGCGAGCACCTTCGCATTCTCGACGACGGCGGCGATGTAGCTCTTGAAGTCGGGCTGGAGCGCCTCGCCGAACGCGACGGCCTTTGCCGCGATCACATGCATGAGCGGCCCACCCTGGAGACCCGGGAACACCGCCGAGTTGATCTTCTTCGCGACGGCCTCGTCATTCGTCATGATCATGCCGCCGCGCGGACCGCGCAGCGTCTTGTGCGTGGTGGTGGTGACGACATGCGCATGGCCGAACGGCGTCGGGTGCAGCCCGGCGGCGACGATCCCGGCGAAATGCGCCATGTCGACCATGAAATACGCGCCGACCTTGTCCGCGATCTCCCGGAAGCGCGCGAAGTCGATGACGCGCGGATAGGCCGAGCCGCCTGCGATGATCAGCTTCGGCTGATGCTCGACCGCCAGCGCCTCGACCGCGTCGTAATCGATCAGGTGCGTGGTCGCGTCGACGCCGTACTGGATCGCGTTGAACCACTTGCCCGACTGCGCGGGCTTGGCGCCGTGCGTCAGGTGACCGCCGGCATCGAGGCTCATGCCGAGGATGGTGTCGCCGGGCTTGACCAGCGCGAGCATCACCGCGCCGTTCGCCTGCGCGCCCGAATGCGGCTGGACGTTGACGAACCCGCAGCCGAAGATCTGCTTGGCACGCTCGATCGCGAGCGTCTCGACTGTGTCCGACGGCGCGCAGCCCTGGTAATAGCGCTTGCCCGGATAGCCTTCCGCATATTTGTTGGTGAAGACCGAGCCCTGCGCCTCGAGCACTGCCTTCGAGACGATGTTCTCGGACGCGATCAGCTCGATCTGGGTCTGCTCGCGCTCGAGCTCGGCCTCTACGCCGGCGAAGACGGCGGCATCGGCATCGGCGAGGCCGCGGGTGAAGAAGCCGTCCGGCTGGACGTCATGGAGCGTATTGGGCTGGGTGCTCATGCGGGGACCTTTAGCTTGTCGACACGGAGTTGATGACGGCCGCCGGCGAAATCGGCGGTCAGGAAGGCTTCGACGCAGGCCTTGGCCATTTCCTCGCCGATCAGGCGGGCGCCCATCGCGATGGCATTGGCGTCGTTATGGATGCGCGCAAGACTCGCCGACAGCGGCTCGGAGACGAGCGCACAGCGGCAGGCGGGATTGCGGTTCGCGGCGATCGAGATGCCGATGCCCGACCCGCACAGCGCGATGCCGCGGTCCGCGCTGCCATCGGCGATCGCCGAGGCGAGCGTGTACCCGTAATCGGGATAATCGACGCTGGCGGTGCCTTCGGGGCCAAGGTCGAGCACGTCGTGCCCTGCCTCGCGCAGCCACGCGGCAAGCACCGCTTTCAACGAAACGGCGGCGTGATCGGACGCGATGGCGATGCGCACCTGGCGTAATCCTGTGACGGGGGATCGGGTGCCCAGCCCTTTACCGAGCCGAGCCGGGATTTGCCACACCTGTTCGCGAGGCCGTGATAGAAGCGCGCATCCCAATTGACGCCGTCATCCTGACGAAAGTCAGGATCCAGGGTCATATAGCGCGCCCTTCTTGGCTCTGGGTCCTGACTTTCGTCAGGATGACGCGCTAAGATTTGCAGTTTCGCAAAACGCCGACCGCGAAGGAAGACCGCCATGAAACCCCACGCCCTGATCGCCGCCGTCGCGCTGACCGCTTGCTCCGGCCCCGCGCCCGACACCAGCAGCGACGGCACCATGACGTCCGTCGGATCGGTCGAACGCAAGATGGCCCCGCCAAAGCCGAAGCCCGCGCCCGATTATGCCGGCCGCTGGATCGGCGTCGAAGGCATGGTCCTCGACATCGCCCCCGCCCCCGCTGGCGTGCCCGGCCGCTATGCACTCACGATGCAATGGGATCTCGACAACAAGGGCAGTTTCGACGGGGTCGCGGCCGGCGACACGATCACGTTCGATCGCAACGGCATACGCGAGACGCTGCGCCCCACGAACGGCACTGCGACCGCCCTGAAATATCTCGCGGGAAAAACCGACTGCCTTACCGTCAAGCCAGGCGAAGGCTATTGCCGCGACGGACTTAGCCGCTAGGCTCCCAACTGTGACTATCACACATCTCAACGCCGATGCCGCGCGCGCGCACCTTTCCGAAGTGCTGCTGCGCACCGGACAAGAGGATCGCGATGCGTTTCGCGAGCTCTATTCGCTGACCAGCGCGAAGCTTTTCGGCATCACGCACCGTATCTGCGGCAATGCCCAAGCCGCGGAGGATGTGCTGCACGAGGTCTATCTCACGATCTGGAAACGCGCCGGGGCCTGGGAACCCGGGCGCGCGAGCCCGATAACCTGGTTGGCGACGATCGCGCGCAACCGCGCCATCGACTGGCAGCGCGCGCAGGGCGTCCGCCGCACGAGCCCGCTCGACGACGCGCCCGACATCGCCGATCCCGGCGAAGGCGCCGAGGCGGGGATGCTGGCGAGCGAATCGTCGCGCGAGCTGATCGAATGCCTCGACGGTCTCGAGCCGCAGCAGCGCGACGCGATCCGCACCGCCTTCTTCGACGGCATCACCTATGCCGAACTGGCGATTAAGCGCGCGGTGCCGCTGGGGACGATGAAGAGCTGGGTCCGCCGCGGCCTCGCTCGCCTGAAGGATTGCCTCGGTGGCTGATCCCGACACCATCCCCGAAGACGTCGCCGCCGCCGAACTCGCGCTCGGCCTGCTCGACGGCGAGGAACGCGGCGCGGCGCTTCGTCGCGTGCTCGCCGAACCCGGCTTTGCGGCCCAGGTCGAATGGTGGCGATCGCGCTTCGCCGCCTTGTTCGATCTCTGGCCAGAGCACGCGGCCCCGCCGCATCTCGCCGCGCGGATCGAAGCCAGCCTCGACGGTCCAACGTCTACCACGACCAGCCGCTTTGCGTGGCCCGCGCTGGCCGCCATCACCAGTGCGATCGCCGCATCGCTGCTGCTGTTCGTCATGGTTCGCCCCGAACCGACCGTGCCCGTCTCGCAACCGATCCCCGTCGCCCGCGCGACCAGCGTGCTCGTCGCGATGCTCGGCGATGCGAAGTCGCCCATTGCCGCGGTCTATGATCCCGCCAACGGTGCGTTGCGCGTCGCTGCCGGTCCCGGCGTTCCGGACGCGCGCGTCGCACAGCTCTGGGTGATCGGCGGCGACGGCGTGCCGCACTCGCTCGGTCTGCTCTCGGGGCGTCCGACCGCGCTGGCGCCGAAGGGCGTCGACCGCGGTCGCATCGCCCCCGGCGCGACGCTCGCGATCTCGCTCGAACCGCTCGGCGGCTCGCCGACCGGGCTGCCGACCGGTCCGGTCGTCGCGACCGGCGTGGTCGCGCGCGTCTGATGACCGTGCGACCTGCCGCGACCGGCGGCATCCCGCCCATCGCGCGGCTGCTAGGCCTGAGCGGCTTGCTCCCACAACTCGGCGCAGTCGCGCTGTTGTTGAGCGGTGACCCGCAAAGCCGCTATGCCGCGCTGGCGATCGCCTATGCCTATGCCGCGATCATCCTGAGCTTCCTCGGTGGCTTGTGGTGGGGCCTCGCCGCGCGCACCGACTCGGCCCCGCGCTGGCTCTGGTTCGCCAGCGTCGCCCCCTCGCTGATCGCGCTCGGCACGGCGTGGCCCTGGATGGTCGGCCTGCGCTGGCCCGGGCCGTCGCTGGTGGTGCTCGGCATCAGCCTGATCGGCGCGCTGCTCGTCGACCGCGCGCTGGTCCGCGACGGTATCGCACCGCCCGGCTGGATGGCGTTGCGGCTGCCTCTGTCGCTGGGTTTGGGCGTGCTGACTCTTTTAGCGGCGGCACTCTAACGACTCTGCGTGGCGTCCGATAAGTGCTATCGTCCATCAATGAACAAGCACGCCGCCATCGTCCGCGCCGAGCCAGAACCCCAGGTTCGCTCGACACCGGCGCGGTTCACGGCTGCGGAATTCATGCGCATGGCCGAAGCCGGTGCGTTCGACGACATGAAGATCGAATTGGTCGACGGGGAGCTCGAACGCATGAACCCGCCGATGAGCAACCACAGCTGGTACCAGTCCGAAGTATTTGCGGCGCTGTTACCGATAGCACATGTCGCCGGGCTATTCGCGTTGGCAGAAACCGGACTTCGCGTAAGCGAATCGACGATCAGGGCGTGTGACGTGGCGTTGGTTCGAACGCGCCCGGACACGAACCGGCTGTGCAGCGCTCCCGATATAGTTCTGGCCGTAGAGATCGCCGAAACGACCCTGGCCCGCGATATGGGGCCCAAACGCACGGATTATGCACGGATAGGCATCGCCCAGTATTGGGTCGTCGACAGTGCCCGATCAGTTGTTCACGTGTTCGGCGAACCGATCGATGGCGACTACGCGCAGGTCCGTACGATACGATTCGGAGAACCGCTCGATGTCCCCGGTACCGACGGCACCATCACGATCGACTGAAGCTGGCTCGCCCCTCGCGCAAGCTCCGTCTCACGCCGCCTTGCGCAGGTCCAGCCGGCTCCAGATCTCGACCAGCGCATCGGTCAGCTCGCGCATCATCGCCTCGGTATGCGCAGGGCCGGGCGTGAACCGGAGCCGCTCGGTCCCGCGCGGCACGGTCGGATAGTTGATCGGCTGCACGTACACGCCGTATTCGGCGAGCAGCACGTCGCTGATCTTCTTCGCCTTGACCGGATCGCCCACCATCAGCGGCACGATATGCGTGTCGCCGATCATCACCGGCAGCCCGGCATCCTTGAGCATCGCCTTGAGCATCGCCGCTGCGGCCTGCTGCCCGTCGCGCTCGACACTCGACGCCTTCAGATGCCGCACGCTGGCGAGCACGCCTGCGACGAGCACCGGCGACAGTGAGGTCGTGAAGATGAACCCCGGCGCATAGCTGCGGATCACATCGACGATCGTCCGATCGGCAGCGATATAGCCGCCCATCACGCCGAATGCCTTGCCCAGCGTGCCCTCGAGGATCGTGATCCGGTGCGCGACGTCGTCGCGTTCCGAAATCCCGCCGCCCCGCGCGCCGTACATCCCGACCGCATGGACTTCGTCGCAATAGGTCAGCGCATTGTACCGGTCGGCGAGATCGCACACCGCGGAAATCGGCGCGATGTCGCCCTCCATTGAATAGACGCTCTCGAACGCGATCAGCTTCGGCACCGCCGGGTCTTCCGCGGCGAGCAACTCTTCGAGATGCGCGAGGTCGTTGTGGCGGAATACGCGCTTCTCGCAGCCCGAATTGCGGATCCCTGCGATCATCGATGCGTGGTTCAGCTCGTCCGAAAAGATGATGCAGCCCGGCAGGACCTTCGCCAGCGTCGCCAGCGTCGCCTCGTTTGAGACATAGCCACTGGTGAACAGCAAAGCGGCTTCCTTGCCGTGCAGGTCGGCGAGTTCGCCCTCCAGATCGACATGGTAATGCGTGTTGCCGCCGATGTTGCGCGTGCCGCCCGAGCCTGCGCCGACGTCGTGCAGCGCCTCTTCCATCGCCGCGATCACCTTGGGATGCTGGCCCATCGCGAGATAGTCGTTCGAGCACCAGACGGTGATCGGCTTCGGACCGTTATGCCCGGCGAAACAGCGCGCGTTGGGGAACGCGCCCTTGTTGCGGAGGATGTCGATGAACACGCGGTAGCGCCCCTCGGCATGCAACCGGTCGATCGCCTGCGTGA
Source organism: Sphingomonas aurantiaca (assembly GCF_003050705.1). Taxonomy (GTDB): domain Bacteria; phylum Pseudomonadota; class Alphaproteobacteria; order Sphingomonadales; family Sphingomonadaceae; genus Sphingomonas; species Sphingomonas aurantiaca. The sequence goes on along the minus strand of NZ_QAOG01000001.1, from coordinate 457,316 downwards.
ACACGCGCGAATAATCGACTCGTGGACCGCTGATGCCGTCCGTCGCCGTTTTGCCGTCGATACTCATAGGTTTGGGCACTACGCCTCACTTTCACTCAGTTCCAGCGCAATACCGCTCTTACGGTGATCGCTTTCCTCGTCCTGGCAGCACATTGCCACGATGCGCCCGCGAAGCAAGGTGCCACATTGTCCCAGGCCGACGCCTAAAGCTGCTCGATCCTGCCGAACCCGCGCGCCGCCAACGCCCGTCCGAGCGCGCGTTCGTCGTTGCCCAACCGCGTGAAGACCGCGATGCCCTCGCCCGCACCCGACCACGTTTCGCCCTGCACCAGGTAAACGATCCGCCGTGCGATCCCGGGACCGCCGTCGACGAACCGGACGCCGGGCGCCGCCGCCGCAAGCTCGGCCTCGACCAGCGGGAAATGCGTGCACGCGTTGACGATCACGTCGATCGAGTCGCCGCCGGGTTGCGAGAACAAGCCGTCGAGCACTTTGGCATAGCGTTCCGGCGCCACCGCCCGCCCGTGCAGCTTGGCCTCCGCCATCTCGACCAGCGCCGCCGATCCGTAGCGCAGCACGGTGCAATCGCCAGCGAACCTCGCCGCGAGATCGTCGACATAGGCCTGCCGCACCGTCGCCTCGGTCCCCAGCACGCCGATCGTCCGCGTGACCGACAATACGGCGGCGGGCTTGATCGCCGGCACCGTTCCGACAACCGGCAGGTCGAGCGCCGCGCGCACCACCGGCAAGGCGATCGTCGAGGCCGTGTTACACGCGATCACGATCAACCGCGGCCGGTACCGCTCCGCGAGCCGCCCCAGCAACACCGGCACGCGCGCGGCGATCTCCGCCTCGCTCTTGGTACCATAGGGAAAACCGGCCGAGTCGGCGGCGTAGACGAACGGCGCCTCAGGCAGCGCCGCGCGCGCAGGTCCGACGATCGACAACCCGCCGACACCGGAATCGAAGAACAGGATGGGGCGCATATCCATCCCCGCGCCTTAGGACGGATTGGCGCGTCTGAACCAGACCTCGCGTGCGATCGGCCGCCGCTCGAGGCCATTTGCCGTCCGCCACGACTCGTTTATAAGCGCGGCCAGAACGGGGGACATGCTTGCAGACGGAAATTCTCTGGGTCGCGCCCACGCTATCGCTCGTGCTCAGCTATCTGCTCGGCTCGATCCCGTTCGGCGTCATTTTGACTCGGCTCGGCGGCGCGGGCGATCTGCGCACGATCGGCTCTGGCAATATCGGCGCCACCAACGTCCTGCGCACCGGTCGCAAGGGCCTTGCCGCCGCCACGCTGCTGCTCGACATGGCCAAGGGGGCGGTGGCCGTCCTGCTTGTCGCGTCGCTCTTCCCCGGTAACGCATTGCTGGCCGCCGCCGGTGCGTTCATCGGCCATTGCTATCCCGTCTGGCTCAGGTTCAAGGGCGGCAAGGGCGTCGCCACGCTCATGGGGATCGTCGTCGCGCTCTACTGGCCGCTGGGGCTCGTCTATGCGGTCGTCTGGCTAGGCCTTCTCGCGGGGCTGCGTATCTCGTCGGTCGCCGGCATGACCGCCGCACTCAGCGCACCCTTCGCGGCGGCATTGTTCGGTCGGTTCGACCTCGTCCTGCTGCTCCTCGCGCTCGCGCTGATCGTGTTGTGGAAGCACCGCGAGAACGTCGAGCGGTTATTTTCCGGCACCGAGCCGCGGATCGGCGCCAACCGGAAAAAGAGTGGCTGACCCGACGGTCTCCCGTCTTCGGCTCATCCGCACGACCGGGATCGGACCGGTCACCTATCGCCAGCTCATCGCCCGCTTCGGCAACGCGGAGGCTGCCATCGCCGCACTCCCGATGCTTGCCCAACGCGGCGGCGGGCGCAGTCCCCGGATCGCCGACGTCTCCGTCGCCGAACGCGAAATCGCCGCCACCACCAGGCTTGGTGCGCGCTACCTGTTCCTCGACGACCCGGACTATCCGCGTCTCCTAGCCGAGATCGAAACCGCCCCCCCGGCGCTGATCTTCCGCGGCGACATCGCGCACGCAGCCCGCCCCTGCGTCGCGATGGTCGGCGCGCGCAACGCATCGGCCGCCGCCTGTAGGTTCGCGCGCCAACTCGCGCTCCAGCTGGCGGAGAACGGCACGACCGTGGTCTCGGGCCTCGCGCGCGGTATCGACACGGCCGCGCATATCGGCGCGCTGGGTGCCGGTTCCGACGGTGCCACGATCGGGGTCATCGCCAGCGGAATCGACATCGCCTATCCGCCCGACAACACCGCCTTGCAGGAGCGGATCGCCACCGCCGGCCTCCTGCTCGCCGAACAACCCCCCGGTACCGAACCCAAGGCGCGCAACTTCCCCTCGCGCAACCGCATCATCGCAGGCCTTGCGATCGGCACGGTCGTGGTCGAGGCCGTCCCCAAATCCGGGTCGCTCATCACCGCGCGGCTCGCCAACGAATCCGGCCGCGAGGTCATGGCCGTGCCCGGCAGCCCGCTCGACCCGCGGGCGCAAGGCTGCAACCTGCTGATCCGCGAGGGCGCCACCCTGGTGCAATCGGCCGCCGATATCCTCGAACAGATCCGCCCGTTCGATCCCCGCTCGGTCCGCTCGCCGATCGACGCCTTTGCCGCGACGCCGACGCAGGATGCCAGCGACGCCGACCGCCGCCGGATCGCCGACCTGCTCGGCCCCGTCCCCGTTGCGATCGACGAGCTCATTCGCCAGTCGCGCGAGAGCCCGGCGGTCGTCCACACCGTGCTGCTCGAACTCGAACTCGCCGGCCGCCTCGAGCGTCACGCCGGCGGACGCGTCAGTCTCGCCTGATCGCGAGACGCTATCCTCCCCCGCCAAGGGGAGGATAGCCGGGCTGTGGCTCTGAGTTATTCCGCGGGCAGATAGATTTCACTGCCCTTCGCGCGAAACTTCTCGCTCATATCGGCCATGCCCTGCTCGGCATCGGCCAGCGTCGCGCCGGTCGCGAACTTGGCGCGGTCGGCATCGGCCGCGGTGACGTCCACCGCGAGGAACGTATCCGCCGGGCTGTTCTGCTTGGCGGCAAAATCGCGCACCTCCTGCGTGATCTTCATCGAGCAGAATTTGGGCCCGCACATCGAGCAGAAATGCGCGGTCTTGGCGCCCTCCGCGGGAAGCGTCTGGTCGTGATACTGTTCGGCCGTATCGGGATCGAGGCTCAGGTTGAACTGATCGCGCCAGCGGAATTCGAACCGCGCGCGCGACAGCGCATCGTCGCGCATCTGCGCGGCCGGGTGGCCCTTCGCCAGATCAGCGGCATGCGCGGCCAGCTTGTAGGTGACGACGCCGACCTTCACGTCGTCGCGGTCGGGAAGCCCGAGATGCTCCTTGGGCGTCACGTAGCAAAGCATCGCGGTGCCATACCAACCGATCATCGCGGCGCCGATGCCGCTGGTGATATGGTCGTAGCCCGGCGCGATGTCGGTGGTGAGCGGCCCGAGCGTGTAGAACGGCGCTTCGCCGCAGACCTCGAGCTGCTTGTCCATATTCTCCTTGATCTTGTGCATCGGCACATGGCCGGGGCCTTCGATCATGACCTGCACGTCGCTCTTCCACGCACGATGCGTCAGTTCGCCGAGCGTGTAGAGCTCGCTGAACTGCGCCTCGTCGTTCGCGTCGGCGATCGAACCGGGGCGCAGGCCATCGCCGAGCGAATAGGCGATGTCATACGCCTTCATGATCTCGGTGATCTCGTCGAAGCGCTCGTAGAGGAAGCTCTCCTTGTGATGGCTGAGGCACCATTTCGCCATGATCGAGCCGCCGCGCGACACGATGCCGGTGACGCGCTTGGCGGTCATCGGGATATAGGCGAGGCGGACGCCGGCGTGGATCGTGAAATAGTCGACGCCCTGCTCGGCCTGCTCGATCAGCGTGTCGCGGAAGATCTCCCAGGTCAGGTCCTCGGCGACACCGCCGACCTTTTCCAGGGCCTGGTAGATCGGCACGGTGCCGATCGGGACGGGCGAGTTGCGCAGGATCCATTCGCGCGTGTCGTGGATGTTGCGACCGGTGCTGAGGTCCATCACCGTGTCAGCACCCCAGCGGATCGCCCAGACGAGCTTGTCGACTTCGGCCGCGACGTTCGATGCGACCGCCGAATTGCCGATATTGGCGTTGATCTTGACCAGGAAGTTGCGGCCGATCGCCATCGGTTCGGATTCGGGGTGGTTGATGTTGTTGGGGATGATCGCGCGGCCCCGCGCAATCTCGTCACGCACGAATTCGGGGGTGACGAAGTCGGGGATCTGCGCGCCGAAGCTCTCCCCGTCGCGCTTATAGTCCTTGAGCATCGCGCGGCCGAGATTCTCGCGGGTGGCGACATATTCCATCTCGGGGGTGATGATGCCACGCCGCGCGTAATGCATCTGGCTGACATTGGCGCCGGGCTTGGCGCGCAAGGGGCGCTTGATGCTGCCGGGGAATTGCGGGACGCCGCCCGAGCGGTCGGGGCCGAGCTGGCCATTATCCTCGGGACGGACTTCGCGCGCGTCATAGCTCTCGACGTCGCCGCGCGCTTCGATCCAGGCGCGGCGGAGTTGCGGCAGGCCCGCGTCGATGTCGATCGTGGCGCGCGGGTCGGTGTACGGGCCGCTCGTGTCATAGACTCGCAGGGGCGGCTCGGAACAGCTCGGGTCGAGGACGATCTCGCGCATCGCGACTCGGACGTCGGGGCTGGTCGGCACCGCGACGTGGATTTTCCGCGAGCCCCGGATCGGGCCGGTGGTGACGCCGATCTGTGCTGCGGGCTGGGGGAAATGCGTGTCGACGTCGGCCATGCGCTTGCTCCTAAAGATATCGGAGCAAGGCTGCGGTTCTGTAGCGACCGCTCCCTCCCTCCGCCGGTATCAACCGGATCAGGTTCAGCGGGTCGAAGGCTCCTGCCTTCCTCTCAAGCGCGGTGGGGTGCCCAGCAAATTCGCATTTGATGGAAACCCGGCAGCGCTCCCCCGGGGTATGGCCAGCATAGGAGGATGCGCTTGGCGCGCAACGCAAAAAGGACCGCCGCCCAGTTCGGGTAGCGGTCCTTCCTGTCGATTGGTCGGTTGTCAGCCACTGCGTCGGGGGCTGACCTTTACGTCAGAAGCGGAACGACACCGTCCCGCGCAGGCTATGCCAGCGGAAATTCTCGTCGCTGCGGCGGAACGTGGTGCCGGAAGTGTTGGGCGCCAGCACGAACGGGTTGTTCGCCAGCAGGACCGGGCTGCCGGCAAGCGCGGTGCCAGCGGTGACGCGGACGCGTGCGTCGTCGTCCTTATACTGGTGATAGGTGTATTCCATGCCGATCGAGATGTTCTTGGTCAGCTTCTGCTCGATGCCGCCGCCGCCGACATAGCCCCAGCGCTTGTCCGAACCCGTCGCCGCGAACGCGTTGGCGGTGTTGGTGGTGAAGAACAGATTGTCGATCTTTGCATAACCGGCGCCGCCGGTGGCGTAGAACAGCGTGTTGTGCGCGGCGAGACCGGCACGGGCGCGGACGGAGCCTTCCCACTTCAGCTTGCGCGCCATCGTGTAGCTGGCGGGCGTGGTCGAAAAGGCGGCGACGCTGTCGGTGATCTCGGCCTTGCCGAACTCGCCGACCAGGCCGACCACGAACGGACCGCTCTGCACGTCGAAGCCCGCGCGGCCATAATAGGACCAGCCGTCATCGTCGTTACGGCATCCATAAGCCGGGACGGCGGTGCGGGCCGAGCCGTTGCAGAAGCCGGGCGAGAAGGCGTTTGCACCGGTGATCGTGTTAACGCTGTCGCTGAAGTTACCGTCGCCATTGCGGTCGAACAGGATCGACGAGCCGACGTCGTTGGGCTGGACGTCGTAACCGCCGGCAGCACCGATATACAGGCCCGAGAACGGCTTGTCGTCGGTCGTCATGTCCTGCGCGTGCGCCGGAACGGCAAAAATGCCCGCGGTGGCGAGACCGGCGAGCATCGTGAGTTTCGTGAAGTGAGTCATGGTCGTTCCCCAAACAAGGGTCGCGGCGCTCCCAATGCTCGCCGCGACCCAAGGTTTCTGTTTCGGTTGCGCAGGCCGATCAGGCGTTGGCGGCACTCGTCTTGATGTTGCCGTTGACACCGGCCGGGAAGAACCCGCCCATCGAGACGGCCGTCTTGTTGAGATAGACGATGTTGAGCACCTGGCCGGTCGAACGGCTGTAGGCGAGCCCGTTGGCGTCGGTGGGCACGATGTTCGACATGGTCGCATCCGATCCGGTGATGCCCTGATCGTCGTCGCCGATCACGCCCGTCGACGTGTTCGTGACGGTACCGTCGAGGCTGTCGCGCGCGTCGCTGATCTGGTTGGCGCCTGTGACCAGCGAAGGTGTGGTCAGGCCCTTGCGGAACAGGATCGTCCGGATAAGACCGGCGTGATAGGCCTCGGCAGCAAGAATGCCGGCGGCAGCTTCCAGATACGTCTTGTTCGCGATCAGCGGCGATGCGCCCTTATAGGCCGAAACGCCGACGTCCTCGAAGATATATGCCCCCAGCAGGAAGCTGTTGTCGTCGGCATAGGGGTTGAACACACCCGTCGCACCGATGACGCCAGCCGCACGCGCAGCAGAGGTAAACGCACCCGGCGCGGCAGCGGTGCCGGCCGAGATGTCGAGTGCAGGCTGCGCCACGGCGGCGGTGCCAAGCGCGGACCGCAGGAACGCGACGTGCGCGACCTCGTCGATCGCGATCTCGCGGGCATATTCGCGCACGACAGTGTCGGAGAACGGTACCTGCGCACCGCCCGTGACCCCACCCTGCGTGCCGGTCCCGGTCAGCAGGCTCGCATTGAGCCCGACGCCGAACGCCGCATAGGCATAGAATTGTGCCTCGAGATATTCGAGGTTGAGTGCGAAGTTCAGCACGTCCGCGTCATTCAGCGCAGCCGTCGGAGTCGGCGACGGTGTCGGCGACGGGGCGAGATCGGAATCATCGCTGCCGCAGGCGGAGAGCAGCGTCGCACCGCCGAGTGCGATCGCCGAGCCACCGGCGAAACGAAGGAAGCTGCGGCGCTCGTTGCGGCGCGTGGCGATCGCGTCGAATATTTCGAGCTTGGTATTGAGATCGGTCATTGGGGTATCCCCTGAATAGCGAAGAAAAGCAGTGGGCTAGGCTGATGCGATCAGCCCGCCGCGGTGCTCGTCCTGATGTTGCCGTTCATGCCGCTCGGGAAGAAACCGCCCGCCGACGCTGCACCGCTGTTGAGGTACACGATGTTGAGCACTTGGCTGGCCGAGCGGCTGTACGCGACGCCGTTGCTGTCGAGCGGAACGATGTTCGACACGGTCACTGCGGCCTGCGTGCTCGCCAGGTTGATCGGCGTCGCACTGTACGACGAGATGCCCTGGTCGAGATCGTTGGTGCCGAAGATCGTCGTGTTCGCGCCGCCGCCGTCGAGGCTGTCGCGCGCACGCGAGATCGCGTCGGCCGAGGTGCGCAGCGACGGGGTCGCGATGCCCTTGCCGTACAGCGTCGTGCGGACGATCGCCGCGTGATACGCCTCGACCGCGAGCAGGCCGGCCGCGGCTTCCAGATACGCCTTGCTGGTCAGCAGCGGGGCAGCGCCCTTGTAGGCGGTCACGCCGACGTCCTCGAAGATGAACGCGCCGAGCAGGAACGCTTCGTCCGACGCATAGGGATCGAACGCGGTGCCGGCGGGGACGAGGCCTGCAGCCTGCGCCGCGGTCGAGAAGGCGCTGGTGGCCGATACGCTGACGTCGATCACCGGCTGCGCGACGGCGGAACTGCCGAGCGCGGTGCGGAGGAACTTGACGTGGGCGATCTCGTCCTGCGCGATTTCGCGCGCATATTGGCGAACGACCGGATCGGTGAAGGTCACCTGGCGACCGCCGCGGACCGCACCCTGCGTACCGGTGCCGGACAGCAGGCTGTTGTCGAGACCCGTGCCATAGGCGGCGTAGGAATAGAATTGCGCCTCGAGATATTCGAGGTTGAGCGCGAAATTCAGAACGTCCGCATCGGTGATGGTCTGTGCCGCAGCCGAGCTGGAAAAGGACAAGGCGGTCGCACCGGCTGCGGTGATCGCAGCCGCGCCGAGCGCGTTCTTGAAGAAGTCACGCCGCTCGCTGCGTCGCTCTTTGCGGGCATCGAGGGCTTCGATCAGGTGCACGCTCTCGGTCATATCAGGGTCCTCCCCTTGTAGTTGCAGACGTCGGAGTTTTTAGAACAATCGAACAATCTGGACCGATATAAGCCAGACCCTTTCAAGAAGGTCCAGCCCGTAAAGCGCTCTATTGCGGGCAAAAAAATGCCGTCCATGTCGAGGAACGTCCGCCATCGGATTCTGGACGCACGCTTCAAGGGGTCGCCATGAAATAATTTTACGGTGTGTTGCAGACCATGTCTGCGGGGTACGCGACGCCCTCGACGGGGATCAGCGGGTCGCGCTCAAGCAGCGACCTGACGCGGGGTACAACCGCCCTTCCCCATCGGGTGAACCGATGGGGAAGGCTTCCGACCTCAACGCGAGGCGAGGTCCAGACTATGCAAGTGTCAGAAGGTGTAGGTCAGGCCCAGTGCGCCCAGCCACTGATCGGCATCGCCAACATCGGCGACGATCGGGCTGTCCTTGTACTTGCCGACCATGCGGCCATAGAGCACGCCCGCACCGATGCCGAAACCGTGGCGAAGATCGCCCGACAGGCTCTGCACGACGAACAGCGATGCGTTGACGCGACGAAAGCCGCTGTCATTCACGTCATAGGTGCGCAGCCCGCTGGCCAGCGTGCCGATCGGCGTCACCGCCGCGTAGGTGCGACCGAAGCCCTTTCCGGCATAGTCCGCGGATACGCCGAGCGAGACGAGCGTGCGGACCGACAGCGGCGTGGTGTAGTTCACCTGCGGCGTGATGACATAGCTGTCGTACGTGCCGGAAACGTCATGGACATAGGCGACGCGCGCGGTGAGCGTGTCATAGTCGCTAGTGATGACGCCGGTCCGGGCGACGCCGACATAGCCGCCCAGCTCATAGGCGGTATCGATCTTGCCGAGCGCGCGGACCTGCCGGTTGTCGATGTCGCCGGTGCGATCGCGGCGGACGCCGCCGATCACGCCGAGCTCGAAATTGGTGCCGACCTCACCCGTGTTCGGGATCAGGTTGAAATACAGCTGCGTGCCGCGGAGGAAGAAGTCATGCCCGCGCACGGTGCCGACAAAGGCGCCCGCGGGAGTGAAGGAATTGCTGTCCGCGCCTTCGTAATCGGGCATCGACACCACACCGAGCGCGACCGTCACGCGGTTGTTGTCCTTGGGATCGGTGATCGTCGGCGACGGATTGGGATCGGTCTGTGCCAGCGCAGGGGTGGCGATCGCAAGTGCCGCGATTGCGGCAGACGTAAAGAGAGTGAATGCGCGCAAGGAAATGCTCCGGACAAAAACGTTCCACGTCGCAACGCGGTGAAATCGTTTTCGGTCCGTTACGGGCAATCAGAAGATGTAACGCATTTTTACCTGTTGCAATTCGGCATCACCGGCGACCATGAACCGGGCCGCCGAAAAGCGCGGCGGACCGAACCGGACCGCGGCGTTGCGCGAGAATCCATAGCCCTCGCGCGGGATGCCCGCGATCGTGTCGAGCTTGGAATTGCTGTTCTCGTCATGGATGATCGCCAGCGCATAGCCGCGCTGCGGCAGGCCGGGAAAGCTGGTGGTCCTGACGCTGGCGGGCACCGAGCGGGTCAACGCGTTGGCATCGTCGATACAGGCGGGGAAATTGTCCGGATCAGCGGTGAGGCAGATCCGGATCATGCCCTTGGCCGACCGAAGATTGTCGACCTCGACGTCAAGCCGCGTGACGGGGGCCGCCGCGGCCAGCATCGCCCAGGTCACCGCCGCGGCTGCCACGAGCGGCAGCCTTTGCATGCGCCTTGGCAAAGTCGCCGAGCCCGTTGTCGGTGCCGCAGAGCCGATCCCAGAAGCGGAAATATAGGCCATAGTTGCACCCGTATTGTTCGTGATGACGCTGATGATGGCTTGCCGTGATCAGCCAGCCGCCGAGTGCGCCCCGCCACATGAACCGCGGGAAAACCTCCCACCCCATGTGATTGGTCACACCCATAACGGTCATGATCGTCAGTACCAGACCCAGCGCGCCGACATGGATCGGAATGACGAACACCAGTAGCGGAATTACCACAGCGCCGGTGATCGCCTCGATCGGGTGAAACGCCATCGCCGCCCATGCGGTCGGCGGGCGGCTGGCATGATGCACCGCATGCGCCAGCTTGAACGGCTTGGGCCGATGCATCCAGCGATGCGTCCAGTAGAACCAGGTGTCGTGCGCGACCATGAAGGCGAGCACCGACACCGGCAGATACCAAACCGGATACGCATGGGCGTCGGTATAGACCTGAGTCCAGCCGCGATACTGCCAGCCCCAGGCGACCACCCCCGCGGGAACGCCATAGATCGCGGCCGACGCGATGCTCCACCAGATCTCGCGCCGCATCTGCGCGTCGAGCCCGCGATAGAGGCCGGGATGCCGCGCCCGCGTCACCGCAGCGAACGCGCCCGACACGATCAGATACCGGACACCGACGATCGCGGTCATCACGATCGCGGAGAGGAGAATGGCGAGCCACATGATGCGGCGTATAGGGGGTTTCGCCCTGTCGGGTAACGGGTGTTCGGGTGGCTGATGCGGAGATCGACAGCGTCGCGGGGAGAATAGCTCGGCGTTGCAATAGCCTCTATGCAGTGCACCGAAACGTGATAGCCTCCCCTCCAGAGCAGGATGACCTGCCAAATCGGAGAGTGATGCATGGCAAACCACAACGCCGCGCGCGGGGATACCGGTAAGGACCATAAGGGGCTGATCTATGCGATCGCTGGCAGCATCCTGGCCCTGGGGCTGGTCCTGATGGCGTTCTATGATCGGGCAGGCGATCCGATGCCCATCGGAGCGGTGCAGAAACCGGTCGTCACCGCGCAGCGCTGACCCCGGCACCCGCCGAACCCGCGGCACGATCGAGGATCAGGATCGGCGCATCGCGGTAGAGGCCCGTCGTGCGCAGGCGATAGCCAAGCCGGTCCGCAAGGCGGATCGACGCGGCATTGGCGGGATCGATGATGCAGGTCGTGCTGGGGATTCGCGCGTCGGTCCAGGCGAGGATCGCGGCGAGCGCCTCGGAGGCGTATCCCTGGCCATGTGCGTCGCCGGCCAGCGTCCAGCCGATTTCGGGCGCAGCGTCGATCGACGGCGTGATCGCGCGGCGCGTCTCCATCAGGCCGAGTTCACCGATCAGCCGGCCCGCCGTATCGCGCGCGACCCAGGTGCCGTAGCCGAACAGCGTCCACTGGCCGATCGCACGCAGGAGGCGGATCCAGACGTCCTCGCGCGATCGCGGCTGTCCGCCGATCATCGCATAGACGCGCGGGTCGGACCACATGGCGGCGCAGTCCTCGAGGTCGGACGCGGTGTGGCCGGTCAGCGTCAGCCGAGCGGTGGTGAGCATGGGGACGGAGAGTGACGTCTGCATCGCCGCACGATACCGTTATCGGCAGGGAAAGGGGAACACCCCCGCCCTCCCCGTTCCACGGCGAAGACGCCCTGATCGCACGCCTTCAATCCTCCCCCGCCAGGGGGAGGTGGCACCGAAGGTGACGGAGGGGGAGGACACGGAACAGTGGTTTCCATTACCGCCCCCTCCGTCTGGCAATCGCCAGCCACCTCCCCCTGGCGGGGGAGGATCATGGGCGAGCCCGGCAACGCAGGTTGCCTTCGTTCAAGATTGCTTGGGAAAGGCTGTTTTCGTGTCCCGCCGTTTGCGCTAGTCGGAGGCATGGCATCGACGATCTCCTGCGACGTCGCGATCGTTGGCGCGGGTTTGGCCGGCGGGATGATCGCGCTGGCGCTCAAGGCCAAGCACCCCGCGCTCGACGTGCGACTGATCGACTCTGCGCGCGTCGTCGGCGGTAATCACCTCTGGTCGTTCTTCGGCAGCGACGTCGCGCAGGCCGACCGCTGGCTCGTCGCACCGCTCGTCGTGCATGCATGGCCTGCCTATGACGTCCGCTTCCCGGCGCATGCGCGGACGATCGACGCGACCTATTATTCGATCGAGAGCGAGCGGCTCGATCGCGAGGTGCGCCGCGTCCTGCCGCCGCACGCGCTGATGCTGGGCCGCAAGGTATCGGGCGCGAGTGCCACCGCGGTGGTGCTGGCCGACGGCGACCGGATCGAGGCGACCGGCGTGATCGACGCGCGCGGGCCGGGCGACCTGTCGCTGCTCGATCTGGCGTGGCAGAAATTCGTCGGCCGCGAACTGGTGCTCGACGCGCCGCACGAGAGCCCGGTGCCGATCGTCATGGACGCGACCGTGCCGCAGATCGACGGCTATCGCTTCGTCTATTGCCTGCCGCTGGCGGCCGACCGGATGTTCGTCGAAGACACCTATTACAGCGACACGCCCGATCTCGACGTCGAGGCGCTGACCGCGCGCATCCATGACTATGCCGACGCGCGCGGCTGGCGCGTGGCGCAGGCGGCGCGGCATGAATCAGGCGTTCTGCCGGTCGCGATGGGGGGCGATTTCGAGGCCTATTGGCGATCGGGCGGCGCACGCGTCGCCAAGGCCGGGATGCGCGCGGGCATGTTCCATCCGACCACGGGCTACTCGCTGCCCGATGCCGTGCGGACCGCCGCGATGCTCGCGGGCCTCAGCGATTTCTCCGGTGCAAGGCTGCACGACGCGACGCATGCGATGGCGCGCGCGACGTGGAAAAGCCGCGGTTTCTACCGGATGCTCGACACGATGTTGTTTCGCGCGGCGGAGCCCGAGGAACGCTATCGTATCCTCGAACGCTTCTACCGCCTCTCACCACCGCTCATTGGCCGTTTCTACGCCGGACGCTCGACTCTCTCCGACAAGGCGCGGGTCCTGACCGGCAAGCCCCCCGTCCCCATCGTGCGCGCCGTCCGCGCCATCGCAGGCAGTATGTCATCATGAAGACCGCAATAGTCATCGGCGCAGGTTTCGGCGGGCTGGCACTCGCGATCCGGCTGCAATCCGCTGGCGTGCAGACGACGATCGTCGAGAGCCGCGACAAGCCGGGCGGCCGTGGCTATTATTGGGAACGCGACGGCTTCACCTTCGATGCGGGGCCGACTGTCATTACCGATCCGGATTGCCTGCGCGAGCTGTGGGCACTCACGGGGCGCGACATGAGCGAGGACGTGACGCTCGATCCGGTGCTGCCGTTCTACCGGCTGAACTGGCCCGACGGGACGAATTTCGATTACACCAACGACGACGTGCAGATGCGCGCCGAGATCGAGAAGCTGCATCCGGGTGACTGGGCGGGCTACGAGAAGTTCCTCGCCTATTCGGCGGGCGTCTTCCACGAGGGCTATGAAAAGCTCGGCCACGTGGCGTTTCTCGACTTCGGGTCGATGATCAAGGCGGCGCCGGCACTCGCGAAATACCAGGCGTGGCGGTCGGTCTATTCGATCGTGTCCAGCTATGTGAAATCGGAGAAGCTGCGCGAGGCGCTCTCGTTCCACACGCTGCTGGTCGGCGGCAACCCGATGACGACGAGCGCGATCTATGCGCTGATCCACAAGCTCGAGCGCGACGGCGGCGTGTGGTTCGCGCGCGGCGGCACCAACCGGCTGGTCGCCGCACTGGTAACCCAGTTCGAGCGGCTCGGCGGCGTGCTCCGGCTCGACGATCCGGTCACCGCGATCGAGACTCTCGGCGACCGCGCGACCGGCGTGACGACCGCCAGCGGCTGGTCGGGTCAGGCGGACGCGGTCGCGGCGAACAGCGACATCATGCACACCTACCGCGACCTGCTCGCGACGTCGCGCAGCGCCAAGCGCAAGACGGGATCGCTCGAGCGGAAGAAATATTCGCCGTCGCTGTTCGTGGTGCATTTCGGGATCAAGGGCACGTGGCCGGGCATCCCGCACCACATGATCCTGTTCGGGCCGCGCTATAAGGGGCTGCTCGAGGACATTTACGATCACGGCGTGCTGAGCGAGGATTTCTCGCTGTACCTGCATCATCCGACCGTGACCGATCCTTCGCTGGCGCCGGAGGGACATTCGACCTTCTACGCGCTGGCGCCGGTGCCGCACATGGGCAAGTTCCCGGTCGACTGGGACGAGATCGCGCCGATCCTCGAAAAGCGCATCCTCGACGAGATCGGGCGGCGGTTGATCCCCGATATCCACGATCGGATCGTGACCAAGTTCAGCTACGCACCGAAGGATTTCGCGCAGGACTTGAACGCGCATCTGGGGTCGGCGTTCTCGCTGGAACCGGTGTTGACGCAGAGCGCCTATTTCCGCGTGCACAACCGCGACGAGCATATTCCGAACCTGTACTTCGTCGGAGCGGGCACGCATCCGGGGGCAGGAATTCCGGGGGTCGTGGGGAGTGCGAAGGCGACGGCGGCACTGATGCTCGGCGAACGATAGCCTTACCAAGCCTCATAGCGTCCGCCAGATTCGTCCGAAACGGTCTAATTTTCGATAGACTACTAGGCTAAACTTCCTCTGACGTCGCGACTAACGCAGTAATGGCTGTATCGGATGTAGATGCCGGCGGTCAGTGTTCTAGCATCTTTGTCGACCGGATACCGGTCGACAACAGAGAGGATGCGTCATGGCCATTACTGTCAACAGCGTGGACTGGAACGGGATCAGCAGCGACGAGCAGCAGAAGATCCGCGACATCATCGGCAAGAACTTCGACGGACAGACGGTCGAGGTCGGCGAGGCCCCCTTGCAAGCCGACGCCGGCAATGCCTGCACGACGGCCTGCAACATCGCGCAGCAGGCAGCCCAAATCGCCTGTAACGCCCTGCCCTGGCCTGCGAGCACGGTCTGCAACTATGCCGCCGAGAAGGCCGGTGATTTTTGTCGGAGCCAGTGCTGAGATAGTCGGCGGGTGCCGCCATCGCGGCGGCACCCGCCCAATCAGGCCGGGTACCCTCCTTGTGACCGGGTATCACATCCCCTAACGCGGGCGTATGAAACGTCTTGCAGTCTATTGTGGGTCGGCGACGCCGGCCGATCCGACCTATATCGAGGGCGCGCGGGCGCTGGGGCTGGCTTTTGCGAAGCGCGGGATCGGCCTCGTCTATGGCGGTGGCCGGACGGGCCTGATGGGCGCGATCGCCGATGGCGCGCTGGAAGGCGGCGGCGAGGTAATCGGCGTCATCCCGCAGGCGCTGGTCGATGCCGAGGTCGCGCATCGCGGGCTCACCGAACTCCACGTCGTGCAGGGGATGCACCAGCGCAAGCAGATGTTCACCGACCTGTCCGACGGGTTCGTGACGATCCCCGGCGGCACCGGCACGATGGACGAATTGTGGGAGGCGCTAAGCTGGGCACAGCTCGGCTATCATGCGGATCCGGTCGGATTGCTCAACACTGCGGGCTATTACGATCACCTGATCGCGTTCTGGGACAAGATGGGCGAGGTCGGTTTCCTGCGCCCGCAGCACCGCGACCTGCTGATCGTCGCGGATACGCTCGACGTACTGCTCGACCGGATGGCGGAGCATGTGCCGACCCAGCCGATCGTCCGGATGAACGCGTCGGATCTGTGAGGCAGCCTCAGTTGACGTCCGATCTCAACCTACATCGCCACCCCGGCGAAGGCCGGGGCCCAGTTGGAAAGGTTGAGGTGACGACGCGCAACGCCAACCAAACGCTGTTCCCCAACTGGGCCCCGGCCTTCGCCGGGGTGGTGACCGCAATCGTGGCGCGCGTGCGCGGATGAGTCACCCCGCCCCCTCGCGCGAGGCGATCGTCGCGACCGCGCACGAATCCATCGCGCGCGGATCGAAGAGTTTCGCCGCCGCCAGCCTGTTGTTCGACAAGCCCACGCGCGAGCGGGCGTGGCTGCTCTACGCCTGGTGCCGACGCTGCGACGACATCGCCGATGGGCAGGATCACGGCCACGGCATGACCGTGGTCCACGACGCGCCCGAACGGCTCGCAGCGCTCTCGGCGATGACCGAGCAGGCGCTGGCGGGCGAGGTCGTCGGCGAGCCCGCCTTCGATGCGCTGCGCATCGTTGCGGCCGAGACGCGGATGCCCAAGCGGTTCGCTCGCGATCTCGTCGCGGGCTTCGCGCTCGATGCCGAGGATTGGCGACCGCGCTCCGAGAACGACCTGTATCGCTATTGCTACCATGTCGCGGGCGTCGTCGGCTGCATGATGGCGGTGGTGATGGGCGTCGACCCCGATGACGACGACACGCTCGACCGTGCCTGCGACCTGGGCATGGCATTCCAGCTCGCCAATATCGCACGCGACATCGAGGAGGATGATCGCGTCGGGCGCTGCTACCTGCCGATCGAATGGCTGGTAGAAATGGACTTTCCGCCGGGCCAGCACATGAAGCCGCCCTTCCGCTCGCGGCTTGCGCTACTGTCGAAGCGGATGGCCGATCGCGCGGCAGCATTCGAAGCTAGCGCTCGACAAGGAACGCCCTCGCTATCGTTCCGCTCGGCCTGGGCGGTGCTCGCGGCTGCTGGGATCTACGGCGCGATTGGACGGACCGTTGCAGCTCGCGGAGAGCACGCTTGGGATCACCGTGTGACTACGTCCGGGATGCAAAAGCTCGGGTTCATCGTCGCCGCAGCGCGAGAGGCCGCTGGTCGCGAAAAGCTGTATCCCCGGCAACCGCGCGATCCGCGGTTGTGGACCCGTCCCAAAGGCTAGGACGGCGGCTGGAATAGTGATCAGCCCTGCGACTTGGGCTTGCCGACCTTCGCCATGTACCGCCCCTGCGCGCGGCAATTTGCGCCGATCATCGGATACGGCACATCGGTATTTTGCGCGAGCTGATCTGGCAGCGCCGCACGGCACTGCGCCATTGTCTCATATCGTGCCGGGATCACCCGCGCCTCGGTGCAATTGATGTTGCCGTCACCGCAGCCCATGATGGCCATGACGTAGAACAGCGGTTCCATTTCATTCTCCAGTGGATCGCGGCGCCCGGCGTTGGACACGATAGGAAAAGCGACGAAGTGGCAGGATTGTTCCCCCAACCGCTTTCGCCGGGGCTTGACCGCGCCTACATCCCAACCAGCAATGCCCCCTGATACCTACACCTCCACCCGCGCGGACCAGCCGTTGCTGCCGACGCTCCGCCGCTTCCTGCCATTCCTGTGGCCGGCGGGGCAGCCCAAGCTGAAGGCGCGGATCGTCGTCGCGATGTTGCTCGTCATCGCCTCGAAGCTGGTGCAGGTGTTCGGCGCGGCGTTCACGCTGAAATACGCAGTCGACCGGATGGCCGGGAATGATCGCGGCGCGCTGACGCTCGTCGTACTGCTGGTGGTCGGCTATGCCGCGTCGCGGTTCGGGACGACGCTGTTCGACAATCTGCGCAACGCGGTGTTTGAGCGCGTCGGGCAGGATGCGTCGCGGCGCCTTGCCGCGCAGGTATTCCGCCACCTCCACGCGCTGAGCCTTGATTTCCACCTGTCCAGGCGAACCGGCGCGGTCACCAAGGTCGTAGAGCGCGGCACCAAGAGCATCGACACGATGCTCTATTTCCTGCTGTTCAACATCGCGCCGACGGTGTTCGAACTCGTCCTGGTGCTGGGGCTGTTCTGGACCAAGTTCGGCTGGCCGCTGGTGATCGCGACCGTCGTGATGGTCGTCGGCTATATCGCCTTCACGCGGATGGTGACCGACTGGCGCAACGCACTGCGCGCGCGGATGAACGACCTTGATACCGGCGCGGTCGCGCATGCGGTGGATTCACTGCTGAACTTCGAGACCGTCAAATATTTCGGTGCGGAAGAACGCGAGGCCCGCCGCTACGACGAAGGCATCACCGCCTATTCCGAAGCCGCTGTGAAGAGCGAGAATTCGCTCGCCTGGCTAAACCTCGGTCAGGCACTGATCACCAACCTGATGCTCGCAGGCGGCATGGGCTTCGTCGTGTGGCGGTGGAGCCGCGGGCTCGCATCCGCGGGCGACGTGGTGTTCGTGTCGACGCTCCTCGCACAGCTGTTCCGGCCGCTCGACCTGCTGGGGATGGTGTACCGGACGATCCGGCAGGGCGCGCTCGACATGGCCGCGATGTTCGACCTGATCGATACGCCCGCCTCCGTCGTCGACGTCGCCGACGCACCTGCGCTCGCGGTGAGCGCAGGCCATGTCCGGTTCGAGAATGTCTCGTTCGGCTATGATGCAGGCCGGCCGATCCTGCGCGACCTCGAACTCGACGTGCCGGCGGGATCGACACTCGCGGTCGTCGGGCCATCGGGCGCGGGCAAGTCGACGCTCGCGCGACTGTTATACCGGTTCTACGACCTGACGGGCGGACGGATCACTGTCGACGGCCAGGACATCGCGCAGGTCCGCCAGGCGTCGCTGCGCGCCGCGATCGGGATCGTGCCGCAGGACACCGTGCTGTTCAACGACACGATCGGCTACAACATCGCCTATGGCCGCGAGGGCGCCGAAATGCCCGAGGTCGAGGCGGCGGCGAAGGGCGCGGCGATCGCCGGGTTCATCGAACGCCAACCTTTGGGCTATGCGACGCGCGTCGGCGAACGCGGGCTGAAGCTGTCGGGCGGCGAGAAGCAGCGCGTGGCGATCGCACGCACGCTGCTCAAGAACCCGCCGATCCTGATCCTCGACGAGGCGACGTCGGCGCTCGACAGCCGCACCGAGGCGGATATCCTCGATACCCTTGAAGCGATCGAGCGCGGCCGCACCACGATCGTGATCGCGCACCGCTTGTCCACCGTGGTGCACGCCGACCAGATCGTCGTGCTGGAGGCAGGGCGTATCATCGAAAAGGGCACGCATGGCGAACTGCTGCGCCGAGAGGGCGTGTATGCGGAGATGTGGAACCGCCAGGCGCAGGAACGTGCCGGGGACGATGACGGGGCCCTGGCGGCGGAATAACCGCCGCACGCAGACCTCGCGCGTGGCCGTGTTTTGGCGCCGCGCTTCTGCAACAGACTGGCCCGATCTCGACCGAGTTGCCCTTATCCGCAGGTCAGGCGGATTTGCTTGGCCGGTTTGTCGAAGACGATGCTGGAACAGCGCGCGAGCAGGTCCGCGCCGATCGAGAGCCGATCACGCCCTGGCTTTTTGGATTTTGCGGTGACGACGACCTCGTCCGGGTCGATCGGTGCGGCAGCATCGGCAAGGCCTGCGGTCGAGCCATAATCGGCGGTACGAACACCCAGCGTGGCGAACTGCAACGGCCCGATGGCGAGGCTACGAGCGAGCGTCATGGTGCGGACCGGGCGTTCGATGCCGAACGCGATCTCGACCTTTTCGACCGCCCCCTGCAGCGTACCGCCCTGCGCGGCCGCGATGCGGACGGCGGCGCTCGCCGTGGCGAGCGTGCGTGCGTGATACGGGTCGAAACGGATCCGCAGCGGCTGCCCGCCAAGATCGATCAGCGCGTATAATTCGCCCCAGCCGCCCGCCAGGCCGCCCTGGTCGGTCATCGGCAACGTCGCCATGCGCTCGCCGGGAACCGGTGGATGCAGGACGAACCGAACAACGTCTTCGGATACCCCGCCCGGCCCTACCACGCCATCGGCAGCGGTCGTGTAGGGGATCGCAGTCCAGCCGATGCGATGCTTGGACGGGCCGGTGCCGAGGTCGATCGACCCAACCCCCGTCCTGCCGTGGACGCGTTCGGTGCCGACCGCGTAGCTGAACGACAGCATCCCCGATTTCAATGTCGCGCGCTCGGCAAAGGCGGTGGTGATCAGCGGCATCCCGGTGCCGGAGGGTTCGATGCGAATGCGGCCCGCGGCACCCGCGATGGTCGAGTCGACGATGCCGTTGCCCCCGATGACGCGTTCGCGCGCCGGCGTCGCCGCGCCGGTCAGCGCGCATAGCGCCAGGATCGCGGCGAACATGGTATGGGCCGTCGACATAGGATTCCCCCCGGTGATCCCGTCGCGAATGCTCGCCCACGCGGATCATCCATTGCGGCGAGGGTGAACGAACCCTAGGTCCGAGGCAATGGCACTCGACCCCCTCCCCGATCTCCAGCGCATCTTCGGCTTTCCTGATTTTCG
Organism: Sphingomonas aurantiaca; assembly: GCF_003050705.1. GTDB lineage: Bacteria > Pseudomonadota > Alphaproteobacteria > Sphingomonadales > Sphingomonadaceae > Sphingomonas > Sphingomonas aurantiaca. Next base: position 437,275 of record NZ_QAOG01000001.1, on the reverse strand, counting down.
TGGCGTGCAGCGCGATGTCGTCGACCGTGTGCTCGCGGGGCAGCGGACGTTGGCGGTAATGCCGACCGGTGCGGGCAAGTCGCTCTGCTACCAGCTGCCCGCGACGATGCTCGAGGGGACGTGCGTCGTCGTGTCGCCGCTGATCGCGCTGATGCACGACCAGTTGCGCGCGGCGACCGCGGTCGGGATCAAGGCGGCGACGCTGACCTCGGTCGATACCAATCGCGAGGAGACGATCGCGCGGTTCCGCGCGGGCGATCTGGACCTGCTATACGTCGCGCCCGAGCGGGCCTCGAACGAGAGCTTCCGCAATCTGTTGTCGCAGGCGAAGCTCTCGCTGTTCGCGATCGACGAGGCACACTGCGTCAGCGAGTGGGGGCACGACTTCCGCCCCGACTACCGGTTGCTGCGGCCGCTGCTCGACAGCTTTCCCGACGTGCCGCGGCTCGCGCTGACCGCGACCGCGGACGCACATACGCGCGCGGATATCCTCGAACAGTTGGGGATCTCGCGCGAGGGGCTGATTGTGTCGGGGTTCGACCGGCCGAACATCCGCTATGCGATTTCCGCGCGCGACAACGTCAACCGGCAGATCGCCGATATCCTTGAGAAGATCCCGGGGCCGGGGATCGTCTATGCGCAGACACGCGCCGCGACCGAGAAGCTCGCCGAGGCGCTGGGGCGCAGTGGACGGCCGACGCGCGCCTATCATGCCGGGCTCGATCCGCAGGTGCGCGCGAAGAACCAAGCGGATTTCGTCGCGAGCGAGGACATGGTGATCTGCGCTACGGTCGCGTTCGGGATGGGGATCGACAAGCCCGACGTGCGCTTCGTCGCGCATGCCGGGCTGCCGAAATCGATCGAGGCCTATTATCAGGAGACCGGCCGCGCGGGGCGCGACGGTGACCCGGCGATCGCGCATCTGTTCTGGGGCGCCGAGGATTTCGCGCGCGCGCGCCAGCGGATCGGCGAGGTCGAGCCCGAGCGGCAGGCAGGCGAACGCCAGCGGCTGACCGCGATGGGCGGGCTGGTCGAGACGGCGGGGTGCCGGCGCCGCATCCTGCTCAAGCATTTCGGCGAGGAGCGGCTCGAGGATTGCGGGAATTGCGACAATTGCCTCGGCAATGTCGACGCGGTCGACGCGACCGAGACCGCGCGGAAATTCCTGTCGGCGGTGTTCCGCACCGGGCAGATGTTCGGCGTCGGTTATATCGAGGGCATCCTGACCGGCGTGTCGTCGGAGCGCAGCCTCATGAACGGGCACGAGGCGCTGTCGGTCTACGGGATCGTCGAGGGCGACGAGGTGGCGTTGCTCAAACCCGTGTCGCGCGCGCTGATGCTGAAGGATGCGCTGCGGACCAATCCGCATGGCGGCCTCGAATTCGGCCCAGCGGCGAAGGCGATCCTCAAGGGCGAGGCCGCATTGTCGGTGATCGTGCCGCCCAAGCGCGAGCGGCGGCGCAAGGCTGCGGCGGGCGCGGTGCCGAACCCGGTCGACGATCCGCTGTTCGAGGCACTGCGCATCCGTCGGCGCGATCTGGCGAAGGAAGCGGGCGTTCCACCGTATGTGATCTTCCACGATTCGGTGCTGCGTGACATGGCGGCGCAGCGGCCCGCATCGCGCGCGGCGCTCGCCGTGCTGTCGGGCATTGGCGCGCGCAAACTCGACGCCTATGGAGATGCCTTTCTGGCAGTTATCCGCGAGTCCGCATGATCCGGCACATCAACGAAAGCATTTCGGTCGCACCGCAGATCGCGGTCGAACAGGTCGCGGACATCGCCGCGGCGGGCTTCAAGACGATCGTCAACAACCGCCCCGACGACGAGGATGCGGGCCAGCCTTCGGGCGATTCGATCCGTGCGGCGGCAGAGGCGGCCGGTCTGGCCTATTTCTCTATTCCGGTGACGCATGCGGGCTTCTCGCATCCGCAGATCGACGCGATGACCACGGCGCTGGTGGAGTCCAAGGGCCCCGTCCTGGCCTATTGCCGGTCGGGCACGCGGAGCTGCAATTTGTGGGCACTGGCGGCGGCGAAGCAGGGGCGCAACCCCAATTTGCTGCTCGCCCAGGCCGAGGACGCCGGGTACGACCTGCGCGGTATTCGCCCGATGCTGGACGCGCTCGCAGGGCCGCGATGACGCCTGCGATCGTCGGCGGCATCGTGGCCGTCGTGGTGGTGCTGCTCGCGGGGCTGGCCTGGGCCGCCGTGCGGATGCGGCGCGTCATGAAGATCGAGACGCCCGAAGAAGCGGCGGATGCCGCGCAGGCACAGCTTCCGGGCTTTGCGGTGGCGGGCGCGGTCGTCGGGGCGGATGGCCATGGCGCGCTGGCGATCGCGGCCGACGGGCGAGTCGCGGCGGTCCGGCGAATCGGCAAGCGGCTGGCTGTGCGCGAGGTGAGTTGGCGCACCGTGCGCGCGACGCGCGAGGGTATCCTCGTCGAGACCGGGGACCGCACGCTGGGGGCTGTCATGCTCGCGCAGGTCGACGTGCTCGATATCCGGCGGTTGGCGCCGAAGGGCGTGCGGGTCTGACGCGGTTCGCTGACGGCTGACGCGTTCCTCCCCGGCGGAAGCCGGGGTCCAGTTGGGAGACGGCGCTAACGGAACGCGGCACGTCGGTACTGAGACCTTCCAACTGGGCCCCGGCCTTTGCCGGGGTGTACCGGCACTTAGGACATAAGCGGCGAACAGAGTCGAAATGGCACTCTTCTGCTCCCCTTCCGCTTGCGGGAGGGGTCGGGGGAGGGGCTAGCCCCATGGACCGGAGGCCAGTACGTACGTCGGCCCCTCCCCTAACCCCTCCCGCAAGCGGAAGGGGGATTTGACTCTCGTAGCTTTGCCTGGCCCTGAACGCCCGCTTTCAGGAGAACTTTCAAGGCGCCCCCCTCCTCGAACGCGATCGAAGCACCACTTCGATCAACTAGAAAAATGGCCCGGTATGTTGCCATACCGAGCCAAGGTTGTCCGCAGGAGGAACGTCGTGGGTTCGGGCTCGTCCGGCCCGATACCGATCAGTTATACGCGCGCTCGCCGTGCTCGCCGATGTCGAGACCTTCGGTTTCGACTTCGGGCGAGACGCGCAGGCCGGTCAGTGCCTTGGCGACGTAGATCGCGATGACGGTGCCGATCGCAGCCCAGACAATCGTGGTAGCAACAGCGGCGATCTGGACGAAGAGCTGGTGGCCCATGTCGAAATCGGGCTTGCCGGGGCCGCCGAACGCGGGAGCGTAGACGATGCCGGTTCCGATCGCGCCGATCATGCCGCCGATGCCGTGGATGCCGAACGCGTCGAGCGCATCGTCATAGCCGAGCTTCGGCTTGAGGAAGGTCACCGCATAATAGCAGACCACCGAGGCGACCGCTCCGAGGATGATCGCGCCGAACGGGCCCGAATTGCCCGCCGCCGGGGTGACCGCGACGAGGCCGGCGATGATGCCCGAGCAGAAGCCGAGTGCCGAACCCTTGTGGCCGTTGACGCGCTCGATCAGCATCCAGGCGAGGCCGGCCGACGCGGTGGCGACGAAGGTGTTGAGCATCGCGAGACCCGCAGACCCGTTCGCTTCGAGCGCCGAGCCGGCGTTGAAGCCGAACCAGCCCACCCAGAGCAGCCCGGTGCCGACCCCGGTCATCGTCAGCGAGTGCGGTGCCATGCGCTCGGCGGGGTAGCCGATCCGCTTGCCGAGAATGAGCGCTGCGACCAGCGCCGAGACGCCCGCGTTGATGTGGACGACGGTGCCGCCGGCGAAATCGAGCGCGCCCATCTTGAAGAACTTGCCGCCCGATGCCCACACCATGTGCGCGACCGGGAAATAGACGATCGTCAGCCAGACGATGGCGAACACCATCACCGCCGAGAACTTCATGCGCTCGACGACCGAGCCGAGCACGAGCGCGATGGTGATCGCGGCGAACGTCATCTGGAAACAGATGAAGACATATTCGGGGATCGCGACGCCCGCGGTGAAGGTCGCCGCGGTCGAGTCGGGCGTAATGCCGCGGAGCAGCGCCTTGCCAAAGCCCGAGATATACTCGCCGCCGCCGTCGCCGAACGCCATCGTGTAGCCGTACATGACCCACAGCAGCATCGCGAGACACGCGACCGCGCCGATCTGGGTCATCGTCGACAGCATGTTCTTGGCGCGGGTGAGGCCGCCGTAGAATAGCGCGAGGCCGGGGACGATCATCATCAGCACCAGCAGCGTCGACGTCATCATCCAGGCGGTGTCGCCCTTGTTCACGGTCGCCACCACGGGCGCGACGACCGGCGCCACGGCGGGTGCGGCGACGTCCTGCGCCCAGGCGGGGGCGGCGGCGATCATCGCCGCGCCGAACCCGAGGACCGCGGCGGCGGCCGTCTTCATATCATGCTTCATCATGTCCCCCCTCGAGTCGTTCATTGTCACAGGGCTGAATCGTCGGTTTCGCCGGTGCGGATGCGCACCGCCTGCCCCACGTCGAGCACGAAGATCTTGCCGTCGCCGATCGCGCCGGTGTTCGCCGAGGCCTGGATCGCCTCGACCACGCGGTCGGACAGGCTGGCGGCGCAGACCACCTCGATCTTGATCTTGGGCACCATGTTGGTGCTGTATTCGGCCCCCCGATAGATTTCGGTCTGGCCCTTCTGCCGGCCGAACCCCTTGACCTCGGTGACCGTCATGCCCGCCACGCCGATCGTGGTGAGCGCTTCGCGCACCTCGTCGAGCTTGAACGGCTTGATGATGGCAATGACGAGTTTCATCGCGCCCCTTCCCCAGTTGTCTTGGGAACCGCATCGCAATGTGCGTGCCAGTTTTGGTGCGGAGGGGTGGACGGCGCTCGGAAGGCGAGCAGCGGGCGATTTGGGGTTAAAACTTGTGCAGTGCGGCGAGCGTGCCTGTTTTATGGGCAGCTTTGCCACACACCGCTGTCCTCCCGCGGAAGCGGGAGCCCAGGGGTACGCACGATGGCGTTCGTGGTCCTGGGCCCCCGCTTTCGCGCGGGAACAATGCGGGCTGTATCAGTGGCGGAAGTGGCGCATGCCGGTGAAGACCATCGCGAGACCGGCTTCGTCCGCGGCGGCGATGACGTCGGCGTCGCGGATCGAGCCGCCGGGCTGGATCACGGCCGTGGCGCCTGCCTCGACCGCGGCGAGCAGCCCGTCGGCGAACGGGAAGAACGCGTCGGAGGCGACCGCCGAGCCGATCGTGCGCGGCGTGCCCCAACCGGCTTTGTCCGCGGCGTCCTTCGCCTTCCACGCGGCGATGCGCGCGGACTCAAGGCGGTTCATCTGGCCCGCGCCGATCCCCGCGGTGCTGCCGTCCTTGGCGTAGACGATCGCGTTCGACTTGGTGTGCTTGGCGACGGTCCAGGCGAAGCGGCAGTCGATCAGTTCCTGCTCGGTCGGCTGGCGCTTGGTGACGACGGTGAGTTCGCCCGGCGTGCCGTTGTCGCGGCCCTGGACGAGCCAGCCGCCCGCGATCGACTTGGCGGTGAGGCCGGTGCGCGCGGGATCGGGGAGCGCGCCGGTGAGCAGCAGGCGGAGGTTCTTCTTGGCGGCGAACAGCGCGATCGCGTCGTCGTCTGCATCGGGCGCGACGACGACTTCGGTGAAGATGCCCGTGATCGCACGCGCGGTCTCGGCGTCGAGCGTGCGGTTGACGGCGATGATGCCGCCGAATGCCGACACCGTGTCGCACGCGAACGCGGCGGCATAGGCTTCGGCGAGCGTGGCGGCGGTGGCGACGCCGCACGGGTTGGCGTGCTTGACGATGACGACCGAGGGGTCGGCGTCGCGGAACTCGGCGATGAGTTCGAGTGCGGCGTCGGCGTCGTTGAGGTTGTTGTAGCTCAGCGCCTTGCCCTGGAGCTGGCGCGCCTGGCCGATGCCGCGGACGCTGCCCGTCGCCGTATAGAAGGCGGCGGACTGGTGCGGGTTCTCGCCGTAGCGCAGCGTGTCGCCGCGCTTGAGCGTGATCGGCAGCGTCGCGGGGAATTCCTCGGCCTGGTCGACGGTGCCGAACCACGTCGCGATCGCCGAATCATAGGCGGCGGTGGTGGCGAAGGCCTTGGCGGCGAGTGTCTTGCGGTCGTCGAGCGTGGTGGTGCCCCCCGACACGAGCGCATAGTCGGCGGGGTCGGTGACGATCGCGACATAGGCGTGGTTCTTGGCCGCCGAGCGGACCATGCTGGGGCCGCCGATGTCGATATTCTCGATCACCGTTTCTCGATCTGCCCCTTTTGCGACCGTAGCTTCGAACGGGTAGAGGTTGACGATGACGAGATCGATCGCGCCGATCTGGTGCTCGGCCATCGAGGCGGCGTGGCCGGCGTCGTCGCGGACCGCGAGCAGGCCGCCATGCACCATCGGGTGGAGCGTCTTGACGCGGCCGTCCATCATCTCGGGGAAGCCGGTGAGTTCGCTCACGTCGCGCACCGTGAGACCCGCGGCGCGCAGCGCGGTGGCGGTGCCGCCGGTCGAGACGAGTTCGACGCCGTGGCTGGCGAGCGCGGTGCCGAGATCGACGATCCCGGTCTTGTCGGAGACGGACAGGAGCGCGCGCTTGATCGGGATGCTGGTCATGAGGGTCTTTCGTGGAGTCGCCGTGCGGCGGGCCTTAGCGTCGGTTGCCGTTGGGGAACAGGGGGGCTTGCGCTCTCCTCCTTACGTCATCCTGACGAAAGTCAGGCCCCAGAGCCACGGGCGCGGTCGTTTGGTATCCTGGGTCCTGACTTTCGTCAGGATGACGGCGGTGGGGGATGATGGCGGTGACCGTCAGGCCTTCTTCAGCGCCCAACTCACGCTAGCGCCACCGGCCGCCGCCTCACCCGTGATCATCAGCTGTTGCGTCGCGACCGGGCGGCCGTCGGCGTCGATCCAGACGCTGTCCTCGACCACCAACGCGCCACCGCGGCAGCGGAACTGCCAGAGCGCGCCGCCGGGCAGACGGAGGATCGCGCCAAGGCCATCCGCGGTCGGCGACACCTGCACGCCTTCGCCGAGATGGAAGCGGATCGCGAACAGCGACAGGCCGACGCGGCGTTTGCGCCCCTGCGGCAACAGCGCATCCTCGCCGCGCAGTTCGCGACCGTCGCCGGTGAGCATCAGCTGGCGGCGGTGGAGGAAGCCCCAGCGGCGGACATAGCCGTCATGGCTCGCCTCGATCCGGCTCGCAGCCTCCGATTCCTGGCGGCTGAGTTCGACTTCGCCGACGCCGCGGCCGAGCGTGCCGTCGGCCAGGATCGCGGTCGAGTTGCTGTCGGCGATCGTCAGCGTCGAATGCGCCGCGGTCGAGCGCAGCCCCTCGACCATCGCCGCGGGCAGCTGCGCGATCCCGGCCCGCGCGCCGCCGCAGTTGACGACGATCCGTGCCGGGCCGTCGGAGAATTCGAACGCCAGCGTCGACGCGCAGCCGCCCTCGACGAGCCGCGCGATCGGCGGCGGTGCCGCGTCGACGATCAGCACCGCGGTGCCGGCCGCGAGGCGTTGATAGCCCCAGTCGCGCGCCTGGCGGAGCGGACGCGTGCGCACGCCGCTCGCCTCGATCACCGCGGCGACCTGCGTTTCGCTCGACGGACCGCCGCCCTGCCAGCTCGACAACCCACGATCGGCGTGCGCGACACCGAGCAGGGCTGCGACCATCCGGGTGAGCGTGACCGCGACCGTCTCGGGCAATTCGGCACCGCGCGCGGCGTAGCTCTCCTGGAGCAACGTTAGCAGCTGGATCGAATCGAGCAGCATCGCCGGGCTGCGCGAGACCGAGCCGCCGTCGTCGAACAGACCGGTCCCGAGCGCGCGGAGCAGCCCGGCCTCCCCGAACGCCTGGCGGGGTTCGCCGCCGGGGATCAGGAGGCCCGCCGCGACGACCCCGCACCACGCGGCGATGCGCGGCGCGCCCGCGGGGGCCTTGTCGGCATTGCGATCGAGGTGGAGCGCGCCCTTGGCGAGCGCGTTGAGCACCTTCGAGCGGTAGATCTGGTCGGACGACGAGAGGATCAGCGGCGCGTGCGCGGTCCAGGCGAGGATCCGCCGCCCCCACATGTCCGGGCGCCACGCGATCCCGCCCTGCGTGTCGGCGTGCGCGGTCAGCCAGAGGCCCATGAGATATTCGGCGATCGGCGCGCCGCGCGAGCGGGTCGCGACGGTCGACAGATCGCGCAGCCACGCGAAACTCTGCAGATATTCGGCGAAGGGTTTCGGCAGCGGCTTGGCGAGATCGAGCGTCTCGATATCGCGCGCTTCGCCGCGGAACGCGAGCACGCCCTCCAGCAGCATCGTGCCGCGCGGGATGTCGCCGAGGATGGGGTCGTCGGGGACCGCGATCAGCTTGAGCGGGTAGCGTCCCTTGAGCCGCAGCGTGTGGAGCGGGGTGCGCCACGTCAGCCGGTGGAAGCGCTCGGCCAGGCGATCGGCGAGCGACAGCCCCTTGTCGCCGCCGAGACGGATCAGGCGACGACCTTCGTCGATCCCGTCGGGCGCGGGATCGGTCACGACATCGCGCGTCAGGTTATACGGTTCGTTCACCCCCGCAACGCGGCGATGTTGGCGGCATAGTGATCGGGGCCGCCGCGGAAGACCGAGGTGCCGGCGACGAGCGCGTCGGCGCCCGCCTCGATACAGCGCTTCGCCCATTCGGCATCGACGCCGCCATCGACTTCGAGGTCGATCGCGCGACCGCTCTTGTCGATCATATTGCGGATCGCGGCGATCTTCTTGAGCTGGCTCGGAATGAAGCTCTGGCCGCCGAAGCCGGGGTTGACGCTCATCACCAGCACAAGGTCGACCATGTCGAGCAGATAGTCGAGCATCTTGGCGGGCGTGCCGGGGCAGATCACGATCCCCGCGCGCTTGCCGAGGCTCTTGATGTGCTGGAGCGAGCGGTGGATGTGCGGGCCGGCCTCGTAATGCACGGTGATGCAGTCGGCGCCGGCCTCCGCGAACGCGTCGAGATAGGCGTCGACGGGGGCGATCATGAGGTGGACGTCGAACGGCTTGGTGGTCACGCCGCGCACCGACTTCATGACCGCGGGACCGAACGAGATGTTGGGGACGAAATGGCCGTCCATCACGTCGATATGAATCCAGTCGGCGCCGGCGGCGTCGATGGCGCGGACCTCCCCGCCGAGTTTGGCAAAATCGGCGGAGAGGATCGAGGGGGCGATGCGGACGGGTTGCATGATTGTGTCCTAGCGCGGGACTGGTACGCTGTACCAGCCCTTCATGTTTTCCTGCGGAGGCAGGAATCCAGGGTCACGAGCGGCGCGCTGCGTGATCCTGGCCCCCCGCTTTCGCGGGGGAACGGCCTTCCTGGTTAGCTGCGCTTCAGGCGGGCGATGAAGAAGCCGTCGCAGCCGCCTTGCTCGGCGAGCATGCCGGGAAGCGTGCGGACGGTGCCGGCTTCGGTCGGGGTGATGCCGGCGGGTAGTTCGGCCTGTTCGACCGGCACGATCGTGTAGTCGCTACGCGCCGCAAGGAACGCGTCGAGCTGCGCTTCGCCTTCCGACGGTTCGAGCGAGCAGGTCGCATAGACGAGCGTGCCGCCGGGCTTCACCCAGTCCGCGGCGCGCGCGAAGATGCGTGCCTGCAACGCCGCGGTCTCGGCGATGATCGAGGGGCGAACGCGGTGGAGAACGTCGGGGTGGCGGCGGAAGATGCCCGTCGCGCTGCACGGCGCGTCGATCAGGATCGCGTCGGCGGGCTCGGTCGGCGCCCATTCGAGAATGTCGGCGTTGACGACTTCCGACTTCAGATGTGTGCGATAGAGGTTTTCGCGCAGGCGCTTGATCCGGCTCTGCGAATTGTCGACCGAGGTGACGGTCCAGCCGGCCGCGGCGAGCTGCAGCGTCTTGCCGCCGGGCGCGGCGCACAGATCGAGGACATGGCCCCCACCCTCTGACGGCGCCTTGCCGAGCAGGCGCGCGGGAAGCGAGGCGGCGATGTCCTGCACCCACCAGGCGCCGTCGCCGAACCCGGCCATGTCGGGGACCGAGTCGTGGTCGCCGAGGCGGAGATGGCCGGGCATGAAGCTCTCGCCGCCCAGTTTCTCGCGCCAGCCTTCGGTTTCGGCGGGGTCGGCGATCGTCAGGTCGAGCGGCGGCGGCGCGGCGATCGCGCGGCCGGCGGCGTCGACCATCTCCTCGCCCCACGCGGCTTCCCAGCGCAGTTCGACGGGGGCAGGCAGTGTCGGCACCTCGGGGAGCAGCATGTTGGCGCGGAACAGCGTGCCGAACACGCCGTGGACGAGTTTGCGCGGGCCGCCGTCGACCAAGGGCAGCACGGTCGAGATCGCGGCGTGCGACGGCGTGCCGAGGATCAGCACCTGGACGAGCGCGATGCGCAGCGCCATCCGCGCCTTCGCATCGTCGGGCAGGTTGGTCTTGGTGACCGAATCGATCATCGCGTCGAGATCGGGGAGGCGGCGCAGCGTCTCGGCGGCGATCGCATGCGCGAGGCCGCGATCGGGGCCGTGGATCGCGCGCGTCGCGGCGGGGAGCGCGGATTCGAGCGACTCGCCGCGGCGGAGCACGGCGTCGAGCAGGCGGAGCGCGGCGCGGCGTGTGGGGACGCCAAGCGGCTCGGGGGCGTGGGTATAGTCGGGCATCAAAGGTCCTTCGCGTTCGGGTGCCGCTGCGTCCATTGGAAAGTCGCGCGACAAGGCCCATTTGGCGATAACGACGCCAACACGCAAATCCGGAGAGCCGCGATGGGCCAGCGCCCCGATCATGTGAAGCCACCCGAATATCTCGCGAAGACCACCCCGGTGCCGAAACCCGAGCCGATCGTGCCCGACAAGGACCCCGAGCCGCGCGATCCCACGCGTTATGGCGACTGGGAGCTGAAGGGCATGGCGATCGATTTCTGACATCTCGTCATCCTGACGAAAGTCAGGATCCAGGATCACGAACGACACCGTAACGGGCTCTGGATCCTGACTTTCGTCAGGATGACGGGGGTGAAGTCAGGATGACGGGGGTAAAGTCAGGGTGACGGGGTAAAGTTGGGGTGACGGGCTAAATCTGCGGCAGCGGTCCTGACGCAGGCGGAACGAATGGCCGCTCGGCGCGTCGCGGTAAGATGAGGGGATTCTTCGAAAAACGCTGGGTGAAAATCACCGGCATCGTCGTCGCGGGCGTGCTCGTGCTGGGGCTGGTGGGGTTGGCCGCCTTCCCCTGGGGATCGCTGAAAGGCGTGATCCAGCGGCAGCTCACCGCGCGGTTCGGGCGGCCGGTGACGATCGGCGGGATCGAGCGAGTCGATGCGTTCGGGTTCAACCCGACGATCCGGATCACCGATGTGCGGATCCCGCAGGCCAACTGGGCCGGCAAGGGCGATTTCGTGCGGTTGCGCGAAGCCGAGGCGACGTTTTCCGGGCTCGCGCTGCTCAAGGGCGCGTTCGGACCGCGCGACGTGAAGGCGCGCGGGCTGCGGCTCGTGCTGGTGCGCGACAAGCATGGCCGAACCAATTGGGAGCGGCCGGGCAAGCCCAAAAGCGGCGGGAGTTCGACCGATCTCGACGCGCTGACGATCAGCGACAGTGTGATCACGTATCGCGACGACAAGCAGGACCGTTTTGCCACGGCGCGGTTCGTATCGGATCCGGTGCACGGGATCCGCGCGACCGGCAGCGGCACGATCCGCGGCGCGGCCGTTCGGATCGCGGTCGCGGGGCCCTCGGTGGCGAAATTCCAGGGCAAGCCCTGGCCGTTCACCGCGTCGATCGATGGCGATGCGCTGTCGATCAGCGCCAAGGGCCGGATGGACCGGCCGCTCGATACCGATGCGATGAGCCTCGACGTGACCGCGCGCGCGACCGATCTGAAGCTGATCGACGCGGTGATCGAGGCGGGGCTGTTCCGCACGCAGCCGGTGTCGTTCAGCGCGCATGTCCGTCACGACCAGCCGAAATGGACGGTGACGGAGCTGAAAGGCGTGGTCGGGCGGTCCGATTTCACCGGCCATGTCACGGTCGACAAGCAGGCGGGGCGCAGCAAAGTGGACGGCGATATCGTGTCGCGGCAGTTCGACTTCGGCGATCTGGCGTCGGACCAGGGCAAGGCCGAGGGCGCCGCGCTGGAACGCGCGATCGGGCCGCGGCTGGTGCCCAATACGCGGATCGATATCGGCAAGATCGACACCACCGATGCGCGGATGGGGTTTCGGATCGGGCGGATCGTCAGCGGCAAGGGCGCGTCGCCGATCCTGTCCGCCAAGGGCGTGCTGGCGATCGACCACCAGCTGCTGACGCTGAGCGATCTGGTCGCGCGGCTGCCGCATGGTAACGTCACGGGACGCGTGACCGTCGACCAGCGCGGCGACCGCAAGGTGCCCACGGTCGATATCGACCTCCGGCTGCGCGGCAGCAGCGTGCAGGATATCGCGGGCGGCGGCGGCGATTTCAGCGGCAACCTCAGCGCGCGCGTGCGGCTGAAGGGACCCGGCGAGACGATCCGTGCGGCGGTCGGGCGATCGAACGGCACGATCGGGTTCGTCGCGCGCGACGGGCATTTGCCGCAGGGGATCGCGGCGGCGCTGGGGTTCGATGCGGCGCGCGCGTTGCTGGCGAAGGATGGCGAGCGTGCGGGTCTGCGGTGCGTGGTGCTCAAGCTCGACGTGACGCGCGGGCGCGGACGGGTCGATCCGATGATCGTCGACACGACCGCCAGCCAGTTGCGCGGCCAAGGGAGCGTGGTGTTTCCCGGCGAGACGCTCGACATCCGGCTGACGGGCACGCCCAAACAGCATGCGCTGCTGCGGTTGCCGGGGTCGGCCTATATGACGGGGACGATAGAGCGGCCGCAGGTGACGATCCCGCCCGAGGTGAAGTCGGTCGGAAACATCTTAAAGGCGATCGGCCGGGGGATTACGGGGAAGCAGGGTCCGGTCGCAAGCGATGCGGATTGTTCGGGGCTGGCGGCACGCGTGTTGCGGTAACCCTAGATCCTCCCCCGCCAGGGGGAGGATCTAGGGTCAGCCGGCCTCGCCCTTGAGCGGCCGCGCGAGCAGGTCGCCGATCACGTCGCTGACGGGCGCACCTTCCAACAGGCGGCAGACGGCCTCGGTGATCGGCATGTCGACCCCCGCGTCGCGCGCGGCTTCGCGGAGGACGGGGGCGGTGAAGGCGCCTTCTGCGACGGTGCGGCGGTCGGACAGAAGGGCGGCTGCGGAGTCGCCGCGGCCGAGGCCGACGCCGAGCGAGAAGTTGCGCGAGCTGGGCGAGGAGCAGGTGAGGACGAGGTCGCCAAGCCCCGACAAGCCCGCCAGCGTTTCCGCGCGCGCGCCGCGGGCGAGGCCGAACCGCGTCATCTCGGCGAACCCGCGCGCGATCAGCGCGGCGCGCGCGTTCTGGCCGAGCCCTGCGCCCTCGACCACGCCGCAGCCGATCGCGAGGACGTTCTTCACCGCGCCGCCGATCTCCGCCCCCGCGACGTCGGTCGAGGCGTAAGTACGGAAATGACGCGCGGCGAGCCGTGCCGCGAGGCGCTCGCCGAGCTCGGCATCCTCACATGCGAGCGTCACCGCGGTGGGCAATCCCGCGGCGACCTCGTGTGCGAAGGTCGGGCCGGAGAGGACCGCGATCGGCGCGTCGGGATGCACCGCGCGCGCGACTTCGCCGACGAGCCGCTTGCTGCCCGCCTCGATCCCCTTGGCGCACAGCACGAGCGGGATGCGGCCGACCGGCGCGGCGGCGAGGACGCTGCCGACATGCTGTGCCGGCGCGACGACGAGGATCGCGTCCATGCCGGCTAGCGCGGCGAGGTCGTCCGTCGCGCGGATCGTTGGCGAGAGCGCGACACCCGCCAGGAACAGTGCGTTCTCATGGGTCGCGTTGATCGAGTCGACGACCGCGGGTTCGCGCGCCCACAGGATAACCTCACGCCCTTCGTGCGCCGCGACCTGCGCGAGCGCGGTGCCCCACGCGCCGCCACCAATGACCCCAATCTTCATGCCTTCACCCCCGCGCCACGCACCGCTTCGGCGTTGGGATCGAGCGGCCAGCGCGGGCGCGCGGCGACGTCGAGCGGATCGGTGAGGCCCGCCGCGAATCGCTCGGCCCCCGCCCAGCCGATCATTGCAGCGTTGTCGGTGCACAGCCACAAAGGCGGCGCGACGAAGCGAAGGCCGTGTGCGCTGGCGAGCGCCTGCAACGCGCCACGCACCGCGGTGTTGGCCGCGACACCGCCGGCGACGACGAGCGCGGTGGCGCCGTGCGACGTACGCAACGCCTTGGTCGTGCGGTCGATCAGACAATCGACCACCGCGGCCTGGAACGAGGCAGCGAGATCCTCGGGCGAATACTGCCCGACGACGCGCGCGACCGCGCTCTTCAGCCCGGCGAACGAGAAATGCGGTTCGGCCGAGCCCTTGAGCGGACGCGGCAGCGGCACCGCCTTCGGGTCGCCGAGCGCGGCGGCGCGTTCGACCGCGGGGCCGCCGGGAAAGCCCAACCCGAGCAGCTTGGCGGTCTTGTCGAACGCCTCGCCCGCCGCGTCGTCGATCGTCGTCGCCAACCGCCGGTACGCGCCGACACCCTCGACCAGCAGCAACTGGCAATGCCCGCCGGACACGAGCAGCAGCAGGTACGGAAATTCGAGGTCGGGGTCGGACAGCCGCGGCGACAGCGCATGGCCTTCAAGATGGTTCACCGCGATCAACGGCTTGCCCGCGGCGTGCGCGAGCGCCTTGCCCGTGACAAGCCCGACCATGACGCCGCCGATCAGTCCCGGCCCGGCGGTGGCGGCGATCGCATCGACATCGGCCAGCTTGAGCCCCGCGTCGGCCAAGGCCGCGACGATCAGCGGCTCGAGCGCCTCGACATGCGCGCGCGCGGCGATTTCGGGGACGACGCCGCCGAACGGCGCGTGCGCGGCCTCCTGTCCGAGCAGCCGGTGCGCGAGGACCTGTCGGTCGCCGGTGACGAGCGCGGCGGCGGTTTCGTCGCAGGAGGATTCGATGCCGAGAATGATCATCACCGCGTCCTATCGTGCCCGCCGGCGCTTGTCGAAGCCCTGCCCTTTCTGCATGGCACGCGAATGACTCGTTTTCGGCTCGGTACGCGCGGCTCGCCGCTCGCTCTCACCCAGGCAGCCATGGTGCGCGATGCGCTGTGTGCGGCGCAGGACTGGTCGCCCGACGCCGTTGAGATCGTCGTGATCCGCACCACCGGCGACCGCGTACAGGATCGCGCGCTGGCCGAGATCGGCGGCAAGGCGCTGTGGACCAAGGAGCTCGATCGCGCGCTGCACGACGGCGACATCGACTGCGCGGTGCATTCGATGAAGGACGTCGAGACGATCCGGCCAGATACGCTGGCGATCGCGGCGATGCTGCCGCGCGCCGACGTGCGCGACCGGCTGATCGGCGCGGAGACGCTGTCCGACCTGCGCCAAGGCGCGGTGGTGGGCACGAGTTCGCCGCGGCGGCGCGCGCAGATGCTGCGGCTGCGGCCCGACCTGGAGATCGTGCTGATCCGCGGCAACGTCGATACGCGGCTCGGCCGGGTGGCGAGCGGCGAGATGGACGCGACGTTGCTGGCGGCCGCCGGGCTCGACCGGCTCGGGCGCGACGACGGCCATGCGATCCCGACCGATGTGATGCTGCCCGCGCCCGCGCAGGGGGCGGTCGGGATCGAGGTGCTCGCCGGGAGCGCAGCGGGCGGGATCGTCGCGGCGATCGACCACCGCGATACGAGCCTGTGCGTGCTGACCGAGCGTGCGCTGCTCGCGCGGCTCGGCGCGGACTGTCACTCGCCGGTCGCGGCGCTGGCGTCGCTCGCGGGCGAGACGCTGACGCTCCGCGCCGAGCTGATCGCGGAGGACGGCGCGTGCGACGTCGCGGGATCGATCGAGGGGACGGTCGACGACGATCTCGGGACGGCGCTTGCGGAGGATCTGCTCGCACGCGCACCGGCCAGCGTGAGACGATTATTCTCCGCATGACGCCGGTCGTGGTGCTGCGGCCGGAGCCCGGCAACACGCGCACCGCCACCGCGCTGCGGGCGCTGGGGATGGACGTGCGCCAGATCCCGCTGTTCGCGGTCGTGCCGGTCGACTGGACCTCGCCCGACCCCGCCCGGTTCGACGCACTGTTGCTGACAAGCGCGAACGCGGTTCGCCACGCCGGTATCGGGGTCGAGGCGTTGAAACACTTGCCCGTCGTCGCGGTTGGCCAGGCGACGGCGGCGGCGGCGCGCGCGGCCGGGTTCGGCGTTGCGCTCACCGGCAACGCGGACGGGCGAGCGGCCGTCGCGCTGGCACAGGACCGCGGCTTTGCCCGGCTGCTGCATCTCACGGGCCGCGACCGCGCGGCCACGGGTGAGGCAGAGGACCGGGATCGCGCTGTCGAGCCGGTCACCGTCTATGCCAGCAATCCCGTGCCGCTCGACGACGCGGTTGCACGGTCGTTCGAGAATAACGCGATACTGCTCCATTCGACACGCGCCGCGATGCGGCTGGCCGCGCTGGTCGATGCGAGCGGAGCGGCGCGTGCGCGGATCGCGCTCGTCGCGATCAGCCAGGCGGTCGGCGACGCCGCCGGCGCGGGTTGGCAAGACGTCACGATCGCCCCGCAACCGACCGATGCCGCGGTCGTCGCATGTGCTGCTGCACGTGCGAACACACGCGCGATTGACCAGCGTGGCTAGGCCGGAGATAAGCACGCCATGACTGACTACGTGCCGACCGACCGCCCACGGGCACGCGGACCCAGAATGGGCGTCATCCTGGCGCTGGTCGGCCTCGCCTTCATCGCCGGGCTCGGCCTGATGGGCTATGCGGTCCGGACGCTGCCCTGGTTCGCCACCTTCCGCGCGACGAATGCCGCATCGACCGCTGCCGGACAGAAGGCTGCCGCGGGCAATGCAGGCTATATTCCGTCGCAGCCGCTCGGCCCCGATGGTCAGCCGCAGGCCGCAGCGCCGGTCGATACCGCCGTTCTGGCGACGCGCGAAGCAACGCTGGCGGCGCAATTGACCGCGCTCGAGGCGCGCACCGCGACGATCACCACCGATGCCACCGCGGCCGGCGGACAGGCGACGCGCGCCGAAGGGCTGATGGTGGCATTCGCTGCGCGCCGTGCGCTCGATCGCGGGGTCGGGCTCGGCTATCTCGAGGAACAGTTGCGGTTGCGGTTCGCCCAGGCGCAGCCGCGCGCGACGACCACGCTCATCCAGGCCGCACGCCAGCCGGTGACGCTCGAGGATCTGCGCCAGGGCCTCGACACGATCGCGCCCGACATCACTGCGTCGACCGGCGATGGCTGGCTCGACACGCTGCAACATCAGATCGACTCGCTCGTGGTCCTGCGCAAGGCCGGCACCCCATCGCCGATGCCGACCGATCGCCTCGCCCGCGCACGCCGGTTGCTCGAAGCCGGCCAGGTCGAAGCCGCCCGCGCCGAAGTCGCGCGCTTGCCGGGTGCGGCACAGGCCGGCAACTGGATGAGCGCCGCCCGCCGGTACGTCGTGGCGCGCCAGGCGCTCGACGTGATCGAGAACACCGCGCTGATCGGACAGGCCGGCCAACCCCAGCCGGCTCCGGTGGTCATCCCCGCGCCGGTCGTGGAAACCGCGACGCCGGACGACGCAGCCGGCATATAGACCGCCGACGGGCGCGGTCGGGTGTCGGAAAAATCGGGCATTCTGCCCGTGTCCGATACAACCATTCCGACTGATATATTGATCTAGATTGTGATCATATTACTGACATAATAGCGTTAATTTAACCCGATGCCCCCAGACTGGGCACATGATGCAGTTCATGCCCCGCTCCCCGAAGGATCTCGAACTCTGGCATGGGCGTCATCTCCAGCTCGCCGCGCTGGCGCTGACCGCGCAGGTGATGGAGATGCATCTGAGTCTTGCCGGTCTGTACAGAGAGCAGATCGCCGCAATCCTCCTAGGCAAGGCCTGACCGCGCCGCGCGACCTCACCGCTTGTGCCCCACCCTATCGGACCCGTCCCGGTCCTCTCGCGGTCAGGGTGCGATGCGTTCGATCAACGCCATTGCTGCGTGGGGTGCGCGCACTTTGGCGCCGTTGATGACGAAGACGAACGTATCGCGGGTGCGATCCGGCGGAACGACGTCCTCGACATAAGGCAGGCCTTCTGGTCGCCCACCCGCCGACCACGTCTTCGCTCTGGCCCCCCACGCATCGAGCGCGCTCGGCGCATAGCCCGCGACGAACCGCTCCTCGGCATCTTCCAGCCGCACATAGACGAAGTCGCCGGTGACATCGGCAATCGCGGGGTATCCGGCCGATTGCGCGAACGCGATCGCGACGCCCGCGTCCCGGCACATCGCGACGAATTCGGGCACCGCGAAACTCTCGTGCCGGACCTGGATCGCGTGGCGTAGCGCAAGACCATCCTGGCTGGCGGGCAGGAGTTTGAGAAACGCACCGAAATCTTCGGGATCGAACCGCTTGGTCGCCATGAACTGCCACAGGATCGGCCCGAGGCGGTCACCCAGCTCGACGATGCCCTGTCCGGTAAACCTGGCGATCGACTCGCCAGCATCCGCCAGCACCTTGCGGTTCGTGCAATAGCGCGACGCCTTGAGGGCGAAGACGAAGCCATCGGGCACAGCCTTGGCCCAGGACGCGAACGTCGCAGGCTTGTGGCTACTATAATAGGTGCCGTTGATCTCGATCGCGGTGACGCGCGCCGCGGCATAGTCCAGCTCGCGCGTCTGCGGCCATTTCCCGGGATAGAAGGTCCCCCGCCACGGCGCGTAGGTCCAGCCGCCAATGCCGATTCGGATGGTCATGCGGCGGAGTGTAGCGCGGCGATGCGGCGCTTGGCGATTGCCCGTCGGCGCCCGCCCCAAACAGAAAACCCCGACGGCCGAGGCCGCCGGGGTTTCGTACCGCTCGCGCCAGGCGCGGGCGGATCCGACCGGCATCGGCACCCTTGGGGGGCGATGCCAATGCCGGTGCTCGGATTACTGAAGCAGCTTCAGGACGCTCTGCTGGCTCTGGTTGGCCTGGCTCAGCATCGCGGTCGATGCCTGGCTCAGGATCTGCGCCTTGGCGAGCGCAGTCGTTTCCGACGAGAAGTCGGTGTCCTCGATGCGGCTCTTGGCGTCCGACAGGTTGGTCGCGTTCGAGGTCAGGTTGTTGACCGCCGACTGCAACTGGTTCTGCGACGCGCCGAGGTTTGCGCGACGGTTCGAGACGTTCGAGATCGCCGTGTCGTAGTCGGAAAGCGCGCCTGCCGAGCCGGTTGCGGTCACGACCGTGCCGACACCCGTGGCGGCGGCGGAAAGATCCCCGCCGAGGTCAAGCTCGATCGCGTCGGTCGCATTGGCACCGGCCTGGATCGAAACCTTGCCGTCGGTGCCCTTACCTGCGGTACCGGCGAACAGTGCCACGCCGTTGAACTTCGTGTTCGTCAGGACGCTCGTGATCTGCTTGGACAGCGCGTCCTGCTCGGACTTGATGTTCTTGATGTCGTCGGGCGAATAGGTACCGTTGCCCTTCTGGACTTCGAGTTCGCGCATCCGCTGCAGGTTGTTCGTGACCTCGTCGAGTGCGCCCTCGGCGGTCTGCGCCATCGAAATGCCGTCGTTCGCGTTGCGGACGCCCTGGTTCATGCCCTTGATCTGCGCGGTCATCGATGACGAGATGGCGAGGCCGGCGGCATCGTCCTTGGCCGAATTGATGCGCTTGCCGGTCGACAGGCGCTCCATCGACGTGGCCAGCATGTTCGAGGCCTTGGTCGAAGCGTTGGTCGCGCGCAGTGCGGAAACATTGGTGCCGATGACAGACATTGTAAAACTCCAGTAATTCTCGGCGATCCCCGCCGCCCCCGTGGCGAAGGGCCGTGCCGCCATAATAAGTAACGGCAGGATCCCGCCGGACTTAAATAAAACCGGCCATATATTGCCGCTTTTTTCTTTGGTTTATAAAATCTTGCTGGAGTTTTCCTGTCGGCCGAGAACGAACAAACCCCGAC
Organism: Sphingomonas aurantiaca; assembly: GCF_003050705.1. GTDB lineage: Bacteria > Pseudomonadota > Alphaproteobacteria > Sphingomonadales > Sphingomonadaceae > Sphingomonas > Sphingomonas aurantiaca. The sequence goes on along the minus strand of NZ_QAOG01000001.1, from coordinate 417,348 downwards.
GACCTTTGGTCGCCGGGGTTCGAGTCTCTGGATCCTGAACGCCGCACGGGAAAGCGCGTGCGCGTCATCGCTCCGATCGGCGCCGTCACCCTAGGGGGGCGGTGCCGGCACCGAACCGGATCAGCCGAGCAGCTTCAGAACGCCCTGCTGGCTCTGGTTGGCCTGGCTCAGCATCGCGGTCGATGCCTGGCTCAGGATCTGCGCCTTGGCGAGCGCAGTCGTTTCCGACGAGAAGTCGGTGTCT
>NZ_QAOG01000001.1:0-417006 GCF_003050705.1 Sphingomonas aurantiaca | reverse complement strand
CTGGCTCTGGTTGGCCTGGCTCAGCATCGCGGTCGATGCCTGGCTCAGGATCTGCGCCTTGGCGAGCGCAGTCGTTTCCGACGAGAAGTCGGTGTCTTCGATGCGGCTCTTGGCGTCCGACAGGTTGGTCGCGTTCGAGGTCAGGTTGTTGACCGCCGACTGCAGCTGGTTCTGCGACGCGCCGAGCGAAGCACGGCGGTTCGAGACGTTGGACAGCGCCGTGTCGTAGTCGGCCAGGATCGTCGCCGAGGTCGCACCTGCGCCGGTTGCCGTGACGACCGTGCCGACGCCGCCTGCACCCTTCAAGTCACCGCCAAGATTGAGGTCGATCGAGTCGTTGGCGTTCGCGCCCGCCTGGATCTTTACGACGCCGGCGGTACCGGCGGTACCGTCGAACAGCGCGACGCCGTTGAACTTGGTGTTGGTCAGGACGTTGGTGATCTGCTTCGACAGCGCATCCTGCTCCGACTTGATGTTCGCGATGTCGCTCGGCGAATAGGTGCCGTTGGACTTCTGAACTTCGAGTTCGCGCATGCGCTGCAAGTTGTTGCTGACCTCGTCGAGTGCGCCCTCGGCGGTCTGCGCCATCGAGATGCCGTCGTTCGCGTTGCGGACGCCTTGGTTCATGCCCTTGATCTGCGACGTCATCGACGACGAGATCGCCAGACCGGCGGCATCGTCCTTGGCCGAATTGATGCGCTTGCCGGTCGACAGGCGCTCCATCGACGTGGCCAGCATGTTCGAGGCCTTGGTCGAGGCGTTGGTCGCGCGCAGTGCCGAGATGTTGGTACCGATGACAGTCATGAGAATCTCCGTGATCTTCGACGATCCGCGCCGCCCCCATGGCGAAGTGCCGATCCGTCACAGGGGGTAACGGCCGCCTCGGCGCGAACTTTAGAGGAAAAAATCGCCTCGCCTGCGAGCGCCCCCGGTGCGCGCCCTCCTACGCGCGCGCGTAGACGCGTCCGCATGTGTCCACGCGGACGCGCCCGGAAATAATCTGCCGCATGCCGGCACCGTTTAACCGCAAATTTACCACCAATGGCGCATTCCCCGAATCGTTCAGGGGGAACTCAATGCGTTCTATTTTTCCATCGGCCGCAGTCACTTCGCGGAAATATGCGCTGGTCTCGTCGCTTCGGGCGCAGGGATTTGCCGTAGGCTCGTTCGAAACGGCGCAGCCGGGCCCGAACGATCTGTTCCTGGTCGTCGAAGGCGAGGGCATCGCCGCCCCTGCCCGCACCGTCGTGATCGGCTGCGAAGGCCGCCAGGTGACCCCGTCGCGCGACGGTTCGCCCGCCCGGATCAGCTTTGCCGCGGAAGACACTGCGGTCGGCAACGGGTTCGCGCGCGCGCTGATCGGCGGCCCCGACATGCCGACCGCCGCGGACCCCGAATCGCTCGCGTTGCTCGCACTGGCCGAACGCGTTGCCGCCGCCGACATCACCGTCCTGATCAACGGCCCGACCGGCACCGGCAAGGAAGTGCTCGCCCGCGCGATCCACAATGGGTCGGCACGCAAGGACAAGCCGTTCATCGCGATCAACTGCGCAGCCCTCCCCGAATCGATGCTCGAGGCGCTGCTGTTCGGCCACCAGAAGGGTGCGTTCACCGGCGCATCGTCGGGCGGCGACGGCTTCTTCCGCGCGGCAAACGGCGGCACGATCCTGCTCGACGAGATCGCCGAGATGCCGCTCCAGCTGCAGGCCAAGCTCCTCCGCGTGCTGCAGGAGCGCGAGGTCGTGCCGCTCGGCGCATCGGTGCCGCAGCCGATCGACGTCCGCGTGATCGCCTGCGCCAACCGCGACCTGCACGCCGAAGTCGCCGCGGGCCGGTTCCGCGCCGATCTCTATTACCGCCTCGCGGTGTTCCCGCTCGCGACCAAGTCGCTGGCCGAACGCCCGCAGGATATCCCTGCGCTCGCCGCCACGCTGATCCTGCGTCACGCCGGCACGCGCACCTCGATCCCCTGGCCGAGCCATGCGGCGATCGAGCAGCTGATGCAGCACGACTGGCCCGGCAACGTCCGCGAGCTCGAAAACGTGATCCAGCGCGCGCTGCTGTTCTGCAACGGCGACACGATCGAGGCGAACCACATCGTGTTCGACCGCCCGGTATCGATGACGTTCCAGCGTACCGCGGTAGTCACGCCCATCACGCCGGTTGCAGCGGAGCCGGAAACGCCCCCCGGGACCTTGGGCAACATCGTCCAGATGAGCGAGTTCGCCGCAATCCGCGAGACGCTCAAGGCGTGCAACGGCAGCCGGATCGAGACCGCCAAGCGCCTCGGCATTTCCGAACGCACGCTGCGCTATCGCCTCGCCAAGGCGCGCGAGCAGGGCGACGATATCGGCAACGTCCATAACTGGGCCGCCTCGGCATGAGCGGCGTCTCGGGCATCGGTGGCGGCGCGATGAGCGTCGACCGCGTCATGGCGCTGCGCTCGCAGATCCTCGAACGCAACCAGGCGCTGTCGCGCGCGGGGGCGAGCGGCACCGTCGCGCCGACCGAAACGGTCAAGCCGACCAGCTTTGCCGACACGATGGAAACCGCGCTGAAAAGCGTCAACGACGGCCAGACCCAGGCCGCCAAGCTCAGCGAAAGCTATGAGCGCGGCGAGACGGTCGACATCGCAAAAGTGATGCTCGCGCGCCAGCAGGCATCGGTCGGGTTCGAGGCGACGTTGCAGGTCCGCAACAAGCTGCTGTCCGCCTACAAGGATATCATGAGCATGCCGGTCTGACATGAGCACCGCACTCATCCCCACCTCGCCCGGCGGCACCGAACGGTTCGCCAACCCCCTCCAGCAGATCAAGGGCGTGTTCGCACAGCCCGCGGTTCGCCGCTCGCTGCCGATGGCGCTGATGGTCGGGCTGATCGCCGCCGCCGCGCTGGCATGGATGAGCCTGTCGACGCCGACGCAGAAGACGCTGTTCAGCGGCCTGCCCGATTCCGACAAGGCTGCGGTCACCTCCGCGCTGACCACCGCCAACATCAAGAGCCATATCGACGAAGGCACCGGCGCGCTCACCGTCGGCGAGGACGATTACAGCCGTGCCAAGATGCTGCTGGCGGGCCAGGGCCTGCCCAAGGCGGCACCGGGCGGCTATGCGATCCTCGACCAGCTGCCGATGGGCGTCAGCCGTGCGGTCGAGGGCGAACGCCTTCGCCAGGCGCGCGAATCCGAGATGGCGAAGTCGATCGAGGAGATCGACGCGGTCGCCGAGGCGCGCGTGCACCTCGCCATGCCCGAAGCCTCGGTATTCGTCCGCGACAACGCCGCGCCATCGGCCTCGGTGATCCTGAAGCTCCAGGGCGGGCGTTCGCTCAGCGAGGCGCAGGTCGCCTCGATCATCAACCTCGTCGCCTCGTCGGTGCCCGGCATGAAGCCCGAGGCGGTGACGATCGTCGACCAGATGGGCGCGCTGCTCACCAAGGCCGGCGGCAGCGATGGCGCGGGCGCGGCTAGCGACGCTCGGATCGATATCCAGCGCCGGATCGAGGACAAGTACCGCACGCAGCTGATCGCGCTGCTCACCCCGCTCGTGGGCGCGGGCAACTTCACCGCCGAGGTGCAGGCCGACGTCAATCTCGACGAGAGCCAGGCGACGCGCGAAAGCTACGAAAAGCAGGGCGTGCTGCGTGCCGAGACGGGCAACTGGACCGGCAACCAGAAGGACGGCGGCGCAGGCGCGCCAGGCGGGATCCCGGGTGCGCTCAGCAACACGCCGCCCGCCGCCAGCACGCTGTCCACCCCGCAGGCCGCGACCGGCAACCCCGGCACGCCCGCCGCGCAGCCCGTCGCCGGCGGCCCGGCACCCGACGCGATGAAGCAGTCCGACCAGTATCAGCGCGCCTATGATCTTGGCCGCGAAGTGTCGGTCACGCGCGCCACGCCCGGCGGCGTCAAGCGGCTGTCGGTCGCCGTCCTGCTGCGCGATCCGGACAAGACTCGCCGCACCGCGATGGAGATCAACCAGATCACCGATCTCGTGAAGAGCGCGGTCGGCTTCGACCAGGCGCGCAACGACAATGTCACCGTGATCAGCCGCAAGTTCGCAGGCGCCACCGACGCGGCGGCAGGGCCCGCCTGGTACGACAATGCGTGGCTGCCGGTGCTCGCCCGCAACGGCACCGCGATCCTGATCGCGCTGCTCGTGCTGCTGCTCGGCGTCCGCCCGATCGCCAAGGCGCTGATGAAGAAGCGCGAGGACGCCGGCACGCGCCCCGCGCTCGGCCAGCCGATCGGTGCGGCGGATCAGGACGGCATGACCGTCGCCGCCCCCGTCAGCCTCGACCAGCTCGAGAATACGCGCGGCTATGACGACCGGATCGGCGCGGTCCGCGGCTTCACCCGTGACAATCCGACGCGCGCGGCGCTCGCGGTCCGCGACATGATCAAGGCGGACGCGAAGTGAGCGACGTCGCGATCCGTACCTATACCGGCGTCGAGCGCGCCGCGGTGCTGATGATGCTCGTCGGCGAGGAGGAGGCTGCGGCCATCCTCCAGAAGCTCGAGCCCGAGGAGGTCCGCCAGCTCGGCGCGGCGATGTTCAAGGTCGCCGACGTGTCCGAGCAGGAGGTCGAGGACGTGCTCGACGATTTCGTCGGCCGCGCACGCGAGCGCACCGCGATCGGGTTCGACCCGCGCCCGCAGATCGAGGCGGTGATGAACCGCGCGCTCGGCCCCGAAAAGGCCGAGAGCGTGCTCGCGCGGATAACCCCGCCCGAGGCCGCGTGCGAACTCGAGCTGCTCGACTGGCTCGACGCGACCGAGATCGCCGCGATGATCGAGAAGGAGCATCCGCAGATCGCCGCGGTGCTGATCGCAAACCTCGACGCGTCGATCGGCGGCCAGGTGCTCGAACTGCTGCCCGACGCGGTGCAGCCCGACATCCTCCACCGCATTGCCCGGCTCGGCCCGATCACGCCCGAGGCGGTCGAGACGCTGCGCACCCTGCTCGCCAACCGCACCAGCACCGCGTCGGCCGGCGCCGGCGTCACGCTCGGCGGCACGCGCGAAGCCGCCAAGATTCTCTCGGGCGCGCGCAAGGCGACCGAGCAGCGCGTGATGCCGAAGCTGTTCAAGATCGACCGCGACGTCGCCAAGGCGATCGAGGAGGCGATGTTCATCTTCGACAACCTGCTCGACCTCGACGACAAGAATCTGGGTACGCTGATCCGCAACGTCGACAGCGAAATCCTGACCAAGTCGCTCAAGGGCGTCGACGAGACGATCCGCAACCGTTTCCTCGGCTGCATGTCGGCGCGCGCCGCCGATGGCATCCGCGACGAGATGGAAGCACGCGGGCCGATGAAGCTCGCCGAAGTGCTCGAGGCGCAAAAGGCGATGATCGCGATCGCACGCGGCCTTGCGAAGGACGGCACGATCCAGATGGGCGGAGGCGAGGACGATTATGTCTAACGGGTTCACCGCCGGCTTCGCGTCGCGCCACACCACCAGCGCCAACGTCCTCGCCAGTGCGTTCGCGCCGCCATCGGGCTTCGCCGCCGCGGATATCCGCGCGCGCGCGACGATCCGGCCTGCCAATGATTTCGGCCAGGCGTTCACCGCCGAATCCGTCCGCGACGCCGCCGCCGATACCGGCACGCCGCGCCACTTTAGTCCGGCGGACAAGAACGCGAACCCGACCGCCGGTTGGGATCCGCTCGATCCGGTCAGCGAATCGTCGTTCATCGATCCGCTCGCGGCTGCCCATGCCGCGGGCTACGAGGAAGGCCTCGCCGCCGCGGCTACGGCCGCGCGCGATGCCGCGGCGCGTGACGCGACGTTGCTCGGCGATCTCGCCTCTGCGCTGGGCGCGGATCGGATCGACCGCGAGCGCATCGCCGGACAGCTCCGCCAGACCGTCCTGTTCCTCGTGTCCAAGGTGGTCGGCGAAGTCGGCATCGCGCCCGACGTGCTTGCCGGCCGGATCGAGAACGCCGCCGAACTGCTTGCCGACAGCGCTGAATCCGCGCTGCTCCGCGTGCATCCCGACGACGTCGCGCTGCTCGAAGGCCGCTTGCCGAAATCGATCTTCGCCGCCGGCGATCCGGGCGTCGCGCGCGGCAGCTTCGTGCTCGAGAGCGCCTCGACGATCGTCGAGGATGGCCCCGAATTGTGGCTCGACCAATTGGCGCAGGCGATCGACCGCGTCCCGGTGCCCCGCTGATGCTCAATCGCTTCACCGCCGATTATCTCGAAACCCTCTCCAACACCGATTTCGTCGCCAAGCCCAAAGTCTCCGGCCGTCTCGCCTCGTTCGACGGGCTGCTGATGGAAGCCGTCGGGCTGACGCTGCCGGTCGGCACCGTCTGCCAGGTCGGCGAGGGCGCGGCGAGCGTCGAGGCGGAGGTGATCGGCTTCCGCAACGGCCGCACGTTGATGATGAACCTCGGCGGCCCCGCCGCGCTCCTCCCGCGCGCGCCGGTCAAGCCGATCGGCGCGCCGGGCGAGGCCGAAGTGGGCGCTGCGATGCTCGGCCGAGTCGTCGATGGCGCGGGCAAGCCGATCGACGGGCTCGGCCCGATCCGTGGCGCAGGCCGCTGGCCGCTCGCGGGGAAACTCCAGTCGCCGCTCGATCGCGGCCGCGTGCGCGAACCGCTCGACGTCGGCGTCCGCGCGATCAACGGCCTGCTGACGATCGGCCAGGGCCAGCGCGTCGGCATCATGGCGGGCTCGGGCGTCGGCAAGTCGGTGCTGCTCGGCATGATCGTCCGCGCCGCGCAGGCCGACGTGATCGTTATCGGCCTGATCGGCGAGCGCAGCCGCGAAGTCGCCGACTTCCTGGAAACCAAGGTCGCGGGCGCCGCGCGCGCGCGCTCGGTCGTCGTCGCGGTGCCGGCCAATCATTCGCCGGTGCTGCGGATCCGCGGCGCGCTGCGTGCGCATGCGATCGCCGAATCCTTCCGCGACGAGGGCAAGAAGGTCCTGCTGATCATGGATTCGCTGACCCGAGTCGCGCATGCCGGTCGCGAGATCGGCCTCGCGCTCGGCGAGCCCGCCTCCGCGCGTGGCTATCCGCCCTCCGCAATTGCGATGCTGCCCAACCTGATCGAGCGCGCCGGCGTCGACGTCCATAGCGGCGGGTCGATCACCGCGATCTACACGGTGCTGGCGGACGGCGATGACGGCAATGATCCGGTGGTCGATTCGGCGCGCTCGATCCTCGACGGCCATATCGTCCTCAACCGCCATCTCGCCGAGCGCGGCGTCTATCCCGCGATCGATATCGGCCCGTCGGTCAGCCGCGTGATGACCGACATCGTCGACGCAGCCCATGCCAGGGCCGCGCGGACTTTGCGCCGCCACCTCGCCACGTACGAGGAGAACCGCGATCTGGTGCTGATGGGCGCCTATCGCCACGGTGCGGATCCGGCGATCGACGCGGCGATCGCGTGCCACCCGGCGGTGATGGAATATATCCGCCAGGACGCCGACGATAATGTCTCGCTCGCCGATGCGGTCGCCGAGCTGACCGGCGTGTTCGGCGGCTGACATGGCGCGTGGCAAGACGCTCGCGCGCATCCACCGCGTCCGCACGCTCCAGCTCGGGCTGACGCGCGCCGACGAGGCGCGCGCGCATGACAAGTTCGCGAGCGAACAGGCGTTGTCCGGGCGTATCGCGCTGCTCGCCGAAGCGGTCGCGCCGATGAACGAGACTCGGGTGGCGGTGTCGCTCGGTGCCGCCGCGCATTACCGCGAGCGCCTCCAGCAATCCGCCAACGCCGCCGTCGCACGCGTCCAGGCGGCCGAACAGCATGTCGAGCGCGCCGCCGAGGCCACCCGCGCCGCCAAGCGCGACCAGAGCGCGGTCGAGAAGCTCCTCGCGCGCGCCGATGCCGATGCGGTGTTGAAGGCGATCCGCGCGATGGAAGAGTCTCCCGTCTTCCGAAAGGTTCGGCACGATCCTTGCTGAGGGTGCGGCATGCGGCTTCGCGCCGCGCGCCCGAACGAGTATCCTGCATGATCCTGACCGCCTCCCTGTCCCCCGTTCTACCCGCGCAGACACGCTCGCCGGCCGTACAGGGCGGACGGGGGGCGATCGATTTCGCCGGCTCCTTCGCGCAGGCGCAGACCCCCGATGCTGTCCTGGCTCCCGTCCTGCCCTTGCTGGCGGCCAAGCCCGATGCGACAGTCCTGCAGAACGCCGCCGCCCCCGGCAACGCCTTGCCGATCGCGACGCCCGCCGCTGACCCGCCAGCAGCATGGCAGCCCGGAATCGCGCCGCAAGCGCCCGCTTTAGCGGTTGCCGCGCAGAAATCGCTGCTGCTCCCGGCAAACGCCCTGACGCCGGACGCAGTCGAAGCCGATCCGCCGTTCGGCACCGCAAACCCTGCCGCCATCGCCACCCCGGTCGCCCGCATCGCCCGGCCGACCCCGTTCGTGGGCCCGACCCGCGGCGCCCGCGCGAAGGACCAGAGCGCAACGGACGGCACCGCTACGACCGAGGCGGATACGAGCGAGGCCGATACGGACGACGCGGCCCCAAGCGTCGCCAGGTCCGTGGACATGCCGGTCATACTCTCGACCGCCCCACCCGCCTCGCCGATCACCTCCCTGGCCATCGTCGATACGGTCAAACCGGACGATGGCGCGGCAAGCGCGGCAGCGCCCGCCGTGCTGTCACCATCCCTCGCCGGGCTGGCCGAAGCGAAGCCGCAGATCGCCGAGACACCCGCGCCGGCGCCGGGCGCCGATCGGCGTGTGCCGCCTGCGGTCACACCCGGCCAAATGCTCCCCGACAGCCCCGCCCCGCTCCGGCCAACCGCTACGGCTACCGTCGCGGCCAGCCCCATCCAGACGCCGCCAGTCCCGGCCCCGGGGGTATCGCCCACGCTCGCCCTGCCTGTCGCAGGGCAAGCCGATGCCGCGCTCACCCCCGCGACCGGCAATGCCGCTCCGCGAACGCCGTTCGTGCGGCTACCGACGCCGCCGCAGACCGCCGATACGCGACTCCCGCTCGACCAGACGCCACCCGTCGGCCTCGCGCAGACCGCGCCGGCCGCCATGGCGGCCGAGCCGACGATGCCCGCCCCGGCGACACCGCCAGCCGTCGCCCCGCCCCTCGCTGGAACCGTAGAGACGGCTCGACCGGCCACGCCTGGCTTGCTCGAGCAGCGCGAAGCGACCGCACTGCCGGTCAGCCCCGACACCCCGATCTCCACGCCGCGCTGGGTTTCGACCGGAGCCACCACGCCCGTCGCGCTCGCCGTGCCGATGCCCGCCGCGGTCCAGCCGCAGCCCGGTACCGTCGCGTCGGCAAGCCAGGTGTTCGGCGCCGCGATCCGCGCTGCGACCAAGCCCCGCGACGAGCGTGACGCCGCCGACCCCGGCATGGTCTCGCCGACCGCCGGCGCGCCCGTATCGGCCCCGACGATCGCGACCGCGGCGGCGCAGCAGGCCCCGCTCGACATGCGGCAGGAGCGGTGGCCGCACGCGATGATCGAGCGGATCGAGATCCTGCGCGACGCCGCCGATGCGGGCGACACGCGGATCCGCCTGGTCCCCGACGCGCTCGGCGCGATCGACGTCGCGCTGAAGCAGGACGGCGATACCGTCCATGTTCACTTCCACGCCGAGCAGGGCGCGACGCGGGCCCTGATCCAGGAGGCCCAACCCCGGCTCGTCGAGCTGGCCGAAGCGCGCGGGCTTAAGCTCGGCCAGGGCGGGCTCGGTGACAGCGCCGGAAACGGCCAGCCGCGCGCGCAAGCCACGCCGCAAGCATCCAACCGCACCCCATCCCCTCAAGCGTCCGCGACGATCGTCGCCGCGCCCGAAGATACCCGAATCGCCTGAACCGAAGGACCCGACATGGCTGAGAAGACTGATACCGCAGACGCCGCGCCCAAGAAAAAGGGCAAGATGAAGACGATCCTGATCGGCGGCGTGGCGCTGCTGGTGCTGGTCGGCGGTGGCGTCGGCGCCGGCGTCTATGCGTCGAACGCCGGGCTGCTTGGCGGCGGTCACGCGGCGGCGGCCGACGACGGCAAGCCCAAGCTCGTCCCCAAGAGCGAGCAGAAACATGCCACCGAGGGCGGCGAAGGCGGCGGCCACGGCGGCGACGAGGCTGCGCCCGAAAACCACGGGATGAAGCCCCCCGCAGGCGAGGGCGGCGACAAATACGCCTCCACCTACTACCCGCTGGAGAAGGATTTCACCTCGAATCTCCAGGACTCGGCGCACTTCGTCCAGGTCGGCGTCGCGGTCTCCACGCCCTATGACGACACCGTCATCACCAACCTGAAAACCAACGACATCGCGGTCCGCTCGGCCATCCTGATGGCGCTCGGCGACACCACCGAGGAGCAGGTGATGAGCAGCGAGGGCAAGCGCCAATTGCAGGTCCGCCTCGCCAAGGCGATCAACGATACGCTCAAGCAGAAGGAAGGATTCGGCGGCATCGGTAACGTTTACTTTACCAGTTTCGTCGTTCAGTGAGGCATGGTTAACGAGGGCTCAGCAAAGACGCGCGAACGGCGCGACCGGGATCGCTCCACCGCCCCCAAACAGGGCGTGCTGCATCAGGGCGTGCTCGGCGGGGCCAAGCTCAATCCGTTCGGCGACCTGCATACGTTGCAGCATCTCTCCGCCCGGTTCGCGCGCGGCTTGCGCGGCGTGTTCGAGCCGCTGCTGCGCCAGGAGGTCCGCTGCTGGGCCGAGCCTTTGGTCGTCCAGCGCTTCACCGACTACCGTGCCGAGCGCAGCGACGCGCTGACCGCGTGGCTGCCGCTGATCATGACGCCGGGCATGGCGCAGGCGCTGTGCATCATGGACGGCAAGTTCGTGCTCGAGATGCTCGACATGTTCTTCGGCGGCACCGGTGCTGCGCCGCACGTCCTGCCGAGCGAATTCTCGCCCGCCGCAGAGGCGATGGTCGCGCGGATCGGCCAGATGATCGCGACCCCGCTCAAGACCGCGTGGGAGCCGATGGCACGGTTCGATTTCCTGCCGACGCGCGTCGAGGTGAACCCGGCGATGATCGTCGATCTCGACGGCGAGGACGCGATGATCGTCACGCGCTTCGGCATCGCCGCGGGGAACGCCAAGCCGGTGTTCCTCGATCTCGTCTACCCCGTCTCCGCGCTGAAGCCGCATGCGCCGTCGCTGACCGCCAAGGTCGTCGGCAAGTCGGCCGAGCCCGATCCGGCGTGGCGCAACGAGCTGACCCGCGCCGCGATGAACGTGCGCTTCCCGATCCGCTCGGTCCTCGCCGAACCGGTCGTGAAGCTGACGATGCTGATGGACCTGAAACCCGGCGACGTGATCCCGATCACCATCTCGGGCGACGTGCCCGTGATGGTCGGCAACAACCGGCTCGGCTGCGGCACGGTCGGCACGTCCAATGGCTTTGCCGCCATCCAGCTCACCTCGATTACCCGTTTCGACGAAGGATTTGCAGCATGAACGACATGACCGGAGGCTTCCCTGTTGATGCCGCGGTGGCCGCCAATTTCCGGCTGCTCCAGGATGTCGACGTCAAGCTGACCGTCGAGATCGGCTCGACCAGCCTGACGCTGCGCGAACTGCTGGCACTCGGCGAATCCAGCGTGATCGAGCTCGATCGCCAGGCCAACGAACTGCTCGACGTGTTCGTCAACGGCACGCTGATCGGTCGCGGCGAGGTCGTCACGGTCGGCGAGCGCTTTGGCGTGCGGATGACCGAGCTCGTATCGCCCGACAAGCGCGGCTGATCCCGATGCTCTGGACCTACATTCTCAAGCTCGTCATTCTGCTGCCACTGGTGTGCGGCCTCATGTTCGGCTGCCTGTATCTGTGGCGCAAGTTCGAGAGCCGGATGCCGGGCAAGCCGTCGACTCGGCTGATCGGCGTCAAGGAAACGATGATGATCTCGCCGGGCCTGCGCCTCGCGGTGATCGATTTCGAGGGCCGCCGGCTGCTCGTCTCGGTCGGCCGTGGCGGCGTGCATTTGATCGACAAGGTCGACGCATGACCGCCGCTGTTCGTCCAACGGTGACCCGCAAGGGCTCGGGCCCGGCCTTGTTTGCCGCGTCGACCGCCAAACCGTTTTCCCGCGAACGCGGGAATCCAGGAGCCACGAACGGCGCGCTGCTTGGTCCTGGATCCCCGCGTTCGCGGGGAAACGGGTGGGTGTGGGTCATCCTGGCTCTAGTTCTCGCCCTGTTCCTAGCCATGCCCGCCTTCGCCCAAGCCGTCCCCGCCCCGACCAACCCCGCGGTCGGCGACGCGGTCGATCGCGCGCTCGGCCAGCTCGGCGGACAGGCCGCGGGCAATACCGGGCAGAGCGGCTCGCTGTCGCTGTCGCTGCAAGTCCTCATCATCATGGGGCTGCTCACGGTCCTGCCGGGCATCCTGCTGATGATGACCAGCTTCACGCGGATCATCATCGTGCTCGCGATCCTGCGCCAGGCGCTCGGGCTCCAGCAGACGCCGCCGAACCAGGTGCTGCTCGGCCTGTCGCTGTTCCTGTCGTTCTTCATCATGGCGCCGACGATCAGCCAGATCAACACGACCGCGATCCAGCCCTATGCCGCCGGGCAGCTGGCGGGCACGCAGATGATCACCACCGCGGGCGTGCCGCTCCACGCCTTCATGGTGAAGCAGACGCGGATCAAGGACGTGACGATGTTCGCGCAGATCGCCAAGTCCGGCCCGTACGCGTCCTCCACCGACATCCCCTTCTCGGTCCTGCTGCCCGCCTTCGTCACTTCGGAACTCAAGACCGCGTTCCAGATCGGCTTCCTGATCTTCCTGCCGTTCATCGTCATCGACCTGGTCGTCGCGACCGTGCTGATGTCGCTCGGCATGGCGATGCTCAGCCCGACGATCATCTCGATGCCGTTCAAGCTCCTCCTGTTCGTGCTCGTCGACGGCTGGGCGCTGACGATGGGCAGCCTCGCCAACTCGTTCGCGACCTGAGGCGATGGACGCCCAATATTTCCTGACCGTCGCCAACCAGACGATGTGGGTGCTGGCACTCGCCAGCGCGCCGATCCTGATCCCGGCGCTGCTCGCGGGGCTGATCCTCGGCATGATCCAGGCGGCGACGTCGATCAACGAGCAGACGCTGTCGTTCGTGCCGAAACTGGTCGTGGTCGCGGTGTCGATCCTGATCTTCGGGAGCCTGATCCTCGGGTTGCTTAGCGATTTCACGATCGGGATCTTCGAACGTATTCCGGATCTCGTTAAGTGAGGCGCAGCGCCAGCGCGGCGACGTCCGCGCACTTAGCGCAAGCCCGGCCGGCCTTGGCACAGCCAAGGACCGACGACGCGGCTGTGCCGCGGCGCTGGCACGCCGAACACGCGACCGTCCCTTCTGCTCCCCTCCCGCTTGCGGGAGGGGTCGGGGGAGGGGCGTGCACCACCAACCGGACGCCAGTACGTACGTCGCGCCCTCCCCTGACCCCTCCCGCAAGCGGGATGGGGATTTAGTCGTGTTGGGCTTCGGGCTCTCGATCGAGCCGCAACTCTGGGCGCTCGTGTTCGTGATGATCCGCATCGGCGCGACGTTCATCGCCGCGCCCGTGTTCGGGGCGGTCGCGGTGCCGCTGACCGTGCGCGTCACGCTGTCGGGCGCGATCGGCTTCCTCGTGCTCGCGGTCCATCCGATCGTGCCGCCGGCGAGCATCTTCTCGGTGACCACCGTGCTGTCCGCCGCCGCCGAGGCGCTCGTCGGCCTGGCGCTCGGCTTCGTCCTACAGATCGCGTTCGCAGCTCCCGTCATCGCCGCCGAGGTGATCGGCGGCGCGATGGGGCTCGGCTTCGCCTCCTCGATCGACCCGCAGAACGGCAAGTCGTCGCCCGCGCTCGGCCAGTTCTTCTCGATCATGCTGACTTTGCTGTTCCTGTCGGTCGACGGCCACCTGATCCTGATCGACATGATCGTGAAGAGCTATGAGGTGCTCCCGCCCGGCGCCGCATGGATCGGCGTCGAGCGGCTCAAGGCGATCGCGTTCTTCGGCGGCTATGCGTTTCTCGCGGGGCTCTTGCTCGCGCTTCCGGTCGGCTTCCTGCTGCTCTGCCTCAACATCGTCGTCGGCATGCTGAGCCGCGCCGCGCCCTCGCTCAACCTGTTCGCGGTCGGCCTGCCCGCCAGCCTCGCGGTCGGCGTCATCACGCTGGCGATCGCGTTCCCGACGATGGGCGATTACATGCTCGTCATCGTCCGCGAAGGCCTGTCCGCCACCGAGAACCTGGTGCTCGGCTGATGTGGGAGGGTGCCCATGTCTGAAGATTCGGGCGAAAAAACCGAAGCCCCAACCGCAAAGCGCAAGAAGGATGCGGTCGAGAAGGGCGACATCCTCAAGTCGCGCGACTTCGCCACCGCATTGAGCATGCTCGCCGGCGTCGCCTGGCTGATCTACGCCGGCCCGACGCTGATCGCCGCGTGCAAGGCGATCATGAGCTCGAGCTTCCAGTTCACGCATGCCGATGTCGAGGATTTCGCGCCCTGGCGCCCGCTGATGGAGGCGGGTGGCAAGCTCGCCCCCTCGCTCGTCACCTTGTTCATCGTCAGCATCGGCGCGGCGATCCTGAGCCAGGCGGGGCTCGGGTCGCTCGGGTTCAACGGCGGTCTGCTCGCGCCCAAATACAGCCGCGTCGATCCCGCCGCGGGGCTCAAGCGGATCTTCGGCGCGAATGGCTGGATCGAGCTCGGCAAGTCGCTGCTGAAGGTGATCCTGCTCGGCACGATCGGCGGCTGGATGCTGTGGAACGCGGCGCATTCGACGATGGGGCTCGCCTCGTCCGCGGATCTCAACCAGGCGCTGTCGACGCTCGGCGGGATCTTCAAGGGCATCCTGATCGCGATGGCGTTCGGGCTGTGCGCGATCGCGGGCATCGACCTGCCGATCCAGATCATCCGCCGCCTCGGCAAGATGCGGATGTCGAAGCAGGAGGTGAAGGACGAGCACAAGTCGACCGAGGGCAATGGCGAGGCGAAGGGCCAGATGCGCGCCAAGATGCGCGCGATGGCGAGCGGGGGCTTACGCAAGTCGGTCGCGGAGGCGCATGTCGTGCTGACCAACCCGACGCACTTCGCCGTCGCCCTCCGCTATGATCGCGGAAAAGATCAGGTGCCGGTGGTAGTCGCCAAGGGCCGCGGCGCGACCGCACTGGCGATCCGCGAACTGGCCGCGGAGGGGCGCGTTCCCGTGCTCGAATATCCGATGCTCGCGCGTGCAATCTATTACACGAGCAAGGAAAACCAGGAGGTTCGCGACGACCTGTACATGGCGATCGCGACGGTGCTCGCCTTCGTGTTCGGGCTGAACGCGGCGGCCGGCGGTACGGCCGCGGGCGTCCAGCCGTTCGTCACCGTGCCCAAGGACGCACGATTCGACGAAAACGGCATGAAACAGACCTAAAGATCGGCCGCGAACGGTCGTTCTTACAGATGCGCGCGCACGTGCAGGGAATTTGCCATGGTAACATCGACCAGCAGCACGACGGCCACGCCGACACCGACGCCCACGCCGACCGCCCAGAGCGCGGTCAACGCCGCGACGCAGGCGCTGCTGACCGGGCTCAGCGCGGGCTCGGGCGTCGATACCGGCACGCTGGTCACCTCGCTCGTCGAAGCGCAGTTCGCCGCGCGCACCGCCGCGCTGAAATCCAAGTCCGACACGCTCACGTCGCAGATCTCGGGCGTCGCCTCGCTCAAGAGCACGATGACCGGTTTCTCCACCGCGCTCGCCAATCTGGTGAAGGGCGGCAGCCTGCAGACCCAGCCGACCAGCTCGAACGCCGCCGTCCTGTCCGCCACCGCGCAGTCGGGCGCAAAGCTGTCGGGCCTGTCCGCTAGCGTCACCGTCACGCGCCTCGCCACCGGCCAGGTCGCGCGCACCAACACCCCCGTCGCCGCCGCCGACCGTGCGACCTCGCTCGGCACCGGTGCGCTGACGCTCAAGATCGGCACCGGCGAGGACGTCGCGATCGATATTGGCGACGGCAGCATCGATGCGATCGCGGCGGGTATCAACGCGTCGAAGAAGGGCGTCACCGCTTCCGTCGTCACCGATGCGCAGGGGCGCGCGTTCCTGTCGGTCAAGGGCGCGACCGGCAGCGACAACGCCTTCACCCTGAAGGGAGCCAACAACGACGCGCTCGACATCGGCGGCACCGCGACCAAGACGAGCCTGGTCTCGACCGCGCAGAACGCGCAGATCACCGTCGACGGGATCGCCGTCGAGCGCCCCGGCAACACCGTCAGCGATCTCGTCTCGGGCGTGACGCTGCAGCTGAACGCGGTGTCGACCGTGCCCGTATCGCTGACCAGCACCGCGCCGACCGACGCGCTGACCCAGGCGGTGAACGACGTCGTCACGACCTATAACGAAGTCCTCGCGACGGTCACCGCGCAGACCGATCCGATCACCGGCAACCTGCGCGCCGATCCGGCGGCCAAGTCGCTGCTGAGTTCGCTGAAGGCGCTGACGTCGAAGCCGCTGGTCGGCGGCGCGGTCGCCGGCCTCCCGCGGACGTTGTCGGAGCTGGGCGTCGCGACCAACACCGACGGCACGCTGCGCGTCGACAGCACGCTGCTCGCCAAGCAGCTTGCCGCCTATCCCGACACGATCGAATCGATGTTCGCGCCGTCGGGCACCAACGCGCTCGGCCTGTCCGCGGCGCTGACCGCGCTGACCACCAGTGCGACCAGCACGCTGACCGGGCTCGGCGCGTCCACCGTGCGCTACACCGCGGCGCAGTCGGACGTGACCAAGCAGCAGGACAAGGTCGCCGACCAGACGGCGCAGCTCACCACGCGCCTGACTCAGCAATATGCCAGCATGAACTCGCGCGTGTCGGCGTATAAATCGACGCAGACCTTCCTCACCGGCCAGATCGCCCAGTGGAACAAGACCTCGTGACCTACGCCTCCACGCTCGCGCGCGACCCGTTCGCCACCTATCGCCAGATCGACGCGGTCGGCCGCACCGCGACTGCGGACGGCCCGGCGCTCGTCCAGCTGCTCTACAAGGAACTCGTCGCGGCGCTGCGCGCCGCCGCCTGGGCCTGCGAAAAGCGCAAGTTCGCGGTCAAGAGCGAGCGGATCACGCGCGCCACCGCGATCCTGTTCGCGCTCGAGGCCGGCCTCGATTTCGAGAAGGGCGGGCAGGTCTCGGAGACGCTCGCCCGGCTGTACGGCGGCGCGCGCAAGACCGTCATCAACGCCTCGCTCGGCCACGACCCCAAGCCGTTCCGCGACTCCGCCGACATGCTCGACGAGATCGCCCAGGCCTGGCGGACCGCCAGCGCCGCCTGACGGCTAGCGGCGGAACCAGTGGCGCATGGTGAAATACGCCACGACCCCCACCGCGATCAGCACGCAGGCCGCCGCGATCGCGTCGAACGCCCAGGGCTCCTCGGCATAGGGCAGCCCCTTGACGTTCATGCCGTACAGCCCCGTGAGGAACGTCAGCGGCAGGAACACCATCGCCGCGATCGAGATGATCAGCGAGCGACTGTCGATCTGCTCCGCGCGCATGTCGGTGAGCGTCTCATGGATCAGCGCCGCACGTTCGCGGATCGATTCGAGCTCCTCCGCCATCCGCGCCGCGCGATCCGCCGCCGCCGCAAGATGAAGGCGGTCGTCGTCGGCGAGCCAGTCGCCGGGCAACGCCGCCAATTTCTCCAGCGCGGCGCGTTGCGGACTGAGGAAGCGTTTATAGCCGATCGCCGCCACGCGCACCTTGCTCACCGCGCGGCGCAGTTCGAACACGCGGTTGGCGTCGAGCTGCTCCTCGCAATCGTCGAGCTCGTCACCGAGCGTCGCCACGTCGGGATCGAGATCGGCGGTGATCGCGGTCGCAAACGCCGCGATGAGGTCGCCCGGATCGCGGACCTCGCCGCGCTCGACCATCTTTTCGACCTCGGCGACCGCGATCAGCGGCTTGCGCGTGACCGAGAATACCCGCCCCTTCACCGCCCAGATCCGCACCGAGGCGAGCAGATCGGAGGTGTCGAGTTCCTCCTTCGATCGCCCGCGCAGATTGAGGAACGCGCCCTCGCCAACCGCCTCGCACCGCGGCCGCGTCTCGGTTGCGGTCAGCGCGTCGACGACATAGTCGAGCAGCTTGGCCTCGTCGCGCAGCCAGGTCTGCGCATGCTCGGCAGTGGTCGACAGATGCACCCAGACGAGATCCGCCGTACAGCCCAGCGCGTCCTGCACGTCGATCCGCGCCGCCTTGCCGTCGGTGATGCGAAAGCCGAACCCGCTCAAAGCGCCATCTCGATCTCGATCGATAGCCCGGTACCGGGATCCGCGGGCATCGGCGCGCACAGCCGCGCGGCATCGGCACGCGCCCGGTCGAGGATCGCCGCAGGAGCGTCGGGGCCATGATAGACGCGGTCGGCACTCGCCAGCGCGCGCGCCTGCCGCAACGTCAGGTCTTCGGGATCGTCGGACAGCAGCACCAGCGTGATCGCCACGTCGCGCGTCGCAGCAGGCGCGCCCGTCGGCGCCAGCCACGCATCGACATCGTGCGTCGGCGACAGCGGATCGAGCAGCCCGCCCGCCGCCATTGCGGTCGCCAGCGCGCGACGGCGCTCGCCCATGTCGGGCCAACGCTTGCGCAACGCGCTGCGCGCCGCCTGCAAGGCCAGCGCTAGTTTACCCAGATCGCCCGGCACCAGCGCCTCGAGCCGCTGCCGCAACGCCGCGGCAAGCCCGGCCGACACGCCGCTCGTCCCGATCGCGATCAACACCGGCGCGCGGTCGACGATCGCCGGCAGCGTGAAGTCGCACAGCGCCGAGCGGTCGACCGCATTGACTAAGATCCCGCGCGCCTTCAGCCGCGCGACCGCCGCCAGCGCCTCGTCCTCCTCGTCGATCGCGACGATCGCGAGCGAGGCTGTGGCATCCTCGCCGACCACATCGGCGCCGGCGCGGTCGAGCAACCGCCGCTTCGCATCCGCCGCCTCGCCGTCCCCCAGCAGGATCACCGGGCGCCCCGCCAGCCGCACGAACAGCGGCAGGCTCTGTAGCGAGGGGGGCGGCGCGGGATTCACCGCTTGAGCCATTCCGGCACACGCTCGGCGGCCAGGATCGTCTCGGGCTGGATCCGGTCGGCGACCACCGCGAACCGGTCGCCGTCGACCAGCACTTCGGGCACCAGCGCACGGCTGTTATAGGTCGACGCCATCGTCGCGCCATACGCGCCCGCGGTGCGGAACACGCCGAGGTCGCCCGATTTCACGACGTCGATATCGCGCCCCATCGCGAAGGTGTCGCCGGTCTCGCACACCGGCCCGGCGATGTTGGCAGTCATCCGCTCGCCGGTCGGCGCGACCGCGACGAAGTCGTGATACGCATCGTACATCGCGACGCGCGCGAGGTCGTTCATCGCCGCATCGACGATCACATACGGGTTCACGACGCCCGGCTTCACCCAGATCACCTCGGTCAGCAACACGCCCGCATTGCCCGCGATCACGCGGCCGGGCTCGAACATCAGTTCGACGTCCCAATCGGCGGTCGCGCGCGCGACCATTGCGCCATAGTCGGCCGGGCTCGGCAGCACGTCCTCGGGCTTGTACGGCACGCCCAGGCCGCCACCCAGATCGACGCGGCTGATCGTGTGCCCGGCAGCGCGCAGTTCGGCGACCAGCTCGCCGATCCGCGCATAGGCGGCCTCGAGCGGTACCAAGTCGGCCAGCTGGCTGCCGATGTGGATCGCGACACCGCGCAGGTCGAGCCCGTCATGCTTCGACAACCGGTCGAACATCGCGACCGCCTGGTCGATCGCGACGCCGAACTTGTTCTCCTTGCGCCCGGTCGAAATTTTCGCGTGCGTCCCCGCGTCGACGTCGGGGTTCACGCGCAGCACCGCGGGTGCGCGTTCGCCGCGCGCATGCGCGAGTGCGGCGAGAACCTCGCCTTCCTCCTCGAGCTCGAGGTTGAACTGGCCGATCCCGGCATCGAGCGCCTGAGCGAGCTCGCGCCGCGTCTTGCCGACGCCCGAGAACACGATGTCCGACGCCGGGATGCCCGCCGCCAGCGCGCGCTGCATCTCGCCCGCCGAGACGACGTCCGCGCCATAGCCCTCGTCGGCCAGCACGCGCAGCACCGCGACATTGGGGTTCGCCTTGATCGCATAGGCCAGATGGACTCGGCCCGCAGGCTTCAGCGCATCGCGGAATACCTGTGCATGGCGGCGGAAGGTGGCGGTCGAATAGACATAGACGGGGGTACCGACGGCCTCGGCGATCGCCGGCAGGGCGACATCCTCGGCATGCATCACACCGTCACGATAGGCGAAATGGTTCATGGATCAGGTCTTCAATTGGGAGGCGGCAGGTCGAATTCGTCGCTGCGGCGCTCGTCGGATTTGGTCAGCAGCTCATCGCTGCGCTGCGGGCGTTGCTGCGTGGTGGGCGTGAGCAGCTGCGCGGCGGTCGGCTGGGTCTTGGCACCATAAGGCGCGACCGGGAGAGTCTTGCCCTCCGCGGGCACCAACCCGTCCGCCGCGCCGCAGCCGGCCAGTGTCAGCGCCAACCCCGAAAGTGCGAGTAACCGTTTCATGCCGTTTCTCCCCCCGCCGTCTTGGTGCGCGCCGCGCGGATTGCGGCGCGCACATTGTCGGGCGCGGTGCCGCCAAAGCTCGTCCGGCTGGCGACCGACGCGTCGACCGAGAGCACGCCGTACACACGTTCGTCGATCCGCGCATCGATTGCCTTCAGGTCCTCGATCGGCAGCGCGTCGAGCGCGACCTTCCGCTCCTCCGCCAGCTTCACCGCACGCCCGGTGACATGATGCGCCTCGCGGAACGGGAGCCCGGCCTCGCGCACCAGCCAGTCGGCGAGATCGGTCGCGGTCGCAAAGCCCGACTCGGCCAGCCCGCGCATCCGATCGGTCCGGAACGTTGCGCTCTCGACCATCCCGGTCATCGCCGCGATCGACAGCGCGAGCAGGTCGTGCGCCTCGAATACCGGCGGCTTGTCGTCCTGCATGTCCTTCGAATAGGCGAGCGGGAGGCCCTTCATCGTCACCATCAGCGCGGTCATGCAACCGAGGATACGCCCCGCATGCCCGCGCACCAGCTCGGCCGCATCGGGGTTGCGCTTCTGCGGCATGATCGAGCTGCCGGTCGACCATTGATCGCTGAGCGCGACAAAGCCGAACGGCTGCGACGCCCACAGCACGAACTCCTCGGCCAGCCGCGACAGGTGCAGCGAGGTCTGCGTCGCCGCGGTCAGATACTCGATCGCGAAATCGCGGTCGCTGACACCGTCGAGCGAATTGGTCATCGGTCCGTCAAAGCCGAGCGCGGCGGCGGTCATCTCACGGTCGATCGGAAAGCCGGTGCCCGCGAGTGCGGCCGAGCCCAGCGGCGACCGGTTCATCCGTGCGCGAGCGTCCGCGAACCGCCCTACGTCGCGCGATATCATCGCGTGATACGCCATAAGATGATGCCCGAGCGTCACCGGCTGCGCGGACTGGAGATGCGTGAAGCCGGGCATGACGCTCGCCGCATGCTCTTCGGCGCGTGCCAGCAGCGCCGCCTGGAAGCTAGCCAGCGCCGCCAGCGCCTGATCGATCGCGTCGCGCACCCACAGCCGGAAATCGGTCGCGACCTGGTCGTTGCGCGACCGCGCGGTGTGCAGGCGCCCGGCGACCGGGCCGATCGCGTCGGCGAGCCGCGCCTCGGTCTGCATGTGGATATCCTCGAGGACCAGATTCTCCTCGACGCCGTGCTCGGCATAATGCGCCGCGACCGTATCGAGCCCCGCCGCGATCGTGGCCGCATCCTCGGCCGAGACGATGCCCTGCTTGCCGAGCATCGCGACATGCGCCTTGGAGCCCGCAATATCCTGCTGCCAGAGCCGCTTGTCGAAGGGAATGGAGGCGTTTATCTCGCGCATGACCGCCGCCGGGCCCTCGGCGAACCGCCCACCCCACATCGAATTGGAACCGTCCATGGTCTTGCGTCCTGTGTTCACGTCGCGCCCAATCATCTGTCTGGTTGGAATGGGCCTGCTGGTCGCCGGCTGCGATAGGAAATCGCCCGCGCCGGAGCAAGCAAACGTCGCCGCGGCGAATACGGCGTCTGCCGACGAGGTCGCGCCCGGCCCTGCCCCCGACGAAGCCACCGGCCCCTCGGCCAGCACCGAAAAGCTCGACCGCAGCCACAAGGGCGAGACCGGCCCGACCGTCGCCTTCACCGCGCCCGACGGCAAACCGGTGACGCTCGCCTCGTTCAAGGGCAAGCCGCTGCTGCTGAACCTGTGGGCGACGTGGTGCGCGCCGTGCGTCGCCGAGATGCCGACGCTCGATGCCGCCGCCAAGTCGCTCGCCGGCAAGGTCCAGGTCATCGCGGTCAGCCAGGACCTGCAGGGCGCGGAGAAGGTGACCCCGTTTTTCGCCGCCAAGAGCTTCACGACGCTGAAGCCCTATCTCGATCCCAAGCTCGGCCTCAGCCTCGCCTATCAGGCGAACCTGCCGACCACGATCCTGTACGATTCGGCGGGCAAGGAAGTTTGGCGGATGACCGGCGGGTATGAATGGAACACCCCCGCGGCTGCCAAGCTGATCGCCGAGGCATCGTAAGGCGCGAACAACGCTGGATATTGTGCCGACCCGCCTTGGTGACGAGCCAAAGGTTGATGGCGGGCCGGCACAACTGTCCTAACGCATGACCGTGCGAAAAACTGCAGAACGGGCAAAGAATGATCCAAATGCGATGAGCCGAGTTGGAAGACGCGGCCATGCGCGTACCGTCGGGCCCGACGCGCCTGTATGCGCTGGCCGCAGGTGGTTGCCCGCGCGGGCACTGGCCCGGTAGGACCAAGCACGCTTTGGCGGCCGTGACGGCGCCGGCCCGGTGAAAGGGGGACGAGATGGAAGAACCCCGCATCGATCGATTGTCGAACCGGCACCGCGACGTGCTGCGCGGCGTGGCCGCGTTGCGCAAGACCAAGCAGATCGCCGCGGATCTCGGCATCGCGCCTGGCACCGTCGACGGCTACATCGCAGAGGCGGTCCGCATCCTCGGCGCGACCGATCGCGGCGATGCGGCGCGCATGCTCGCCCGGCACGAACGCGCCGACCCGCTATCGGAGACCCCGGCTGCCGCCCCCGGGCAATCAGGGGGGCAATCTCCATGGGTGGCCGCGCCGCCACCACCGATGACACAGATCGGCCAGCCGGTCGCCGAACCGGACGCATCCCACGATACCCGTGCGAACAGCATGGGCTCGCTCGCAGGGCTGCTTCCGATCAGGCGCACGGGGCAGCGCAGCAACGACCTTCCGGTCGCGCTTCGCCTGCTCTGGATACCGGCCATCGCAGTGATCCTTGCGGTCGGTTTCGGCATGCTCGCAAGCGGTCTCAAGGTGCTCGCCGACCTGATCGAACGGCTGGGACACCTGTCTGGATAATCGATCGAGAAGGCCGCCCCCGGCGGACACGTCCATGGACACGCAGCTTGCAACGACCGGCACCGAGATCGGCATCCTGCTGAACCGGCTCGAAGCCCAACTGGCCGAGGCCTTTGCGATCTGCTCGCACCTCGCCGTCGCCAGCGCCACCTTTGGCAGCACCGCGGGCGTCACCCCCCGTATCGCCCAGCCCGTCGTCCAGGAGCTCGGCGGCGCGATGGCCGCGATCGCGCAGGCGCAGGGGCATGTCATCGCCGCGCACCGCAGCGCCGAACGGATCGGCAAGTTCGTCGGTTTCGGCGATGGCCTGCCCAAACCGGATCAGGCATTCTTCACCGGTGCGGATACCAGCCATCTCTCGATCGTCGCCGCGGCGGCCTGACGCGACTCCGGCGCGCGCGACATGATCCACGTCCTGGTCTATTACGTCATCGCGCTGGCGACGTGCTGGTTCGCGTTCCGCCATGGCGGGCGGCCCGAACGACTCGTCGCGGCCGCGTTCCTGCTCGCCGCGATCGCGTCGAGTGGGCTGGCGTTCTCGGCGCGGCCCGCCTTCCGGTCGGTCGACGGCGCGTTGCTGTCGGTCGATCTCGCCCTGCTCGCCGGGCTGGTCGCGGTCGCGATGTTCGCGAACCGGTTCTGGCCGATCTGGATCAGCGCGCTGCATTTGCTGGCGATCACGGTCCACGGCGTGCGGGCCTATGATCCGACGCTGGTGCCCTGGATGTACGCCGCCGCGATCAGCAAGATCGCCTATCCGATGCTCGCCGTGCTGATCGTCGGCACCGAGCGCCACCGCAGGCGCCGCTGGTCCTATGGTTGCGACCCGGACTGGTCGAGCGTGTTGAAATCGCCCTGACCCCGCCCCTGCGGTCACGATACCCACACCGCCTTCAATATATGGAACGACGCCGATGAGCGCCCCCCTTCGCCTGCGCTACCCGACCGAGCCATCCTCGCCCAACGCTGTACCGGCGGAGACCACGCCACTGCAGATGCCGCCTGAAACAAGTGCTTGCGGCGTCGGCACCGAAACCGATGTCGATCCGTCGTCGCCGCCCGAACTCGATCGTGCACGCGCGTTGATGCATCAGCAGCAGGCGCGATCGACCGCCTTTGCCTCGGTCCAGGCGCTGTTCCAGGATCCTGCATGGGACATCCTGCTCGCGCTGTTCGTCGCCTATGAGGAGGGGGCACCGCTGACGATCGACGCGGTGCGCGCCGCCACCGGGCTGTCCGAGGTCACGATCCGGCGTTGGCTGCTCACGCTCGAGCATCGGGGGCTGATCACCTGCTGGCCGCAAAGCGAACCACTGTCCCGCCGCTCGCTCGGCCTGACCGACGACGCGCTGACGATGATGCTGCACTTCCTGCAGGAAATTTAGGGAGCGTGTCCTTTGACACATAAACCTGACCGCTCACGTCAGAACAGAACATGATCTGTCAAAACCAGCTGACAGAATTGTTGACCGATCACGCAATTTTTTGACAAGATTTTGTCCTAGACGATCACCCAAGCCCCTGCCCCTCCGGCATCTCGCGTGGCGGATTGGCGAATTATGGGGTCGAAGCAGTAGCAAGCAGCGCCTGGTACGAGCGGCGTGGTGGCAATTGACTACCCGGCGGCTTCGCGCCCCGATGTACTCTCGCTCACCAACAAATAACATGGCCGCGATTTATCGCTGACCGAGGTTGAAGCCCGTAGCTAACGCACGGCACCTGATCGCGCTTGCCATTCCGATCTTCCGCCAGAGCATGCTGAGACATGACACGGCCCCGTATCATCCTGATGATCGTGCGATGGCCGAGTCGGGTGCCGCCCTTACCATTTTTGGCAAGACGCTCACCTAGGCACGCCCGATGCGGGCCAAAGCTGTCGCCGCCTCTCTTAACTCCGCTATGAAGGGCGAGGCTTCGGCTACGCTGCCTTCTGCAGATCGCTCAATTTTTGAAACTCTGTGAGAATGTCGGCGTGATGCTGCGCCAAGTAGCGGACTATGCGGACGTTACCAAGCAATCGGTTCACGTAGCCGGCTGCAAGCATCAGGTCGTACTGATCAGAGCTGTACGTCTGCTCAACCGCGCGCAGCTGCCGGTCGACGTTCTCGCTTTCGCGCTGCATCGTCGCCACCTGATCCTCGGTTAGGCCGGCCATGCGCCGCGGCTTGCCGGCGACGAGTTGATCATCGGGTGTGGAGGCGACTAGCGAACGGGCATAGCTTACCGAGAACCGGTTCATAGTGACCATAGCCATGGCGGCTTCGACTTGGCGGACGGGCTTCATAAAACGAAGCTCGGTGAACACGTGGATGGGCACGTGCCGGTCTTTAAGTAGCTCAGCCGCCTCAGGGCAAATCCCAACCAACAGGTTCCGCTTCTTTCGAATGCTGGCAATGTCGACGTTCAGCGCCCGCGCGAGCCTTTCCTCAGATACCCCCTTCTTGACCGCGTTCAGGATCATCCGATGCTCTTGAATGGTCGCGATCCGGCTGACTCGCTTGTTATAGGTGAAGGCTTCGTCGTCGGTCGCAACTAGGCATACGAGCTCAGTGTCGCCGCGCTCCCGCACGATCTCAACACGCAGATGTCCATCAAGCAGATGGTAGCGTTCGGGATCGGTTGCATCTCGAGCGACCACGGGCGGCTCGATGATACCGACCTCGGCGATGGAAGCGGCGATCTGCCCGTACTTTACCGACTTCTTCACCGACGCGGAGATCGTGCGAAGCGGCATGATGCAGTCAATAGGAATGCGAAGGCTCGCCTCCTCAAAAGCCAGCTTGACTGGGATGGCCGTGTGCCGACTGCTCACGACGAGGCTTCCATGCGATCAAGGTGCAATGCGAGATTCTCGGGCATGGTCCCGAGCCCCTCATCCTCGATTAGGGCCGTAAACTGCTCGCTGAGACTAAGCCGGCGCAGCGCCTCGGTAACAAGAAGAAGTCGGTCACGTGCAACGTTAGCCCTTCGGATCAGGCCGCGCTTCCGATCGACGTCCTCCTGGTATGCACGGATCAGCGCTGCCGGCGACAGTTTCTGGTTAACTGGCGGCTTACCGGTCTGCTGTCTTAGGTGCTTACCACGCCGGCGCCGCTCTTCGACGATGCGTTTTGCCGCCATCAGCTTACGTCCGCGCAGCGTTCCCTTTTCATAAGCCAGTTGGAGAGCACGCTGTACGTCGTGATCTTCCGCCTCAGCGATATCAACGGCAACGCTTAATGGAATAGTCCGCGCTTCGACCGAACGTAGCAAGCGCTGTTCGCCTTTTTCGAGGAGGCGACCGACGCCACTTACATATTCGAGCGTGAGGCCGGTCTTGCGAGCAATCTGGGGCAAGCTGTGCCCGCGCTTGCGCATGCCGCCGATGTCCTGGAGCAAGTCAATCGCACTGTGCTGGCGCCGGGCACAATTCTCGACCAGGCTGGCGATCAGACAATCCTCGGGATCGGCTAACACGACGAGGGCAGGCACCTCGATCTGTCCAAGTTCCTGATACGCTTCAAGGCGTCCTTGACCACAAACGAGATCGTAGAAGGGCCCGTCTGCCTCCACTCGACGCGTGACAGTAATCGGTCGTTTGAGCCCGACTTGAGCGATATTGTCGACGATTTCCGTAAACGAACGCTTGTTGCGGACTCGCGGATCGAACCAGGCGGGCAAGGTCTCGTAGGTCGGCATCGGATCGTCGGCGGCCATGATGAGCGAGCGCGACCATAGAATCCCGGTGTCATAGTAATGGCGACAGTCCATCGCGCCATCGATCTCAAGCCAGTGGGAGGCCTCGGGGAGCAACTGGGTAGGCAATGGATGTCGCGCGAACGGATTATGGAAGACCTCCAGTTCCGCGCACCATGGTTCCCAGCCCTGCGGCCAGAGCGCGCGATACTCGTGCGAGAGCACATCGAGGCAGAAGGGAATGCCATCAAGCGCACCGGGGTTGCGGTCATAAAAACGCCCGTATCGCACATAGCGGCCGACATGGGACTGCATGCCCCGGGTCAGCGCTGCGCGATTGAATTTGCTGAGCGCACAGGCATTGGTGAAAATGACCGCCGACAGCTCGGCATGGGCCTCGTCGCGAAACATCCCGGCCGGGAACTGCGAGGAGCCGAGCAGCCGATCGACCTCATAGCCAGCGGCGACGCGTTTCCCGTCGACCTCGATCGCCTCCGCGCCGAAGCCATAGAGATAACCGAGCAGCGCTTCGCGGCTCCACACCATCGATGACGGGGCATGGAAATCCTCCAGCGCGATCGCAAAGGGGTGTCCTGCGACATGGTCCATATCCGCATAACGGCGTTGCAGCTTGCTGCCGATGGTCTTCGCGAAGCGAAGGGCAGCAGCCCCGAAGAACAGCTCTTCATTCTGCTCGGGCTGGCTCGACGGAATTGCACCGACTGGCTCGAATCGCGCCTGCGGATTGGCGGTGACCGCCTCGACCCACGCGGTCCCGCCTTTGCGGTTCTCGATGAGAAAATCCGGAGACTCGCAGGGCTGCGTCACCAGCAGTCCTTGCTCACGAAACGAGGCGAGGAGCTGCGCTTCCCAGAGCCGGGTATGAAAGTTCTCGGTCTGGCAGTCGGCGGCCCAGTTGCGGTCGGGGCGGGGTAGCGAAAGATAGAGCTGGTTGAGCAGCCAGGCGACATTGCGATGACTGTTCGCCGTCAGCATCTTGAAAGTCTCACTCGGCTCGCGGCCCTCCAGATCATAGAGCGCTGTCCGCCGCTGGACGCCGGGTGGGACTGGTTCGGGCGGCTCACCCTCGCGCAGCTCTACACGCGCACGATCTCGCGCCGCGTCGGCGTCCACAAGACCTAGCAGATCGCAGGTCGTTGCCCAGACGCCGTCCGTCCGCCGGCGCATAACAATGAGGCCGAGATCGCCATGATCGGTGTGGCGCGTGATGATTGCCAAGGCCTTGCCGTCGTCGGTTTCCCAAGCCTCATGCGGAAGTTGGTCGCCAAAACCATGACCGCGCGGCAGCGCGAGCGCGTAGATGTCAAACCTGCCGAGTGGAACCTCGTTCATCTCGCTCAGCGCGCTGCGGCTTCGTCGCCGGCATAGCCGTCCCAGATCTCGCGACCGAAAGACGGCGATCCATCGCCCCAACCCGACGTCTGCCACAATATGTCGAAGACCTCGTTCAGCTGATTGCCGGGCTGCGCGAGGGGGGCTGCCAGTTCGACGACGGGGAGCGAAAAGCCAGGCTGCCGTATCGGGCGACCGCCGCCACGCGCGCGGGTCAGCTCAACATCCTCGACGCCTTCAAAGCCGATCGCCAGCAGAGCCGGGCCGCCAAGCCCCACTTCCGTCAGGCATGCCGCCAATTGCTCGATGCTCGCGACGATGCGGCCTTCAAGGTCGCGGCCATTAACCATGATATGGGGATCGTCATCGATCCGCGATCCGATCGTCGCCTCGAACTCGATCGCGCCCGGGCGCACGAGCCGCGTGCGCCAGCGCGACTCGCCATTGGGCTTGCCGACATCGCGCGGCACCTCGGCGCTCCACCATTGATCGCCATCGGCATCGGTCACAACGCGCGCGTGGACGTCGGGCGCAAACCGCATCTGCGCCTTGGCGACCTGCGCCGGCACAAGACGCGGGCGTTCGGCGACGACCGCCGGCACCAGTCTGATCGTCACGCTCGGCTTGCTGACGATGCCGGGCACGCGCCCACTCGCGCCGTCATTGCCGAGCCGTTCGAGCAACGCTTTCGCCGCTTCCCATGGGTCGGCAGCCGCAGCGGGTGGAGCAGCAACCGCCACGGCAGCGACCCGCACGCGATCTCTAGCGACGCGCTCAAAAGCGTCGAGCGCGGCGGCGAAGGCGGTCGCCGCCTCATTCATTTCGCCCACCGCGCGGACGGTCGATGGCTGGGTGCCACGGCGACGGTCCTCGTCGGTTTTGGGCGAGCAGAGTGCAATGTTCGCGTCGAGCACGAAGAGATATTTGCCGGTGAGATTGCCAAGCGCCTCCGCCCGTGCGCGGGCTTCCGCCCAAGCGGCCTGCAGCGCGCCATCATGGAACTCGAACCTGGCGCCGCGCCAGTCCTCGTTCATTTCATAGAGCGGGTTCAGCATGTCGCGGCGGAACGGCTCGCCGAAATTATGATCGTGGAAGAAGCGTTGCAGCCCGACCGGAAACTGGCCGCGGACCTTGTCCAGCAGTTCGACATCGAGCGGATGCGGTTCGGCCGGAGCTGCCGCTGGCGCAACGGCCACCTCATCATTCAAGATCGCGCGCAGGGCATCTCTAAGCGCTGCTGCCAGAGCATTGCGGGCCGCGCGCCGTGCCGCCTCGTCGGCATCATCGGGGCAGTTGTAGAGGATCGGACGCCGGAAATGCTGCAGGTCGAACGGCAGCGGATGGTTTTCGGGCGAACCATAAGCGACGTTCATCACCGAGATGACCCGCCGCCAGCTGAGCGCGCGCAGGGCCCAGCCATGTTCGAGCAGGACATTGGGGTTGGGCATGAGCCGGCCATCAGCGCGGGTGGCGACATAGGTCAGGTCGGACAGGAAGGCGGTGGCGACATCGACCTTGGCGAAGATTGTCTCGACCAGTGGCGGCGAACCGGGCACGCCACTGGTGTCGCGGTCGATCGCCAGTTCGCGGTACGCCGGATCGATCTCGGCATCGGCCTGGATCGCCAAGATCGCGTCGCCGAGCGCGCGCTCGATCAGATTGCGACCGGTCAGGGGCAATCGATCGATCTGCCAGGAGAAGAAGATATGTTGTGGCATAGCTCTGCGAATGTAGTCGCGACGCGACTACACTACTAGCGGATAGGCGGATCAATAAGTGGCTAGTGTCAGCGTAACCGGACGTTCCCGGTCGCGGCACCGACCGGCAAGAATGTCCTACCTTTCGTCCCTCACAAGCCGCAAGAACTGACGACCGCTTTTAACTACACCGACGTGCCGAATGGCGACTTTCTTACGGTCGCAACTGGCATGGCATCCGCTGCCTCGGCGAGCAGGTAGTTGATATAGCTGCGCGTGAGATTGCAGTAGAGATGCGCTTCCTTGAGCGTGGGAGACACGTCGGCGGCCAATTGGGTGCCGTGGCGCACCCCGCCGCCGGTGGGCGACGAGAGAAAGCCGTGCATCTTGGTCATCCAGCCCAAGGCCTCGGCGAGCGGGCCGCCGCGGTGGTGATTGCGCAGGTTGCGGACGATTTCGTTGAAATACTTGCCCTCGATGGTGCCGGTCCCGGTATCCAGTCCCTGGAAGGCAGTGGCGACCGTCTCCAGCAGCCAAAGGATCTCTTGGACCGCCGGTCGCGGCCGCTGCTCGAGAAGCAGCCGGTCCGCTTGATCAAGTGATGCGTTGATCAATTCTACGGCCTGCTCGCCAATGGACCGCTGCGGCGTTAGGACCGGAATCGGGATTTGAGGATTGCGAGGCACGAGGTCGGGCGGCCGCACTTCAAAGGGCGCGCCGTGGTCGAACAATATCTGGTTTATGATGTCGACGTCGGGCAGGCCGATAGTGGGATGTTCGCGATGGACTTGCTCGCAGCCGTCCCAGAATGCCGCAATGAAGGTCGCGGCATTGTCGGCGGAGTTGCTCATGGCGTTCTGGAGATCGCCTATCGCCCAGCTTTCGTTGGAGCTCCAGCTGGCGCCGCCATTGAACTTCGCCTTGAAAAGCTCGAGGATTTCCCAACTGGATTCGGCCTGCGCTGCGATAGTGTGGATGAGCGAGTTGAAGGCATTTACGCCCTGTTGATCCAGTTCGCCCGGCGATCCGAAACGCCATTTTGCCGGCATGTTAAGACTCACGGGCGGGACCTTCAACGTAAGCTGACTTCAGGAAGCAGTGCCGGCATGATCATGCGCGAGACTGATGAACGCCTTCAGTGCAGCAGACAGATTGCGGCCGCTAGGATAATAGGCGGCAAGCGGTGCCAGCGACGGCGTTCAATCTTCCAAAACCCGAACGAGGTGGTCAATGATCGACGATGACGAGGAGCGTGTTGTGTGCGCCGATTGCGTGGGCAATGCCTATCTCAAGGCAGAAATCACCGCGTGCGGCGATGAACGCGTGTGTTTTTTTTGCGAGCATGAAGGCTTTGTCATACCTGTTGCTGAGTTGGCTCAGAAGGTTGGGACCGCCTTCGAGACCCACTATTTCCGCACCTCCAATCAGCCAGATGCATTCCAGTCCGCTATGCTTGGCGACCGCGAGAGTTCCTACGAATGGGAGCGCGAGGGCGAACCGGTTTTAGAAGTGATACAGGAAGCTGCCTCGATCGACGATGCGGTCGCGCAGGAAATCCTTGATATTCTCGCGGATGAGCACGGGGACTGGGACTACCAGGCGGCCGACGGAGAGTGTGAATTTGATCCGGACAGCTATTACGAGCGGAAAAGGCCTAATGACATCGAGTTCCAGCTCGAATGGCGCAATCTAGAGCGGTCTCTGAAGGGCGAGACACGCTATTTCAACAAGCTCGCAAAATCCTTCCTCGATCGCATCTTCACCGGGATAGACGGCTATGGCACACGCGACAGACGCGGGGTGATCCGCCACGCCGGGCCTCTGACCCAGCTAGAGCGCTTTAGCCGAGCACGCGTTTTCCATTCCGATTTGAAGCTAGGTCCCGCGCTTGAGCGGCCCGATCGAGACCTCGGACCGCCGTCTCCCAGTATCGCTCTCGGGGGCCGCATGAATGCCCATGGCGTCTCCTTATTCTATGGCGCGACCAGCGACGAGGCCGCTCTGTCCGAGGTCCGGCCACCCGTCGGCAGTCGCGCCCTGGTCGGCAAGTTCGATGTGATCAGACCGCTGCGCCTTCTTGATATCGACGCGCTCCAGTCGGTCTATGTCGAGGGCAGCATTTTCGATCCTGACTATATGGGCCGTCTCGAGCTTGCAAAGTTCATGGGGAGTCTCAGCGCGCGGATGACGATGCCGGTGATGCCCGACGATGAACCAGCTGAGTATTTGATCACCCAGGTCATCGCGGACTATCTGGCGGCAAATGAGGCGCTGAACATCGACGGGCTGCTATATCCCTCGGTGCAGCAGCGCGGTGATCATCAGAATGTGGTGCTGTTCCGGCGCGCCTCTCGGGTCAAGAACGTCGATTTGCCGGAAGGCTCGACCGTCTCAGCGATGCTCGGCTCCTTCGACGAAGACGGTCCGTCTCCGGACTACTGGGTCTCGGAAGAGGTGCCACCTCCCGAACCGCCGAAGCCTGCGCCAGGTGGCACCTTTTGGCCGCCGCGCTACCTTGATCCCTTTGCCGAGCCGGACGACGATCGCCAACCAGCGCTGGCGGTCGCCATCGACACTCTGCAGGTCCATCATGTCGAGAGGATCAAGATTAAGACGGAGACATTCGATGTGCGCAGATATCGGAGGGAAAAGCGCCCCTCCAAGCTAGGCGGTACCCCTGACTTTTGACGGCGATGCCGTGATTCGGAAGTTCCTCCTGCTTGTGAATGGCAGGTCTGGGCATGAGCCGGCGTTCAGCGGTTAGGCGGGAACGACGGCTTCGTCCCAATTCTCGCCGTTCCACGCGGCGCCGTCAGCGCAGATGTGCCTACATGAACAAACGGCCGGAGTTGGGTGTAGTAAATTGGCCGGTGAATGGCCGAAAGTGGGTCTTAGGCGCACAGCTCCCTAATCCGCCGCATATGATCTTGTAGGAATCTCTCTCGGGGCGAAGCGCGCATTTCATCCCAGCGACTTTACCTCTTACCAGCCATCTCAGCCCCACATCCCAGAGAAACGCGGCGATCTCGAGCCAACAAGGGGAAGCACGCCCAAGGCGTACTCTTGTCACAGAGGTCCGGTTTCGGTGTCAAAGGATAGAGCGCTGGATGCCCCGTGAGGATTCGAACCTCAATAGGCGGTATCAGAAACCGCAGTCTTACCATTAGACGACGGGGCATCAGCGAGGGCGGGCTCTAGGCGGGCGGTTTGCCGCTGTCAACGCCAAGATGTTGCCGATGTGCCACGTCGCTTGCGTAATCGCGCCGCTGCGCTACATTCGTGTCCAAGCACCGGGCGGGTATTTTCCCGCGGCGGCAGACATAGATAGCGAGTTTTACGGCGATGGGGGATGTTTCCGCCCGAATGCCGTTCCGGCAGGGTAGTCCTGCCCGTCCGGCGGCGACCCGACCCAGTCGTGGGCGGTGGGCCGATGCGCAGGCATTTGCCGCGCTCGATCTCGGCACCAACAATTGCAGATTGCTGATCGCGCGACCGCAGGCGGGCGGCTTCGCGGTGATCGACGCGTTCTCGCGAATCGTCCGGCTCGGCGAAGGGCTGGCGTCGACCGGCGAGCTGAGCGACGCGGCGATCGAACGCACGATCGCGGCGCTCCGCGTGTGTTCGGACAAGCTGCAGCGCCGCAACGTCACGCTGGCGCGGTCGGTCGCGACCGAGGCGTGCCGGCAGGCGTCGAACGGGCCTGCCTTCATCGCGCGCGCGCTGGCAGAGACGGGCATCCATCTCGACATCATTTCCGCCGAGGAAGAGGCGCGATTGGCGGTGCTCGGCTGCCACGCGCTCATCGAGCCCGGCGAGGACCCCGCGCTCGTGTTCGATATCGGCGGTGGATCGACCGAACTCGTGCTGGTCGATACCTCGACGCCGATCCCGACCGTGCTCGACTGGCATTCGGCGCCCTGGGGCGTGGTGTCGCTGACCGAGCATGCCGGCGGCGGCGAAGGCGAGGCCGGTCGCCGCGCCGCCTATGCGCGGATGCGCACCGTCGTCGCGGACAGCTTTGCCGGGTTCGCCGCGCGGTTGCCGCGCAATATCGCGCGACCGCGGCTGCTCGGCACCAGCGGCACGGTGACGACGCTGGGCAGCGTGCATCTCGGGCTCAGCCATTACGACCGCTCGGTGGTCGACGGGCTGATCGTGCCTGCGTCGGCAATGCGGCGGATCAGCGCCGACCTTTCCCATATGTCGATCACGGAGCGCGCCAAGCTGCCGTGCATCGGCAACGAGCGCGCCGACCTGGTGGTCGCGGGCTGTGCCATTCTGGAGACGATCATGGATTTGTGGCCCGCCGAACGGCTCGGCATCGCCGACCGCGGTATTCGCGAGGGGATCTTGCGCCGGCTGATGGGGGCACCCCGCCCCGGTGGCAAGCCCGGCAAAGCATCGAGCGTCGCGGCATGAGCCGGGGTGGCTCTGGCGGGCATGTCCGCGTCCTCACCGCACGCAAGCGCACCGCGCAGTCGACCCGCTGGCTCGAACGCCAGTTGAACGATCCCTATGTGAAGCGCGCCAAGGCCGACGGCTATCGCAGCCGCGCGGCGTACAAGCTGATCGAGCTCGACGAGCGGTTCGAATTGATCCGCGGATGCAAGCGCGTGGTCGATCTGGGGATCGCGCCGGGCGGCTGGGCGCAGGTCATCCGCCGGCGGATCCCCAAGGCGGCGGTGGTCGGGATCGATCTGCTCCCGGTCGATCCGATCGACGGCGTGACGATCTTCGAGATGGACTTCCTCGACGATGCAGCGCCCGGCAAGCTGATCGAAGCGCTGGGCGGCGCGCCCGACCTGGTGCTGTCGGACATGGCCGCGAACACCGTCGGCCATCCGCAGACCGATGCGCTCCGGACGATGGCGCTGGTCGAAACCGCGCTGCACTTTGCGTGCGAAGTGCTCGAGCCCGGCGGCACATTCGTGTCGAAGGTGTTCGCGGGCGGTGCGGACTCCGAGCTGGTCGCGGAGATGAAGCGGAACTTCAAGACCGTGAAGCACGCCAAGCCGCCGGCGAGCCGTAAGGGCTCGGTCGAGTGGTTCGTGGTGGCGCAGGGGTTTAAGGGGCGGTCAGCGGATCAGCCCCGCTGATCCGCGTCGCGGACCGACCCCGGCCAGCGTCGCGCAGCGACGACTGACGACGCGGCTTCGCCGCGGCGCTCTGCCTCAGGGTGATACCAACCGCAGCGCCTCGTCACAAAAGCCTGTGTCCCCGCGAAGGCGGGGACCCAGCCTGGGCTCCCGCCTTCGCGGGAGAACAAGGGAGCCGGGACTCGCGTACCGCCTGCCCTCCCCTTTCCAAGGTGAACGGTGCGTCCCTCTACGGAAACCACTCAAAGAAAAAGCCCGCGGACCTGGGTCCACGGGCTTTTCTCTATTTCGCACGCCGGGGTTTCGGCCGAGCCGCGGATTAGCTTTCGCTAATCCCGCTGCCTCAACCCTCGTAATCCGCACCCAGATTCTGGTTCCGCGGCGGTGCAGCGGCGGTCAGGCGAAGCGCCTCGGCCGACGCGGCCAGGCTGCCGACGGCATCGACCTCGTCGTCGTCGTCGACGCGAACCTTCTGCAGGCCCTGGATGACCTGTTCCTTGAGATGCGCCGGCTTGACGTTCTCGTCGGCGATCTCGCGCAGCGCGACGACCGGGTTCTTATCGCGGTCGCGGTCGAGCGTCAGTTCGGCGCCGCCCGAGATCTGGCGCGCACGCTGGGCCGCGAACAACACCAGGTCGAACCGGTTGGGGATCTTGTCGACACAATCCTCGACGGTAACGCGCGCCATGCGGCTTCCTTCGTAACAACGATAGAATGAGAATGCGTCGCCTACGGGCGATGGCCTGCAAAGTCAAGAAATCCGCCGCGGGTTGCCACCGCCGCCCCCGCGTGGTCATCACAGCCGTCATGGACGATCCCGCAGACCAGCCGACCTTTGCCGTCGACGGCAACCAGATGACCCTGCTCGACACCGGCCCCCGGCGGCTCGACGCGGTGCTGGCCCTGATCGACGGCGCCGAGCGGTCGCTGCGCGTGCTCTACTATATCTATGCCGACGACGAGTCCGGCCAACGCGTCAACGCCGCGCTGATCGCCGCCGCAAGCCGCGGCGTCGCGGTCGCGCTGATCGTCGACGGCTTCGGCAGCGACGACGCGCCACATGCCTTTTTCGAACCGCTCGAGGCCGCCGGCATTTCGGTATGCCGCTTCTCCGCGCGGTTCGGCCGCCGCTACTTGCTGCGCAACCACCAGAAGCTCGCGCTCGCCGACGAAGCCCGGATCATCATCGGCGGCTTCAATATCGAGGACGATTATTTCGGGACCGCCGCCGACCAGGCCTGGCGCGATCTCGGGCTGCTCGTCGAAGGGCCGGCGGCGGGGCGGCTCGCCGGCTATTTCGATGCGCTGAAGGACTGGATCCACGAACCCAAGGGCAAGCTGCGCAAACTGAACGCCGCGCTGTCGCACTGGAGCGAGACGCGCGGCGCGACACGCTGGCTGATCGGCGGACCGACCCGCAAGCTGTCCCCCTGGGCGCGCGCGGTGCGCGACGACATGCGGCGCGGCCGGCGGATTGACGTGATCGCGGGCTATTTCACGCCGAGCCCCACCTTGCTGCGGCGCCTCGACAAGGCCGGCCGGCGACAGGCCGAGGTCCGCATCGTCACCGCGAGCAAATCGGACAACAACGCGACGATCGCCGCCGCGCGGTTCACCTATGCAGGGCTGCTGCGCAAGGGCGTACGCCTGTTCGAATATCAGCCGACCAAGCTCCACACGAAGCTCTACGTCATCGACGACGCGGTCCATATCGGCTCGGCCAATTTCGACATGCGCAGCCTGTTCATCAACATGGAGCTGATGCTGCGGATCGAGGATGCCGCGTTCGCCGCGCATGTCCGCCGCTATGTCGACGGCGAGATCGCCAAGTCGACCGAGGTGACTGCCGCACTCTACCGCGCGAACACCGGGTGGATGCAGCGGATCAAGCAGTTCGCCGCCTATTTCGCCGTCGCGGTGGTCGACCCCAGCCTGTCGCGCGGGCTGAACTTCGGGATCGACGAATAGGCACGGCCGGAGTCGAAGGACTTCCGTCCCCCTACGTCATCCCGACTTTCGTCAGGATGACAGCCGAACTTCGAGCAATAGCAGCGCCGACGGCAAAGCCGCCGTCGGACGGGTTCGACTATTCTAGCCGACCCGCCGGCCGGGCCTGACGCTGCGCTTCGCGCACCGGCGCGGGCGTGGGCGCGGCTGCGTCAGTCCTTCCAGGCCCAGTAGAGCTGCGCCGGCGGCACGTTCCACCACTCCATGTCGTGATCGATCGACTCGAAGTGCGGCGTGAGGAAGTCCTTCACCTTGGGCGAGAACTGATAGACCAGGAACGCACCACCACTCCGCAGCACCGCATGCGTCGCGGTCGCGATCGCCGGGCCGACGCCGGGGGGCAGCGTCGAGAAGGGAAGCCCCGACAGAACGTAATCGGCCTTTTCGAAGCCATGATCGGCAACGATAGACTCGACCGCATCGGCCGAGCCGAGCACCGCGAAGAAACGCGGATCGGTGATCGTGTGCCGCAGATACTGGATGAACTCGGGGTTGGTATCGATCACCACCAGCTTGGCGTCGGGCGCCATCCGGTCGAGGATCGGACGGCAGAAGGTGCCGACGCCCGGGCCATATTCGACGAACAGCTTGCAATTCGCCCAGTCGACCGGGTCGAGCATCTTGCGGATCAGCTTGTCCGACGAGGGCACGATCGATCCGACCATGACCGGATGTTTCAGGAACCCTGAAAAGAACATCTGCCACGGGGACGGCACGCCGGCGGGTCGGCTGCGTGCACGCCGGGTGGCGGTGGTCGAACTGGGCATCGCGTTCCTTACGGTCAGGGGTCCCGCACGTTGGCGAGGCTTTGGCCCTCCCGTCGCACGAATTCCGAACGCGTTTCAAGGGCCGCGGGTTGCATCGGGCGACGAACCGCACCGGATGTCATGGTTCGCCAATCGGTTCTGCGGATTTGCCAAGCGCCGCGCTTACCCTAAACACCGGTCATGCAGGACGATCGGACAGGACAGGTCGCCGTCGTTTTCGTGTCGTTCCGTAACGATGCGGACATGACCGGTTACGCAGACGCCGCCGCGGCGATGGACGCGCTCGCCGCGGAGCAGCCGGGCTATCGCGGAGTCGACAGCGCGCGCGAGGCGGATGGCATGGGCATCACCGTCAGCTACTGGGCGGACGACGAAGCCGCGCTCGCCTGGCGCGACCATCCCGACCACGCCGCGATTCGCGACCGCGGCCGCGCGCTCTGGTACGATCGCTATACGGTGACCGTCGCGCGGGTCGAGCGCGCCTATGCCTGGGCGCGATCATGACCGGGATGTCGGCCGAAGGGCCCACTGCCGACACACCGAAGATCGACCGGCGATTCGCGCTGATGTTCCTCGTGATGCTGACGATCGCGGCGGGGAACACCGCGCTGCAATCGGTGCTGCCCGCGCTCGGCCGATCGCTGGGCGTCGCCGACAGCGCGGTCGCGGCGGCGTTCTCGGTCTCCGCGCTGCTGTGGGTGATCGCCGCGCCGTTCTGGGCGAATCGATCGGATCGCCACGGCCGGCGCGCGATGATCCTGCTCGGCGTCGGCGGATTCAGCGTCTCGCTCGCGCTATGCGGCGTGTTCCTGCTCGCCGGGATCAACGCTTGGATCGGCGGCACGGCGGCGTTCCTGTGCTTTATCGGAGGCCGGCTGATCTACGGGACGTTCGGCGCCGCCGCGCCACCCGCGGTGCAGGCGCTGGTCGCGGGCGAGACGACTCGCGAGGAACGGACCAAGGCGCTGACCTTGCTCGCCTCCGCCTTCGGGCTCGGCACTATCCTCGGCCCGGCGATCGCACCCTATCTGATCCTCGGCTCGATCGGCGGCGTCGAGATCGGGCTCGCCGGTCCGGCCTTCCTGTTCGCGCTGTTCGGCGTGGCGGTCTGGATCACGGTGCGGCGGATGCTCCCCGACGACAAGATCGTGCCCCCGCACGAGACGCACGGCGCGAGCTCGGCCTATCCCTCGATCGGCGGCGCGCCGACGGGGGCGTCGGTCGCCGCCGCGACCGGATCGCATGTCGAGCATGTCGGCTACACCGATCCGCGCATCCGTGCGTGGATGATCGCCGGGCTGGTGATGGGCCACGCTCAGGCGATGACGGGGCAGGCGATCGGATTCCTCGTGATCGACCGCCTCCACCTCGCGCCCGCGCTGGCGCTCGAGCCGACCGGCATCGTCCTGATGATGGGCGCGGGGGCGGCGCTGCTTGCGCAATGGGGCATCATCCCCCGGCTCAACATGACGCCGCGACAACTGGTGCTGACCGGGCTGGTGCTCGCCGCAGTCGGCACCGCGCTGACCGGAATCGCGACGTCGCTCTACACGATCGCGACCGCCTATGCGCTGGCCAGCCTCGGCTTCGGCTTCACGCGACCTGGCTTCACCGCTGGCTCGTCGCTCGCGGTCGGCGCAAATGCGCAGGGCTCGGTCGCGGGCAAGGTGACGTCGATCAACGGCGCAAGCTTCGTGTTGGGGCCGTCGATCGGCGTCGGTCTGTACGAGGCCCAGCATTCGCTGCCCTATCTGGTCGCGGGCGCGGCGTGCGTCGTGATGATCGGCTACGCCTATGTAGCGCTCAAGGACGCTAGGGACGCCTAGCCCGGAGCCGCGCGGGTCGGGCCGAGCAGCAAGCAACGCCGCGCAAGCCTGTCCATACGCACAGTATTGGAGGCTTTACTCGCCGCCCATGACTTAACCAAAGTCAATAATCACGTCCCTATTCCCCCAAAATGAGGGGATCGCCCCGGCCGCGCGCGCGTCGAACTTTTTCGTTTGCCCCAAATCTGAACGTTTTAGACATGACGCCGCCCACCGACGTTATTGACTAACCACGCGTTAAGCACAGAATAGAACCGAAATGGACCAAGGTGGGCAATGCAGCGCTTCTGGGAGATGATCGACGATGACGCCGCGCTTGCCGATCCCGAAACGGGGTGGTTGGTAGCGGCGGCCTCGGGCGTTGCCGCGCTGAGCGCGACCTGGCTGGCGCACACCCTGATCGCCGTGAACCTGCCATTCCTATTCTGTGTTGCCGCCGTCATCGCCAACGCCGCACGACGCGGCCTGATCGCGGGCCTTGTCGCCGCGGTGCTGTCGCTCGCCGGCACGATGCTCATCGCGGAATGGAGCCATGCGCTGGTCAACCCGCGCAGCGTCGCACTCGTATCGCTGTTCTGCGTCATCGTCTCGATCGGCGGAGAAACGATGAAGCGATTGCGGCGTCGCGAACAATATGCCGCGATCAACGCCTGCCGACGCGAGCGCATCCTCCGGATCATCTTCGATGGTTCGCCCGCGGTCATGCTCATCATCGATTCGTCGGGCGATATCGTCGATGCCAACGAGGCCGCGTGCAGCCTGTTCGAGCGACCGCGCGAAGCGTTCATGGGGGAGCGACTCGAACGGCTCGTGCCGACGCATGCGCTCAAGACGAACGCGCTTCACACGGTCATCCTGCCCAGCGCAAAACGGTTGCGCCTCGACATTCGCGACACGTCGCTGCTGATCGGTACGCATCGCTTCAGGATCGTCTACGTCCGCGACGAGACCAAGGCCGTCCTGTCCTCCGAACGGCTCGCGATGGCGCAACGCGAGCTGTACCAGATCTCCCGCGCGACCGCGCTGGGGCAACTCGGATCGTCGATCGCGCACGAACTCAACCAACCGCTCACCATCATCGCCAATTACGCGGGCGTGGCGCGCGCGGTGCTGGCCGCCGACACGCCGGACCTTGCCGCCGCGCGCGAAGCGATCGACGATACGCTGGCGCATGCGTTTCGCGCCGCGACGATGCTGAAGCGGCTGCGCAACTTCATCGGCCGCAAGCCGCCCATCCTGCAGCAGGTCGATGTTCGCACGTTGCTCGAAGAGTCCGCGAAGCTGGGATCACTCGCCGCCAAGGGGGTTCGCGCCGAGCTCCTGACCGATCTGTCCCATGTCGATTTCGACGTGTCGGCGGATGCGATCCAGCTTCAACAGGTCATTCTCAACCTTGTCATCAACGCCGCCGATGCGCTGCGCGGGTGCGACGATCGGCGCATCCGCCTGCAGGCCTGGCGCACCGCGACGGGGGACGCGACCTTCGCGGTCGAAGACAGCGGCCCGGGCCTTCCCCCAAAGCTTCGGCACGACGTTTTCGCCCCCTTCCAGTCGACCAAGACCGATGGCGTCGGCATCGGCCTCGCGCTCTGCCGGACGATCATCGAGGGGCATGGCGGGCGTATCTGGTGCGACGACGACACGGAATTGGGCGGTGCGCGATTCCTGTTCACCGTGCCACACACCGCGATAGGAGGCACGACGCATGCTGCCTGAACGCCCCGTCTATATCATCGACGACGAGCCCGAGATGTGCCGCTCGCTGTCGCTGCTGCTCTCGACCGATGGAGTCCCCGCGCGATCGTTTGGCTGTGGCGAGCTGTTTCTCGATGCGCTCGATCAGTTGCCGCCCGGCATCCTGGTCTGCGACGTCATGATGCCCGGTATCTCGGGGATCGAAGTCACGCGCACGGTGGTCAAGCGCGGCCGCACCGATCCCGTGATCATGATTGCCGGGCACGCGGACATCCCCCTCGCGGTCGAAGCCATGCGCGCGGGCGCGATCGACTTTATCGAAAAGCCGTTCGAGGCATCCACGATCCTGAGCGCTATCGCCGCCGCCCGGTGCTGGCCGCCGCTCCACCAGACCGACGTCCTCGCCGAGGAGCTCCCCTTTCGCGAACGTCAGGTGCTGGAACTCGTGGTCTCCGGCCTGACGAGCAAGGAGATTGCGCGCGAGCTCGATATCAGCCCGCGCACCGTCGAGACCTATCGTACCAAGCTGCTGAAAAAGACCGGCGCCAGCAGCACCGCTCAACTGATCCGCATTGGGCTGCAGGCGGGCGCGGGTCGCCTCTCCTTCACGGATCTCGGCGTCACCAACCCGGACGAATAGCGTCGGCATGCCCCCTCTCCCGGCTGGGAGAGGGGGGACACCGTCAGTCGTCGGTCTTGCTGGGGAACGCAAAGCCCAGAGGCTGGATCGCCGTGGCATCCTGCTTCAGCCGCGCGGCCATCTGCTCATATTCGCGCTCGGTCTCAGGGGTGACGCTCGCCCGCGACTCCTTTAGCGCGCCGTCGAAGTCGGCCATCGTCACGTCGGTCGAATCGATCGACCGTCGCAACGCGACCAGGCCGGCGCGACGGACGACATCCTCCAGATCCGCACCGCTGAAGCGGTCGGTCCGCTCCGCCAGACGATCGAGATCGACGTCGGACGCGAGCGGCATCTTCTCGGTCTGGATACCCAGAATCCGCCGGCGGCCAGCCTTGTCGGGGACGCCGACATAGACGAGCTCGTCGAACCGGCCCGGCCGCAGCAACGCCGGGTCGATCAGGTTCGGCCGGTTGGTCGCGCCGATCACGACGACCGATTGCAGCTCCTCCAGCCCGTCCATCTCGGCGAGGATCGTGTTGACGACTCGCTCGGTCACCTGCGGCTCGCCCGCACCGCTGCCGCGCGCGGGCACCAGTGAATCGAGCTCGTCGATGAAGATCACGCACGGCGCGACCTGACGCGCGCGCTGGAACAGCCGGGTGATCTGCTGCTCGCTCTCGCCATACCATTTGCTCAGCAAGTCGGACGATTTGGTGGCGATGAAGTTCGCCTCCGCCTCGCGCGCGACCGCCTTGGCCAGCAGCGTCTTGCCGGTCCCCGGCGGACCGTAGAGCAGGAAGCCCTTGGCAGGCCGGATCCCCAGACGGCGGAACGCGTCGGGGTTCTTGAGCGGCAGTTCGACGCCTTCCTTCAGCCGCATCTGCGCATCGTCGAGCCCGCCGACATCCGCCCAGCGCACCGTCGGCGCCTGCACCATGACTTCGCGCATCGCCGAGGGCTGGACGCGTTTGAGCGCACCGAGGAAATCCTCGCGCGTGACCGACAATTCGTCGAGCACTTCGGGCGGAATCGTCCGCTCCTCGAGGTTGAGCTTGGGCATGATCCGCCGGACCGCCTCGATCGCCGCCTCGCGCGCCAGTGCTGCGAGATCAGCGCCGACGAAGCCGTAGGTGGTACGCGCCAGCTCATCGAGATCGACCCGGTCGCCGAGCGGCATGCCGCGCGCGTGGATGCCGAGGATTTCGCGGCGGCCGCGTTCATCGGGGACGCCGACCACGATCTCGCGGTCGAAACGGCCGGGACGACGCAGCGCCTCGTCGATCGCCTCGGGACGGTTGGTGGCCGCGATCACGACAAGGTTCGCGCGCGATTCGATGCCGTCCATCAACGTCAGCAATTGCGCGACGAGCCGCTTTTCAGCCTCGCCCGACACCTGCCCCCGCTTCGGCGCGATCGAATCGATCTCGTCGATGAACACGATCGACGGCGCGGACTTCGCCGCCTCTTCGAACACTTCGCGGAGGCGTGATTCGGACTCGCCATAGGCCGAGCCCATGATCTCAGGCCCGTTGATCAGGAAGAACTGCGCATCGGATTCGTTCGCGACCGCACGCGCGAGGCGCGTCTTGCCGGTGCCGGGGGGGCCATGCAGCAACACGCCCTTGGGCGGATCGACGCCCAGCC
Organism: Sphingomonas aurantiaca; assembly: GCF_003050705.1. Classification (GTDB taxonomy): domain Bacteria; phylum Pseudomonadota; class Alphaproteobacteria; order Sphingomonadales; family Sphingomonadaceae; genus Sphingomonas; species Sphingomonas aurantiaca. Next base: position 373,262 of record NZ_QAOG01000001.1, on the reverse strand, counting down.
GCTGGAACAGTTCGGGATAGCGCAGCGGCAGTTCGACCATCTCGCGCAGCTGGTCGATCGTCTGCGCCATGCCGCCGATATCGTCGTAGGTGACGTCGGCACGACGCGCGGCCTGCGGCTCCTCGTACTCGGAGCGCAGCTCGATCTCGGTATTCTCGTCGATATGCACCACGCCCTTGGGGCTGGCGGCGATCACCGCGAGGCGGATTTCCTGCAACGCATACGCCGGCGCGTTCATGAACTGCTGGACGCCCGGCGGCATGTTGCCGACGCGCTGATGCCCCGCGGTCGCGACGATATCACCCTGGCAGATCGGCCGGCCGAGGAACGTGCGCTTCAATGCGTTGGTCGATCCCTGGAGGCGGAGATTCTGCTGTGCGGGCGCGAAGACGACGCGCGTCGCGGGCTTCGACTCGGCCTTGCGCACCTCGACGAAATCGCCCGAGCCGACACCGGCGTTCGCGCGCTGCAAACCGTCGATGCGCAGGATGTCGAGGCCCTCGTCCTCGGGATACGGCCCGACGGCGCGCGCGGGCGTGTTCTGCTTGCCGAGGATTTCGATCACATCGCCCTCGCCAATGCCCAGCGTCGCCATCAGCGCGCGCGGCAGATGCGCCAGGCCGCGGCCGCTATCCTCGGGCCGCGCATTGGCGACCTGAATTTTTCGCGTGGGGATTTCGCTATCGGCCATGTCGACTCCATTCGCATTCCTAGCGCCCGAGATAGGGCGCCGGTTCCGATGGTTCGAGGACTTGAAAACACAAAAAAAGGGCCGGCCAATGAAGGCCAGCCCATGAAAGTTTTTAGGAGAGGATGCCTGAAAGGCGAGGTCTTTTTGCGTCGGGACGGTTGATGTTGCAAGTGCGAAGGGATCAGCTACGATTGCGCTAACTGCAATCGTATGTCTGAATGCGTCCAGCGGTTGTTGTCACACTCGTCGAGTCGAAAGAGGGATCATGCGCAGGCTGCCGCCATTGGGGGCTATCGAGGCGTTCGTGCAGGTCGCGCGGCTGGGGTCGATCAAGGCCGCGGCCGAGGATCTCGCGCTGTCGGCCCCCGCACTCAGCCGGCGCGTGCAGAGCCTCGAACGCTTCATCGCCAAGCCGCTGTTCGCGCGCCGGCATCAGGCGATGGTGCTGAACGCGGATGGCGAGCGGTTGCTGGCACAGATCGCGCCGGTGCTGGACTCGCTGTCGGATGCGGTGGAATCGCTGACCAGCACCACCGAGGTGCTGCGGCTCAGGCTCGGGATCCTGCCGCTCTATGCCTCGCAGAAACTCTTCCCGCGGCTCGGCGAGTTGCGGACCACGCACCCCGAGCTCCATCTCGACATCGATACCGCCGCGCATCTGGTGTCGCGGCTCGGCGACGGGCTCGATGCGGTGATCGCGTTGTCGCGCGAGATCGATCCGTCGCTCTATGCGCGGCGGCTCGATCGCAACTCGGTCTATGTGATCGGCGCGCGCAGCCTGCTCGAGCGTGCCGACCCGGTCACGCGGCCCGAACAGCTCGCGACGCTGACCGCGCTGGTGCACCGCGACATGACGGATACCTTCACGGCGTGGCGGACGGCGGCCGGGCTCGACGAGATCGAGCCGCTGGCGATCGACCATTTCGATTCGGGTGCGCTGATGCTCGAGGCCGCGGCGCAGGGCCTGGGCGTCGCGTTCATGCACGCGAGCCATTTCGCCGACGCCAACGATCCGCGGCTGGTCCGGCTGTTCGATATCGAGGTGGAGAGTCCGTACAGCTATTGGTTCGTCTGCCGCCCGCGCGCGCTGCAGACCAAGCCCGTCAAGCTGTTCCACGACTGGCTGATCCGGACCTTGGCGGAAGTCTGACCGCTACTCCCCTCCCGCTTGCGGGAGGGGGCGGGGGAGGGGCGTGCCTCACCGGCCGGACGCCAGTACGTACGTCGTGCCCTCCCCTAGCCCCTCCCGCGAGCGGGAGGGGAATATGCTTACCCAACGCCTTCGTCCCGAGCTCCAGCCCCGAGCTGCGAGCCCCCCGCCCGTCACCCCAGCGAAAGCTGGGGTCTCCCCGTTGGGAAGCGGCGAGGCTCGAACCGGGAGATCCCAGCGTTCGCTGGGATGACGGGTGGGGTTTGGGTTGATGGTGGTGGTGGGTTGGAGGAAAGATAACACAGCAACCGCGACGCGCTTCTGACCCGAAGCGCGTCGCGGCTAAGCCGCGCCGTCGGACGGAGTTTCACTCCGCCGGCCGGCTTCGGCTGTCTCCGGCGCAGCCTTGGCTACGCCGGTGCAGCCTTTAGCTCAGGCTGCGCGGGCCTTGACGATCTTGCCCGGTGCGCGCGGCGGCTCGCCCTTGGGGAGCGCGTCGATCAGGTCCATGCCGTCGGTGACTTCGCCCCACACGGTGTACTGCTTGTCGAGGAAGCGCGCGTCGTCGAACACGATGAAGAACTGCGAGTTCGCCGTGTCGGGCTGGTTGGTGCGCGCCATCGAGCACACGCCGCGGACATGCGGCTCGGCCGAGAATTCCGCCTTGAGGTTGGGCTTGGTCGACCCGCCGGTGCCGTCGCCGCGACCACCGTCACCGCCCTGCGCCATGAAGCCCGGGATCACGCGGTGGAACGGCACGCCGTCGTAAAAGCCTTCGTTCGCGAGTTCGGCGATCCGCTCGACATGCTTGGGCGCGAGATCGGGGCGGAACTTGATCGTGACGTCGCCGCCATCGAGGGTCAGCGTGAGCGTTTCGGGGGTGTCAGCCATTCATGTTCTCCTGAATTGATGAGGCGCAGATAGGGAGCCGCACTCCGACTGGCAAATGCACGCGCGTCGCGTTAGGGCCCAAGCGCATATCTTTTAAGGGAGGCAGCCATGAGCGAACTCGAGCTTCCCGAGGTCGAAACCGACACCCAACCCGAAACGCAGCTCGATCGCGACGATCATCTGCGCCCCGAATTCGTCCGCGCGGTGCTCGACGCGGTCGAGGACGGCGACGACGAGGCCGCGCGCGCGCTCGTCGAGCCGCTCCACCCCGCCGACATCGCCGATCTGTTCGAGCTGACCCCGCAGGAGGATCGCGCCGCGCTCGCGCGCGCGGTCACCGACCTGCTCGGCGGCGACGTGTTCGCCGAGATGAACGATTATGTCCGCGAGGATCTGATCGACGCGCTCGAGCCGCACCAGGTCGCCGATCTGGCGTCCGAACTCGATACCGACGACGCGGTCGCGATCATCGAGGACATGGACGAGGACGAGCAGCGCGCGGTGCTGCGCGCGCTCGACCCGGACGATCGCGCGGCGATCGAGGAGGCGCTGAGCTACGCCGAGGAATCCGCCGGCCGCCTGATGCAGCGCGAACTGATCGCGGTGCCCGAGCATTGGACGGTCGGCGACGCGATTGATTACCTGCGCGGCCACGAGGAACTGACGACCGATTTCTGGGAGATCTTCGTCGTCGACCCTGCGCACAAGCCGATCGGCACATGCCAGCTGTCGTGGATGCTGCGCACGCCGCGCGGGATCGCGATCGCCGACGTGATGAAGCGCGAGCAGACGCTGATCCCGGTCGACATGGACCAGGAAGAGGTGGCGCTGCGCTTCCAGAAATACGCGCTGATCTCCGCCGCGGTGGTCGATCATGGCGGCCGGCTGGTGGGCATGATCACGGTCGACGACATCGTCCACATCATTTCCGAAGAGGCGGGCGAGGATACGCTGCGTCTGGCAGGAGCCGGCGATGGCGACATCAACGAGCCGATCCGGCTGACCGTGCGCACGCGCTTCACCTGGCTGGTGGTCAATCTGGGCACCGCGATGGTCGCGTCGTCGGTCGTCGGGCTGTTCCAGGGGACGATCGCGAGCTTCGCGCTGCTCGCGGTGCTGATGCCGATCGTATCGGGGATGGGCGGCAATGCGGGTACGCAGACGCTCGCGGTGGTCGTGCGTGCGCTGGCGACCAACCAGCTGACGAGTTCGAACACCGCGCGGATGATCGGCCGTGAGTTCCGCATTGCCGCGGCGAACGGCGTGATGCTGGGGACGCTGATCGGCTGCGGCACCTATGTGATCTTCCACAACCCCAATCTGTCGATCGTGATCGCGGCGGCGATGCTGACCAACAATATCGTCGCGGGGCTTAGCGGCGTGCTGGTGCCGGTGACGCTCGACAAGTTCCGGATCGATCCCGCGGTGTCGTCGGCGGTGTTCGTGACGACGATGACCGATACGATGGGGTTCTTCTCGTTCCTCGGCCTCGCGTCCTTATGGGGGCTGCACGGTTGATTGAGGCGGTTTAAGGCCCATTTCCAACGCCATGCTGCTTCACCTCACCAAAGTCGCGTTCGGCGCGGACAGCGTCGACCATCTCGCCGAGCGACTCCGCCTGCGCGGCGAGGAGGGGCCGGTGTTCCTGACGACTCGCTATCTGCCCAAGCGGCACGAGGAGGTCGCGGGACAAGGATCAATGTTCTGGATCCTCAAGCACCAGCTGATCGCGCGCTCGCCGATCCTCGGCTTCGGCGAGGCGGAGGGTGGTCGTGTCGCGATTCTGATCGATCCGAAGCTCGTACTCGTCCAGGCCCGCCCCAAGCGCGCGCATCAGGGCTGGCGCTATCTGGAGGATGCGGACGCGCCGCTCGATCTGGGGGGCGATGCGAGCGGGCTCGATGTGATGCCACCCGCGCTGATGACGAAACTGGCCGAACTCGCGCTGATCTGAGCGGCCCGCCCGTCTGGTCTCAGGAAGGCGCGCCCGCTTTACCGCACACGACCGGGCCGCCCGCCGCGGCATCCACCCGGCATTTCGCGGCTCCGGTCACCGTCACCGTCCCCAACCCGCTGTTCGTTACCTGCGCGGTGTAGCGCGCCGCCGCCTTCGTCTCGCCGACCCCGTCGAGATGAACGGTCAGGTCGTTGACCGCCAGCCCCGATGCGTCGATCGCACCCGGCCCGCTCGTCACCAACCGCGCCCGCGCCGCACGACCCGCGAGCGTCATCTGCCCCGTGCCGATCAGCGTCGCGTTCAACTGGTCGGTGTCGGCGGCAGCAACCGACAGGCTGCCATTGCCGCTGACCGTCACGTCGACCCGCATGCCGCGCATCTTCGCGATCGTCAGCCGCCCTCCCGCCGCGACGCTGGCCGAGGTTAGCCCGGGCGTCGACAGCGTGACCACGATCGGTCCTGCCCCCCGCCCCTGCTCACCCCGCGGCTGTTCGCCCCAGCCACCCGCACCTTTGCGCACCGACAGCGTCGTACCGTCGACTCGCACCGCCACCGCCTGCGTCGCGCGGGGATCGCCGGTGATCGTCGCGCGCGGCGAGCCGATCGTGACGCGGACCTCGAACGGCCCCTCGACTCGCACCCGGTCGAAACTGCCGACCGACTCGGTCCGGCTGGCGGTGGAGGGCTGTGCGAACGCCGGCGAAGACAGAAGCAGCAGCAGCGGCGCGAGCAGATATCTCATGCCCACACCGTCGCCGCTCCCGCCGCATCACGCAAGTCAGCTCCCGCAGCGCACGCTGCCCGTGCCCATCTTCGATATCGTGCAGCGCGAGCGTGGGCCGAGGTCGACGTCGCCCGACCCCATCATGTCGACCTTGGCGGGGCCGTCGACGACCGCGCGGACGCTGCCCGAGCCTGCGATCTCGACCTTGGCGGACTTCGCCTGCAGCCGCGTGCCGTCGACATCGCCCGAGCCCGCAATCTCGACGTTCAGGTCGCGCGCGGTGCCGCTGGCGCGCGCGGTGCCCGAGCCCGCGATCGAGAATTTCGCCGCATCCACCTGCACCGCGGCGATCGTCAGATTGCCCGAGCCCGCGATCCCGCCCTCGAATGCGCTCCCCTCAACCCGGTCGATCGCCATGTTGCCGGAGCCGGAGACGGTCGCCTCGCTCAGCCGCGGCAGCGTGACGTACACCTTGACCTTGGGCCCCTTGCTCCAGCCGAAGCCCGTCCCGTTCTTGCGGCCGATATCGAGCGTCGCGCCGTCGCGCGCGATACGCAGCCGGTCGAGCTGCTCGGTCGGCCCCTCCGCGCGGACCGAGAAACCCGTGCCGACGCGAACGTCGACATCGTCCGAGCCGCGCAGGTCGATCTGGTCGAAATCGGCGATCTGGAAGGTGCGCGTGGTGCCCGACCCCGAGGCGGCGACACCCGACCCTTCCGAGTCGCTGTCCCAGCCGAACGAGCAGGCCGCGAGAGGAATGATCAGCCCGAGCGCAAGAAAGTTCATCGCATCCTCCTGTGTGTTGCTTAAACAATACACCTGATCGGAAGCGGTGCCAAGCGGATTTGCGTGCGAGGCTTATAGGGAATGGTGACGATACGCCCGAGTCAGTGGCGTGATGCCAGGACCGATCGTCGCGCTATTTGCGCTTGCACGGATAGGCGTCGCGCAGCGCATCGCGCACGACGAAGGACGGCGCACCGGTGCCCGTCTTCTTGGCCCGCGCGCGCAGATAGCCGCGCACGGTGGCCGCGACCTTGATGTTCGAGACACTGGCCGGCAACGGACAGATGTCGCCCGCCAGCGACAGTGCGTCGAACTCGCCGAGGATGTACCCGGTGCAGAAATTTGCGCTCGGATCGCTGTCCTTGCCCTGGCAGAATTCCAGCAGCTGTTGGGTCGTGAGCGAACTCACCACCACCGGTCGATCGGGCGCCCTATCTGTCTTGCGAGCAGGAACTCGATCGGCCGCGACGAGTGCGGCAAGCATCAGCAGGATCATCGTTTTCCCTTCGCGCCGGACCGCACTTCAGCGCGCGACGGCAGCGCTGACATAGGGCAGCAGGCGCACGCGTGGGAACACGTCGTCGAGCGATTTTGTGTCGGGCAGAATGTAGACGACCCCGCCCTTCTTCTGGAACGCCGGCGTCAGCGTGCCGGTATAGAATTTGGTACCGACATTGATGCAGCCGAAACTGATCCGGTTGTCGTCTGGCGACGGCGACAACAGCCGTTCGACCCGGTGCTCGCTCTTGTGCGTGGTGATCACCGCATGCAGCGCCACCGAATTCGAATAATCGACCCAGATCACGCGCTGCCGACCAAAGGCGCGCCCGAACTTCGCGACGAACCGCCCCGCGGGCGTCGTCCGCTCGGCCGGACCGATATCGGCCAGGTCCTTGGCACCGATACCCGGCGACGAGTCGTCGCCGATGCCGACGCCGAGCAGGACCGGTGTCACGCCCATGAAGTCGCCCTTGCCGCTGAAGAGCAGCAACGACGCCGCCTGCTTGTCGATCACGACATAAGGCAGCCCGCCATTGTCATGCTCGGCTGCGATCCAGGCGATCATGCGGCTCGCCGGCTCCGATTGCGGCGGCAACACCAGCGGCGGCGCCACAACCTTGGCGGTCTTGGCGCGCGCGCGCTTTGGCTGCGCGCTCGGCTTGGCTTTGCGCGACTTGGTCGCGGCAATCACTGCCCCCGCCGACGCCACTTGCGGCGCGGCGAGGGCGAGCGATAGCGCCAGGCCGAAGCCTGTACGACACGCGCGACGGGACACCCCGGCAGACATCACGATGCGAATGTCCAACCGGGCCGTCCGTCGATGCAGGCGTGCGCGATGATGGCTTAGCCGCGCGGCTTGCGCTGGCGCTGCTTGGCCTGCATCTGCATCTGCTGGTCGAGGCCATCGACGCGGCTGTTGATCTGGTCGATCCGCTGGCCGTTCTGCTGCGACTGGCCGGCAGCCGCCTGGGCCTGGGCGAGCGCCTGGCCCGACGTGCCCTCGACGGTCCGCAGCTGGCCGTCCAGGCCGTCGATGCGCGTGTTGACCACGGCGATCTGCTCACGGACGAAGCCCTTGGTGGCGCAACCGCTCAGGCCGATCCCGGCGATCAGGATCAGGGCAACCGTCGGGTATTTCGGGAGATTCGAACGCATAAACTTATCCTTCCAAAACTGGATGGCGTCAGTCAGCGGAGAGTCGGCGGAATGACAATCGATATCCGGCGAGACGTTCGTACCGTGCGGTGAGAGTTGGTCGGCACCGGCATCTAGGACAGCATTGCAGGTGCAACGAGTCTGGCAGTTGCTTTCTTTGCCTATAGCAAGCTTAGGTTCAGATAAGTAGTTCTCGACTCGCCAAGCGGAACATATACTTGAATATGCCACCCCGGCCCGCGCCACTGCTTCCAAGAGCCGCCGACAACGAAAAAGGGCGGCCCCGCAGGACCGCCCTTTCGTCTTGGCAAGATGCGCGGGCGTTACGCCGGCACCTTGTCCTTGTTGTAGATCGCAGCCGCCGCGCGAAGGATGTCGAGGATCTTCTCCTGCGCCTTGGGCTCGTCAATCTCTTCCATCGCGGCCAGTTCGCGTGCGAGGCGGCTGGTCGCGCCTTCGAAGATCTGGCGCTCGGAATAGCTCTGCTCGGGCTGGTCGTCGGCGCGGAACAGGTCGCGGACCACTTCGGCGATCGACACCAGGTCGCCCGAATTGATCTTCGCCTCATATTCCTGCGCACGGCGCGACCACATGGTGCGCTTGACCTTGGGCTTGCCCTTGAGCGTGTCCATCGCCTCGCGCATCGTCTTGTCCGACGACAGCTTGCGCATGCCGACGCTTTCGGCCTTGTTGGTCGGCACGCGGAGCGTCATGCGCTCCTTCTCGAACCGCAGGACGTAGAGTTCCAGTGTCATGCCGGCGATTTCCGAGCGCTGGAGCTCGATCACACGGCCGACCCCGTGCTTTGGATAAACGACGAAATCACCGACATCGAAGGACAGTGCCTTGGCAGCCATTTGGGGCCTTTCCGGATCAGGCCTCCACGCGACGCCTCGACGAAGGGCTCGTCGCTGCTGCATCGGGGGGAGGGATAGGTCTAACTCACGCCAGGCGCACGACTATCGTCATCGCACCCGTCACGGACCCGAATAGCAGCTTTGCAACAAAATTACCAGCCGAACATGGCAGACGGCTTGCCCCATCGGGCAATTCGCATGCGATATCAGTCGCCTGCGCCGGGTTCCGGCGAGAAATATTTGTCGAACTTGCCCTCGACGCCCTTCATCGCGTCCGCGTCGGGGGGCGTCTGGTTGTCGTTGCGCGTGACGTTGGGCCATTGCGCCGAGAAGGTCGTGTTGAGCTCGAGCCACTGCTCAAGCCCGCTCTCGGTGTCGGGCAGGATCGCTTCGGCGGGGCATTCCGGCTCGCACACGCCGCAATCGATGCACTCGCTGGGATTGATCACCAGCATGTTCTCGCCCTCGTAGAAGCAATCGACCGGGCACACTTCCACGCAGTCCATGTACTTGCAGCGGATGCAGGCGTCGGTGACGACGTAGGTCATTATGAGAACTCCTGGGCCGGATTCCTTTCCGGCGACGAATGCGGCAGCGACTATGCCCGCCTGCCCCTCGCGTCAATCATAGCAAGCCTTCTGCGAGACGTTATCAAGCTATCCCGCTGATCCTCCCCCCTCCACCGTCATCCTGACGAAAGTCAGGACCCAGAGTTGCGAAGGGCTGCCCGGCTTGGCTCTGGGTCCTGACTTTCGCCAGGATGACGGATGGTTGGTTCGAGCGCTGCCTCGCCCAGCGCAACGCGCGCCGGATCACGCATCGCCCCGACAGGCGTGCTACCCGCGACCAGATCCTGATAGCAGGCCTGCGCCTCCGGAGCCGGCCCGCGGCGCGTCGGCAGCGCCTCCACGCGAATGACACGAACCTGGTCGTACGCGGCAAAGGTGAGCACGTTGCCGATCCGTACCGGGCAATGCGCCCGGTCGATCGGACGCCCGTCGATGCGCAGGCGCCCCTTCTCGGCGATCGCCTGCGCCGCGCTGCGCGTCTTGGCGAGCCGCACGAACCACAGGAACCGGTCGATCCGCATCGCGCCTTCACCCATGGCGAACCAGTGCGGCAAGCCCGGCAAACGCGTTCTGCCGCGACGGATCGATCGCAACCGGCGCCGCCGGGCGCGCCGGCGGACGGCCGCGCCAGACCCAGCGCGGCGTGTCGCCCGCCAGCGCCTTGAACCCGAGCTCGGCCATCAACCGCTCGAGCGACGCCGGATCGACCCCGATCGACGTGGCCAGCGCCGGATCGGGCGCGAACGGTGTACGACCCTGCCGCGAATCATGCGCGGCGCGCGCGATCCGCTCGATCAGGTCGACCCGCACCGCCTGCAGCCCGAGCGGGCGGAACCCGGCGTCGAGCGTCGCGCCGTCGCTGCCGCGCGCCAGCACCGTCGCCCCATCGCGCGGCGCCGCGATCACGCTCCCCCGCGCCGCCGCCAGCACCCGCCGCCAGCGCGCCGATTCGGGCTTCAGCAACCGCGCATCGAACAAATCGAGCGCGCCGATCGTGATGCCGGTCTTGCGCAACCGCTTGCGCGCATCGGGATCGATCGCGTCGAGCGCCAGCCGCATCGGCAGCCGCGGCAGGATCCCGCCAGCCTCCTCGATCGCGCTCGCCACCGCGCGCAACGCTGGCGTCGCGGTCGCGTCGCGGCTCGTCTCGGCAAGCTCGACCAGCACCGCCACCCGTCGCTTGAGCATCGTCGCGAGCCACCGCACCAGCCGCGCCTCGATCCGCTCGCGCGCCGCCTTGTCGAGACAGTCGAGCGACCGGTCGAGGATCAGCCTGGGCCGTGCGAACGATGGCCCCGCCCCCAGCTTGCCCACCGGATGCCCCGCCCAGACGATCTGCGCGGCATCGTCGAGCGCGATATCGGCATCGGCCGCGTCGACCAGCGCCTGCCCGCGCCGTGACCGCTCGCCCGCCAGGCGCTTTTCCGCCGCCGCGAGCAGCAGCCTTTTGTCACTCGCGCGCGCATCCGCCGCGACCGTGAAGCGGAACCCGTCGAGCCGCCCGATCGGATGATCCTCGACCATCACCTCGCCCTCGGGGCCGATCACCACCGGCAGCGCGCCCGCATCCGCGCCGATCTGCCGCATCAGCGCAGTCGTGCGCTTGTCGACGAACCGCTGCGTCAGGCTGGCATGCAGCGCATCCGACAGCCGCTCCTCGAGCGCCGCGGTCCGCGCGGCCCACAAGGTCGGTTCGGCCAGCCAGTCCGCACGCTGCGCGATATACGCCCAGATCCGCGTCGCCGCGATCCGCCCGGCGATCACCGGCACGTCGCCGGCGACCGTATCGAGCCGCGCGATCCCGTCGGCGAACCACTGGTGCGGGATATGCCCCCGCCCCTCGCTCAGATGCCCGAACACCCGCGAAACGAAGCGCGCATGCGGATCGAGCCCGACTTTGCGGAAATCGGGCACGCCGCACGCCGCCCACAGCCGCGCGACCATCGCCGGATGCCGCGCGCGCTCGCGCACCCAGCCCTCTTCGGCCAAGCGCTTGAGCACGCCCAGATCGAGCGACTGCGGCGCGGCGCGCAACACACCCGCGGGCGGACGCGCTTCGAGGCTCGCGACCAGCGCGTCGATGCTCGCGAAATCGGGCGCGCCCTGCCGCCAGTACAGATTTTCGAGCCGCGGAAACCGGTGCTCCTCGATCGCGAGCACCTCTTCGGGCAGGAACGCGCCCGGCCCGTCGTCGGACAGCGCGCCGAACGTACCGTCGCGCTGGTGCCGCCCCGCGCGCCCCGCAATCTGCGCCATCTCCGCCACCGTCAGGCGCCGCTGCCGCTTGCCGTCGAACTTGTTGAGGCTGGCGAACGCGACATGCGCGACGTCCATGTTGAGCCCCATCCCGATCGCGTCGGTGGCGACCAGATAATCCACCTCGCCCGCCTGGAACATCGCGACCTGCGCGTTGCGCGTCCGCGGCGACAGCGCGCCCATGACGACCGCGGCACCGCCGCGCAGCCGCCGCAGCATCTCGGCGACCGCATAGACTTCCTCGGCTGAGAACGCGACGATCGCCGATCGCTTGGGCAGCCGGCTGATCTTCTTGGCGCCCGCATAGGTCAGCGTCGAAAAGCGCGGCCGGTTGACGATCTCCGCCTTGGGCACCAGCGCCTTGATCATCGGCCGCAGCGCCTCCGACCCCAGGATCATCGTCTCCTCGCGGCCGCGCGCGCGCAGCAACCGGTCGGTGAAGACATGGCCGCGCTCGGGATCCGCGCCGAGCTGCGCTTCGTCGAGACCGACAAAGGCGACGTCGCGGTCGGGCATCGACTCCGCGGTGCACAGGAACCAGCGCGCATCGGGCGGGACGATCTTCTCCTCGCCGGTGACCAGCGCGACGCGGTTCGCACCCTTGATCGCAACCACGCGGTCATACACTTCGCGCGCCAGCAGCCGCAGCGGGAAACCGATCATCCCGCTGGAATGTGCGCACATCCGCTCGATCGCGAGGTGCGTCTTGCCCGTGTTGGTCGGCCCCAGGACCGCGGTGATACCACCGGACGCGTCGTCGCTCATGACAGACAACATCGGGGGTAAACCGCGCCGGTGCAATGACCTGTACGCAATTGCGTGATCGGCGGTCGCCCGATTGGCCCTACTCGGCGCGCGCGGTTCGCCGCGGACATCGCCACATGCGTTGACCGCCCCGCCGGGCGCGCTACGTCGGGGGAATGGCAAAACCCGACCGCCTCGCCCGTCTCGACGCCCAGCGCGAGGACCTCGAAACCGACTATCGCGACACGCTCGTCGCGGCGCTGGAAAAGACCGCCGCCGGTTCGCTCGGCCTGTTCGACCGCAGCACGGACCGCCGCGTCCGCGCCGCGATCGCCCCGACGATCGACTCGCTCGCCGAGATGGGCGCCGACATCGCCGCGATGCGCGAGCGCCTGATGATGGAGCCGTTCGCGCTCCACCGCGACTTCTTCGCCGCGCGCGGCCTGGTCAAGGCCAGCGCGGTCGGCGAACAGAAGGAAGCGCGGTTGTGGCTCGACCGGCTCAACGCGCCGCCGTCCTGACGAAAGCGGTAGCGGCGCGGTTCCTGGGGTAACCGCAACGCCTCCCACGCCGTCATCCTGATGATCCACGCCGTCATTCTGCCAACCGACGCCGTCATCCTGACGAAAGTCAGGATCCAGGGTTACAGGCGGCGCGGTGCGTGGCTATGGGTCCTGACTTCCGTCAGGATGACACTAGCGGGGGGCAGGTGGACCGGTAGGGGGGCAAAACAGCCGCCCCGGATTACCCCTCGAACCGCCACCCGGCGTTCGTCCCCGCGAGGAACGGCACCACCGCGGTCTCGCCCGTACCGATCGACGCCGGCACCTCGACATCGTCGCGCACCAGAGTCACTGTGCCCTCATTGAGCGGCAACCCGTAGAAGCGCGCGCCATGCTCGGACGCAAACCCCTCGAACGTGTCGAGCGCGCCCTCCTCGTCGAACACGCGCACATACGCCTCCAGCGCGAACGGCGCGTTGAAGATCCCCGCGCACCCGCAGCCGGATTCCTTCGCCCCGACAACATGCGGCGCGCTATCCGTCCCCAGGAAGAACCGCGGCGACCCCGACACCGCCGCCTGCCGCACCGCAAGCCGATGCTTTTCGCGCTTGAGCACGGGCAGGCAATAGGCGTGCGGCCGCAGCCCCCCGTCGAACAGCGCATTGCGGTTGATCAGCAGATGTTGCGGCGTGATCGTCGCCGCGATCGGGTGGTCCGCCTCAGCCACGAACGCCGCCGCCTCCGCGGTCGTGATATGCTCCAGCACGATCTTCAGCCCCGGATAGTCGCGCACCAGCGGCGTCAGCACGCGCTCGACGAACACCGCCTCGCGATCGAAGATGTCGATCGACTTGTCGGTCACCTCGCCGTGGATCAGCAGCGGCATGCCGATCCGCTGCATCGTCTCCAGCACGCCGGTCAGCGCGCGGATGTCGGTGACGCCGTGCGCTGAATTGGTGGTCGCATGCGCGGGGTACAGCTTGCACGCGGTGAACACGCCCTCGGCATGGCCGCGTTCGAGCTCGGCCGGATCGGTACCGTCGGTCAGATAGCACGTCATCAGCGGCGTGAAGGTCGCCCCCTCGCCAAGCGCCGCCATGATCCGCTGCCGATACGCCGTGGCCGCCTCGATCGAGGTCACCGGCGGAGTCAGATTGGGCATGATGATCGCCCGTGCGAACTGCCGCGCGCTATGCTGCGCCACCGCCTCCAGCATCGCGCCATCGCGCAGGTGGACATGCCAGTCGTCGGGGCGGCGGATCGTGAGGCGGTCGGTCATGCCGCCTTCCTATCGGCGCGCAGCCGGCAGCGCCAGACGCCCGGTGCTTGGAAATCGCGACGCGCGCACTAGGTGGTGGGGATGGACCAGCATATTCCCGGAACGATGCTCGCGGACCGCAGCGTGATCCGCGTCGCAGGCGAAGACGTGCGCGGCTTCCTACAGGGGTTGGTCACCGCCGACACCGCGCTGCTAACCCCCGGCGCGCCCGCCTGGTCCGCTTTGCTGTCGCCGCAAGGCAAGGTGCTGTTCGATTTCATCCTCTGGGCGGACGGCGACGACGTGCTGATCGACGCCGAGGCGACGCAGGCCGAGCCACTGACGAAACGCCTCACGCTCTACCGCCTGCGCCGCAAGATCACGCTCCAGCCGGACGACACGAAAGTCCACTGGTCCCCGACCGGCGATCAGGGCGTTCCCGACCCCCGTCTTGCAGCGCTCGGTAGGCGCTGGCTCGCCCCGGCGGGCGAACCGGCGACCGACTGGCACACGCACCGACTGTCGCTCGGCGTCTGCGAAGGCGTAGCCGAGCTCGGCGCCGGCGAGACCTTGTGGCTCGAATGCAACGCGCGCGAACTGAACGGCGTCAGCTTCACCAAGGGCTGTTATGTCGGGCAAGAGAACACCGCCAGGATGCACCACCGCTCGAAGGTCAACCGCCGCCTCGTCGTCGCGCCCTTCACCGAGCCGAGCAACCGTACCCGCACCACCTATCCCGAACGCGCCCTGATGATCGAACTCCGCCGCGTCGAGGCGCTCGGCGACGCGCTCATCCCGACCTGGCTTGCCGCGGCTTTGGCAGAGAGCGACCCAAGCGCGGCGTAGCCGCTGCACTTCGCCCACAAGTAGATATCACGCGAAGGCGCGAAGGCGCGAAGATGTTGCGCCCGCGCCAGCGTCCGAATCCAATCCACGACCACGCACGCCACTGCTCCGCGATATCTGGAAGCCGGGCAACGCCGCGCCGCCAAAGCTATCTTCGCGCCTTCGCGCCTTCGCGTGAGCCCATCTACGGTTCGGAAAATCGATGCCGCCGGCAGGGCGGGTGCGATTCCCCCGAACGGACCGTATCCGCGCCTCCGCGCCTCCGCGCGAACCCTCACCGCCGCACAGCACGCTCCCCCCGCGAAAAGCCGCGTACGGCAGACAAAAGAAAAGGGAGGCCGGCTTGCGCCGACCTCCCCGATCTTCATTCCGTAGTCGATCCGAGGATCGACTGGCGAAAGTCTTACTGGCCCGAACCCGGACCGTAGGTGACTTCCACGCGACGGTTCTGCACTTCGCGAACGCCATCGGCGGTCTCGACGCGCGGACGGCTCTCGCCGAATGCTTCCGTCGAAATCACGCTGTCCGGGATGGCATGCGAAGACAGATATGCCTTCACGCCATCTGCGCGGCGCTGCGACAGACCAACGTTGTACGAAGCCGAACCCGACTTGTCCGCGTGACCTGCGAGCATGACCTGTGCGTTGCCGCACGACTGGTACTGCGTGATCGCGTTGTCGAGGATCGACGCTGCCTCTGGCGTGATGTCCGACTTGTCCCATTCGAAGAACACGATGAACGGACCAGGCGAGCAGACGACTTCAACCGGCGCCGGGGGCGGCGGGGGAGGAGGCGGCGGCGGCGGCGGCGGCGGCGGCGGCGGGGGAGGTGCAGCAGGCTCGCCGAAGTTGTACGTCACACCACCAAGGATGCTGTGCGAACGATAGCGACCGTCGAACACGCGGTTCGAGATGTCGACCAGCTTGACGTTCTCAGCGTTGAAGAAGCGATACTTCAGCGTTGCGTCGATGTGGTCGGTCAGCGGTGCACGGATACCGGCCAGGCCCTGATACGCGAACACGGTGTCCGAGTCGTTCAGGAAGTCGCCGCTGTTGTTGAGTGCATACTGCGCCTTGACGCGAGCAACACCAACACCACCGCCGACAAAGCCCTGGATGCCATCGTCCGGACCGAAGTCCAGAAGGCCGTTCAGCATGAAGCTGAGCGCCGACGACGAACCACCAGCATAGTCGTAGTTACCGGGGTTTGCGTTACCGCGAGCGGTACCCTGGAAGAAAGGCGTGGTCGTGGTCGACGAATAGCCGTCCACGGTTGCCTTGCGGTAGCCGACTTCGGTTTCGAGGCGGAAACCGCCAAAGTCGTAGCCCATTACGGCGTCGACATCGTAACCATAGTTATGATCGACCGAACCGGCATTGTTCAATGCGCCGATATCATAGTCGATGTCTTCAACGATCATCGCACCGCCTTCGACGCCTACGTACCACGACTTGTCGCGGGCGAGGGCGGGAGTGGCGAGTGCGGTGGAGGCGAGTGCCAGAACGACGGCAAGCTTCCGCATACTAATCCCCTTTCATGAGTGTCACACGGACATCGCAAACTCCCTATCCTCGGGCTTGTTTCCACGCAAGCTGACAAAAGTTAGAGGTGTTGCTGGAACGACACAGTTTTTGGGGTGTTTCAGCCGCCAATCAGCCCGTGACCGCGTAAAGTGCCCAATATGGCGCCAATTGCGGCCCGCGCCTGACTATCGACGACGGTGCCGCCGGTCGGGTCGGGAATCGCCGCACGCCGCGCGCCGACCACGTCGACTCCGCCGATCGAGACGCGAGTCCCGGCCAGCACGCCAACCGTCCACGCGCCGCCGCCGAACCGCATCGGCTGCCCGTCGGCGATGCTCCACACCGTCATCCCCTCGCGCGGGGCAACGAACCGCCACCCGCCGCTCGTCCACCCCGCGATCGCCCGCGCCTGCCCGGTCCAGCCGCCGGTCGGCGCGGTGCCGACGATCCAGGCGTTTCCCGCCACCGGCGCGCCCGGCGGCGTATTGGTTCCCGCGGTCAGTACGCTCGCCTGCACCGTCAGGTCGAGCAGCGCGAGCGCCTCGTTGTGAGTCGTTTCCTTCTGCGCCTGGCCAGGCTGCAGCAACGGCAATGCCAGCCGCGATGTGCGTTCGTCGCTCATAATTCGTTCCCCCGTTGGTGAATCACGCCGGTACGATCAGGTCCGCCGCCAGCGACTCGCCGAACACGCCGCGCTGCCGCACCGTCACGACCGCGCCGGCGGCCCGCTCGGCCGCGGTCACCGACACCGTCGGCACGACGACATCGACGTCGCGCGTGCCCCCGGGGGCTGCGACCGTCACCCGGTACGCCTCGGCTTCCTCGGCAAGCGGCGAGTCGACTCCGTCGATCCACCGCCACCCCGCCCTGCTGCGCCGGGTCCAGCGCACCGTCGCGCTCCCGTCCACCTCGCCCGCGCACACCAGATGCACCGGCGACGGCGGCACCACCGATGCACCCGTCATCAGGCACCGCGTCTCGACCGGCGTCGCGTCGCCCACCCCCGACGCCATCACGCGCACCGTCCGCCCCAGCACCGACACCGGCAGGTCGAACGTCCGCGCGGCATCCGCCTCGATCAGCACGAAGCGGTCGCCGATCGCCTGCGCACCCGCCGCCGCCTCGCTCCCCCGCCGCCCGCGCAGCAACCCGCTCAACCGCCACCGCGCAGCGCCCAGCGGTTCCGCGCGCGCGAACTGCACCAGCTCGTCGCCCAGCACCGCCAGGTTGACGCCGCGGTCGAGCGCTGCGGCATCCGCATCGCGCAGCTCCATGTCGGCCTGCGCCAGGATCACCTCGAACGCGCCGCGCAGATCGACCAGCGTCGTCGACGCACCCGGCGCCACCACCGCGATCGTCCCCAGCACCGCGGGCGCCGCCGTCGCCCCCGCCGCGACCCAGCTCACCCCCTCGTCGATGCTGTAGAGCAGCGCCGCCTGCCGCCACGCCGCGCCCGTGCCCGCGGCGACCACCGTCATCCGCGGCGCGCTCAACCCCGCATCCTCCAGCCCCGCCACCTCGAACGCGTGCAGGATCGTCACGCCGATCACCGCATCGACCGCGCCCGACACGCGCCCGCTCGTCGCGCTGGCGGGCAGCGACGCGGGTACCAGAGGCACCAGCCCCAGCGTCGTCACCATCCCCTCGATGCTGCTATCCGCCACCCGCCAGACGCCGCTCTCGCCCGCGATTTCCACGCAGTCGCCGGGCGCTATTCCCATCGCCGCGAACCCGGCCGCAAGCGTCCTGCGCACGCGCCCGGCCTCGGCACGCGCCAGCATCGCCTCCGCCACCGTCTTGGCCGCCCCCGCCTCCAGCACCGCTGGCACCTCGACCGATACGTCGCGCAAGCCCGCCCCCGGCCGACGCGCGCGCTGTACGCCCGCCTGGTAATCGCGCGCCGCATCATAATAGCCGACGCTCACCGTCCGCGGCACCGTCTCGATCGCCGCCACCGCACGCGCCCGCCGCGCACTCGTCTTCCCCGACGCCGCAAACCCCTCATCGGCCACGACGACGGTGGCCGCAGCCGCATCGCGCATCACCAGCCCAGCACCCGATGGCGCAAACCACGCCCCGCCGGCCTCCCCCAGCATCGCCAGCACCGCGCCGACGCTCCCGCCGGCCGCAGCAAAGCCGCCCACCGCCAGCGCCGTCGTCCCCGACACCTCCGCCGCCAGCGCGCGGGCGATCGTCGACACGAACACCATGCCGTCGTCGGCGATCACCTCGAACGTCAGCGACGGGATGCGGTTGCCGAAATCCGCCAGCTGCAACAGCTCGAACACCGCATAGGCTGATCCCCGATAGGCGGGCGTCGCCGCGCCTTCCGCCGACGCGATCAGCGGATCGACCGCCTGGTCCTCGCCGCCCAGGTGCAGCCGGAACCCCGTCGCGGTCTTGAAGTCGCCCGCCGCCCCGCGCAGCAGCTTGCCCTCCGCCCAGATTCGCCCCACCCCCAGCACCGCGCGCGCCGACAGCAGCACCGCGAACGACGCCGCATAGGAATAGGTCGAGACGCTCGGCTGCCCCTTGCCCGACCGGGACGTAGCGCGGCTCTCGATCAGGTCGGTCGCCCAGATCACCGTCCCCGCCACGCGCATCGTCCCGAACAGCTTGGGGATCTGGCTGCCATAGGAGGATGTCTGCACCGCCAGCTCGACCAGCCTCGGCCCCTCGCGCCGCGCCGGCGCGAACACCGTGTGATCGACCGCCTGCCCGATCAGCGCGCCGATCGCGCCGCCGACCGGCCCGCCCACCGCGCTTCCCACCGCGGTCAGTACCAAGGTCGCCATGTCACACCTCCATTCGCCAGACCCCGATCAGCGGCCAGGGTGGCAGCCCCGGTCGCTCCACCACGCGCCGCAGCGCCGCATCCGCATGCACGAACCCCGCCGCCGTCCGGATTCCCAGATGCCCCTGGCCCGGCCCCACCGCCATCAGCAGCACGTCGCCGGGCGCCGCGGTTCCGACTCGCACCAGCACCCGGTCGAGCACACCCCAGTCGCCGCCACGCAGGCAATACCCGGTCGGCACCGCGCCCGCGTAACCGCCCGCCCGCAGCGCCACCGCGACCAGCCCGACGCAATCGAGCCCGTCCGCCCCCCGCCCATGCAGCCGAAACCGCGTACCAACCGCCCGCAACGCAGCATCCGCCACCGCGCTCACGCGCCGGGATACCGCGTGAGCAGGTCGATCCCCGGCAGATGCGGCTCCCCGCGAAAATTCACCGCGTTGCCAAACCGCCCCGCGCAGGTCGCCAGGCTCTTGTCACACCCCTCGACCAGCTCGACCAGCACGCCCGCCTCGACCACGAACGCGGGCGCCGCGCGCAACGTGACCGTCATCCCGTCGCCTTGCGCGACCGCGCTCTCCAGCCCGCAATTCGCACCCGCGAACCAGCGCACCAGCCCGCCGCCAAGCCCCGCCGCGCTGGCATCGAGCGTCACCCGCGCGCCCGCACACGCGACCACCCGCGCGAACCTGCGCCGCGCCGCCATCGCCACCCGGCACCGCCGATCGCCCAACTCCGCGCGACATTCCGGCGACGTCGCCTCCACCACCGGCCGCTCCAGAGCCGCGCTCGCCCCGCGCAGCTCGGCGGTGAACCCCGCCTCCCCCAGCTCGACGGCGCCAATAATCCCCTCGCCCAGCGCGACGCGCGCGCCGAGGTCGGTCCAGTCCACCGCGAACAGCATCACCCGCGCACCATCCCACCGCCCGCCGAGCAGATCGCGCTCACCGATCGCGGCCGAGGTCAGCGCGCCTGCAACATCCATCGTATCCGCCTCCAGCCCGTCCGACCGCTGAATCGCCGACGGAGTCATCCCCGGCGCCGCCCGGTGCACCAGCCCCGCCACCACCAGGTCGCGATCATGCGCGGTCAGCCCCACCGTCACCCCGTCACGCCGCTCGATCCGCCAGCACAGCGCAACCGTCGCAAGCTCACCGTCCAGAAACATGGCTTTCTCCTAAACCCCTCTCCCCCACGGGGAGAGGGAGGGGCCCACGCGCCCTTGCGCGTGGGAGGGTGAGGGGCGTGAGGCTCGGAACGCGTGCCCCAGGCCAATTCACCCCTCACGCACCTCGATCAACGGCACCGAAGCCGCCACCCCCGCCAGAAACGTCGCCCGCGCCACGCTCAGCCGATCCTCGGCAAACCGCACCGGCACATCGAACGTGAACCCCGCGGTCACCACCGCGCCGGCGGCCGGCGCCACGTCCAGCACCACCCAGCCGCCCGCCTCGACCGAGAACGCCGAGGTGGCGATGCCATCCACCGCCACCACGACGCTTCCCGCAACCGGTCGCGTGATCCGTCGCTCGGCCGCGCCATAGCATTTCACCAGCGCGAACCGCCGCGCCACGCCGTCGCCGACCCCGACGACCTCGCCCGCCGCGGCGAAATCGAACGGATCGCGCAACCGGAACCCCCGCGCCGCGCCCATCCGCGCGCGGAAGAACGCGAGCAGCACGCCGATATCCGCCTCGCTGCGCAATCCCGGCCCCACGTCGTACGAGGTCCGCGCCTCCGCCCAGCCCGCATTGCGCGCCTCGCGCCCCCCGGCGCTCGTCAGGATCGCGGTCGAAAATCCCGGCGCCACCTCGGCCTCGCGCCCCAGCTCGAGCGGGAACAGCACGTCGTCGAACGCATCCACGGCCTCGTCTCCCATCGTGTCGAAATGCACGAACCCGTCGCGCATCACCTGGGGCAGCGCCCACAGGAACGTCTCCGCCACGCCGCGCGCGCGCGCCGCCTCGGCCGCCGCCTCGATCAGCCCCCACTGCGCCGCCTGGTCGGGCCGCAGCACGAACCACGCCCGTGGCCGACCGCGACAACACCGGACGCGACTCATCGCGTCCGGATTTCCACCCGAACAATTTCATGTCGCTCTCCTGAAACGTCCCCTCTCCCCGCCGGGGAGAGGGAGGGGCCCACGCGCTCTCGCGCGTGGGAGGGTGAGGGGCGGTGAGGCTCGAACGATCCGCCCCGAACGCCCTACAAGACCCGCACCGAAACCCGCGCCCGCGGCCCCAGCATCACCTCGGTCATCGCCCACACCAGCGCATCCGCGCGATCCGGCGACCGCCCCGGCCCCTCATAGCCGCCGCCCGCGATCAGCCCGCACAGCTCGTCCTCCAGCGCCGGGAACGCGCCCACGTGCCAGGCGCGCCCGCACTCGTACAACGCCGCCACCGGCTCGGCGCGCGCGCTCTTGCCCAGCGACGCATGCACCAGCCGCACCGGCATCGCGCGGTCGGCGCCGGCCAGCACGCTCGCCACCATCTTGCCGCCCTGGTTCGCCTCAGCGATCACCCGGTCCGCGCCGTGCCGCGCCGCGCATTCGGCCACCGCGCGCGCCCAGCCCTCGGGGCTCGCCCCCGCCACGCTCGCATCCTCGAGCACATAGCCGAAGCCATCGTTGCCCAGCGCCACCGCGACGATCCCGCACGCATCGCCCGGCCCGCCGGTCACGCTGCCCGCGGGCGGGTCCACCCCCACCACGACGCGCGCCACCGCCGGCGCGCACGCCACTCGCCGCGATTCCAGCAGGTCCCGCGTCCACAACGCCCCCGCGACGTCCTCGATCAGCTCGCCGTCCAGCTCCTGCCGCCCCAGCCGGGTGCCCGCATAGCTCGCGGTGACCGCCTCGACGAAGCTCGCGGGCAGATGCACATTGTCGCGAGTCCGCCCCTGCGACCGCACCACCCCCGGCAGCGCCAGGATGCGCCGCAGCAGCGCCACCGGTCGCGGCGTCGTCGTCACCACGATCCGCGGCAGAGTCCCCAGCCGCAGCCCCATCATCAGATTGTCCCATGTCGCATCGCCGTTGCGCCATTTCGCCACCTCGTCGCACCACGCGACATGATGCTCGGGCCCCCGCAGGCTCTCGGGCGCCTCTGCCGAATAGGCCGACGCCAGCGCCCCGTTCGCAAAGCGCAGCTCGCCCGCGCCCGACCGCCAGACCGGATCCTCGTCGTCGCGCGCGACCGCCAGCAACCCGCTCTCGCCCTCGATCATCACCCGCCGGACATCCTCGCTGGTCGCCCCGACCAGCGCGATCCGCGCGCCCGGATTGTCCCGCGCGATCTGGCTGACCCATTCCGCCCCGGCGCGGGTCTTGCCGAACCCCCGCCCCGCCAGGATCACCCAGATCCGCCAGTCCGCCACATCCGACCCCGCCCCGATATGCTGCCCCGGATGCGCCCATACCGCCCAGCGCTCCTGCAGCTCGCGCCGCTGCGCCGTGGTCAGCGCGCCCAGCACCCAGTCCGCCCGGCTCCGCGGCAACAGCGCAAGCTCCGCCACCGGATCGCGCGACCCCGCCCCGCTCATGCCGAAGGCTCTTCGTGCGCATCATGCTCGATCACCTTGCCCCCCACCCGCTTGACCTCCGCCGCCGCGATCCGCTTCGCCAGCGCGTCGAGATGCTTGATCAGCGCCGCATCGGTCTCCTCCGCCGACGCACGCGCTTTCCGCCCGCGTCCGCCCGCCGTCCCCGCGACCCGGTCCGCATTCCGCGCCAGCAACCGCAACGCCAGATCGACCGACGTGATACCCGCCGACCGCACGCCCCCGCCGCCGACCCCGCCCCCGACCCCGACCCCGACCCCGCCGACACCAGCATCGGGCACCACTGCATCCCCCGCCCCCTCGGCAGCGCGCGCATCCGAGGCGGCCTTCCGCCGCGCCGCGCCATACCCCTCGGTCTTGGCATGCGCGCCCGTCGCGTCGCGCGCCTGCGCGATCCCCGCCTCGATCGCAGGCGACGGGTCGATCCCCTCGAGCGCAAGCGCCATCAACCCCTGTTCGAGCCGGCCATAGCCCTCCGCCAGCGCCTCCTGCCACTGCGCCGCGAACACCGGATCGCGCCGCCGCAGATAATAGGCGCCGCAATCGGTCATCCCCATCGCCGCGGCCGAGGCGCGCACGTTGCACGTCGCGCTCAGCATCGCGAAGAACCCGGCGCGCCGCGCCTTGGTCCAGCCATCCTTGCGCACCGCGGCGCACTGCACGATCCGTTTCTCCCCCGCCACCAGCCGCACCATCCCCGCTCTCCCCCCGACAGGACCCGCCAGACCGCAAAAGGGCCGGCGACACCCGAGGCTCTCACCCCGACCGTCCCGGCCCGACTCGCAATTCTTCAGCGTTCCTGTTATGTACCAAACGAGCGTGACGATGTCAAGCATTTTAACCGATCTGGTTCTAGACCGTCGCTGCAACCCTACGCCTGCAAGCGATCTTCCCCAACACGTGCGCTACACTTGAGAGACACCGCAGTTTTGAGTAGTATTCGACAGTAAGAATCACACCTGTACCGATGGGCTGACAAGACATACTCCCAACAGCCTGAACCAACTTGTGACAAAGACAGGGGTTAGCATGCAAGGGATCCCGGCTCTATTTGCCCTGGTGCTGCTGGCGGGCGCCGCGACGGCACAGGAGACTCCGCAGGAGGTCACCCGGCGAACCAACGGCGAAATCCAGTTCGCCAATTACCCGCGCGGCTCGCTCGCGCGCGGCGAACAGGGGACCGTCGGCATCGACGTCACGACCGACCGGCAAGGTCGGCTACGATCCTGCGCGGTATCGAAGAGCAGCGGCTTTCCCGCGCTGGACGAGGCGACGTGCGACCTCCTCATTTCTCACCTGAAGATGAAGCCCTGGCTCGCGCCCAATGGCGGCGGCGTGGTGACGCGCCAGCAAGGCCAGATCATCTGGGCGCTGCCGAAGGACTATAAGGGCCCGATCGCCAAGCCCGCCACGACGCTGGCGCTCAATACGAAATCGGCGGATCCGAACCGGAAGATCTGCCGCCCGCAGGCGACCACCGGTTCGCTCATCGCCAGCACGCGCATCTGCCTGACGCGCGCGCAGTGGCAGATGCAATATCTCCATGCCCAGGAAGAGACCCAGAATATGCACTCGGGATTCCTGCCGGGCGATTGAGAAGTGCGAGAACGCTTACCCGACCCCGCTACCGCTTCGCACAATCCAAAGACTACGGTCTCGCACTGTCCGCTGCTATGAGGAAAGCGGACATCAACTCTTCAAAGCCGACACGAGACGCGTGAAAGCGTCTATGTTCGCTTTCTGATGCGAAAGCACCCCGGCAGTAATGTCCTGCGTCGTTCCATCCGGCATGACAAGCTGCGCCTTCACGCCGCCGCTACTGAAGAGACCGACCTATCGCAAAGCGTCTTCGCGCTGCTCGTTCGCCCACTCGATCAAGTCATCTGGTGTCTTCACCGTCCGCACTCCCCCTCCCCCGTCGGCATTGTAGCACGGCATCGAATTATGCGTCTTGTGGCCGCTTGTGGGCAACAGCGGAATGGCCGAGATTGGGAAGGAAAGCGGAAGGTCCGTAATTGGGAACGCAGATGGCGTTACCGGACATCCGCTGACTCTGCGGTCCTTCTCAAAAGGATGCTCAATCGGGAATCATTGCTCGCCGGCGATAGGTTCGATCAGATCCCATCGGTTGCCATAGAGGTCCTCGAAGACAGCCACGATGCCATACGGTTCATGGCGAGGAGGCTCGACAAAGATGATACCCCGCTGCGTGTAAGCCAAGTGGTCACGGACGAAGTTATCCGTTTCGAGAAACAGGAACACTCGACCGCCGCTCTGATCACCGATCGCTTGACGTTGCCTGTCGCCAACAGCCCGCGCCAGTAGCAATCCGCTCGCTGTGCCGTGGGGCGCGACCACCACCCACCGTTTGCCATCTGTCAACGCGGTGTCGTCACGCAACTCAAAGCCAAGCTTCCCGACGAAGAAGGAGATGGCGGTGTCATACTCGTCAACGAGGAGGGCGGTCAGGTTCAAGCGCTGAGGCATCCGGCGACGCTGCCCTAATCCGGACGTCGAGCCAACGCCTGCTTCCCATCTAGGATCGAATTTCGGGAATGTCCGGGTTGGGCAGGAAAGCAGACTGTCCGCTTTGGATCGCAGATGGTGGAAAACGGACGTCAAACGTCGCCTGCCAGCCACGCGAAGAGCACATAGCCGCCAAAGAGGACGATCAGGATTATTCCTGCGATTACAGGACCGATGAAAGTCCGGTTGCGGTCGATAGGCGCTGTCATGCCTAACGCTAGGCTTCTCTGGCGAATGTCTGCAAGTGGTGGAAAGCGGTCAGGCTGCTTTAGGTGTTGGAGTTCGGAAAGCGGCCATTGCTTGAATAGTCCTGGTCTGCAAACCTCTGGGAATGAAGTTCAAGCCAGCCGCCTTGTGGGCATCCGTCGCCGTGTCATCGCTATACGCATGCCGACGCGCTGATAGCTTGCCGGAGGTAGGTTCTTGGCTGACCCAGCAACCCGTCCAAATAGTTCACTATGGCGACGACGGTGCGCTGGCCCGCATTGAGGGAAAACCCGGCCTTTACGGTGTGGTTTTTGATCCTGATTGCCAAAGCTGCAAGATTGCCGAAAAAGTCATTCAACCGGCATCCACTGCGGACATAAGCCTTTGTGAGTTCGGGATGGTCGTATCCGGCGATATTGAGAAGACGACCCGAAAGTTGAAAGGAACGCTCAGGGTAAGGCGCGTTGATCGGCAACCGAATAGGAAGGCTGGTCACCAACAGGGCGCGCCTGATCAGCCTTGCGAACGACCGCTTTCGGGTGACACCGCGACAAGCCGCAACGTCTGACATTGGGCGGATGTGTCGCCCCCCCGACACATCCGCCCCGCTCTCACCGCGTCGGCACCGGCTCCACACCCGAATAGTCATAGAACCCGCGCTTGGTCTTGCGCCCGAACCAGCCGGCCTCGACATATTTCACCAGCACCGGCGCGGGCCGGAACTTGGGATCGCCTGTGCCCTCGAACAGCACGCGCGTGATCTCCAGGCACGTGTCCAGCCCGATGAAATCCGCCAGCGTCAGCGGCCCCATCGGATGGTTCAGCCCCAGCTGACAGGCAAGATCGATGTCGCGCACGCTCGCCACGCCCTCGCCCAGCGCAAAGCACGCCTCGTTGAT
Source organism: Sphingomonas aurantiaca (assembly GCF_003050705.1). Lineage (GTDB taxonomy): Bacteria > Pseudomonadota > Alphaproteobacteria > Sphingomonadales > Sphingomonadaceae > Sphingomonas > Sphingomonas aurantiaca. The sequence continues at coordinate 346,864 of NZ_QAOG01000001.1, read as the reverse complement.
CATCGGCATCAGCACGCGGTTGACGATGAAGCCCGGCGCGTCGTTGGCGTGCACCACCTGCTTGCCGAGGCGCTCGGCATAGGCCTCGACCGCCGCCACCGTCGCGTCCGACGTCGCGAGGCCGCGGATCAGCTCGATCGGCCGCATCACCGGCACCGGGTTGAAGAAATGCACGCCCATGAACCGCGACGGATCGGGGGCCGCCTGCGCCAGCCGCGTGATCGGGATCGACGATGTGTTCGACGCCAGGATCGCGTCCGGCCCGAGCACCTTGCCGACCTCGGCGAAGATCGCGCGCTTGACGGCCTCGCGCTCGGTCGCCGCCTCGACGACGATGGCGCAGTCGCCCATGTCCGCCACGCTCGCGACCGGCTCGATCAATGCGAGCGCGCCGTCACGCGCGTCCGACCCGATCTTTTCCTTCTCGACCAGCCGCGCGAGCGCCTTAGCGATTCCCGCCTTGCCCTTTTCGGCCTGCTCCAGCGACACGTCCGCCAGCAGTACGTGGAAGCCAGCCTGTGCCGACACCTGCGCGATCCCCGCGCCCATCTGCCCTGCGCCGATCACGCCGATCGTCTGCCCGGTCCCGCTCATGTCTCTCTCCTGCTTTGTTGCGCCCTCCCTAGCGGCTTTTCCCTGCGCTGCCACCGCGCTAGGCTGTGGCCATGTCGTGCAAACCGATCTTTTCCGCGCTGGCCGCCGCCCTCGTGCTGCCGCTGATGGCCTGCTCGCCAAGCCAGCCCACGCCCCAATCCGTGCAGAAGTCCGGGCCGGAGTCCGGACCAGCACCAAGGGCAACCCCCGCCACGCCGCGCCCGCCCGCACCCGCGACCGATTCGCACGCCAAGCCGACGCCCGGCACGCTGAAGACCTTCGCCGACTGGACCGTCGGCTGCGACACCACGCTGCGCTGCACGCTCGCCTCGCTGCTCCCCGAGCAGGGGCTTAGCGAGGACATGATAACGCTGAACCTGATGCGCGAGCCCGGCCCGGTGGCGCGCGGCGGCGGCACGGTCTCGCTCGCGCTGGAGACCCGCAACGACGAGGCCGCCACCACGCGCCCGCCCGCCAGCTTCGCCGTCGACGGCAAGCCCGTGGCGCTGCGCGACGCCGCCACGCTCGCCGCCCGGATCGCCAACGCCGCGTCGCTCGAGATCCTCGACGCGAAAGGCGGCACGCTCGCCACGCTGTCGCTGAAGGGCGCCGCCGCCGCGCTGCGCTACGTCGATGCGCAACAGGGCCGCGCGGGCAGCGTCGATGCGATCGTCGCGAAAGGCCCCGCCCCGTCGCGCGCGCCTACGCCGGCCCTCCCCGTCATCGCCGCGATCACCCCCAGCGGCGCCGCCGTCAACCTGACCCCCGCGCAGATCGCGACGATGCGCAAGCGCGGCGAGTGCGATCTCGGTGGCGCCGAGGGTGGCGGGGACCCGACGCTGTTCGCGCCCGAGGTCCACGCGCTCGGCGACGGCAAGTCGCTCGTGCTCCTGCCCTGCTCGACCGGCGCGTATAACCTGATCGGCGCGCTGTTCATCGTCGAGGGCGCGGTCGTCACCCCCGCGCGCACCGACGCGCCCGCGGGCTTCGACGCGACCGGCGCGGACTCGGGCACCTCCGTCCAGAGCGTCGTCAACGGCGCGTTCGAGAACGGCGTCCTCACCAGCTACGCCAAGGGCCGCGGCCTCGGCGACTGCGGCTCGCACCAGAGCTTCGTCTGGGACGGCACCCGCTTCCGCCTGTCCGAGCAAGCCGACATGGGCGAATGCCGCGGCAACATCGACTACATCACCACCTGGCGCACCAAGGTGGTGCGCTAGCTTACGGCGCCGGCCGCTCCACCTGCGCCTCGGCGAGATACACCCCGAACAGCCCCTCGGGGTCGGTCCACGCCGCCACCGGCGTCCACCCCCCCGACCGCAACAAAATCCGCGCATCCCGCGCGCCATATTTGTGCGAATTCTCCGTGTGAATAGTGTCACTTGCAGACATTTCGAATGACCGCCCGTCGACCGTGAAGGCGACGTCACGCACCGCCTCCAGATGCATCTCCACGCGCGCGCGATCGTCGTTCCACACCGCCTTGTGCGCAAACGCGTCGAGCGGGATGTCGCCGCCCAGTTCGCGGTTGATCCGCTCGAGCAAGTTCATGTTGAACGCCGCCGTCACGCCCTGTGCATCGTCATAGGCCGGCACCAGCACGTCCGCGCCTTTGATCCGGTCCATCCCGATCAACAGCATCGCGCCCACGCCGAGTGAGCTGCGCATCGCGCGCAACAGGTCGACCGCCATCAGCGGGATCATGTTGCCGATCGTCGACCCAGGAAAGAACCCCAGTTTCGGCGTGTCGGCGATCGTCTTGGGCAGGCTGAGCGGCCGCATGAAATCCGCCTCGAACGGCAGCACCAGCAGGTCGGGGAACTGCTCGCCCAGCGCTTTCGACGATTCGCGCAGGAAGTCGCCCGAAATATCGATCGGCACATAGACCGATGGCGCGACCGCCTCGAGCAGGATCGGCGTCTTGGTCGACGATCCCGAGCCGAACTCGACGACTGCCCGCCCCGTACCGGCGATCACCGCCACCTCGGGGCACGCCGTCTCGAGGATCGAACGCTCGGTCCGTGTCGGATAATATTCGGGCAGGTCGGTGATCGCCTCGAACAGTTCCGACCCGCGCCGGTCATAGAACCACCGCGCCGGGATCGCACGCGGCCGCCGTGCCAGCCCGTCCAGCACGTCCGCACGGAATTGCGGGTCGGCGAGCGTCTGCTGGCCGTCCTCGATCTCAGGCTTCAACATCAGATATCTTTCGCGAGGCGCACGCCGGTGAACTGCCACCGTTGGTGCGGATAGAAGAAATTGCGATAACTTGCGCGCGCATGGCCGCGTGGGGTGGCACAACTGCCACCGCGCAGGATGAACTGCGACGTCATGAACTTGCCGTTATACTCGCCGACCGCACCCGCCGCCGCGACAAACCCCGGATAAGGCCGATACGCGCTGCCGGTCCATTCCCAGACATCACCGAAGAATCCCGGACCGCCGGTCGATGGCCTTGGCTCGACGGGCCCAGCGACATCCATCTGGTTTCCACCGCCCGCATCGTGCGAGGCCGCCGCCGCCTCCCATTCGAACTCGGTCGGCAACCGCGCGCCGGCCCAGGCCGCATACGCATCCGCCTCGAAAAAGCTGACATGCGTCACCGGCGCCGCCGGATCGATCGCGCGACGCCCGTCCAGCCCGAACCGGGTCCAGCCCGACTCGCCTTCTTCCCAATAGAGCGGCGCGACGATGCCCTCGGCCTTCACCCAGGCCCAACCGTCCGCCAGCCAATACCGTGCTTCGGTATAGCCGCCGTCCGCGATGAACGCGGCCCATTCGCCGTTCGTCACCGTCCGGTCCGCGATCGCATGCGGTGCCAGTAGCGCTTGATGCCGCGGCCCTTCGCAATCAAACGCGAACCCGTCGCCCCGATGCCCAACCTCGACGATCCCGCCATCGTTCGCGATCCAGCCGATCGCGCCCGGCATCTCGACCGGCACCTTCCGCGCCGCCGGCCACATCGCAGGCTCCAGCGGATTTTCGGAGAACATGTGGAGGATGTCCGTCACCAGCAATTCCTGGTGCTGCTCCTCATGATGACAGCCGAGCGCGACCAGCGCGTGCGCGTCCGCCGACAGGTCCGGCAGCGCCGCCAGCACCGCTGCGTCGACATGCGCGCGATACGCCCGCACCTCGTCCAGCGACGGCCGGGTCACCATCCCGCGCCGATCGCGCGCATGCCGACGGCCCTCGGCCTCGTAATAGCTATTGAACAGGAACGGGAATCGATCGTCGTGCAGCGCGTAACCCGCGACATGATCGCGCAGGACGAACGTCTCGAAGAACCATGTGGTATGCGCCAGATGCCATTTCGTCGGCGACGCATCGGCCATCGACTGCACCGTCGCATCTGCATCCGACAGTGGCGCGGCCAGGTCCAGCGATAGCGCACGAACCTTGGCGAAGCGGTCCGCCAATTCGGACTGCTGCGACGGGGACACTGTGGAGCGAACGGGATCCGGCATCGGCTTTCCTTCTATCCGGCACTTTCCGCGCAGCGCTCGAACGGAGGCGCACACCTAGTCGCGCATAGCCCCCGGTTGCCATAGAACGTCGCCAGCCCCGTTTTGGTTCACCGCCCGCGATGCAACAAACAGGAAATCAGACAGCCTGTTAACATACGCTAATGCTGCCGGATTTAGCCGAGACTCGACCGCGACGGCGGATCGCTCGGCACGCCGCGTGATCGCACGTGCCAGATGCAGTGCGGCCGCCTGCGCCGATCCGCCGGGCAGGATGAAGCTGCGCAACGGCGCAAGGTGATCGTTCATTGCATCGATCTCGCGCTCCAGCCGCGCGACCTGCGACGGCACGATCCGCAACACCATCTCGGACGGCGCGAACGCGTCGTCGTCCGCCCCCTCGCTGGCGGGAGTCGCCAGATCCGCGCCGAGATCGAACAGGTCGTTCTGGATCCGCGCGAGCGCGGCGGCCAACGGATGTTCCCCCAACGCGACCGCGGCAACGCCGATCGCGGAGTTCGCCTCATCGACGTCGCCGATCGCCTGGATCAGCGCGCTGGCCTTCGACACGCGAGAGCCGTCGACCAGACCGGTCGTCCCGGCATCACCCGTGCGCGTGTAAATCGTGTTGAGCTTGACCACCGGTCGTTTCCTTCAGTGCGATCGATTTGCGGGACCGCCGGGTCTTCGGTTCGAGCCATGCCGCGGTCGAAGCTACCGCACCCTCCTCGCTATCCCAACGAGAGCCGGAACGACTAGGAGGGGATGAGCGATGGAAAAAGCGCCTCAGGTACGCCCGGCAGCAAACAGGATCACCACCACGATCAGGATCGCGAGGGCCTGGAAGAAGATCCGCTGCTGCATCATCCGATTCGATTTCAGCGACGCGGCGCTCGGCCCGTTGCCGTCGCGGACCTGCGCGCTGCCCTCCTGCAGGAACGACACGACGCCCCGCACCAGAGCCACGACGGTCGCGATCATGGCCGCGATCAGGAGGATGACGAGGAAAGTGTTCATGGATCGAATGTAAGCGCGCGCGGCAACGCTAGCAATGCCGCGTAGCATATTGTGAGGGACCGCCTGATGCGCGCAAATACCCTATGTTATACCTGACGCTGAAAGCCCTGATCTCGGGCATCCTGATCGCCGCGGCATCGGAGATCGCCAAGCGCTATCCCGGCGTCGGTGCGCTGGTCGCCTCGCTGCCGCTCGTTTCGGTCCTCGGCATGATCTGGCTCTGGCACGACAAGCCGGACCCGCGAACGATGGCCGCGCACGCCGGCGCCACCTTCTGGTACGTGCTGCCTTCGCTGCCGATGTTCCTGCTGATCCCGATGATGCTCCGTCACGGCGTGCCGTTCTGGCTGTCGCTGCTTGCGGGCTGCATGCTGACGATCGGGCTCTACGCGGCGATGACCTGGGCCGCGCCACGCCTCGGGATCCAGCTGTAGCAGCGTAACCGCCCCCGCCGCGTTGCTACAGCAGTCGCTGCCGCACCCGGGCCGCGAGCGCCAGCCCGTCCTCTCCGGCCGCGCGCATCGCCGCCAGCGCCGGCGCCCCGTCCCGCTTCGCCAGCCGCCGCCCTTCCGCGTCCACCACCAGGGGATGATGATGATAGGTCGGCACCGGCAACCCAAGCAGCGCCTGCAACACCCGGTGCACGTGCGTCGCCGCGAACAGATCCACCCCGCGCACCACGTCGGTCACGCCTTGCGCGGCATCGTCGATCGTCACCGCGAGGTGATAGCTCGCCGGCGCATCCTTGCGCGCCAGCACCACGTCCCCCTGCTGCATAGGATCGGCGACGACGCGGCCTGCCTCGGCATCATGCCACGCCAGCGCGCCCGTTTCCGCCAGCGCCTTGCCCATATCCAGGCGCCAGCACCGCGCATCCGTCCGTGCCGCGATCGCCTCGGCCGAAAGCCCCCGACACGTCCCCGGATAGGCTGGCCCGATGTCGCCCTGCGGCGCCGACGCGCTCGCTGCGATCTCGGCGCGCGTGCAGAAACACGGATAGACCAGCCCCCGAGTCTTCAGCGTCTCCAGCGCCGCGTCGTAAGTCGCCAACCGCGCCGACTGGAACACCAGCGCATCCCAGCGCAGCCCAAGCCACGCCAGATCCTCGATAATGCCGGCGACGAATTCGGGCCGGCTCCGCGTCCCGTCGATATCCTCGATCCGCAGGACGAACTGCCCGGCGCGGTCGCGTGCAAAGTCGTGCGCGCGGATCGCCGACACCGCATGGCCCTCGTGCAACCGCCCCGTCGGGCTGGGCGCGAACCGCGTGATAACGGTCACGATGCTTGACCTGACGCCATGCGCCGTGCTGTCATGTCCTTGTCATCGCTGTCGTCCATAGGGCGTTTCGCGAAGCCTGAGTGGGAGGAGCCGTGTTTCACCCCGACCTGATACGCCACCCGGATGGTTGTCCGGCGCTCGTGCTGAATGCCGATTACACGCCGCTTTCTTACTATCCCCTCAGCGTCTGGCCGTGGCAAACCGCGATCAAGGCGGTGTTCCTCGACCGTGTCGACATCGTCGCCACCTACGAACGCGAAGTCCGCAGCGCCAATTTCGCGCTGAAACTGCCCTCGGTGATCGCGCTCAAGCAGTTCGTCCGACCGTCGCAATTTCCCGCCTTTACCCGCTTCAACCTGTTCCTGCGCGACCGGTTCACCTGCCAATATTGCGGCAAGCTGCGCGATCTCACCTTCGACCATGTCGTACCGCGCGCGCAAGGCGGTCGCACCACATGGGAGAACGTCGTCACCGCCTGCTCCCCCTGCAACCTCAAAAAGGGCGGGCGCACGCCCAAACAGGCAGCGATGCCGCTCCATATCGAACCAATCCGCCCGACCAACTGGCACTTGCAGGAACACGGCCGCAGCTTCCCGCCCAACTACCTGCACGACACATGGCACGACTGGCTGTATTGGGACGTTGAACTCGAAGCCTGAGGGCTTTTCATCAACGGGAGATACTATGCGGATCGGACTCGGGGCAGCTTTTGCTGCGACAGGGCTAATACTGTCGAGCGCACTGCTGTCTGCCTGTGGCGACAAGGATGCGCAGCGCGCCCAGGCCGATGCCAATGCGGTGGGTTTCGTGCCGCCGTCGGTGACGTCGCGGCTCGATTTCGGCGCCAGCATGGAACGCCGCTTCCGCACGCTCGATCGCAACGCCGATGATCGCGTCACCAAGGACGAGCTGCCTTCGCCCAACGCGCGGATCAAGGCGTTCGACCGCAACAAGGACGGTGTCATCACCGCGATCGAGTGGAGCGAAGGCACGCTCGCCTGGTTCGACCGGATGGACCTGAACCACGACGGCACCGTCACGTCCGAAGAGCGCGCGGAGTCGCGCAAGCGCCAATAAGCGAAATTATCTTTCGCACGGAGGCGCTCCCGCGCGACAAATCTGCCGTACGAGGTTGACCTGATCCCTGCCGCAGCGCAGCAGGGAATCATGGCTAGTCTTCCCGCAATCGCGAACAATTCCGACATCCGCTTCCTCGGCAAACTGCTCGGCGACGTCATCCGCGCCTATGGCGGCGAGCGATTGTTCGAGGCCACCGAGACGATCCGCAAGGCCTCGGTCGAGCGCCACCGCGACGCCTCCGAGGGCAAGCCCGGCGACGATCGCGCGGTCGATCTCAGCCTCGAAAAGCTCAGCCTCGACGAGACGCTCGACTTCGTCCGCGGCTTCATGCTGTTCTCGATGCTCGCCAATCTCGCCGAGGATCGCCAGGGAATCGCCGCGGAGGACGGCGCCGACCTCGCCTCCGCGATCGCCCAGCTCGAATCCGAAGGCATCGACCGCACGCAGATCCGTGCCTTGCTCGATCACGCGCTGATCGCCCCCGTGCTCACCGCGCACCCGACCGAAGTCCGCCGCAAGAGCATGATCGACCACCGCAACCGCATCGCCGAGCTGATGGGCCTGCGCGATCTCGGCCGCGACACGACCCCCGATGGCGACAGCGTCGACGACGCCATCCTACGCCAGATCGCGCTCCTCTGGCAGACGCGCGTCCTGCGCCGCGACCGGCTCTACGTCACCGACGAGGTCGACACCGCGCTCAGCTACCTGCGCGACGTATTCCTCCCCGCGCTCCCCGCGCTCTACCAGCGCTGGGACCGCGCACTCGGCGAACGCACCCCCAGCTTCCTGCGCCCCGGCAGCTGGATCGGCGGCGACCGCGACGGCAACCCCTACGTCACCGCCGACTCGCTCCGCACCGCGCTGTCGAAGGCGAGCGAAGCAGTGCTCGGCTATTATTGCGAGGCAGTCCACGCGCTCGGCGCCGAGCTGTCGATCTCGACCGAACACGCCCCCGCCGATGCCGCGGTGCAGGCGCTCGCCGACGCCAGCGGCGACAACGCCGCCAGCCGCAGCGACGAACCCTATCGCCGCGCGCTCTCAGGCATCTACGCGCGCCTCGCCGCCACGCACGAGACGCTGACCGGCAAGCCGTCGCCCCGCCCCGGCCGTCTCACCGGCGAACCCTATGCCAGCCCAGCCGAGTTCCGCGCCGATCTCGTCACGCTCGCGCACGGCCTCGGCTCGGCGCTGAAGACCGGCGGCGCGCTCGGCCGGCTGATCCGCGCGGTCGAGACGTTCGGCTTCCACCTCGCCACCTTGGACCTCCGCCAGAACAGCGCCGTCCACGAACGCGTCGTCGCCGAACTGCTCAACGTCGCGGGCGTCGAGGGCGATTACCTCGCGCTCGACGAAGACGCGCGCGTCGCCCTCCTCCGCCGCGAACTCGCCAACGCACGCCCGCTCACCTCGCGCTTCGCCGCATACACAGACGAAACCGCAGGCGAACTCGCGATCGTCCAGGCCGCCGCCGACGCGCATGCCGCCTATGGCCCCGCGTGCATCACCAACTACATCGTCTCGATGGCGCAGTCGGTCAGCGACCTGCTCGAGGTCAATCTGCTGCTTAAGGAAGTCGGCCTCTACCGCCCCGGCGGTACAGGGTCCCATCAAAGTAATACTTTGATGGGTGCCGAAACCCCGACCGCCGCGATCATGGCGGTCCCGCTGTTCGAGACGATCGGCGATCTCGAAGCCGCTCCCGGCGTCATGACCGCGTGGTTCGCGCTCCCCGAAATCGCCACCATCTCGACCGCGCGCGGGCATCAGGAAGTGATGATCGGCTATTCGGACAGCAACAAGGATGGCGGGTATCTCACCTCCACCTGGCAGCTCTCGAAAGCCTCGACCGCGCTCAAGCCGGTGTTCGCGGCGGCGGGCGTCGGCATGCAGCTGTTCCACGGCCGCGGCGGCGCGGTCGGACGCGGCGGTGGCTCGGCGTTCCGCGCGATCCGCGCGCAGCCGCCCGGCACCGTCCAGGGCCGCATCCGCATCACCGAACAGGGCGAGGTGATCGCCGCCAAATACGGCACGCGCGACGCCGCGATGACCAATCTCGAGGCGATCGCCTCGGCCACGCTGCTCGCCAGCCTCGAGCCCGAACGCCTCTCCAACGCCGACAATGCCAGCTTCTCCGCGGCGATGGACACGCTCAGCGCCACCGCGTTCCACAGCTACCGCGACTTGGTCTACGGGACGGAGGGCTTCAGCACCTTCTTCCGCCAGATGACGCCGATCGCCGAGATCGCCGGGCTCAAGATCGGCAGCCGTCCCGCCAGCCGCACCAAGTCCGATCGAATCGAAGACCTCCGCGCGATCCCCTGGGTCTTCAGCTGGGCACAGGCGCGAGTCATGCTGCCCGGCTGGTACGGCGTCGGCCGCGCGATCGCCGATTTCGAGGACAAGGCGCTGCTGAAGGACATGGCGCAAGGCTGGCCGCTCTTCGCCTCCGCGCTCGCCAACCTCGAAATGGTGCTCGCCAAGTCCGACATCGGCATCGCCGAACGCTACGCCGGGCTGGTCGAGGACGATACACTCCGCGAGATCTTCACGACGATCCGCGACGGCTGGCACCAGACGCATGACGGGCTTCTGCAGGTCACCGGCCAGTCGCGCCTGCTCGAAAAGCACCCCGCGCTCGACGCCTCGATCCGCCTCCGCCTCCCCTATATCGAGCCGCTCAACCTCCTCCAGATCGAACTCATCAAACGCCGCCGCGCCGGCGAGGACGACCCCCGCATCGGCGAAGGCATCCTCCTCTCGATCAACGCGATCGCCACCGCGCTACGCAACAGCGGCTAAAACTGCTCCCTCGCCCCTCCGGGGAGAGGGAAGGGGCCCGCCGCACTTGCGGTGGGAAGGGAGAGGGGCATGAGGCTAGGGACGCCCATCCCAACACCCCTCACCCTTCCGCGACTGCGTCGCTCCCTCCCTCTCCCCGAAGGGGAGAGGGATCATCATAAAACGGCGCGGCGATATCCTCGCGGACCCGCATCAGCCGCCCCGTCGCGCGATCGAGCAAAGCCCAGGTCGTCACCGCCTCGAGCTTCACCCGCCCGTCATCCCCGACGAACCGCACATGCCGATCGAACCGAGCCCCCTTGGGCCCACCCTCGACCCACGTCTCGCCCATGACGGTCTCCCCCGCGACCACACTCCCGCGATAGTCGATCTCATGCCGCGTCACGACCCAGACATAGGCCAGCTTGTGCGCAGGCGGGGCGACCGCTTCCCAATGCGCGGTGGCGATGGCCTGGATCCACTGCACCCACACCGCATTGTTCACATGCCCGAGCTCGTCGATATCCCCGTCCTCGGCGGTGATCGAGAGCGTGAACCGGCTCATCCCGCCACGCCCAGCTGCCACAGCACGAACGCATGCTCCTCCGCGCCCTCGCGCAGCGACTCGAACCGCCCCGACTTGCCGCCATGCCCCGCGCCCATGTTGGTCTTGAGCAGCAGGACGTTGTCGTCGGTCTTCATCAGCCGCAGCTTGGCCGCCCATTTCGCGGGCTCCCAATAGGTCACCCGCGGATCGTTCAGCCCTCCGCTAATGAACATCGGCGGATAGGCCTGCGCCTTGACGTTGTCGTACGGCGAATACGACCGGATCAACTCGAACGCCGCCTTGTCCTCGATCGGATTGCCCCATTCGGGCCATTCGCCCGGCGTCAGCGGCAGCTCGGCGTCGAGCATCGTATTGAGCACGTCGACGAACGGCACATCGGCGATCACCGCGCCCCAGAGTTCGGGATCCGAATTGACCACCGCCCCCATCAGCTCGCCGCCCGCCGAGCGCCCCGCGATCGCGATCCTGCCCGCCGACGTCCACTGCGCGTCGACCAGCGCCTTGGCCACATCGACGAAATCGTTGAACGTGTTCGCGCGCTTCTCCAGCTTGCCGTCGAGATACCATTGCTGGCCAAGGTCATCGCCGCCGCGGATATGCGCGATCGCATAGGCAAAGCCGCGATCGAGCAGGCTCATGCGGCCCGTCGAGAAGCCCGGCGGGATCGCATAGCCATACGCGCCATAGGCATAGAGGAACAACGGCGCCGAGCCGTCGCGCACGAACCCGGCCGGATACACGATCGACACCGGAATCTCGGTCCCGTCCCGCGCGACGATCTTCAGCCGCTCGGTCGCATAGCTCGCCGCGTCGTAGCCGCTCGGGATCTCCTGCACCTTGAGCATCGTCCGCTCACCGGTATCCACGTCGTAATCATACACCGTCCCCGGCGTGACCATCGACTCATACCCAAGCCGCAGCACGGTCATGTCATACTCAGGGTTGTCGCCCAGCCCCGCGACATAGCTCGCCTCGGGGAAGTCGATCCGCTTGCCCTCGGTCGGCGTCTCGTACCGGTGGATCGCGATCTGATCGAGCCCGTCCTCGCGCCCATCGACCACGAAGAAGTCCTGATAGCACTCCACCCCCGTCATGTAGAAATGCGGCGACGCCGGGATCAGCTCGCTCCACGCGCCCGGCTCCTCGACCAGTGCGGTGCACAGCCGGAAATTCGGGTCGGCGTCGTTGGTGTGGATGAACAGCGTCCCGTCATGCTCGTCCACGTCATATTCGCGCCCGACCTTCCGCGCGGACACAAGGATCGGCACCGCCAAAGGCTCATGCGCGGGCAGAAGGTAGATCTCGCTCGTCACATGGTCGCTCGTCGCGATCACGATCCACTTGCGCGAACTCGTCTCACCGACGCCGACGCGGAAGCCCTCGTCCTCCTCGTGGAACAGCACGACGTCGTCGCTGATCGGCGTCCCCAACCGGTGGAAGCGTGCATTGTCCGTCCGCCACTGCTCGTTCGCCAGACCGTAGAGGAAGCCCGCATCGTCCGCGGTCCACACAATCTCGCTGAGCATCCCCGGGATCACGTCGGGCAGATGCTCGCCGGTATCCAGGTCCTTGACCCGAACCTCGAACCTTTCACTCCCGTTATCGTCGATCGCATAGGCAAGATACCGCCCGTCATTGCTGACCGAAAACGCGCCGAGCCGGAAATACTCATGCCCCTCCGCCAGCGCCGGCTCGTCGAGCAACAGCTCGTCGTCCCCGCCCGCAACGGGCTTGCGCCACCATTTCTTATACTGCCCGCCGGTCTCGTACGCGGTCCAGTACAGCCAATCGCCATCCTTCTGCGGCACCGAGGATTCGTCCTCCTTGATGCGCGCCTTCATCTCTTCGTAGATCGTGTCGACCAGCGCGGTATGCGGCGCCATCTGCTCTTCGAAATACGCGTTCTCGGCCTTGAGATACGCCAGCACGTCTTCGTCATCGACCTCCGGATAGTTCGGATCCTTCAGCCACGCATAGGGATCCTCGATCGTCACGCCGTGCGTGGTGAAGCTATGCGGTCGCTGGTCGGCGATAGGGGGAGTGGTCATGCCGATGTGTTAGCCGTGCGAAGGGTGGAAGCCAACGCTCGTCCCATTGGGTGGAGGCCCCACTCCAATGTTTCCCCGCGAAGGCGGGGACCCAGTCTGGGCTCCCGCCTTCGCGGGAGAACAAGAATTGTAGTACAACGCTCGATCATTCCACCACCCGAGCAGTCCACCACCCCGGCGAAGGCCGGGGCCCAGTTGGGAAGGCCGCAGTAACGACGCGATGCCCCCAGTTAGCAACGTCCCCCAACTGGGCCCCGGCCTCCGCCGGGGAGGTGGGGGTGGGGAGAGTTCACCGGCTAGACTGCGCGCGCCCAAGCCCGCTGTCCTACCCATCCCCTTTCTGCCAAAACCCCCTGCATGGCCCAAAACAGTCAGATCCGCCCCCGCATCTCCGCCGCCGCCCCCCGCTGCAGAGGCCATATCGAGCGCGCACCACACCCGCGCGAGCGTCTGCACTTTCTCTACTTCACTTTTGACGAGAGCCTGAACCGATGACCCCGAACGCCCGCCCCGCTGCCCGCCTCGCCGCCCTCCGCGCCCAGCTAACCACCGATAATCTCGACGGTTTCGTCATCCCGCTGACAGACGAGCACATGAGCGAATATGTCGGCGGCTACGCGCAGCGGCTCGGCTGGCTCACCGGCTTCGGCGGATCCGCCGGCACCGCCGTCGTCCTCGCCGACCGCGCCGCGATCTTCACCGATGGCCGCTACACGATCCAGGTGCGCGAGCAGGTCGACGGCGCGCATTGGGACTATGCCGACGTTCCCCAGACCAGCCCCGCCGCATGGCTCGGCCAGCACGCGCCGGACGGCGGCCGGATCGGCTACGACGCGTGGCTGCACACCGGAACCTGGGTCGCCGCCGCCGCCGCCGCGCTCGCCGATCGCGGCGCCACGCTCGTCGCGGTCGACGCCAATCCGGTCGATGTGATCTGGACTGACCGTCCCGCCCCGTCGCCCGCGCCGCTGACCGTCCAGCCCGACCAGTTCACCGGCGCCTCGTCTGCCGAGAAGCGCGCCGCGATCGCCGACTGGCTCGCCGATCACAAGGCCGACGCGGTGGTCCTCACCGCGCTCGATTCGATCGCATGGGCGCTCAACGTCCGCGGCGGCGACGTCGACCACACCCCCGTCGCACTGTCCTATGCGATCGTGGCCGCGGACGGCACGACCGACCTGTTCGTCGCGCCCGACAAGATCGACGACAGCGTGCGCCAGCATCTCGGCAACGCGGTGCGCCTCCACGACCGCACCGCCTTCGCCGCCGCGCTCGGAGGCTATGCGGGCAAGCGGGTCGCCGCCGATCCCGAGCGCACCGTCGCCGCGATTACGCAGGCGTTGCAGGCGGGTGGCGCCAGGACACTGCAGCTCCGCGATCCCGTCGTGCTCGCCAAGGCGATCAAGAACCCGGTCGAGATCGGTGGCCACCGTGCGGCATCGGCGCGCGACGGCGCGGCGCTCGCGCGGTTCCTGCGCTGGGTCGAGATCGAATGCATCAAGGGCGGACAGACCGAACTGAGCGCCGCCGCACGCCTGCTGGCGTTCCGCGAAGAGACCGGCGTCCTCAAGGGCACGTCGTTCGACACGATCTCCGCGACCGGTCCACACGGCGCGATCCCGCACTACCACGTCACCGAGGAATCGAGCGCGCCGATCGAGCCGGGCCAACTCTATCTGATCGATTCGGGCGGCCAATATGCCGACGGCACCACCGACGTGACCCGAGTCATGCCGATCGGCGCACCGACGCCCGAAATGCGCGACCGCTTCACGCGCGTCCTGAAGGGCCACATCGCGATCGCCACCGCGGTCTTTCCCGACGGCACGATGGGTGGGCAGATCGATGCCTTCGCGCGCCGACCGCTATGGGAGGCCGGGCTCGATTTCGCGCACGGCACCGGCCACGGCATCGGCGCCTATCTCGCGGTCCATGAGGGGCCTCAGCGTATCGCCGCGCCCAACTATCCCGGCGGCGCGGCGCTGGAGCCTTTGCGTGCCGGCATGATGCTGTCCAACGAACCCGGCTATTACAAGGCGGGCGAATACGGCATCCGCATCGAGAACCTGATCCTGATCGAACCGCGCACGATCCCGGGCGCCGACCGGGAAATGCTGGGCTTCGAGACGCTCACCTTCTGCCCGATCGAACGCACGCTGATCGAGCCCTCGCTGCTGACGCCGCAGGAGCGCGCCTGGGTCGACGACTATCACGCAAAGGTGCTGGCGGTCCTGACCCCGGAAATGACCGACGAGGCGGATCGCGCCTGGCTCGCCGCCAAATGCGCACCGCTTACTTGAGCGGCTCGTCCTCAGTGGCAGGCGCGGCACTCGCTGCCCGCGCCTGCGCCTTCCGGCGTCGCAGGTTCTCGCGCAGCGCGGCGGCCATGCGTTCGGCCTTCTCTGCCGCCTTTCGATCCCGATCATCCATAAATCCGCCCTACATCCTGGCGGGATGCCTTGACAATCGTCCCGCCCTCGTCTCTTAGCCCCTCTCCGCCGGCAGCGATGCCAGCGAGTGCTGCCGTAGCTCAGTGGTAGAGCGCATCCTTGGTAAGGCTGAGGTCGTGAGTTCAATCCTCACCGGCAGCACCAGTTTTTTGGTTGTGCCTCCGCATCGGACGCTTTGATGAAAGCGCGATGCGGAGGGCACCCACCTCCCCACCAGACACCACCCCGAGTAGGCGCTACGCGGACGACGGCTTGCGCTGGTTGCGGTGCGCGAGATTTGTAACTTCGCCGCCGGCACTCCATGCTGCAGCCGCGCCGCCTCTTGTGTTGCCCAAATACAACACCATCTTTTGGGCAACACCGAGCAAATCCACAGGGATTCGTCATGAACATCGACAAATTCACCGACCGCGCGAAAGGCTTTCTCCAGTCCGCGCAGACCGTCGCGATCCGTATGAACCACCAGCGGATCGCCCCCGAGCATCTGCTGAAGGCGCTGCTCGAAGACGAGCAGGGCATGGCCGCCGGGCTGATCAAGGCGGCAGGCGGCGACGCCAAGCGCGCGACGTCGGAAACCGATCTAGCACTCGCCAAGATTCCCGTCGTCTCGGGCTCGGGCGCGCAGACCACGCCGGGCATCGACAACGACGCGGTGCGCGTGCTCGACCAGGCCGAACAGATCGCGACCAAGGCGGGCGACAGCTTCGTCACCGTCGAACGGCTGCTCGTCGCGCTCGCTCTGTCGCTCAACACCGCCGCGGGCAAGGCGCTGAAGGCCGGCGGCGTCACCCCCGAAGAGCTCAACACCGCGATCAACACCGTCCGCCAGGGCCGCACCGCCGACACCGCGGGCGCCGAGGACCGCTATGACGCACTCAAGAAATTCGCGCGCGACCTGACCCAGGCGGCACGCGACGGCAAGCTCGACCCCGTGATCGGCCGCGACGAGGAGATCCGCCGCACGATCCAGATCCTCGCGCGCCGCACCAAGAACAACCCCGCGCTGATCGGCGAACCCGGCGTCGGCAAGACCGCGATCGCCGAGGGGTTGGCGCTGCGCATCGCCAATGGCGACGTCCCCGACACGCTCAAGGACCGCCGTCTCATGTCGCTCGACATGGGCAGCCTGATCGCGGGCGCAAAGTATCGCGGCGAGTTCGAGGAGCGGCTGAAGGGCGTGCTCGACGAGGTCAAGGCCGCCGAGGGCGACGTCATCCTGTTCATCGACGAGATGCATCAGCTGATCGGCGCGGGCAAATCCGAAGGCGCGATGGACGCGGGCAACCTGCTCAAGCCAGCCCTTGCGCGCGGCGAGCTCCACTGCGTCGGCGCGACCACGCTCGACGAATACCGGAAATATGTCGAAAAGGATCCCGCCCTCCAGCGCCGGTTCCAGCCGGTCATGGTCGGCGAACCGACGGTCGAGGACACGATTTCGATCCTCCGCGGCCTCAAGGAGAAATACGAGCTCCACCACGGCGTCCGGATCACCGACGGCGCGATCGTCGCTGCCTCGACGCTGTCCAACCGCTACATCACCGACCGCTTCCTCCCCGACAAGGCGATCGACCTGATGGACGAGGCTGCGAGCCGGATCCGTATGGAGGTCGAATCGAAGCCCGAAGCGATCGAAAATCTCGACCGCCGCATCATCCAGCTGAAAATCGAGCGCGAGGCTTTAAAGCGCGAGACCGACGACGCGTCGGTCGACCGGCTCGACACGCTCGAGGGCGATCTCGTCAATCTTGAGGAGCAGTCCGCCGAGCTGACGACACGCTGGAAGGGCGAGAAGGACAAGATCAATGCCGAGGCACGGCTGAAGGAACAGCTCGACGCCGCGCGGCTCGAACTCGATCAGGCGCAGCGCTCGGGCGATCTCGCAAAGGCGGGCGAGCTCTCCTACGGCACGATCCCCGGCCTGCAACGCCAGCTCGACGAGGCGGCGGGCGCGACCAAGGGCGCGATGCTGCGCGAGGAGGTCACCGCGGACGACATCGCCGGCGTCGTCAGCCGCTGGACGGGCATCCCGGTCGAGCGGATGCTCCAAGGCGAGCGCGACAAGCTGCTCGCGATGGAAGCGACGATCGGTAAACGCGTCATCGGCCAGGCGCATGCGGTGAAGGCCGTCTCGACCGCGGTCCGTCGTGCGCGTGCGGGGCTACAGGATCCCAACCGTCCCTTGGGCAGCTTCCTGTTCTTGGGGCCAACGGGCGTCGGCAAGACCGAGCTGACCAAGGCGCTCGCCGAGTTCCTGTTCGACGATCCGTCGGCGATGGTCCGCATCGACATGAGCGAGTTCATGGAAAAGCACGCGGTCGCACGGCTGATCGGCGCGCCTCCCGGCTATGTCGGCTATGAGGAGGGCGGCGTGCTGACCGAGGCGGTCCGCCGGCGGCCGTATCAGGTGATTCTGTTCGACGAGGTCGAGAAGGCGCATGGCGACGTGTTTAACGTGCTGTTGCAGGTGCTCGACGACGGCCGCCTGACCGACGGCCAGGGGCGGACGGTAGATTTCAGCAACACGCTGATCATCCTGACAAGCAATCTCGGCAGCCAGTATCTCGCCAACATGGCCGAGGGCGACGACGTATCGTCGGTCGAGCCGCAGGTGATGGAGATCGTCCGGTCGCACTTCCGCCCGGAATTTCTCAATCGTCTCGATGAGGTGATCCTGTTCCACCGCCTCGGCCAGTCGCACATGGCGCCGATCGTCGACATCCAGGTGTCGCGCGTCGACAAGCTGCTCGCGGACCGAAAGATCACGCTCGACCTCACCGAAGCCGCACGCGCGTGGCTCGGCCGCGTCGGCTACGACCCCGTCTACGGCGCAAGGCCGCTCAAGCGCGCGGTCCAGCGCTATCTGCAAGACCCGCTCGCCGACATGATCCTGCGCGGCGAGGTAAAGGACGGCTCGACCGTCCGGGTCGACGAAGGCGACGGCAAGCTGGTCCTGGCAGTCGCCTAACGGCAACGCGAGCCCGTCGATTCCACAAACAAAAAGGGGGCGGCTCCTTTCAGAACCGCCCCTCGTTTTTGCAGGTGACTAAGGCTTAGAACTTGAACTTCGCGCCTGCGCGGAACTGACGACCGAAGATGCCATCGCCGCCCTGGATGGCGTTGTACAGATAGGCCCCATAGGTGACCGTATCGACCGGCGGCAGATCGTTGAGGATGTTCAGCGCGTTGACGTAGAAGCTGAACTGGTCGGTAACCTTGAAGTTCACGTTCGCATCGACCGTGATGTACTTCTTCACGTGGCAGTCGGTGTACACCTGTGCCTGCCCGCAATCCTTATACGCGTCACCCTGATCGGTGGCGGACAGGTCGTAACCTGACGTGTAGTTCACCGTCGTGCTCAGCGCGAAGTCGCCGAAGTCGAAGGTGTTGAGCCAGTTGCCCTTCCACTCGAACGTGCCCGAACCTGCCGTCAGGTTGAAGTTGCCGAGTGTGCCTTCGTAGCGCTGCTTCACGCCGTCGACCGTCGTGCTCAGCTCGAGAATGTAGCTGGCGTTAAGGTTGGACGTCCACTTGACCGGACCGAAGTCGTACGCACCGTTGATACCGAAATCGATGCCCGACGAATTGATCGTGTCGGCATTGATCAGCTGCGAGCGGACGAATGCGATCTTCGGCCGTGCGTTCGGGTTGTTGACGTCAACCGCGTCGGCAATGACCTCGAACCCGGTCGGGATGGCCTGCCCGGCATAATAGGCCGCGATCGCCGGGGCGTTGTTCGCGGTCGTGATCGCACCAGTCTTCTTGATGTTGTAGTAATCGACCGTGAACGACACGTTGCGAACCGGATCAAACTTCACGCCACCGGTGAAGCTGCGCGACTTTTCAGGCTTCAGGTTGGGCGATGCCAGCGTCGTCTGACCGATCGAATAGGCCGTGATGTACGCGGGGCAGCCGTTTGGCGTCGCCTGCGAACAACCAGCACCGTACTGAGCGAGGAACGCGTTTGGGATCGCGTTGACCGACTGCGTCACATAGCCCGTCGTCGGCAGCGCGTTCGCCTCCCCGAAGCTCGGGATACGGAAGCCGCGCGAATAGGTACCACGGACGGTGACCTCCCTGACCGGCGTGAAGATCGCGCCGACCTTCGGCGAGAAGTTGCTCTGGCCGGTCGAGTAATGATCGTAGCGGCCCGAACCGTTGAGCGTGAGCACACTCAGGATCGGCGCGTTGATTTCGGCAAATGCCGAGCTGACCGTGCGATTACCCTTGGTGCCGAACGCGTTCAGCGTGAAGTAACGCTGCGTCGCGCCGTTGTAATCGTCGTTGGCGCTGGGTGCATCGACGGCTTCGTAGAAGATCGACCCACCGACCGCGAGGCGAAGGTCGCCGCCGGGCAGCGTGGCCAGCGACTTCTGCAACGTCAGCTGTGCCTGGTAGAGATCCGACGTCGTGTCGGTGATGTTCTCAGGCGACAGATAGTCGCGCACCGCCTGGGTGTTGAGACCCGGGTTGACGAAGTTGTAGCTGCCGTCGGCAATGACGTCGAGCAGATGCTGAATGTACACATAGCCGTTGGTCTTGATACGCAGGTCGGTATGCATCGCGGTCGCGTTGAAGTCGTATTCGACATCGTCGAGCACGGTGCCCTTCATGCCGAAGGCCGCACGATACACGCGGCTGCGTGTCGCGTTCTGCGTCACAGTGTCCGGCAGCGCACCGACGAGGCGAGCGACCTGATTCTGTGCTGCGAACGGATTGTTGGGGTTAAGCGTGCCGTTGGCTGCGGTGCAGTTCACGCGAGCAGCGCAGACATAGACCGGCAGTGCCAGGATGCTCGAGCCGGCTGCGAGCGCAGGCGTTGCAGCCTGCGAGGTCGAGAACTGCGGGAAGAGGATACCGGCAGGCGCATTGCCGCGGATAACGGCAGGACGACCCGTGTAGTTGCTCGACGACTGCTGGAAGTTTACCATCAGGTACGCTTCCGAATTGTCGCCTACCTTCGCCGTGAAGCGTGCCGAACCGCCGAAGCGCTCGTTGTTCGGCGTCACCATGTCGTACTTGTTGGTGTTGTCGACCTGGCAGACCGTGGTCGGCGCCGTTACGTTTGCAGCTAACTGCGCAGCCGTCGGATTGTACGGCGTGCCGTTGAGGCAGCCTGCAGCCGGGTTGAGCAACTGGTAGCGGCCGGTCGACACCGTGTTCGCAGCGTTCGCGGGACGAACATAGTAGTTCGCCGTGCCAATGGCGAAGCCGTTGAGGGTGCCATCTGGCTGAATAGCGTTCGAGATATTGTTCGGGCCGCACTGCTGGCTGCCGGTACGGCTGCTGCAAAGACCGGTCAGGTTATCCGAATTGAACGGAGCGGGCAGGTCGCGCTGGTACACGCCTTCGGTACGGTAATAGAAACCGCTGATATAGGCGTTGTAGCCCTTCTCATCGAGATCGCCGGTGCCAGCGGTCAGCGTGAGGCGCTGGTTGGCGTTGACGCCATCCTGCGAGATCCCAGCTTCGGCGCGACCGGAAATGCCGGTGAACTTGCGCTTGGTGATCACGTTGACCACGCCGGCGATCGCGTCGGCGCCGTAGCTCGACGAGGCACCGTCGCGCAAAACGTCGATACGCTCGACGACGTCGTCGGGGATGGTGTTCAGATCGACAAAGTTACGCGAACCGTCATCCGACAGCGGATAATAGGCAGCGCGCAGGCCGTCGAACAGCACGAGCGTTGAGTTGGTCGACAGGCCACGCAGCGAGACAGACGAGGCGCCGGCTGCGAAAGCACCGTTTGCGGTGAACGAGTTGGTCAGCGCAGGACCATTGTTCGACGACAGAGCCTGGATGCCCGCCTGAACAGTGGTGATACCGCGTGCGTCGAGGTTCTCGGTGGTCAGCGTGGTAGTCGGCGAGATCCCGAGATCGGTGCCGCGGATGATCGAACCGGTAACGACAATATCCTGCCCGGATTCATCTGCGGAAGCGGGCGTCTGCGGGGCGGCGGTAGCCGGCGACCCGGCGGCTGGCGCCGCATCCTGCGCATAACCGGGCGCCATGGACAGGACGAGTGCCAGCGGCGTCGCGGCGGCAAGCAGCAAAGCTCTGGACGTGAAACGAGACGTGGTAACCAAGCGAATTCCCCTTTTCAGCCCGCAATTGCCGCTTTGACGATCAACTGCGGAATTCACTTCGGCCATCGTCAAACGAGTGCCGAAGATATGACACAGGGATGAAGCCACGGCATTCTCGTGTAAAGATCCGTCATGTCACGTTGCGCGGTTTGGACAGAAATAGTGTCCGAAATGACACAAACGCTGGTTGCTGCGGCAACGAATGCGTTGTTTTTAATCACTCGACCGCCACGTTGTAACAAAATCAGGCAGAGCGGTTACCGCACCGCGTCCGCCACCAGCATCGGATCGAGCTTCGCGTCGTTCCAGCGCAGGCTCCAGTGGAGATGCGGGCCAGTCGCCCTGCCGGTCATGCCGACCGCACCGATCGGCTGCCCCTGCGTCACGTGATCGCCGACCTTCACGTCGATCCGCGACAGATGCAGGAACGCGCTGTTCAGCCCCATGCCGTGGTCGAGCATCAGCAGGTTGCCCTCCAGCGTGAAGGGGTGATCGGCTGCCAGGATCACGACGCCGTCGGCGGGCGCCGTGACGATCGCGCCGGTCGGCTTGGCGATGTCGGCTCCCGAATGATAGCTGCCGGGCTCGCCCTTGTAGATGCGCTGCGCCCCGAACAGCCCGGAGATGCGACCGGTGGCGGGCCAGGCGAAGGCTTGTCGCCAGCCTTGCGCGTCGGAGTTGCGGGCGCGGGCGGCGACGATCTGCGCGAGTTCGGGCGGACGCAGCCTGGCGAAGACCGGGTCGGGCGCGGGAAATTTCGGCAGCGTGTTCAGGCGCTCGATGCGCCAGGCCCGGAGCGCGATCGTCAGCGGCTGCGTGACGATGCGGCCATCGACCAATGTCGCCGCGAGGACCGCCTGCGGGCCGGCGTCACGGTCGAAGCCGGCAAGGAAGCGGCCATCGGGCGACAACGCGATCGGTTTGCCATCGAGCGTGAGGGCGCGCGTACCGGTGGGGGCCGTACCCAGGATCAACCCGCCCTGGCTCAGCGTGCCGGTCCAGCGTAATGCGGATGCGCTTGCGGTGGTCGGGGGCGGCGCTTGCTGGGCGGTTGCGCTGGTTGCGACCAACAGCGCGAGCACCGCCGCCCGGATCATCGTGGCGCCATCGCTTCGCTCGCGGCGGCGGCGGTGGCATAGGCCTCCTGCCGCGCGACGCTCCAGTAGCGTAGGTCCTCGAGCGCGATGCGGTGACCGGTCGCCGCGCAGGCGACATGGTCGCCCGGGCTGAGCACGCGGAAACCATTGGCCATATAATGGAGGCGAGCGGCGCGGTCGGAGTTGGACATCAGCATGATCGGGCTCTTCTATAGAAGGGTGGGCTGGCGGGCCGCGGCGTCCGGCGCGGGCTTTGCCTTGGGGGCAGCATAGGTTTTGGCGGCGGGTCGCTCAAGGCCGGCATCCGTCACCACCTCCACGACGCCATCGCGGAAGTGAAGGGTCAGTGCGCCTGCCGCTTGTGCCGACTTGGCCGAGGCGAGCGTTTCGCCACCGGGGCGGACGGTGACGCGGGCATAGCCACGTTCGAGGATCGTGTCGGGGTTGAGCGACTGGACGAGCCGCCACGTCGCGTTGAGCTGCGCGCGTTTCGCCTCGAGCTTGCGATCGAGCGTGGCCGGACGGAGTGCCGCTCCCGATCGATCGAGGTTGGCGCGTGCCATGGTCAAACGCCGCTCCAGCCCGCGATCGAGCCGCTGGCCGAAATCGTCGGCGCGCTCGCGCTGCGGCCCGAGCAACTGATCACGCTTCGGCAGCAACCGCGCCAGCGCGTCGAGCCGCTCGCGACCGCGCTCGACATGGCGGCGGGCGCAGCGTTCGGTCCGATTGCGGTGGCTGTCGATCGTCAGCCGCAGGTCGGCAAGCACCGGCACCGCGATTTCGGCCGCCGCGGTCGGCGTCGGCGCACGCAGGTCGGCAGCGAAGTCGCACAGCGTCGTGTCGGTCTCGTGGCCCACCGCGGAAATGATCGGGATCGTGCAGGCGGCGACCGCACGCACCACGACCTCTTCGTTGAACGACCACAGATCCTCGACCGAGCCGCCGCCGCGCGCGACGATGACGAGATCGGGGCGCGGTACCGGACCGCCGGGGACGATCGCGTCGAACCCGCCGACCGCGGCGGCGATCTCCGCGGCGGAGCCCTCGCCCTGCACCTTGACCGGCCAGACGATGACGTGCGTCGGGCAGCGATCCTCCAGGCGGTGGAGGATGTCGCGGATCACCGCGCCGGTGCCCGACGTCACGACCCCGATCACGCGCGGCATGAACGGCAGCGGCTGCTTGCGCGCCCGGTCGAACAGCCCCTCGCCGCTGAGCTTCGCCTTGAGCTTCTCGAGCAGCGCCATCAGCGCGCCCGCGCCGGCCAGCTCCATCCGCTCGATGACGATCTGATATTTCGAGCGGCCGGGATAGGTGGTGAGCTTACCAGTCGCAATCACCTCGATGCCGTCCTGCGGCACGAAGGCGAGGCTCGACGCATTGCCCTTCCAGATGACGCCGTCGATGACTGCCTGGTCGTCCTTGAGCGACATGTAGCAATGCCCCGAGGCGACGCGTTTCCAGCCGGATATCTCGCCGCGCAGGCGGACATGACCGAATTCGCCCTCGACCATCCGCTTCAGCTTGAACGCGAGTTCGCCGACCGACATGGCGAGTGCGTTGTCGCCGGCGACCGGCTCGGCTACCAGCCGCCCCATGTCACTCGACACGTCATCGGAAAAGGGATCGGGCATGAACGTCCTGCTGCTGGGCTCGGGGGGGCGCGAACATGCGCTCGCGTGGAAGCTGGTGCAATCTCGCGGCCTCGATACGCTGTATGCCGCGCCGGGCAACCCCGGGATCGCGCAACTCGCGACGCTCGTCCCGCTGGATGCGACGGATCACGCCGCCGTCACCGCGTTCGTGCGCGAGCATGCGATCGGGCTGGTCGTGATCGGGCCTGAGGCGCCGCTGGTCGACGGGCTGGCCGACACATTGCGCGCCGCGGACATTGCCGTGTTCGGGCCCTCCAGGGCTGCGGCGCAGCTGGAGGGCTCGAAGGGCTTCACCAAGGATCTGTGTCAGCGCGCGGGGATTCCGACCGCAGGCTATGTCCGGGTGAAGAGTCGCGCAGAGGCTGAAACCGCGCTCGCCCGCACGTTTTCGCTGCCGGTCGTCATCAAGGCGGACGGGCTGGCGGCGGGCAAGGGCGTCGTCATCGCGTTCAGTGCGGCCGAAGCCGATGCGGCGCTCGATGCGCTGTTCGCCGACGGGGAAGCCGAGGCGGTGATCGAGGAATTCCTGGAAGGCGAGGAGGCCAGCCTCTTTGTCCTGACCGATGGCGTGTCGCTGATGCCGTTCGGCTCCGCGCAGGATCACAAGCGCGTCGGCGAAGGCGATACCGGCCCGAACACCGGCGGCATGGGCGCATACAGCCCCGCCCTAGTCCTGACGCCCGCGCTCGAACAGCGCGCCATCGACGAAATCGTCGCGCCGACCGTGGCGGCGATGGCCGCAGACGGCATGCCATTCAGCGGCGTGCTCTATGCCGGGCTGATGCTTACGCCGCAGGGCCCCAAGCTGATCGAATATAATGCGCGATTCGGCGACCCAGAAACGCAGGTGTTAGTGATGCGTTTTCAGGGCGATCTGCTTGCGACGATGCTGGCGGTGGCCGAGGGACGGCTCGGCGAGATGCCCGCGGCGACGTTTAGCGATGAGACCGCCTTGACGGTGGTGATGGCGGCCGATGGCTATCCGGGGACGCCCAAGGCGGGTGGGTCGATCATCGGCCTCGATTCGGCGCGGGCCGCTGGCGCCACGGTGTTTCACGCCGGCACCCGGTTCGAGGATGGCGGGCTGGTCGCGTCAGGCGGTCGCGTTCTGGCGGTGACCGCCACCGGCGATGACGTGGCGGCGGCGCAGGCCAACGCCTATCGCGGCGTCGACGCGATCGATTTCGCGGAAGGCTTCTATCGGCGCGACATCGGCTGGCGCGAGATTGCGCGCGCGTCCTGACGCGGCCCGCCCGTCAGCCGATCGTGCCGCGTTCTATCGCGACGAGGCCCCCGATTTAGCTCTCGCCGCATTTCTCGCGCAGCGCTACTGATAGAGAATGAACGAAACTTCCGCGACTTCCGCCTCGGGCCTCAGCCTGCTGCCCGACGGCATTGCGACGCTGACCGCGATCCACTTCACGATCATCGCCGTGGTGGCCATCCTGGTCGTGATCGGGCTGCTCTGGGGCATCAAGGCGAAACGCAGCAGGGTGAAGGCGTCGCGCGACGTGATCGCCAATGCCGAGGAAGCCGGCGTCCCCCCCGCGCCCGTCGACTCGGACGATCAGCGTGCTACAATCCCGGCCCCCACACCAGTCGAGCAGCGCAAGGCCGAGCAGACCCAGACCCAGACACTGACGGTTGCTCCAGCGCCGGCATCACCGCCGCCACCGATCGAGCGCGCGTCCCCTGTTGAGGCCACACCAACACCACCGCGGGTCGCCGACGAATCGACGACGCCGATCTTGCCGGCAGATCTCAGCCCGACCACCATTCCGACTGCCCAGCCGCACGCCGAAATCACGGCGCCGCCTGCGAAGATTGCCACCCCCGTATCGGCACCTGCCTTTGCCGATGGCCCGGTCACGCAGCTGAAGGGGCTCGGCCCCAAGGTCGCCACGCAACTCGGCGCGCTCGGCGTCACGACGGTCGGCCAGATGGCCGCTTTGTCCGAAAGCGAGGCGCAGTCGATCGATGCACAACTTGGCAATTTCACCGGGCGGATGGGTCGCGATCGCTGGGTCGAACAGGCGCGCCTGCTCGCGGCCGGCGACAAGGCCGGCTTCGAGGCGATCTTCGGGAAGCTGTAAGCCCCGGCGACCTTTGGCAGTTGTCATGCGCGACGGATGTCGATTGGCTCTATGCTGGGCTCGCGGCGACGGGCATGCCACGCGGCGGCGGACCTCGAAGTATGAGGCCGGCATTAGACAGGGTGATGAGTGCACATGCTGGCAATGATGAGCGCGATGCTGCTGACCGCAACGCCGGTGCATGGACCGGCAGCGCCGGTCGCATGGCTTGGTGCGACGCCGTCGCCGTTTGCCGGGGATTTTCCCGATAGCGCTTCGCTGCCGGTACTGATGCCGCTGTCGATGGCGGTTTCACCCTTGGCGCTGGTCGCGTCGCTTCCTGCGGTGACGTTCGAGCCGCAGGGGGTTCCGACCCAGACGATCCCGCCGGTCGGTCCGGCGCCGCTGAACACGCCGACGACCGGACGCGATATCGTCGTTACCGGACGCAAGGAAACCGCAGGCGATCCGCTGCGCGCCGTCAATGCCGAGTCGTTTGCGGTGACGCAGAAGGTCGACGACGCGGTGATCGGCCCGGTCGCGCGAACCTACAAGAAGACCGTGCCGAGCCCGATCCGGCGCGGCATCCACAATTTCCTCTATAATCTGCGCGAGCCGATCGTCTTCCTGAACTTCCTGCTGCAGTTCAAGCCGGGCAAGGCGGCAGAAACGGTCGGCCGGTTCGCGATCAATTCCACGATCGGCGCGGTCGGCGTGATCGACATCGCCAAGCGCAAGCCGTTCCACCTGCCACGCCGCTCGAACGGGTTTGCCAACACGCTGGGCTATTACGGCGTCAAGAACGGCGCGTTCCTGTTCCTGCCGCTGGTCGGCCCGACCACGATCCGCGACCTGTTCGGCGGTGCGATCGATCGGCTGATCCTGCCGGTCGGCATCGGCAAGCCATTTACCAGCGCGACCTACACGATCCCGGCAGGGATCCTCGGCGCGCTCGACCACCGGTCCGAGTTCGACCAGACACTCAAGGACCTGCACGACAATTCGCCCGATCCCTATGCGGCGACCCGGTCCTTCTATCTCAACCGGCGCCAGGCGGAGATCGACCATCTCCATGGCCGCGCCGAGGGCGATCCCGCGGGCATGTCGGGGCCGCCGCCCAGCGTCGTGCCGTTCGTGCCGAAGGATCTGGAACCGGGTGCGCGGGCGGTTCCAGAGACCCCTGCTATGGGCACCCCCGCAGCCGAGGCGCCTGTGGTCAATGCGCCGGCGACCGAGAACTCCGCCACGGTGCCCGCAACGGCCGACTAAAGGAGCGTCAAGGCACCAATCCGGTCGGTCGCCGTTCGCGCTCGTGTGAGTTGTGGGCGCTTGCGCCGCCCCGTCCCCTGCCTTCGCAGGAGACGCCTGCCTCAGACTTCGCTGACCAGCAGCTTGTCGATCCGGCGGCCATCGAGATCGACGATTTCGAACTTCCAGCCCTGCTCGACAAAGCTTTCGCCCTCGCCTGGCAGGTGGCGGAAGACCGACAGCGCGAGTCCCGCGACGGTCGCGTAGTCGCGGTCCTCGGGAAGGTCGATGCCGAGCCGGTCCGCGAGCGAATCCGCCGCCATCGTGCCGGCCACTAGCAGCGACCCGTCGTCGCGCACCACGACGGAGGGCGCGTCGTCGGGGTCAGCGTCCGACTTGAACTCGCCGGCGATCGCCGCGAGCAGGTCGGCAGGCGTCACAATTCCCTCGAAATGCCCATATTCGTCATGGATCAGCGCCATCGGCACCTCGGCCTCCCGCAGCGCGAGCAGCGCGTCCATCGCGTCGATCTGGTCGATTACCACCGGCGCCTTGCGCATCAGCGCGCGCAGGTCGAGCGGATCGCCACGGAACAGCGCGGCGGCGATGTCGCGCGCCTGGACGACGCCCTTGACCGCGTCGATCGAACCATCGCCGACCGGCAGCCGCGTATGCTGCGAGGCGAGCAACGTCTCGCGGATCTCGTCGGGGCCCCAGTTGCAGTCGAGCCAGTCGATGTCGGTCCGCGGCGTCATCACCTCGCGGACCGGGCGATCAGCTAGCCGCACGACGCCCGAGATGATCGAGCGTTCATGCTCCTCGATGATACCCGACTTCGAAGCCTCGGCGACGATCAGGTGAAGTTCCTCGGCGGTGACGTGCTCCTCTGATTCGCGGTTGAGGCGGAGCAGGCGGAAGATCAGCGCGCTGGTCGAATCGAGCACCCACACGATCGGCGCGGTACCGATCGCGAGCCAGCGCATCACCGGCGCCATGAACGAGGCGATCGCCTCTGGCGCGCGCAACGCGAACTGCTTGGGGACCAGCTCGCCGATGATCAGCGATGCATAGGTCGTGAGGCCGATGACGATCGCGAACCCGGCGGTCTCGGCGGTCGAGGCGGACAGGCCAAGCGCCTGCAACCGCGCCGCAGTCGGCATGCCCAGGCTCGATCCCGAATAGGCGCCGGCGAGGATGCCGATCAGCGTGATGCCGATCTGGACGGTCGACAGGAACTTGCCGGGGTCGGCGGCGAGCACGAGCGCGGCGCGCGCACCCTTCTTGCCAGCGCGCGCCATCGCCTCGAGCCGGGCCTTGCGTGCGGAGACGATCGCGAGTTCGCTCATCGCGAATACGCCGTTCAACGCGACCAGCGCGAGGATGATCGCAACGTCGATCCAGGGGAAGGGGGGAAGCGGTGCCATTGGCTCTGCGCCTCTTTGCAGGACAACGCCGGTTCGCACAACCGCCCTTGCACGGGGAGTCGCGGATACTCGACAGGGGGACGCGAACTATGGTCATGCTCGGTTCAGTGCGCAGGCGGAACAATCGTCGCGACACCGGGTTATCGGCCGTATCGGGCATGAAGCCGTCACTTGTCGTGTCTCAGGGAGATTATCTATGAAAACCAAGATGTTCGCGGGCGCAGCACTCGCCGCACTGATCGCCACCAGCGGGTGCACCACCGATCCAGAGACGGGTCGCCAGACGATTTCGAAGACCGCGCTTGGCGGCATCGGCGGTGCGCTTGGTGGCTATCTGCTCGGCGACGTGGTCGGCGGACGCCATGATCGTACCGAAAAGCTGTTGGGCGCGGGCATTGGCGGCCTCGCCGGGGCAGGCGTCGGCGCGTACATGGACAAGCAGGAGCGCGATCTGCGCGCACGCACCGCCGGCACCGACGTGCAGGTGATCCGCCAAGGCGACGATCTGGTGCTCAACATCCCGTCGGGCATCACCTTCGCCTATGACAGTGCCAACGTGCAGCCGCAGTTCCAGCGGACGCTCGATCAGGTCGCGGATACGCTGTCTCAGTACAACCAGACCTATGTCGACGTGTACGGCCACACCGATTCGACCGGCAGCGACCAGTATAACCAGGCTCTGTCGGAGCGCCGCGCACGCTCTGTCGCGGATTATCTGTCGGGCCACGGGGTGCAGGCGGCCCGCATCGGCACGCGCGGCTACGGCAAGACGCAGCCGATCGCATCGAACGACACCGATGCCGGCCGCGCGGCAAACCGTCGCGTCGAGGTGAAGATCGTCCCGATCACGCAGAACGACCTGCGCCAGTAAGAGGCGCCTGGCTTATCCTCCCCCGCAAAGGGGAGGATAAACCTTTAGAATAATCTGCCGCCGTTCGGGACCGGCACGCTCGGCGAGATCAGGACCACCTTGCCGTCGGCGTCGGGGAAGCCGAGCGTCAGGACCTCGGAGCGCACCGGGCCGATCTGGCGCGGCGGGAAGTTGACCACCGCCGCGACCTGGCGACCGACCAATGTCTCGGGCGTATAATGCTCGGTGATCTGCGCGGACGAGCGCTTCACGCCGATCGCGTCGCCGAAATCGATCCGCAGCTTGAAGGCGGGTTTGCGCGCCTCGGGAAAGGGTTCGGCTTCGACGATCGTGCCGACGCGGATGTCGACCTTCTCGAAGTCGGGGAAGGCGATTTCAGCGGTGGGCATCTCAGAAATCCACGTTGTCGTAATGCGCCGGCGGCGAGATCAGCTCCATCCGTTCGGACAGCAGCGGGCGGAAGCTCGGGCGGCTCTTGAACCCGCGATACCAGCGCGCGGTCTGGTCGTGGCCCTTCCAGTCGATCCCACCGAGATAGTCGGTGACCGAAATCTGCGCCGCCGCCGCCAGATCGGCGAGGCTCATCGTCGCGCCACCGAGCCAGTTCCGGTGATCGAGCAGATAATCCATATAATCGAGATGCCCGACCGCGGCCTTCATCGCCTCGCGCAGGCCCTTTGCGTCGGGCGCGGCGCGGTGCGCGAGCCGCTTGACCATCCGCTCGTGGAGCAGCGGGCCGGTCACGTCGCGATAGAAATGCGTATCGAACCACGTGACCAGACGGCGGATCTCCGCGCGATTGGTCGCGGTACCGTTGATCATCGCCGCCTTCTCGACGGTTTCCTCGAAGAATTCGCAGATCGCCATCGAATCGATCAGCGGCGCGACGCCGCGCGACGCGTCGACCATCACCGGAGTCTGGCCGGCGGGGTTCATGTCCATGAACTCGTCGCGGCGTTCCCACGGCGATTCGCGGACGAGTTCGTAGCCGACCCCCTTCTCGCCCAGCAGCAGGCGCACCTTTCGCGAGAAGGGACACAGGGGGAATTGATAAAGCTGCCACATGCCTATCGTTTAGGCGGTGGGGGGCGGGTGTGTCACTAGCGCCGGTTGGGCGGTGGGTAAGAAGATTTGGTTCACGCGGAGGCGCGGAGACGCGGAGGTGGTGCGTTCGCAGCACGCGAAGCTCTTTCAGAACCGATCACGGGAAAAGAGAGGCAGTATCTAGCTCCGCGCCTCCGCGTCTCCGCGGGACCCCTCCTACTCCCCCCGGCGAAGGCCGGGGCCCAATTGGGGGACGTCGCTACCGGAGGATAGCGCTCCGCAACTGTGGCCTTGCCAATTGGGCCCTGGCCTTTGCCGGGGTGGTGTGTGGGTTTGGCTTACTCCGCCGCGACCAACTCCGCGCTGTCGTCGAGCGGATGGCTTAGCCGCGTCAGCATTTCCTTCGGCACGATCTGCCAGAAATACGGCGCCACGCGGTCCCAGTCCTCGAGCAGGCCCTTCGACCATTCGCTGTCGGTCGTATCAGCATGGTCGCGCACGAGGTCGAGCAGCACGTCGGCCCAGTGGAGCGACCGCACCCGGTCCCAGGTGATGTTCTCCGGGTTCGCCCGCGTTTCGAACGTGCCGTCGGGATCGTAGATGAACGCCATCCCGCCGGTCATCCCCGCGCCGAAATTCGCGCCGACCTTGCCCAACACCACCGCGATGCCGCCGGTCATATATTCGCACCCGTTCGCACCGCAGCCCTCGACGACGACCAT
This sequence comes from Sphingomonas aurantiaca, assembly GCF_003050705.1. Taxonomy (GTDB): domain Bacteria; phylum Pseudomonadota; class Alphaproteobacteria; order Sphingomonadales; family Sphingomonadaceae; genus Sphingomonas; species Sphingomonas aurantiaca. Next base: position 315,365 of record NZ_QAOG01000001.1, on the reverse strand, counting down.
CGCGCCCGAATTGCGCACCGCGAACCGCTCGCCCGCCTGCCCCGCCGCGAACAGCCGACCGCTTGTCGCGCCGTAGAGCACGGTGTTGCCGATGATCGTGTTGTCCTGGCTGGCCAGCGGCGAACTCACCGCGGGCCGGACGATGATCGTGCCGCCCGACAGACCCTTGCCGACATAGTCGTTCGAGTCACCGAACACCTCGAGCGTGATCCCCTTGCACAGGAACGCACCGAGCGACTGGCCCGCGGAGCCGCGCAACCGGATCGTGACGTGATCGTCGGCGAGCGTCGACATTCCGAACTTCCGTGTGATCTCGCTCGACAGCCGAGTTCCCACCGCGCGGTGCGTATTGCGCACCGAATAGGTCAGCTGCATCTTCTCGCCGCGCGAGAACACCGCGGCGGCATCCTTGATGATCTGCGCATCCAGGCTGTCGGGCACCGCGTTGCGCCAGGTCGACAGCGAGAACCGCCGCTGCGAATCGTCGGCATCGACCTTCGCCAGGATCGGGTTGAGATCGAGATCGTCGAGATGCTCCGCCCCGCGGCTCACCTGGCGCAGCAGTTCGGTGCGGCCGATCACGTCGTCGAGGCTCTTCACGCCCAGCCGCGCCAGGATGTCGCGCACCTCCTCGGCGATGAAGGTCATCAGGTTGATCACCTTCTCGGGCGTCCCCACGAACTTCTGCCGCAGCGCGTCGTTCTGCGTGCAGATCCCGACCGGACACGTGTTCGAATGGCACTGGCGCACCATGATGCAGCCCATCGCGACGAGGCTCAGCGTGCCGATGCCGTATTCCTCGGCACCAAGGATCGCCGCGATCACGATGTCGCGCCCGGTCTTAAGCCCACCGTCGGTGCGCAGCCGCACGCGACCGCGCAGGCCGTTGAGCGTCAGCACCTGGTTGACCTCCGACAGCCCCATCTCCCACGGCGTGCCGGCATATTTGATCGAGGTCTGTGGCGACGCACCGGTGCCACCAACATGCCCCGCGATCAGGATCACATCGGCATGCGCCTTCGCCACCCCCGCCGCGACCGTGCCAATCCCCGCCGACGAGACGAGCTTCACGCAGACGCGCGCGCGTGGGTTGATCTGCTTCAGGTCGTAGATCAGCTGCGCCAGATCTTCGATCGAGTAGATGTCGTGGTGCGGCGGCGGCGAGATCAGCGTCACGCCGGGCGTCGCATGGCGCAGCTTGGCGATGAACTCGGTCACCTTGAAGCCGGGCAGCTGGCCGCCCTCGCCGGGCTTGGCGCCCTGTGCGACCTTGACCTCGATCTCCTCGCACGCGTTCAGATATTCGGCGGTGACGCCGAACCGCCCGCTCGCGATCTGCTTGATCGTCGAGTTGGCATTGTCGCCGTTCGCGTACGGCACGAAGCGCGCTTTATCCTCGCCGCCCTCGCCCGACACCGCCTTCGCGCCGATCCGGTTCATCGCGATCGCGAGCGTCTCGTGCGCCTCCGGGCTCAGCGCGCCGAGCGACATGCCCGGCGTCACGAAGCGCTTGCGGATCTCGGTGATCGCCTCGACCTGGTCGACCGGAACGCCTTCCGCGGGGAAGTTGAACTGGAGCAGGTCGCGCAGGTACACCGGCGGCAGGTCGGACACGCCGCGCGAGAATTGCAGGTAGCTCGTATAGCTGTCGGTCGCGACCGCGGTCTGGAGCAGATGCATCAGCTGCGCCGAATAGGCGTGCGTCTCGCCGGTGTGGCGCTGGCGATAGAAGCCGCCGATCGGCAGCGTCGCCACGGCCGGATCGAACGCCGCTTCGTGGCGGTCGGTCGCGTTGACGTGGAGCGACTTGTAGCCCTCGCCGCTGATCTTGGCGGGCATGCCGGGGAACAGGTCGTTGACCAGGCTGCGCGATAGGCCGACCGCTTCGAAATTGTAGCCGCCGCGGTAGGACGAGATCACCGCGATGCCCATTTTGGACATGATCTTGAGCAGCCCCTCCTCGACCGCGACGCGGTGGCGACGCAGGCATTCGGCGAGGTCGAGCTCGCCGAACAGCCCGCGCGACTGGCGATCGACGATCGCGGCCTCGGCGAGATACGCGTTCACGGTGGTCGCACCGACGCCGATCAGCACCGCATAATAATGCGTGTCGAGGCATTCCGCGGTCCGCACGTTGATCGACGCGTAGGAGCGCAGGCCGCGACGGACGAGATGCGTGTGGACGGCGGCCACCGCGAGCACGCCGGCGATGCCGACGCGGTCTTCGCTGATCGCCTCGTCGGTGAGGAAGATCTCGCTCTTGCCCTGCCGCACCGCCTGTTCGGCCTCGTTGCGAATCCGCTGGATCGCTGCGCGCAGCTTCTCGGGGCCGCCGCCGACTTCGAACGTGCAGTCGATCTCAGCGACCGCGCTGCCGAAATGCGCCTTCAGCCGCGACCAATGCTCGCCTGTCAGCACCGGCGAATCGAGCACCAGCACGCGCTCGCGCTGGTCGCGGACGTCGAGGATGTTGGCGAGGTTGCCGAACCGCGTCTTGAGCGACATCACGTGACGCTCGCGCAACGGATCGATCGGCGGGTTGGTCACCTGGCTGAAATTCTGGCGGAAGAACTGGCTGATGAGCCGCGGCTTGTCCGAGATCACGGCAAGCGGCGTGTCGTCGCCCATCGATCCGATCGCTTCCTTGGCGGATTCGACCATCGGCGACAGGATCAGCTCCATGTCCTCCATCGTCTGTCCCGCGGCAATCTGACGGCGTGCGAGCTCGGCGCGGTCGTAGCGCACGATCGCGTCCTCGACCGAGGGGAGGTCAGCGAGCGTGTGGAATTCCCCGATCATTGCGGCGTAATCCGCCTCGCCCGAAATGCGATCCTTGACCGCGCGGTCCTGCAACAGCACGCCCTCGTCGAGATCGACCGCGATCATCTCGCCCGGCCCCAGCCGGCCCTTCGCGACGATCGTCGATTCCGGGACCACGACCATCCCGCTCTCCGACCCGACGATCAGCAGACCGTCCGACGTCAGCGTATAGCGCAGCGGACGCAGCGCGTTGCGGTCCATCCCGGCGACCGCCCAGCGGCCATCGGTCATCGCCAGCGCGGCGGGGCCGTCCCACGGCTCCATGACGGAGGCGAGATACTGGTACATCGCGGTATGCCCGGCCGGCATGTCGGGCGCCGCGGCCTCGGGCACCAGCATCAGCTTGGCGGTCGGCGCATCGCGGCCCGAGCGGCAGATCGCCTCGAATACCGCGTCGAGCGCCGCGGTATCGGACGCGCCGGCGGGGATCACCGGCTTGATGTCCTCCGAATTGTCGCCGAACGCGAGGCTCGCCATCCGGATCTCGTGGCTGAGCATCCAGTTCTTGTTGCCGCGGATCGTGTTGATCTCGCCGTTATGCGCGAGGCAACGGAAGGGTTGCGCCAGCCACCATTGCGGGAAGGTGTTGGTCGAATAGCGCTGATGGAAGATTGCGACGCGCGATTCGAACCGCTGGTCGCACAGATCGGGGTAGAATACCGACAGCGATTCGGCGAGGAACAGCCCCTTGTAGATGATCGACCGGCACGACAGCGAACAGATGTAGAAGCCCTGGATCTGCGCCGCGATCACGCGCTTCTCGATCCTGCGGCGGACCAGATAGAGCGTCTTTTCGAATTCGGCGGCGTCCTGCTCGTCGGGCAGCGGCCCGGCGATCATGATCTGCTCGATCTCGGGGCGCGTCGCCTGCGCCTTCTGGCCGATCACCGACACGTCGACGGGCACCTGGCGCCAGCCATAGATGGTATAGCCCGCCTCGATGATCGCGCTCTCGACGATCGTCCGGCAATCCTCCTGCGCGCCCAGGTCGGTACGCGGCAAGAAGATCATGCCGACCGCGAGCCGGTTCGGCCGCACCTTGTGCCCCGACGCGGCAACCGCATCGTCGAAGAAGCGCAGCGGCAGGTCGATATGCAGCCCGGCGCCGTCGCCCGTCTTGCCGTCCGCATCGACCGCGCCGCGATGCCAGACCGCTTTCAGCGCATCGACCGCCGATTGCACCACGCGCCGCGACGCGCGGCCATCGGTGGCGGCGACGAGCCCGACGCCGCACGCATCGCCTTCGAACTCGGGGCGGTACATGCCCTCTTCGGCGAGACGGGCGCGTTGATCGGTGGTGAAATCGGTCATCGTCACTTCTTCTTTTGCTCGGGCGTGGCAGCCTGCTTGGCGAATTCGGCGACATCGGCCTGCATGTGCGCCATCGAGGATTCCATCATAGACCGCTGCCAGGCAGCGACATCGGGGTCGGCCATGATCGTCAGCGATTGCTGCATGTATGCGCGGCCGCTCGGCGTCGCGAAGAACGCCTTGATGTCACGGCATTGGGCGACATCGAAGCGGCGCGCATAGGCGCGCGCCATCGCGTCGACCATGCTCGGCAATCCGTCGCGCATCAGCGTCATCGTGCGCGTCTGCTGCCGGTCCATGAAGGCGGCAAACTGAGTCTGCATCTGCGGATCTTGCGCCATCGCGCTACTGAACATCGGGCTCTGCGCCATGCCCTGCTGAAGATTGCCCAGCATCGGCGCGATCATGCCCTCGATCATCCGCGCTCGTGATTCGGGCGGCATCAGGACGTCGATCAGTTCGCGCGCCGCAGCGAGGCGAGCAGGATCGGGGGCCGCGACGGCAGCAGCCGATCCCTGCGCATGCGCCGCAGACGGCGCGACTGCGCCCGCCAGCAACGCCACCCCGAGAAACGCGTGCCTCATGCCGCGACCTTCGCGTTTGCAGCCTTGGTCTTAAGCCACTTGTGCATCGTCGCCGCCACGTCGCGGCCGTCGCGGATCGCCCAAACCACCAGGCTCGCCCCGCGAACGATATCGCCCGCCGCGAACACGCCGTCGAGCGAGGTCATCAGCGTCTTGCCATCGACCAGGACAGTCCCCCAGCGGCTGACCCCAAGCTCGGGCGTCGCGAACAGCGTCGGCAGATCCTCGGCGTCGAAGCCGAGCGCCTTGATCACTAGGTCCGCGTCGACCGAATAGTCACCGGCGGGATCGGGCTCGGGCGCACGGCGACCGCTCGCGTCGGGCGCGCCGAGCCGCATTTTCCGCACCTTGACGCTCGACACGGTGTCACCGCCGTCGAAGCTCTGCGGTCCCGACAGCCAGACGAACTCGACGCCCTCCTCCTCGGCATTGGCGACCTCGCGCTGCGATCCGGGCATGTTCGCGCGGTCGCGGCGGTAAAGGCACTTCACCGACTTCGCGCCCTGGCGAATCGCGGTGCGCACGCAGTCCATCGCGGTATCGCCGCCGCCGATCACGACGACGTCCTTGCCCTCGGCATTGAGGCTGCCGTCGTCGAACGCGGGGACCGCGTCGCCGAAACCCTTGCGGTTCGACGCGACGAGGAAGTCGAGCGCGGCGACCACGCCGTTCGACCCGCCGCCAGGCAGGTCCATCGCGCGCGCCTTGTACACGCCGGTCGCGACCAGGATCGCGTCGTGGCGCTGGCGCAGATCGTCGAGGCTCGCGTCATGGCCGACCGCGAAGCCCTCGTGGAAGACGATGCCCGCCGCCTTCAGCCGCTCGACGCGGCGCATGACGATAGGCTTTTCGAGCTTGAAGCCGGGGATGCCATAAGTGAGCAACCCGCCCGCACGATCGTAGCGGTCATAGACATGAACGTCATAGCCGTGCCCGCGCAGATATTCCGCCGCGGTGAGACCCGCCGGGCCCGCCCCGATCACGCCGACCGACTGGCCACGCGACTTGCCGGGGACGAGCGGCTCGACCCAGCCATTTTCCCAAGCGGTATCGGTGATGAACTTCTCGACGGAGCCGATGGTAACGGCGCCGTGCCCCGTGAATTCGATGACGCAATTGCCTTCGCACAGCCGGTCCTGCGGGCAGATGCGCCCGCAAATCTCCGGCATGGTCGAGGTCGCGTTGCTCAGCTCATACGCCTCGCGCAATCGGCCTTCGGCGGTAAGCCGCAGCCAGTCGGGGATATGGTTGTGCAACGGGCAATGGACCGAGCAATAGGGCACGCCGCACTGCGAGCAGCGCCCGGCCTGTTCCTCGGCGGGCTCGACCGCGTATCGCTGCGCGATCTCGCGGAAATCCTCCTGCCGCTCGTCCGCGGTGCGCTTCGCCGGGTAGGATTGCTCCCTCCCGACAAACTTTAGCATCGAATCGTTCGCCATACATGCCTCCGACAGCTGCGTTATTGCGCTGTCAGGGGCTTGTCACTGCTAAAAACGCGCTTGCGTCAGCCTAGCTGCCATAAAATCGGATGAAATCCGCGTCGTTTCCGACCAATCCTCTCCGATTAACGTTATTAGTTCCGCATCGGACTTACTTGCTCAGCAACCAGATCAGCGCGGCCGAGCCGGCGACGACGCGGTAGAGCGCGAACGGCACGAAACCATGCTTCGTGACGATGCCGACGAACCACTTCACCACCAGCAACGCAACGATGAACGATACGGCGGCGCCGATCGCGATCGCGCCCAGCCCAACCCCGCCGCCGCTCGCGATCGCATCGCGGTTCTTGAGCAGCTCGAGCGCGCTCGCGCCAAGCATCGTCGGGATCGCGAGAAAGAAGCTGAACTCCGCCGCGGTGCGCCGCTCGACGCCCAACGCCAGCGCGCCGAGGATCGTCGCCCCCGAACGGCTGACGCCCGGGATCATCGCGAGGCACTGGAGGAAGCCGATGCCGATCACCGTCTTCAGCGGAATGTCGGCGACGCCACTGATGTCGCTGCGCGGCGCAAACCGCTCGACCGCGAGGATCGCAAAGCCGCCGACGACCAGCGCGATCGTCACGACCTCGGCATTGCCGAGCAGCGCCTCGATATATTTGTGGAGCGCCAGCCCGATCACCGCAGCGGGAATGAACGCCACCACCAGGTTGCGCAGAAACAACCAGGATTTCGGCTCGCGGCGGAACAGGCCCATGCCGACCGCCCAGAAGGTGCGCCAGTACAGCACGACGATCGCCAGGATCGCCCCCAGCTGGATCACGACGTTGAACACCTCCCAGCGCCCGGCATCATAGCCAAGCAGCCGTGTGGCGAGGATCAGGTGGCCCGTCGAGGAGACGGGCAGGAATTCGGTGATCCCCTCGACGATGCCGAGGAGGATGACGGTCAGAAGTTCGGTCAAGCAAGGCTCCGGCGCGGTGGGTTAGGGCAGGCTTAGCCTAGTTCGATCCACCTGCGTGGACTTCCGCATGCGTTTCGGCGCGCCGACCGAACCGTCCAGCCTTGCGGAACCGCACCAGCCACCCCGGCGCGACCGTGGACAGCGGCGTCGCGTCGATCCCCAGCGCGGCTAGGCCATCGACGCCGGTGACGACATTATCGCTCTGCAGCATCGCCCACTGGTCCTTGGTGATCGGGGCGCCCGGCAGGAACCCTGCTCTGGCGATCAGCGCGCCCGCAAAATCGGGAAGCTCGATGATCGACGGCGTGCGACCGATCGTGCTGGCGATCCAGCGGATCAGATTGCCCATCGTGATGATGTCGGGTCCGCCGAGCTCGAGCGTCTGCCCGCCGAACGCCTCGGGCGCCGCCGCCGCCGCAACGATCGCATCAGCGACGTTGCCGACGAACACCGGCTGGAACTTCGCCCCTGCGCGGAGCACGGGGACGACCGGCGCCTTGGCGATCATCCCGGCAAAGCGGTTCACGAACTGGTCTTCCTGACCGAACACGATCGAGGGCCGCAGGATCGTCGCGGTCGGGAACGCGTCCAGCACCGCCGCCTCGCCCTGCCCCTTCGACTTGCCATAGGCCGAGGCGGACTCCGGATCCGCCCCGATCGCCGAGACATGCACCAGCGCGCCGACACCCGCCTTGGCCGCGGCCTGCGCGACGGTCTGTGCTCCCAGCGCCTGCACGCGCTGGAAATCCCCTGCGAGCACGCCGACCAGGTTCACGACCACGTCCGAGCCCCTGACCGCATGCGCGATCGTCTCGGGCTTGGTAACGTCGGCACCGACGAACTGAGTCTGGCCGAGCCCGCCGAGCGGCTTCAAGAAAAACGCCTGCCGCGGATCGCGCTGCGCGATGCGGACGCGTGCGCCCGTCGCCAGCAGCGCCTGCGCGACATAGCGGCCGACGAAACCGCCGCCCCCGATCAACGTCACCAGTTTGTCGTTCATCGCCCGTCCGTCCACTTTAGTTTGCCTGCTCATTCGCGAATAACCCCTTGCCCCAGCAAGAGGCGTGTTGACAAGCATCCGCACCCTCCACTAGAGGCGCCCTCCTACCCCGTGCCCGGATGGCGGAATTGGTAGACGCACCAGCTTCAGGTGCTGGCGATCGCAAGGTCGTGGAGGTTCGAGTCCTCTTCCGGGCACCACTTTCCAATTGGGTTTGGAGAGTACAGACGCAGTTTGGCAGCACGGCATCTAGCGACCGATGTCGCATAATGCAGCGGTGTTGCATCGCGCACATGCAAGCGTACTCCGCGTTATCACCGTTTGTCGTCAGACAGCAGATGGGCCAGCTGTGAAGCGCTCGTTGGCGTCATACGGTAGCGACCCCCTCCCCTCGCTCACAGCCGCAGATCATACTGCATTTCTACACGTCACCGGTCGTGGCGTGCCGCAAATTAGGCCCGAGAAGAACATTGCAAGAACGCGCGCCTGATGCGATTGGAGATGACCGAATCGAGGACGCGAGAATGACCGATCACGACGACGAGCAGCAGGAGCCGAAGCCCGCGTTCGGGCAGTGGCTTGTCACGCAGAAGGACCGGAGCGACCTTGTCGGTCAGCTTGCGATCGGAGCAGCCGCCGATCGCCGTTTCCCACGCAACGGGGACCCCGAGGCCGTGCGCAAGCACCTCAGTGCCATGCAGGCCGAAGGCGACATGTTCGCTGCCGTCGACGACGCCGAGTCCGACTGGTTGTCCGCGTGATGCAGGACGCCTGGAAGCAGGCCTTCGCGCTGATGGCGGACCATGGACAAAGGGGCGCCTGCCAGATCGTGGCGTCCGGTATGCAGAAGACGCCGTCAGGGCAGCCCGAGCAATTCCGGCAATGGGAGGTGTTAGCCGACTGCCTGAACGCCGTGGCCGATGCCAGCCGCACGAAGCACTGACGCCGGTGGCGGAGTCCCGCAGATATTTACGGCAAGTGCGAAGACATGCGTCGTGCCGCGCGTTCAAGCTAGCCCGACCCGTAAGGATGTCCATTGCCCAAATTCCTGGTAGCCGAGAGCGAGACCGCAACCGAACGCGACGAGCGTCGCCAGCATGCCGGCAAAAGCGCGGGCGAAACCTACGCTGCGACGCTCGGCCAGTTGCGGCCAGGGGCTGACATCACGATCGTTGCTCCGGCGGATGCCGATGCGACGCAACTCACGCTCGCCGATCTCGCGCGATACGATGCCGTGTTCGTCACCGGTGCCCCGCTACATGTCTACCAGGACAGCCCCGAGGTTCGTCGTCAATTGGCGTTCATGGCGAGCGTCCTTGCGTCCGGGACGCCATCGTTTGGATCATGTGCCGGGCTGCAACTCGCGGTCGCTGCCGCTGGCGGAACCGTGCGCAAGATGGAGCGGATGGAGGCCGGCATTTCGCGCCGCATCGCCCCTACCGAAGAAGGCCGCAGCCACCCGCTCCTGAGAGGACGAGGGCCATGCTGGGACGCTCCTGCGATCCACGGCGACGAGGTCGAAACGCTGCCGGCCGACGCAACGCTGCTGGCGAGCAACGCGGTCAGCGAAGTGCAGGCCGTCGAGATACGCCATGATGGCGGCGTCTTCTGGGGTGTTCAGTATCATCCGGAACTGGCGCCGGGCGAGATTGCGGTGGCGCTGCGCCGTCAGGCGTCGGATATCGTCGATGCCGGGCTGGCGGAGACCGTGGACGATGTCGAACGCCGCGCCGACCAGCTTGATGTGTTGCAGCACGACGCAGGCCGAACGACGGCACTTTGGGCGCTGGGGATAGACCATCGGTTTGCGGAGGAAGAATGCCGTAGGCTTGAACTGAAGAATTTCCTCGAGCACCTCGCCAAATGCTGATCACCCCCGCCGCTACTGCCGCGACGCAAGCCTTCGCCGCGGCGCCCGCTGGCCGGTCATGGAGCAGAATTTGAAGTTTGCAGCGGCCTTGCTTGCAGACGGCCTGATCGACGATTTCATGAACACGTTCGCCGTCCAGGCCGGCAATTACCGTGAGATGGGCGACGCTGTCGATCTGCCCGCCAGATTGGCGCAAGCCACGTCTATTTTGGCAGTGTGACGAACTGGGGCACGTTCGGGCCGGCCGAATACGTCCAAAAGGCTGCCTTCGTGCCGGGACATCCCGACCATGACGATTTCGTCACCGCCTGTCGCGACCCCCGGTTGCCCGACCCAATCATACGGCCGGGCGACTTGGAAGAACTCTTCCATGACGGAGCGTCGGAGGGTGTGAACGCGGGCAACGCCGCCGGATGCCAGCGCCTAGAGCTCGAGGGTCGATCGTGGCGCAGCGTCGATCCTGTTTGCCGGGTTGGACGGGACGCGTCGAACCGTGGACGATGCGCCCCGGCCAACCCGTCCGCCCAAGATTTCCGGCCTTTACAGCCCTTGTCCAGCGCAGCCGGGACAGGCACCGCCCCGTACTCGGGCGTCAGAACGGCTTCGTCTTACGAACCGCAGGGCAGGTTCAGAACGGCAGCCAGCGGCTCTTATGCGTGAGGTTCATGTACCCGACGTTCACGCCGGCGCGCCAGCCGACGCCGAGGCGAATCGGGATCAGCACGACATTGCCACGGCGCAGGTACGTCGCAGCGAAGCCCCCCACGAGATAAAGCCGCCCCTCGACCGCAGGGAAGCGCTTGTAGAGCTCCTCGGTGTCGTAAAGATTGTAGACCAGCACGAAGACCTTGTTCGCGTCGCCGCCGACGTCGAAGCCTACCGAAGGCCCGGTCCAGTAGACCGGCTGCTGGCCCTCGACCTTGTGGCTCATGATGCCCGACCCATAGCGTACGCCCAGGATGAACGCCCCCGATGCCTCGCGGCCCGCGATATAGGCATTGGGTTGTCCCTGATCCTTGAGGATCTTTTCGAGCAGCCCGCCAAGTCCGGCCGCGCCCTTGCCGAAGACGCCTTCGCCCGCCGCGAGCAGATCGTCACGCTCATAGGTATCCGCGGCCTGCATCGTCGCCTCGGCGCGTGTTTCCGGCGCCTGCGGACTTGCCGGAGGCGGCGGCGCAGGGACGGGCTCCGACTGGACAGCTGTTTGCGGATAGGCTGGTCGCGATGGCTGGGTCGACGCCTGTGCGCGCGGCGGCGTCGAATAAGCCTGCGCGGAAATATCGCCGTCGATCGCCTGATTGGGGTCGATCGTACGGACCTGCGCCGATGCGCCCCCCCCGCAAATGGCTGCCGCTAGGGCACCCAGGCCAAGCCAGACGCTACGCATGTCGATCGATCCCCACTACCAAGGCACCCTGCCGCCGGTAGAGTAACCGACGTTCACGTTACCGCGCTATGAACGAGCGGGGTTTGCATGTCGAATTCGGGTAAATTCGGGACGAGCGACCGATTTCCCGACTTTGCAGTTCGCCCCTGGCTGGTCCGATGCAATTCGCGCGGGACATCATTACAGCCGTTGCTCCCTACGCCGACCCTCGCTATAGGCTCGCATCTGCTGCAACCGGAGACGTGGGTGAGTGGCTGAAACCAGCGGTTTGCTAAACCGCCGTACCGGGTTTACTGGTACCGAGGGTTCGAATCCCTCCGTCTCCGCCAATATCTGCCACGAAATCCAGCGTCCCTGATACGATGCGAGCTCGATCACGAAGAGCGAGCGTTGGTAGCGAAGCAATGGTTGCCCGGAACTAGTCGGCTTTGCCGATGAAAGCGCGATACTGCCGCCCCTCACTCAACTTGACGTAAGAGCAGGACTCGTGCGTCGCCGCCGATCTGGCGCGTCCGCTGCCCCGGAGTAGGCATGCGCTTCGATGCGCGACGTCGCTGCCTTCGTGAAACGGTCGGCGACCCCGACCAGCCTCAGCGGACGACGCGCGTGACGTGGCCCATCTTTCGGCCCGGTCGTGCCGTACCCTTGCCGTAGAGATGGAGGTGGGCGCCGGACTCTGCGAGCAGATCCGCCCAGCGATCCGCGTCGTCGCCGATCAGGTTTTCCATCGCCACCGCGCCCGCCGTCAGCGTCGTCGTGCCCAGCGGCAGGCCGCAGATCGCGCGGATGTGGTTTTCGAATTGCGAGCATTCGGCGCCCTCGATCGTCCAATGGCCCGAATTATGGACGCGCGGGGCCATTTCGTTGAACACCGGACCGTCGGCGCCGACGAAGAACTCGCACGCCAGCACGCCGACATAATCGAGTTCGGCGGCGATCCGTTCGGCGAGCGCTGTGGCCTCGCCGGCCTGTGCCAGCACGGCGGCGGGCGCGGGGACCGTCGAATGGCGCAGGATCGCGTCGCGGTGGACGTTGAGCGGCGCATCGTACCGCGCGACGCTGCCATCGAGACCGCGCGCGATCAGAATCGAGAATTCATGCTCGAACGGTACGAACGCCTCGAGCACCGCGGGGCCACCGATCGCGTCCCAAGCCGCCTGCGCGGCGTCGGGCGTCTCGATCTTGACCTGCCCCTTGCCGTCATAGCCGAACCGCGCGGTCTTGAGCACGGCGGGGGTGCCGACCGCCGCCAGCCCTGCCCGCAGGCTTTCGAGGCTGTCGACCGCCGCCCAAGGCGCCGGACGCCCGCCGACGCTCTCGACGAAGCGCTTCTCGCCGATCCGCTCCTGCGCGACGCGCAGCGCGCGCGGGCTCGGGTGCACAGGGACCCGGTCGGCGAGCCATTCGACCGGCTCGACGTCGATATTCTCGAACTCGTAGGTCACGACGTCGCAGGCGTCGGCGAAGTCGGCCAGCACGATGCGGTTGTGATAGTCGGCGCGCGTCATCGTCGAGGCAGACTGCGCCGCGACGCTCTCCTGGTCGGGGGCGAGGACGTGCGTGTGATAGCCGAGCTGTGCCGCGGCAGTGGCGAGCATGCGGCCGAGCTGGCCGCCACCGAGGATGCCGATGGTCGATCCGGGGGGAAGCGGCGTCATGCTCTGGTCCTTCAGGCGGGGTCGGTGGCGACGGCGTCGGTCTGTGCGGTGCGCCACGCCTTGAGGCGGGTGGCGAGCGCATCGTCCGACGTCGCGAGGATCGCAGCGGCGAGCAGGCCTGCGTTGATCGCGCCGGGCTTGCCGATCGCCAGCGTGCCGACCGGGATGCCGCCGGGCATCTGCGCGATCGACAACAGGCTATCCATGCCCTTGAGTGCCTTCGATTCGACGGGCACGCCGAGCACGGGGAGATGCGTCATCGACGCCGCCATTCCGGGCAGATGCGCCGCGCCGCCCGCGCCCGCTATGATGACCTTGAGCCCGCGGTCGGCGGCGGTCGTCGCATAGTCGTAAAGGCGTTGCGGGGTACGATGCGCGGAGACGACCTTGGTCTCGTATGCGACGCCGAGCGTGTCGAGCGCCTCGGCAGCGTGGCGCATCGTCTCCCAATCGGAGGTGCTGCCCATGATGATGCCGACTAGAGCCACGATCGTCCCCTGATCCAAGGAGCGCCGTGCCTAGCGACGGGAGGGGGCTAGGGCAACTACCGGTCATCCTGGGCTCGATCCAGGATCCAGAGCCACGGACGCCGACGCCTTTGGCTCTGGATCCTGACCTTCGTCAGGATGACGGGCTATGGGTGGCTCAGCGCTCGCTCAGGTAATAGCGATCGGTCGCGTTGAGATCGGCGTCGAGTTCATAGACGATCGGCTGGCCGGTCGGAATTTCGAGGCTCGTAATCTCGTCGTCGGGAATGTTCGACAGATGCTTCACCAGCGCGCGGAGCGAGTTGCCGTGCGCGGAGATCAGGACGCGCTGCCCGTCCTTAAGCGCGGGAGCGATGCGTGCGTCCCAATAAGGCAGGACGCGTGCGATGGTGTCCTTGAGGCTTTCGGTCTGGGGAATCGCGATGCCGTCGTAGCGCCGGTCCTTCGACAGGTCGAATTCGCTGCCATCCTCCAGCACGGGCGGCGGGACGTCGAAGCTGCGGCGCCAGATATGGACCTGCGCGTCGCCATGCTTGGCCGCGGTCTCGGCCTTGTCGAGCCCGGTCAGGCCGCCATAATGCCGCTCGTTCAGGCGCCAGTCCTTCTCGACCGGGAGCCAAAGCCGCCCCATCGCCTCGAGCGCGATGTTGAGCGTCTTGATCGCGCGCGTCTGGAGGCTGACGAAGGTCTGGTCGAAGTCGAGCCCCTTGGCGGCCATCAGCTCGCCCGCGGCCTTGGCCTCGGCCTCGCCCTTGGCGGTCATGTCGACGTCCCACCAGCCGGTGAAACGGTTTTCGAGGTTCCAGGTGGACTGGCCGTGGCGGATCAGGACGAGGGTCGGCATGCGGGCTCCTGCGACATGGGAGGATGAAACGATAATGCGGCGATTGCCCCCTATCCGTCATCCTGACGAAAGTCAGGATCCAGAGCCAAGAGGGCCAGCGGTCGGTTACCCTGGATCCTGACTTTCGTCAGGACGACGGGCGCGCGAACGTCAAATCTCGTCGATCATGTCGGCGAGCGTCTCGAGCATCGCGTGCGCAAGCTGCTTCGACCGCTCAGGCGACCAGCCATACTCGGCATCGGGGTTCGCGTCGTGATCCTTGAACGGCATCTCAAGCGTCATCGATACCGCGCCGAAACGCTCGGCAAGCTGGTTGGTCGACATCGACAGGTTGGCCGTGCCGGGTGCGGACTTGGGATAGCCCTTCTCGGTCTGGAAATCGGGTGTGTGCGCCGCGAGACGCCGGCCGTAGTCGTAGAATTTCTCGCCGTGCGCGTCGGTCCAGGACGGAATGCCCTCATAGCCTGCGATGAAGTTCGCCGGGATCGCCTCGTCGCCATGTATGTCCATCGCGACGTCGACACCGGTCAGGTCCATCGCGTTGCGCACGCACAGGACTTCGGGGCTCTTCTCGAGGCTGGGCGTGTGCCATTCGCGATTGAGGTTCACGCCGACCGCGTTGGTGCGCAGATGACCGCGCCGCGTGCCGTCGGGGTTCATGTTGGGGACGACGTTGAAGGTCGCCTTTGCCAGCAGGTCGGCGGTGATCGGATCGGCCGAGTCGGTCAGCCGCTCGAGCGCGCCTTCCATCCACCATTCGGTCATCGATTCGCCGGGATGCTGGCGACCATAGATCCAGACCTGTTTGGGCCCCGACCCGATCGTAAAGCAGTCGATCGCCTGCCCGTCGAGCGATTGGCCGAGTTCGCGGTGCGCTACGCCCGGCAGCAACGCGGTGCGTGCCACCAGCGCTTCGTGCATCTCCATCGTGTACGGCGCGAAATAGGCGAACCAGACGAGATCGCTATCCGCGGTGAAGTCGAACTCGAGAACGCCGCCCTCATAGCGAGTCTCGATCATCCGCCACGCCTGCCGATCGGTGCTGGCGCGCGTCTTGTAGCCCGGCCAACCGAACGGATAGGCCGACTTGCCAGCATTGAGGATGCGGTAGGTCAGCGTCCGTCCGGCCGCCCCCGCCACCCGGAAATAGAACCACTGGAAAAAGTCGGACTGGTGGTCCGTGACGATCTCCAGATCGATTCGGTCTCCGTCGATGGCGACAACGCGAATGTTGCCGCCATCGAAAGCGGCGTTGATGGTCGGGTTCATGGCGTTTGCGTTCATTTCACCTGAATAGTGCGACCGGACTCGCCGGGGAACCCCATGAACAGCGCACGGGCGAGCTTGTCGGCTTGGATATTGGTCCGTGCGTCGTCCTTGCGCGCATCGGCGAACGACTGGGCACGGCCTTCCCAGACCGGCGACTGGTCGGCGGTGCGCTTGATCGTCACTGACAGCTCGGACACTAGGATCGCGGTGCTCCCGCCGCCACCGATCGGGAAGCCGACGCCGCCGCCAAGCCCGACACCGCCGCCGCCACGACCGCCGCTGAAGCCGCCGCCGCCGAGGCCGATGCTGATCGGCGACCGCTTGGGCGGCCCGGCCTGCGTCGTCCGCGTGAAGCCGACGGTCGCGACCAGCAACGGCTTCGCGCCGGCCATCGGCACGCTATAGCCAGCCTTGAGCAGTTCGCCCTGGACCGCTGCGGCATAAGTCTTGAACTCGAGGCTGGCGGGGCCGCCACCGGTGAGCGGCTGTACCGCGATCGTGCCACGGTCGATCGGTTCGCCCAGGTGATAGCGCAGCACCTCGGTCGGCGGCAGCGACGGGCCGGTCGCGCACGCGGTGAGGGATGCGCCTGCCAGCGCCAGGACCAGGATCGAACGAACCGCCATCGGGACTTCCTTAGAATGTTGCGCCATAGTAACGCTCGGACCAGCCGGGTGGGTTCCCGGATGGCTTGAGCGTGTCCATTGCTTGACTTGGACACACCCCGCCATTAGGCGATCCCGTCTTTCCGCACACCTAGATTTGAAAAGAAGCGAATCGATCATGAAGATCCGCAATTCCCTGAAGTCGCTCAAGGATCGTCACCGCGATAACCGCGTGATCCGTCGTCGTGGCCGTACCTACGTCATCAACAAGACCAACCGTCGCTTCAAGGCACGCCAGGGCTAACGCCCTGACTACCGCCGTCATCTTCGACGTCGGTCGTGTCCTGTACGACTGGGATCCCCGGATCCTGTACGAGCGCCTGATCGACGACGATCGGGCGCTCGACGCGTTCCTGCGCGACGTCGTGACGGTCGATTGGCATTTCCAGCACGATGCTGGCCGCGACTTCGCCGACACCTCGGCGGAGCTTGTCGCGTTGTATCCGCAGCATGCTACGTTGATTGCCGCCTGGGGGCCGCGATTCAACGAAAGTATCGGTGCGGGGATCGCTGGCATGCATGCGATCGTCGAAGAGCTCGATTCGGCCGGCGTCCCGCTGTTCGCGATCACGAACTTCAGCCACGAGTTCTGGCCACCCTTCCGCGCGCGCGAAGCGAAGCTGTTCGACCGATTCCGCGACATCGTCGTGTCGGGCGAGGAGAAGATGGTGAAGCCGAACGCGGCGATCTATCGGCTGGCGCTCGATCGATTCGGTCTGGCCGCGGAGGACGCGGTGTTCGTCGACGACAATGCGGCGAACGTGGCGGCCGCGCAGGCGCTGGGCATCGAATCGGTGCTGTTCACGACCGCGGCAGATTTCCGCGCGCGGTTGGTCGCGCTCGGACTGCCGATCGCGAAACAGCACTCATCCTGACGAGCGTCTGGATGACGGTGCGCTAGCCCTTATTGTTGCAACGAAACCGACTGGGCAAGATTCGCCACCGCCGTCTCCTGATCCACGACGGGCTCGGCCAACGTCACCCCGCCCTCGAAATCGTCCGTGACCGTCACGGTCGTCCCCAGCGTCGTCACCCCGAACAGCTGTTTCGCAAAGCCGAGCGGCACGCGGATGCAGCCGTGCGAATCGGGAAAGCCCGGATTCCGCCCCGCATGGATCGCGATGCCGTCCCAGGTCAGCCGCTGCATGAACGGCATCGATGCATCATTATACAGGCTCGACTTGTGGACGGCGTTCTTCTGCAGGATCGGATAGGTGCCAAGCGGCGTGTCCTTGCCATCCTTGCCGCTGGAAATGGTCGTCGTGGCGATCATCGTCGACCCGCGATAGACGAAGGCACGCTGCTCGATCAGGCTGATCACGATGCTGACGGGCTCGCCCGAGCCATTATCCTTCCAGACGAACTGGTTCGGCGACAGCTCGGTCGCGGCCTGCTCGATCGGCATCGCGGCGATGGCCGCAGCGGACGAGGCCAACGCCGGGGTGGCGCCCGCGCCCAGCACGATTGCCAACCCGCATGCCTTCAACGACCGCACCATCCCGCTCATCTGTCCATCCGTTCCCGAGTCTCGATCCGCCAGTCAACGTCCGACCGCGGGGAATGTGCCGATGCGATGAGTCGACGAACCGACCCCAAGCCGGGGTAGTTCGAAGGAACGGACCCACAACCAGTGGAAATGGTTGCAGAATATTCACCGAAAATCGGTTATAGCCATGCCTACGGGAACTGGGGCAATTTCGGGAAAATCGATGCACGACGAGCAAGGTCTTGTGCGCGAACGACGCGCGCTTCTGAAGAACGGTTTGGTTTTGGCGGGGGCTCTGGCGGTACCGGGGGCGGTATCCGCAACGACGCGACTCGGACGTCCGCTGACGGCGCGTGATCTCAAGCCGATGACGCAGCCACCGCTGCCACGCACCACGGTCGCGGTGACCTCGCCGCGAGTCGTTCGCCCCGATCTGTTGCGCCAGGCGATGGCATCGCTCAGCCGCCACGGTAGCCGCATCCCGAACCGCGACCGGATCGCAATTGCCGATTTCGCGGCGCCGTCGGGCAAGCCGCGTTTCCACTTTATCGACTTGGCAAGCGGGCGCAGCACGTCGTTGCTGGTCGCGCATGGCAGTGGGTCGGATCCGGCGCATACCGGCTATCTCGAGCGCTTCTCGAACCGCTTCGGCTCGAACGCCTCGTCCGAGGGCGCATTCGTCACCGACGATTATTATGTCGGCAAGCATGGCCGGTCGCAGCGCCTGATCGGCCTCGATCCGACCAACGACAACGCGCTCGATCGCGCGATCGTCGTGCATTCGGCCTGGTACGCGAACAAGGACATGATCGAGAGCCATGGCATGCTCGGTCGCAGCCAGGGCTGCTTCGCGGTCGGCGAGCGCGATCTGGACCAGGTGTTCGCACGCCTCGGTGCGGGCCGGATGATCTACGCCGCCAAGGTCTGACAGGCGCGGACTCGTGGGCTAGCCCGCAGTCTGCGCCATCCGGCTCTGCTCCATCCGCTGGCGTGCGCGCCGCACGCCGCCGATGAGTCCCGACCAGAGCAACGCCTCCAGCCCGGCATAGCCGAGCCCGAGATGATCGGGCCTGACCGCCAGTACGTCGGCAAGCCTTACCGTCCCCGCCCGCAGGGCCGCGCGGCCGATATCACCCCAGCGTCGCGCAGTTTCCCAGCGGATCAGGCGGATATCGTGCGGCGAGCAATCGTGCGTCGCCAGGAAATCCGCCTGGATCACGCTCAGCGCACTCCCCAGCGTCGCCAGCGCGGCGCGATCGGGCACCGGGCGCCTGGCCATGTTGTGCAGCATGATCAGCGTCGCGACCCGCTCCGCGCGATCGTCGAACAGCCGTGCGTAGCGCTCGGTCAGCACACGGACCGATGCCGCCTCCATCGTATCGACGAACCGCTTCGAGACGCCGCCCGGATGGACCCGGTACAGCACCAGCGCCGCATCGAGCCGCGCGACCGCGCCGAAATGCTGGATCCGCTGATACAGGTCGAAATCCTCCGCATAGAGGAGTTCGGGCCGGGTCACCGGATCGAGCCGCCGCGCAGTCGCGGTGCGCATCATCGTCGACGACCAGACCAGCGGATTTTCGATGCAGGTCAGCCACGCGACCAGTGCGGGCGTGGTGGACGGCGCATAGCGCGACGGGCCGACCACGCCCTCGGTCAGCAGGTCGGCGGCGGTGCCCAGCAATACGGTGTCGGGATGCGCGTCGAGATACGCCACCTGTCGCGCGAAGCGATCGGGGCGGCAGATATCGTCATGGTCTAGCGCGGCGATGTAGCGCCCGCGCGCCTCCGCAAAGCCGCGATTGCGCGCGAGCACCGGGCCGCCGTTGCGCGCCATCTCGACCAGTCGCACGCGCGGATCGGGCCAGGCCCGCACCACGTCGCGCGTGTTATCGGTCGAGCAGTCGTCGACGACGATCACCTCGAAATCGGTAAAGGTCTGCGCCTGAAGGCTGGCGAGCGTCTCCTCGATCAGTCCCGCGCCATTATACGCCGCCATCACGACACTGACCGCGGGGTTGGCCGCCGGGCCGGCCCCCGGCGCGCCTACCCCCATGTCCATGGGCGCATCCTGCCGCATATCCTTCTGCATTCCCGTCTAACTCACGCTGCCGCCATGACCTGCGACGCCATCACCTGATCGACGATCATAAGGCCCACATCATTCTGCCATAGCCATAAGCCATTGGCTTGGCCCGAGAAACTTGGCTCGCCGCCAAGCGGGCCCCAGGGGACGAACCCCGCAGCGAGGCCAAGCCCGTATAGTCCCGCAATCGGTGCGCCGTCGCCATCGACGATCCGGCAATGGCGATCGACCATCGGTTTCCCGCCCTGCGCGGCAAGCGGGATCGGCAGCCCGTCGCGGTCGGCGATCGGCGCCGCGATCGGTCGATAACCGAGCGCCGCGATGACCAGGTCCGCCTCTTCGATGATCGTCCGCGCGGCGGCGTCGTCGTCGCCCGCGATCCGGTGCAGCGCCACGCGAGGATCGGGCGCGCGACCGTCGACGCGCAGCATCCGCAGCACCAGGTCGCGCGCCTCGAGGCGAAAGCCCGCGAGCCGGTAGACGAACCCCGAAACCGGGCAGATGTCGTCCGGACCGAAATCGGTGAACCCCTCGGCATGCGCCGCCTCGACCGAATGATAAAAGGGGCGCAGCGGCCGCCGGTGGAGCAAGGTGATCGCCCCTGCCCCCAGCGGCAGCCCCGGCTGGCGCTTCAGCAGCAGCGCGATCGTCGTCAGCGCGCTGGTCGACCCGCCGATCACCGCGATCCTCGGGTTGCGCTTGCCGGTCAGGATATCGGCAACCTTTTCGAACCCGCCGACCGTCAGCACGTCGTCCGACTGGATCAGCCGCCCGCTTGCGAGATCGGCCAGTTGCCCCCCCGCGACACGCTGGGTCGCAAGCCGGTCGAGTGGCTGATGACCGCCGGTCGCGACGACGATGTTGCGCGCCAGCTGATCGAACACATGCCCGTCGGACAAGCGGCGCAGCTGCACGCTCCACACCCCTTCGCCGACCCGCCGGACGCCCAACGCTTCGTGCCCGGTCAGCACGACGCCGCCATTCGCGCGGACGATGTCGGTCAGCCGGTCGCCGGTCGCGCGCAACAGCGGCCCGACCTCGGTCAGCGGCACGCCGAGCGCGTCGATATGCGCCGCGACCGCCCGCCCCGCGGGATGATCGACCAGCCGAGCGAGTTCGGGGTGCGTGTTGTCGCGCACCGCGGTCAGGAACGTCTGCGCGGTCGAATCGGAGGTGATCGCATAGCGCCCGAGCCGGCCGCCGCCGATCGCGCCGCTGCGCTCGATCACCATCAGTCCGGATGCGGCAAAGTCGGGAAGCAGGCCGCGCTTGGTCGCCGCGGTGAGCATCGCGGTGCCCGCGGGACCGCCGCCGATCACGATCACCGACGCCACGGCGGCGCCAGGCCCGCGCACCGACGCGCGCCGATCGAGCGGGCGGAGGATCGCCGCGCACGCATCCGCCAGCGCCGCCGCCGCCCGGCGCGCATCGTCGACCGACATCGCATCGGTGATCGGCAACGACAGCATCCGCCCCGCGATCTTGTCCGCGACCGGGGTCGGCTCGATCATCGCGGTGGCCTGGAACCAGGGCTGTTCGCCAAGGTGCGGGCTGAAATAGCGACCGCAGCCCACGCCCGACGCCTCGATGCTCTCGACGATCGAATCGCGGTGATGCGCGAGCCGCTCGGGCAGCAGCACCGGCATGAACTGCATCGCGCGGCGCTGGCCAGACACCGACTGAAACTGGAAACCGGGCAAGGCCGCGCGATAGGCCTGTTCGAGCGCGGCGCGGTGGTCCGCCACCGAATCGATCTCGGCGAGCTTGGCCTGCGCAATGATCGCGGTGATCTCGGGCAGCTTGGCGTTGATCCCCGGGAGCGTCGCATTGCGGCTGCCTTCGAACCCGAAATTGCCCATCGAGCGCAGCGTCGCGATGAGATCGACGTCGCCGCTATGGATCAGCCCGCCCTCGCCCACCGCGAACGTCTTGGTCGCGTGCATCGAATGGACCACTGCGAACGGCGCGCAGGCGCCAAAGCCTAGCCCCGCATCGTCGAGCGTCCCGAGCGACGACGCCGCATCGACCACCACGCCAACGCCGTATCGCTGCTGGAAATAGACGTACCGCTCCAGATCGATCGCGTTGCCGAACGTCGCATAGGGTACGACCACGCCGACCCGCTCGCCATGCCGGGCGAGCAACCGCTCCTCCTCCAGCGCGCACGCGGCCCAGTCGTCGGGATCGATGTCGCAGATGAGCGGGGTGAGCCCTGCCCACGCCGCCGCCTGTGCGGTCGCCGCGAAGGTCAGCGCGGGCATCAGCGCGAGCGTGCCCTGCTTGGGGTTCAGCCCCCCGGTCCGCATCCCCGAAGCATGCCGGATCGCGAGCATCAACCCGAGCGTCGCGTTGCCGACCGCGAGGCAGGCACCATGGCCGCCGAACAGCGCCTGAGTGACTCCCGCCTCGAACGCGCGGACCTCGGGGCCGTTGTTGCTGAACACCCCCGATGCCTCGACCCGGCGCAGCGCGTCGAGATGCTCGCTCAGCCGCGGCGGGTTCGGCGCGATCAGGGGGAGGCGTTTCATCGGCGATCCGGTCTGTTGGTGCGACGGCTGTATGCCGCAGCGCCTCCTAAGAACCAGTTACGTCGTCAAACGCCAATATACGCAGGACAGTTCTTTTCTTACATCACCCCGGATTCCGTCCGGGGTGATGTAGAAGTGTCACCTGACCAGCGGCAGGCTGATGAAGCTCTCGTCAGCACCCGAGACGGTCACCTTCTGTGTCGCCCGCACATAATCCTTTGGTTGTGCAAAAAAGATGTTCGGGACGAAGGTTTGCGGGTTGCGATCGTAGAGCGGGAACCAGCTCGACTGTACCTGCACCATGATCTTGTGCCCCGGCAGGAACACGTGGTTGGTCGTCGGCAGCGCGAACTTGTATTTCAGCGGCACGTTCGCGGCGATCGGCTTGGCGACCGCCAGATCTTCGCGGTAGCGCCCGCGGAAGATGTCCATCGCGACCGAGAGTTGATAGCCCGCCATCGCCTTGTCACCCGGATTGACGTCGGGATAGACGTCGATCAGCTTGACGACCCAGTCGCTGTCGGTGCCGCTGGTCGACGCGGTGAGGTTCACTTCCGGCACGCCCGCGACCGTCGTCGGGGTGGTCAGCGCATCCGTCGTGAAGGTGAGCACGTCGGGACGGCCCGAAACTGCGCGCTGATCGTCGACCAGCCACTGTTTCCACGTCGATCCGCTCGCATAGGTCGGCAGCGTCGGGCGCACGCGGTAGCTGACCGGGGCCGCCGGATCGGAAATATAGTCCGCAGTGGTCGCCGCGCCGCCCGTCGTCTGGAAGCCGAGCGCGCCGCCGGGCTTGAGATACAGCGGCGTGCCCGCGGCGGGTGCGGTCGGCCACTTATCGAGCTTCTGCCACTCGTTGCGGCCCGACTGGAACATCGTGACGGGGGCGACGTCCATCGCGGGCTGGTCGCTCTTCAGATAATGCGCGAGGAACGGCGCAAGGACGTGCCACCGCCACCATTTGGCGGTGTCCGCATCCCATTTGACCGCGCCCAGCGCACTGCCGTCGCGCACCTCCTGCCCGTGATACCAGGGGCCCATCGACAGATAGACCATGTCGTTGGCGGTGTCCTTGGGCTCGAGCGCACGGTAGACTGCGGGCGCGCCGTAGATATCCTCCTGATCCCACAGCCCGCCGACGATCAGCGTCGGCACCTTGAGCGGCTGGCCCGCGAGCACGGTGTCCATCGCCTGGCTCGACCAGAACGAATCATACGCCGGATGCTGCGTGATCTTGCGCCAGAAACCCAGCTGCTCGAGCCCCTGCGCCTTGCCAATCGCGCCGGCCGAGCCGCCCTTGAGATAATAGTCGTAATCGTCCGCGGTATCGGTGATCCACGGCGTGCCCGCGTCCTTGGTCGCTTCCTGGCCGAGGATGTAGGGCATCATGCCCTCGCGGAATGCGCCGTTGTGGAACCAGTCGTCGCCGCGCCAGCCATCGACCATCGGGTTCATCGGCACCGAGACCTTGAGCGCAGGGTGCGGATTGATCAGCGCCATCAACGGCAGGAAGCCGTCATAGCTGATCCCACTGATCCCCACACGCCCGTTCGATTCGGGGACGTGCTTCACCAGCCAGTCGATCGTGTCGTAGGTGTCAGTCGAATCGTCGGTCTTGGTCGGGTTCTGCGCGGTGCCGGCGCGCGCGGGGTTCATCATGTAGATGCCCTCCGACGCGTGCATCCCGCGGACGTCCTGGATCACGCGGATATAGCCCGCCGCGGCGATCACGTCGCCCGCGCCGTCGCCATGCTCGAGGATCCCCGCATAGGTGCCGCTGTCGACCTTGGTCTGGCCATCGGCGTCGTACGGCGTGCGCGTCATCAGGATGCCCGCGTCCTTCGCACCCTTGGGCACGATGATCACGGTGTGCAGCTTCACCCCGTCGCGCATCGGGATCTCGACGACCTTGCGGACATAGTCGTAGCCGACGTCGCGCGGCGCCATCTTGGCGGGGCGTTCGTCGTAATTCTGCGCGGTGGCGGGGGCGGTTGTAGCGGCGACGAGCGCGGCCAGCGCGCAGGCGGTGAGCAAACGGGGCATCGATATCATTGTCTTTTTCCTTCCCTCCCGGACCGAAAAAGAAAAGGCCCGCCTTTCCGGGTCGGAAAGACAGGCCCCTCTCATAGCTTGGATCACCACGCCGAACGCGCGATCACCCGTATTTGAAAGCCGTCACCCCAGCGAACGCTCGGGTCACCCAATTGGCAGATGCCACCCGCCGCACCGGGAGATCCCAGCGTTCGTTGGGATGACGGCGTTGCCGGGGGGCACGGTTTCACAATCCCTGATCGTCGTACGGGCCTTGATCGCCGTACGGGCGCATCAGGCGGTTCGCGTGCCGGTCAGCGGGAAGCTGCCAAACGCGCCGGCCGCGACGCTGCCCTTGAGCATGTCGTCCTCGACGGTCGCCTTGCAGTCGAGCGTCATCGGCATCGGTACGGTCATGCTCTGCTTCCAGGTGATCGTGTCGCCCTCGACCTCGCCGGTGACGTCCATTCCGCCCATTGCACCCGACACCGCACCGGTGAACGTGTCGCCCGCGCTGTTCACGGTCAGCGTCATCTTCTGGTCACCCAGCGGCGACTTGACCACGCAATCCCAGCTGCCATCGACGTTCGCCATTATATTTCTCTCCTGAATCACAGCTCTGATTACTGGGCGCCGGCAACCGACGCCGCGGGGATGACCTCGACCGGCAGGCCGATGCTGTCAAGCTGCGGCCGCACCGTCTTCGCGTCGCCGACCACGACCCAGATCGTCTTCTTCGGGTCGAGCGCCTGCTGGATCGCACTATTAAGTTGATTGAGGTTAAGCCCCTGATAGCGCCGGGTAATCGTCGCATAGTAATCGTCGGGGCGCTTGAGCAGATCGTTCTGCTGCATCGCCCCCAACACCGCGTCCGACGTCTCGAAATTGCCCGACAGCGATCGGATCGCACCGTTGATGGCGCGATCGAACTCGGCCTGCGTCATCGGCTCCTTGCCGAGGAACGCGCCGATATCGCTGCGCAGCGCGGCGATCGACGGGCCGGTCTGGTCCGCCTGCACAGGCGCGGACAGGATATAGGGCGCGGCGTTTTCCGATGGCTGGAACCGCCCCGACACGCCGTAGGACCAGTGCTTGCTCTCGCGCAGGTCCATGTTGACGCGACCGAGGAAGCTGCCGCCGAGCGCGTCGTTCGCGGTCGCGATCGGCAACAGGTCCTGCGTGCCCTTCAATCCGGTCGGCACGCCGGCGATGATCACCGATTGCGGGCTGTCCGGTCGGTCGATCAGGACGATCTTCGGCGCGGACGGCGTCACGGTCGCCGGGAAGACCTTGGTGCCCGCCGCACCGGTCGGCCGCCATGTCCCGAACCGCGCCTCGAGCGCCGCCTTCACCTCGGCGAGCGGACGATCGCTGACGACGAAGATCTTCGCCTTGTCGGGGCGCAGCCATGCCTGCTGGAACGCAACAAGGTCTGCGCGGGTCAGCGCCGCGACCGCCTTGGGGTCGCCGCTGCCCTGCGCCTTGGCATAGGGCGAGGTCGGCCCGAGCAGCTTCGGCAGGACGCGCGTCGCCAGTCCCTGCGGGCTGGTCAGTTCCTGCGCGATCTGCGCGAGCTGCTGGTTCTTGACGCGCGCGACCTCGGCATCGGCGAAGGCCGGGTTCTGCGCGATGTCGGCGAACAGATCGACCGCGGGCGCCAGGTTCGCGCTCGGCACCTGGAGCGACAGGAAGGTCCGGTCGTTCGACGCACCCGAGCCGATCTCCGCGCCGAGCCGCTCCTTGGCCTCGGCCAGCGCGACCGAGTCGCGAGTCGCGGTGCCCTCATCCATCATCGACAGAGTCAGCTTCTGCGTACCAAGCTTGCCCGGGACATCCGCCGCGACGCCGGCGTCGAAGCTGAGCACCGCCTGCGTCACCGGCACCGCGTCACGCTGCGCATAGACAAGCTCGATCCCGTTCGCGAGCCGCGTGCGCTCGACCGTCGGGAAGCTGAGCCCCGCGATCTGGCCGACCGCGGGCAGCGGTCCACGCGTGCCCTTTGGCGGCGCCTCGGGTGCGGGCACGACGACGGCCTTGGGCGGCACGACCGCATTGGCATAGGCATCGCGCGCCCCGGGCACGACGGTCAGCGAATAGGCCGGCCGCGACAGCCACTTGGCTGCC
The DNA here is from genome assembly GCF_003050705.1 of Sphingomonas aurantiaca. Taxonomy (GTDB): domain Bacteria; phylum Pseudomonadota; class Alphaproteobacteria; order Sphingomonadales; family Sphingomonadaceae; genus Sphingomonas; species Sphingomonas aurantiaca. The sequence continues at coordinate 288,814 of NZ_QAOG01000001.1, read as the reverse complement.
GCCGCCCGCACGCTCGCCGGCGTTTCCGCGGCGAGCTGGAGGAGCTGTTTCTTGTAGAAGCCGGGATCGTTCGAATAGAGCGTGCCCTCGGCCAGCGCGACCGCCTTGCCGCCGAAGCCGCCGACCGATTCGAGCCCCTCCATCCGGCGCGCCGCCGTCGTGGTCGCGACCCGGCTCACCTCGTCGGCGGTCGGGCCGTTCTTGAGGAAATCGGCGAGGATCTCGTCGATCCGCTTGGTCACGACCGCCGGGTCGACGCCCTCGCGCACGATCGCCTGGATCTCGAACATGCCGAGCTGGCTGAAGCTGCTATTCTCGGCGGAGATCCGCGTGACCAGCTTCTCTTTCTTGACCAGCGCGGTGTCGAACCGGCTGCTGGCGAGGCCGCCCAGCACGCCCGCCGCGACGTCCAGCGCGGTGCCGTCCTTGTCGTTCAGCCCGGGCACGACCCAGTTGCGGCTGATCATCACCGCGGCGACGCGGTCCTTGATCGTTTCGCTGACCGGCGCGGGCAGCGTCGGGATCGGTGCGGCCGGCACGACGCTCGCCGGCCCCTTCGGAATGCCGCCGAAATACTTCTCCGCGAGGCGCTTGCCGGTCGCCGCATCGACGTCGCCGGCCAGCACCAGCACCGCGTTGTTCGGGCCGTAATGATCCTTGAACCAGTCCTTCACCGTCTGCAGCGACGCGGCATCGAGATCCGCCATCGAGCCGATCGTGGTGTGGCCGTACGGATGCGTCGCGGGGAACAGCCCCTCGGTGACCTTGTACTGCGTCAAGCCGTAGGGCTGGTTGTCGCCCTGGCGCTTCTCGTTCTGGACGACGCCGCGCTGCTCGTCGAGCACGCCCTGCGTGATCGCGCCGGTGAGATAGCCCATGCGATCCGATTCGAGGAACAGCGCGCGATCGAGCGCCGCGGTCGGCACCGTCTCGAAATAATTGGTGCGGTCGAAATAGGTGGTGCCGTTGAAGTCGGTCGCGCCGACCTGCTTGAGCGGCTCGAAGAAATCGCCGGGCGCGTTCTCGGAGCCGTTGAACATCAGATGTTCGAACAGATGCGCAAACCCGGTCTTACCCTTGGGTTCGAACTTCGACCCGACATTATACCAGACCGACACCGCGACGACGGGCGCCTTGCGATCGGTATGCACCACGACGCGCAGGCCGTTCTTCAACGTGAACTGCTGGTACGGGATATCCACCGACTTCACGAGGGCGGCGACCGGTGCGGCCTGGGCCGCGGGCGTCGAACGCTGCGCCTGCGCGCCGGAGACCAGAAGCGCGGCGACCGACACGCCGGTGAATACGGAAATCTTCGAAACCATCTGCGCTCATCACCCCAGTCTGTCTGTTGGGGGGCAGCATAGAGACGCCGTGCCTGACGGCAACAAGGATGACAAAACCAATCAGTTATGGAGCAATCGGTTGGCTGTACGGTAACGCTTGGGGTATCCGGCAGCATGAGCTGCGCCCGATCGAGCCGAAACCCGCACATACCAAAAGCCATCAGCCCAAGCAGCCGCGGCGGATGATCCGCCCGGCCATTTCCGCGCGCCAGATCGGCACCCAGGCGCAGCCGCTCGCGATCGTCGACAACTTCCACCCCGATCCCGATGCGCTGCGTGCTTTCGCGGCGACGCAGGCGTTCGAGCCGGGGCGCAACCATTATCCCGGGCTGCGGGCTGCGTTGCCGCCGGACTATCTCGCTGAGGTCGGGCCTGCCCTCGCCGCGGTGCTGTCGGGCGTGTTCTACCATAATGCCGCGGCCGCGCTGATCGACGCGAGCTATGCGATGGTGACGACGCCCGCCGATCGCCTGACGCTGGCGCAGCGGCTGCCGCATGTCGACGCGGTCGATCCGGGGCGGATCGCGCTGGTCCATTATCTCAGCCCCGAAAGCCGCGACGGCACCGCGTTCTATCGCCATCGCGCAACGGGTACCGAGACGGTCGATGCCGCGCGGGCGGCGGACTATTATGCGCGGCTCAACGCCGAACTGGCGCAGGGCGCACCGCCAGCGCGCTCCTATATCGCCGGACCAACGCCGCTGTTCGAGCAGATCGCGCAGGTCGAGGCGCGGTATAACCGGGCCGTCATCTATCGCAGCGCCTCGCTGCACAGCGGCGTGATCGCATCGGACACTGTGCTGAGCAACGATCCGCTGCTCGGGCGCCTGACGATCACCGCATTCCTGCTGCTCGACTAGCCCTCGCCGCGACGCGCCACCGTTTCGTCGCGACCACAGGTCCAAAAGGCGCCACTTAAGTCGACTTTCACCTATTTTACGGCAGAGGGGTTTCCTCTGTCCCTTGTACGGCGAACCAGGTCGGTGACTCCACGTCAACGACGCCGCTTGCCGCTTCGACCATGTTCTTCAACCACCAAGGCAGCGCGCGTGTTTCTACGGGACGATCCGGAATATGGACTGGCTGGCATGCAGGGGCCTCGCGGCCTGCGCATGCCGTCGTCCGCTTCAACGCCGAGCCCGCGCGCCCCGCTGCGCACCGCGGCGACGTCGATCGACTGGGTTCCGGACCTGGGTGCACAGATTGGCAGCCTAGACTGGTGGCGCGGCGTTGCGACGTGCACCGCGCTGTGCGTGGCGACATGGGCGTTGGCGCCGGGCATCAAACCGCTGGTCGGTGCGGTGCCCCCGCCGCTTGCCGGGGCGGAATGGGACGAGGCGCGCGCGCAGGGAATCACCGCGATCGGCCAAGGTGCGGCGACCGGCCGGCGAATGGCCGCCAATGACCTCGTCGCGCCGCTGACCGAAGCCCCCGAGCGGCCGACCGTAACCCTCTCCGCGACGCTCGGCGAGGGCGACCGGCTCGACCGCGTGCTGATGCGCGCCGGCGTCGGGCGCGCCGATGCAAATGCCGCCGCCACGATGGTTGCGCAGGCGGTGCCGCTCGATTCCATCGCCGCGGGCACGCGGATCGCGCTGACGCTCGGTCGTCGCCCCGACCGCACCGTCGCCCGGCCGCTCGAAGCGCTCGATCTGCGTGCGCGGTTCGATCTCGGGCTCGCGCTGATGCGCACCGCGGGCGGGCTGGCGATGCACCGCAAGCCGATCGCGATCGACGCGACGCCGCTGCGGATCCAGGGCCTCGTCGGATCGAGCCTGTACCGGTCGATGCGCGCGGCAGGCGTGCCCGCCAAGGCCGTCGAATCCTATATCAAGGCGCTCGCGACTCGCCTGTCGATCGGTCGCGATGTCCGCGCCGCGGACAGTTTCGACCTGATCATTGAACGCCAGCGCGCCGCGACGGGCGAGACGCAGATCGGCGAGCTGCTGTTCGCCGGGATCGATCAGGGCCGCCGCAAGGTGCAGCTCGTGCGCTTCGGGCCCGACGGTGCGGAGAGCGAGCGCGAGCGCGACGGGGCCGGCGCGTCGCGGACGGACGGCTGGTTCGATGCCAACGGCCAGACCGAGCGGCGCGCAGTGTCCGGCCTGCCCGTATCGGGCCGCATCACCTCGAGCTTCGGGTTGCGCGTGCATCCGCTGCTGCGCTTCACGCGGATGCACAAGGGGCTCGATATCGGCGCGCCTTATGGTACGCCGATCCACGCGATGACCGACGGCGTCGTCGCGTTCGCGGGGCGGACCGGTGGCTATGGTAATTTCGTCAAGCTGACCCACGGTGGCGGCATGGCGAGCGGCTATGGCCATATGAGCCGGATCGCGGTGTCGTCGGGCACGCGCGTGCGGCAGGGGCAGGTGATCGGCTATGTCGGCTCGACCGGCCTGTCGACCGGCCCGCATCTGCATTGGGAAGTGTGGAAGAACGGCACGGCGATCAATCCGCGCGCGGTATCGTTCGCGGGCGTCGCGCAACTGTCGGGCGCATCGCTGCGCGCGTTCAAGGCGAAGGTGGCGACGCTGCTGGCCGTCCGCCCGGGCGGCTGAGGCACGCCGCCAGGGCCGGCGCGCGCGCCCGCCTTACGACTTGCCCGCCATCCGCGCCTGGAGATCCGCAAACGCATTGGCGGGGCGGAATTCGTCCTCGCTGATCACGCCCGCCGCCGCCAGCGCGGCCGCCGCATTGGGCCCGCGCGGGAACGGATCGACCGACAGCGCCAGCGTGTCCGCCGCCGCCTCGCCCAGATCGATCGTGCCGCCCTCAATCGCGACCGTATCGAGCGCGTCGTCGGACAGTTCGACCTCGTCGCCCTCCGCCACCAGCCGCTCGACGAAAAGAAGCTCGACGGGTTCGTCGATCCGCGTGTCGAGCGGTTCGTCGGTCACCGAACAGGCCTGCACCGCCGCGCCGGTCACGCGGCCCTTTACCACGATGCCCCGGTCGTTGCGCTTGATGCCGAGCCGCGCCTCCAGCCGGGAGATCGAGACGAGCGAGAACCGCTCCGCCAGCGCGGCGCGCTCGCTCTCGGTGGCGGCGATCTCGACGATCCGCTCGCGCTCGCCGATCGTGTCGAGACGTTCCGGACGGCTGAATTCGGGGCTCACGGCAGGTCTCCAGCAAATAGATCGGGAAGGGATTTGGTCGTCAGTCCGGCATGGAACGCCATCAGCGACTCGCGCACATGCGCCAGCGCGGCAGCATCGGGCGCGGCCCCGCGGTACAGGTTGCGCACGAGCGCCGGCGCGATATCGCCTGCGGTCAGTCCGTCGCGGTACGCGCCGAGCCGACCGCCCAGCATGCTCATCATCTTGCCGATATGCTTGCCGACGATGATGTCGCCGATCCCGATTTCACGCAGCTGGCCGTCCATGTCGTCGACGAAGCGTTCGGCAAGCCGCGCAGCGGTATCGCCGCCGGCGGGCTCCGACTCGAGTCGCAGCATCACGATCGCGAGCAGAGTCGCGATCATGTCGAACCGGCCGTCGACGGTGTCCGGCACCGCGCCCGCTTGATACCAATGCGCCGCCCGCGCCCGCATCACGACGGCATTATACAGCGGCAGCGCTTCGTCCGGCTTCTCGCCGAACAGTCTTCCCAACCAGCTCAATACGTCGTCCTTCGACCATCGACCGCGCTCTGGCTTGTTTGCCCGCGCATCCTCGCATATCGAGGCGATCGGCGGCCGATGCAATCGCATCGAAACCGTCACGTGTTTTCGCGTGCCCCGGTTGGGAGTTTATATGAGCGTGTTTTCCGCCCGTACGGGTCTCGCCGCCGCCCTCGCGGTCGTTACGCTGGCCAGCGCGGGCTGCACCCAGCTGCGCTCGCACCAGGGCTATGTCGTCGATACCGACCTCGTCAATTCGGTCCAGCCGGGCGTGGATAACCGCCAGTCGGTGCTCCAGACGCTGGGCAAGCCGACGCTGGCGGGCCAGTTCGACCAGGGCGACTGGTATTACCTCGCGCGCGACAGCCGCAACCTGGCGTTCCGCAACCCGCGGCCCAACGCACAGATCACGCTGCAGATCAGCTTCGACCAGCAGGGCACCGTCACCGCGATCCGTCGCGGGGGGCTTGACCAGGTCGCCGCGGTCAAGCCGTACAGCAAGACGACGCCGACGCTGGGTCGCGAACGCGGGTTCTTCCAGGATCTGTTCGGCAACATCGGCACCGTCGGTGCGGCAGGGGCCGGCGGCGGCGGCGCTGGCGGCAACACCGGCGGCGGCGGGCGCGACCGGCCGTAACCCCCGGATGCGGTGACGGATCGAGGGGGGCGTTCGCTCGCAACGCCCCGCCAAACATCCGTTTCGGATCCGACAGACTCCGAAATGGACAGACGCTCCTGTACCCCATCGTCGGGGGTGCATCATGGTCGAGTCGTTCTGGATCATCGACGGCTTGGCGCGCGAGACCCTGTTGTTTGCCGGCGTCGGATTGTTTCTCGGCGGCATCGATGACCTGCTGGTCGACATCGTCTTCATCGTCCACAGGCTCTGGAAGGGCGAACGCCCCCGGTTGACGCTGGCAACGCTGCCGCCGCCGCGATCGCACGGGGGGATCGCGGTGTTCGTGGCGGCGTGGGACGAGGTGGCGGTGATCGGCGGCATGCTGTCGACCGCGCTGGATCGCTATCGTCACGACGCGTACCGGATCTATGTCGGCGTCTATCCCAACGACCAGGGTACGATCGAAGCGGTCGCCGCGATCGTCGCGCAGGACGACCGCGTCCGGATGGTGATAGGGCCGCGCTACGGCCCCACGACCAAAGCGGATTGCCTCAATACGCTGTGGCATGCGCTGACCCGCGACGATGCGCACGAGGGCCGGCAGACCAAGGCGATCGTGCTGCACGACGCCGAGGACGTCGTGCATCCGCATGAATTGCGCGTCTTCGACAGCCTGATCGACCGATACGACGTGGTGCAGCTGCCCGTGCTGCCACTGGTCCATCACGGCGCGCGGCTGGTGTCGGGCCATTATGCCGACGAGTTCGCCGAATCGCACGCGAAGCAAATCGTCGTCCGCACCGCGCTGGGTGCAGCGATGCCGCTCGCCGGCACCGGCTGCGCGATCGCCCCCGCCATGCTCGCCCGGATCGCAGCCGCGCGCGGCGGCGATCCGTTCGACGCGACCAGCCTCACCGAGGATTACGAGCTGGGCCTGCGGCTGGCGGACCTCGGCGCCCGGGGCATCTTCGCGCGGGTGGCGGCGGACAATGCCGGGTCGGTCGTTGCCGTCCGCGCCTATTTCCCGGGAACGATCCGCGAGTCGATCCGCCAGAAGACGCGGTGGATGAACGGCATCGCGCTTGCCGGATGGGATCGGACCGGATGGGCACGCCCGCGCGCCTATGCCGATCACTGGATGCGGATGCGCGATCGGCGGGCGCCACTGGCGGTCGTGGTCCTTGCGGTCGCCTATGTCGGGATACTGGCCTGGGCCGTGTCGACCGCAGCGCATCACTGGGCGGGCCCGGCAGCGCCACCGCTCGCCCCGCCCCGCCCGATCGCAACCGGGATGTTCATCGCCAATTCCGCGCTGTTGGCATGGCGACTGGCCTTGCGGATGCTCTTCACCGGCAGGAGCTACGGGCTTGCCGAGGCGGTCTGGGCACTGCCGCGATTCGTGGTCGGCAATTGGGTCGCGCTGATCGTCGCCCCCTGCGCGGTTGTGCATTACATCGGCATGCTGCGCGGCGCAGCGCCGGTATGGGACAAGACCCGTCACGAATTTCCCGATCTGCCCCCCGATCTACGTGCGGTGCCGGTCGGTACCTGTCGCGCGTTGGATCCCAGCGTTTCGTCACCGGGATGAGTGGCGGCCGGCCGCTGCGCTTCCTCGCACTGACGCTCGGCGGCTGGATCCTGGTCAGAATCGCAGTGCTGTTGTCCGAGCTCGAGCCCCCTTCCCCCGCTGCCGACCTCCCGGCCCTCGCCAAGATCATCGTCCCGCCTGCCGCCGCGGCGCCTTCGTCCGATCCCCACCCCCCTCCTGCGCGGATGGCATTCGCCGGCCCGACTCCGATCGAAACGGTCGCGATTGCCATCCCGCACCCGGCCGTATTGTTCGCACAGCCGCGCAAGCCACTCGTCCCGCCCCAGCACCATGCGGCGCTTCCCGCAACGCGGTCAGCATTCGTCACGTCGCCTCACGTGTGGCGCGAACCACCCGGTCGACCCGACGCACCGCCGCTGCTGATCGCGCGGCCGTTCACGGTCCGCGGCGGGGGTCGGCTGAACGCGAGTGCGTGGATGCTGGTGCGCGGTGGCCCCGCCGGCACCGTCTCGGGCGGCCAGCTTGGCGCGTCGCAGGCCGGTGTGCGGATCACCTATGCGATCGACGCGGCGCGCCGGTTCGCGCTGTCCGCACGGCTCGCCACCCCGCTCAAGGGCCGCGGCCGCGAAGCCGCGCTCGGAGTGGATTGGCAGCCGGCGCGGCTGCCGATCCACCTCGTCGCGGAGCAGCGCTTCGTCCTCGACGGCGGCCGCGGCGGGCCGACGATCGGCGCGATCGCCGGCTATGGTCCGTCCGACATCGCGCCGGGCATCCGGATCGAGGCGTATGGCCAGGGCGGCGCGATCCTTCGCGAGGGGCTTGAGGGATTCATCGACGCATCGGCCCGCGTTACCCATCCCCTCGGCGCGATCGGCAAGGCGCGCATCGATATGGGAATCGGTGCATGGGGCAGTGCGCAACGTGCGGCGGCGCGGTTCGATGTCGGACCATCGGTCGTCGCGACGGTGCCGATCGCGCGCAAATCACTTCGCCTGACGCTCGACTGGCGAGAGCGGGTCGCGGGGAATGCGCGTCCCGGATCGGGCCCGGCGCTTTCGATCGGCAGCGACTTCTGAGGCCTTTCCCCAACAACGCGATCGGTACCGAGTCGAGCCTAGCCCCGCGCGCGCAATCCGGTGTAACGCTGCACGCGTGGATCTGTATCTCCCCGTCGCCAACCTGTCGGTCAACGCGCTCGTCATCATCCTGCTCGGCGGCGGCGTCGGGCTGTTGTCGGGGATGTTCGGGGTCGGCGGCGGCTTCCTGACCACGCCGCTGCTGATCGTCTACGGTATCCCGCCGACCGTCGCCGCCGCCTCCTCGGCAAGCCAGGTGACCGGCGCGAGCGTTTCGGGCGTGTTCGCGCATTTCCGCCGCAAGGGCGTTGATACCAAGATGGGCGGGGTGCTCGTGGCGGGCGGCATCCTCGGCTCGTTCTTCGGCGCCTGGCTGTTCCGGCTGCTCCAGCAGAGCGGCCAGATCGATACGGTGATCGCGATCGTCTATGTCGTCATGCTCGGGTCGATCGGCAGCATGATGGCGAAGGAATCGATCGGCACGATCGGTCGTGCGCGCACCGGGCGCCCGCCCAAGGCGCGCAAACGCCGCCATCACCCACTCGTCGCCGCACTCCCGCTGCGGACGCGCTTCTACGCGTCGGGGCTGTATATCTCGCCGCTGGCGCCGTTGCTGCTCGGCTTCTTCACCGGCATCCTGACGATCCTGCTCGGCATCGGCGGCGGCTTCATCCTCGTGCCCGCGATGATCTACCTGCTCGGCATGGCGACCTCGGTGGTGGTCGGCACGTCCTTGTTCCAGACGCTGTTCGTCACCGCGGTCGCGACGATGGTGCATGCGACGACGACCAAGGCGGTCGATATCGTGCTGGCCGGGCTGCTGCTGCTCGGCTCGGTCGTCGGCGCGCAGATCGGTGCGCGGTTCGCGACCAAGTTCCGCCCCGAATATCTGCGGCTGGCGCTGGCGACGATGGTGCTGCTGATCGGCGTGCGGATCCTGCTCGGCCTCGTCTGGCGGCCGGAGGAAATCTTCTCGGTCACGCTGTCGTGAGGGCCTGGCTCGTCCTGCTGGCCCCGCTGCTGATGGCGCAGGCCAAGCCCGTGCTCGTCCCCGACGTGTCGCAGCGCAATATCGAGATCGCCTACAGCTTCACCGGCGCCGAGCTCCTGCTGTTCGGCGCGATTCTGTATCCCGGCGGCCGGCTGCCGACCGGCGAGCAGCCCACCGACATTGTCGTCGTCGTGAAGGGCCCCACCCAGTCGATCCTGATGCGCGAGAAGGAGAAGGTCGCCGGGATCTGGGTCAACGCCTCGCGCTTGCGCTATCGCTCCGCCCCCAGCTTCTACGCGATCGCCTCGTCGAAGCCGATCGCCCGGCTCGTCGACGATCGGACCCGCGCGATCTACGAACTCGGGCTCGACAGCCTGCAATTGTCGCCCGCATCCAGCGCGCCCGCCGACACGCAGGACCGGTTCCAGAAAGGACTCGTCGACCTGAAGCGCAATGCCGGCCTCTACTACGAAGCGCCGCGCGCGGTGGAGATCACCGACGGCGTCCTCTACCGCGCGCGCGTGTCGATCCCCGCGCGCGTCCCGGTCGGTCGCTTCACTGCAGAGACGTTCCTGATCCGCGACGGGCGCGTGCTGGCGGCGGCGGTGCGCGACATCGACATCCGTAAATCGGGCTTCGAGCGATTCGTCGCGCGCGCGGCGGATCGCTCGTCGGTGGTCTATGGCCTGGCCGCGGTCGCGTTGTCGGTGTTTCTCGGCTGGGCCGCTGGCTGGATCGCGCGCAGGGTTTAGCGTCGGTTCACCATCGTCACCGGATGTTTACGCTCTTGCGCGCAAGAGGTCGGGTAAATGACTGGGGATCTTGCCAGAATGAGTGAAATGCCGGGACCCGATGCGTTTTTGCGCGCCGTACCACTAACCGGTGGCATCGCGGGCTTTGCCGCGCCGCCTGCCCCGATCGGCGTCGTGTACGCGATCGCCGGGTCGAGCAGCCGCGTGTTGCTCGATCGTGCCTCGATCGGTGCGCTGTGCGACGATCCGGACAGCGTCGTCGCGGCGGCGGGCCAGGTCGGCAGCCAGGTCAAGATGCGCGTCGGCACGACGTGGCTGGTCGCCAATGTCCGGTCGCTCAAGCTCGAGGACAATGCCGGCACCTGCATCGCCGCCGAGATCGATTTCCTCGGCGAGGGCGACGAGGAGCCGCTGACCGGCAATCTCGACCGGTTCCGGCGCGGCGTGACCCGGTATCCGATGCCGGGCTGCGAGGTGTTCCCGATAACGACCGCGGATCTGCAACAGGTCTACGCAGCGGAGGATCGCGCCAACATCACGATCGGGACGGTGTACCCGACCACCGACATCCCCGCCGCGTTGTATGTCGATCCCATGCTCGGCAAGCATTTCGCGCTCGTTGGGTCGACCGGCACGGGCAAATCGACCGCCGCCGCGCTGATCCTCCACCGGATCTGCGAACTGGCGCCGCAGGGCCATGTCGTGATGATCGATCCGCACGGCGAATATGCCGCGGCATTCGCATCGAACGGCGCGCTGTACGACGTGTCGAACCTGCAGATGCCGTACTGGCTGATGAATTTCGAGGAGCATTGCGAGGTCTTCCTGACCAGCAGCGGCTCCGCGCGGCAATTCGATGCGGATATCCTCGCCAAATGCCTGCTCGCCGCCAAGGCCAAGAGCCGGCTAGGCCAGGAGATCGCCAAGCTGACGGTCGACGCGCCGGTCCCGTATCTGCTGAGCGATCTGACGACGATCATCAACGCCGAGATGGGCAAGATGGATCGTGCCGGCGATACCGCGCCATATCTGCGGCTGAAGACCAAGATCGACGAGATCAAGGCCGATCCGCGCTATGGCTTCATGTTCTCAGGCATGTTGGTCGCGGACACGATGGCGAGCTTCCTTGCCCGCATCTTCCGCCTGCCCGGCGACGGCAAGCCGATCTCGATCATCGACGTCTCGGGCGTGCCGTCGGACATCACCGCGGTGGTCGTCGCGGTGCTCGCACGGATGACGTTCGATTTCGCGATCTGGTCGCGCAACGAACCGCAACGCCCGATCCTGCTCGTGTGCGAGGAGGCGCATCGCTACATTCCCGCAGGCCAGGAAGCGACCAGCGCGGTCGGCCGCATTCTCGGCCGGATCGCCAAGGAAGGCCGCAAATACGGCGTGTCGCTCGGCCTGATCACACAGCGTCCGTCGGATCTTGCAGAGGGCGTGCTGTCGCAGTGCGGCACGATCATCGCGATGCGCCTCAACAACGAGCGCGACCAGGCGCTGGTCCGCGCCGCCATGCCCGAAGGCGCGCGCGGCTTTCTCGATTCGATCCCGGCCTTGCGCAACCGCGAATGCATCATCTGCGGCGAAGGCGTGACGATTCCGATCCGCGTTGCCTTCGACACGCTGGAAGAGGCCAAGCAGCCCGCGTCGACCGATCCGCTGTTCTCCGAACTGTGGCGCGATATCGGCGGCGAGGATCAGATCATCGGCCGAACGATCCAGCGGTGGCGCGCACAAGGCAAATGACGGCGGCGTAAGCGCGCCCGCCACGCGGAGTCGCGTCGTCTCAGTCCGCGTCGGGACCCAGCGTCGGATCGAGGTCGCGCGGGCGGACGAAGCGGGTCAGCCGGGCGGTGCCGGTGGCCAGATCGGACCAGTCGCCCTCGAACTGGAGTTCGGCGATGCTGGCGGTCGGGTATTTGTCCTCCACCGCATCGCGCAGCGGGTCCGCACCGTCGGCGACGAGCATCAGCACGAGATCCTCGAGGCCGGGATTGTGGCCGATCAGCAGCGCGCGCGCCGCCTCCGCCGGAAAGCCGTGCACCACGTCGAGCAAAGTCACCGCGGAGGCCAGATACACGCGGCGATCCATCGCCGGCGCGATCGTCCGCCCGTAGCCCGATTCGATCTGTGCGAGCGTCTCGACCACGCGCACCGCGGGCGAGGCGATCGCATGGTCGAACGCCAGCTCCAGCGTCCGCATGTGCCGGCCGACCATCGCCGCCGCGCGCTTGCCCTTGGCATTGAGCGGGCGATCGAAATCGCGGGCGACCGGATCGTCCCAGCCGGATTTGGCGTGGCGCAACAGCGTCAGCGTCTTCATGGCGATCCTCAAGCCGGTTCGCGGCTTTCATGCCCTACCGGAGCCCTTGAGGAAAGCCGGCTCGCCACTCGGGCCACCGCTTCTTCGAGCGTCACGCGCGCGATCGGCACGCCCGGCGGGAACGCGGCGAGCAGGCGCGAGGGCATCGCTGCCGACAGCATAACGAACACGCCCGAATCGTCGGCGCGGCGGATCAGCCGGCCGAACGCCTGCGCCAGCCGCGCGCGGACGAGCCGATCGTCATAGGCCGAGCCGCCGCCGGCAAGCCGCCGCGCGGCGTGCAGCACCGACGGTTTCGCCCAGGGCACGCCCTCCATCACCACGAGCCGCAGCGACTCACCGGGCACGTCGACGCCGTCGCGCAGCGCATCGGTGCCGAGCAGCGACGCGCCGGGATCGTCGCGGAAGATGTCGACCAGCGTGCCGGTATCGATCGGATCGACGTGCTGCGCGTGGAGCGGCAGGCCTTCCCGCGCGAGCCGATCGGCGATTCGGCCGTGCACGCCGCGCAGCCGCCGGATCGCGGTGAACAGCCCGAGCGTCCCGCCGCGGCTGGCGACGATCAACTGCGCATAGGCGTTGGCAAGCGCGCCGATGTCGCCGCGCTTCACGTCGGTGACGATCAGCACTTCGGCCTGGCGGGTATAGTCGAACGGGCTCTTCGCCTCGAACCGCGCGGCGGGGCGCAGCAGGTGCGGGGCGCCGCTGCGCGCTTCGGCGACCTCCCAGTCGCCACCGCCGGTTAGCGTCGCCGAGGTGACGAGCGCGCCGTGCGCGGGCTTGAGGACGATCTCGGCGAAGGGGCGCGTCGGATCGAGCCAGTGGCGGTGAAGGCCGATGTCGAATTCGCGGCCCTCGATCCGGTCGACCGCGAGCCAGTCGACGAAATCGCCGTCGACGGGGCCGCCGACGCGCGCGAGCAGCGACAGCCACGCCGCGACCGTCTCCGCGCGCCAGCCGATCGAGGCGATTGCGCCCTCGACGCGCGCGCGGGCGGGGCCGTCCATCCAGTCGGGCGCTTCGGCGAGCACCGCTTCGAGGCGGCGGCCGAGCGTGACGAGTGGGCGGACCAGTGCGTCGAGCGCCGCGGCGGCGGGGGCGGCGGCCTCGATCAGCGTCGCGTCGGGTTCGGCGAGTTCGGTCTCCAGCCCGTAGCCCGCATCGCCGGGCTGCTCGGCGCGCGCGTAGGTGAGCCCGCGGACGGCGGCGAGCAGCGTCTCGATCGGTCCGAACGGCGCGCCTTCGCCAAGCCGTTGCAGCCAGCCGTCGCTCGCCAGCGCCCCCGCCGCGGTGACCGCGTCGCTGATCGCGCGCGCGCCCTGTTCGTCATAGCTGGCGAGATCGGACAGCCGTGCTGCAAGGCCTCGCCGCCGGCCACGCCCGCCCGATTCGGGGCCGAGGATCCAGCGGCGCAGTTCGATCGTCTCCGCACCGGTCAGCGCGGTCGCGAACATCGAATCGGCGGCGTCGAAGATGTGATGGCCCTCGTCGAACACATAGCGTGTCGGCCGGGTCGCGAGTTCGCGCCCGCGCGCGGCGTTGACCATCACCAGCGCGTGGTTGGCGATGACGATATCCGCGTCGGACGAGGCGCGCGCGGCGCGCTCGATGAAGCATTTCCGGTAATGCGGGCAGCCGGCATAGACGCATTCGCCGCGCCGGTCGGTCAGCGCGGTCGAGCCGTTGCGGCGGAACAAGGTCGGCAGCCAGCCGGGCAGGTCGCCGCCGACCATGTCGCCGTCGGCGCTATACGCGGCCCAGCGTGCGACGAGGTGCGCCAGGATCGCCGCGCGGCCCGCGAACCCGCCCTGCAGCGCGTCCTCGAGGTTGAGCAGGCACAGGTAATTCTCGCGACCCTTGCGCGTGACGACCTTGGCCTTGCGGATCGCGGCGTCGGGATAGAGCCGCGCGGTTTCCTGCCCCAACTGACGTTGCAGCGTCTTGGTGTAGGTCGAGATCCACACCGCGCCGCCCGCCTTCTCCGCCCAGAGCGACGCGGGCGCGAGATAGCCGAGCGTCTTGCCGATCCCGGTGCCCGCCTCGGCGAGGACGAGATTAGGCGTGTCGCGCATCGCGCGCGGCGCGAAGGCGGCGGTCGCGGCGCCGGCATAGGCGCGCTGGCCGGGGCGTTCCTCCGCGCCGTGCCCGGTAAGATCGACGAGCCGCGCTTCGGCATCGCCGGGCTCGATCGTGACGGCGCGCGGCGCGGGGCGCGGGGCATGCTCCTCCCATTCGGGCAGCACCGAGAACAGCCAGCGTTCGTTGACGGACGGCTTCTTCAGCCGCTCGGCGACGACCGGCGCCCAGGGCCAGCGCAGGCGGAACAGCGATTGCGCCGAGGTCCACGCGCCTTCGCGCTCGGGCCAGTCGCTATCGGTCAGCGCGAGCATCGCCTCGGCCGCGCGCAGCAGGAACGACGCGACCTCGGCATCCTCGGTGGGGACGTCCAGACCGGTGACTCGCGCGATCCCCTTCGGCGTCGGTACGGCGAACTGCCCAGGCCGCAGGAACGCGTAAAGTTCGAGCAGGTCGAGCCCCGACAGATCGGGATAGCCGAGCCGCTGCCCGATCAGCGGCGCGTTGAGCATGATGACGGGCGTATCGGCGGCGATCCGGATCGCCTCGCCCCGCCCGATCGGCCGCGCGCCCTCCGCATTCGCGATCCAGATGCCGGCGTGGCTGGCGTGGAGGGCGGGATAGGGAAGCACTGCACGACCTTGCTGCACGAAGAACGAAAGGGCAACCTTTTGTGCGGTGGCTGGACAATCTCCGCTCTTCCGTCATCCTACCGAAAGCTGGGACGACGGGAGGGTTTGAGAGAGACTTTTCAGCGATCTCATCATCCTAGGTCGCCGTTACGCAACCGGTACGGTTTACGTGCGTTGCGCCCCTATCGATACCGAGCTTTACCTACATCAACAGGGACGATGATCATGCAGAAGTTTCTCATGGCGCTCAGCGCGCTCTCGCTCGCCATTCCCGCCGCCGCCGTGATCCCCACGGGCAAGGCCGAAGCGCGCTCGCGGCATGAATATCGCGGCCACAACCGCCGCTATCAGGCGCGGCGCTGCCGCCATTCGAGCGGCACGACCGGTCTGGTTGCCGGCGGCGTCGGTGGCGCGGTGCTCGGCAATGCCGTCGGTGGTGGCCTGCTCGGCACGCTCGCCGGTGGTGCAGCGGGTGCACTTGGCGGTCGCGCGATCGACCGGACGATCACCGCGAAGGATCGTTGCCGCTGAGACCCATGCGGCGGTGTGGGGGTGACGGGCAACGGCGCACGCGCTAATCGCGATGCGGTATGACTGATGAACTCCGCACCGCCGCCCTTGAGTCCAAAGCCTGGCCGTATGAGGAGGCACGCAAGCTCCTCAAGCGGTATCCGAGCGGCAAAACGGGCGCGCCGGTGCTGTTCGAAACGGGCTATGGGCCGTCGGGGCTGCCGCATATCGGCACGTTCAACGAGGTTTTGCGCACGACGATGGTGCGCAACGCCTTCCACGCGCTGAGCGACACGCCGACGCGGCTGATCGCGTTTTCGGACGACATGGACGGGCTGCGCAAGGTGCCCGACAACGTTCCCAACGGCGACATGCTGCGCGAGCATCTCGGCAAGCCGCTCACGCAGATCCCCGATCCGTTCGGCACGCATTCGAGCTTTGCCGCGCACAACAACGCGATCCTGCGCGAATTCCTCGATCGCTACGGCTTCGATTACGAATTCGCGTCGTCGACCGAATATTACACCAGCGGCCGCTTCGACGAGGCGCTGAAGGGCGTGCTCCGGCATTTCCAGGGCATCCAGGACGTGATGCTGCCGACGTTGCGCGCCGAGCGCCGCGCGACCTATTCGCCGGTGCTTCCGATCTCGCCGACCAGTGGCATCGTGCTGCAAGTGCCGATCGAGGTGATCGATGCCGAGGCCGGACTGATCGCGTTTGAGGATGAGGGCCAGCGGATCGAGCAGTCGGTGCTTGGCGGCAAGGCCAAGCTCCAGTGGAAGGTCGACTGGGCGATGCGCTGGGTTGCGCTCGGCGTCGATTACGAGATGGCGGGCAAGGACCTGATCGATTCGGTGACGCAGTCGTCGAAGATCGCGCGCGTGCTCGGCGGCCGCCCGCCCGAGGGCTTCAACTACGAGATGTTCCTCGACGAAAATGGCGAGAAGATCTCGAAGTCCAAGGGCAACGGTCTCAGCCTCGACCAGTGGCTGACCTATGGCCCGCAGGAGAGCTTGGCGTTCTACGCGTATCGCGAGCCCAAAAAGGCCAAGTCGCTGCACATGGGCGTGATCCCGCGCGCGGTGGACGAATATTGGCAGTTCCGCGGCAATTATGCGGCCCAGGATCTGAAGCAGAAGCTCGGCAATCCTGTGCATCACATCCATGACGGCAAGCTGCCCGAGGGCGAGCTGCCGGTGACGTTCGGGCTGCTGCTCAACCTCGTCGGCGTGATGGGCGATGCGAGCAAGGCGCAGGTCTGGGGGTATCTGGCGAACTACGTCCCCGATGCGTCGGCGGAGAGCTATCCCGAGCTCGACAAGCTGATCGATCACGCGCTGGCCTATGGGCGCGATTTCGTCGCGCCGACGCTCAACCGCCGCGCGCCCGTGGCGCACGAGGTTGCGGCGCTCGAGCGGCTCGACGCCGAACTCGCCGCGCTGCCCGCTGAGGCGAGTGCCGAGGACATCCAGAACATCGTCTACGAGATCGGCAAGACCGGCGGGTTCGAAAACCTGCGCGACTGGTTCAAGGCGCTGTACGAGACGCTGCTCGGCTCCGAGCAAGGGCCGCGGATGGGCAGCTTCATCGCGCTGTACGGCGTGGCGAACTCGCGCAAACTGATCGCGGAGGCCTTGGCGCGGTAAGGGCGTACCTCCCGACAGCCATCCACCCCGGCGGAGGCCGGGGCCCAGTTGGGGAACCTGCATAACGGCGTGCGGCGTTTCGTTACTGCAACCTTTCCAACTGGGCCCCGGCCTCCGCCGGGGTGGTACTTCGATCAGGCATCTCGCATCCGATCTCGACAAGAATTATAGAACATAATAGCAACAGGATCACCTTCACCCGACCCGGAAAGTGGCCATGTTTCATCGACCGATCGCCCGTCACAGCCTGTTCTTCGCGATCCGCCCGCCACTACCGCTCGCGCGCCAGATCAACGAGGCGGCGTCATGGTTCGAGACCGAGGGGCAGAAGCGGCGCCCCGACCATCTCCACGTCACGATCGACATCCTCGACGACCATGACCGCGTGTCGACCGCGCTCGAGCGCGACCTCAAGGCGATCGGCGATGCGGTCGAGGCCGCACCGTTCGCGCTACGGTTCGATATCGCGGTCGGGACCGAGCGATCCGTCGCGCTGTGTTCGCGCCACCCGAACGCCTCGCTAGACGCACTGCGGCAGCGGATCGCGGTGGCGCGCGAGGCGGCGGGGCTGTCCGCGCGCGCAGGCCACCGGTCCAGTCCGCGGATGACGCTCGGCTACCGCGACGGCGCGCCGTTCACGCACGACATCGCGCCGATCGGCTGGACCGCGGACGCGTTCGTGCTGGTCCACAGCCGGGTCGGCCAGATGCGGCACGACGTGATCGGTCGCTGGCTCCTGAACGGCGTGGACGATCGGCAGCTGGCGCTGTTCTAGGCTGTCGAATTGGTCGAACGCGCGGGACCCGGTAGGACCCACAGCGCGATCGGTTGGTTCTTCCCTCGTGACCGCGCACCAAGGAGCAAACATGCGGCTGTTCTTCGACGATGCCCAGCGGACCCATGCGCCAGCCCGCGAACTGCACAACGGCGCGTTCACCGCCTATGCGGAGACGCCCGCGCGCATAGATGCGATCCTCCGCGCGATCGGCCCGGTCGAGGCGCCGGAGGATCGCGGCGAGGCGCCGATCCTGGCGGTGCATACGCAAGCCTATGCCGC
Organism: Sphingomonas aurantiaca; assembly: GCF_003050705.1. GTDB lineage: Bacteria > Pseudomonadota > Alphaproteobacteria > Sphingomonadales > Sphingomonadaceae > Sphingomonas > Sphingomonas aurantiaca. Next base: position 270,612 of record NZ_QAOG01000001.1, on the reverse strand, counting down.
GTTCCTCAAGGATGCCGCGCGGCTGTGGCGCGACGCGGGGCGCGAAGGCGATGCGATCCCCTACGCGTTCCCGGTTCGCGGCCGCCGTCCGCTCGATCTCACGCGGATCGACGCGCTGATCGGTGCGCACAGCTTCGATGCCACCACGCCGATCACCGCCGAAGCCTGGGCCGCCTCGTACGGCAGCGCGCAGTCCGCGCTCGCCGCCACGCACGCGGTGCTCGACGGCGAGCGCGCCGCGTTCGCGCTGTGCCGTCCGCCCGGTCATCATGCGGGTGCCGATTATTGCGGCGGATACTGCCATCTCAACACCGCCGCGATCGCCGCGCAGGCTGCGCGCGACGCCGGGATCGCGCGCGTCGCGATCCTCGACATCGATTATCACCACGGCAACGGCACGCAGGACATCTTCGCGGGCAGGGGCGACGTTTTCTATGCCTCGGTCCATGCCGATCCGAAGACCGACTATCCCTTCTACTGGGGCCATGCCGACGAGACCGGCGAGGGTGAAGGGCTCGGCACGACGCTGAACCTGCCCTTGCCCCACGGCACGCGGATCGAGGCCTTTCGCGCCGCACAGAGCACCGCGCTCGACGCGATCGCGGCCTTCGATCCGGGCCTGCTGGTCGTGAGCTTCGGCGCGGATACGTGGGAGGGCGATCCGATCTCGCACTTCGCGCTGACCACGCCCAACTATGCCGTGCTCGCCGCCGATATCGCGGCCCGTGGCTGGCCGAGCGTCATTGTCATGGAGGGCGGCTATGCGGTCGACGCGCTGGGCCACAACGTCGCGAGTTTCCTGAGTGGCTTCTGAGGCGCCAATTTCTCTGGGCACACCCGCCTATCGCCGGCTGACGCTGGCGATGCTGTTTGCAGGCTTTTCGACCTTCTCGCTGCTCTATTCGGTGCAGCCGTTGCTGCCGCTGTTCGCCGCGCAATATGGCCTGACCGCGGAGGCCGCCTCGCTGGCGGTGTCGCTCGCGACCGGGCCCTTGGCGATCGGCATCCTGTTTGCCGGGTTCGTCTCGGACCGGGTCGGGCGGCGGCCGTTGATGATCGCGGCGATGTTCGCGGCGGGTGCGCTGACCGTGGCGGCGGCGGTCGTGCCGGGGTGGAGCGGGTTGCTCGTGCTGCGTTTCCTGACCGGCGTCGCGCTGGCAGGCGTGCCCGCGGTGGCGATGGCCTATGTCGCGGAGGAGGTCGATGCGGGCGCGGTCGGCGCGGCGATGGGACTGTATATCGCGGGGAGTGCGCTTGGTGGGATGGCGGGGCGGCTGGTCGTCAGCGTCGTCGCCGATCTCGAAGGCTGGCGCTGGGCGCTCGCCTCGGTGGGGATCGCCGGGCTGGCGATGGCGGAGGCGTTTCGCCGGCTGTCTCCGCCCTCGCGCAATTTCACGCCGAGCGTGGGGCGGCCGGGGGCGTTGCTGCGCAGTGCCGGATCGCTGTTCACTGACCGCGCGATGCCGCTGCTGTATCTGGAGGCGTTCCTGCTGATGGGCGTGTTCGTCACGATCTACAATTATGCCGGCTTCCGGTTGATACGCGCGCCGTACGGCCTCAGCCAGGCGGCAGTCGGGGCGGTGTTCCTGCTCTATGTGCTGGGATCGGTCAGCTCGGCGAAGTTCGGCACGCTCGCCGGGCGGCGCGGGCGGCGGACGATCTTCTGGATCCCGGTGGTGCTGCTGATCGTCGGCGTCGCGCTGACTGCGATGACTCCGCTGGCGCTGGTGATCGCGGGGATCGCGGTGGTGACGATCGGCTTTTTCGGCGCGCATTCGATCGCCAGCGCCTGGGTCGGCCGCCGCGCGCAAGCCGCGCGCGGGCAGGCGGCGGCGTTCTACTTGTTCTTCTACTATATGGGGTCGAGCGTGCTCGGGTCCGCCGGCGGGGTCGCGTGGACGCATGCCGGCTGGCCGGGGGTGACCGCGTTCTGCCTGGTGCTCGGCGTGGCGGCGCTGGTGATCGGGCTGGTCCTGCGCACCGTACCGCCGCTGGTGGTGGAGCCGCCGGTGCCGCAGCGAATGCCGGATCCCTGACACTCCTCCCACCGTCATCCCAGCGAACGCTGGGATATCTCCGTTAAGTACGCGTTGCCTGATACGGAAGGATACCTCAGCTTTCGCTGGGGCGACGAGGTTTGGCCGTCACGGTTGCGGCTTGCGCGAAGGCCAAGACCCTATCGCGACGCCACATCGGTCGCATCGACGGGCGGTAGCCCGGCCATCGCCTTCGCAACGCCTTCCACCGCCTCCATCACGCGCAGGACGTTGCCCCCCGACAGTTTCGCCAGATCGCCATCGCTCCACCCCCGCCGCGCGAGTTCGGCGAACAGCAGCGGATAGCCGTCGACGCCCTTCAGCCCGATCGGCCCGGTGCCCTGGATGCCATCGAAGTCGCCCCCGATCCCGACATGATCGTGGCCAGCGATTTGCGCGATATGCTCGACATGATCGGCCACCGTCGCGGCGGTGACATGCGGTTCGGGATGCGCGGCGTCCCACGCGACAAGAGGCGCGGGCGACTTGGAACCATACACCCCCGCCGGCACGCCGATGCCCTTGGCATAGGCGGTTCGCGCGCCGTCCCAGCCCCGCCACGCACCCGACAGGAACGACGGGTAGAAGTTCACCATCACCACGCCCCCGTTCGCGCCGATCGCGCGGAGCAGGGCGTCGGGAATGTTGCGCGGTGCATCGGCGATCGCGCGCGCGCTGGAGTGCGAGGCGATCACCGGCGCCCTGGTCGCGGCGAGCGCCGCGGCCATCGTCGCGTCCGAGACATGGCTGACGTCGACGATCATCCCGATCCGGTTCATCTCGGCGATCACTTGGCGCCCGAAGTCGCTGAGCCCGTTGGCGCGCGGTGCGTCGGTTGCACTGTCCGCCCAGTTCAGGCTCTTGCCGTGCGTCAGCGTCATATAGGCGACGCCGAGCGCGTGGTACTGGCGCAACACAGAGAGCCGACCGTCGATCTGGTGCCCGCCCTCGACCCCGATCAGCGACGCGATCCGCCCGCCCTTCTCGATCCGGCGGATGTCGGCGGCGGTGGTCGCCAGTTCGAACGTCGCCGGGTTCGCCGCGACGAAGCGGCGGACGATATCGATCTCCTCGAGCGTCATCTCCACCGCGCGCTGCGCGTCGGCGGGGATGTAGACCGACCAGAACTGGCCGCCGACATGGCCCTTGCGCAGACGGGGAATGTCGGTCTGGAGCGGATTGGGCAGCTGCGCGGTGTCCACCGACAGATCGACCGCCTCGACCTTCGCGTCGTGCAGCTCGCGGATCTCCCAGGCTAGGTCGTTATGACCGTCGATGACCGGGCTCCGCTTCAGCACGCGCTCGACTCGGCGGGATAGGACCGCGTCGGGCCCCGCCTGCGCAGCCATAAGCAGGAAAGCGGCGATCATGTCTTTGTCCCCCGTAACGTCCGCTCCATCCTGAACACAGTGTTCGCGCGCGACAAGCCGGGTAAGGCGCGCGCAACACGCAGGCGGAGGGGCGCATTTGAACATGGGGACCGCCGAACCGGCACGCGGCGCGGAGAGCCGACTTTCCACCGCGATCGCGATCGCGCGGCTGATCGGGATCATGGGGATCGTCTATGTCCACGCCTGGACCGGGCGAACCGCCGAGGAGCTCGCGGCGGTGGCGTTCGCCGGACAGGCGATCCTGCGCACCGTGCTGGGCGAGGTGTTCGGACGCAGCGCCGTGCCGCTGCTCGGCATGATCTCGGGTTGGCTGGTCGTCTCGACCGCGATGCGCCAGCCCTACGGCACGTTCCTGCGCGGCAAGGCGCGGACGATCCTGCTCCCGATGTTGCTGTGGAACGCGATCGCGATCCTGCTGGTCGGTGCCGCGGCGACGTTCGGCAACCTGAAGGCGCCGACGCCGTCGAGCATCGGCTGGACGATCAACGAACTCGTTCCGCTCGTCCATGCCAATGATATCAACGTGCAGATGCCGTTCCTGCGCGACCTGTTCGTCGCGATGATGATCGCGCCGCTCCTGGTCCGGGCGTCGAGTCGATGGCTGGCGGTGGTTTCGATCATAGTCGTCGCGTGGAGTGTATCCGGGGTGCACGTGCCCTTGCTGTTGCGGCCGCAGATCCTGCTCTTCTTTACCGCGGGCATCGCCGCGCGGCGGTTCGGCGTCCCGGAGGCGGTCGCGCGGTGGCCGGTCGCGCTGTGCGCGCTGCCGTTCGTGGTGCTGATCGCGCCGCGGCTCTGGACGGCGTTGCTGGGAAATGTCTTCTTCGACGCACATCCGCACGCGATGGCAGCGTTCGATATCGTGTTTCGCCTGGCGTCCGCGGTGCTCTTCTGGCGCGTGGCGTGGGCGTTGGCGGGGAGCCGCTGCGCAGAGGGCTTGCGGGGAATCGAGCGCTACGGATTTCTCGCCTTTTGCGATCATCTCGTGCTGTTGTGGCTGTTCGGGCCAGTGATCGGGCTGGTGACCGGCGCGCTCGGCGCGGGGCTGTATCCGGCGTATCTGCTGGTCCAGCCTTTGCTGGTGTTCGCCGTCACGATCGGTCTGGGACGCGCGTTGATGGCGGTTTCACCAACCGCCGCGCGGGTCCTGAGCGGGGGACGGCTCGGGCGGTAGAGGCTTCGATCAGTCGCCGCGCGACGGCGGTCCGCGCTGGTTGACCCATGACTGGTTGCGGACGACGGTCGAGCGGACCGGCCGCCCCGCCGCATCGCGCCACGGGCGATAGCGAAAGCGCAGTTCGATCAGGCGGCAGGTGGTCGCATCGAGCACCGCATTGCCGCTCGAGCGCATGATCGCGCAGTGCGTGACGCTGCCGTCGGTCTCGACCGTGTAGCGCACGCCGACGATCCCGCCCGCGCCGATCACCGCCTCGGCATTGGGGAAGTCCTTGGTCTTGAAACGGCCGTTGAGCAGCTTTGGCGGGGTCTCGGCGCCGCCATCGCCGTCGCCATACCCGGAGCGGCCGCTGCTCCTGCCGTCGCCATAGCCACCCGCGCCGGTTCCGGGGCCTAGGATGGGCGCGGCCCCGGTGGTGGCCTCGCTGCCGGGGCCGGGCTTCAGCGCGACGATGACCGGCGGCGGTGGAACGGGCGGCGGCACGATCGGCGTGGGTACGACGGTGTCGGTGGCGTTCGCGCGCAGGTTGGCGGGCGCCGCCGCGCCTTCGGGACGATGGCGTGTCGCCGGCCGAGGGATGATCGTTTCGGGCGGCGGCGGCGGCGGCGGCGGGGGCGGGGGCGGGGCGGGGCCGATTGCGAACGTCTTCAGCGCGTCGGGGATGGCGACGGGCATGCACACACCGAGACCGAGGATCAGCGCGTAGCCCAAGACGCCACACAGGATCGTGGCACCGCCCGCGGATATCAGGCGATCGCGCGGGTTCGGATGGACACCGTACATCCCGGCTAATTGGGGAGGGCGACGGTGGGCGACAACTCCGCGAATTGGGGTTGGGCCGCCGGCACTTGCGATACGTCTCAGTCAAGGGCTGCTGCCCCCGGACTTGCTCGCCCCTTATTCCCCAGGAACAACGGTAGCCTTGTTTCCCCGCGAAGGCGGGGACCCAGACTGGGCTCCCGCCTTCGCGGGAGAACAAGGAGGAGCGGACTGTCGCTCGATCGCGGCCGGACCTTTCGTGACGGCGACAAGCAATGACGGGGTCGGGGGCTATTGTTCCCCCGAGACCTATGTCGGGTTGGTGCGGAACAGTGGATACCGGAACGCGCTTGGCGTGATTGGGCGGGCGGTGCGCTGGCGATGATACGAGAACGGGCGGTGCGACCGTAGTCACACCGCCCGTACTTGGCGCGCGCCGCGGGAGTAAATCCCGCGGCGTCGGTCGGCGCTGGAGAGCCGCCGGCCGGCCCGTCGCGTGCGAACCTGCGCTGCGCTGGTTCGCAGCGGCGCGCTTTCGCACGCCTCGCTCGGGCTTACAGTTTCTCCGTCAGCTCCGGCACGATCTTGAACAGATCGCCGACTAGGCCGATGTCCGCGACCTGGAAGATCGGCGCGTCCTCGTCCTTGTTGATCGCGATGATGACCTTCGAGTCCTTCATCCCCGCAAGATGCTGGATAGCCCCCGAGATGCCAACCGCGACATACACTTCCGGGGCGACGATCTTGCCGGTCTGGCCAACCTGATAGTCGTTCGGCGCATAGCCCGCGTCGACCGCGGCGCGCGAGGCACCGACGCCCGCGCCCAGCTTGTCGGCGAGCGGATCGATCAGCGAATGGAACTGATCGCTCGAGGCCAGCGCACGGCCGCCCGACACGATGATCTTCGCGCTGGTCAGCTCCGGACGCTCGTTCTTGGCGATTTCCGAGCCGGCAAAGGTCGACAAACCCTTGTCGCCGGTCGACGCGACCACCTCGATCTCGCCCGAACCACCCTCGGTCACAGCCTTGGCGAACGCCGTGCCACGCACCGTGATCACCTTCTTGGCATCCGACGACTGTACGGTTGCAATGGCGTTGCCCGCATAGATCGGGCGCGTGAACGTGTCCTCGCTCTCGACCGACAGGATGTCGCTGATCTGCATGACGTCGAGCAGCGCGGCGACGCGCGGCGCGATGTTCTTGCCGTGCGTGGTCGACGGCGCAACGAACGCATCGTGATGCCCCATCAACTCAACGATCAGCGGCGCAACGTTCTCGGCGAGCGCATGCGCGAACGCGGCGTCGTCGGCGACATGCACCTTGCCGACGCCGGCGATCTTGGCGGCCTCGGCTGCGACGCCGTCGACGCCCTGGCCGGCGACCAGCAGATGGACTTCGCCGAGCTGGCTCGCCGCAGTTACGGTAGAAAGCGTGGCATCCTTGACGGCCTGACCGTCATGTTCGACCCAGACGAGCGTCTTCACTTGGCGACTCCCATTTCCTTGAGCTTGCCGACCAGCGCGTCGACATCGGCGACCTTGATCCCGGCCGAGCGCTTGGCGGGCTCGACGACCTTCAGCGTGGTCAGGCGCGGCGTCACGTCGACGCCGAAATCGGCCGGCGTCTTCTGCGCCATCGGCTTCGACTTGGCCTTCATGATGTTGGGCAGCGAGGCATAGCGTGGCTCGTTAAGGCGAAGATCGGTGGTGATGATCGCAGGCAGCTTGAGCGTATCCGTCTCCGCGCCGCCATCGACTTCGCGGGTCACGTGGACCGAGCCGTCGGCGATCTCGACCTTCGACGCGAACGTGCCCTGGCCCCAGTTCAGGAGTCCGGCGAGCATCTGCCCGGTCTGATTGTTGTCGTCGTCGATCGCCTGCTTGCCGAGGATGACCATGTCAGGCTTTTCCTCCTCGACGATCTTGGCGAGGATCTTGGCCACGCCCAGCGGCTCGACCTTGGTCTCGCTGACGACGAGGATCGCACGGTCGGCGCCCATGGCGAGCGCGGTGCGCAGCGTTTCCTGGCTTTTCTGCTCGCCGATCGAGACGACGACGATCTCCGTCACGCCCTTGTCCTTGAGGCGAATCGCCTCTTCGACCGCGATCTCGTCGAACGGGTTCATGCTCATCTTGACGTTCGCCAGATCGACGCCCGTTCCATCCGCTTTCACGCGGGGTTTCACATTGTAGTCGAGCACGCGCTTGACCGGCACCAGCACCTTCATCGGGGTTCCTTCCAAGGTGAATCTCATAATTCGATCACCGTCGCGCTATGGGTCACAGCGTGACGGCGTTGGCGCGACAGATGGCGGTTTCGCGCCGTTTTCGCAAGTCCGGTATGGAAACATCGCCTTGCCGTAGCGTCACGGCGGGCAACCAACCGGACCAGTCGCGACACCAACGAAAAAGGGCCCGGACGTTTCCGTCCGAGCCCCGTTTTTCGCAGAATCAGTATGCAGTGGGCAGCGGTTACGCCGCGACCTTCTGCACCTCTGCGACGATCTTCTTGGCGGCATCGCCAAGGTCGTTCGCGGGAACGATCGCGAGGCCGGAGTTCGCGAGAATCTCCTTGCCCTTCTCGACGTTCGTGCCCTCGAGGCGGACGACCAGCGGGACCGACAGGTTCACTTCCTTCGCCGCCGCGACGATGCCGTCAGCGATGATGTCGCACTTCATGATGCCACCGAAGATGTTGACCAGGATGCCCTTCACGTTCGGATCCGCGAGGATGATCTTGAACGCCGCGGTGACCTTCTCCTTGTTGGCGCCGCCGCCGACGTCGAGGAAGTTGGCCGGGAACATGCCGTTCAGCTTGATGATGTCCATCGTCGCCATCGCGAGGCCCGCGCCGTTGACCATGCAGCCGATGTCGCCGTCGAGCTTGATGTACGCCAGGTCGTACTTCGACGCTTCGAGCTCGGCGGGATCTTCCTCGGTCTCGTCGCGCAGCTGCAGCAGGTCCTTGTGGCGGAACAGCGCGTTGCCGTCGAACGCGACCTTCGCGTCGAGCACCATCAGCTTGCCGTCGTTGGTGACCGCGAGCGGGTTGATCTCGATCTGCTCGGCATCGGTGCCGATGAACGCGTCATACAGCTTCGACGCGGTGTTCGCGGCCTGCTTGGCGAGATCGCCGGTCAGCTCGAGTGCTGCGGCAACGGCGCGGCCGTGATGCGGCATGAAGCCGGTCGCCTGGTCGATGTCGATCGACTGGATCTTCTCGGGCGTGTCGTGCGCGACCGCTTCGATGTCCATGCCGCCTTCGGTCGAGGCCACCATCATCACCCGGCCGGTGGTGCGGTTGAGCGTGAGCGCGAGGTAGAATTCCTTGTCGATGTCGACGCCGTCGGTGACGTACAGGCGATTGACCTGCTTGCCCGCGTCACCCGTCTGGATGGTGACGAGCGTGTTGCCGAGCATGTCGGTCGCCGCCGCGCGAACCTCGTCCTCGGTCTTGGCGAGGCGGACGCCGCCCTTGGCGTCGGGGCCGAGCTCGACGAACTTGCCCTTGCCGCGGCCGCCGGCGTGGATCTGCGCCTTGACGACATAGAGCGGTCCGGGGAGCTTCTTCGAGGCCTCGACGGCCTCCTCGACGGTCAGCGCCGCGAAACCGGCGGGGACGGGGACGCCGAACTTGGCCAGCAGTTCCTTGGCCTGATATTCATGGATGTTCATCGGGAAGGCTCCACGCAATTTTTAGGAAACTCGGGAATTGGTCGGCGTAAAGCACAGGGCGGGTCGCAAATCCACCCTTAAGGCATTTGCACTTGCGTCTCGTTCTCAATAGAGCGTGTCGCGCACTGGTTTTTCAGGGGTTCCGCGAAAGCGCTGCTAGGACAATTCGCCTTTTGCCGTGCAGCCTTCGCGACTCTATATGGTGGAAATGGCGATCTGGCTCGGCCTTCTCCTGTTTCTCGGCACGGTGATCGGCATGGAGGCGTTTGCCTATGCCGCGCACCGCTGGATCATGCATGGCTTTGGCTGGTTTTTGCATGAAAGCCACCATCGCGCACGCCGCGGCCACTGGGAATTGAACGACCTGTACGCGGCGATCTTCGCGGTACCGTCCTTCGTGCTGGTGTTCGGCGGCTTGAACCTCGGCTGGTGGCCGGGCTTTGCCTGGATTGGCGCGGGGGTCGCGACCTACGGCATGATCTATTTCGGGTTCCACGACGTCATCGTGCACCAGCGCATCCCGAACCGGTATCTGCCCAAGTCCAAATACATGAAACGCATCGTCCAGGCGCACCGGCTGCACCACGTCGTCGAGACGCGCGAGGGCAATGTCAGCTTCGGCTTCCTCGTCGCCCCGAAGCCGGAGATGCTCAAGGCCGAACTTAAGCGGCGCGCGCGTGCCGGCATCCGGGCGCCTGCACGGCCGCGTGAGACGCAGGCCGGTACGCACGCTCCAGCGGTCGAATCATGATGGATTCGGAAAAAAGTAACCCTTTTGGGAGCAGTGTCCCGGACATGACACAGCCCGTCCCCATTCCCCCTGCCGACTCGACCGGCGAGGAGCTTCGTCAGGCGTTCCGCAAGGCCGTCAAGATGCGCGCGCATCTGCGCGACCGTGGCCAGACGCGATTCGAGATCGAGGTCACCGACCTCTCGCTCTCCGGCTTCCGCGCCGAGACGAGCTTTACCTTGTGGCCCGGAACGGTGGTCTGGCTGACGCTGCCCGGGCTCGCGGCGCTCGAGGCGGTGGTCGCATGGCGCGACAAGTTCAAATACGGGTGCGCCTTCGCCAAGCCGCTGCATCCCGCGGTGTTCGACCACATCGTCGCACTGTCGCAGCGCTAAGCACGACGGTCTCTTGCAAAGACGGAAACCCGGTCCGGGTCACCGCCTTCGCGTTCAAACACCCTGCCCCCGATCTCAGTCGAACAGGCTCGACACGCTCGTCTCGTCCGCGATCCGCTTGATCGCCTCGCCGAGCAGCGGCGCGATCTGCAGGTGGCGGATCTTGCCATGCGCGCCCTTGATGACGTCGTGATTGCCGATCGAATCGGTGATCACCAGCTCGCGCAACTCGGAGCCCTCGACCCGCGCGACTGCGCCCCCAGACAGCACACCATGCGTGACATAGGCGACGACGCCCTCGGCTCCCGCCTCCATCAGCGCAGCAGCGGCGTTGCACAGCGTCCCCGCCGAATCGACGATGTCGTCGACCAGGATGCAGAAGCGACCCTCTACCTCGCCGATGATGTTCATGACCTCGGACTCGCCCGCGCGCTCGCGACGCTTGTCGACGATCGCGAGCGGCGCGTTGTCGAGTCGCTTGGCCAGCACGCGCGCGCGCACCACGCCGCCGACGTCGGGCGACACGACCATCAGGTTCTTGCCGCCGAAGCGCGCCAGGATGTCCGCCGACATCACCGGCGCGGCATACAGATTGTCCGTCGGGATATCGAAGAAGCCCTGGATCTGCCCGGCATGCAGGTCGACCGACAACACGCGGTTCGCGCCTGCGACGGTGATCAGGTTGGCGACCAGCTTGGCCGAGATCGGCGTGCGCGGGCCCGGCTTCCGGTCCTGCCGCGCGTAGCCCATATACGGGATTACCGCGGTGATGCGGCGCGCCGACGCACGCTTGAGCGCGTCGATCATGATCAGCAGTTCCATGAGGTTGTCGTTGGCCGGGTAGCCGGTCGACTGGATCACGAACACGTCCTCGCCGCGGACATTCTCGTTGATCTCGACAAAGACCTCCTCGTCGGCGAAGCGCCGGACGCTGACGTCGGTCAACGGCGTCTCGAGATAGGCGGCGATCTCCTGCGCGAGTGGCAGGTTCGAATTGCCGGTCATCAGTTTCATGAAAGTCTTCCCCGCTCGATCACGCGCACCCCTTAGGCGCACGAATCGCCGGTTGGAAGCGTTGCGTGCCGGGGTGGTGGGCCGGGGCGGCGGGCCAGCACATAGGCCGGATGGCCTGGAAGCGTTTGCCCGTCGGCGCGCGGCTACCTACAGCGATCCGCATGACCGTGATCACCCGTTTCGCCCCCTCGCCCACCGGCCGGCTGCATGTCGGCAACATCCGCACCGCGCTCCACAACTGGATGTTCGCGCGCGCGAACGGCGGCAAGTTCGTGCTCAGGATCGACGATACCGATCCCGAACGCAGCGAAGAACGGTTCGTCGATGCGATCCGCGCGGATCTCGACTGGCTCGGCATGACGCCCGATGCGGAGGAGCGGCAGTCGGCCCGGTTCGCGCTATACGAGTCGCGGTTCGCCGCGCTGGTCGCGAGCGGTCATGTCTATCCGGCGTATGAAACGACGCAGGAACTCGACCTCAAGCGCAAGATCCAGGCCGGACGCGGGCTGCCGCCGATCTATGACCGCGCGGCGCTTGCGCTGGACGACGCCGCGCGCGCGAAGCTCGAGGCGGATGGGGTGCGGCCGCATTGGCGGTTCAAGCTCGATCACGACTCGGCGATCGACTGGGACGATCTGATCCGGGGACCGCAACATTTCGAGGCCAGGACAATGAGCGATCCGGTCGTGCGGCGCGCGGAAGGGTCGTGGCTCTACATGCTCCCCTCGGCGATCGACGATGCCGAGATGGGCGTCACGCATGTCGTGCGCGGCGAAGATCACGTCTCGAACACCGCGCTCCAGTTACAGATGTTCGCCGCGCTCGGCGTCGCGCCGCCGCGGTTCGCTCATGAGGCGTTGCTGACGGGGGCGGAGGGCAAGCTGTCGAAGCGACTCGGCTCGCTCGGCGTCGATCATTTCCGTGAAGTCGGGATCGAGCCGCAGGCGGTGCGTGCGCTGCTCGCGCGGATCGGGACGAGCGATCCGGTCGAGCCGATCGCCGACGCCGCGCCGCTGATCGCCGGGTTCGATTTCGCCCGGTTCGGACGCGCGCCGGCACGGTTCGACGAAGCCGAGCTCGCACAACTGAACGCGCGGATCCTCCACACGTTGCCGTATGACGATGTCGCCGCGCGGTTGCCGGCGGGGATGGGCGCGGCGGCGTGGGAGGCCGTGCGGCCCAATTTGGTGACGCTGGCCGACGCCGCGGACTGGTGGGGCGTGATCAAAGGCCCCATCGCGGTCGAGGGCGATACGGACGTCGCGTATCTCGACAGCGCCGTGGCTGTGGCTCGGGCGATCGACTGGTCGAGCGACCCCTGGCACGCGCTGACCGCTCGGTTGAAGGACGAGACGGGGCGCAAGGGCAAGGCGCTCTTCCTGCCGCTGCGGCGTGCGCTGACCGGGCGCGATCACGGGCCCGACATGGCGGCGCTGCTGCCGCTGATCGGCCGGGAGCGGGCACTGGAGCGACTGGCAGCGCGGTAACGGCGCCCCCCCGGGAACCCCGCCGTCTCGCGAACAGTATGTTCTCCCGCGAAGGCGGGAGTCCAGTCTGGGCTCCCGCCTTCGCGGGAGAACAAGAGGCCGGCCAGCGGTCGACCAACCGGCCTGATATTCGCGGCAGCCAAGAGAAGCACCGCCCTCCCCCCAAACACCACCCCGGCGGAGGCCAGGGCCCAGTTGGAAAGGTCGCAGTTATTTGGAAAGGTCGCAGTTATAAAGCGCCTCTCTACGTTAGCAACGTCTCCCAACTGAGCCCCGGCCTTCGCCGGGGTGGTCGATATGTCGACGATGAGAGGCTGCCGAACTGGCCGGACCGATACGTCAGCCCAATCCGCTATGTCCGTCCCAACGCGAACGTCGCTGCCTCCCCTCAAACTCTCTTGCCCTCGCAATGTGATGATGTACCATAACTATCGGCGGCATCTATCGCGCCGCCATCCTCGAGGAGACGAACGGGAGACGGACATGTACGCGGATCGACCAAACCGGACCGGCGGATTCAATCCCGGCAGCCTTGGCATTGCGCTGCTGGTCAACGGCGCCGTGATCGGAGCATTGTTCTTCGCAGCGCCGAAACTGCTGCCATTCACGCCGCCCGACGGGCCGCTCATCACCTATGTGCCGTATCCACCGCCGCCCCCGCCCGAGCCGGTCCCGCCCACTGATCCGCTGGTCCGCCAGCAACCGCGCCCCGCACCGCGTCCCGATGCACCGATCCCGCTGGTGCCGACGTCCACCGACTCCGGCTTCGCCGTCACGCCCGATCCGCTCCCCGTCACACCGCCGATCGGGGTCGAGGGCAGCGGGACCGGCACCGTCGCGGTCGATCCACCAAAGCCTGCGCCCGTGTTCGTCCAGCCGGGCATCGACCCGCGCTATGCCGCCGATTTCCAGCCAAGCTATCCGTCGGAGGAACGCCGTGCCGAGCGCGAGGGCAGGGTCGTGGTGCGCGTGCTGGTCGGGATCGACGGGCGCGTGAAGCAGGTCGAGCGGGTCAGCGCGACCACCGACACCTTCTACCGCGCCACGCTCGACCGCGCGCTGGCGAAGTGGCGGTTCAAGCCGGCGACGCGTGACGGTGTTCCGGTCGAGGCATGGCGATCGATGGCGCTGACGTTCGTGCTGCAGAACTAAACCTTCGCGGGGCAGGGCTGGCCTAGGCGGCCCTGCCCCCCTATCTTGGCGCGCATGGGCTTATTCAGTCGTTTCTCACCGATCGTCGCCTATCGCGACTTGCGGCTCTTCCTGAGCCAGCGCCAGCCATACGAGTTCTTCTTCCTCGCGGCCGCGCTCTGCGTCACCACCTTCCTGATCTACGCGTTCATGAAGGATTCGTACGTCGAGCAGGAATATCGCCCGAAGATCATCTATGTCGAACAATGGCCCGCCGATCGCACCGATGCGCAGATCATCGCGCAACAGAAGATCGACGCCCCGATCAAGGCCAAGGCGCTCACCGAGCAGAAGGCGCGCGAGGACGCGCAGCGCGCCTCGTTCAAGCGGCTCGACGACAAGCTGAAGGCGATGGGGATCTGACGCACGCTCGCGATGCGCGGTGGATGGGTGCCGCGCTGGCGCTGGCCGAGCGGTCCCGCGGGCGGACCGCACCCAATCCCAATGTCGGGTGCGTGATTGTCGCGGACGATCGGATCGTCGGACGCGGCTGGACGCAAGCAGGCGGGCGACCGCATGCCGAGGCGATGGCGCTGGCCGAGGCCTGCGCGAAGGCGAACGGTGCAACGGCCTACGTGACGCTCGAACCCTGTGTGCACCAGTCGCCCCGCGGCCCCGCCTGCACCGACCTGCTGGTCGAGTCGGGCGTCGCGCGCATCGTCGCAGCGCTCGAAGATCCCGACGCCCGAACCGCCGGCCAGGGGTTTGCCCGCCTCGAGGCGGCTGGCATCACCGTGACGCGCGGCATCCGCTCGGCCGAGGCGCGACGCTCGATGGCCGGGTTCCTGACCCAGCAGGCGCTCGGCCGCCCCCATGTCACGTTGAAGCTCGCGACCTCACTCGACGGCTGCATCGCCATGGCGGACGGATCGAGCCGCTGGATCACCGGCCCGCAAGCCCGCGCGCATGCGCATCTCGAGCGGAGCCGGCACGAGGCGATCCTCGTCGGGCGCGGAACGTACGAGGCGGACGCGCCGCGACTCGACGTGCGCGTGCCAGGTCTGGAAGATCGCGCGCCTCTCCGCGTGTTGCTATCCACGACCCTCGCTGCCGCCCCGTCCCCGCCTCCGTCCCCCTCCCCCCGTCATTCCAACGAAAGCTGGAATATCTCGGTTGAAGCCCCCGACGGAGCCTCACCGGAAGACCCCAGCCTTCGCTGGGCTGACGAAATTGGGAATTGGACCGTCATCGCCGAGCCGGGCGCCATCGCCACCCTCCCCCACGTCGATCACATCCTCGTGGAAGGCGGCGCGGCCGTAGCGTCGGCGTTCCTCTCCGACGATCTGGTCGATCGGCTCCTGCTCTACCGCGCGCCGATCCTGATCGGCAGCGGCCGCCACGCACTCCGCGACATCGGCCTTACCGACCTGGCCGAGGCGCACCAACGCTGGACACAGCTCGACTCGCGGCAACTTGGCAGCGACCGGCTCGAGGTCTACGAGCGCGAACGAAACGAGGGATAATGTTTACCGGAATCGTCACCGACATCGGCACCGTCACCACCGTGGAATCGCCCGGCGATACGCGCGTGGTCGTCTCGACCGCCTATGATACCGCCACCGTCGATCTCGGCGCGTCGATCGCGTGCTCGGGCGTCTGCCTGACCATCGTCGACAAGGGACCGAACTGGTTCGCGGTCGACGTCTCGGGCGAGACGATCAGCCGCACCGCCACGGATCAGTGGACGCAGGGACGCCAGTTCAACCTAGAACGCGCGATGAAGCTCGGCGACGAACTCGGCGGGCATATCGTCACGGGGCATGTCGACGGCCTCGGCACCGTTGTTGCGGTGAGCGAGGAAGGCGGCTCGCACCGCGTCACGATCCGCGCCGGCGCCGACATCGCACCGTTCATCGCCCCCAAGGGGTCGGTCACGATCGACGGCGTCTCGCTCACCGTCAACACCGTTCGCGACGTCGATGGAGAGGTCGAATTCGGGCTCAACATCATCCCGCATACCTGGGCGGTCACGACGCTCGGAACGATCCACGTGGAACAGTCGGTCAATATCGAGATCGACGTCCTCGCCCGCTACCTCCAAAGAATGGAGCATTACCGTGCCTCTGCCCGCTGAGCTTGCCCGTCTGAAGCACGGCTATCTCTCCAGCCCCGAAGAGATCATCGACGAGGCGCGCAACGGCCGTATGTTCATCCTGGTCGACGACGAGGACCGCGAGAACGAGGGCGACCTGGTCATCCCCGCGCAGATGGCGACGCCCGAGAAGATCAACTTCATGGCCAAATACGGTCGCGGCCTGATCTGCCTTGCGCTGACCAAGGACCGCACCGAGGAGCTCGGGCTCGAGCTGATGAGCCGCAACAACGGCACCCGCCACGAAACCGCGTTCACCGTGTCGATCGAGGCGCTCGAAGGCGTCACCACGGGGATCTCCGCGGCGGATCGCGCGCGCACCATCGCGGTGGCGGTCGATGCGACCAAGGGCAAGCCCGACATCGTCACCCCGGGCCACGTCTTCCCGCTGGTCGCGCGCGACGGTGGCGTGCTGGTCCGCGCCGGGCATACCGAGGCGGCGGTCGACGTCGCGCGGCTCGCCGGGCTCAACCCCTCGGGCGTGATCTGCGAGATCATGAACGAGGACGGCACGATGGCGCGGATGGACGATCTCGTCACCTTCGCGCAGTTCCACAACGTCAAGATCGGCACGATCCGCGACCTTATCGCGTATCGCCGCCGTTACGATCATCTCGTCGAGAAGCGCGCCGAGGCCAGCTTCACCTCCGAATGGGGTGGCGACTGGACCGCGCTGACCTTCTGGAACAAGGCGACCGGCACCGAACAGGTCGCGCTGGTCAAGGGCAGGATCGACCCCGCCACGCCGACGCTCGTCCGGATGCACGCGCTGTCGCCGTTCGCCGACATCTTCGGCGAATCGGGCGATCGCGGCCGTATCCTGGCGCGCTCGATGCAGATGATCGCGGACGAAGGCGCCGGCGTGATCGTCGTCATCAACCGCCCGCGCAGCAACACCTTCACCTCGGCGGTCCTGAAAAAGGCCGGTGCCGAGATCACGCCCGACATGGAAGAACTGCGCGACTATGGCGTCGGCGCGATGATCCTGACCGAGCTCGGCGTGCATGACATGGTGCTGATCACCAACACGCATCACACGCTGGTCGGGCTCGATGGCTATGGCCTGTCGATCGTCGGCGAGCGGCGGATCGCGTCCCTGGATACCGAAGAGAGTTCAAACTGATGGCCCATCTCCTCATCGTCGAAGCCCGGTTCTACGATCACCTCAACGA
This sequence comes from Sphingomonas aurantiaca, assembly GCF_003050705.1. GTDB lineage: Bacteria > Pseudomonadota > Alphaproteobacteria > Sphingomonadales > Sphingomonadaceae > Sphingomonas > Sphingomonas aurantiaca. The sequence goes on along the minus strand of NZ_QAOG01000001.1, from coordinate 253,494 downwards.
CCTGCTGGTCGAGGGCGCGAAGGCGGCGATCGAAGCCGCGGGCCACACGCACGAGACGATCACCGTGCCCGGTGCGCTCGAAGTCCCCGGTGCGATCGCGCTGGCGGCCGAGAGCGAGACGTTCGACGCGTACGTCGCGCTGGGCGTCGTGATCCGCGGCGAGACCTATCATTTCGAGATCGTCGCGGGCGAGAGCGCACGCGGTATCCTGCAGCTGACGATCGACGGCCTGGCGATCGGCAACGGCATCCTCACCACCGAGAACGAGGCGCAGGCGCTCACGCGGGCAAAGCCGACCGAAGGCGACAAGGGTGGTGGCGCGGCGAACGCGGCGCTGGCGATGCTGGCGCTGAAGGACCGCTTCCTCGCATGAGGTACGTGCGTGGGTGAGGTGATCAACCTGCGGCGCGCGCGCAAGCAGCGGGCGCGGGCCGAGGCTTCCGCGCGCGCCGACCAGAACCGGCAGCTGTTTGGCCGGACGGCGGCGGAGAAGACAAGGGATGCAGCCGAGCACGCGCGGATCGAGGCGACGCTTGACGGCGCGCGACTCGAAACTCCCGAGCCCGACAACCCCGTTCAATAGCCGCACGCTGACGCTTCCCGCGGCGGGCCCCGTCCCTCCCCCATCGGTAGCGAGGCGCGATTTGTCGAGCTCGCTGGTACTTCGCAAAACCCCGAAATCCTCCCCCGCCAGGGGAGGTGGCAGGCGTCAGCCTGACGGAGGGGGAGGAAGGCGAAACGCCTGTCCCGTGTCCGCCCCCTCCGTCGCCTACGGCGCCACCTCCCCCTGGCGGGGGAGGATCGCATGCGTGCCGGATCGGCCGTAGAACATAGTGCAATCCTCTAAGCCTCATCCCCCGCCGGCGCCTCATCGCGCCCTCCACAGGAACGTCCCGCCCGACGAACTGTTGTGCCTGCGTAACAAGGGGGCTCTCATGATCTCGGATGCAAATGCGACATGGCTCGCAAAGCTCGGCTTTGCCGCGCGCGGCGTGGTCTACATCCTCGTCGGATGGTTCGCGGTCGATGCTGCGCTGCGCGGTGGCGAGGTCGCGGACAACCAGGGCGCGATCGGGTCGATGGCGGACGAGGCGTTCGGGCCGGTCCTGCTCGCGATCATCGCCGCCGGACTGCTCGGCTATGCGGTGTGGCGGCTGACCGAGGCCGCGGCGAACCCCGAGCAGATCGGCCGCGACGTCAAGGGCAGCCTCAAGCGGATCGGCCATGTCGTCAGCGGGATCGCGCACCTCATTCTCGCCTGGACCGCCGCCAAGCTCGCGCTGAAGACCGGCTCACGCGACGCGGCGGTCTCACCCGGCGACGAGAGCGCGCGCGACTGGACCGCGTTGCTGCTCGACCAGCCGGCCGGACGGCTGCTGGTCGGCGCGGTCGCGATCGGCGTGCTGGTCGCGGCGTTCCAGCAGGGACAAAAGGCGTGGCGCGGCGATTTCATCCGCGACCTGCGCGGCGACGCGCCTGCCCCCGGCTATGTCTGCACGATGGGCCGGATCGGCTACGGCGCGCGCGCGCTCGTGTTCCTGATCGTCGCCGGATTGTTCGGCCTTGCCGCATGGAGCGCGCATGCCAGCGACGCAGGCGGTGTGGCCGACGCGCTGGAGAAGCTGCAATCGCAGCCGGGCGGCAAATGGCTGCTCGCCTTGACTGGGCTCGGTCTGGCGTTGTTCGGCGCCTATTCGCTCATCGAGGCGCGCTTTCGCCGGCTCCATGTCGACCTGCCCGGGACCGATTGAGGCAAGCCGATAGCGGATTGTTAAGGCGCGGATGCTAGGGGGCTGTATGTACACGATCAGTTTCGACGTCCCGAGCAAGACCCTGACGATCGTTACCGAGGGATTCTGGTCGATCGCGACGACCGCAGCGTTCTCCGCCGAACTGCTCGCGCGCGGCACCGCGGCGCGGTTATATCACGGACGGTTCGTCGTGCTCGCCGATCTGCGCAAGGCGTCGATCCAGCCGTTGAAGGTGGTCGATGCGCTCGAGGCGATGATGCCCAAGGCGTTGAAGGTGACGTCCGCGCCGATCGCGGCGGTCGTCGCCTCGCATCTGGCCAAGCTTCAGACCGAACGCTATCTGAAGGCGGCGAACTGCCGGACGTTCCTCGATATCGACGCAGCGCGCGCCTGGCTGGCGAGCGACGACCACCCCGCCTGACGAAGCCTAGTCCTGCGGGGCCGTTTCCCGCAACGCCGCTTCGACCTCCTCGACCGTGATGCCGAACGCGCCGGCCAGCCCCGATACCGACGCGCCGCGATCGGCGAGCGTGCGGATCCGTGCGGTGTCGACGATGGTCTTGTAGCTGCGGGTATCGCGCTCCTTCTTCGTCTCCTCACCGCTGCGGGCGAGCGCGCCGGAGCTGCGGCGCTTGGAGATCTTCAGCGCCTCGACGTCGTTGGTCGGCGGTGCATCGAGCCGCGCCTGAATACGCTGTCCCTCCTCGATCCGCCGCGTCTCTCGCGCGCGCTCGCGCTCCTGCGACTGGAGGTCACGCTGGGCGGCGCGGGATTCGGATCGCTGTTCGGAGGCGGCAAGCCGCTCCTTCGCGCGCTGCTCGCGGTCCTTCGCGCGCTCCTCGGCACGCCGCGCGGCACGGTCGGCGGTGCCCGGCATCAGCGGCCCCGTTCCCCTGCCCCCGCTCGGCCAACCGTCGGTCATGCGTCATCCTGTCGTCACCGGTGCGCCCTCAGCGGCGCGGAAGCGCGCTGCTAGGCGATGGCGTCACCGGTGACAATCAGCCTGCGCTCACCCGATTACGTGTCGGCGGTCTGCAGCGCCGGGTAGTCGATATAGCCCTCGGGACCCTGGCTGTACCACGTCTTGGCGTCATCCTTCGCCAGCGGCGCACCGTCGCGGAGCCGCTTGGGCAGATCGGGATTGGCGATGAACGGACGACCGAAGCTAATCGCGTCGGCGATGCCGGTGTCGAGTTCGGCCTGCGCCTTCTCGGGCGTGTCGTAATCCGAGTTCACGACAAGCACGCCGGTGAACACCTTGCGGATCGCCGGGCTGAGCTTCGGTACGTCGGTCTTACCGAACGTGCCATCGGGGCCAGGCTCGCGCAGTTCGAGGAACGCGATCCCCAGATCGGACAACGCCTTGGCGGCGGCGGTGAACAGCGGCTCCGGGTTGCTGTCGTCGACACCCTGCGAATCGCCGTTTGGCGACAGGCGGACGCTGGTGCGATCCGCGCCCGCGACCGAGATGACGCGCTCGGCGACTTCGCGGAGAAGGCGGATGCGGTTCTCGATCGAGCCACCATATTCGTCGGTGCGGCTGTTCGCGTTGTCGCGCAGGAACTGGTCGATCAGATAGCCGTTCGCGGCATGGATCTGGACACCGTCAAAGCCCGCGGCGAGAGCGTTCTTCGTCGCCAGCTCGTAATCGTTCAGCAGGCGCGGAATCTCGTTCAGCTCGAGCGGACGCGCGACCTCGAAGTCCTTCTTGCCTTCGAAGGTGTGCGCCTGGCCTTCGGTCTTGGTTGCCGAGGACGAGACCGGCTGCGTTTCGTACACCGACGAATGGCCCTGACGACCCATGTGCCACAGCTGCGCGATGATGCGGCCACCCGCGGCATGAACCGAGTCGGTGACGGGCTTCCAGGCGGCGACCTGCGCGTCGGTCCAAAGACCCGGCGCGAACGGCCAGCCGAGACCTTCGCGGCTGATGCCGGTGGCCTCCGAGATGATCAGCCCGGCGCTCGCACGCTGCGTGTAATACTCGACCATCATGTCGCTCGGGACGGCGTCGCGGTCGGCACGGCCGCGCGTGAGCGGCGCCATGAGGATGCGGTTCGGCGCGTCGACGGCACCAAGGGTAATCGGATCGAAAAGGCTAGGCATGGAAGCTCCTTATTGGCCTGACGGGGCAAAGATAGGAGGCTACAGCGCGGCATGCATCGCCCTGACCCGCAAAGATTATCTAGCGTGCCCGATACGCCGCCCGATACGCCACACGGTGTGCCTGCTGCGCCGGCCATCGCCGCACCCGGCCTGATCGCGTTCGCGGCGCTGGTGGTGGCCAACGTCGCGCTCGCTTTCGGGCCGTGGTTTGTCCGCGCGACCGAGGTGGGGCCGGTCGCCGCAGGGTTCTGGCGGCTTACGCTGGCGGTGCCGTTCCTGGTCGTGCTCGCAGTCCAGCAAGGCGCGCGGCCGATGCGGCTTGGCTGGAAGCTGTGGGCCGGGCTGCTCGCGGGCGGGGTGTGCTTCGCCGCCGATCTCGGCACCTGGCATCTCGGGATCCTGCGCACCACACTCGCCAATGCGACGCTGTTCGGTAACGTCGCGACGCTGATCTTCCCGATCTACGGCTTCCTGATCGCGCGCAGCTGGCCGACGCGGACCCAGGCGTTCGCTTTGGCCTTGGCGGCGGCGGGTGGCGCATTGCTGCTCGGCCGCTCGTATCAGCTCGACGCGAAGAACCTTGCCGGCGATCTGTTCTGCCTGCTCGCGGGCGTGCTCTACACGGTCTATTTCATCCTGATGGCGCGCGCGCGTGCGACGCTCGCGCCGGTCTCGGCGCTGACGCTGTCGACGCTGGCGGGCATCGCGCCGCTGCTCCTGTTCGCGCTGGCGATGGGCGAGCGCGTGCTGCCGGCTCACTGGACCCCGCTGATCGGGCTAGCGCTGTGCAGCCAGGTGCTGGGGCAAGGCCTGATGATCTACGCGCTCGGTCGCTTCACGCCGTTGGTGATCGGCATCGCGCTGCTGATCCAGCCCGTGGTGGCGGGGATCGTCGGCTGGCTCGTCTATGGCGAGCGCCTCGGCACCGCGGATCTGGTCGGGGTGGTGATGGTCGCGGCGGCGCTGGTGCTCGTCCGGCGAGGCGCCCCTCTTGAAGACACGCTTGATACGCCTGATTTTGAACGGCAGGAGACGGTATGACCCAGGACCTTACGCTCGACGAAATCCGCGCCCTGCTCGCGCCCGGCATCGCCGCCAACGCGGCGTTCGATGGCTGGAGCGACGCCGCCCGCGACATGGCCGCGCAGGCCGAGCGGGTCGATACTGACATCGCCGCGCTCGCGTTCAAGGACGGGCCGGTCGACATGATCGACGCGTGGTTCGCGCATATCGACGGCGTGATGCTCGCCGCGGTGCCCCCCGAACGTCTCGCGCTGATGAAGGTCCGCGAAAAGATCACCGTACTGGTCGAGGCGCGGCTCGATGCGACGTCGGCGGATCGCGAATCGCTGCGGCGCGCGCTCGCGATCCTCGCGCTCCCGCAGAACCTGGCAAAGGCGACGCGGCTCGGCTGGCGGACGGTCGACACGATCTGGCACGCGGCGGGCGACGTCGCGACCGACTATAATTACTACACCAAGCGGACGATCCTGCTCGGCGTGTACGCCTCGACGATCACGATCTTCCTCGACGACGAGAGCGAAGGCCTCGCCGAAACGCGTGCCTTCCTCGGACGCCGCATCAATGGGATCATGCAGTTCGAAAAGGCCAAGTCCGGTTTCCTCAAGCGAACCGAGCATGGGTTCAGCCTGTCGCGATTCGTCGGTCGCCTGCGCTATCCGACGGCTTGAGCGCGGTACCGAACCCCGTCATCCTGGGCTCGACCGAGGACCCAGAACCCCGAAGGGTGCGCTAAGTGGCTCTGGGTCCTGACTTTCGTCAGGATGGCGGGACGGCGAGGCGATGGTAACCAGCGGCGGTTAGGGCTTCCCTTCCCCGAGCGTTACTGATAATCACTCGCATCATGGACATGCGCCCCGATCGATCCGTCAGCCTCGAAACCCTGCCGCGCAAGCAGCATGCGATTGTCGCCGCCATCGAATGGGCGCGACTCGCAGGGCCCGAGGCGCGCCGCCTGCGCGAACTCGGTTTCGACGAGGGTGTCGATGTCGAGGTGCTGCACCGCGCGACGCTGGGCCAGGGCCCGATCGCCTGCCGGATCGGCCGCATGACCGTCGCGCTGCGTCGCGCCGTCGCGGGCGCGATCCAGGTCTCTCCGATGCCTGCCGCGGCCGAATAATCCTTTAGAATGAACGCAGCACCGCTGGTCGCGCTGGTCGGCAATCCCAACGCCGGCAAGAGTGCGCTGTTCAACGCGCTGACGGGTGCGCGGCAGAAGGTCGGCAATTATCCGGGCGTCACGGTCGAACGCAAGGTCGGGCGGCTGATGCTCGACGACGGGCGGCCGGTCGAACTGGTCGACCTGCCCGGCGCGTACAGCCTCGAGCCCTCCTCCCCCGACGAGCGCGTCACGCGCGACGTCGTCACGGGCACGCAGGATGGCGAGCGCCTGCCCGACGCACTGGTCGTCGTCGTCGACGCCGCCAATCTCGACAATCACCTGCGCTTCACGCTCCAACTGATCGCGCTCGGCCTGCCGGTGGTGGTCGCGCTCAACATGGTCGATCTCGCGGAGCGCGACGGCCTGAAGCTCGATCCCAAGGTGCTCGAACGCGAACTTGGCGTGCGCGTGATCCCGACCGTCGCGGTGCGCAAACGGGGCCTCGACGAACTCAAGGCCGCGCTCTCCGGCATCGTCATCAACGGCCCGATGCGGCTGCGCAAGTCCGACGGCAGCGTGCAGGACGACATCGTCACGCTCCAGCGCCGCGCGCGCCAGATCGCAACCGCCGCGACCGTATCAGAAACGACCGTCCGCCGCTGGACGCACATGCTAGACGCGGTCGCGCTGCACCCCGTCGCCGGGCCGATCCTGCTGCTCGCGATCATGTTCTTGATGTTCCAGGCGGTGTTCAGCTGGGCACAGCCGTTCATGGACGCGATCGACGCAGGGTTCACCGCGTTGCAGGCGTTCCTGACGGCCGAACTCGCCCCGTCGCTGCTCCGCTCGCTGCTGGTCGACGGCGTGATCGCGGGGGTCGGCGCGGTGATCGTGTTCCTGCCGCAGATCCTGATCCTGTTCCTCTTCATCCTCGTGCTCGAGGCGAGCGGCTACATGGTCCGCGCGGCGTTCCTGATGGACCGCGTGATGGCGAGCGTCGGGCTGTCGGGGCGTGCGTTCATCCCGCTGCTGTCGAGCTTTGCCTGCGCGATCCCCGGCATCATGGCGACTCGGACGATCGACGACGAGAAGGACCGGCTGACGACGATCCTGATCGCGCCGCTGATGACGTGCTCCGCGCGGCTGCCCGTCTACACGCTGATCATCGGCGCGTTCATTCCCAACACGCAGGTCCTCCCCTTCGTCGGGTTGCAGGGGCTGGTGATGCTCGGGCTCTACGTGATGGGGATCGTCGGCGCGTTCGTCGCCGCACTGGTGCTGCGCCGGACGGTCACCAAGGGCGTGTCGTCGGGCTTCATGATGGAGATGCCCAAATACCAATGGCCGCAGTGGCGCGACGTCGGCATCGGGCTGTGGAGCCGCGCGCAGATCTTCCTGAAGCGCGCGGGCGGCATCATCCTGACCTCGACGATCATCCTGTGGGTGCTGCTGAGCTTCCCCAAGCCGCCTGAACAGCCCGCGGGTGCGCCGAAGATCTCCGCGGTCGATTATTCGATCGCCGGCCGGATCGCCAACGGCATCGCCCCCGTGTTCGCACCGATCGGTTTCAATCGCGACATCGTGCTGGCGTTGATCCCGGCGATGGCCGCGCGCGAGGTCGCGGTCGCGGCGATCGGCACGGTCTATGCGATCGACGATCCCGACAGCAACCAGGGCGGCAAGGCGATGGTCGAGAACCTCCGCGGCCGCTGGAGCCTGCCCACCGCGCTCGCCTTCCTGATGTGGTTCGTGTTCGCGCCGCAGTGCATTTCGACGATCGCCGTCACCCGCCGCGAGACAAACGGGTGGAAATGGCCGGCGTTCATGGTTGGCTATTTGTTCGCCGCCGCGTACATCATGGCCGGTATCACATACTGGTTAGCGGTAGCCGCTGGTTTGTAGGTGATGCACTGAGCGGAGTCCAAATCCGTTCAAGGCGTAGGTCCTGGTCCTTCTCCCCAGAAGCGATCACCCAATCCATCGGGTAATTTGCACCCAGGTCCTACGCCGTTACCTTCTATGCGTTCATGCTCGTTGGAGCAATCAAACCTTACTAGTGGAGTCCTGGGTTCGTGGCAGGCAGCGTCAACAAGGTCATCATCGTCGGCAATCTGGGTCGCGATCCGGAAAGCAAGGCGTTCCAGAACGGCGGCAAGGTCGTCAACCTGCGCATCGCGACGTCCGAGTCCTGGAAGGACAAGATGTCGGGCGAGCGCAAGGAAAAGACCGAATGGCATTCGGTCGCCATCTTCAACGAGGGCCTCGCCAACGTCGCGGAAAAGTATCTGCGCAAGGGCTCCAAGGTCTATATCGAGGGCGCGCTCCAGACCCGCAAATGGCAGGACGCGCAGGGCCAGGACAAATACTCGACCGAGATCGTGCTGCAGGGCTTCAACAGCGTGCTGACGATGCTCGACGGCCCGAACGGCGGCCAGGGCGGCGGCGGCGGCGGTGGCGGCGGTAGCCGCGGCGGCGGCGACGACTGGGCCGGTGGTGGCGGCGGCAACGACTTCGGCGGTGGTTCGTCGGGCGGCGGCGGCGGTTACGGCGGCGGCGGCCGTGGCGGCAGCGCACCCTCGGGCGGCGGTGGCGGCGCGCGCGGCGGCAGCTTCGGCCAGACCGGCGGCTTCTCGGACGATCTCGACGACGACGTGCCGTTCTAAGGTCCGTGACGACGCCGTATTCCGTTCCAACGACCGCTTTGTTCGACGAGGCCGAGCGCTCCCGCGTGATCTCGGCCTACGACATCGCCGGTGCGCGTGCCAAAGGCCAGCTGGACGACATCGTGTCGTTCGCGGCCGAATTGTGCGGCGCACCGGTTGCGTTGCTGAGCCTCGTCGAGGAGGAATATCAGCGGTTCCTCTCGCGCACCGGCACCGATCTCGAACAGACGCCGCGCAGCATGTCGTTCTGTGCGCACGCGATGCACCATCATGACGTGATGGAGGTGCCCGACGCGCGCACCGATCCGCGCTTCACCGACAACGCGCTGGTGACCGGCGCGCCGTATGTCCGCTTCTATGCCGGTGCGCCGCTCGTCTCGAGCGAAGGCGTTCCGCTCGGGGCCCTGTGCGTGCTGGCGCCCGACGCCCGCGACGGGCTGACGCGGTTCCAGCGCGATGGGCTGACCTTACTCGCCAAGGCGGCGATGGGGCGGCTCGACGATCGCCGCACCGCACGCGAGCAAGCCCTTGCCGAGACCGAGGCGCGGCGCACGCTGGAAGCGAGCGACCTGAAGTTCCGCACGCTGGCCGACACCATGCCGCAGATGGTGTGGTCGACGCTGCCCGACGGCTTCCACGATTATTATAACGCGCGCTGGTACGAGTTTACCGGTGCGCCCGCGGGCACCACCGACGGCGAGGGATGGAACGGCATGTTCCACCCCGAAGACCAGGATCGCGCATGGTCGATCTGGCGCCAGTCGCTCGACACCGGCGCGCCCTATGCGATCGAATACCGGTTGCGGCATTTCGACGGGACCTATCGCTGGGTGCTGGGCCGCGCGCTGCCGGTCCGCGACGAGAGCGGCGCGATCCTGCGCTGGTTCGGGACGTGCACCGACATCCACGAACAGAAGCTCGCCTATGAAGAGCGCGAGGTCATCAGCCAGGAGCTGAGCCACCGCATCAAGAACATCTTCGCGGTGATCGCCGGGCTGATCGCGTTCGCCGCGCGCGGGAAGCCCGAATTCGCACCGATCGCGACCGACCTGCGCCACCGCATCACCGCGCTGGGCCGGGCGCACGACTTCGTCCGGCCGCACAGCGCGAACTCGCGTCCCACCGCTGCGCAGAACAGCCTGCACGGGCTGCTCGAAGAGCTGTTCGAGCCCTATCAGCGTGTCGATGGCCGGCGCGTGACGGTATCGGGCGACGATGTGACGATCGACGATCGCTCGGCCACGCCGCTCGCCTTGCTGTTCCACGAGCTGGCGACCAACGCGACCAAATATGGCGGGCTCGCCACCGAACTCGGCAGGGTACGGATCACCGTGGCCGCGAACGACGCCACCGTGACGCTGACCTGGTGCGAGGAGGGTGGGCCGGTCGTGACCGAACCGACGACGCCCGCCGGTTTCGGCACGCAGCTCATCGAAATGAGCGCGGTGCGGCAGCTTGGCGGCACGATCGAGCGTCGGTGGAACGGGTCGGGCCTGACCGTCGCGCTGGATATCCCGAAGGCGGCGTTCAGCCGTTAGAGGATGCGGATGACGTCGTCATGGACGACGCTCTCCTCGTCGCAGGCGAGCGCGGCGGCGGCGAGTATCGCGGCATCGCTGAACGGCTTGCGGATATAGCCAAGGCATTCCGCATCCCCGATCTGCGAGGGGTTGGCCGTCACGAACACGACTTTGACGCCGTAATCCGCCGCCATCCGCCTGGCGATTTCAGGACCGGTGGGTCCGTCGCGCAGATTGATATCGACAAAGGCGAAGCTGCACCCGGGCGCCGCCGCGATCGCGCTCTCGCGGTCAGCCGCAATTCCCGCGACGTCGTACCCGGCGTCGGTGAGGATTCTCTCGAGGTCGAGTGCGACGAAAATCTCGTCTTCGACAATGAGGGCGGTGTTGGTCATCGGCGAGGTAACCAGTCGCTAACCGATGAGTTCCCTGTCAATCTTAACATAAGTCAGTATTTACCGGCGGCGTGTTACATTTTTGCCGCAGCGGTTTCACCGCCGCAGCAGGAAGACGGCGTGCTCGGCCAGAAGATTGGCGGTGCCCGCGCCGGTGCGCGTCTCGCCCGACAGGAACCACGCGTCCTCGACGATGATGCCGCGCGCCTTCACGAAGCTGCGGAAATCGTCGATCGTGACGTGGTGGATATTGGGCGTGTCGTACCAGCTTTCGGGCAATTGCCGCGTCACCGGCATCCGGCCCCCCCACAGCAGCGACAGCCGGACTCGCCACTGCGCGAAATTGGGGAAGCTGACGAACGCGCGCCGTCCGATCCGCAGCAGATGATCGAGCACCAGATCGGGCGCGCGTGCGGTCTGCAGCGTCTGGCTGAGGATCGCATAGTCGAAGCTCGCATCGGGATAGCCCGCCAGATCGATGTCCGCATCGCCCTGGATCACCGACAGCCCGCGGGCGACCGCGGAGGCGACGTTACGCGCGTCGAGCTCCAGCCCGCGCGCGTCGACGCCGCGCGTGTCGCGCAGCGCCGCCATCAGCGCGCCGTCGCCACAGCCGATATCGAGCACGCGGCTGCCCTGCGCGACATGCTCGGCGATGACGGCGAGATCGGTGCGTAACGTCATGGTGCGGTCCGTAACTGATCGGCAAGCCCGGGGGCGAGGCGCTCCATATAGCGATCGGCGCGGACCAGCGGGTGGAAGCCGAGCCCCGCATAGACGCCGTGCGCATCCGCGGTGACGAGCCCGATCCGCCGCAGCCCGGCAAATAACGGATGATCGAGGAACCAGCCGACCATCCGCCGCCCCAGCCCCTGCCCGCGCACCGATTCCTCAACCCAGACGTCCGCCAGCCATGCAAACGTCGCATGATCGGTGATCATCCGCGCGAAGGCGACCTGTTCGTCGTCGCGGTACGCGCCGAGGCAGTGCGATCCGGCGATCGCGCGTTCGACGAGCGCGCGCTCGATCCCCGGCGACCAGTAGCTGCTCGCCAGCCACCCGTGGATGCGGTCGATCTGCAACCGGCTCGCGTCGTCCGAAAGGATGATGGTCATCGCCCCGCCCTTAGAAATCCGTCGACGACCCGGTTGAGATCGGGCGCCTCGAGCAGGAATGCGTCGTGGCCATACGGGCTAGACAGTTCGACGAAGCTGACCGGCGCGCCGGCGGCGTTGAGCGCCTGGACGATCGCACGCGACTCCGCCGTCGGATAGAGCCAATCGGTGTCGAAGCTGACGAGGCAGAACCGCGATCTGGTCGCGCGGAAGGCGTTGGCGAGCAGCCCGCCATGCTCCTCGGCGAGATCGAAATAATCCATCGCGCGCGTGATGTAGAGGTACGAGTTCGCATCGAACCGGTCGGTGAAGGCGAGGCCCTGGTGGCGCAGATAGCTCTCGACCTGGAAATCGGCATCGAACCCGAACGATTTCGCGTCGCGCGCCTGGAGGCGGCGGCCGAATTTCTCGGTCAGGCCGGCTTCGGACAGATAGGTGATGTGCGCCGCCATCCGCGCGACCGCGAGCCCCGCGGTCGGCGCCGAATCGTCGTGATAGTCACCGCCGCGCCAATTGGGATCGGCCATCACCGCCTGGCGCCCGACCTCGTGGAAGGCGATGTTCTGCGCGGTGTGGCGCGCGGTCGAGGCGATCACGACGCACGCCTTCACGCGCTCGGGGAAAGTCGCGGGCCAGCTCAGCGCCTGCATGCCGCCCATCGATCCGCCGACGACCGCGTGGAGCACGCCGACGCCGAGATGATCGAGCAGCATGGCTTGCGCGCGGACCATGTCGCGGATCGTGATGACCGGAAACGCCATCGCCCAGGGCCGCCCGGTCGCCGGGTTGACCGTCGCGGGGCCGGACGAGCCCATGCAGCTGCCGAGCACGTTGGCGCAGACGACGAAATGGCGCGCGGGGTCGATCGGCTTGCCCTCGCCGACCATGCGCGTCCACCAGCCGGGCTTGCCGGTGCGCGGGTGGTTCGAGGCGACGTGCTGGTCGCCGGTCAGCGCGTGGCAGATCAGGATCGCGTTCGAGGCGTCGGCGTTCAGCGTGCCATAGGTCTCGTACGCGATATCGACCGGCGACAGCAGCACGCCGCCATCGAGCCTGAGCGGCCCCGGCAAAGTGACGCGGCGCGCGAGGCCGAAGCGGCGGTCGGTCACGGGGTCGATGGTCGCAGGATCGAGCATGCCGCGCGCTACCATAAGCGGCGGCTGTCACACCAGCGCGGCGTCCAGATCCGCGATCCTCCCCGTGGAGAGAGGATGACGGGAGCGAAACCTCGCGTCCGCGAGGCCACCGGGACACACAAGCATTTGCCACCGCGGCACCGTGCCCGCTATGCCCCGCGGCCATGACAAACATCATGCCCGCACCCGCGCCGAAGCCCTGGATCATGGGGATCGCGCCGTACACGCCCGGCCGCTCGACGACCGACGATGGCCGCAAGGTGATCAAGCTGTCGTCGAACGAGAATCCGCTCGGCACCAGCCCCGCCGCGAAGGCCGCGTTCGACGGCGCCGACCGGACGCTCGAACGCTATCCCGATGCGGGCGCGGTCGAATTGCGCGAGGCGTTGGCGGCGCAGTACGACCTCGATCCGGCGCGCGTCATCTACGGCACCGGCTCCGACGAGATCCTGCATCTCGTCGCGGGCGCCTATGCGGGCCCCGGCGACGAGATCATCCATGTCCGCTATGGTTTCGCGGTGTACGAGATCGCGACGCGCCGCGTCGGCGCCGAGCCCGTCATCGTCGACGACCGCGACTATGCGACCGACGTCGATGCGATCCTGGCCGCGGTCACCGAGCGCACCCGCGTCGTGTTCGTCGCCAACCCGAACAACCCGACCGGCACGTTCACGCCGCGCGCGGAAATCGCGCGGCTGCATGCCGGGCTGCCGCGGTCGGTGCTGCTGGTGATCGATCAGGCCTATGCCGAATATCTGTCGCCCGAGGAGGACGATGCGGGGCTCGCGCTGGCGATGACCGAGGCAAACGTGCTCGTCACGCGGACCTTCTCGAAGATCCACGGGCTGGCCGCCGAGCGGATCGGCTGGGGCTATGCCTGCGCGCCGATCATCGACGCGATGCACCGCATTCGCGCGCCGTTCAACGTGACCACCGCCGGCCAGGCCGCCGCGGTCGCCGCGCTCGCCGACACCGGCTTCGTCGATGCGACCCGCGCGCACAACGACACGTGGCGCGGCTGGTTCGTCGAGCAGATCGGCCAGATGGGCAATGCGGGGCTGCGCTGCGTGCCGTCGAAGGCGAACTTCGTGCTGGTGCTGTTCGAGGGCAACCTGACCGCCGACGCCGCCTATCACGGGCTGATGGAGGCGGGGTACATCGTCCGCTGGCTGCCAAGCCAGGGGCTGCCCAACGCGCTGCGCATCACGATCGGCACCGAAGAGGAGACGCGCGGCGTCACCGCGGCGCTGCGCGACCTGGTCGAGCGGGCCTGATGCTGCCGTTCGCGCGCGTCACGATCATCGGGCTGGGGCTGATCGGCTCGTCGGTGGCGCGCGCGGTGCAGGAAACGATGCCGACGGTCCGCGTCACCGGCTACGACGCCGATGCGGGCGTGCGTGAAGCCGCGGACCGGTTGCAGTTCTGCGACGACGTCGCGGACTCGGCGGGGGCCGCGGTGATCGACGCGGACCTCGTGATCCTCTGCGTGCCGGTCGGCATCATGGGCGACGTCGCGCGCGAGTTCGTGGCCGAACTGCCAACGGATGCGATCGTCAGCGACGTCGGCAGTTGCAAGGCCGAGATCGTCCGCGCGCTGACCGACGCGCTGCCGGGCGCGACGGTGATCCCGGCGCATCCGGTCGCCGGTACCGAACGGAGCGGCCCCGAAGCGGGCTTTGCGACGCTGTTTCGCCACCGCTGGTGCATCGTCACGCCCCCCGAAGGCGCGGATGCGGTCGCGGTCGAGCGCGTCGCCGAATTCTGGCGCCGGCTCGGCGCGCAGGTCGAGACGATGGCGCCCGAGCATCACGACCGCGTCCTCGCCGTCACCAGCCATTTGCCGCATCTGATCGCCTACACGATCGTCGGCACCGCGGGTGACCTCGAGGAGGTGACTCAGTCGGAGGTCATCAAATATTCCGCGGGCGGCTTTCGCGATTTCACGCGGATCGCGGCGTCGGACCCGACGATGTGGCGCGACATCTTCCTCAACAACCGCGAGGCGGTGCTGGAAATGCTCCAGCGCTTCTCGGAGGATCTGAGCCAGCTCCAGCGCGCGATCCGCTGGGGCGACGGGGACGCGCTGTTCGACCTCTTCACGCGGACCCGCGCGATCCGCCGGAGCATCGTCGAACAGGGCCAGGACGACGACGTCCAGGATTTCGGCCGCACGCACGAGTGAAATTCCCCACCCCGGCGAAGGCCGGGGCCCAATTGGGTAGGCCCATGTAACGACGCGCAACGCCCGTTCGCCACGTCCCCCATTTGGGCCCCGGCCTTCGCCGGGGTGGTGGGATGTTAATCCAGCGCGTTCATCGCCGCATGGACCCGCTCCTCCGCCTCCTCGCGCGGCAGGCCCGGCGGCACCACCTCGCCGAAGCGGAAGGTGATCACCCCGGGCCGCTTCAGCCCCTTTTTCGGCCACACCAGCCCGCTGTCGCACGCGATCGGCACCGTTGGCATCTTCAGCGCGCGGTACAGCCCCGCAAAGCCGGGCTTGAGCGGCGGATGCTCCCCCGGCGATACCCGCGTGCCTTCGGGGAAGATCAGGATCGAGCGGCCCGTCGCCTTGGCCGCGGTCGCCTCGCGCATCATGCTGCGCATCGCCTTGGCCGACGCCTCGCGGTCGACGACGATCGCGCCGTAGCGCCGCGCCGCCCACCCCCAGGCCGGAATATCGGCGAGCTCGCGCTTGAGCACGATCGCCGGGCCGTCGAGCATTCGCTGCAGCTCGAGCGTCTCGAACATCGCCTGGTGCTTGCAGGCATAAAAGGCCGGCTCGGTCGGCCTGGTCCCCTCGATCCGGACATGCACGCCGAGAATCACGCGCGCGCACCAGCGGTGGAACCGAGTCCAGATCGTCGAATGCACGATCACCGCGCGCGACCCGAACAGCGCCGAGATCGGCACGCTCACCACGATCGGCACCGATCCTGAGTAGAAAACGAGCATGAACGCCCAGTTGCGCAGCCAAATCATCCGCCAAATCCAATCCACAACGCGATCCGGCGAAGGATCAACTTGTTATATTCGTTGACCAGCGTCCCCAGCCGAGGCGTGCCGGGCACCCCGTCGCCAAGGATCACCACCGACGTGTCAAGCGCCGCCGCCAACTCCATTCGCGCCCGCGCGAGGTGCCAGTCCGACGTCACCAGCCGCACCGAACGGTATTTGTGCACGCGCACCCACCGCGCGGTCTCCTCGGCATTCGACCGCGTATCGACCGCCTCGCGACCCAGGTCGACACAGCAATCGAACACCGCCGGCGACGTGCGATATTCGAGCGCGAGGTCGATCGGCCTCACGCCGGGCGCGACGCCGGTAACCAGCATCCGCTTAGCCTGGTGATCGCGCAACAGCGCGAGGCCACGGTCGATCCGCCCCGGCCCGCCGGTCGGCACGACGATCGCGTCGGAGGTGAAGCCGTTCAGCGGCTCGGGCAGCATCAGCATGAACACGGCAAAACCGAACGCCCAGGCAAGCCCCATGATGCCAAGCAGCCGGACGATCACAGGATATGCCTCAGCGCGCGGACGATCGTCACGCGCGCAGCGAGCGTCGCCAGCACGACGAACGCGACCGGCAGCAGCGCAAGCGCGATCCAGTCGATCCCGCCGAGCGTCACCCCGCCGAGCAGTTCGGAGCCAAGGCCGTGCAGCCGGACGCCGATGAACGCGACCACCAGCAACGCGGCGAGCCCGCCGCCGACGCCGCCGATCATCGCGTCGAGCGCGATCCGCCGCTGGAACAGCCGCGCGACCTGAAGATCGGTCGACCCGAGCATGTGCATCACCCCAATCGTCGCGCGGTGCGTCTCGAGCCCCGCGCGCGCGGCGAGCACGACGACCGCCGCCGTCGCGCTTGCCATCAGCATCACCAGCGCGAGCGCGAGAAAGGTGAGCGTGCGCATCACGTCGTTGACCGGCGACATCCAACTTTCGTGGCGATCGACTCGGATCGCCGGCCCGAACCGGCGCAATGCGGCGGCGACGCGCACGGCCGCCGCCTCACCCGAATCGCCAAGGTCAACATCGATCATCGCCGGCACCGGCAATTGCGGATCGGCGCCGTCCGCGCCAAGCCAGGGTTGCAGCAACCGCGTGAGGTCCGCGCGGTCGACGGGCACGGCGCGTGCCACCCCGGGCATCGCCCGCAACGCCGCGAGCACCCGCGCCGCGGCACCGTCCCGTCGCACCGGATCACCCTCGACGATCTGCACCGTCAACCGCCCCGCCAGCTGCCGATCCAGCAGCCGCGCCGCCCCCGCAGTCGCCAGCCCCAGCGCCGCGGCGAGCATCGTCAGGAACAGCATGATCGCCATCACCCATGTCATCGCGCGCAGCCCGCCCGCTTCGTCGAGCACGCGCCGTTCGGCCGAGGACCGTGCCTTGGTGGCGCCGCTCATGGATCGGGCCGCGTCGGCGGATAGCGCAGCGAGCCCGTCGGATCGAGGAGCCGCCCACGATCGAGCCGCATCATCTGCGCGCCCGGGATCCGCCCGAGCAGGTGGAAGTCGTGCGTCGCGACCACCACGGTCGTGCCCAGCTTGTTGAGCGATTCGAACAGATGCAGCAGCCGCTCGGCCATATCGGGATCGACATTGCCGGTCGGCTCGTCCGCGACGAGGATCTCGGGCCGCGCGATCACCGCGCGCGCGATCGCGACCCGCTGCTGCTCGCCACCCGACAGCGTCGCCGGGCGCGCATCGGCACGATCGCCGAGCCCGACCCAGGCAAGCATCTCGCGCACCGGCTGCTCGATATCCGCCTCGGGCATCCCCGCCACGCGCAACGGCAGCGCGATATTGTCCCAGGTTGACAGATGCGGGACCAGCCGGAAATCCTGGAACACCACGCCGATCCGTCGCCGGAATCCGGGCAGACGATCGCGCGACAACACCACCGCATCCTCGCCGAAAAGCCGGATGACGCCACGGGTCGGGCGTTGCGCGAGGTACAGGAGCTTGAGCAACGAGGTCTTGCCGGCACCACTGGCACCGGTGAGGAAATAGAACGCGCCGCTGCGCAGAGTGAAGCTGACGTCCGACAGCGTCTCCGGCCCAGCGTCCGGTCCCGTGCCGTAGCGAAGCCCGACATTTTCGAATTGGACGATATTCGCCATGACGTGGTTGCGCCCGCTCTCGCCCGCTTGATGCCCGTGCCAATGCCCGTATCGGCGCTTTCGCATGAAAGCGCGCGCCGCTTCAAGCTTGCCACATATGCGGACAGCGTGCTTATTCGGCACAAGAACGGTCGCGCTCCGGCGGCCGCTGGTGAAGCGTATCCATGATCCTCCAATGTCCCGAGTGCAGCACCCGCTATCTGGTGCCCGACAGCGCGATCGGGACCGAGGGTCGGACCGTACGCTGCGCCAATTGCCGGCACAGCTGGTTCCAGGCCGCCACGCCGGCGGCCGAGGATGCGCTCGACCTGCCCGAACCAACCCCGCTTGCGCCCGCACCGCCGCCGCTGGCGCCTCTGCCGCGCGCGTCGGTGACCGAGCCTGCTGACCGATTCGTGCCATTCGGCGCCGCTACGCCCGTGGCCGCGGCGCCGGTGACGCCTGCTCCTGCCACCCCGCCCGCCTTTACGCCTCCGTCCTATGAAGCGCCGGCCTTTGCGGCACCGAGCTATGACGCGCCGACATTCCCGCCGATTTCCGACCAGATTGCGTTCCGCCCGCGCCGCAATATCACGCGGCGCTGGACGATCGTCGCGGTGCTCGCCGGGTTGCTGATGCTGATTGCGGCGTCGGCGATCGTCTATCTCGGCGCACCGGGCGTTGCGGCCAAGCTGGGCCTCGGCAGCCAGAGCGACGAAACGCCGCTCCGGCTTCGCGACAACCCGATCGAACGGCGCGAGCTGGACAATGGCTCAGAACTGTTCGCGGTAAGTGGGCAGGTCACCAATCCTTCGGACCAGCGCCAGCGAGTCCCCGACATCCGCGCGGAACTCCGCGATGCGCAGGGCAGGCTCGTGTACAGCTGGACGATCACTCCGCAGCAGCGGACGCTGGCGCCGGGTGGGGCGATTGATTTTAATTCGGCGACACTGAATGTTCCCGCAAATTCGAAGCGGCTGGAGCTGAGTTTTGCGGGCGAGGCGACCCGCTAGTCGATGTGCAGTCGGCGGCGGACAATCCAGAACCGGGCTGCGTGGAGCAGCGCGGCGGTGACCATGCCCAGCCCCGAGGCATAGACGAGCGCCATCGGTCCGACGCCCGCATGCACCATCCACCAGCCCGCGCCGCCGGTGACGACGAAATAGGCGATAATGCTGTTCGCGCCCGCCACCACCTGATCGCCGAGCGAGCGCAGCGCATAGACCAGCACGACCTGCGCGCCGTCGAACAGGATGAACGGCGCCCATAAAGGCAGCATCGCCAGCGCGACGCCGTGGGTGGCGAGATCGGCCGGAAACGCCGCGACGATCGGCCCGCGCGCGACGACCAGGACGATCCCGCACAGCCCCAGCGCGAGCATCGACAGGCCGGTGGCGATCAGCGCGCGCACGATCCCAGCCTTCGGATCGCCCTCGCCCACCGCGTTGCCGACGCGGACCCCGCAGGCCGAGCCGAGCCCCAACGCCAACCCGAACGTCACGTTGTGGACCGAAAAGACGATCTGGAACGCATGCGCGACATCGTCGCCGAACCGGGTCGACAGCGCGATCAGGATCGAGAAGCCCGCAAGCTCCAACCCCGAGGCGATCGCGGGCACGATCCCGAACACCGCAAGCGCGACGATCCCGGCGGGCACACCGCGCCACGCCGCCAGGTCGAGCCGCCGGACGCCGCGCTCAGTCGCGCGCGGCACGCTCAGGGCGGCGGCGATCATCCCGACCGCGCCGAGACCCGAGGCAATCGCGGTCGCGGTCGCGGCACCGACCGCGCCCATCGGCGAAAAGCCGAGATGCCCGCCCGACATCGCCCAGGCGAGCAGCGCATTGAGCGGCAGGATCGAGAGGTTGACCACCGCGACCCGGCGCGGCCGGCTGACACCCTCCAGGAAGAAGCTGGCGGCGACGATCATCAATTGCGGCGGATAGGTGAGCGCCATCACGCGCACGACTCGCCCTGCCGGCGCGACCAGTGCGGGCGCGACGCCGATCCCGGCCAGCATCGCGTTCGCGAAGGCGAGCATGACGCCGCCCACCACCAGCCCCAGCAGCAGCCCGAGGACGAGGCCCTCGCGCAGCACCTGCCCGGTACGCGGCAGATCGCCGGCGCCATCGGCGCGCGCGGCATGGACGAGCACGCCCGACAGCCATGCCAGCCCGGTGACGATCGCGATGAACGTCAGCGAGCGGCTCGCGCCGAGCGCCGCCACCTCATGCGCGCCGACCAGCCCGACCACGATCACGTCGGTGACATGCAGGATCGTCCAGTTGAGGCTGGTCAGCATCACCGGCCAGGCGAGCGCCAGCAAACGTCGCGTTTCGGCGCTGGTATCGGTCGAGAAAAGGACGTTGGGCATGGTTTGCGGTACCGGATGCGGACTTTATCGCAAAGCGCGCGCAAAGGCCGTTGCGTGAACCCGAAAGCCTTGCTAGTGGCGCTCGCCTACCAGCTGCCGGGTCCGCCCGGTTATGTTTCATGGGCGGCCATGGCGGAACTGGTAGACGCGCAACGTTGAGGTCGTTGTGGGCGAAAGCCCGTGGAAGTTCGAGTCTTCTTGGCCGCACCATTTTTCCTGACAGATAGAGCATCCCTTTCGAGGGCCACCCGTTTCGTTCCGGTCTCGGGAGGAGAACAGCCATGAGTTCGATCGACGACACGATCATCGACACGCCCGAGGGCCCGATGACGTTCGCACAGTGGAAGAAGAAGAACCCCGTCCAGCTGCCCTCGCGCCGGACCAAGGGGAAGAAGCTGCCCAACAAGGTGAAGCTGACCACCGACGAGGTATAGGTCGCGCGGTAGGGTGGCGGCCTCGTTCCAAGCCACCGTCATCCTGACGAAAGTCGGGACCGAGAGCCGTTAGGACGATGCCTGAAACTCTGGATCCTGACTTTCGTCAGGATGACGGAGAGCACGGTCAAGCTGACCACCGACGAGGTGTAGGTCGCGCGGTAGGGCGGCGGCCTCGTTCCAAGCCACCGTCATCCTGACGAAAGTCAGGATCCGGGGCGGTGAAGGACGACGCCTCGAAACTCTGGATCCTGACTTTCGTCAGGATGACGGATAGCACGGTGAAGCTCACCACCGACGGGACGTAGACGGCGCGGTAGAGTGGCGGTCTCGGTTCAAACGACTGTCATCGAGACGAAAGTCAGGATCCAGTGTCGTGAAGGACGACGCCTGGAACCCTGGGTCCTGACTTTCGTCAGGATGACGGAGGCCTCAGTAAAGCTTACCACCGACAAGATTAGGTCGCGCTGCAATCCTCCCCCGCAAGGGGGAGGATCTAGTGCCGGCTTATCGCAGCCCCCGACCCATGCCGTGCGCGAATCATCCGGGCCTGGAACTTCACTCGCTGCCAGAACGTCGCATCGTCGAGCCGCCATTGCCGGATCGCCTGGGTCGCCAGCGTCTCGATCAGTGCCTCGCTGCTCGCCGCATCCTGTTTGGCGAATTCGCGGGCAAGCTCCTCGACGCACGGGCCGTGATCGGCGAAATCGCGCGGTGGCGTCATCTGTCTCTCTCCCTGTGGATCATCGCCGTCCGCCGAACAGCGCGCGCGTCGCGCCGCCGATCGTCGCCTGATCGAATTTCAGCCGCATCGTGACGTACGGTCCCTGCCGCGTGTACCGGTCGTCCTCGAAATCGCGGTCGCGGTAGCCGGACACGTTGTAGCCCGCGCTGATCCACGTGTTCTGCGCCGGCGACACGCCGACCGACGGCCCGCCGCTCCACGACCAGGCGCCGCGCGACCAGGCATGCTGCGCCGATCCGCTGACGCCGACGTCGAACCGCGTGCCGATATCGTGGCGCAGTTCGAACCCGGTGACGTCGATATACCCGTCATAGGTGTCGTCGGCGAACCGCCCCGCGACGTATTTCGCGCCGTAATACAGCGTCGCCTCGGTGCCATGGCCGAGGCCTTCGGGGCCGGTGCGATAGTTCACCGCGAGGTTGTTGATGATCCGCGACGTCACCTGCTGGCCGCCGCCATAGGCCGGCACGCCCAGCACGTTGGAGTCCGAGAACCCCGCATCCGCGCTTTCATGCCGCAGTTCGAGCCGTTCAAGCAGCGACCAGCGGCTGTCGAGCGGCCGGAAGGCGAGCGCGACGTCGGCGGTGGCATAGGTCGCGACGGCGCCGCTCCGGTCGGTGATCGTGTACGCCTTGATGCTCGACGCGAGCGTCTTGCCCTGCCCCAGCGTGCGCAGGAAATTGGTGGTCAGCCCCCAGCGATCGCCGCTGTCGGCGTTGCGATATTCGAGCCGGCCATTCACCGACCAGCGCGCCTGGCGATAGGTCGCCCCCAGCGTCACCGCGGCATAATCACCATTGGTCTGGTCCTGGCCGACATAGCCGCCCGAGGTGACCGGCTGGAACGCGTTGACGACCGCGCCCTCGGGTATCGCGCCCTTGAGCGTGTTGCTGGCGTCGAGCGTCCCGTCGACCGTCCAGTTCTTGCCGAGCGGCACCGACTGGCTGAGCCCGTATTGCGCATAGGTCCGCGCGCCATTCTCGCCGATCGCCTGCTGGTTGAGCGTGCTCATCAGCTTGGCGCCGGTCCAGGGCGCGACGTCGACGCCGAACTGCTTGGTATGCGCGACATAGCCGTCGCCATTGGCGATCTCATACCCGCCGATCAGGCGGATGCCGGGCTTGATCCGGTAGGCGAGCTGGATCTGGTGGCGAACCGGGAAATCGACGCTGTCGGCATCCCCGCCGGGTGCGAACTGGGTCTGGCCGGTCAGCGTCACCTTGTCACCGAACAGCAGCTGCGTACCGCCGAGCGTGAGCAACCGGCTGTCGCGGTCCTTGCCGTCGAGCCCACGATCCGCCGCATATTGCCCGCCGACGAAGATCGTACCCGTGTCGCGGCGATATTCGATCCGAACATCGCCTGCGGTCCGGTTACCCGCGCTGGCGAGCTGCTGCTGGTGCCACACGAGACCCGTCACGCTGATCCGGTCGGTCAGCCGCAACCGGCCGTCGAGCCCGAATTTGCGCGTGCCCGCCTCGACCAGATTCTGCTGGCCGACGCCGAAGGATGCATCCTGCTGGCGGGCATAAGCGAGCAGGTCGAGCCTGGTCCCGTGATGATCGACCTCGGCGAGATACGCCAAGCCCTGCCCGAGCCCGCCGCGTCCGCCCTTGGCGATCTCGCCGCGCAGTTCGGTGCCCGCGCCGACGCGCGCCTTGATGTCGGCGCCGAGGACGGTCGCGTTGGTGCCGGCGGTCTCGTCGCGGATCGCGGCGACGCCGACCTCGACCCGGCCCTCGGCCAGCTTGGTCGCGACGCGCGCGGCGGCCGCCAGCTTGGCCGAACGGCCGCCCTCGACCTCGTAATCCGCGACGATGAAGACCGGATTCAGATTGCTGTCGCGGCTGAGGATCGGCTGGCGGAAGCGGACCGTGCCCATGCCTGTGTCGATGTCATAGTCGATGTGACGGGTGAGCTGCGTCGTCGCGACGATCAGCTCGGAGCGGAAGCGGTCGCGCGTCTCGAGCCGCAGCTTGTCGCTGTTGGGGACAATGTTGCGCCCCGACAGGCGATACGGACCGCTCAGGCCGTTGCCCTGGATCTCGTCGCGCGAATACAGCGTGTCGGTGTTGGCGGCGAACCCGGTCGCGCGCACCCGCTTGCCTTCATAGGCGGTCTTCACGCCGTTGAGCGTGCGGTTGTAGCGGGTCAGCTGCGCGTCGGTGAAGCCGGTCTCGAAATCGCCGAACAGCGCGTAGAATTCGCGACGCTCGAGCCGCAGGTACAGCTTGCGCCGGGTCGCGGCGTCATAGCCCTGGCGCGAACCGTCGCCATAGACGGTGTAATAGCGATCGGGGTCGATCGTGCCGAGCAGCCCGCGATCGGGGTCGTATTTGCGGTCGCTGTCATAGGCGATCGTCGCCAGCCACGACCCCTTGACGCGCCCCTTGGCGTAGAAGGCGAGCTGGCCGTCGGTGACGACGCTGTTGCGCTGCGCGCGCGGCAGGCCCGACTGGCGCTTGCTGAGCATGTCATAGCCGATCGAGCCCGCGCCGAACCCGACCACGACCCAGTCCTTCGCAGACGCGGCGAGCCAGGCGCGAATCTCGTTGCGGTGGACGACCTTGTCTTCGGTCAGCGAGACGATCGCGTGGACCGCGCCCGCCTGGGTCGTCGGCTGGAGCGCGATGAAGGCCAGGCCGTTATCGCCGACCACCTGTGCGGTCGTCGACGACCGTTCGCGACCGGCAAGCTGGCGGCCCTGTTCGAGCTCGGCCTCGACCGCGGCGGTATAGGGCTGGTCGACGGTGAACGGGACGAGCGTACCGGCGCGGACCGGACGGCCGGTCTTGTCGGTGACTCGCACCGCGATCAGCGGGCGGGTGAGGCCATCGGCGACGAGGCGGCTGCTGGCCGCGTCGACCACCGCGCGGACGCCTGCACCCGCATAATAGACGCTGCGGTCGATCGTCTTGACGACGCTGCCGTCCGCGGCGAGCACGCGCGCCTGGATGCGATTGTCGCCATCGATCAAGGGGATACCCGTCCAGCGCGAGACCGCGATCTCGGTCCCGTCGCGCAGGTCGGTGCCGTCGAACGCGAGCGGCTCGACCGGCTTGCCGTTGATCGTGAGCGCGACACGCTGGCCGGGCATGTGCTTGACGACCGCACGGACGATCGGCGCGCGCGGGTTGTGGTCGGCGGCGGGGAACAGCCAGTCGATTCCCGGAGTCTGGCCGGCACCGAGCCAGTCGCGGCTGCCCGCGGCGGTGGCGTCGTCGAGGATCGCGACGGGGAGCGCGGCGTTCGCAGCGGCGACCTTGCCGGTCGGCTTGAGCTGGAAGTCGACGCGCTTGAGCAGGCCGCCATCGCCCTCGACGAAGCGCGAGATCGGGCTGTTCGCCTGGCGCGTATCGATGTCGCAGGCGACCGGTTCGTGCGTCGCGGGGATGCTCGACGTGTCGATCTGGACGACGTGACGGCCGGCGCGGACGCCCTCGAAATGGTACAGCCCGTCGCGATCGGTCGAGACGAACGTGCCGTCCTCCATCAGCAGGCGGATTCCGGGCACGCCCTTGCGCTTGTCGACCGGATCGCCGCAATTCCCCTCGGTCACGCGGCCGATGATCGTCATCGCGTCGGTGAACAGCAGCGGGCGCAGGCGGACCGATGCCGCCGCCTCGTTGCTGGCGACGCTGCCCTGCCCGATGACGCGCGCGCGATTGAGCGCTTCGCCGGTGGGGGCGCCGGGGGCGATGCTGACGACGTATTTCAGCTCGGTCGTGGCCCCCGCGGCGAGCACGGGGATCGCGAAATCGAGGGTGCGGCCGTCGCTGGAGACGGTCGGCTCGTCACCGCCGCGCGCGGACCTGCGCTCGTAGCGCAACCCTCGCGGCAGCGTGTCGGCGACGCGGAGTCCGCGCGCGGGGACCGAATCGCGGTTGGTGATGCGCAGCAGATACTGGACGAAATCGCCCGGCGCCGCCTCGCGGACGGAGGCGATCTTGGTCAGCAGCAGCGCGCCGCTGCCGGGGGCGTCGAGCGGGATGTCCGCCGAAAAGGGCTCGGGCGTCGACAGCGTGAATATCTCGCCGAAACTGGCGTCCTTGAGGATGAACGCGGCGCCCTTCGGGTCCCTGAGCGCCGCCAGCGCCGCGCGATCGGCGGTCGAGGGCGCGATATAGGTGCCGGGTGGCGCGACCTTCAGGGCATAGCGGCCGGGTGCGGTCAGCGGAAAGCGATAGCGCCCGGTTTCGCCGGGATAGACTCGCCCGCTCGCATCGGTGACGCTCTCGCCCGTCACCATCGTCGAGGGATAGCGGCTGACGCCGTCGTCGCCGAACACGGTGGCGGGCTGCCCGGCCTCGTCGACCAGCGTCACGGTCGCGCCGTCGACCAGCGCGCCGGTGCGTGAATCGAAGGTATAGCCGGCCGGATCGATCAGGATCGACGCGGTCGAGCCGAAGCTGAACTCGTCCTCGGTGAAGCTGAGCGTGATCTTTGCGCCGCGGGTGCGCACTTCGCAGGGTTCGAGTTCGGGGTATCGGCCGGTTTCGGTCGAGGGAACGCCGCCTGCGAAGATGCCGCTGTCGGGCGTGGTCTCGGTCAGCGTCAGCATGACCTTGTTCTCGCCGATATCGGCGGTGATCATCGACGTTTCACGGACCGCGGGATCCCGGTTGCCGGCCTGGTTGTCGAGCACCAGGATCATGTCCGCCTTGACGTCGAGCGCCGCGACCCGGGGCGCCGCCGCGAAGGTGGCCCCGTCGATCGGCGCGGGGGTGAAGGCATAGGTCGGCGCGGTCTGACACTTTGCCCCGGTGAACGCGTAATTGGGCGGTGCCAGCCGGAAGGAGAGCGTCGTCGGACGCTTGCCGCGGTTCACGTCGAGCGAAACCGTGTTGGACGGGACGGTTCGTATCCCGGAGTCGCTGGCCGCGTCGTCGAACGACAGCGTTGCGGTATTCTGGACACGAATCGTCTGCGCCGTCGCCGGGACCACACCAAGGGCGGGGCCGAGCAACAGCGTCGGAATGAGGGCGCACAGGCGCAAGAGGCGACGGGAGCTGGACATAAGGGCCCCTTTCCCGGCACGCGTCGCCACGCGCCGGGATCGGTCGTTCCTTGTTCGCGAGGGGTGGGATTTAGTTGATGGTGACCCGGAAGGTCGCCGCGACCGACGTACCGCCGAGCAGCGTCGGGATCGTCGCATTCACCGTTTTCGTGTTCGCATTGTACGAACCGGTGAAGTTGAGCACCGGCACGGTGATCGTTCCATCGTCCGCCAGCGGCACGCCGCCGACGATCCCCGTCAGCAGGCACGTCTGGCCGAGCGCGAGCGCGCCGATCGAAATCGAGTTGGCGACATAGGTGGTATTGGCGGGGATGACGTCGCTCAGCGTGACGTTGGACGCCGGAGTGCCGACCGTGCCGTTGTTGACGATCAGGCAATATTGCACGACCGCGCCCGGGATCGCCTTTGGCGCGATGGCCAGGTTGATCGGATCGGACAGCACCAGCTGCGACTTGGCGACGGTCAAGGCGACGTTGCGCGTGGTGATCTCATAGCCGAGCGACGCGCGGCCCTGTCCGTTGAGCGCGACGTCGAGACCGAGACCGTCCGAATCATTGTCGGCAAAGACCACGTCGACGACCGTGTCGTTGTTCGCGCCGACGCTGACCGCCAGCGGCAGCCCCTGCGCCGCCGCATCGCCACCCGCCGCGACCTGTACGATCAGCGTGACGCCGGCGAGCACATTGGCCTGGTTGTTGGGTATGTCGGCGACGATGAACACGATCGCCGACTGATCGGCCCCGAGTTCGTTGATGTACGTCGCGGTATCGACACCGGCGTCATAGGTGCCGTTGCCGTTCGAATCGACGAAGATCTTGATGTTCTCCACGTCGAAATTGTCGCCGGCGAACAGGTTCTGGATCGGCAGCTGGGTCGGCGAGAGCAGGAAATCCTGCGTGCCGTTGGTGTTGTTGGTCACCTTGAACGTCGTCACCGCCGCGGTCTGGCCGATCGAGACCGGTGTGTTGGCGGGCTGGTTGGCGGTGACGGTCAGGTTGACCTTGCGATCGACCACGAAGTTGACCGCGTTCGACGTCGCCGATTGCTGGACGCCGTTGACCGAATAGCTGGCCTGCGCGGTGTTGGTGACCGTCGTGCCGGCCGCGGTGCCCGCGGGCCCCGGTGCCTGCGCCTGTGCGCTCGCCGTGCCGGTCGCGATGCCGATTGCCACGACGGCGGCCGTACCGGCCATCAGCGTGCGAATTACCCCTTTTGCATGCATGTCTAAATCTACCTCTTAGGTGGTTGGTGTGGGTGGTGTGGTGGTGGTGGTGGTGGTGGTGGGAGACGCGATCATTTGAGCACGGCCTGGAACGCGAATTGACCTTGCGAACCGGCCGCCAACGGGCTTGCGAGGCGCCACCGGACGCTGGTGACATCGTTCGGGCTCGCCGCGCGCGTGCTGCCGTCGAGGCTGCGGACGCGGAGGGTTTCGAGCGAGCCGAAAGTCTTGCCGTCGACCGACACGTCGGGCGCGGGCGAACCTGGATTGGCCGAGCGATATGCGACCTGCCGCGGCAGCGGGTTGTCGAGCACCACGTTGCCCAGCGGCTGCGTGCCCGTATTGCGGTAGCTGACCACGAAGATCACCTTGTCGCCCGGCGTCACCTTCGACGGCTTCACCAGCGCGATCCGCGTGGTGCCGTCGGCGGCGGCGGCGCGCGCCTCGACCAGGATGCTGCTGGTCACCTGCAGTGGCCCCGCCGCGGCGGAAGCGACCGCCGTGGTGGCCACCAGGACGGCGGCAATCATCGGACGCGTAATCATGACTTTGCTCCTCATTGGATCTTTGCTTTGAACTGGACGACGTGGACCGACGCGGCGGCGACCTGCCCCAGCGCGACGGCGATGCCCGGGCCCTGGGCAGTGCCGCCGGCGGCGTCGAAGCGGCCCGCATCGTCGTCGGCGGCGTCGCTGAGCGGCGCGCCGTCGAGCGTCAGGCTGCCGGGGACGAAGGCGGTGCCGGCCGGGATCGGATCGGCGATCCGCGCGCCGCTGACCGCATCGGTGAAGCGCGCCTCGAGCGTGTAGGTGATGACCGAATCGCGCACCGCGGTCTGCGATCCGTCGGTCGCGCGGACCGACTGCGACTTGACCAGCACGGGGCCGGCAATCGCGCTGGTCAGCGGCACGACGACGCTGGCGCTGGCCCCGGTCGGCCCGACGACTGCGTCGCCGCCACCGTCGCCGAGTCCCGCATAGGCCGTGCCGGGCGCGCCCGATCCGGTCAGCGCGCGCGCGGTAACGGTCAGCGTGGCATCCGCCGCGGGGCGCTCCGCGGTGCCGGCAAGGATCGCGAACACGGTGATCGACCGGCCCGGGGCGAGCGCCGGCACCGTCGCGTCGACCAGCGCCGTATCGACCGCGGGATCATAGCGTCCGTCGCCATCGGCATCGATCGCGAGCGCCTGCAGCGTGATCGCCGGGGACGACAGCCGCGTTTCGAGGACGAAGGATTCGGTGCCGTTGTCGGCATTGGTCAACACGAACGGAACGATCGTCGGCGCCGCGGGCGACGGCGCAACGACGACCGCCCCCTGCCCTTCGCGGACCAGCCGGGTGTCGAGCCGCTCGGCAACGATCAGCGTGACCGTGTTCGACGCGATGGAGCGCGACGCGCCCTCCAGATCGTAGCGAAGATTGGCGGTGTTGAGGATCGGCGTGCCCGCCAGCGTCTCCGCACGGACTATAGACGGGCGAACCGCAACGGCGAAGACGCTCGCCGCCATGACGATCGCAACCGGCGCGGCGACGTCGGCGCATGCTCGGCGTGCGGTGTCACGGACCTTCAAGACGACGTCTGAACGCAATGTGCCCCCCACTTGTTGTTGGGGGAACAAATCGAGCATTCGAGCTTAATCAAATGCTACAAAATCGTAACGGTATGTTTTAATAGCAAAAATTGCAGATTTGATACTAAACCGGTTATAGTGTCTTCGTGACTAACATTTGATCCGATTTGCCATGCGACCGGCATCAACCGGATCTCGGCAGTCGAGACCAGGCTTGCCCCAGAATGAACTTGTCAGCGAAGGAGCAGGGCCCGGAGATAACCGCGCATCGCCTGCTCGCCATCGTAGCTCAGCGAGATTTCGACACGCCGTCGATCGGTCGGATCGATCACGCGGTCGATAAGCCGCAGCTTGTGCAGATGCTCGATCCAGCGCTGCGAGGTGGTCACCGGCGCGTCGGACATGCTGACCAGTGCCTTGATGTTCATCGGCTGGCGTTCGTCGCGCGACACGAACAGCGCGAGCATCATGTCCCAGGCCGGTTCGTGGAACAGCTCGGACGGCAGGAACCGGCGCCGCAGCCGGCGTTCGGCAAGCACGGCCTGCGCCTGTTCGACCAGATCGGTTTCGCTGGGTTCGGTACTGGTCGGCGCCGGATCGGCAGCATGGGCGACACGGCCGTTGAATTCTTCCGCAACCGCCGAAAGCTTGGCGGTCAGGTCCTTGATCAAATCCACTACCGACTCGTTCTTCACCAATCACTCCCTCTGTCCGTCTCCAACGCGAAATGCGGTCTCCGGCTCCCGCTCACCGGATCGCTCGCACCGCCATTGTGTCACCTGTCCGGGACAGCGTACTTACTGCCAATTCCCTACCCAAAAATCTGCACATAGCATGACATGATTGTCACCGTTTACCATGTAAAAATGCAGTATATCCGGGATAGCCCCGAAATGCAGCGTAAGAATTGCCAGTTAAACGCTGATTACACACCATTCCGGTTTTATTTACTTTGTTACCCAAACCCATTATGGGTTATTTTGTATTGATTTCGCGCAATCCCGGCGTTTGTGGCCATTCAATACTATGGTATACTTTTCTTGGGTCGCCAGGACGCCGGGCGAAATCGTGTCTGCTGGGCGGCGTCAGTTTGAAGAGGGACCGAATGATGGCCGCGTCACGAATTTATGCGTTGCTGCAGGAGGCGTGCGCCGCGCTGGAAACCTCGGACGATCACGCGATCGCCGCCTATGTCGGGTTCGCCATGTCGCTGGTCGAGGAGAAATACGGGGTCGGACACGACCATCTCGAAAGCGTCAGCCGCGACTGACGCTGCCGTCGCACGTCACAGGCGAGGCAGGGGCAGGCGCGCGAGGGACCGCGACGACCGACGGCCGCGGACTGCTCTCCACGGATACCGGAACATCCTCATTTTAGCGCAGCATGCGGATTGTCGGCCGCGGCAACGTCTATATGCATCGGCTATGCGTTAAGCAGCCGACTCGCGTGTCATCGCACGCGGACGAAAGGACGTTGTGCCCGCTTCCATGCCTGTTCCCCTGCCCAGCCCCTCCCCAGCCGCTCCGCCCGCCTATCTCAATGCCGTGGGGACGGCGGTTCCCGATCACGATATCCACGCCGCATTCATCGCCTGGGCACGCGCGCGAACCGATTCGCGATCGACCAAGGTCTTCGACCGGATGGCGTCGCGGTCGGGGATCGCGCATCGCTGGTCGGTGTTGCCGCCGACCGCGGCCGGCGGGTCGCCGGTCGACGATGCCGGCTTCTACGCGACCGAGCCGCATCCGGGGACGGCGGCACGGATGACGCTCTATGCCGAGCACGCACCCGAGCTCGCGATCCGCGCGATCGCGGCGCTGCGCGACAGGATCGCGATCGACGGCATCACGCATCTGGTGGTGGCGAGCTGCACGGGATTCGTCGCCCCCGGCATCGACCAGATCATCGCGCGCCGGCTCGGCCTGTCCTCCAGCGTCGAGCGGCTGCTGATCGGGTTCATGGGCTGCTATGCCGCGATCGTCGCGCTGCGCAGCGCGCGGCACATCGTCCGGTCCGAGCCGAGCGCGCGCGTGCTGGTGGTGACGGTCGAGCTCTCCACGCTGCACCTGCAACCCGCCAACGATATCGAGGCGCTGCTGGCGATGCTGCAATTCGGCGATGGCGCCGCTGCTGCGTTGGTGACCGCGGATGCAGCCGGGTTCGCGCTCGAGGCGCCGTTCGCGGCGTCGCTGCCCGATAGCGAGACGCTGATCCGCTGGGACGTCACCGACGCGGGCTTCGCGATGCACCTGTCGGGCGAAGTGCCCGGGCGAATCGCCGCCGCGCTGTCCGACGCGGCATTTCGCACGGTCGTCAGCGATGGCCGGCCGCCCGAATCGATCGACGGCTGGGCGGTGCATGCCGGCGGCCGGTCGATCCTCGATGCGGTCGAGCATGCGATGCACCTGAACCCCGATGCGCTGGCGGCGTCGCGCCGAGTGCTCGCGGACAATGGCAACATGTCGTCGGCGACGCTGATGTTCGTGTTCGAGGCGCTGCTCAAGGGTCCGCCGATCGGCCACGGCGTCGCGCTGGCGTTCGGGCCGGGGCTGGCGGCGGAGGGCTTCGGATTCCGAAGCGCGCCATGACGCTCGCCACGCGCAGCCAGGCCGAGGAGCTGATGGACGCGGACGATCTCGACGCCGCGACCTATGCCGATGTGGTCGGCGATCTGGCGAGCGTGAACACCGTCACGATGGCGCGCCGCCCGACGCTCGATTTCCTCGCGCGGGCGATCGCGGGGCGCAAGACCTTCCGGCTGCTCGACGTGGGCTTTGGCGATGGCGACATGCTGCGGCGGATCGCACGCTGGGCCGCCGCGCGCGGCATCGCGGCGGAGCTCGTCGGGGTCGATCTCAACCCGCGCAGCGAACAGGCGGCGCGCGCGCATGGCGGCGATATCCGCTACGTCACCGGCGACTATGCCGACCTTGCCGACGAGCCGTGGGACGTCATCGTCAGCAGTCTCGTCGCGCACCACATGAGCCGCGATCAGCTCGTCGCGTTCCTGCGCTTCATGGAGCGGCATGCGAGCGCGGGATGGTTCGTCAACGACCTGCACCGCCACGGTTTTGCGCATTGGGGCTTCCCGATCCTCGCGACGCTGGCGCGCTGGCACCCGATCGTCCGGCATGACGGGACGCTGTCGATCGCGCGCAGCTATCGCCCCGACGAGTGGCCGCCGATCCTCGCCGAGGCCGATATTTCCGCCGCGACCGTCCGCCGCGTCTTTCCGTTCCGGTTATGCGTCGAACGCCTGCGCTGATCGTTGGCGGCGGGCTCGCCGGGGCCGCGACGGCGATCGGGCTCGCACGTGCGGGCCTGCCACATCTGCTCGTCGAGCGCTCACGCGAGACGGGCGATGCGATCTGCGGCGGGTTCCTGAGCTGGCGGACGCTTGAGACGCTGGCCGGGCTCGGGATCGATCCCGATATGCTCAACCCTACCCGCGTGACCCGCGCGCGCATCTATGCCGGGACGCGGCGCGCGGACGCCGCGCTGCCGCATGCCGCGGTGTCGGTCACGCGACGCCGCCTCGACAGCGTCATGCTCGCGCACGCTGCACGGCTCGGCACGCCGATCGAGCGCGGCGTCACCGTGCGCGAGATTGACGGCCTGACGGTGCGCACCGCCGATGGCGCCACCTTCACCCCCGACGCGCTGTTCCTCGCGAGCGGCAAGCAGGACGTGCGCGGCATGGCGCGGCCCGAGACTGCGCGCGGTATCGATCCGACGCTGGGGCTGCGGGTCCGGATCGCGCCCTCCCCTGCGCTGCGCCGCGCGCTCGACGGTGGCATCGAATTGCACCTGTTCGATCGCGGCTATGCGGGGCTTGCCTTGCAGGAGGATGGCACCGCGAACCTGTGCCTCGCGGTGCATCGGTCGCGCTTGCAGGCTGCCGGATCACCTGCGCAGCTGCTGGCAGCACTAGGGCGCGACATGCCCGCGCTCGGCGAATGGATCGCGTTGATCGACGGACGTGCGTCGATCGATGCGATCGCCAACGTCCCCTATGGCTGGCGGCAACGCGTGGGCGTGGGTGCGCTGTTCCGGCTCGGCGACCAGGCCGGAGTCATCCCGTCGCTCGCGGGGGAAGGGATGGGCATCGCGCTCGCCAGCGGGGTCGCCGCCGCCCAGGCCTATGTCCGCGGCGGGCCCGGATCCGCCGAGCGGTGGCAGGAGGATTTCGCGCGTCGCCTCGCCCGCCCGATCGGTATCGCCGGCGCCGTCCGGCAGGTGGCGGAGAGCAGGCGCGCGGCGTGGCTGCTCCCGCTTTTGCGCCCTGGCTTGATCCAGATCATCGCCAATGCAACGCGGATCGGCCAGACCTGACCTTCGCCCTCCCGGCATCTTGAAATCCGTCCCGCCAGCACGAGATTCAAACCCATGGATCAGCTCAATCTTTCCGAAGCCGAGTGGCGCAAGCGACTCACCCCCGAACAATATCACGTGCTGCGCGAGGCGGGCACCGAACGCGCGTTTGCCGGCGCGCTGAACGACAACAAGGCCGATGGCATCTACCGGTGCGCGGCGTGCTCGAACGAACTGTTCGACAGCGCGGACAAATATGATTCGGGCTCGGGCTGGCCGAGCTTCACGCAGCCGATCGGCCCCGATGCGGTCACCGATCACGCGGATCGCAGCCATGGCATGACGCGGATCGAGACGCGGTGCGCGCGCTGCGACAGCCATATGGGGCATGTCTTCCCCGACGGCCCGCCACCGACCGGGCAGCGTTACTGCATGAATTCGCTGTCGCTCGAATTCCGGCCGCGCAAAGCAAACGCCGCGGCTTGATGCCGCTTGTAGGGCGGGGGCATAGCGCGTAATTCCGCGAGCTACATGGCTCGTACGCGTTCTGCTTCCCCGTCCCGTCGGCCCCCCACTCCACCGGCGTCACGCTGGCGGCGGCGGCTGGTCGTCACCCTTCAGCTCTGTGTCGGGATCGGGGTGCTCGCACTCGGTGCACTGGCGATCGCGGTCTATGTCGCGATGTCGCAGCTGCCGAGCTTCGACAGCCTGAAATCCTCGCCGAACGGCCAGATGATCCGAGTCCATGCCGCCGACGGCACGGTGATCGTGTCGATGGGGCCGAGCTTCGGCGAATGGCTGCCGTACAGCCAGATCCCCCAGGTGATGCGCGACGCGACCGTCTCGGTCGAGGATCGCCGCTTCCGCTCGCATATCGGCATCGACCCGGTCGGCGTCGCGCGGTCGGTGAAGGTGCGCTATGATCGCGGCCACTGGACGCAAGGTGGATCGACGATCACGCAGCAGCTTGCGCGCACCGTCTTCCTCAACAACCAGAAGAAGTTCGGCCGCAAGTTCCGCGAGGGCATCCTGGCGTTCGCGCTGGAGTGGAAGTTCACCAAGGACCAGATCCTCGAACTCTATCTCAACAAGGTCTATTATGGCGGCGGCGCGTACGGGATCGACGCCGCGAGCCGCAAATTCTTCGGTCACGGCGCAGATCATCTGAGCCTGGCCGAGGCCGCGGTCATCGCAGGCCTCGTCAAGGCGCCGTCCAACTACTCGCCGACCGCCGATGCCGAGGCCGCGATGGGCCGCGCGGGCGTGGTGCTGGAGACGATGCGCGAGACGGGGGCGATCACCGCATCGCAGGCGGCCGATGCCGATATATCGGGCCTCAAGCTCGCGCCCGAACCCAAGCAGAACAGCGTCCGCTACTTCACCGACTGGGCGTTGCCGCAGCTCGATACGCTGATCGACGAGACGACCGAGCCGCTCGAGGTCTGGACGACGCTCGACCTGACGATGCAGCGCCAGGCGGACGAGGCGATCCGCGCCAATGCGCCACCGGGCGCGCAGGGCGCGCTAGTCGCGCTCGATCGGGGCGGCGAAGTGCGCGCGATGGTCGGCGGCAAGGATTACGTCTCGTCGATCTACAACCGCGCGACGCAGGCGGTCCGCCAGCCGGGCTCGTCGTTCAAGCTGTTCGTGTACCTTGCCGCGCTCGAGGCGGGCCACAAGCCCGCGGATTCGATCGTCGACGAGCCCGTCACGATCAGCGGCTGGAGCCCGCGCAACGATTCCAGGCGCAATTCCGGTGCCGTCTCGCTGCGCACCGCGTTCGCCTATTCGCTCAACACCGTGGCCGCCAAGCTGGGCCAGGAGGTCGGCTTCACCACGGTCGCGGACATGGCGCGGCGGTTCGGGATCACGACGCCGGTCAATACGCATCCGTCGATGGTGCTCGGCACCTCGGAAGTGCGCGTGATCGACATGACGCGTGCCTTCGCCTCGGTCGCCAACAAGGGCGTCGCGGTCACGCCCTATGGAATCACGCGCGTGACGGCCAATGGCCAGACGATCTACACGCATGAGGTCGACCGCAGCCATGTGCTCGTCGCGCCCTATGTCGCCGCGGAGATGACCGATCTGCTGCAGACCGCGGTCAACACCGGCACCGGTCGCGCCGCGCAGATCGGCCGCCCCGTCGCGGGCAAGACGGGGACGACCAGCGCATCGAAGGACGGCTGGTTCCTGGGCTTCTCCAGCGGCATCACCACCGGCGTGTGGATGGGTCGCGACGATGCCAGGCCGATCGCCGGGTTGCACGGCGGCACCGCGCCGGCCAAGGCCTGGGCGGCGTTCATGAAGCCCGCGACCGCCAGCCGTCCGATCGAACAGTTCGATACGCAGGTGACGTTGCCCGAATGGCAGCTCGAACCCGACGAGGAGAGCTATTTTGGCCAGCCCGACAATGGCCAGATGGCGGTCGATGCGGATGGCAACCCGATCGCGCAGGACGGCGTGCCCGTTCCGACCGACTCGCAGACCGGCGACACGCTGGCGCGGCCCGATGCGGATCAGCCCGAGACTCCGGCGCCGCCCGTGGCACCGCCGCAGCAGATGAACCAGGATTGGATCGACCGTGTCACCGGGCGCGAACGGCGCGAGCCGTCACCCGCGGGGCGGCAGCCACTCCAGCGCGACGTGCCGCGCGACCAGGTCCAGACTCAGCGCTTCCAGAGCGACCGGGATCAGGAAGACCGCCCGAACCAGTGAAGCCCTGCGCCGTGCGTGCGTAGCCAGACGCGCGCGGGGGTCGGGTCTTCGCCGTACAGCTGCTCGACCAGTGCGTGGAACACCGGCGCGTGGTTCATGTGGACCCGGTGTGCGACTTCGTGCGCGACGGTGGCGCGGCGGACCCAGCTCGGCGCCAGGATCAGCCGCCAGCTATAGCGGATGACCCCGCTCGAGGCGCAGCTGCCCCAGCGGCCCTTGGCGTCGCCGACCGCGACCTGTGCGACGGTTACCTTGGCCTTGGCGGCATATTCGGCGGTTTCGGTTTCCAGGACGGCCAGCGCGGTGCGTTTCAGCCAGGCCTCGACGCGACGGGAAATCGTTTCGGGCGGCCCCGACAGCGACAGGACCGCG
Organism: Sphingomonas aurantiaca; assembly: GCF_003050705.1. Classification (GTDB taxonomy): domain Bacteria; phylum Pseudomonadota; class Alphaproteobacteria; order Sphingomonadales; family Sphingomonadaceae; genus Sphingomonas; species Sphingomonas aurantiaca. Next base: position 216,823 of record NZ_QAOG01000001.1, on the reverse strand, counting down.
CCATCGCGGACGACCGTCCGGCGGCTCCCTGGTTCCCATGCGATTGTCAGCGCCTCGTCGGCGACGGTCAGTACCGCACCGGGCTCGAACGGGCGGGGCAGGGGCAGCAACGCGCGCTGTTCGGCGATCCAGTCGGCCTTGTCCTCCGCCCAGGCCAGCGCCTGCTTCAGCGCCGCCCGCTTGGGCAGCACGAGCCGCGCGCGGCCGCTCGCGGGATCGATCGACAGACGCGCGCGACGCGCACGGGGGTGACGGACGATCTCCAGACCCTCAATCATCGTGCGCGCACCGGCTTACAGTTCGCGGTCGATCACGTGATATTCGAGCTCGCCGGCCTCGTCCTCGCTGACGGTCCAGCCGCGCACGGACTGCTTGGCGCGGTGGACCGCCTCGCGGTCGCCGCAGACCAGGTAATGCCATTCGGGCAGCTGCTCGCCCGCGGCGCGCAGGCGGTAGGCGCAGGTCGAGGGCAGCCAGTCGATCCCGTGGACGTTGCCGGTCGTCAGCCGCACGCATTCGGGCACATAGGCGTGCCGGTGCCGGTAATCGGAGCATTGCCCGCTGCGCCGGTCGAGCAGGCGGCACGAGACATTGGTCGCGACGAGTTCGCCGGTTTCCTCATCCTCGAGCTTGTGGATGCAGCATTTGCCGCAGCCGTCGCACAAGGCCTCCCATTGGCCGCGATCGAGTTGCTCGATCGGCGTATCTTCCCAGAAGCGTGCGCTCACCGGGCCCAGCGCTTGATCTCTGTCGCCACGGCATCGGGCCCTTTTTCCTGCGGCAGCAAAGCGAGGGGCTTGCCGTCCGGGTCCATCAGATAGGCTTGGCGGGAGTGGTTTACGAGGTAGCCGCCGCCCGGCGACGCATCGCCCTTGCTCGAATAGACCGCATAGTCGGTCTTGATCCGGGCGATCTGCGCATCGGTGCCGGTCAGCCCGACCATACGCGGGTGGAAGGCCGAGACGAACTGCTTGAGCACCGCCGGCGTATCGCGTGCCGGATCGACCGTTACGAACACCGGGACGATCTTCGCCGCCAGTACGGGGTCGCTCGACTCGAGCGTTTTCACCGCGGCGCCGATCGCCTGGACATCCGTCGGACACACATCGGGACAGAAGGTGTAGCCGAAATACATGATCCGGTATTTGCCGGCGAAACTCCGCTCGGTGACGGCCTGGCCATTCTGGTCCGTCAGCGCGAAGGCCCCGCCGATCCGGGCGCCTTCGAGCGGGGGTTTTGCGGGCGGTGCGGAGGCATTGCACGCCGTTAGGGCAAGGGCGCTGAAAAGGATGAAACGCATGGTCATGATGCCGCCAGCCTTGATCTGTTCGCTACTGCGGCGCAAGCGTCGGCCTATATCCAGGACGAACCAAGGAAGTCTCTCGATGCGTATTCGCCTGATGCTCGCCGCCGCCATTCTCACGCCGGCGCTGGGCGTCGCCACGCCATCCTTCGCGCAAGGCCAGTCGGAGGGGTACAAGTTCCTGTCCGCGGTGCGCGATGCCAAGAACAACGACGTGCTCGAGATGCTCGGCCGCCCGGGCAGCAACATCATCAACACGCGCGACGTCACCAGCGGCGAGGGCGCGCTCCACATCGTCATCAAGCGCAGCGACGAGGTGTATCTGCGGTTCCTGTTGCAGAAGGGCGCCGACGCGAACCTGCGCGACGGCAAGGGCAACACCCCGTTGCTGCTGGCGGTGACGCTGGGCCAGACGGGCATGATCCCGATCCTGACCGCCGCGGGCGCGAACCCGAACCTTGCCAATTCGGCGGGCGAAACGCCGCTGATCCGCGCGGTGCAGCGGCGCGACGTCGGCATGATCCGGGTGTTGCTGACCGAGGGCGCCGATCCCGACCAGGCGGATATCATGGCGGGCATGTCCGCGCGCGACTATGCCAAGCAGGACGGCCGCAACCCGGTCGTGACCAAGCTGCTCGCCGATGCGCCGAAGAAGGTGAAGAAGGCGGTCTCGGGGCCGAAGTTCTGAACGGGCACTCGCCACGAATCCCTCATCCGTCATCCTGACTTTCGTCAGGATGACGGGCGTGCTCAGAACGCCAACCCATCCGCATCGGGGTCGATCTGTGCGATCAACCGCCGTGCGGCGCGCCGCGCAAAGGCCAGCGTCCCGCGCTTGCGGACATGCGCGGGCAGGGGGGTGGTATGCGCCTCGCGCACGATCGCCGCATCATAGCGGTCCGCGACGATGATCCCGGTCCGCTCGGGCAGGAACACGGGGCCGTGCAGCGGCGCGGTGTCGAACCCCGCCGGCACCGCCCAGAAATACCGGTCGCAATGGGCGAGATAGTCGGGCCATTTCCCGTCGCCGAGCAGGTCCGCGCGCGAGACCTTGATCTCGACGATCACGATCTGCCCGCGCGCATCGACCGCCATGAGGTCGGCGCGACGGCCGCCATCAAGCGGTACTTCGGTCATCGCTACAAGGTCGTGGCGCAGCAGCATCCGGATCACGCCGCGCGCCACGTCAGCGGCGCACATCATGGCATCGGGGGGTGATCCCGGTTTGTCGATGCAGGAGTCCGGTGGCATGTCGAGCATAGCCCGGAAATAGAACAATCCGCGAACGAGGCAAGCTCATTCACGGATTGTGGTATCGCTGGTGGCGACGGATCGCCCGAGAGTGTTACGCGCTCAGCGATAGAAGACGTGGTTGCCGATCGAGGCGACCTTGACCGCGCGAACCGAAGGACGGCGATCGGCGGTGTTGAAGTACAGCGCCTTCTCGGCTGGGCTGTTCCAGGCGTCTGCGAGCGCGACCTTGGCGACCGCGATCGCGGTGCGATAGGCGGTGCCGGCGTTGATCGTGGGGATCTGGCCACCGCGGACGAAGCTGAACTGGCCGCGCTGCTTGACGACGGCGCAGACGTCGGCGGGGAAACGACCCGACTTGGCGCGGTTGATGATGACTTCGGCGACGGCGAGCTGGCCGGTCAGCGGCTCACCCTTGGATTCGAAATAGATCGCGCCGGCAAGGCACTGGAGCGCATCGTCGGCGGCGGCGCTGTCCTGCGCGGCGACGGCCTGGGCGAGCGTGTCGAATTCTTCGGCTTCGGCCGTGGCAGCGTTCGTGGCGACGGGCTCGACGGCAGCAACGGGGGTTGCGACTGGAGCGATCTGCGGAACATTCTGCGGGGAGAGGGCGTTTAGATTAGCAAGAGCAGTGAGATTGGTGGTCGAGCGATCGAGACCGGTTGCCTTGCCGGGAGCGCTGTTGCCGAGCAAGCCGGCGAGAGAGAAGGTCATGACTGCGATCGTCGCAGCCCGCTGAAGAATCGTCATTCAAACTTATTCAGATGCGGTTGAACCACGAAAGCGATCGTACAAGCCGATCGTCCGAGCATCCCCCCGACTGCGTAACTGATCCGGATCGCACCCGGCCCAGCACAACGCCATTCAATGTTGGAATCCCCCTCTATTGGGGGGGCTTTCGAGTCAATCGTCGAGGATCGTTTCAGCGGCGAACCGTTCCGCCGCTGCGATGTCCACCTCGATGACCCACAGATCGGGGTCGCGTGCGCGCCGCCGCCGCCAATAGCCGTCGGGGTCCTCGGCCGGAGTCGAGTCGATCATCACCGTCCGCCCATCGGGCCCGAGCCCGCGTTCCAGCAGGCGGGGAGGGGCCCCTTTGTCGACCGCGATGACCAGGATCGCGCCCCCTTGCGGATCGCCTTTCGCCATCACCGCGCCAAAGCCGCCGGCGTCGTTGACTCGGCGAAGGAGGGCGCTGACGAGCACGCCGCTGGGCAGCCGGCCGCTCATGCCGGCGCGCGGTATCCGGGCAGGCCGGCGAGCGTGATCCGCGAGCGCATGAAAGTCCCCGTGCCGCGCGCGGCCTCCTCGCCGTCCGCATCGATTAGCCGCGCATCCGCGACGAACACGCGCCGTTTGCCGCTGATCCAGCGGCCCTCGGCGATCACCGGTCCGACCTTCAGCGGCCGCGTGAGCAGGAGGTTGAACGCGGTCGTCAGCAGGAAACGATCGGTGACGAGGCTGTTCGACGCGTAGAACGCCGCATCGTCGAGCATCTTGAAATAGCTCGTCCCATGCGCGGCGCCACCCGCGTGATAATGGCGTTCGTCGATCGTGAAATGAATCCGCGCGACACCCGCTTCGGGGATTTCGAGCGAGGATTCGAAGAAGCGATTGATCGGCGCCTGCGCGTAGAGCGATTCCAGCGCGCGAAAATGCGCCTCTGCGCCAGCCGACTCAGGCGGCATCGCGCACCTCGTCGGCGGTGAACAGCGCGTAGAGCGCATCGGGCGAACCCGCCCCGCGCAGTTTTTCGAGAAACGCCTTGTCGCGCAGCCGCCGCGAAACGCGCGCAAGCGCCTTCAAATGGACCGCCCCCGCATCGGTAGGGGAGAGCAGCATGAAGACGAGATCGACCGGCAAATCGTCGACCGCCTGGAAATCCACCGGCTGCGCCAACCGGACGAAGACGCCCGTCACCTGTGCCAGCCCGTCCAGCTTGGCATGCGGGATCGCGACGCCGCCGCCAAACCCGGTCGAGCCGAGCTTCTCGCGGGCGGTCAGTCGCTCGTTGATCGTCTTGACGTCCGCATCGACGGTTTCGGCGGCCATCGTCGCGATATGCTGGAACACCGCCTTCTTCGTCGCGGCGACAACGCCCGTCTGCACTGCGTCGGGACGCAGCATATCACTGAAATCGGTCATGCTGTACATTGTCTCAAGGCGCCCCCGCGCAGGTCCGCCTTAGCGGGTTGCACGGGGGCGTAAAGGCGCAGCCGAGAGACGGACGCCGTATTGGACGCTTCTTATTGCGTCGTAGCGGAAGACGCCGCGGCGCGCTGTGGCTCGACCCAGCCGATCGTGCCGTCACCGCGGCGATAGACCATGTTGTGCGCGCCGGTACCCGCATTCATGAACAGCAATGCGGCGGTGTTGCGCAGATCGAGCATCATCACCGCATCGGACACCGTCGCCTCGGGGATGTCGACACGCGTCTCGGCGATGATCAGCGGTGCGTCCGCGACATCGTCCTCCTCGATGCTTTCCTGGAACAGCGTGTAGCCGGCATTGTCGTAGCCGTTGCTCTCGGCCATCGCGACCGCTTCGCCGGCGTGGCGATCCTTCAGGCGACGCATGTAGCGGCGGAGCTGGGTCTCGATCTTGGCAGCGGCACCGTCAAACGCGGCGCGGGCATCATAGGCGTCCGAATGCCCCTTGAGCACGAGGCCCTTCATCACATGCGCGACGATATCGCATTTGAAGCCGGCGTCGTGCGGCCCCTTGCCGAACGTGACCTCGGCCGAGATGGCGCGCGCGAAATACTTGTCGGCGATACCCTGGAGTCGGTCTTCCACATGGCTGTTCAGCGCTTCGCCAGTGTCAACCTGATGACCAGAAATCCGGATATCCATGTTCGTCTCCTTGTCGACGTTACTGTCTTCGGGCGGTCCTGTTGGCTCCACCCTGCCGGCGTCATCCGGACGCCACGGCCCCCCAAATCGGATCCTTGATCCCCTTCATAAACGCCGCATGCGCCGCAAGGTCTCCCTCGCTCGCCACGAAAACCCGCGGCGGGCGAACGACCCGAGGCGCCTGTGCGACGACCGGAGTCGAAGCGCTGCTGCCAGTGTTGCTGAGCAGCCCGAGGCCGATCTGGCGACCGCCCATCAGCTCGACATAAACCTGCGCGAGCAGCTGCGCGTCGAGCAGCGCACCGTGGAGGACGCGGTGGCTGCGATCGATTCCGAAACGCGAGCACAGCGCGTCGAGCGAGTGCTTGGCGCCCGGATGACGGCTGCGCGCAATCTGAAGCGTGTCCACCATCCGCTGCATGTGAACGATCGGGCGGCCGCACTTGGTCAGCTCGCCGTTGAGGAACGAGAAATCGAAGCCGGCATTGTGCGCGATCATCGGCGAGTCGCCGACGAATTCGAGCAGCTCCTCGACCGCATCACCGAATCGCGGCTTGTCGGACAGGAACGCCTGACTGAGCCCGTGGACGTTGAACGCCTCGACCGGCATGTCGCGTTCGGGATGATAATAAGCGTGAAAGGTGCGCCCGGTCTCGACCCGGTTGAGCATCTCGACGCAGCCGATCTCGACCATGCGGTCGCCACCGGAAAAACTGAGGCCGGTGGTTTCGGTGTCGAAGACGATCTCGCGCATCGCCATGGTATCGGCTCAGATTTCCAAGGACGCAAGCACCGCGCGAACCTGCGCCCGCGTTTCGTCGAAGCTCGTATCGGTATGGATGACATGATCCGCGCGCGCGCGTTTCTCGGCATCGGGGGTCTGGCGGGCGAGGATCGCCGCGAATTTCTCCGCGGTCATGCCGGGACGCGCCAGGACGCGCGCGCGCTGGACGTCGGGCGCGGCGGAGACGACGACGATCACGTCGACTCGCTGGTCTCCACCGGTTTCGAAAAGGAGAGGGACGTCGAACACGACTCGCTTGCCGGCATGCCTTGCCAGGAACGCGGCGCGCTCTTCGCCGACCGCCGGGTGGACGATCGCTTCGAGTCGCTCGATCGCGGCATCGTCGCCGAACACCGCCGCGCCAAGCTTCGCGCGATCGACCGCGCCGTCTGCGGTCGTGCCGGGGAAGGCGGCCTCGATCGGCGCCACCAGTCGACCGCCGACCCCCTGCAACCGGTGCACCGCCGCGTCGGCGTCGAACACCGGGATGGCTTCGTCGGCGAACATCGCGGCGACGGCGGACTTGCCCATCCCGATCGATCCGGTGAGGCCGATGATCATTTGACCAGCAACGCCCGGAGATCGTCATCGCGATCGCGCGGTGGTTCCACGTGGAACAATATCTCGAACGCGACCGCAGCTTGGCCGATCAGCATCTCCAGCCCGTCGACGGTTTCCAGATCGCGCGCACGCGCCGCCTTGAGCAGGTCTGTCTCTAGCGGCGAATAGACGATGTCGTACACGAGCGAGTCTGGCTCGAGCGCGCCAAGGTCGATCTCGAGCGCAGGCTGGCCCGCCATGCCGAGCACGCTCGCATTGACGAGAAGCCGCGAGGGCGGGGCGGCGGGACCAATCGGCAGCGCCTGACCCTTCAATCCGAAGCTCGACAGCAACGCCGCGCCCTTGAGCGGATTGCGGTTGAGGATCGTCACGGGGCCGACGCCCATCCGCGACAGCGCGAACAGGATCGCACGCGCCGCGCCGCCCGCGCCGATCACCGTTACCGGCTGGCCGGCGATGTCGAGATCGTCGATCGGCGCCCAGAATCCGGCGGCATCGGTGTTGGTGCCGATGCAGTCGCCCGCCTGGTTGCGGAACACGGTGTTGATCGCGCCGATCGACCCGCGGACGTCGCCGGGGTCGGATACGTGGTCGAGCGCGGCGAGCTTGTGCGGCATCGTGATGTTGCACCCGCGCCAGTCCGGGTCCGCCTTGCGATCGGCGAAATAGGCGGGGAGATCGTCGGCGGTGACGAGCTTGTGACGATAGTCGGCGTCGATCCCGAGCGCCTTGAGCCAGAATCCGTGGATCAGCGGCGATTTCGACTGCGCGATCGGATCGCCGATCACTTCGGCATAGGGTCGGGTCATGCAAGGCTCCGTGTGTCCCCGCGACGGCGGGGATCCAGTCTGGAAGACGGTTTAGTCTACCGCGGTGGAATTGCCACGGGGCTGCATTTGCTCCGTCCGCGCCGTCATCCCCCCACGCCGTTCCCCTCCACCCCGTCATCCCAGCGAAAGCTGGGATCTTCCCGTTTGGCGGGCGTCGTCTGCCTCGTGAGATACCCCAGCTTCCGCTGGGGTGACGGTGAATGTGGCAGGCGGTGTAAGTGCGGGTGCGGGTGCGGGTGCGGGTGCGGGTGCGGGTGCGGGTGCGGGGCATGGGGAAGTGAAAATTGAGAAGGGAGAAGATTACGCCGGCAACTCGCCGCGCACGCGCAAAAAATCGAGCACGTTCAGCAACGGCATCCCCAGCACCGTAAACTGGCTCCCCTCGATCCTGGCGAACAGCTGCGCCCCAGGCCCCTCTATCCGATAGCAGCCGACGCAGCCCGCAATCGCCGGCCATTCCGCCTCCAGATACGTCTCGATGAACGCCTCGGACAGCGGGCGGACGTGCATCTTCGCGCGCTCGACATGCCGCCAGATCGCCTGGCCATTCTCCGCGATCACCGCCGCGCTCCACAGATCGTGCCGTTTGCCGGACATCAGACGTAGATGCGCCGCCGCGTCGTCACGGTCAGTGGGCTTGTCGAGGATCGTGCCGTCCTCGAGCGCGACCAGCGAGTCGCTGCCGAGCACGAGCTGCCCCGGCATCCGCGCGGACACCTTGAGGGCCTTCAGCTCGGCCAGCGCATCGGCGAGATCGCGCGGCGACAGGTCGCGCAGTGCCGCCTTGGCCGCATCCTCGTCGACGCCCGCAAAGGTCGCGTCGAACGCCACCCCCGCCGCGGTCAGCATGGCCCGGCGCGAGGCACTTTGCGAGGCCAGGATCAGGCTCATGCTTCGATCTGCCGCTGGTTGCACAGCGCGATGATCGCCGCCGCGGTTTCCTCGATCGACCGCCGCGTGACGTCGATTACCGGCCAGCCATTGTCCGCGAACATCCGCCGCGCAAAGGCGAGCTCGCGCATCACCGCCTCCTCCTCGACATAGGAGGTATCGGGCGCCTGGTGGAGCGACAGCAACCGGTTGCGCCGTACCTGGATCAGCCGGTCGGCACTCGTCGTCAGCCCGACGATCAGCGGCCGGCGGAGCGCATAGAGGATCTTTGGCGGCGGGCTCTCGACCACGATCGGGATGTTCGCGGTCTTGTAGCCACGGTTGGCGAGATAGATCGAGGTCGGCGTCTTCGACGAGCGCGACACGCCCGCGAGCACGATATCGGCCTCCTCCCATTCCTCCCACGCGATCCCGTCGTCATGCGCGATCGTCCACTGGATCGCATCGACACGCGCGAAATAGGCCGCGTCGAGGACGTGCTGGCGACCCGGCCGCGCCTTTGCCTGCTGCCCCAGCAACCCGGAAAGAGCGTCGTTGACCGGGTCGAGCGGGGCTACCGCGGGAAGCCCCAGGGCCAGGCACCGCTGCTCGAGGATCCGCCGCGTCGCGGGGTTCACCAATGTGAACACGACCAGCCCGGGGTTCTGCGCAATCTCCTGCAGGATCCGCTCGAGATGCGCCTCGGTCCGCACCATCGGCCAGAAATGGCGGACGGTCTCGACGTCATCATATTGCGCCAGCGCCGCCTTAGCGATGTTCTCCAGCGTCTCGCCGGTCGAATCCGACAACAAATGCAGATGGAGCCGCATCATGGGCGTTTTATCCCCAGCGGGCGGGTCCGTGGGTGTGAATCTGTGGATAACATGGGGAAAACGGCTAGCGTAACTCGCTGCCCTCGCCAAGCGACCGTGGCGCCGTGGATAACAGCGATTCTATCCACACGCTCGCGCACAGGGCCGGATTTTATCCACAGGCTGTGGGTAATGGGGAGCCTTGAATCGAATCAGCGCGTTTGTCGCGGTGCGCGGGGGTCAAGCTGTTGGCAATTCCGGGATCACCGCATAAGTCCCGGGTTCAACCGCCCAACCACTGCAACAACCTATTTCTTGAATCTTCTTATAGTAGAAGAAGGGTGCTCCGCTGACCAATCCGACCTCCAATTCGCCCGCCACCAAGCCCCTCCTGGCGACTCTTCGCGGGGAGCGTCAGGCCGTCCCGCCGCTGTGGCTCATGCGGCAGGCGGGGCGCTATCTCCCCGAATATCGCGCGCTCCGGGCCGAGAAGGGGGGATTCCTTGCGCTGGCGACCGATCCCGACGCCGCGGCCGAGGTGACGCTCCAGCCGATCCGCCGGTTCGGGTTCGACGGCTCGATCCTGTTCTCGGACATATTGATGATCCCCTGGGCGCTCGGTCAGGATCTCAGCTTCGGGGTGGGCGAGGGGCCGCGGCTCGAACCCGCGCTGGTCGATCATGCGCTCGATCGGTTGCAGCCGGTCATGGGGCGGCTGGAGCCGGTCTACGGCACCGTCGCCAAGGTCGCCGCGGCATTGCCGCCCGAGACGACGTTCCTGGGCTTTGCGGGCTCTCCCTGGACGGTCGCGACCTATATGGTGGCGGGCAAGGGGTCCAAGGACCAGTCCGAGACGCGGCGTTTCGCCTATGCCGATCCGGCCGCGTTCGGCGCGATCATCGATGCGATCGCGGACAATACGGTCGAATATCTCGCGCGGCAGATCGAGGCGGGCGTCGATGTGGTGCAGCTGTTCGACAGCTGGTCGGGATCGCTCTCGCCCGCGCAGTTCGAACGCTGGGTGATCGCGCCGACCGCGTCGATCGTCGATCGCCTCCATGCGCGCTGCCCCGGCGTGCCGGTGATCGGCTTTCCAAAGGGGGCAGGGGGCAAGCTTCCCGCCTATGCGCGCGAGACCGGCGTCGATGCGATCGGGCTCGACGAGACGGTCGATCCGGTCTGGGCGCATGCCTCGCTGCCTGCCGACATGCCCGTGCAGGGCAATCTCGATCCGCTCGCGTTGATCGCGGGCGGCGCGGATCTCGATGCGGCGATCGACCGGATCCTCGCGGCGTTCGTCGATCGGCCGCACGTCTTCAATCTGGGCCACGGTATCCTGCCCGACACGCCGATCGCGCATGTCGAGCAGCTCATCGCCCGCGTCAGGAGCACGACATGAGCGGTTTTCTCGGGGCGGCCTATGACTGGGTGAAGGCCGCGCACCTGATCTTCGTGATCTTCTGGATGGCGGGGCTGTTCATGCTGCCGCGCTACCTCGTCTACCATCAGGAAGCGCTGGCGGCCGGCAACGCGGCCGAGGCGGCAAACTGGGTCGAGCGCGAGGGCAAGATTCGCCACATCATCCTGACGCCGGCGATGATCGTTGTCTGGGTGCTCGGGATCGCGCTGGCGCTGAACCTCGGGCTGGCGGATGGCGCGCCGGGGCTGGGGTGGCTGCACCTCAAGCTGCTGCTGGTGCTGGCGCTGTCGGGCTATCACGGCTGGACGGTCGGCTATGCCAAGAAGCTCGCGGCGGGGAAGCCCACGCTGACGGGCAAGCAGCTGCGGATGCTCAACGAGGTGCCTGCGCTGGCGGTGACGCTGATCGTCGTGCTGGCGATCGTGAAGCCGTTCTGATTCTCCACGTCATCCTGGACGTGATCCAGGATCCAGAGCGGCGGAGGACACCGCGTGTGGCTCTGGATCCTGGGTCGAGCCCAGGATGACGGCCGAGGGTGGACGCGCACTCCCGCTTGACTAACCGCCCCCTCAATTCTACCCCGATTTTCAGCACGGCCTCCTGGCGTCCTGCCCGGTCGTGTGGTCCTGCCTGTTCGGCTCGCCCAGTTCCGCTTTCCAGCGCACGCGCAGACCGAACCTGTTCCCGTTGATCGCTATCCGGAAATCCCCATGCATCTCAAAGACCTGAAGAAAAAGAAGCCTGCCGAGCTGGTCCAGCTGGCCGAGGAATTGGGGGTCGAGAGCGCCTCGACGCTGCGCAAGCAGGACCTGTTGTTCGCGATCCTGAAGGTGCAGGCGGACAATGGCGACCAGATCATGGGGCTCGGCACAATCGAAGTGCTGCCCGACGGCTTCGGCTTCCTGCGCTCGCCCGAGAGCAACTATCTCGCCGGGCCCGACGACATCTACATCTCGCCGAACCAGGTGCGGAAGTTCGGCCTGCGCACCGGTGACACGGTCGAGGGCGAGATTCGCGGGCCGAAGGATGGCGAACGCTATTTCTCGCTGGTGAAGCTCACGGCCGTCAATTTCGACGATCCCGACGTCGTCCGCCACCGCGTCAATTTCGACAATCTCACGCCGCTCTACCCGGAGAGCAAGCTGACGCTCGATCCCGCCGACCCGACCGTCAAGGACAAGTCGGCGCGCGTGATCGACATCGTCAGCCCGCAGGGCAAGGGCCAGCGCACGCTGATCGTCGCCCCGCCGCGTGTCGGCAAGACGGTCATGTTGCAGAACATGGCCAAGGCGATCACCGACAATCACCCCGAGGTGTTCCTGATCGTCCTGCTGATCGACGAGCGCCCCGAGGAAGTCACCGACATGCAGCGCAGCGTGAAGGGCGAGGTCGTCAGCTCGACGTTCGACGAACCCGCACAGCGCCACGTACAGGTCGCCGAGATGGTGATCGAAAAGGCCAAGCGCCTGGTCGAGCACAAGAAGGACGTGGTGATCCTGCTCGACTCGATCACGCGTCTGGGGCGTGCGTACAACACCGTCGTGCCGTCGTCGGGCAAGGTCCTGACGGGCGGTGTCGATGCGAATGCGCTCCAGCGTCCGAAGCGCTTCTTCGGTGCCGCACGCAACATCGAGGAGGGCGGTTCGCTCTCGATCATCGCCACCGCGCTGATCGATACGGGCAGCCGCATGGACGAGGTGATCTTCGAGGAGTTCAAGGGCACCGGCAACTCGGAAATCGTGCTCGATCGCAAGGTCGCGGACAAGCGCATCTTCCCGGCGCTCGACGTCGGCAAGTCAGGCACGCGCAAGGAAGAGCTGCTGGTCGACAAGGCCAAGCTTTCCAAGATGTGGGTCCTGCGTCGCATCCTGATGCAGATGGGCACGATCGACGCGATGGAGTTCCTGCTCGACAAGATGAAGGATTCGAAGACCAACGAGAATTTCTTCGACAGCATGAATCAGTAACCGAGTGCGGCCTGCTGCAAGCTGCAGCAGGCCGCACCGGTTCGGCCGGCGGGGCGAAGCTCCGACCGACGACATGGGCTTTGCCCATGTCCGCCCAAAAGACCGACCAGGCGGCACGCGAGAGCAATGGCTTTCGCGTGCCGCTTTGCTATTAAACCCTTCGAAATCCGCCACCCCCGCGCACCGGCGGTGGCCCGTCACCGGGAGCTGACATCTTGAGTATCATCGCCATGCTGGCCACCGCCGCATCGGGAGTCGCCGGACCCGGCTCGCCGCTGGAGATCTGGCAGCACATCGTCGCCGACTTCTCCAACCTCGGCGATCCCAAGGCGCTGGCCGCGTTCGGATCGGTCCTGATGATCGACCTCGTCCTCGCAGGCGACAATGCGATCGTCGTCGGCGCACTCGCCGCGGGGCTTCCCGCCGACCAGCGCAAGAAGGTCATCCTGATCGGCATCGGCGCGGCGCTCGTCCTGCGCATCTTCTTCGCGCTGATCGTGACGTGGCTGATGGGCATCGTCGGGCTGATTTTCGCGGGCGGCTTGCTGTTGCTGTGGGTCAGCTGGAAGTTCTGGCGCGAAATCCGCGAGGGCGCGGAGAATGCCGGGTCGGAAGAGATCGAGGGCGACGAGCGCTCGGGGATCAAGTCGTCGAAGGGCTTTGCCAGCGCCGCCTGGGCGGTCGCGGTCGCCGACGTGTCGATGAGCCTCGACAACGTGCTTGCGGTCGCGGGTGCGGCGCGTGAGCATCCGGGCATCCTCGTGATCGGCCTGTTGCTGTCGGTCGCGATGATGGGTCTGGCGGCGAACTACATCGCGCGCGTCATCAACCGGTATCGCTGGATCGCCTATATCGGCCTGGTGGTGATTCTCGTGGTCGCGGTGAAGATGATCTACGAAGGCTGGGTCGGTACCGGCGAGACGCTCGGGATCATCTCGTTGCTCGGCTAATCACGCCATTCTTGAGATAGCAAAAAAGGCCTCGCCGGGATCGTCCGGCGAGGCCTTTTTCATGTCCGTCGCTTGGTCGTCATGCCGGGTATTGTGCGCTCCGACACAAACCCCACCATCGTCATCCCCGCGCAGGCGGGGATCCATATCCTCAAAGGGCGGCGATTTTTAAGCGACGCCAGCCAGTATGGATTCCCGCCTCCGCGGGAATGACGACAGTTGCGGTGAGGGGGGCCCTTAGCCCAGATGCTCGGCAAAGAACTCCGCCGTCCGCTCGTCCGCCAGCTTCGCCGACGTATCCGACCGGCGCTCGCCGAACTCGGTGGCGAAGCCGTGATCCTCGCCCGCATAATCGTAGATCGTGACCTTGGGGTGATCGTCGAGCCCGGCGTGCATCGCGGCCTGCGCATCCTTGTCGACGAAGTGATCCTCCTCCGGCACGTGGAGCAGCACCGGATGCGCGATCGCGTTCTTCTCACCGAGTAGCCCGTCGATCCCGACGCCGTAATAGCCGACGCTCGCATCGACGTCGGTGCGCGCCGCGGTCATGAACGCGAGACGACCGCCGAGGCAGTAGCCGACCACGCCGACCTTAGCACCGTCACCGAGTTCGCTCCGGACGGCGCGAATGCTCGCCTCGATATCGGCAATACCCTTGTCCTGGTCGAACTGGCCCATCAGTTCGAGCGCGCGGTCGAACTCGGGCTTGATGTCGGGATCGAGTTCGATGCCGGGCTCCAGCCGCCAGAACAGGTCGGGCGCGATCGCCAGATAGCCCGCCTCGGCGAGCGTGTCGCACTTGCGGCGGATGCCGGCGTTAACGCCAAAGATCTCCTGGATCACGACGATCGCGGCCTTGGGCGTCCCGGCCGGGGTCGCGCGATACGCGGTGAAGTCGCCATCGCCGGCGAGCGTCGGGATAGTGGTGGTGTTCGTCATAGCAATCCTCCTTGCGGCCGTTCGTGGTCGAGCAGCCTGGATTTCGTGATGGGGCCGTTGCCCGCGGAATACGCACCAAGCCTGCCCCCGGCTCCCAGAATTCGGTGGCAGGGGACGATGATCGGAAACGGATTGCGCGCGCACGCCTGGCCGATCGCGCGCGGGCTCGACCGGATCGACTTGGCGAGCGCGCCGTAGCTCGCGGTCTGGCCGTAGCCGATGTCGACGATCCCCTGGCGGAGGACCGCGCCGCGGTCGGTAGGCGAGGGGGCGAGCGGCAGATCGAATGCCGTCAGCCGCCTTGCGAAATACGCCTCGATCTGTCGCAGCGCCTCGCGGATCGCCGGCGCATCGGTCGCGACCGCATCGCCGCCCGCCAGTATCGCAATCGAGTCGATCCGGTCCGCGGTGCCGGTCACGCGGACCAGCCCGATTGGCGTTGCGATCGAGGCGGCATCGCGCGCATACATGGCCTTGCTATGCAGCGCCCCGATCGGCCGCTCAAGCGTCATCGGGGGTGTCGCACATGAAGATGAATATCGAGATTGAATGTACCCCGGAAGAGGCGCGCCGCGCGGTCGGGCTGCCCGATCTGACGCCGATCCATGACCGCTATGTCGCGATGATGATGGACGCGATCCCCGACGGCCAGATGAAGCCCGAGATGCTCGAATCGATGATGCGCGGGTGGCAGCCGATGGGCGAGGCGGGGATGGCGATGTGGAAACGCATGTTCGACACCGCGACGAAAAGCAGCTGAGTTTCCCGTGAAAACGATCTTTGCGGTATCGAGCGGGCGCCCGCCCGCGGCGATCGCTGTCGTCCGGGTGAGCGGCCCACACGCGTTCGCCGCGGCGCAGGCGCTGGCGGGGCCGCTGCCCGCGCCGCGTCATGCGAGCCTGCGGGGCTTGCGCGATGCGGGGGGCGCGTTGCTCGACCGCGCGCTGGTCATCGTCTTCCCGGGCCCCAATACCGCGACCGGCGAGGATCTCGTCGAGTTCCACTGCCATGGCGGTCGGGCGGTGATCGCCGCGGTCGAGCTGGCCTTGTCCGCGGTCGCCGGGCTTCGTCCCGCCGAACCCGGCGAGTTCACCCGCCGAGCGCTCACCAACGGCCGCATCGACCTCACCGAAGCCGAGGGCCTCGCAGACCTGCTCGAAGCCGAAACCGAGGGGCAGCGCGTCGCGGCGATGACCGCGGCGGAAGGGCGGGTGAGCCAGGCGGTGCGCGGGTGGATGGACTCGGTTGCGATGCTGTCCGCGCACATCGAGGCGATGCTCGACTTTGCCGACGAGGACGATGTTGCCAGCGACAGCGCGGCGTTCGATGCGATCGTCGCCGGGGTGGAGGCGCTCGCCACCGAGATCGAAACGGTGGTCGCCGCCCCACCGGTCGAGCGGCTCAAGGACGGGCTGCGTGTCGTGATCGGTGGCCCGCCCAATAGCGGCAAGTCGACCTTGCTCAATCTGCTTGGCGAGCGCGACGCGGCGATCGTCTCGCCGATCTCGGGGACGACGCGCGACCGGATCGAACTGCCCGTGACCCGCGACGGCGTCGCCTATGTGCTGACCGATACCGCGGGGCTGATCGACACGCAGGACCCGATCGAGGCGATTGGCGTGACGCGCGCCGAGGATGCATTGGCCGCCGCGGACATCGTCCTCTGGCTGGCCGACACGCCACCGCCGCGCTCGGACGCGATCTGGATCCACGCGCGCGCCGACCTGCCGGGGCGGGGCGCGATCCCGCCGGGCCGCGCGTTCGCCATAGCGCAGACCGATCGCGGGTCGCTTGATCGGCTATGGGCGGCCCTGCATGCCCGCGCGGCGGCGATGCTCCCGCGCAGCGACGCGATCGCGCTCAAGGCGCACCAGCGGCGGCAATGCCGCCTTGCGGTCGATGCGCTGCGCTATCCCGGCTCGGATGCGCTTATCGTCGCCGAGCACCTCCGTCAGGCGCGCGCAATCCTCGCCGGCGTGCTCGGCCTCGACGCGACGGGGGAGATGCTCGACGCGCTGTTCGGGCGATTCTGCATCGGCAAGTGATGTTCCACGTGGAACATCTTTGACGCGCTCCCTGCGCCGTTCTAGGGCGGTGGCATGTTCGATGTAGTGGTGGTTGGCGGTGGCCATGCCGGAACCGAAGCCGCAGCCGCGGCGGCGCGCAGGGGCGCGCGCACCGCGCTCGTGTCGTTCGACGCGCGGCATATTGGCGCCATGTCCTGCAACCCCGCGATCGGTGGGCTCGGCAAAGGGCACATGGTCCGCGAGGTCGACGCGTTCGACGGGCTGATCGGACGCGCCGCAGACGCTGCCGCGATCCATTACCGGATGCTCAATCGCAGCAAGGGATCGGCGGTCCAGGGACCGCGGATCCAGGCCGATCGTCGGTTATATTCGCACGCGATCCAGACGATGCTGGCGGCGACCGCGGGGCTGTCGATCGTCGAAGCGGAGGCCATCGCGCTCCATTTCGAGGGCGATCGCATGGCGGGTGTCGTGCTGGCGGACGGCGCGATCGTCAAGGCGCGCGCGGTCGTGCTGGCGACGGGCACGTTCCTCGGCGGCCGCATCTTTCGCGGCGACGATCGCGAGGAGGGCGGACGGATTGGCGAACGTGCGGCCAAGCCGCTGGCGGACCAGCTCCGCGCCCGCGACCTGCCGATGGCGCGGCTGAAGACGGGTACGCCACCGCGATTGGACGGCCGCACGATCGACTGGGGCGCACTCGCCGAGCAGCCCTCCGACCTCGATCCCTGGACGATGTCGTCGATGACTCGCGCGCGTCCGCTCCCGCAGATCGCCTGCGCGATCACGCGCACGACCGACCAAACCCACGCGATCATCCGCGAGGCGTTCCATCGCTCGCCGCTGTTCACCGGTGCGATCGAGGCCGCGGGGCCGCGCTATTGCCCGTCGATCGAGGACAAGGTTCACCGCTTCGGCGATCGCGACGGGCACCAGGTGTTCCTCGAACCCGAGGGGCTCGACGACGCGACGGTCTATCCGAACGGCCTGTCGACCTCGCTCCCGGTCGAGGTCCAGGCCGCAATGCTGGCGAGCATCCCCGGTCTCGAACGCGTGACGATGACGATGCCCGGCTATGCGGTCGAGTATGACCATATCGATCCGCGCGCGCTCGACACGCGGCTCGCGCTCGGCGCGATCGACGGCGTGTTCTGCGCCGGCCAGATCAACGGCACGACGGGGTATGAAGAGGCGGCGGGGCAGGGGCTCGTCGCCGGGCTTAATGCCGCGGCCTATGCGTGCGACCTGGCGCCGGTGATCCTCGATCGCGCGTCGAGCTATCTCGGCGTCATGATCGACGACCTCACGCTGCAGGGCGTGACCGAGCCCTATCGGATGCTCACAGCGCGCGCAGAGTTCAGATTGTCGCTGCGCGCGGACAATGCCGAGACCCGGCTTGGCGGCATTGCGGAAGCGGCTGGGTGCCTCGGTTCGGAGCGTCTCGCGCACCAGCATGTGCTGGCCGAGCATCGCGCCCGCTTCCGATCCTCACTCGACTGCGAACGCACCGCAACCCACGTCGCCGACCAGGGTGCGGCAATCGGTCGTGACGGCGCGCGGCGGAGCGCGTTCGACTGGCTCCGGTTCGACGGCGTGACGCTCGCGCATGTCGCGCCGGATGCGGCAGACAGCATTCCGACCGCGGTCGTTGACGAAGTCTTAGAGGACGCCCGCTACGCGCCGTATATCGAACGGCAGGCGCAGGAGGTCGCGCGGCTGCGTGCCGACGAGGCGATCCGCCTCCCCGAGGACTTGGCCTATGATCGCATACCCGGCCTGTCGAACGAGATGATCGATCGCCTGAGCGCCGCCCGTCCGACCTCGCTGGCCGCCGCCGCCCGCGTCCGCGGGATCACGCCCGCCGCATTGTCGGCGGTCCTATTGCATACGAAACGAGTCCCCGCATGACCGAAGACGACGCAAAGGCCTGGGTCACCGACCGGTTTGGCCCCGAGGCGACCGACCGATTGGCGGCGTTCGTCGACATGGTCGTCGCGGAGACACCGCACCAGAATCTGATCGCGCCGTCGACGATCCCGACGATTTGGGATCGCCACGTCGTCGACTCGCTCCAGCTCGTTGCGCTCGCAGGCGCCAACACGGGCGCGAAACGCTGGCTCGATATCGGCACGGGCGGGGGCTTTCCCGGCATGGTCGTCGCACTCGTACGCGAAGGCCCGATCGATCTCGTCGAGCCGCGCCGCCGCCGTGCGGACTTCCTGCAGCTCTGCGTCGCCCGGCTCGGGCTCGGTGAGCAGGTCCGCGTCCACGCGTCGAAGGTCGAGAATGCGACCGCCGACGCTGCGATCATTTCGGCGCGCGCTGTCGCGTCGCTGCAAAACCTTTTGCGTGGCGCGGCGCACTGCGCCACAAAGGAGACGCGGTGGCTGCTTCCTCGGGGGCGTTTCGATGAGGAAGAGCTGGCCGCGCTCAATCAGCATTGGCGGTTTATGTTCCACGTGGAACAAAGCGTCACGAACCCGGAGTCGTCGATCGTGGTTCTGGATACGGTGAGCGCGCGATGATCACCATCGCGGTCGCCAATCAAAAGGGTGGGGTGGGCAAGACCACCAGCGCCATCAATCTCGCGACCGCGCTGGCGGCGACGGGCATGCGCGTGCTGCTGGTCGATCTCGATCCGCAGGGCAACGCATCGACCGGGCTCGGCATCGGTCATTCGCAGCGTGAGCGGTCGAGCTACGACGTGCTGATCGGCGAGACGTCGATCGACGATGCGGTCGTCCACACGCGCGTGCCGCGGCTCGATATCGTGCCCGCAACCGTCGACCTGTCGGGGGCCGAGATCGAGCTGGTCGACTTCGACGCGCGCACGCACCGCCTCGATCGCGCGATGAAGGTCGCGCGCGGGGCATGGGATATCGCGCTGATCGATTGCCCCCCGTCGCTAGGGCTGCTGACGATCAACGCGATGGTCGCGGCGGATTCTCTGCTCGTGCCGCTTCAGTGCGAGTTCTTTGCGCTCGAGGGGTTGTCGCAATTGCTCAGCACGGTCGAGCGGATCCGCCAGCGGTTCAATCCGGGCCTGTCGATCCTGGGCGTCGCGCTGACGATGTTCGATCGGCGCAACCGCCTGACCGACCAGGTCTCGGCAGACGTCCGTGCGGTATTGGGGAAAGTGGTGTTCGAGACGGTCATCCCGCGCAACGTGCGGCTGTCCGAGGCGCCGAGCCACGGGCTTCCGGCGCTGATCTACGATCACCGCTGCTCGGGTTCGCAGGCCTATATCGCGCTGGCACGTGAGCTGATCGGACGTCTTCCCGCGTCGGCACAGGCGGCCGCATGAGCGAGGGTAACAAGCGCGGACGGCCGGGGCTGGGCAGGGGCCTCAACGCGCTGCTCGGCGAGATGGCGCGCGAGACGCCAGTGTCGGCCGATGGCGCGCCCGCGCCGCAGTCGTCGGGCGTCCGGATGCTCCCGGTCAGTTCGCTGTCGCCGCATCCCGATCAGCCGCGGCGGCATTTCGATGAGGCGATGCTCGACGAACTCGCGGCGTCGATCGCATCGCGCGGGCTGATCCAGCCGATCGTCGTCCGGCCGCATGGCCACGACTATCAGATCGTCGCAGGCGAGCGGCGCTGGCGCGCGGCACAGCGTGCGCGACTGCACGAGGTGCCGGTCGTCGTCCGCGACTTCGACGACGCCGAGACGCTCGAGATCGCGCTGATCGAGAACATCCAGCGCGAGGATCTCAACGCGATCGAAGAGGCGCAGGCGTATCAGCGGCTGGCCGGCGAGTATGGCCACACGCAGGAGGTGCTCGCCAAGATCGTCCACAAGTCGCGCAGCCATGTCGCGAACCTGCTGCGGCTGCTCGAACTGCCCGCGCAGGTCCAATCGCAGGTGGTCGATGGATCGCTGTCGATGGGGCATGCGCGCGCGTTGCTGGGATCGCCCGATGTCGAGACGCTGGCGGATCAGGTCGTGGCGCGCGGGCTATCGGTGCGCGAGACGGAGAAGCTGGCGCGCGACGCAAAGCCCGGGCGGAACCGCAGCGGTGGGCCGTCCGAGCCGCGGATCCCGGATGCGGACATCGCGGCGCTGGAGCGGCAGTTGGCGGACCTTCTGGGGCTCCAGGTGCGCGTTGCGCATACCGAGACCGGGGGCACGCTGACGCTGAGTTACTCGACCCTCGATCAGCTCGACATGGTCTGCCAGCGGCTGACGGGCGGCGCGATCTAGGTCACGCGCGAGCCCGGACCGATCCCCCTCCGTTCGTGCTGAGCGAGGTCGAAGCACCTGCGCACGGAACCTTCCTTCGACTTCGCTCAGGACGAACGGGGTGAGGGGAGGGAGCGGAGAATGGGGGCCACCCCCACACCCCCCGTCATCCCGGCGGACGCCGGGACCCACGGTTGCGGTCCGTTTCACAAGAGAACGCGGCCTGTCCAAAAGTCCCGGCGTGCGCCGGGATGACGGAGGTGGGGGTGGTTGTGGGGAGGACGGCCAAAGGAACGACGCGCCGGCGAGCTAGTTACGCCGTGCGATCGCCAGCGACAGCGCGACGACAGCCGCCTCGGCCACAACCCCGCCGGCATTCCCCGACGCCATGATCGCACGCTCGGCAGTCCGGACCCTCTGAATCGCCGTCGCGAGCATGACGGGCGTCCAGCGGCGCAGCGAGCGCGCGGTGCTCGCCTCCTCCTTGAAGAACACCCGGTGCCGCTTCATCACCGCATCGACCGAGTCCCCCCGGTCGATCTCGCCGCGCATGTCGGCCAGCGCGATCAGGCGGCGGACGAGCTGGCGGAGCCACGGGATCGGCGACGTCCCCGCCTCTTCGAGCACGGCCAGTTCGGCGCCGAGATCGTCGACTCGTCCCTCGATCACCGCATCGATCGCGCGGCTCATTTCCGCGTCGCCCAAGTCTGCACCGACCGCGTCGAGCGCATGATGATCGAGGTCCGCCGGCCGATCGGGCGCGGCGTCGAGGTACAGCGCCAACTTCTCGATCTCGCGAGAAATGACCGCGCGATCCCCGCCGGTCGTGTCGACCAGCCGTCGCGCGACGCCGGGGGCAGGACGCAGCCCGTTCTCGCCCGCGATCGTCGTCGCCAGCCGCTCGGCATCCTGCGCGGTGGGGGCGTAGCAGGCGAACGCCATCGCGCGCGGCGAATCGATCGCGAGCTTGACGATCTTCGCGGTCGACTTGACCGTCGGCGCGATCGCGACGACCGGATTGCCGACACGCTCGGCGGCCAACAGGTTGGTGAACGCCTCGAGGCTTTCCTCCCCCGCCGAGGCGACGCGGACGAACCGTGCGCCCGCGAACAGCGACAGCGACGCGGCCTCGTCGGTCAGCCGGCCGGGATCACTCTTGAGCGTCGATCCGTCGAGATCGACGCGTTCGGCATCGGCTCCCATCGCCTTGGCGAGCAGGCGCGCGAGGTCGCTGGCGCCGGCCTCGTCGGGGCCGTGCAGCAGGTAGAGGCGGATCTCCGCACCCGGTTTGGCCAGCGCACCGCGAATCTGGCCAGCGGACGCCTTCACTTCGCCGGTGCGGTGCCCTGCGCCGCGGCGACGGCAGGCGTATTGCGCGCGTACAGCGCGATGCGCGCGACGATCTGGTCCGCGACGATCGCCGAGAGGCGTTCGAGCGCGGTATTCTCGGCCGCGATCGTCGCATATTCGGAGCGGACGACGTCGATGCCGGCATCCGATCCCGCGGTCGCATCGAGCAGCACCGAATTGTCGCCGATCCGCACGAGCTGATAGCGCGCGCGCAGCGTCCGGCGTTCGCGCGAGACGCTGTCGTCGGTCCGCACGCCGAGCCCGCTGATCTGGTCGTCGAGGCGGATATCGATCCGGTACAGCGCCGGCGCGCCGTTCGAGGGCAGGCGATCTCTGAGAGCCGTCGCCATCAGCCAGCCATTCTTGCCCGCGATCGGCGCAATCTCGACCTGGCCGAGCGCGCCCGCGACCGGACCGCTGCTGCCGCCCGCATAAAGCGGATGCAGCCCGCAGCCGGACAAGAGCGGTGCCAGCGCGAGCGCGCCGAGGATCGCTAGCCGCTTCATGCGACGATGTTCACGAGACGGTCGGGCACGACGATCACTTTCCGGGGCGCTTTGCCCTCGAGCAGGCGGACGATCTTCTCCGAGGCGAGCGCGGCCGCCTCGACCGCGTCCTTCGGGGCGCCCTTGGGGAACACCAGCGTATCGCGCAGCTTGCCGTTGACCTGCACCGCGATCGTGACCTCGTCGTCGACCAGCATCGCCGGATCGACGATCGGCCAGGCGGCGTCGGCGATCAGGCCGTCATTCCCCGCGGTCGCCCAGGCTTCCTCGGCGACGTGCGGGACCATCGGGCTGACGAGCAGCAGCAGCGTGCGGACCGCCTCTTCGCGATCCGCGGAGGGCGCCGCCTTCTCGATCGCGCTGCACAAGGAATAGAGCCGTGCGACGGCCTTGTTGAACTGCAAGGCATTGATATCGCTCTCGATACCGACGGTCGTCCGGTGGCAGAGCTTGCGCAACGCGATGTCGTCGCCCTCGGCCTTGGCGGCACCGTCGGACTCTATCAGACGCCAGAGACGCTGCACGAACCGCCACGCGCCTTCGATACCCGATTCGCTCCAGGGCAGATCGCGCTCGGGCGGCGAGTCGGAGAGCACGAACCAGCGCACCGCGTCGGCGCCGTACTGGTCGACGATCGGCTCGGGATCGACCACGTTCTTCTTCGACTTCGACATCTTCTCGATGCGACCGACGGTGATCGCGTCACCCGTCGCGATCTCGATGCCGTCGCGCACGTCGTCAGGGCCGAGCCAGCGGCCGTCCGCGGACTTGTACGTCTCGTGCGTGACCATGCCTTGCGTGAACAGCCCGGCAAACGGCTCGGCGATGTCGAGCATGCCGATATGCTTCAGCGCGCGCGTCCAGAAGCGCGCGTAGAGCAGATGCAGGATCGCATGCTCGACGCCGCCGATATACTGGTTGACCGGTAGCCACTTCTCCGCGCCCGTCCGGTCGAACGGCTTTGCGTCCGGCTGGCTGGCGAAGCGGATGAAATACCACGACGAATCGACGAACGTGTCGAGCGTATCGGTCTCGCGCCGTGCTGCGCCGCCGCAGGACGGGCAGGGGACGTTCTTCCACGTCGGATGGCGATCGAGCGGGTTGCCGGGGATGTCGAACGAGACGTCCTCGGGCAACACGATCGGAAGCTGGTCCTTGGGCACCGGCACCGCGCCGCACGCGTCGCAGTGGATGATCGGGATCGGCGTGCCCCAATACCGCTGGCGGCTGACGCCCCAGTCGCGCAGGCGGAACACGGTCGTGCCCTTGCCCCAGCCTTCGCCCTCGGCGCGCTCGATCACGGTGCGCTTGGCGTCCTCGATATCCATCCCGTCGAGGAAGTGCGAGTTCACCAGAGCGCCGGCACCCGTCCAGGCGGTGTCGCCGACGAACACGGGAGCCTCGTCATCGCCTTCGGAGACGACGCGCTTGACCGGCAGGTCGTATTTGCGCGCGAAATCCAGATCGCGCTGGTCGTGCGCGGGCACGCCGAACACTGCGCCCGTGCCGTAGTCCATCAGCACGAAGTTCGCGATGTAGACGGGGAGTTGCCACGTCGTGTCGAGCGGATGCGTCGCGCGGATGCCGGTGTCGAAGCCCAGCTTCTCCTGCGTATCGAGCTCCGCCGCGGTGGTGCCGCCGCGCTTGCAGAGTTCGATGAACGCAGCCGCATCTGGGTTCGTCTCAGCGATCGCGCGCGCGATCGGATGATCCGCGGCGACCGCGACGAAGCTCGATCCGAACATCGTGTCGGGACGAGTCGTGAACACGTCGACCGAATCGATTCCCCTCCCGCCTGCGGGAGGGGTCAGGGTAGGGGAGGCCTCCCCAATCGCCGTCGCCGCGGTCGTGTCAGGCCCTCCCCCGACCCCTCCCGCAAGCGGGAGGGGAGCAGTGAGCGCGAACTTGAACTGCAACCCCTGGCTGCGGCCGATCCAGTTCTCCTGCATCAGCTTGACCTTGTCGGGCCAATGCTCGAGCGCGCCGAGCCCGTCGACCAGCTCGTCGGCAAAGTCGGTGATCTTGAGGAACCACTGCGACAGCTTGCGCCGCTCGACCAGCGCGCCCGATCGCCAGCCGCGCCCGTCGATCACCTGCTCGTTGGCGAGCACGGTCATGTCGACCGGATCCCAGTTGACCGCCGATTCCTTGCGATAGACGAGCCCCGCCGCGAACAGGTCGAGGAACAGCGCCTGTTCATGCCCGTAATAATCGGGCTCGCACGTCGCCAGTTCGCGCGTCCAGTCGAGCGCGAAGCCGAGGCGCTTGAGCTGCGCCTTCATCGTCGCGATGTTGGCGCGCGTCCAGGTGCCCGGATGCACGCCCTTTTCCATCGCCGCATTCTCGGCGGGCATGCCGAACGCGTCCCAGCCCATCGGATGGAGCACTTCCATGCCCTTCATCCGACGGAACCGCGCGAGCACGTCGCCCATCGTGTAGTTCCGGACATGCCCCATATGGATGCGCCCCGACGGATAGGGGAACATCTCGAGCACGTACGAACGCGGCTTGGTCGAAGAATCGTCAGCGGCGAACGTCTTGCGCTCGTCCCAGACCTTCTGCCACGCCGCGTCCGCCTTCAACGCATTGAAACGCGACGCCATGAGTGTGTCCTCAGCCCGCGATCGAGGCGCGGCGCAGGTCGCGAGCCTTGGTCAGGATGATATCCTCGAGCTTCTGCGTGGTCGCGGCCTGGACCGGCGACGACACCCACTGGCCGTTGCGATTGACTTCGCGGAGGGCGGCGACGCGCAGCGCATCGGCGCGCAGATCCTGATCGAGGATCGACACGGTCACCTTCATGCGCTCGGTCGGGGTCTGCGGGTTGGTGTACCAGTCGGTGACGATCACGCCGCCGTTGGAATCGGTCTGGAGCAGCGGCATGAAGCCCAGCGTGTCGAGGCTCGCGCGCCACAGATAGCTGTTCACGCCGATCGTGGTGATCTTCGAAGCCGCCAGATCGGCCTTGGGACGGGCGGAACCGCCGCCGCATGCGACGAGAGGCAGGGCAAACAGCACGACTGCGATACGCGAGCGGCGGAACATGGGCATCATCCTGGCAAGAAAATCAGCCCTTGCTCTACAGGCGTGCCCGCGCGCCCGCAAGCAGACGCCACATAGGCAGACGAGCGTCGGCGCGGGGATCGCTTCGGCAGCGGAGCGGGCCCCGATCGGTAGCGCTATCGCAGCGATCTGTGTGCTGATTGCAACACTGTCGGACAATTCGGTGACGATGGGGGATAATGCGTAGGTCTGCGGCCTTTGCTACGGATCAATTCATGTTAGGTGCTGTTTAACAGGATCCGATTACGGGATTCGAAGGACAAATTCGTTGTGATGACGCGTGGGGGTATTGTCGGGGTGGTTGCCGGGGCGCTTGTCGCCACCGCCGCCATCGTCGCGCCCGCCTTCGGCGCCAGCGAACAGCCCGCTCGGATCGCCAAGCGCAACGTCGCGGCCGTCCGCGGCATCGGATCGTTCACCCCCGCCGCCGCCGATCCCCGCCTTGCCGCGATGTTCGCGCGCGGCGGCTTCGACGCCGGCCGGTTCCGCTTCACCCCCGCCGAAACGCGGCAGGACAATCGCGCGGTGACCGTCGCGGTCCGTGCGCAGACCAACCGCGGCGTCGCCAACACCGCCAGCCTCGCATCGACGACGCCGACCGTCGGCATCGCGCCGATCGCGTATAATCTGGGCATGTCGGTCGGCTGGAAGCGGTTCGCGATCTCGGGTGACGTGAACAAGCTCGATCTCGGCGGCCTGCCGGGCAGCCGCCAGGCGGCCGATCTGGCGATCAGCTACAGCGCCAAGCGGTTCAGCGGCACCGTCAAGGCTGCCGCCGATCGTCCGCTGCCGAACACGCCGCACCTGATCGAGGATATGCCGAGTTACTCGGTCGATCTCGGCGGCTCCTACGCGCTGACGCGGAACCTGGCCGTGACGGCGGGCGTCCGCTACCGCTCGGACCGCGAGCGCTTCGTGAAGGTCGATGACGACCGCCGCGACAGCCAAGCCGTCTATCTGGGCACCGCCTTCCGCTTCTAAGCGTGGTAACGCGGCTTGCGGAGCGCATGCCGACCAGTTGCCAAACAGCGGCAGAACGCGTGCTTATTGCAGACCGACTGCCGCGGGCTCATCAAAAACCGTCACCCCAGCGAAAGCTGGGGTATCCCTCGTGGCTCGCGACGCCCGCCAAACGACAAGATTCCAGCGTGCGCTGGGATGACGGGGGAGGGGGCGCTAGCCGACCTCCTCGCCAACCCTAGCGCATCCAGGCATCGATCGCGGCCCAGCCATGGAACCCGAACCGCCGGATCCGTCGCCACCGCGCCGCGTCCATCCCGCCCAGCGCCACGACCTTCGTACCGAGCCCACGCGCGATCCGAACGGCCCGCGCCGGACCCAACCCAACCGCGCGCTCATGCGATCGCGTCGCGTAGACCGGCGACACGAACAACGCATCGGCCCCCGCGCGCTCGCCTGCCAAGGCCTCGCCCCGGCAATGCGCCGGCCACGTCCTGATCCCGCGCGTGCGTGCGCCACCATGAACGCCGTCGGTGCGAATCGTCGAGGTCCCGGCCACCACCAGCACTAGTCGCCGCGCATGCGCCAGCCGTCGAACCCGTCGCAACAGCAAGCGTCGCTCTGCCGTCGCCGTCGCGTAATGGCGAAACACCACCCCCGATCCGGGCGGCAATCGCCGGAGTGCTGGCCACCAGGCGTCGCCCATCCGCTCGTCGGTCATCAACCAGCGCTCGGGGATGGGCTTTCGGACCGACACGTCGCTGCCTATAGCGCGGGCCATGACATCTGACGACACCACGCCGCTCGAGTCCATCCGCACCCGGATCGCCAAGGCCGCCGACATCGCCGATCGCCGCGTGAGCGACGTCACGCTGATCGCGGTCTCCAAGACGCACCCCGCCGAGGCGATTACGCCGCTGCTTGAACAGGGCCAGCGCGCATTCGGCGAGAATCGCGTTCAGGAGGCGGCGGAGAAATGGCCCGCCCTGCGCGCGGCCTATCCCGACGTCGAGCTCCATTTGATCGGCCAGCTCCAGTCGAACAAGGCCGCCGAGGCGGTCGCGTTGTTCGACTGCATCCACGCGGTCGATCGCCCCTCGCTGGTCGAGGCGCTGGGCAAGGCGATGGCCGCGGGCGATCGGCGACCCGACTGTTTCCTCCAGGTCAATATCGGCGACGAACCGCAAAAGGGCGGCTGCGCGATTGCCGATCTGCCCGCTTTGCTCGAAAAAGCGCGCGCCGCCGGGCTGCCGATCGCCGGGCTGATGTGCCTGCCGCCCGCCGATATCGAACCCGCACCCTATTTCGCGCTCCTCGCCAAGCTCGCGCGCGAGTCCGGGCTGACCGGGCTCAGCATGGGCATGTCCGACGATTTCGAGACCGCGGTGACGATCGGTGCGACGCATGTCCGCATCGGCAGTGCGCTGTTCGGCGCGCGGGGCGTCGCGGCATGAACTTCGACGCATTGCTGTTCGACTTTGACGGCGTCCTGATCGACAGCGAAGCCGTCGGCAACCGACACATCGCGGAGTGGCTCACCGCCGCGGGCCATCCGACGACCGCCGACGAATCGATGGCGAACTTCATGGGACTCGCCGGGCCGCAGTTCATCGACGCGATCGAGCGCTGGATCGACCGGCCGCTCCCCGACGAGTTCTACGCCGCGCGGCGAGCCGAGGACGCGCGCGTCATGGCCGCGGGCGTCGACGCGATCGAGGGGGCGGTGGCGTTCGTCCGGTCGCTCCCCGCCGACCTGCCCAAGGCGATCGTCTCGTCGAGCCCGGTCAGCTGGATCGCGCGCCATCTCGAGCATATCGGCCTGCGCGATGCGTTCGGCGACCATCTCTACAGCGGCCGCGAGCATGTGACGAACGGCAAGCCCGCGCCCGATCTGTACCTGTTCGGCGCGCGCCAGCTCGGCGTCGACATCACGCGGGCTGCGATCCTCGAAGACTCCCCCGTCGGCGCGACCGGTGCGGTGGCGTCGGGCGGCTATGTCATCGGCCTGTCCGCCGGCTCGCATTGCAACGCAGACCATGGCGCACGGCTGAAGGCGATCGGCGTCGACGCGCTGGCCGACAGCTTCGACGACGTCGCGCGACTGCTGGGATAAGCTCGCCCCCGGTTCTTGACGTTGGGGACAATAGCTCCCCCCCCCCCCCCCCCCCCCCCGGTTTTTTGGGTTGGGGAAAAAAGCCCCCCCCCCCCCCCCCGGCGAAGGCCGGGGCCCAGTCGGGGAACGGCCAAAACGGCGGACGGACCTTCGTTACATCGGCCTTCCCAACTGGACCCCGGCCTTCGCCGGGGAGGTCCCCGCTTGAGAAATGCGCAGACGCAAAGCGGCCGCGTCCGCAGTAGCGGTTAGCCCCGCTTACGCCGCCAGATCGCGCCGATCCCCGCGACCAGGTCATACGGGATCGCCGCCGCTTCCCGAGTCCGCATCTTCAGCTGATACCGACGGCTCCCGCCATGCGGCACATGGATCGCGCTCGCGGGCATCCCCAGCATCGTGAACAGCATGCGGATCCGCGGCTGGTGATAGCCGTCAGTACAGATCATGCACTGCGCATAGTCGCCCGCACGCGCGAACGCGGTCGCGGCGACCACGCTCTGCAACGTATCGACGCTCGCCTCGTCGAGATGGATCCGCGACCGGTCGACCGTCTCGGCCAGCATTTCCGCCATCACCGACGCCTCGGAAGGCCCATGCGCGCCCTTCGCGCCCGAGCAGAACAGGTCCGCATCGACATAGCGCGCCGCCGCCGCCGCCGCGAACGCGATCCGTCGCGCGAGCGTCGGGCTCGGGCGGCCGTCGGGACGGACCGCCGCGCCGAACACGACGATCAGGCGCCTGGAAGGCGGGATGTCGGTCAGAACTGGTGCCCCGTGCGGTCGCGCTTCGTCGCGAGATACTGCGCGTTATGCGGATTGGACGGCAAGAAATGCGGCACGCGCTCGATCACCGTCACGCCCGCCGCCGCCAGCCCGGCGACCTTGGCCGGGTTGTTCGTCAGCAACCGCACCTCGCGCTGCCCGAGCAACGTCAGCATCCGCGCCGCCACGCCGAAATCGCGCGCATCGACCGCAAAGCCCAGCCGTGTGTTGGCATCGACCGTATCATAGCCCTGGTCCTGCAACGCATAGGCGCGCAGCTTGTTGACCAGCCCGATCCCGCGCCCCTCCTGCCGCAGATACAGCAGGATACCCCAGCCACTGTCGCGAATCGCATGGATCGCGGCGTGCAACTGCGGCCCGCAATCACACTTCAGGCTGCCGAGCACGTCGCCCGTCAGGCACTCGCTATGCAGCCGGACGAGCGGCGGCTCGCCATTGGGCTGGCCGATCAGCAACGCAATATGTTCGTCGCCGCTTTCGGGGCTGCGGAACGCGACGATCTCCGCATCCTCCGCGCCCTCGACCGGCAGCCGCGCGCGCGTCGCGAGAGTCAGGCGGGTCGCATCCTCGTGCGCATCGATATCGGCGTGGGCGATCGCCACCTCGGGCTCGCCGGTGCCGAGGAAGAAGGCGGGCAACAGCCCGGCGATCCGCGCGAGCCGCAGCGCCGCCGCGGCCGCCTGCGGATCGGCCACCGGGACCGTCCGGAACGGCCCCTTCATCGGTGTCGCCAGGTCGAATTGCGGATCGGCCAGCGCGGTCGCCGCGGCAAAGTCGATCCACGGCGCGCGATCGACCAGCACGGGCTCGGTCGGATCCGCGGCGGCCAGCTGGTTCGCCAGCTTCAACGTCGCGGCGCGCCCCGACGAGATCAGCACGCCCCCCGTCGCGTCCGGATCGAACGCCGCCAGCCGCGCTGCATCCGCCGTCTCGACCGCGAGCAGGACCAGCCCGTCGATCGCGATCGGCCACCCGCGCCGCAACGCGTCCACCGCGCGGGCCGCAGCGCGCGGATCGCTCAAAACGCGAACTCGGTGAGGATCGGGATGTGGTCGGAGGGCTTCAGCCAACTGCGGCACCGCTCATATACGTGATGCTCGACCGCGGCGTCCGCGGCCGCACCGGTGGCCCACATGTGATCGAGCCGCCGCCCGCGATCCGACGCCTCCCAATCCTTCGCGCGGTAGCTCCACCAGGTGTAGAGCCGCGCGGGCGCCGGGTGAAAGCGGCGGCCGAGATCGACCCAGTCGCCCGCCGCCTGCAACCGGGCGAGCGCCTCGACCTCGATCGGCGTATGGCTGACGACGTCGAGCAGCTGCTTGTGGCTCCACACGTCCGATTCGAGCGGCGCGATGTTAAAATCGCCGACCAGGATCGATGGCCCCGCGAGCGTCTCCGACCAGCGCGTCATCCGCTCGAGGAAATCGAGCTTCTGGCCGAATTTGGGGTTCGCCTCGCGGTCGGGCACGTCACCGCCGGCGGGGATGTAGACATTTTCCAGCCGGACGCCGTTGGGAAGCCGGACGCCGACATGACGCGCCTCGCTGTTCGCCTGCCAGTCGAACCGGTCGTCCTCGACGATCGGCACGCGGCTGAGAATCGCGACGCCGTGGTGCATCCGCTGGCCGTGCAGGACGATGTGCTCATAGCCCAGCGCGCGGAATGCCTCGAACGGGAAGTCGCCGTCGATGACCTTGGTTTCCTGCAGGCACAGGATGTCGGGTTGCTCGTCGCGCAGAAACTGTTCGACGATGGCGATCCGGAACCGGACCGAGTTGATGTTCCAGGAGGCGATTTTCACAGCCGCGATGTAGCGTCGCGTGGGGGGCGGGACAAGCAAGCGTCTCGAGCTTCGAAGACGGTAGAAGGCGCCATCGGCAAAGCCGCTGTCGTCGACCGGGCCCTAGAGAAAGAGGGGGCCCGTCGGCCGTGTTCGGGCGAGTCGCGCAAAATGCTTTTTCGCGCCGCCCTTCACATGAAATGACCCCCGCTCCGGGGGCATGGAGCGAGGGCCGACTCAGCGTTCGTCACGCAGGCAGACTGTGGAGAAACCATCCGGGCAACAGGGGGAAAAATCCCGAATGCCCCACATCCGCGGCCCACTCTCTAGGGACCGAAACCTGTCGCTGGCATGAATGACGCGAAAGTTTTGTTACTTTCTTCCACCCGTGCGGCGCGGATCGTTCCAGCGGAAGGTGTTGTCGCTGACCGCGTCGCCGAACTTCTGGTTGGTCAGGCGGATCGTCGTCCGGTTGTTCTGGCTGTCGAGCGCGACCCAGCCCTGCAGCATCAGCCCGCCCGGCGCGCCCGCGTTGCGCACGAACACCAGCGTGATCCGGCCATATTCGGGGTGCTTCGGGTCGTTCGCCTCGACCGACACGATGCGCTGGTCATAGCCGGGCACCAGCTTGGCATAGCGCGTGATGTCGCGAGTCGGATCGAGCAGTACGCCCAGCGGCGAGTTCTTGATCGGCCAGCGCTGCACCTGCTTCACCGAATAATCGATGAAGGTCAGCGCGCCGCCCTCCGCGACGATCAGGATCGGCACGCCCTTCTCGTACTGGAAGCGCAGCTTGCCTGGCTTCTTCAGCGTCAGCACGCCGGTCAGCACCTTGCCGTTGCGATCCGCCTGCGAGAAACTGGCGGTCATCGTCTCGACCGACTGGAGATGCTTCTGGACGGCAGCGAGATCGCCGCTCGCCTGCGCGACGGCAGGGGCGGGGACGGCGGCGACCGAGAGGGCGGCGATCGTCGCGATCACCGCGGGGCGGGTATTGAACATCGAAATCTCCTTGAAGCGCGGACAATTGCCGGCCCGCGCTTGAACCGCCACTGAATTCGGTACTTCGTCATCCTGACGAAAGTCAGGACCCAGGATCAAGCAGCGCCGCGGATATTACTCTGGATCCTGACTTTCGTCAGGATGACGGGGAGGGCGCGAGGACCGTCGCCCCCTACAGCGTGATCGCCCCCTTCAACCCGAGCACGCCGACATCGCGGGCGCCATGCACGCCGCCCGGATTGTGGATGAACTGCACGTTCGGCCGTAATTCCAGCCACTTGGTCGGATGGACGCTGTAATAGATCTCCGACGCATATTCCGCATCCTGCACCGCCGGCCGCGTCGGATCGAGTGCCTGTCCCTTCGCGACGCGCCCGTTCACAT
This sequence comes from Sphingomonas aurantiaca, assembly GCF_003050705.1. GTDB lineage: Bacteria > Pseudomonadota > Alphaproteobacteria > Sphingomonadales > Sphingomonadaceae > Sphingomonas > Sphingomonas aurantiaca. The sequence continues at coordinate 184,138 of NZ_QAOG01000001.1, read as the reverse complement.
TGGTCCGCGCGACGCCGATGCCCAGGATGTCGCCCGGTCGCCACGGCACCAGCCCCTTGTAGAACAGCCCCGCCGCAATCTGGTTATCGGTGGTCGAGGTCGCGCGATCGGCCTGCGTCGCGTTGAGGAACACGCTGAGACCGGTCACCGACTTGCCGTCCTTCGACGTGCCGGTGATCTGCTGCTGGACGTTGAAATATACGCCGTAGCGCGCGTCGTGGCGGAGCGGCGCCATGCCGGTGATCGCGATCGGCTGGCGGTTCACGTCGTAATACACGTCGTCGCCGTTCGACGTGTTGATCCAGCCGCCGACCTTGTACGCGCCGACCCGGCCATCATCGTCGCCGCGCCGCCATTCGGCCTCGACCGGGATCAGCGCGCCGGTCGCGCCGTGGAACCGGCCGATCACGAAGTCCTTCTCCAGGTTGCGCGGGTTCACCTCATACGCCGCGGTCTTCAGCGTGACATGGTCGTTGACGTCGTAGCGCAGCCGCGCGCCCCATTGCCCGACCGGCCAGTTCTGCCAGTAATCGCCGACCAGATTGCCCGGCTGCGCCCCGCAGAAGCTGAGATTCTGGAAATAGCAGGAGAATACCGCGAAATCCTCGCCGGGATTGGTCCGCCCGATCTTGAGCTCGAGCTTCTCGCCCAGCATCTGCTCGTACCAGAATTGCGTCAGGCGCAGCGTCTGCCCTCGGCCATACACTTCCTGCACCTGTTGCAGCACGCCGAGATTGGCGTCAGCGCCCAGATCGCGGCCGCGGCGATAGGTCACGGTCGCCTGGAACGCACCGCCCTGCAGCCCGACGACCTTGTCGAGATCGAGCAGTACGCCGACGTCGAACTGGCCGGTCTCGCGGAGCAATTTCCGGTCGCCGCCCGAGAAGTTATAGCCGCTTTCCGAGGCATAGCGCGCGCTCAGCCCGATACCGCGATCCGCCAGCTTCTTGCGGATATCGAACCAGTCGGCGAATAGCCCGGGCGGCGGGGTGCGGCGCGTATCCGCGGTCAGCGCGGAGGGAGACAGATCGCTGTCGCGGCGAACGCCTGAACGCGGCCGGTGCTGCGTGTCGGTGGCGGTGCTGCCGGGGGTCTGTTTCGCGGTGTCCTGCGCCCAACCCTGCCCGGATATCGCGAGCGCCAACGCCGCCACGCCCAATCGCCGATACCCCATCAATCCCACCTGTCGTCCGTAACTTGTGTTTCCCCCGTAGACCGCACCTCGATCGTCCGAAACCCTCCGTCATGTCGCATGCGGCGAAACGGTCGCAGGTCCCGCCAATCCTCCTCCGCCAGGGGGAGGTGGCGCCGAAGGCGACGGAGGGGGAGGACACGGAACGGCGGCCATTCCTGTCCGCCCCCTCCGTCAGGCTGACGCCTGCCACCTCCCCCTGGCGGGGGAGGATTGCACCGCGTTCTTAGATCGCATGCCCCTCGGTATCGCGCAGCACCTCGCGCCGCCCGACATGATCGGGGCGGCCGACGATGCCGTCCTTCTCCATCCGCTCGATCAACCGCGCGGCCGAGTTATACCCGATCCGCAACTGCCGCTGCAGCCACGAGGTCGACGCCTTTTGCGACTCGCATACCAGCTGGATCGCCTGGCGATATTGCTGGTCCTCCGCCGAATCCTCACCCGTCGGCGATCCCTCCAGCGCGAAGCTCTCCTCGGGCTCCTCGGTCACCGACGAGATATAGTCGGGCAGCCCTTGCGAGCGCCAGTGATCCGCCACCAGCCGAACCTCGTCATCGGTCACGAACGGCCCGTGGACGCGGACGATGCCCTTGCCGCCCGGCATGTAGAGCATGTCGCCCTTGCCGAGCAGCTGCTCGGCGCCCTGTTCGCCCAGAATCGTGCGCGAATCGATCTTCGACGTGACGTGGAAGCTGATCCGCGTCGGCAGATTGGCCTTGATGACGCCGGTGATGACGTCGACCGACGGCCGCTGCGTCGCCATGATCAGGTGGATGCCCGCCGCGCGTGCCTTCTGCGCGAGCCGCTGGATCAGGAATTCAACCTCCTTGCCCGCGGTCATCATCAGATCGGCGAGCTCGTCGACGATCACCACGATCTGCGGCAGCACGTCGTATTCGAGCTTCTCTTCCTCGTACATCGGCGCGCCGGTATCCGGGTGATAGCCCGTCTGCACCTTCCGCCCGAGCGGCTGCCCCTTGGCCTTGGCGCCACGCACCTTGTCGTTGAACCCGGCGAGGCTGCGCACGCCGACGGAGGACATCTGGCGATAGCGATCCTCCATCGTCTCGACCGCCCATTTCAGCGCGCGCACCGCCTTGGCGGGATCGGTGACGACCGGCGACAACAGATGCGGGATGTCGTCATACATGCTCAGTTCGAGCATCTTCGGATCGATCATGATCATCCGGCACTGGTTCGGCGTCAGCTTGTACAGCAGCGACAGGATCATGCTGTTGAGGCCGACCGACTTACCCGACCCCGTCGTACCCGCGACCAGCAGATGCGGCATCGGCGCGAGATCGGCGATCACCGAATCGCCCGCGATGTTCTTGCCAAGGATGATCGGCAGCTGTGCCGACTGGTCCTCGAACGTCTGGCTGCCGACGAGCTCGTGCAAGGACACCGCCTCGCGCCGCGCATTGGGCAGCTCGATGCCGATCACGTTGCGCCCCGGGATCACCGCGACGCGCGCGGAAATCGCGGACATGTTGCGCGCGATATCGTCGGCCAGCGCGATCACGCGGCTCGCCTTGATGCCGGGCGCGGGCTCCAGCTCGTACATCGTCACGACCGGGCCCGGCCGCACCTCGATGATCGATCCCTTCACGTGGAAATCGTCGAGCACGTTCTCCAGCAGCCTTGCGTTGCGCTCGAGCCCCGCCTTGTCGACGACATTGCCCTGGCTCGGCGGCGACGGGGTCAGCAGGTCGAGGCTGGGCAGCGTGAAATTGTCGCGCAGGTCGAGCGACGACTGGCGCTCCTTGGGCTTGGCCTGGCTCGGCGCAGTCTGGCGATCGGCGATGACCGGGGCAGGGCGCGGGTCGGGCTCGGCGAGCGCGCGCGGCTCGACCGGCTTGCGCGTCAGGGTCAGCGGCTCGTCGTCGTCCTCGTCGATCTCCGCAAAGCCGTCATAGCCGAGCGCCTCGGTGCGATTGCGGCGGGGAAAGCGCCATTTGCGCTCGCCGAGATCGATCTCGATGCTCTTGCCCCAGACGATCGCGCCCGCGATCGCCGCGACCAGCCCGATCGCGCGCGCGGACCAGAGCTCGGCGACCGGCTCGCCGACAAAGCTCAGCGCCCAGTGAACCGCGCTCGCGACTGACAGCCCGATCACGCCACCCCATCCGGCGGGCAGCGCGAGCACCGACGAGCCCGAGACGAACGCCAGCGCGCTCGCCATCAGCGCGACGCCGATCGCCGCGCCGCGCAGCATCCGCACCCAGTGGCCCAGCGGCAGATCGCGCCATAGCCGCAGCCCGAGAATCGGCCCGATCGGCAGCAGCAGCGCGACCGCGGGGCCGAACAGGGTCAGCGCGATATCGGCGAACCACGCGCCCGGCGGGCCGACCAGATTGGCCGGCGACCCGCCCGACGCGGTGTTGAGCGCAGGGTCGCTCGGGTGATAGCTCGCCAGCGCCAGCGCCATCAGCAGCGTGCCGACGAACAACGCGATCGCCGCGATCAGCGCACCGCTGCGGACGGCACCCGCTTTCACCGTCTCACGCCACAAGGCTGGCTGCGCGCGGCTGGCCATGACCCGTATTCTCCAGAATCACTATAATAGGGTTAGTGCATCGCGCTGGGCTGGTCGGACGTCAAGCCGACCCCGTCGGCAATGCGCGGTCGCGCGCGGACAACACGGGTTAAACCGCGCCCGGATCGGCGTTGGCAGCGACCGGCTGGCGGGATAGAGCGGCGTCATGGACACAGATGTAATCATCCTCGGTGGCGGGCTGGTCGGCGCGACGCTCGCCGTGGCGCTCGACGTGCACGGCATCTCGACGATCGTGATCGACCCGGCAGACCCCGCGGTGACGCTGGCGCCGGGCTTTGACGGCCGCGCGTCGGCGGTGGCGAGCGCGAGCCACCGCATGCTCGACGCGATCGGCGTCGGCGCGACGCTGGCGGGGCAGGGCTGTGCGATCCGCCAGATCCGCGTCAGCGACGGGCTCGAACCCGGCGCGCTCGATTTTGTCCCCGCCGCCGACGATGGCGCGCTCGGCACGATGTACGAGAACAAGCTGATCCGTCGCACGCTGTTCGATGCCGCCACCGCAGCCGCCAATGTCGACCTGCGCATGACGACGCGTGCGACGTCGGTCGACCGCGCCGACTCGGGCGTGACCGTCACGCTCGACTCGGGCGCCGTGATCCGCGCCCCGCTGCTGATCGCCGCGGAGGGCCGCAACTCGCCGACTCGCGAGGCCGCGGGGATCACCATCGCGCGCTGGTCGTACGATCACACCGCGATCATCGCCGCGTTCCACCACGAACGCCCGCACGACGACGTCGCATACGAGATATTCTACTCGAGCGGCCCGTTCGCGCTGCTCCCGCTTCCCGATGACGCCGACGGTCACCGCTCCGCGATCGTCTGGACGGTCGACGCGAAGAACGCCCCCGGCATGTTGAAGCTCGGCGACCGCGCATTCCTCGCCGAAGCCGAAAAGAGCATGGGCGGATTCCTCGGCGCGCTGTCGATGGCGACGCCGCGCTCGTCCTATCCGCTCGGCTTCCACCACGCCGCGCGCATCACCGACACGCGGCTCGCGCTGGTCGGCGACGCAGGGCACGGCATCCACCCGATTGCGGGGCAGGGCCTCAACCTCGGTTTCCGCGACGTCGCGACGCTCACCGAAGTGCTGGTCGAGGGCAAGCGCCTCGGCCTCGATCTCGGCGATGCCGCGCTGCTCGCGCGCTACCAGCGTTGGCGTGGGCTCGACACGTTCATGACCGCGGCGGCGACCGACACGCTCACCCGCCTGTTCGGCCTGCCGGGCAAGACCGCCAGCGCGGTCCGGCGTTTCGGGATCAGCGCGGTCAACGCGATCCCGCCGCTGAAAGATCGCTTCATGGCCGAGGCGCGCGGCGAAAGCGGCGATCTGCCCAAGCTGTTGCAAGGCCTCACGATCTGAGGCGGGCGATCTGCCGATCATGCGGCCGTGACAGCAGGATCAGCGCCAGCGCGGCGCCGATCAGGCACATCAGCATGTCCCATTGCGTATCCCAGGGGTCGCCCTGCGTCCCCAGGAACGCGTCCGCGCCCTGGCCGAGCGCGACCGCGGCCCCGAACTCGATCAGCTCGTACAGCGCGCTGACCGACAGGCAGTAAGCGAGCACGGTGATCGCCAGCACCCGGCCCGTAGCGATCACGCCGGTCCGCACCAGCACTTCGCGCAGGACGATTGCGGGCACGAATCCCTGCATCAGATGCCCGAACCGATCATAGGGATTGCGCGCGAGATGCAGCCAGTCCTGCACCGCAAACCCGATCGGCACGCGCGCATAGGTGTAGGCGCCGCCCAGCATCAGCACGAGGCCGTGGACCGCGATCAACAGCAGTGCGAGGTCGGTGAAGACGAAGCGGCGGCGCAGACCGACCAGCACCGGGAACGCGATCAGCACGGGGGCGATCTCCATCCACCACGTCGCGCGATCGAACGGTGCCCAGCCCGATGCGACGAGGCCGATCCCCCAGACCGCGCCGAGAACCAGCAGGCGACGGTCGGCAAAGTGCATCAGGCGGGGGCGTCGATCCGTCGGGCTTCCTCGACCAGCATCACCGGAACGCCGTCGCGGACCGGATAGGCGAGGCCCGCCGCCTCGGACACCAGTTCCTGTGCAGGCTCGTCATAGCGCAGCGGCGTGCGCGTCATCGGGCAGACCAGGCGCTCGAGCAGCCAGGGGTCGAGCGCGCTCACTGCAACGTCACCGATTCGTCGCCATCGTGCCGCCCGAAGAACTGCATCAGCTGGATGATCAGCTCGGCGCGGTGTTCGATGTCCGGCGCCTCGAGCAACGCCTGCTTGGCCGCCGAATCGAACGGCGCGATCTGCGCGATGCCGTTGACCAGGCTCTCGTCGTCGAGCCGCCCGACTGCATCCCAGTCGACCGCATAGCCCTGCATGTCCGCGAACCGGCGCGATTCCATCTCGAGCGACGACCGCCGCCCGAGCGACAAGGCGTCATCCTCAACCAAAGGCAGCAGCTCGGCCTCGACCTGCCGGAACGCGGTCGTCACGTCGAGCTCGCGGACGATCCGGAACAGCGCGATGCCTTCCAGCACGACATTGTACCGCCCGTCGTCGAGTGCCTCGACCTCGGCGATCTTGCCGACGCAGCCAATGTCGTACAGCGCATCCGCATCGTCATGCGGGCCGCCCCGCGGCTGGATCATCCCGATCCGCCGGTCGCGCGCCATCGCATCGCTGATCATCGCCCGATAGCGCGGCTCGAACATGTGCAGCGGCAGGTGCATGCCGGGGAACAGCAGCGCCCCCGGCAGCGGGAAGATCGACAGTCGTGTGGTAGCACGCGGGGGCGACTCGGTGGTCATCCGAACAGGATCGCAGACAGACGCCGTCGCTGTCCAGAGACCCAGGGGTCTTCGAGCCCGACAACCTCGAACAGCTTGAGCAACTGCGCGCGCGCCGCGCCCTCGTTCCAGTCGCGCTCGGTGGCGATGATGCCGAGGAACGTGTCCGCCGCCGCATCGCGGTCGTTCGCCGCCATCTGGCCGTTGGCGAGCGCGAAGCGGGCGTCCAGGTCGTCGGGGTTCGCCTCGACCGCAGCGAGCAGCGGCGACAGGTCCGCAACCGGCGGGGCGGACTGCGCGAGCGCGAGCGCCGCCTGCGCGCGGTGGATCGCCGGATCCTTGGCGATCGCCGGATCGAGATTCGCCAGCCAGTCGCTCGCCTCGTCGAGCTGCCCGGTCGCGACCAGCGCGCGGACGAAGCCGGCATGGACCTGTGGATGCTCAGGCGCGATCTCGGCGATCTCGCGGAACAGCCCCAGCGCACGCTCGCCGTCACCCGCGGCAAGCGCCTCTTCGCCGATCGCGATCAGCGGCTCGACATCGGCGGCCGGATCCGCCGGCTCGGCCTCGATCGGCAGCTGCTTGAGCAACTGGTCGAGCAGCACGCGCAGCTGCGACTCGGTGCGCGCGCTGGTCATGTCGGCGACCAGCTGGCCCTGGAACATCGCATAGACGGTCGGGATCGACTTGATCTGGAATTGCGCGGCGATGAACTGGTTCTTGTCGGTATCGACCTTGGCCAGCACGACGCCCTTGTCGGCATAATCCGCGGCAACCTTCTCCAGCGTCGGGGTCAGTGCCTTGCACGGCCCGCACCATTCCGCCCAGAAATCGATGATCACGAGCTTCATCATCGACGGTTCGACGACATCGCGACGGAACGCTTCGACGGCGTCCTTCTCCGCGGGGGACATTCCAAGCGTGGCCAAGTTCAACTCCCGTGTAATCCAGATGCGCTATTTGGGGGGCGGACGCCGCGAATGCCAGCTTTCAGAATGTCGCGGGCAAAGGACAATGCGCGCCCGGCCGTCGCGGCATCTACCGTCCCAAACCCGTCACCCCAGCGAAAGCTGGGGTATGTCACGTGGCACGTGACGAGCGCCACACCATGCGACCCCAGCTTATGCTGGGGTGACGGCGGGAAGCTGGGGGTTGGTTGCAGCACTGGCCACGCCATCAATGAAAGTCGCGCGACTTGGGCAGGACGCGCACATCGCGAGGGTGTGTCGCGCGCGGGTGGTGCGCGCGAGCGTCCGGACTCCGCGTCAGCACCGGCCGGATCACCTCGTCGACGCGCGCCAGCGGCGGCTCCATCGCGTGATCCTCCGACAACAGCCGCAGCATGTCGCTGCGGTCCTGCACGCGCGCGGTCATCAGGTGCGTGACGCCTTCCTCGCTGCGCTGGATCACGCCCTCCAGCACCATCAGCCGCGACGCCATCACCGCGCGCCGGTTCGCCTCGAAATCGCGCGCCCACATCAGCCCGTTGGTGATCCCGGTCTCGTCCTCGATCGTCACGAAGATCGCGTTGCCCTTGCCCGGGCGCTGGCGGACCAGCACCACGCCCGCGACCTTCGCGCGGCGTCCGTCCTTGGTGGCGTTGGCCTGCGCGCTGGACAGGATGCCTTCCGCTGCGAACCGCGCGCGCAGAAAGCTCATCGGATGCGCCTTCAACGACAGCCGCGTCGTCTGGTAATCCGCGGCCACCTGTTCGGACAGCGGCATCGCCGGCAGATGCGCGTCGGGCTCCTCGCCAAGCTCGGGCACCTCCGCCGCGGCGAACAGCGCGAGCTGCTTGGGCGGCGTCCGGCGCACATCCCACAATGCCTCGCGCCGCGGCTTGGCGACCGACCGGAACGCGTCGGCATCCGCGAGCAGGTTCATCGCCCGCTGCGGCAGGTTCGCGCGGCGCGCGAGGTCCTCGATGCTGGCGAACGGCGTGGTCCGAACGCGGACGATCTCGTCGGCCCAGTCCTGACGGAACCCATCGACCTGCCGGAATCCAAGCCGCAAATCCTCCCCGGAACGGGGAGGGGAACCATCCGCAGGATGGTGGAGGGGGCGCGCCGCAAACGTCCCGCCTGGAAGGGTGGCATCCACAATCGCGCCGTCTGTAACAGTGGCAGACGCAAACGCACCGTCTGTAACAGTGGCAGACGCAAGCGATCCGTCTGCGGAAGCCCCCCTCCACCCCGCTTCGCGTGGTCCCCCTCCCCGTGCCGGGGAGGATTCGAGAACATTGTCCCATCCGCTCGCATTCACATCGACCGGCAGCACGGTCACGCCGTGCTCCACCGCATCGCGCACGAGTTGCGCGGGCGCATAAAACCCCATCGGCTGCGAATTGAGCAGCGCGCAGCAGAACACCGCGGGGTGGAAGCATTTGATCCACGACGACACATAGACCAGCCGCGCGAACGACAGCGCATGGCTCTCCGGGAATCCGTACGACCCGAACCCCTCGATCTGCTTGAAACACCGCTCGGCAAACTCCGCCTGATAACCGCGCGCGACCATCCCGCCGACCAGCTTGGCCTGGAAATTGTCCATGCCGCCCACCTTGCGGAACGTCGCCATCGACTTGCGCAGCTGGTTCGCCTCGTTCGGCGTGAACCCCGCCGCGACGATCGCCAGCTTCATCGCCTGTTCCTGGAACAGCGGCACGCCGTAGGTGAAGCGCAGCAATTGCTGCAATTCGTCGGGCGGCCCGAACTTCGGATCGGGCGACGGGAACTCGACCTTCTCCTTGCCGCTGCGTCGCCGGAGATAGGGATGGACCATGTCGCCCTCGATCGGTCCCGGCCGGACGATCGCGACCTGCACGACCAGGTCGTACAGCACGCGCGGGCGGAGCCTCGGCAGCATGTTGATCTGCGCGCGGCTCTCGACCTGGAACACGCCGATGCTGTCGCCCTTGCACAGCATGTCGTAGACGCGCGGATCCTCGGCGACCGCGATCGTGTCGAGCAGGTGATCGCCGTGGCCGTGCTCGCGCATCAGGTCGAAGCTTTTGCGGATACAGGTGAGCATCCCGAGCGCGAGGATATCGACCTTCATCAGCCCGAGCGCGTCGATATCGTCCTTGTCCCATTCGATGAAGGTGCGGTCCTCCATCGCGCCGTTATGGATCGGCACCATCTCGTCGAGCCGCCCCTGCGTCAGCACGAACCCGCCGACATGCTGCGACAGATGGCGCGGGAATTCGAGCAGCCGGTCGACCATCCCGCGGAGCCGCGCGATCTCCGGGTTGTCGATGTCGAACCCGGTTTCGGCAAAGCGCTGTTCCTGGAACCGGCTCGAGAAACTGCCCCACACCGTGCTCGTCAGCCGCTGCGTCACGTCTTCGGTCAGGCCCAGCGCCTTGCCGACCTCGCGCACCGTGCTCTTGGGGCGGTAATGGATGACGGTCGCGGCGATCGCGGCGCGCTCGCGGCCATAGCGGCGATAGATATACTGCATCACCTCCTCGCGCCGCTCATGCTCGAAATCGACATCGATATCGGGCGGCTCGTCGCGCTCGCTCGAGACGAACCGCGAGAAGAGCAGGTCGTATTTCATCGGATCGACCGAGGTGACGCCGAGCAGGTAACACACGACAGAATTGGCCGCCGAGCCGCGCCCCTGGCACAGGATCGGCGGATCCTGCGCGCGCGCGAACCGGACGATGTCGTGCACCGTCAGGAAATAATAGGCGTATTTGCGCTCGCGGATCAGCACGAACTCCTCGTACAAAAGCTTCAGCATCTTGGCCGGCACGAGATAGTCGTAGCGGTCGAGCGCGATCTGCCAGACGAGATGCTCGAGCCACGCCTGCGCGTCCCACCCCGCCGGAATCGGCTCGTGCGGATATTCGTATTTCAGGTCGTCGAGCGTGAAGGCGATTCGGCGCAGCAGACGCGCGCTCTGCGCCACCGCGTCGGGGCGATCGCGGAACAGCCGCACGATCTCCTCCTCGGGCTTCAGATGCCGCTCGCCGTTCGCCGCGAGCAGCCGCCCCGCCTTGTGGATCGTCGTGCGCTCGCGGATGCAGGTGACGACGTCGTGCAGGTCGCGATCGTCGGGATAGGCATAGAGCGCGTCCGTCGTGGCCAGCACGGGGACGCCTGCCGCATCCGCAATCCGCCCGAACTGTGCCAGCCGCCGCCGATCGCGACCGCCGCGCGGCATCGTCACGCCGAGCCAGACCGAGTCCGCGCCCAGTCGCTTCACCGCCTGGAGCACCGTCGGCAGGTCGCGCTCGCGGCGTTCGGGCAGCGCATCGCCCTCCGGCAGTGGCGACACCGGCGTCGCACCGCGCGCGCTGCTCTTCGGCATCACCACCAGCATCATGTCCGCGTAATGCGCGATCAGGTCGCCGAGCCCGAGGATGCAACCGCCCTTCTCCGCACGGCGATTGCCGACCGTCAGCAACCGGGTCAGCCGCCCCCAGCCGACTCGAGTCGCGGGATAGGCGACGATGTCCGGCGTCCCGTCCTCGAACACGAGCCGCGCGCCGACCACCAGCCGGAAGTCGATCGGCGGCATCGCCATGCCCAGCAAACCGTCGCGGGCCTTTTTCAACGCCTGATGCGCGCGGACCACGCCCGCCACGGTGTTGCGATCAGCGATCCCGATCCCGCCGAGCCCGAGCTCCACCGCGCGGCCGACCATCGCGCCCGCATCACTGGCCCCGTCGAGGAACGAGAAATTGGTCGCCGCGACCAGTTCGGCGAAGCGGGTCATGGTGCGAGGCGATCGATACGCATCACGCGAACAGGCCGTGGAGATACCAGCGCGGCGTCTCCACCTCCGAATACAGCCCGTGGCGGAAGATCCAGAAGCGGCGGCCGCGCCGGTCCTCGATGCGGTAATAATCGCGCGTCGGGATATCCTCGCGCCGCCACCATTCGCCCGCGATCCGCTCCGGCCCCTCGCTATGCGCGACGTCGTGGACGGTGCGGCGCCAGCGAAAGCGGTGCGGCGGTCCGTCGGGGACCTCGGACATCATCGATTCGATCGGCTGCGGCGGATCGAACAGATAGATCGGACGGAGCGGGGGCTCGCCCTTTTCGGGGGTGATCCATGCGGTCGGGGCAGGGGTCTCGGCCGCCGGCAGCATCAGCTCGGCCTGTTCGGGAATATGGCTGTCGCGCGCCGAGAACCGGCGTACGCGAGTCCGGCCCAGCCGCGTGCTGAGCTGGTCGACGAGCTGCGCGACATCGCCCCGCTGCGCCTCGCCGCCCTCCAGCTTCAACTGCGACGCATCGAGCGTCTCGGCGAGCGCGACGTCGAGCCGGAGCAGGTCGTAGCCGAACCCGGGATCGAGCGGATCGGCCAGGCTGTCGATCCGCTCGCGGAACAGCCGCATCAGCAGCGCCACGTCGCGCGTCGGCTGGCCCGTCTCGATGCGCAACCGCTGGACCAGGCCGTCCGCCCGGAACAGCCGCGCTTCCCAGCGCCGGCCGCCTTCATGGCGCTCGGTCAACTGGACGTTCGCCTCGGCCGCCAGTTCGGCCAGTATCTCCAGCGCATAGTCGGTCCGCGTGATCGGTTCGGCAAAGCGGCGCTCGACGCCGATTTTGGCCACGGTGCGCCGCGCGACGATCGGCCCCTTCACCGATCCGTCGAGCCGGCGGATCATCATCGCCGCCTCCTCGCCGAACCGCGCGGCGATGACGCTCAGCGGGCGCGCCATCACGTCGCCGACCGTCTTCAGCCCGGCCCGGCACAACGCCGTCGTCGCATCCTCGTCGAGCCCGAGTGCGGCGACCGGCAACCGCTTGACCGCGCGCTTTTCATCGGGGGCGGGCGCACCGGCATAGCGTGCCAGCGCGCGCGCCGTATCGGGCGTGTCGCCGAACGCGTGGCGTACCAGCAGCCCGCGCCGCGCCAGCCGGTCCTCGAGATCGGCGGCAAGCCGGCGCTCGCCCTCGAACTCGTGCACGCACCCGGCGATATCGAGGATCAGCCCGTCGGGCGCGTCGAGCGCGACCGAGGGCGTATAGCGCTGGCACCCGTCGGCCAGCCGCTCGAGCCATTCGTGATCGGCATGCGAATCATGGTCATAGACTTCGAGCTCGGGAACGCGCGCGCGCGCATCCGCCAGCGTCAGCCCCGGCTCCAGCCCCGCGCGCACCGCCGCGCGGTCGAGCGCCTTCAGCCGGATTCCGCCCGCCACCGTCTCGACAAAGGCGACCGGGGTCTCATCCCGTCCGACGAACAGATGCGGCCGCATCGTCCGCAGCCGCTCGATCGGCAGCCACGGAAACACCAGCGCGAGATAGCGCCGCGGGATCCCCGGCTCCGATCGGGACGACGGCGAGCGGGGCGTCTGCGGTGTCGCCGGCGGCGGTTTCAGCAGCGAGTTTGTTGAAGATATACGTGTCACGGTCCCACTCCACACGCCAGCGAAGCCCGGCCTGGCCTCCGCGTCGACGCAGCAATTCGATATTGAAGGCAGGCTTGCCCGGTGCATCGGCCTCCAGCGGCCGCGAGCGAAGCGCGCCGACCTGCCAGCGCGTCGCCGCCGCGCTCGGGACCGGGTCGGCACCGATCCGCAGGCTCAGGATCGTCACGCCCGATGCCTCGGCCGCCAGCATCAGCCGCCGCGTCGCGGTCAGGTCGATCTTGGGCGCCCGACCCCAGGATTCGATCAGCAGCATCCCCAATCCGGGGCACCGCGCGGCATCGGCCGCGGCGCGCAACAGGCTCGCCTCGTCCTCGACCACGCCCAGCACCAGCGACGACACGTCGAGACCGATCTCGACCAGCCCGCCGGCATGCAGCCGTCCGCCCTGGCGCTCGCTCGCCTCGGTACGCAGCCACATCACCGGCGCCGCACCGCCCACCAGCGCACAGGCGACCGCGAACCCCGCACCGCAGGCGGCGTCGTCCATCGTCGCGAAAACCTCGTGCAGCTGCGCGGGCGGCATACCCTGTGCCAGCCAACTATCGGCGGACCGGTCGTCGGCCTGAATCGGCATTCCCATCGTGGCGATCCGCTTGAGGCGGGCGATCAGGGCGGACGACTCGTTCACGGTGTTCTTGTAATGTTCTATGGGTCGAGTCTCCAAGCGGAATCTCGTTTCGACAGAATTTCACATTAAAGTCGAAAAGGTGCTTGCCGATCTCGAAACCCCGGGCTAACAGCGCGCCTCACCCAGTCACCGTGTCGCTTCAGACCGGAGACATAGGCGCCAGAGCGGGCGTAGCTCAGGGGTAGAGCACAACCTTGCCAAGGTTGGGGTCGAGGGTTCGAATCCCTTCGCCCGCTCCAGTTTTCCCACTATATTGGGAAGGCTGACTGTCCATCCCGAGGATGGCTAGCGTAGTGGTGTCACCACAAACATCTCCATTCTCCCAGTCATGACCTGCGGGCTTCCATACGTGATGGTTTCGTCGTCGATGATCTCGACGCGATCGACCGCATGCCTGGTGTTAGCGACGCGGTCCCTCCCGACAGTGTCGTCGCAAGTCAGCGACACTCGCCGATAGAGAGCCACGCAAAGCGAACTGCGACGAGTTGGCAGTACGGTGATGAGAACGCGCGGGGAGGGGCTGTACGAGCGTCTGGCTCGGGCGCTGCCCGGCGAGGCTGTCGCCCATTCAAATCGCTAGAAGAAAAATGGTGCCCGGAGACGGGGTCGAACCGCCGACACTGCGATTTTCAGTCGCATGCTCTACCAACTGAGCTATCCGGGCACGTCCGGTCTGGGACCGGAAGAGGGTCCGACCTTGCGATCGGAAGGGCGCGTTTAGTCGGCGTCTTCGGCGCTGTCCAGCCCCGTTTGCGAGATTGCGCGTCCGGGGATGCGATAGCCTTCGCCGAGCCACTGCAACAGATCGCGATCGCGGTGCCGGCTGGAGCAGAACGGCTTGTACGCAGGCACCGCGGGCTGGTCGCAGATCGGGCATTTGACGGACGTGGTGGTCGTGGACATCATGCGCTCTCCAGTTCGTGGACGACGCCCGTGCGGCGTGCGAGTTCCGCCAGCCACTCGGCGCGCGCCATGAGGCGTGCGTGGACGCTGGCAGGCAGCGTGTGGCGGCGCGACGCGGTCGGCGGGGTCCGCTCGAGCGTACGCAGCGTCGCGCGCACCGCGGCGCCGACCGGATCGGCGCGCAAAATCTCGGGGATCGACGCACGCGGGCGCGGGCAGACGATCTGCAGGAAGCCGAAGCCGTTCATCGCGGTGCGCTCGAAGGGGGGCGGCAGCGATTCGTCGATCGCGGCGGCGACGGCGCCGCGTTGCACCTTGCCGGCGATGGTCGGAAAATCGATGCCGATCGATCCGCCGATCCCGTGCCGGCGAATCGCCCGCGCAACCGCGTGCGCGGCGGCGATCGCCAGCGCATCGAGCGGCGGCGCGCCGTCGACGTCGAACAGCGTCATCGCCGGCGTCGGCGACAGGCGCAGCGCGCCGAGCGGAAAGACGATCTCGCCGCTCATCGCCTCGTCGAGCAATTCCGACCAGCCCGCTGCCTCCAGCGCATCGGATTCGTGCGCGCGCGGGCTGAGGACGGGCAGGCCGGTCGCCACGAGGCGATCGTACAGCGTGGGGGCAGGGCAGGGCGTCGAATCGCTCGGGACCGTCTTGGCGAGCTTGGCACGGCCGGATTCGGGCAGTGCCTCGCGGACGATCTCGACGGTCAGGCTGGCGCCTTGCGTGATTCCGGGGGGAAGGTGGTTGATCAGCGCGTCGCCGCCATCGAGCGTCACGCGGCCACGCCGACCCGGCAGCAGTTCGACGAGACGCGCGCGGGCGACGAGGCCGACCTTCAGCGCGCTATCGTCTTCGAGCTCGATCGCGGCTTCGATAATCCGGTCGTCCTGCACCAGCGCAGCGCGTGCTTCGCCGATGCCGGCTTCGTAGAGCCACACGGGCCCTGCGTCAGGCAAGCGCGACGCCAGCGGTCTTCAACAGCGCGCGCGTTTCGAACAGCGGCAGGCCGATAACGCCCGAATGGCTGCCCGACAGGAAGCGCACGAACGCCTCGGCGCGGCCCTGGATCGCATAGCCGCCGGCCTTGCCGAGCCCTTCGCCGCACGCGATGTACGCGTCGATCTCCGCGGCCGAGAGCGGCTTGAACGCGACGACCGTGTCGGCGATCCGGGTCCGCACCTTGCCCGCCGCGTCGATCACGCAGACCGTGGACAGGCAATGGTGGCGCCGGCCGGACAGCTTGCCGAGCAGGTCGCGCTGGATCTCCACCGTGTCGGCGGGGGGCAGGATACGGCTGCCGAGCGCGATCGTCGTATCGCCGGCGAGCACGATCTCGCCCTCGGCGCGCGCGACCGCGCTGGCCTTCTCGATCGCGAGGCGCAGCGCATAGGCGCGGGGTGGTTCGGCCTTGCGCGGGGCCTCGTCGATGTCGGGGGATGCCACGCGCGACGGCACGACGCCGAGCCGCGCGAGCAGGTCGCGGCGGCGGGGCGAGGAAGAGGCCAGGACCAGCATTGGTGCCTCGTTATGAAGCGGTGCGTGCCGGGGCACGCGCCTTATGATCTAAGCAGGGGTGCGGGTGCACACACGCGCTTATTTGAAGCGGTAGGTGATGCGACCCTTGGTCAGATCATACGGTGTGAGTTCGCACAGCACCTCGTCGCCGACCAGCACGCGGATGCGGTTCTTGCGCATCTTGCCGGCGGTGTGACCGAGAATCTCGTGGTCGTTTTCGAGCTGAACCCGGAACATCGCGTTGGGGAGGAGTTCCACCACGCGGCCGCGCATCTCGAGCAGTTCTTCCTTGGCCAAATATAATCTCTGAATTGGGGGAATTTCGGGACGAGCGCCCTTACCGCAGGTTCGCGAAAAAGGAAAGCACGGCCGAAGGACGGTCACGGGCCCGATGCCCATGGCCGCTGATCGAACTGTAAATATCGTCGTCCGGTACGCGGGAAACAAGGGCGCGCTATGCAACCCTTCGTCAGGATGACGGCGCGATTGCGATCACGACAGTCCGGCGCACTCACAACAGGCTCGCCTGATACACGGTCGCTTCCCGCGCGGCGCGACGGAAGGCGGCGCGGTCGACATTGGGAATGCGCGGACGCAGGCCCTGGAACAGATCGGCGAGAGTCAGGATCTGGAGCTTGGGAAACGTCTCGTCGACACCCGCGCGGTAGATCCCCACCGCGGCGGCGCGGCGCTCCATCTCGCGCGTCGGCTTGGCGTTCATGATCAGGATGCCGATCGGCGCCTTTTCGCGCGCGATCGTCGCGGCGAGCGTCTCGACCATCGCGGTGTCGGGGTTGAGCCCCCCCTTTACCGACACGATCGCGCGGTGCGTGACCATCTTGCCCGATGCGACGTCATGGTCGTTGAAATAGATCAGCCCGTCGATCCCGCCGTCCGCGCCCTTCTTCCGGCCGCCGAACGGCAGCGCATCGACCATCGACACCGCCCACCACTGGAACTGGTATTTGTCCCTGAGCGCGAGGTCGTAGGCGGAGGCGAGATCCTTCGGCGTGCCTTCGACGGTAAAGGTGACGGCGGGAAACGCGTCCTTCATCCGCTTTTCGATCAGCGAGATGGCGAGGTGCGTGACGTCGATTCCGATCCATTGCCGACCAAGTTTTTCCGCCGCGTGGACCGCGGTGCCGCACCCGCAGAACGGATCGAGCACCACGTCGCCCTCGTTGGACGACGCCGCGATGATGCGTTCGAGCAGCGCCACCGGTTTCTGCGTGGGATAGCCCAGCCGCTCCTTGGAGACCGGCGCGATGATCGGAATGTCCCAGACGTCGTTCATCGCGACGCCCAGCGAAACGCCCGATTCCAGCGTCGGATTGCGGACACCGGCCGCGGTGAACGTGACCTTCTGCAGCGCGCCCTTCCACCGCTTTTGCGAACTCGGTGAGGGCGGTACGGTGAGCGTGTTGAACAAATTGCCCGATTCGCGCTTGGTGTAGAACAACAGGCAATCGTGCATTCGCTGGAAGCGGTGCGATACCGACGGCCAGCGACGATAGCTCCAGATGATCTCGTTCTGGAAATGGCGCTTCCCGAACGTCGCATCGAGCAGCAGCTTCAGATAATGGCTCGCGGTCGGATCGCAGTGGAGATACAGGCTGCCGGTCGGTTTGAGCACGCGGTGCAACTCGAGCAGGCGGACCGCCATCATCGCCAGATACGCCATCATGTCGTTGTCGCCGAGGAACCCGCGCATCGCGTTCAGCAGGTCGAACGCCTTGGTGTTGCCGCTCCGCTGGACCTGGTCGAAGGCGTCCTCGGCGCGTTCGTTCCAGTGCCAGGTGTCCTCGAACGCCTCGATCTGCGCGTTGGAGGATTTGCCGTCGGGTTCCTTGAACAGGATGCCGTAATTGGCGTTCGAATTGAACGGCGGGTCGAGATAGATCAGGTCGACGCTCTCGTCGGCGACTTCCTTGCGAAGGACGGCGAGGTTGTCGCCGTAGAAGAGATGGTTTTCGGGCCGGTTTCGCATCGCTGGAGGATGCCGGGGCAAACCGGCGTTCGTCCAAGCGAGATGCATCCGTCGTCGATGGGTTTGCTCCGTACTGGCGCTTTCGCGGCGGTGGCCGCGTAGAATCCGGGCGGTGGCTACGCCGGATTATACTTGGCCAGGAACGCCCCCATCGCCTTCAGGAACTCCAGTCGGTCCTCGGCGCGGGTGAAATGATGGTCGCCGAGCGGCTGTTCGATATAGTCATAGGGCTTGCCCGCCTCCTTCAGCGCCGCGGCCATCATCCGCGACTGCTTCACCGGGACGCGCTTGTCCTCGCGGCCGTGCAGGATCAGGATCGGGATCGAGAAATCGGCGGCACCGAACCGCGGCGAGACGCTGCGGTAATCGGGCGCCTGCTTCTTCAGCCAGTCGCCGCGCGTCTTGCCGTACAGGAACTTGCCGTCGTAGCGCTGCATCGCCTGCAGGTCGGACACGCCGGCATAGGAGATGGCGCAGCGATACAGCGCGCCGTCGCGCTGCGCGGCGCGCATCGCCGCATAGCCGCCATAGGAAGCGCCAGCCATGCAGACGCGCTTCGGGTCGGCGATGCCCTTCTTTGCAAGGTCGATGATCGCGTCGTTCAGATCGTCCTGCATCTTGAGGCCCCATTGCCCTTCGCCGCGTCTGGCGAAGACGGTGCCATAGCCGGAGGATCCGCGATAATTGGGCTGGACGACCGCATAGCCGGTCTCCGCCAGATATTGCGCCCACCAGTCCCAGTCCTCGGAATCGCGCGCGAACGGGCCGCCATGCGGCAACACGATCAGCGGCAGGGCCTTGGGGCTGCGGCCACGCGGCAATGTCAGCAGCGCCTCGATCTCGACGCCGTCGCGCGCCATGTACCGGATCGTCGTCACCGGCGACAGCATGCGCCCCTTCAGATCGGTGTTCTGCCACGAATAACGCTGCATCGATCCGTTGGCGGGATCGTAGAAATACAGCGCGCCGGCCTGTGACGGCGATCCGACCTGGACCAGGAATTTTGACCGGGTGCGATCCCAGGAGACGATCCGCGCGCGCCGCGTGCCGACCGCTTTGTCGACGGCGTCCTGGATCTCCTTCAGCTTCGGGTTCAGCCAGATCGTATGGCCGAAGCGATCGGTGACCGTGATGCCGTCGATATCGTCGCCGGTCGCGTTCTCGACGATCCCGTCGACATCATAGCCCTCCGCGCCATACAACTTCTTCCCGAGCTTCAGATCGGGCAGCGAAACCTCATAGATTTCATCACGCCCCCCCGAATCATCACTCGCGATCGCGCTGCCGTCGGCGCGAAAGGTCATGGGGATGACGATGGTCTGGCTGCCGCGTGCGGAGGCGATCACCTTGAACGGATCGCGGTTCGTACTGCGGTAGAGCAGGGCCTTTTTTCGCGAATCGTCGTCATAGCGATAGCCCATCCGGACGACGCCCGCGCCATCGGCATACCAGTCGAAGACGTTGCTCTGGCCGCTGGCAATGGTCTTCGTCCGGCCGGTTGACAGATCGACCTCGGCGACCTGCGGATACCATTGGCTTTCGCTTTCGATGCCGGTCTGTCGGGACAGCAGGATGCGCGGCGTGCCGTCGCTTGCCGTCCACAAGACGTCGTCCGCGCGGACACCGGAATGCGTCCAGTCGATCCGGTTGACCTTGGTCATGTCGGCTTTGACGCCCAGCGTGCGCGTGACATAGATGTCCTCGCCGTACAGCACGTCCTGCGAACCGACGCCGACCGCCAGCCAGTCGTCGCCGACCCAGCGCCACCAGTTGATGTCGACGGTCGCCCCGACCTTCACCGCGGCCATCTTGCCGCCGGGGAACAGCGGCGCGACGACGAGCACCTGCTGGCCGCCGATCGCCATCTTGGCGGCGATTCGCGTACCATCGGGCGACATCTTCGGGTTCTCGATGCCGGGGAGCTTGGCGAAGGTTTCGACTGGGACGCGGGCGTTCGTTGCGGCAGGCGTTGGCTGTGCGGTGGAGGGGGCGATGTCCCGTGTCGGTGCGGGGACTGCGGTCTGTGCGGCGATCATCGCCGGAACCAGCACGCCAGCCAGCGTAAACATGCGCCACGTCATACATCTCTCCCCCCGGCCATCCCCCGACGACCGATCGCACAGACTATCGCGTTCGATCACCGGGGCAAGAGGCGCAGGCGGAATGGCCCCGTAGTGCTGCAAGGATCCTGTCGAATTCGGTCGAGGTTACGCCTCTCTTTCGCGACGGGCGGGGCGCGGCACGAGGGCTGGATCCCCCCGGCCGCGCCCGGCCCGTGTCACGCGGGTCAGCCGACTGCGCCGCCGGCCAGCGCCGCGAGCAGCAGCAAAGCCACGATGTTGGTGATCTTGATCATCGGGTTCACCGCGGGGCCGGCAGTGTCCTTGTAGGGATCGCCGACCGTGTCGCCGGTGATCGCGGCCTTGTGCGCTTCGCTGCCCTTGCCGCCGTGATGGCCGTCCTCGATATATTTCTTGGCATTGTCCCACGCGCCGCCGCCGCTGGTCATCGAGATCGCGACGAACAGACCGGAGACGATCACGCCGAGCAGCATCGCGCCGAGCGAGGCGAAGCCGGCTGCCTGGCCCGCGACTGCGGTGATGATGAAATACACCGCGAGCGGCGACAGCACCGGCAGCAGCGAGGGCACGATCATCTCGCGGATCGCCGCCTTCGTCACGAGGTCCACCGTCCGCGCGTAATCGGGGCGACTGGTGCCGAGCATGATGCCGGGATTGGTGCGGAACTGCTCGCGGACTTCCTCGACGACCGCGCCGGCGGCACGACCGACCGCGGTCATCCCGAACGCGCCGAACAGATACGGGAGCAAGGCGCCGAGCAGCAGCCCAACGATGACATACGGATTGCTGAGGCTGAAATCGACGGTGACGTCGGGGAAATAGGTCGCGAGATCGGTCGTGTACGCGCCGAACAGCACGAGCGCGGCGAGCCCCGCCGAGCCGATCGCATAGCCCTTGGTCACCGCCTTGGTGGTATTGCCGACCGCGTCGAGCGCGTCGGTCCGCTGGCGGACGTCGTCGGGCAGGCCGGCCATCTCGGCAATGCCACCGGCATTGTCGGTGACGGGGCCGTACGCGTCGAGCGCGACGACCATCCCCGCCTGCGCGAGCATCGCGGTGGCGGCAAACGCGATGCCGATGATCCCGGCGAGCTGATAGGCGACGATCACCGCGACGACGATGACGAGCGTCGGTAGGGCGGTCGATTCGAGGCTGATCGCGAGGCCCTGGATGACGTTGGTGCCGTGGCCGGTCTCCGACGCCTTGGCGATCGACTGGACCGGACGATGGTTGGTGCCGGTGTAATATTCGGTGATCCACACGATCAGCCCGGTCACGACGAGCCCGATCATCATCGACCAGAACAGGTCCATGCCGGTGAAGCTCTGCGTGAGCGACGGTGCTGCCTGCGTCGTCAGGTCGTCGGTGGCGGGATCGAGGAAGCCTGCGCCGCCGATCACGCGGTGGAGGTCGCCCAGCACATATTGCGTGGCGAGATAGATCGCAGGGATCGACAGGACCGTCGAGGTGAAGAAGCCCTTGTACAGCGCCCCCATGATGCTGCCGCCGCCAAGGCGGACCATGTACGTGCCGATGATCGAGGTGACGATGCACACGCCGCCGACGAGCAGCGGGAGAGTCATCAGCCGCATCAGTTCGGCGCCGCTCGCCTGGATCAGCAGCGCGATCGAGATCATCGTGACGCCAAGCGTGACGACATAGGTCTCGAACAGATCGGCGGCCATGCCCGCGCAGTCGCCGACATTGTCGCCGACATTATCCGCGATGACTGCGGGGTTGCGGGGGTCGTCCTCGGGGATGCCCGCCTCGACCTTGCCGACGAGATCCGCACCGACGTCTGCCGCCTTGGTGAAGATGCCGCCGCCCAACCGCGCGAAGATCGAGATCAGCGATGCGCCGAACGCGAGCGCGGTCAGTGCCTCGACGATGATCCGGTCGTTGGGCGCGTGGCCCGCGGGGCCGGTGAGATACCAGAAGAACGCGCTGATCGCGAGCAGCCCGAGCCCCGCCACGAGCATGCCGGTGACCGCGCCCGATCGGAACGCCATCGTCAGCCCGGCCTGCAGCGACGTGCGCGCGGCCTCCGCGGTGCGGACGTTGGCGCGGACGGATATGTTCATCCCGACATAGCCCGCGACGCCCGACAGCACCGCGCCGATGACGAAGCCGATCGTCGAGATCCGACCGAGCGTGAACAGCAGGATCGCCGCGACGATGACGCCGACGATCGCGATCGTGGTATATTGGCGCCCGAGATAGGCCTTTGCGCCCTCCTGGATGGCGGCGGCGATGTCCTGCATCTTGGCGTTGCCGGGGGAGGCGGCGAGCACCTGTCGACTCGTGACGAACCCATATAGGACGGCGATGACGCCGCAGATCATGGCCAAATAGACGGTCGTCATACGGCGCTATCCCTTTTCCAGTTCCTCCTCCGGTCTCGGCTTTGCCGAGTCCCGATGTCACGAGCCTATCAGTGCAGGGCTATTGCGCAAGTTATCCCCGCGGGGCGTGCTCATAGCCTAGACTTGCCGGGAGCGGGACGGGCGTGCCCGAGTCGTGGAGGGTAAGGCCCGCGCCGGACGAGAACGCGCCGATCCGCGTCGCGTCCGTGACGAACTCTTCGGGCGCGGCGAAGAGGAGCTGATAATCGTCGCCCGCAGTCGCCGCCGCGATCCGGTCGCCCGAGACTGCACGATAGGCGGCCGACAACGGCACGGCGGCCAAGTCGATCGCCACCGCGAGCCCGCTCGCGCGCGCCATCCGCGCGGCGTCGATCAGCAGGCCGTCGGAGACGTCCATCATCGCGTGGACATGCGGCGCGAGGATGCGGCCGTCGGCGAGGCGGGGCTGCGGGCGCCGGTACGCAGCCAGCAGTTCGGGCGGGCCTTCCTCGCCGAACGCGATGGCGAGCCCTGCGCCGGCGTCGCCGATCGTGCCGGTGACGTAGAGCGCATCGCCGGCGCGCGCACCGCCCCGCGCCGGCGCGGCGGCGTCGCTGCCGAATGCGGTGACGGTCAGGATGCGCGGCGCGCCCGGCGGCAGCGTGACGGTATCGCCACCGATGATCCGCGTGTCGAAGGCCGCGAGGATCTCGGCGATCCCGTCGAGAAAGGCGCGGTCCCACGCGTCGTCGCGCAAGGGGTAGTTGAGGAGGATCCCTTCGGGGATCGCCCCCTTGGCGGCAAGGTCGGAGAGATTGGTCGCGACCAGCTTCCACGCGACGTCCTGCGGCGGATCGCTGGGCAGGAAATGCACGCCTTCGACCAGCGTGTCGGTGGTCACGACGAGCGGGCCTGCGTCGAGCAGCGCGGTGTCGTCGTTGAGACTACGCGCCGCCGGGTGGAGCGGGAGGCGGCGGAGCGCGGCAATGAACTCGGCTTCGGTCATGGTCTGCTCCCTCTCCCCTCCGGGGAGAGGGCTGGGGTGAGGGGCCGTTCCAGGCGCCGCACTGCTTGGCAGCCCCTCACCCCGACCCTCTCCCCGGCGGGGAGAGGGAGTTCCTCAGGCGCGAACCTCTTTCGCGATGCCGTCGAGCAGGCCGTTCACGAAGCCCGATTCGCGCTTGTCGTAGAAGGCATGCGCGACGTCGACATATTCGCTGATGACCGCGGCGACCGGCACGTCCTTGCGTGCGAGCAGTTCGTACGTGCCGACGCGGATGATCGCCTTCATCGGCTTGTCGAGACGGGCGAGCGTCCAGCCCTTGGCGAGCTTACCCTCGATCAGCACGTCGATCTCGCCCGCGCGCGCGTTGGCGCCGGTCACGAGGTCGTCGAAGAAATCGACGTCGGCCTCGGCATATTCGACGTCTTCGATCGTCGCGCCGAGCCGGTGCTGGTGGAATTCGTTGAGCAGGACGGGCATCGCGGTGCCCTCCATCTCATGCTGGTAGGTCGCCTGGACGGCGGCGAGACGCGCGGCGGCACGCGCCTTTGTGCGGGGGGCGGTTCTGGACATAAGCGGTTGCCTGTACGCGCGGGGGGCTTGCGTGTCAGCCCTTAGCGTCTCGCCTGTGTCTAGGCGAAGAAGATTGGTTCACGCGGAGACGCGGAGATGCGGAGACGCGGAGGTGTTGCGTGCGGCGCAGCCGCTCCGATCTCCTTGTTGGCCTTTGATCGGAGGGCCGCTGCGCGGCGAGGTAGACACCTCCGCGTCTCCGCGCCTCCGCGCGAACAAAATCAGTGGTTGAGGCGAAGCCGCAGCGCCACTGATTTGGCATGCGCGGGCAGGCCCTCGGCGTTGGCGAGCGCGACGGTCGCGGGGCCGAGTTCACGCAACGCGGCTTCGTCGAGCGCCAGGAAGCTGGTGCGCTTCATGAAGTCGAGCACCGACAACCCGCTGGCGAAGCGCGCACGGCGGCCGGTCGGCAGGACATGGTTCGGCCCCGCGACGTAATCGCCGATCGCTTCTGGGGTGTAGCGGCCGAGGAACACCGAGCCGGCGTGGCGGATGCGGTCGAAAAAGCCCTGCGGATCGGGGATGGCGAGCTGGAGATGCTCGGCGGCAAGACGGTCGACGAGCGGGATTGCGTCCGCCAGCGTATCGACGACTACGATCGCGCCGTTGGTGTCCCATGCGACGCGCGCGACGGCTTCGGTGGCAAGATCGCGCAACTGGCGGTCGACCGCGTCCGCCACCTTGTCGGCGAAGGCGGCATCGTCGGTGAACAGGATCGACTGCGTCGTCACGTCATGCTCGGCCTGGCTGAGCAGGTCGGCGGCGGTCCATTCGGGATCGTTGAGCGCGTCCGCAACGACGACGATCTCGGAGGGCCCGGCCACCATGTCGATGCCGACCACGCCGTAGACCTGGCGCTTGGCTTCGGCGACCCAGGCGTTGCCGGGGCCGGTGATGACGTCGACCGGTTCGATCCGGCCCGCGCCATAGGCCAGCGCGGCGACGGCCTGTGCGCCACCGACGCGCCAGACTTCGTCGACCCCGGCGAGATGTGCGGCGGCGAGGACGAGCGGGTTGATCTGCCCGTCCGGGGTCGGCGTGACCATCGCGAGACGGCCGACGCCCGCGACCTTGGCGGGGATCGCGTTCATCAGCAGCGACGAGGGGTAGGCGGCGCGGCCACCGGGGACGTAGATGCCCGCGGCGTCGACCGGCAACCAGCGCGCGCCGAGCCGGACGCCCGCGGAGTCGACCGAGTCGCTGTCGAGCGGCCGCTGTTTCTCGTGATAGGCGCGGATGCGAGTCGCGGCGAGCTCGAGCGCGGTGCGCAACTCGGGGTCGAGCGCGTCGAACGCGGCCTTGCAGTCGGCGGCGTCGATCTGCCAGCCGGTGCTCTCGAGGTCGTGGCGATCGTGCTTGTGCGTGAGGTCGCGGATCGCGGTCTCGCCATCGCGACGGACGGCGGCGATGATCGCGGCGACATCCTGCGTGACGCCGGCGTCGGATTCGCGGCGGTCCTCGACGAGCGCGGTGAAGCGGGTCGCGAAGTCCGCGTCGGTCGTGGAAAGGCGGATCACTTGCCCCCCTCCCGCATGCGGGAGGGGTTGGGGGTGGGCACGCGCTCACCGCGGGCGTTACGCTGGAGGATAGCGCGAGCCCAACCCCCAGCCCCTTCCCGCTTGCGGGAAGGGGAGCAGAATAGCGCTGTCATGCTGCAATCTCCTGCGACTCGACCGCGCGGCGGAACGCCTCGACCAAGGGCACGACCCGTGCGCGCGTCTTCATCGCGGCGCGGTTGACCACGAGGCGGCTGGTGACTTCCATGATCGTCTCGACCTCGACCAGGCCGTTCTCGAGCAGCGTGCGGCCCGACGAGACGAGGTCGACGATGCGCGGCGCGAGGCCAAGCGTCGGTGCCAGCTCCATCGCGCCGTTGAGCTTCACGCACTCCGCCTGGACGCCGCGGCCTGCGAAATGCGCCGCGGTCACGTGCGGGTATTTGGTCGCGACGCGGACGTGGCTCCAGCCGCGCGGATCGTCCTTGGCCGCCATCGCGGTGGGCTCGGCGACTGACAGGCGGCAGTGGCCGATGCCGAGGTCGACCGGCGCGTAGAGTTCCGAGTAGCCGAACTCCGCGATCACGTCCGAACCGACGATGCCGAGCTGCGCCGCGCCGTGCGCGACGAAGGTCGCCACGTCGAACGCGCGCACCCGGATCAGCGAGATGTCCGGATCGTTGGTCGCGAAACGCAGCGCGCGGCTGTTCTCGTCGGAGAACGACGCTTCGGGATGGATGCCTGCGCGCGCGAGCAGCGGCAGGGCCTCGGCGAGGATACGTCCCTTGGGGACGGCGATAATGATCTGGGAGTCAGGCACGCGCCGGGCTTTACGGGTGGGGCTTGGCGGGTGCAACAACCTGCACATGGCAAATGAACCGGCAAACCGCGCGTGCTTCGACATCCAGGCGGGCTATTGCACCGCGATGGACGCGCCGGTGACGGCGCGGGTCTGCACGGCGCTGGCGCACGCGCTCGATCGCGACAGCGCGACGGGACGGCGGGCGCTCGACTGGGCGGGCGAGCCGGTCGCCGATGCGCTGGCATTGCGTCTGGTCGGCGGCCTGCACGCGCTGCACCGCGCGGGTGTGGACCCGGCGCTGTCGGCGGTGTTCTCTGGCGCGGAGACCGACCCGACGCGCGTTGCGGCCACGGTGAAGGCGACGCTCGTCGCGCAGGATGCGGCCTTGCTGCCGTGGCTCGACGGGCCGCCACAGACCAACGAGGCGGCGCGGTCCGCCGGCATGATGACCGGGATCTTGCACCTGGCCGAGCGATACGGGCCACGGTTCGAGCTGCTCGAGATCGGATCGAGCGCGGGGCTCAACCTGCTGATCGACCGCTATCGGTTCGACCTTGGCGGCGTGGCGGTCGGGCCGTCGGCATCGCCGGTGACGATCCACCCCGAATGGCGGGGTGCGCCACCGCCAACCGCGCCGGTCGCGATCGAGTCGACGCGCGGCGTCGACATCCATCCGGTGGATGTCGACGATCCCGCCGCCGCGGCGCGGCTCGAAGCGTATGTCTGGGTCGATGCGGTCGAGCGACAGGCGCGGCTCGCGGCGGCGATCGCGATGGTGCGTGAGGGGGGCGTCGATCTGGCGCAAGGCGAGGCGGCGGACTGGGTCGAGGCGCGGTTGGCCCAGCCGCAGCGCGAGGGCGTCACGCGCGTCCTGATGCATTCGGTGGTGTGGCAATATCTGCCCGCGACGTCCCGCGAGCGGATCCGGATCGCGATGGACGCGGCGGGCGCGCGCGCGACGGTCGAGCGACCGCTGGGCTGGGTGATGATGGAGCCCAATCGCGATCTGCACCGGCACGAGGTGCGCGTACGCGGTTGGCCGGGCGAACGAGCGATGGACCTGGTGGCGCTGACGCATGCGCATGGCGCGTGGGTCGAAGGGCTCTCCGCTCCCTATGAGACGCGCGATTACCTCATGCGGCGCGGCGCGTACGAGAAGGGTTGAGCCGGCCGGGATCGCTCCCGGCCGGCATCGATCGGCTCAGTAGAAGAAGCCGTTGTTGACCTGTGCGACGCGGCCGTTGCGCGTGTCGACCAGGACGACGTCGCGGCCGTAGCGGACCCAGCGCTGATAGCCGTAAGCCGGACGCGCGAGGCGGTACGTCTGATAGTCGTTGATCCAGTACTGACGGCCGTAATAGTTCGGCGCGAACTGGTAGCCGACGTTGACCGGGCGATAGCGATAGCCGCGCGGGCCGACATAGGCGGGGCGGCGATAGACGTTGGCGTGGCTACGACGATAGTCGCGCCAGTCCTCGCGGCGCTCCTGACGGTCTTCGCGCAGCTCGCGGCGGGCTTCGCGGATGTCGCCGCGGTCGCCATAGCGGCGTGCCTGCTGGAGTTCGCGCTGGCTCTGGCGGACTTCGCGCTGATCGCGGCGGACTTCGCCGTAGCTCTGCGCGGTGGCGAACGTGGGAACCAAGGTGGCGGCGGCAACGGCCGCGAGGATCATCTTACGCATGACTGCTCTCCTGTCTTCGACGCCGTATCAAACGGCATGACAGGGGTTTTGCTCCCTCGCCGCTGAATGCTTTCAGAATGCGGCTGTCAGGAAGCAGACAGGTGATGGCAGGGGCGCTGGCGGCATTCAGATCCCCCAGCGGCGCATCGCGGCGATCACCGCCTCGGGCTTCTCCCAAGGTACGAAATGCCCCGCATCGACCTTTTCGATCGTAAGCTCGGGCACATAGTCGGCCAGATCGAGCTGGCTCGGCAGCAGCGCGGTGTCGCGCATGCCCCAGATGACCAGCACCGGCATCCGCATCGGCGGGAAGGGTGCGTCGAGAAAGGCGGGGCGGGGCGGGGTCTCGTCCATCGCGGGTACAACGATCGCGCTCGCGCGGTACCAGTTGAGCATGCCGGTGATCGCGCCCGGCTGGCCCCATTCGTCGAGATAGGCGGCCTTGTCCTCGGCCATCGCGGCAAGGTCCGCATGCTTGGAAAAACTGGTGTCGAAGAAGGTTTCGAGGCCGATCGACTCGATATGCCGTTCGAGATCG
Organism: Sphingomonas aurantiaca; assembly: GCF_003050705.1. Taxonomy (GTDB): domain Bacteria; phylum Pseudomonadota; class Alphaproteobacteria; order Sphingomonadales; family Sphingomonadaceae; genus Sphingomonas; species Sphingomonas aurantiaca. Next base: position 155,686 of record NZ_QAOG01000001.1, on the reverse strand, counting down.
GGGTTGCGGAAGGCGCGGATATACTGGCTGGCAGCGCGCTGTTCCAGGTCGTCGAACATCGTCCGCTGGAAGACGAGCGGGTGCGGCGCGTTGATGATGATGAGCCTGGCGATACGCTCAGGGTGCCGCAACGCCGCCATCCATGCGACCGCGCCGCCCCAGTCGTGACCGACCAGCGTGAAGCGGTCGATCTTGAGGTGATCGGCGAGCGCGATCAGGTCGGCGACGATATTGTCGGGGGTGTAGCTCTCGACGCCGTCGGGTTTCGACGATCGCGCGAACCCGCGTTGATCGGGCGCGACGACATAATGATCGCGCGACAGGTCGGGCGCGATGGCGCGCCAGGTGCGGTGCGATTCGGGGAAGCCGTGGAGGAGGATGACGGGCGGGTTCGCCGGATCCCCGGTGATCGCGACATCGAGCGAGACGCCGGTGGACAGTGCGATGCGTTGCAGATCCGTCATCATTCCCCTCCCGCTGGCGGGAGGGGTTAGGGGAGGGCCTACCCGCTCGCGCCGCCCTTTGATCATGCCCTCCCCCGACCCCTCCCGCAAGCGGGAGGGGGGAAGAAGGCGCGATCCACCTCCCCCTGGCGGGGAGGATGGGTCAGGGGTAGCTGACCGTCTTCGGGACCGCGGGGATTTCGATCCATTCCTTTTCGTCACCGGGCACCTTCGGGAAATTACCCGCATTCCAGTCGCGCTTGGCCTGTTCGATCCGGTCGCGGTTCGAGCTGACGAAGTTCCACCAGACGTGGCGCGGCGTCGTGAACGCATCGCCGCCGCACAGCATCGCGCGCCCGCCGGTCGCCGAGCGGAGCGTTGCCGATATGCCGGGCCGCAGGACGTAGAGTACCTGCGGTTCCAGCTTCACGCCCTCCAGCGTCGCCTCGCCCATCGCGAGATAGATCGCGCGTTCCTCCGCCGCCGCGTCGATCGGCACGCTCGCACCCGGATCGAGCGCGATGTCGGCGTAGATCGTCCCCGAATAGGTGGTGGTCGGCGCGGTCTGGCCCCAGAGGCTCCCCATGATGATCCGCGATCGCGCGCCGTGTGCCTCGATCACCGGCAGCTGCGCCTTGGTGACATGCTCGAACGCGGGATCGATCTCCTCGACCGCTTCGGGCATCGCCAGCCAGGTCTGGATCCCCGACAAGGTCGGCCCCCCGGCGCGCTCGTCGCCGGGCGATCGTTCGGAATGGACGATGCCGTGGCCCGCGGTCATCAGATTGACCGCGCCGGGCTCGATCCGCGCCTGCGTGCCGAGCGAATCGCGGTGGTCGATCGCGCCGTCGAACAGATAGGTGACGGTCGACAGGTTGATGTGCGGATGCGGGCGGACGTCGATGCCCGAACCGACCTCGAGATGCGCGGGGCCCATCTGGTCGAAGAACAGGAACGGGCCGACCATCGTCCGTGCCTTGTTCGGCAGCGTGCGGTGGACCTTGAACCCGCCGAGATCGTGCGTCGAGGGCAGGATGGTCTGAAGGACGAAATCATCGAGCATGTGCGCTATCCCTTGGCAGGTTCCGAGGCGTCGAGAAGGTCGACCAGGTCTGCTGGATAGATGGTTTCGTCATGCGCGGCGATGTCGTTTCGGGAAAACCAGCGGTGACCGACGAGCAGTTGCTTCTCCTGTTCGGTGAGATTGCCCGCCTTCACCTCGCAGCGGTCGACGTCGATCCGGAAATAGCGTTCGTCGGCGGTCACCGCGACGCCGTCGAAGGTCAGGAAGTCGATCGTCCGCTGCGCGACCTCGGGGCCGCAGTCGATGTCGAGGCCAACCTCCTCCCAGAGTTCGCGGCGGGCGGCGGCGGCGTAGCTCTCGCCCGGATCGACCGCGCCCCCGGGCGTGCACCACAAGGGCGGGCGATCGTCGGGGGTGAAGCGGAACATCAACACGCGGTCTTCGCCGTCGACCAGCAGGATGCGCGCGGCGGGGCGCGGGGTTCTCACAGCCCGATGCACCTCCCCGGCGAAGGCCGGGGTCCAGTTGGAAAGGTCGATGTGGCGACGGGCTGCCCATCGTTATGCCTGTCCCCCAACTGGACCCCGGCCTTCGCCGGGGAGGTGTTGGTTATGAGGAGGCTGCCAAGACTCATGCGGCGTCCAGTTCGGGATAGTGGCGGAAGATGCCGTCGGTGTTGAAGGCGATCCGGCGGTCGCTTTTCAGATACGCCTTGATCCCCGGCAGCTCGGCGACCTGATCGTGTATGCGGTTAAGATTGGGATACTCCGGCTCAAGCGTCTTCATCCGCCGCGGAAACATGTAGCGCAGCCCCTCGACGATCTGGAACAGCGAGGTGTCGGCATAGCTCCATCGGTGGTCGATGAGCCAATCGCCCGGATTTGCCTGCGCCGCATCCTCGAAATGGCCGAGGAACTTCGGGAGGCGCTCCTCGCGGAACTGCTTCGCAGCGCGCGCGGCCTCGGGCTTCTGGTCGTCGTAATAGTCCATCATCGCAACCGGATGGTGGACGTTGTGGACCTCCGCGACGAGGTCCGCGATCGTCAGCTGCAGCTGGTTGAGCCACAGCCGGTCGGCCATGGTCGACGGCGCGATCGAATGCCGTTCGCCGAGATACATCAGGATGTTGGCCACCTGCGCGATGACCAGGCCGTCCAGTTCGAGATAGGGCGGCGCGAACGGCGTGCGACCGGTGCGGTCGTTCAGATCGGCGAGCAAACCCTCTTCGCCGACCGTCCGCGCGCAATCCTCATACGCGATCTCCGCGGCTTCGAGCGCGAGCCGGACGAACTCGCCGCGCCCCTGGATCGACGGCCAGTACCAGAGCTTGTACGCCATCAAATCTCCCCAGGCGCGCGGGCCTTGATGGCAAGCGCGTGGATCTTTGTGCTCAACAACTCGGCAAGCGCCTGGTTCACGAGCCGCTGACGCGCGACGCGGTTAAGGCCTTCGAATGTCGGCGTTTCCACCTCGACGCGGAAATGCGTCTCGCCGGTGCCGTCGTCGCCCATGTGGCCGGCATGGAGTCCGCTCTCGTTGACGACCGTCAGGTGCGTGGGGCTGAGCGCGGTGGTGAGGCGCGCGGTGATCTGGTCCTGTACGGAGCCGGTGGCGAGGTCTGTCATGCGCCCTATATAGCCCGTTTTGGAAGCGCGGGGAGCCGGTGGCGGACGACGATCGAAAAGAGCGGAAAGAGCGACCAAGCCCGCGGTTTCACGGCCGTGTGGAAGGGACGGGGCGCGTCTGCATGTGGCGCGATTGCGAAGAGCCGGGCGAATTTCGCGCGCCGCCTTTGGAAGGGCCGAGCGACAGCGGGCCACCGCAGTTCCGCTGGTTCTGCCTCGAGCATGTCCGCGCGTTCAACGCGGGCTATAATTTCTTCGACGGGATGACCGCGGACGAGATCCATCATGCGCAGCGGCCGATGGCGGGCTGGGAGCGCGAGACGCGGGCGTTCGCGCATGGCGGCGGCGACACCCCGCCGAAATGGGCGGACTTCGCCGACCCGATCGACGCGATCGGCGCACGTTTCGGCGAGCGGATGGCGGCGGCGCGCAAGGACGGCCGCGTGCTGTCCGATGGCGAGCGGCGCTCGCTGCGCGTCCTGGGTCTCGGCACGGATACGGACCGGACCGCGCTGCGCAAACGCTATAGCGAACTCGTTCGCCGCTATCATCCCGATCGCAACGGCGGCGACCGTGCGCACGAATCGGAGTTGCAGAAAGTGATCGCCGCATACCAGCACCTGAAGGGCGCCGCGGCGTTCGCCTGACCGTCATCCTGGGCTCGACCCGGGATCCAGAGCCAAGACGCGCTACGATCGCGGCTCTGGATCCCAGCCTTCGCTGAAGTGACGGATCGAGAATGTGATCCATACTTACTCTGATCGATATTTCACGATCCGCTTGCCGGAACCGCTTCGCTGGCGAGCGGTTCGTCTAACTCATCCGGTCAATCGCCCGACCAATCGTACAGCGGCGGTTGAGTAACAGCCCGCGCTTGGCCTAGAGCTACCGGGAACACGAGGCCAACATGACCGATATCCCGAATACCCAGCCCGACAGCCGCGAGACCACGATCCTCGACGCCCCCGACCGCATGGTGAAGGTGCGCGAGATGTTCGGGATCGATTCCGACATGGAAGTGCCCGCCTTCTCCGAAGCAGACGAGCGCGTCCCCGATCTTGATCCGGCGTACGTCTTCGATGCGGACACCACGCTCGCCGTTCTGGCCGGCTTCGCGCACAACCGTCGCGTGATGGTCCAGGGCTATCACGGCACCGGCAAGTCGACGCACATCGAGCAGGTCGCGGCGCGCCTGAAATGGCCGTGCATCCGCATCAACCTCGACGCGCATATTAGCCGTATCGATCTGATCGGCCGCGACGCGATCGTCCTGAAGGACGGCCAGCAGATCACCGAGTTCCGCGAAGGCCTGCTGCCCTGGGCGCTCCAGACTCCGACCGCGTTGGTGTTCGACGAATATGACGCAGGGCGCCCCGACGTGATGTTCGTGATCCAGCGCGTGCTGGAGACCGAGGGCAAGCTGACGCTCCTCGACCAGAACCGCGTGATTCGCCCGAACCCGTGGTTCCGCCTGTTCGCGACCGCCAACACGGTCGGCCTCGGCGACACCAGCGGGCTGTATCATGGCACGCAGCAGATCAACCAGGGCCAGATGGACCGCTGGAACATCGTCGTCACGCTCAACTACCTGCCCGCCAAGGTCGAGGCACAGATCGTGCTCGCCAAGTCGGGCGAATATGACAAGCCCGACGGCAAAAAGGTCGTCGAGAACATGGTCCGCGTCGCCGACATGACCCGCAAGGGCTTCGTCAATGGCGACATCTCGACCGTGATGAGCCCGCGTACTGTCATCACCTGGGCGCAGAACGCGCTGATCTTCGGCGATGTCGGCTTTGCGTTCCGTCTGTCGTTCCTCAACAAGTGCGACGAGGCCGAGCGGCCGCTGGTGGCGGAATATTACCAGCGCGTGTTCGGCAAGGACCTTCCCGAAAGCGTGGTGGGTAAGGCGTAAGCTTTTGGCCAACGAAACGCCTCTCGATCGCTTCAAGGCGGTTCTGGCCGGTACGGCACGCGCGATCGCGGAGGAGCCCGAGGTCGAACTCGCCTTCACCGCGGACGCGCCGACGCAGAGCGGCAAGCACATCAAGGTGCCGATGCCGGCACGTGCCTTGCCGGCCGAGCAGGTGGCGGAGGCGCGTGGGTTCGCCGACGGCTTCGCGCTGCGGCTGAAGCTGCACGACATCGCGCTGCACAACCGTGCCGCGCCGGCGGAGGCGGTCGCACGCGCGGTTTTCGATTCGGTCGAGACCGCGCGGATCGAGGCGCTCGGGTCGCGCGGCTATGCGGGGATCGCGGACAATCTTGATCGCGCGCTCGACGTTCGGCTGCGCGCCGACCCGATCACGCGCGCGCGCAATCGCGACGAGGTGCCGCTGTCGACCGCGCTCGGCCTGATGGTGCGCGAGCGGCTGACCGGGCAGGAATCGCCCGCGATCGCCGCGCCCGGGCTCGCGCTGGTGCGTGAGTGGATCGAGAGCAAGACCGATCTCGACGCGCTCGCGTACGCGCTCGACGACCAGAAGGCGTTTCAGGGGCTTGCGCGGAAGATGCTGCAGGAGCTGGAACTTGTCGAAGGCGATCAGGTCCCCGAGGAAAGCGACGAAGGCGGCTCCGAGGACGAGGGCACTGACGAGCAGCAGCAGGACGAGGGCGACGAAGGCGACGACCAGGGCGAGGACGGTCAGGGCGAAATCGAGGCGCGCGGCGAACAGGCCGAGCAGCAGAACGAGGAAAGCGACGGGCAGGAGCAGAGCGACGAGTCGATGGACGACATCGACGGCGAGCCTGGCGATGACGGCGAGGAGGGGATGCAGCCCGTCCGCCCGAACCGTCCGTTCGCGGACATGGGCGGCGCGTTCGACTATAAGCCGTGGACGACGCAGTTCGACGAGGTGATTGCCGCGACCGAGTTGTGCGATGCGGACGAACTCGCGCGGCTTCGCGGCTATCTCGACCAGCAGCTCGTGCATCTGCAATCGACCGTGTCGAAGCTCGCCAACCGCTTGCAGCGCCGCCTGATGGCGCAGCAGTCGCGATCATGGGATTTCGATCAGGAGGAGGGCATCCTCGACGCGGCGCGCCTCGCGCGCGTGATCGTCAACCCGACGCTGTCGCTCAGCTACAAGGCGGAGCGCGAAACCGATTTTCGCGACACCGTGGTCACGCTGCTGATCGACAATTCGGGATCGATGCGTGGCCGACCCATCTCGATCGCGGCGATCAGCGCGGATATCCTCGCGCGCACGCTCGAGCGCTGCGGCGTGAAGACCGAGATCCTCGGCTTTACGACGCGTGCGTGGAAGGGCGGGCAGAGCCGCGAGACGTGGCTCGCCGCCGGGCGTCCGCCGCAGCCGGGTCGGCTCAACGACATTCGCCACATCGTCTACAAGCGCGCCGACGAGCCGTGGCGGCGTGCGCGCAACTCGCTCGGGCTGATGATGCGCGAGGGGTTGCTGAAGGAGAATATCGACGGCGAAGCTTTGATGTGGGCACACGCGCGGCTCGTCGCGCGGCCCGAGGAACGTCGCATCCTGATGGTGATTAGCGACGGCGCGCCGGTTGACGATTCTACGTTGTCGGTGAACTCGGGTTCGTATCTCGAACGGCATCTGCGCCAGGTGATCGGCTGGATCGAGAGCAAGTCGCCGGTCGAGCTCGTCGCGATCGGCATCGGCCACGACGTCACCCGCTATTACGCGCGCGCGGTGACGATCATGGATGTCGAGCAGCTTGGCGGCACGATCATCGAACAGCTCGCGTCGCTGTTCGACACCGAGTGATCGACCGGTGATCGAAGCGCCAGTCGGCGGCTTCCACGGCCCCGTCAAACGCTCGATCACCATCGCCGGCCACCAGACGTCAATCAGCCTCGAACCCGTCTTCTGGCAGGCGCTCGAAGCGGCGGCCGCGCGTCTCGCGCTGCCGCTGTCGGCGCTTGTCGCTGAGATCGACGCGATCCGCATTGTTGCGGACGATCCGCCCAATCTTGCTAGCGCATTGAGAACATGGCTCTTCATTAATTTCCGTTGAGAACTACTCGCATTAGCGTTGACAGTGCGAACGACTCTCAATAGCGAGCCCCTCACGAACAAAGGGGTTTGTCCATGTCGCTATTGTCGCCGCGCGCATCGTTGCCGCGTTCGTCCTCCGTGCCCGCGTTCCTTGCTCTGTCCTGCGTCGGGGCCTTCGCGACCGCGCCGGCCTATGCGGCGGATGCCGACAAGGCGGCGGCGCCGGTGACCGATGCACAGCAGCGCGAGGAAATCCTCGTCAACGGCCAGCGCATTCACGACGAAGGCCCGAAGCAGGTCGCGCCGCTGGTCAACACGCCGCGGTCAGTGATCGTACTGCCCAAGGAAGTGATCGAGCAGACCGGCTCGAACAGCCTCGCCGACGCGCTGCGCACGGTGCCCGGCATCACATTCGGCGCGGCGGAGGGCGGCAATCCGATCGGCGATCGCCCGTTCATCCGCGGGTTCGACAGCCAGGGTAGCATCTATGTCGACGGCGTCCGCGACCTCGCCGCGCAGACGCGCGAAGTGTTCGCGGTCGACTCGGTCCAGATCGTTCGAGGCTCGGATTCGACGCTCGGCGGGCGCGGCTCCGCAGGCGGCACGATCAACGTCCTGCCGCGCCTGCCGCAGCTCGATACCTTCGGATCGCTCAGCGCCAGCTACGGCGAGGCGGACTATAAGCGCGTCACCGGCGACGTGAACCTGAAGGTTTCGGACACCGCCGCCCTTCGTATCGAGGGCATGTGGCACGATCAGGACGTCGCAGGCCGCGATGCGATCTGGCAGAAGCGCTGGGGGATCGCGCCGTCGTTCGCGGTCGGGCTCGGCACGCCGACGCGGCTGACCGCGAGCTTCTATCACATGGAGAGCTCGGAATTGCCCGACAGCGGCATCCCGTATCTCTACACGATCGCCAACCATCCCGGCACGGGCAACGTCACGACGCAGCCCGCGCTCGGCACCGTCACGACGGCGGGCGGCCAGACCGGCTACGTCTCGCGGAAAAACTTCTACGGGCTGGCGGCGCGCGATTTCCGCGATGCGACCACCAACCAGGCGACGATCCGCGTCGAGCATGATTTCGGCGGCATCACGCTGCGCAACACCGCGCGCTACACGCACAGCGACCAAAGCTATATCTTCACGCTGCCCGACGACAGCCAGGGCAACGTCTATGGCAGCGGCTATGTCTGGACGCGCGGGAACACGCGCTACGGCTATAGCGAGAGCATCGTCGACCAGACCGATCTCTACGGCAAGTTCGCGACGGGCGGGATCGAGCACAGCTTCTCGCTGGGTACCGAGATTTCGTGGGAGAAGACCCGGCGCGGCACGTTCGTGTCGGCCAATGGATCGACGATCTCGCCACGCTGCAACACCGCGACGATCGCGCGCTCCTATTGCGTCAGCCTGTTCGATCCGAACCCGTATGCGCCGTGGGTCAACTATACGAGCGACACGTCGACGACGGCGACCCCGATCGTGAAGGGCACGCCCGCGACCGAGACGCAGAACGACGCGAACACCAAGGCGGTCTACGCGTTCGATTCGATCACGCTGATGCCCGCGCTGATCCTGAACCTCGGCGCGCGGTACGACCGGTTCGAATCCACCATTACGCTGCCGGGTGCGACGCAGACCAAGGTCAATCGCGTCGACAATCTGTTCAACTGGCAGGCCGGCCTCGTCTTCAAGCCGACGTCGGAGACCAGCCTGTATGCGAGCTATGCGACCGCCGCGACGCCGCCCAACAGCCTGCTCGGCGAAGGCCGCGAGGATAATTCGATCACGGTCGCGACGCTCAGCCTGCTGAAGCCGCAAAAGACCAAGTCGTACGAGGTGGGGGCCAAGGCGAGCCTGTTCGGCGAAAAGCTCCAGCTCGGCGCGGCGGTGTTCCAGACCGACATTTCCAACGCGCGCGTGCTCGACGACACCAACACCGCGTCGTTCATCGGCGAGACGCGGATCCGCGGTGTCGAGTTCAACGTCAGCGGGACGATCCTGCCCGGCTGGACCGTGTTCGGCGGGTTCACGCATCTCGATCCGAAGATCATCGACGGCGGCTTCACGACGCTGACCGCGCCCGCGATCTCCACGACCGCGAACGGCGTGACGACCGTCATCCAGCCCGCCCGGACCATCGGCGTCGTGTCGGTCAACACCGGCAAGCAGGTGCCGCAAACCGCAAGGAACAGCTTCACCGCGACGACCAATATCGACGTGACCAAGCGGCTCCAAATCGGCGGTACGGCGCTGTACATGGACGAGCAGATCGGCGGCTATGCCGACAACCGGACCGCGACGCAGACCGCGGCGGGCGTCGTCTCGGTCAATGCGGCGACCAAAACTCTGACGCGCAGCATCCCCGATTACTGGCGGTTCGATGCACGCGCGAGCTACAAGCTGACCGACACTATCGACCTCAGCGTCAACGCACAGAATCTGACGAACAAGACCTATTTCACGCAGACCTTCACCAACCACTATGCGTCGATTGCGGCGGGCCGGACGGTCTTCGGTACGGTGAACTTGCGCTTCTGATGGGGATGACGGCGATCGATACGCTCACGCCCGACGCCATCGCCGCGCGCCTCTCCGGGACTCCGGCGGAGCGCGCGGCGTTCGTGCGCGAGGCAGCGGACGCGGGCATCGCGGAGGCGCAGGCGGTCTATGGGCAGATGCTGCTCGACGGCATCGGCGTCGCCGCCGATCCGGTCGGCGCACTCGGCTGGTTTACGAAGGCGGCTGCCCAACATCACGTGATGGCGCTCAACATGGTCGGGCGCTGCTACGATCTTGGCTGGGGTACGCGGGTCGACAAGACGCGAGCGGCCCAATGCTACCGGATCGCGGCGGAGCGCGGGCTGGATTGGGCAATGTACAATTACGCGACCTTGCTCGCGCTGGGTGAGGGCGTCGCCGAGGACAAGCAGTCGGCGCGGGCATGGCTGGAGAAGGTAGTGGCGATGGACTCGGGGCTCGCGAGTGCGAAGGCGCTCAACTTCGTCGGGAGCTTTGCCGAAGACGGGTGGGCGTGCGATCGCGATCTGGACCGCGCGGCGGACTGTTACGCCCGGGCGGCGGAGGGCGGCGATTTCCGCGGCTGTTTCAATCACGCGCGGATGCTTGGTGCTGCGGGGGAGATCGAGATGGCATTGGGGTGGCTGCAACAGGCGGGGCAGCGCGGGAATGCGGCGTTTCTCGCCAAGGCCGAGGCGTGGCTCACGTCCAGCGCGATCCCGGCATTGCGCACGCGCGGCGTCGCGGCGTTACGGGAGGGGGCGTCGTGCTGATCGCGATCCCCGACGTGCTCGATCCCGCCGGCGTCGCCCGGATCCGCGCGCTGATCGACGCGGCCGACTGGATAGACGGCAACGCGACCTCGGGCCCGCAAAGCGCGCTGGCCAAGCGCAACGAACAATTGCCGGAGGACAGCGCGGCCGCACGGGAGGCGGGCGGCATGATCCTCGATGCGCTCGGCCAGTCGGCGCTGTTCGTCGCCGCCGCGCTGCCGCTGAAGGTCTTTCCGCCGCTGTTCAACCGCTATGCCGGCGGGCAGGATTTCGGGTTGCACGTCGACAATGCGGTCCGGATCAAGCGCGGCTCCGATTTCCGCATCCGCAGCGATCTGTCCGCGACGCTCTTCCTCGCCGATCCCGACAGCTATGACGGCGGCGAGCTGGTGGTCGAGGATCGGTTCGGGCCGCAATCGGTCAAGCTGCCCGCGGGGCACATGGTGCTCTATCCCGCGTCCAGCCTGCACCGCGTCGCGCCGGTGACGAGCGGCGTGCGCGTCGCGTCGTTTTTCTGGCTGCAGTCGATGGTGCGCGACGATGGTGTGCGCGGCATTCTGTTCGATCTCGACCAAGGCGTACAGGCGGTCGCGGCGGCACAGGGGCAGGGCGATCCGGCGACCGTGCGGCTGACCGGCGTGTATCATAATCTGCTGCGCCGCTGGGCCGATGTCTGAGCGCGCAGGGATAGGGGATGGATGGACTTGCGTAGGCCCGCCATGCCACGCTCCACGAACGGGGGAATAATCGATGAATAAGCTGGCGATGCGCAGGGCGTGGTTCCAGGTCCATAAGTGGATCGGGCTGATCTTGGCGATCCTGATCATTCCGCTGTCGCTCAGCGGCGCGGCTTTGGTGTGGCATGATGCGCTCGACCGGATCGTCGATCCGACCCGCTATGCGGTGTCGGGCACGACCGTGCTGGAGCCCGATGTCTATGTCGCAGCAGCAATGACCCGGTTGAAGCATGGCGAGCGGATCGCACAGCTGACCATGCCCGAGGATGGCGGGCCGGTCGTGGTCGCCGCTGCCGCTGCGGGGAGCGCGCCCAAGCGGCCGGGGCCGCCGCAGCGGACGATGGTGTATCTCGACCCGCCGACCGCGCGCGTGCTGGAGGTGTCGGCGTCGAGCGGCGGGCTCGTGCGGTTCCTCCACGTGCTGCACGGCAGCCTCCAGCTGCCCGGCGTCGGGCGGTCGATCGTCGGCTGGATCGGCGTGGCGATGATGATATCGTGCTTCACCGGGCTGTGGCTGTGGTGGCCGACGATCGGCAAATGGACGCGCGGGCTGCGGTATAGGCGCCATCGCAACGCCGATACGAACCTGCATCATCTGTTCGGCTTCTGGATCGCGCTGCCGTTGTTCGTGCTGTCGCTGACCGGCGCGTGGATCTCGTTCCCACAATTCTTCGGCAAGATCACCGGCGAGGCGTCGCGGCCGCGCGGGGGTCCCGATCGCGGCGCGATGATGCGCGCGAAGCCGCTCGCAAAGCCCGGGCAGCCGCTTGCCGTGGCGATCGGCAAGGCGCGCTCGCTCGCCGGCGGTGCGCCGCTTCGCAGCGTGACGTGGCCGACCGATCTCAGCGCCGACTGGACCGTCACGTTCGTGCGGGGCGACACGCCGGTCGGGGTGAAGATCGCCGACGACACCGGCGGCGCGACGGCCGCCCCCGCACGGCCGCAGACGGGCGTGGCGCGGTGGATGCGACGGATCCACGACGGCACCGACATGGGTGCGCTGTGGCAGGTGATCATCTTCCTCGGGGGGATCCTGCCCGCGGTGCTGGCGGTGACCGGTGTGATCATGTGGTGGCGTGCGCGGGGGTGGAAGGCGGAGCTGGCGGCGAAGCGCGCGGTGCGGGCGTAACGCATGTCCCTCTCCCCGCCGGGGAGAGGGAAGGAGGAGCCGTAGGCGACGGGAGGGTGAGGGGGTGTGGGATTCGCGTCCCGCGCCTCATGCCCCTCACCCTCCCACACGCAAGCGCGTGCGGGCCCCTCCCTCTCCCCGCAGGGGAGAGGGGTTCAGGGGTTACCGGCCCAGCAGGACCCGGGCCTGGCCGGCGATCTGCGCCAGCATCGCCGCATTCGGCACGGCGGCATGACGCGCGCGGTCGATGACCGCCTTGAACTGTGCCACGCGCGTTGCGTTGGCCGTCAGCCATGCGTCGACGGCCCCCTGAGGATCCTGCGCGCCGCGTCGTGCGAGGAACTCCAGCCGCAGCTGCTGGAAATCGCGCGCGAGGCCCGCGATCAGGAGCCGCTCCCACGGATCGGTCGGGCTGATCCGCGCGGCATTCGCCTGCGCCCAGTCGAGCCCCAGCGCCTGCCCGAGATGCGTGAACGCGCGGGTGAGAACCGCCTCGTCGAGCGTCATCTGCTCGCCGAGATCGGCGAGCCCGATGGCGCCATCCATCTCGAACAGCCGCACGACCTTGCGCACCAGGTCGCCCGGTGCGCCGACGGCCTCGAGCTGTCCGGCGATCCGGCTGCTCTGCGCATTGGCCTCTTCGAGCAGCAACGCCGCGGTCTGGCGATCGAGCTGCGTGATCCCCTTGGCGAGCCGCGCCATCACCTCGCCCGGCGCGGTGCCCGGCGCCGACACGCGCAACAGATCGGCGATCTGCGAGCGCGTTGCGACGGCCACCTCGTCGAACAGCGCGATGCGCGCCGCCTCGGGCATCACCGCGGTCTCGATCTCCGCCCATAGCGTCGGCAGGTCGAACAGGCGCTCGGCAACGACGAACATCGCCGCGATATCGCCCATCGCCGCGCCTTCCTCTTCCGCCAGTTCGAACGGGTAGAGTATGCCCAATCGGTTGACGATCCGGTTGGCGAGCTTGGTCGCGACGATCTCGGGCCGCAGCCGGTGCTCGTCGATTGCCGTTTCGAACCGCTCGCGCATCGCGGCGGGGAAGGCGGCGTGAAGATCGGGCTTCAGCGCGTCGTCCACCGCGATACCGCTATGCTCGATCGCATCCTGCAAGGTGAGCTTGGCGGTCGCCAGCAGCACGGCGAGCTCGGGCCGCGTGAGCCCCAGTCCGTCCTGGCCGCGCCGCAGCAGGATGTCGTTCGATGCGAGCCCCTCGACCGCCCGGTCGAGCCGCCCGGCGCCTTCGAAGATCTCGATCACGCGGACATAGCTCGGCATCGCCACCGCGCCGTCCGCCTCGGCGATCGACAGCGCCAGCGTCTGGAGGCGATTGTCCTCCAGCACGAGGTGCGCGACGTCGTCGGTCATGCTGGCGAGCAGCGTGTTGCGATCCTCATAAGCAAGGCGGCCCTCGATCATCTCGCGGTTGAGCGCGATCTTGATGTTGACCTCGTTATCCGAGCAGTCGACGCCCGCCGAATTGTCGATGAAGTCGGTGTTGATCCGCCCACCGCGCGCCGAAAACGCGATACGCGCGGCCTGCGTGACGCCCAGGTTCGCGCCCTCGCCGATCGCGATGACGCGCAGATCCTCGGCATTGACGCGCAACCGGTCATTGGCCGGATCGCCGACCGCGACATTGGCTTCCGACGAGGCCTTCACATAGGTGCCGATGCCGCCGAACCAGAGCAGGTCGGCGGGCGCCTTCAGGATCGCGGAGATCAGCGCGCCCGGCTCCATCTCGCTCGCCGTTATGCCGAGCGCGGCCTGCACCTGCTTCGACAGCTTCACGCTCTTGTCGGTGCGCGCCAAGACGCCGCCGCCCTTCGAGATCAGCGTGGCGTCGTAATCCGCCCAGCTCGACCGCGGCAGCGCGAACATGCGGTTGCGCTCGGTCCAGCTTGCGGCCGGATCGGGATCGGGATCGAGGAAGATGTGGCGGTGATCGAACGCCGCGATGACCTTCAGCGTCTTCGACAGCAGCATGCCGTTGCCGAACACGTCGCCCGACATGTCGCCGCAGCCGACGACGGTGATGCTCTCGCTCTGCACGTCGAGACCACGCTCGGCGAAGTGGCGCTGGACGCTGAGCCACGCGCCCTTGGCGGTGATGCCCATCGCCTTGTGGTCGTAGCCGACCGAGCCGCCGCTCGCGAACGCGTCGCCCAGCCAATAGCCGCGTTCAAGTGCGAGCGCGTTGGCCACGTCGCTGAACGTCGCGGTGCCCTTGTCCGCCGCGACGACGAAATACGGGTCCTCGCCGTCGAGGATCGTCACGCCGTCCGGGTGCACGACCTTGCCCTCGACGATGTTGTCGGTGATCGACAGCAAGGTGCGGATGAAGATCCGGTAGCTCTCGGTCCCCTCGGCCAGCCACGCGTCGCGGTTCGACGGGGCGGGGAGCTGTTTCGGATAGAAGCCGCCCTTCGCGCCGGTCGGCACGATGACCGCGTTCTTGACGCGCTGCGCCTTCATCAGCCCGAGGATCTCGGTACGGAAATCGTCGCGACGATCGGACCAGCGCAGGCCGCCGCGCGCGACCGGGCCGGCACGCAGATGGATTCCCTCGACCCGCGGCGAATAGACCCACACCTCACGCCAAGGCACGGGCGCGGGAAGGCCCGGGATCAGATGGCTGTCGAGCTTGAACGCGAGCGCTTCCGCCGCGGCGGGTGCAAACGCGTTCGTGCGTAGCGTCGCTGCGATCAGGTTGCGATAGGCGCGCAGGATGCGGTCGTCGTCGATCGCCGACACCGCGTCGAGCCCGGTCTCGATCGCCTGGTCCGCCTCGATCGCGTTGCCCGGATGATCCGGATGATGGACCGCCGTGAAGCGCGCGATCAGCGCCGCCGCGACCTTGGGTGCACGGCGGAGTGCATCGACGACGGTGGTCAGCCCGTAGGGAAGCCCTGCCTGGCGCAGATAGCGGAACCACGCGCGGAACAGCACGATGGCGTCGGGGCGCATGCCGAGTTCGACGATCAGCCGGTTGAACGCGTCGTTCTCGGCCGCGCCCTCCAGTACCGCAGCGATCGCGCCCTCGAGGATGCTGGCATCGCTTTGCTGCGCAGCGGCATTCGCCTCGAGCACGAAATCATGCACGAACGGAATGCTGTCGTCGCGCAACCGTGTCGGCAGCTCGCCGATCACGCGGAAACCGAAATTCTCCAGCACCGGCACGGCGTCGGACAGCGGCAGCGCGCCGCCCAGCTTGTAGATCTTGAGCTGCGGATCGGCGCCGGCCTCACCCGGGACGAGGCGCACGCCGCGTCCATCGGTATCGGTCAGTGCGGCGATACGCTGGATATCCTCGGCGGCCTCGGCGGGCGTGCTGAGGTTGCGATAGTTTTGCGGGAATGCGGCGGCCCATTTGAGCGCCAGGCGCGCCGCACGCGGCGGCGGCAACGTCTCGACCAGCGCGGCCTCGACGTCCGACACCCAGCCGCGCACCATCCGCTGCAACCGCAGCGCCAGCGGTGCGACCTCGGGCATCCGCCCGTCGCCGCGCAGATCGAGCGTGTAGCGAATCATCGCGACCTCGCCGTCCTCCAGCGCGATCGACCAGTTCAGGATGCTGGCATTCGCCGCCTCCGCGAGCATGTCGCCGATTGCGACGCGCCGGCTGGTGGTGACGTCGTCGCGCGGCAGCCAGACGAACCCGAACAGGTGACGACCCAGCGGGGATTCGACCAGCACGAGCGCCGGCCGCGGCCGATCCGCCAGACTCATCGCGGTCAGCGCCAGATCCTCGAGCGCGGCAGGGGCGAATGCGATCACCAGATCGTGCGGCAGCGCCGTGAACGCATGCGTCAGCGCCTTGCCGGCATGACCGCGCGGGTCGAAGCCGAACTTCGCCTTCATCGCCGCCAGCCGCGTGCGCAGCACCGGCACGTCGCGCGGCATCGCGGCCAGCGCGGCGCTGGTCCACAATCCGCTGTAGATCGACAGACCTGCGACCGTCGTGCCCTCCATGACCGGCACGACCACGAGGTCGAGCGGCACCGCGCGGTGCACGGTCGAGATCAGGTTCGACTTGAGCAACAGCGGCGAATCATTACCCGCCTCGAACCACTCGATCGCCAGCGCGCGCGACGCGGCCGCGAGGATCGGAACGCGGTGTTCGTTGCGCGCAATGCCCAGCGCCGCGCGACCACTGCCGTCACGATGCCAGATCTGGTGCCCGAGCAGCGTCAGGTGCCCGTTCAGGAACCACTGCAACAGCGCCGCACCCTCGCCCTCGGGGAGCATCGCGATGTCGTCGTCGAGCGCGGCCTGCATCGCGCGCCAGTCGGTTACCGCCGCGCGGACATCGGCGAGTACCGCGGTCAGATCCTCGATCAGTCCGCGACGGTCACGCGCATCGGCGCGCTCCATCTCCAGATAGATCATCGATTCGGGGCGGCCGGCACCATGGCCGTCGGCGTCGATCGCGTGCAGCGTGCCGTCGGGCGCGCGTGTCGTCCGGACGACGGGATGGATGATCCGATCGACCGCAATGTCCTGCACGCCGATCGCCGCAGCGATCGAATCGACCAGGAACGGCATGTCGTCGTTGATGATCGCGAGGCGCATACGCCGCCGCGTATCGTCCGCGCTGATCGGCTCGATCGCGATCGCAGGCGCACCGTCGCTGCGGTGCGCCGCGGTCGCCGCAACGAACGCCGCAGCTTGCGCGACCTCGCTCGGACCGAAGTCTTTCAGTTCGCCCGGAAGGGCCCGTTCGGTCAACCGGCCCGCAAGGGTTTCGGTGAGCGTCTTCAACGATTGGTTCGCCATAGATTGGGGCCTATGCGCTCGCCGTTCGCCTATCTCAAGGCTTGTGGCAGGTGCGAAGGGATATGCTGCAGCGCACCTAAGCCGCGGCGCGTTCGGCCACTGCAATCGCGCTCAGGTCGCCGTCATAGCTCTGCAGAAAGCTCGGCAAGCCACCGACGGGCACCTGGTGACGCTGCGCATGCGACAACACCTCGGCGAACGTCGCGAGCCGCGCGGCGTCGATCGTGTGACCGAAGACCAGCGTGACGATCTGCAACGGCGTGACCGTCTCCTGCGGCAGGCACGCGGCGGCGAGCATCGCGGCATAGTCATCGCGCTCGCACATGGCCGCGACGCAGAGGTCATGCGCCCGGCTCAATGCCCGATCGAGCGCGGCGCGGCTGCGCGCTTCGGCGGCACGCAGGTGCGCCGCGCTTTCGCGGGCCATCGCCAGCTGCTCGCCGAGCGGCCCGGTCGGCAGCGCGTCCGACGGCAGCATTTGGGAGGGCAGGGGGGAGTCGAGCACCAGCTCCTGCACCGGCGGCGCGGCGCTTTCGAAACCGCTGCTCGGACCATCGGCCCAGACCTGCGCGATCGCGCCCGAAGGCTGCGGCGTCGCGCGGACGGCGGCGTCGAGCTCGGCCACCAGCGTCGCCTGCATGTCGGCGTCCGCCAGCTCCTTCCAGTTGATCACGCCATAGATGAAGTCGATCGTGGTGCCGCCCGATGCGAACGGCATCAGGATCCCGCGGTACAGCGTCGTGCGCCCCCGGCTGCTGACGAATTCCGCCTCGAAGCCGATCGGCGCGCGGTTGGCGATGATCTGCAGATAATGGTCGGTCAGTCGCGACAGCAGCGAGCGGCTCGGTACGTCGGCGATCGTCGCGATCGGCCCCTCCAGCCCGCATTCCTCGCGCAGCGCACGGCCCAGATAGGCGATCTTCGGATCGCCCATGCCGTGGCTGAAATCGAGCAGCACGCTGTGCGGCCCGAAATCGGTGATCGTCTCGGGTTCGAGGTTCGCGATCGAGGGATAGGGGCGCCCGTCCAGCAGCGACACCCAGTGATTATAGGCGCGCACATGCATCCGGCGCTCGTCGCCGCCGAGATCGAACATCACGTCGTTGACGCCCGCATCGGTCGAATCCGCGCCGAGCGTCTCATGCGGCACACCGTCCGCGTGGAGCGCGTGCCGGGCGCCGGCGAGCGCGAGACTGTCTGCCCCCGCGGCGTGTCCGCCATCTCCGCTGCGTGCCATCGTCATGCCCAAGGATCCCCGTACCGTCGCGCCGGTTGTGCACGACGCTTGGTAAACACCGGGTAAATTCGCAAACCGCTTGTCAGCCCGCAAAACCGCTGTTAATTGCCGCCCCCTCGACAGGATGTTTCCGTCGTCGGGCCGCTTTAGCTCAGCTGGTAGAGCATCGCATTCGTAATGCGGGGGTCACAGGTTCGAGTCCTGTAAGCGGCACCATACTACAGAAGCGCGGACGAGCGGGGCGGATTTTAAGATTTGCTCGCGTTGCGCTGGACCTGCAGGATAATGTTGCTCAGATGTTCTCACCGCAGCAATAGGCGGGGGGTGGCATGGTCCAGGCATCAGGCACCAGTAAGCGAACCGCATTTTCACGGTGGCTACGGACGGGCATGGTGCCATCGGCGCTAGGTCCTGACCGTCTCGAACTCAAATTCAACCCATGGCATGATCCGGCGGACGGCCGGTTTACATTTGCAGGCGCGGGGCGCCATGATGGATCGACCCAAACCGATACGACGAGCGCCAGAAACGATCGTGTGCGTTCTGGGAGCGGTCGCGCTCCAAGCCTCGGGGATAATCATACGTCGCGGACCGCAAAACCGCCAAAGGCTGAAGCGCCCCGCGCCCGACCGCTCACGGGCGACGACCCGAAATCGGTAGAACGCAGGTCGGCCAAGGTGCAGTCCACGCGGATCCCGGGAGCGCGGCCCGGTGGTCAGCCGAACCCCGTCGCCGAATTTGTTGGTGGCGTCGGTCAGGGACTGTATGATGTTGGGGAAGGAACCGTGACGGGAGTCCATGTTGCGCTAACAACAAACCCGGTAACGACTGTTCGCAGCGCCGGCCGTGGCATCGCGGCCATGATCGACACCGCAATCACTGCTGAGGATACCCCGGCCCATATCCAGGCCTCCCGCGCGGTAAGCGCCGTTGCCAACGCCTCGGCGCGGGACATCGGTCGCGCTACAGGAAAGGTTGCTGGGAACGTCGCACTGGCGGTAGCGCCGGGGGCGGCGCTCTCCAAGGCTGCCGCATTGCGCCGACTTGCTATCGCGAGGCCGCGTATAACCTTTGACCCGCCGCAAATTGGCTGGGTCAAGGAGACGACCAAGTTAAAAAAGCCTTGGAAACCCTATAACGATTCGGCGCCCGGCGCGCGCGCCGGTCAGGCGCCAACGTTGATGCGGACGATGCCCAACGGTTCTAAGCGGCCGGTGAAGTTTGACGGCATTCAGGGCGATTATATGGTCGACCGAAATGGGCTGTCGTAAACAGGCCTCGTTCGCGGGCCCAGATTTTGCGGCAGTCTGAGGTATTAGCACAACACCGTCTGATCGGGACGTGGGAGGTCCCTACGCCTGTCGAGAAAACCAAGGCACTGAAACTGCTCAAGCAGATGAGCATCACGAACATCCACGTAAAGGTTCTGAAGCCATGATCGCTATGCAGGTTGCAGAAATTATCGCGGAGTATGCCGTGTTCCTCGAACTGACCGGCGACGAGGAACTTAACCCTGACACCGCCGTGAAGATGATGGAAGCCTTGGCTAGCCATCTTCAAGAAATGGACAAAGGATTTCTCCGTGAGCTCGTGAACGCGTTTCCCATCATAGCCGAGGAATATAGTGGCGAGGCGCAAGAAGTGGTGCGCAACATATCTTATGGCTACTATCTTGAAGATGCTCTTGCGGCTGACGACCCGGTCAAGCTGGCTACATTGGAAGCGTTGCGCGACGCGACGGGCTGAACGGCGGTAGTTGGATTCGCAGGAATCTCGAGGACCCATAACATAGCGTCTACCCTTATAACACTGACGACTGACCGAAATCATCCAATGATCTGATTGCTCAGCTTTGTCCATTGTAGGGCACCATTTTTATAAGCGACAAATTCTTGGTTTAACTTACATTTTGTCACTCCGATCTGCGCTGCTGCGTTTTCCTGTTTGGTGCGACTTCGGTGCATTGCACCGGGGGCGAGCTTCTCAAGGTCGGCCAGAATGCCGGTTAGTGCAGTGACGATGCTGGGAAATTCGCCGATCGCGTAGACTTCGGTCTGGCTGCCGTCGCTGTGGCCCATGAAGCCTTCGAGATCCCATTTCGTGGCGCCGCGGTTCCGAGCGAGCGTCGCGAGGCTGTGTTGCAGGAGATAGGACCGCCACTCGCGGCCCTTCGGCATTTCGAGCGTCGTGAGCATGGTGTCCCAAGCCCGGTCGACATCTTGCACCGGGCGCCCGTGATAATTGACGAGCCAGCCGCGGCCCGGGCGGGCGGCCGGTTCCAGATTCATGAACGTCGCGTATTCAGCGCGCAGCCAGCGATCGAGCGTTGGCAGAACGGGCACGAGTGCACGGTGCTTCTTGTTCTGCGTTCTTCCCTGGGGGTTCAGGTCGATCGTCGGGGCGCCCGGCCACCACTGCTCCCGATCGGGCGCGACGTTGATGTCTACAACAGCGCCAGGGCGCGCGAGCGTGCAGATCGACGCGATCAAGAATGCGTGCAGCGATCCGCGCTGGCGACCCGGCTCGGCTGCATAGGCAAGCATCTGTGCCAGTTCTGCGATCCCGGATCCGGGTGCGTCGCTTGCGCTGCACCTGGCGGGCGGGGAGGGGTTTGTAGATTGGTCGTTTGTCCGAGCGAGGCGGCTTGGCATTGGCCGCGTGATTCAGTGGCGCGATGAGTTGTGCGATCAAGGCCTCGGTCGCTGCTGGCGAGCGGGCGCGTGAAACGGTGCCCTGGCTTTTACCGTTTCGCCATTCGATAGGGTGCTGCTGTGATCGGGTTCGGAACGCGTGAACGAACACCGGCGCGCATGCCATCGCGCACGTCCTGGCATGGCCAAACCGCCCTTCGACACCGAAGGCCCCCTCTGCATCGAGAAATTCAACGACGTGGGCAAGGCGGCTCGCAATCGTGTTGGCGGAGGCGCGCGTGTTGCCCCCCCCCTGCGATCTGATAGTCGGCGATCGCGTCGGTCAGCAGGGACGCGTTGGCTTGGGCGAGCGATTGGCCTCACGCTTGGCAAACTGCAGCAACTTCGCCTCGCGCAGCTTGCGGGCGTGGGCGGGAAGCTGCTCGCCGCGGGACCTGCGTGCGGCAGCAACGTCTGGAATGTTCGGGTCGGACTCGCCGCGGTCCCTGTTGATGTTGAAGTTCAGCGTGGGGACCGTGATGCAGAGTTCGTCGGCCAGCCTGCCCTTGCCGAACAATCCGGCCGCGGTATCGAACCTCGTCATCCGGACCGCCGCGATCGGGAACAGGTCGCTGATCGTGGCGGTGGGACGAGTTGGCCGAGCGTGTCGTCCTCCCTCGTTCGCCGACGATCTCTCGCACCTGCGCAGCGCGCTCGACCGGGCGAGCATCGCGACTACCTTCGCATCGTTGCCGATCAGGCCGAAGCGTTCCTGCGGTTCGGAGCAGGGCTCGGGATCGCCGCCGGCTTGCGACACGGCAGAACGGGTGGGGAACCCAGACTAGGCCACCCAACTCGGCCGGCAGCAGCCGGGCGTTCCGTCCACGGCCACTGTGATCCGGTCCGCGAAGTGGAACAGCGCCAGAAGCGGGATGTCCGCAATGGCAGGCAGAGTTCCTCCGGGTTTCATTGAACAGGAGGGCAGGGGCGGCAGGTCGATGAACAACTTGGCAACGGTCAGATGCATGTCGGTAGGGCCAATCAACCCGCATCAACGAAATGACGAAAAATTCAATTGTCCGATAAAACTGATATCGCTAACAAGGCAGCAAGCGCCGTCTTGATAAGGTGCGTCGTCAGGGGTGCAACCTCCAAAATGAGGTCGCGGAAATGGGGGAGGATCTAATGAGCGCGTTTGTTACCGATTCGGATCGGCGCCGGAATAGCTTTGCTGCAATGCGCGCCGGTGTGTCCGTGGCGGCGCTGCTCGCAGCCGGCATTAGCGGAACTGCCTGGGCGCAAGCCGAGACGCAGGCCATATCGCCTGACACGACCCAGGCCGCGGCACCGGGGCAGGGTGTCGGGGACTCGGCAGCAGACCAGGCGGACGGTGATATCGTCGTCACGGGTCGTCGCGCCGCGCTCGAAGCCGCGGACGAGCGCAAGCGTCGCAGCGAGACCATCGTCGACTCCGTCGTTGCCGACGACGCTGGCAAGCTGCCGGACAACTCGATCACCGAAGTTCTGCAGCGCGTCTCGGGCGTGTCGATCGTCCGCTTTGCCGCACTCGGCGATCCCGATCATTATTCGGTCCAGGGGTCCGGCGTGCAGGTACGCGGCCTGACCGGTGTGGCCTCGCGTCTCAATGGCCGCGAGATCTTTAGCGCTAACAATGGTCGCGCGATCCTGTGGAGCGACGTGACGCCCGAACTGATGTCGGCGGTCGACGTCTACAAGGCGTCGACGGCGGACCTGATCGAGGGCGGCACCGGCGGCCAGATCGATCTGCGCACCAAGCTGCCATTCGACTTCAACGGCAAGTTCCACGTCGCGGGTACCGGCGAACTCGCGCTGGGCGACATGGCGAACAAGGCCGATCCGTCGGGATCGGTGCTGGTCACCGACTCGTTCGACACCCCGATCGGCCGGATCGGCCTGCTTGGCGACGTCGCGTTCAGCCAGTTCAGCTCGCTGTCGCAGTTCATCCGCGTCAGCCCCTATTTCAAGACCAAGCTCAGCGACGGCAACGAGCGCTACGTGCCCAGCGGTTTCGCGTATGGCGACGAGGCGTTCCAGTACAAACGCTACGGCATCTACGGCGCGGCGCAATGGGCCCCGTCGGACAGCCTGACCTTCACCGGCAGCTTCTTCCAGTCGCGCTACAAGAGCCAGTCGAGCGATTACGGTACGCAGCTCGATTCGCAGACTCTGGCGGTCGATCCGGCAAGCAGCAGTTTCGACAGCAATGGTTTGCTGACGAAGACGAACGCGCTCTTCAACCGCGACACCGGCACGTTCGCCCCGACGGGCGGGTCGGTCAACAGCAGCGGTAACAAGGGGTTCGTCGAGAGCAACACGCGGACGCGCGATTACTCGCTGTCGTTCGCCTGGGCACCCCAGGACAGCCACCTGTCGCTGAAGGGCTCGCTGCAGCGCGTCGATTCGCGGCAAATCTATGATCGCCTCGATATCTTCCGCGATGTCGGTTTCGGCCAGAGCTTCGGCATGGATCTGACCGGCGACCTGCCGCAGATCAGCGTCAGCCCGGCGACGCAGGCATCCTTTGCGGACCCGGCGAATTATTTCTGGACCGCGTCGATGCCGCACAACGAGCGGAACAAGGGGCGGCTGGACGCAGGGCAGCTCGATGCCGAGTACACGTTCGACGACAGCTTCTTCCGGTCGGTCAAGGTTGGCGGCCGCTACGCCAAGCGGACCGAGCGCGATCTGGCGAACGGGTATAACTGGACCGCGCTCGGCCGTGGCTGGAACGGCGACCCGCAGCTGACCTACGCCAATGCGGCGCCGGGCGACGTCGCCAGCCACGCGTTCAAGGACTTCTTCCGCGGCGACACGACGCTGCCTGGCAACCTGATGTTCGCGTCGGAAAGTCTGGCGGACCGGTTCAACGCCAACCGCACCGGCCTGGTGCAGTCGCCGCCTGCCGGCTTCTGTACTGGTATCGAATCCAACTGCTCGGCCGCCGGCCCACTGCCGGTCACCGGCTATGGTGGTCTGTCCGGGATCCGGCCTGTCGGGTTCGTCCTGCCGGGCGACCAGGTCGAGAACAGCACCAAGAATATCGCGGGCTATGCGCTGGTACGCTTCGGTCCCCAAGAGAACGCGCGCGGCATCTCGGGTAACATCGGCGTTCGCGTCGTGCACATCGAGAACGAGGGCAGCGGCTTCATCCAGCAGAATGGCGGGACCGTCTTCATCCGCAGCAATGGCGTTCAGCAGACTCTTGCGAACACCTTCCTCGCGCGCGGTGGCAAGGCGGACTTCACGCGTGTCCTGCCGTCGATCAACCTCGAATATTCGCCGACCGACAGGATCAAGGTGCGCGGCGGCTATAACATCACGATGGACTTGCCGTCCTTCAACGCGCTGCGCGCGTCGGGTTCGATCGGCGTGGCGACGACACCCAGCCAGACTCCGGGCGGGATCGGGACGTTCAACAACTTCACCGCCGACACGGGCAATCCGTTGCTCAAGCCGACGCTGTCGAACAACGTCGACATTTCGCTCGAATATTACGGGCGCGCGGGCACGTCGTTCCACATTGCCCCGTTCTACAAGCGGCTGACCAACCTGCCGATCTACGCGCTGACGACGCGGCAGGTGACGGTACAGTATACCGACGGGACGACCGAGAACGTGTCTGCATCGGCGACCGACTACAGCAACTCCACCAAGGCGGCGACCGTCAAGGGCGTCGAGGTCGGCGGCCGCTTCTTCCTCGACATGCTGCCCGGCGCGCTGGCCGGGATCGGCTTCGAGGGCAATTACACCTTCATCAAGAGCAGCAATCCGGGCGACGTCTACCGCGACATCACCGGTGCCGCCAGGAACGACGCGCCACTCGTGGGGCTGTCGAAGCACAATCTGAACGCAACGCTGCTCTATGAGCGCAATCCGATCTCGTTGCGGATCGCCTATTCGTGGCGCTCGCAATATCTGCTGTCGACGAACAGCAACGGCACGAACGGCACGTATACCTATTACAGCGCGCCGGGCGTCGTCAGCAATCAGGATGGCGGGCTCGACACGTCGACCCAGATCGCGCTGCCTATCTATGGCGGCAACTACGGGTCGATCGATGCGGGCGTCCGCTTCAAGGTGACCGATTATCTTTCGTTCGGCGTGCAGGGGACCAACCTGACCGCGTCGACGCAGCGTACGCTGATGGGCGGCTATCCCGGCGGCAAGCTGGTCGGGCGCAGCTGGTTCCAGGCCGATCGTCGGATCAGCACTGGCATCAACCTGGCCTTCTGACGATGATGCACCGCTCGCCGACACCATGCCGGCGAGCGGCAGAGCGAGGCAGCGATGACCAAGCGGATCCTGATCGTGGGCGGCGGCACCGCCGGGTGGCTGACCGCGGGCTATCTCGCCAAGCGGCTGGGCGCCGACCTCCCGGCGGGCGTGGCTATCACGCTCGTCGAGTCGCGTGACATCGGGATTCTCGGTGTCGGCGAGGGGACATTCCCGACGATACGGCGGACGCTGGCGACGATCGGGATCGACGAGGCCGATCTGATCCGCCGGTGTGGCGCGACATTCAAGCAGGGCGCCAAGTTCGTGCATTGGCGGCACGCGCCAGGGCAGGGCCCAACCGATCATTATTCGCATCCGTTCCAGGTCGCGGACTCGAGCGACGGCCTCGACCTGCTGCCCTATTGGCTGCTGGGGCACGGCGGCACGGAGAATTGGGACGAAGTTTCCAACCCGCAGAAAAAGGCGGCCGACCGGCATCGTGCGCCGAAATTGGCATCGAACCCCGATTATGTCGGGCCGCTGAATTACGCGTTCCATTTCGATGCGGTGGCGCTTGCCGGATTGCTGCGCGAGCAGGCGGTGAAGAATGGCGTCCGGCATCTGACCGATACCGTGAACGAGGTGCTGCTCGACGCCGACGGTGCGATCGGCGGCGTGCGTACCGAGCGCAACGGGATGCTCGACGCGGATCTCTACATCGACTGCACGGGCTTTCGCGCCGAACTCATCGGCAAGGCCATGCGGATCCCGTTCCGCTCCTGCCGCGACGTGCTGTTCTGCAACCGCGCGATCGCCGCGCAATTGCCTTATGCACGGCCCGACGAACCGATCGCGTCCTATACGATTTCGACCGCGCAGGAGGCGGGGTGGATCTGGGACATTGGTCTCGATCGCCGACGTGGCATCGGCCATGTCTATTCGTCCGACCATAGCGACGATGAAGCCGCCGAGCGCGTGTTGCGTGGCTATCTGGGCGCGGCGGGCGAGAAGGCCGACGTACGCCACTTCAAGTTCGAAGCCGGCTACCGCGAGGTGAACTGGTACAAGAACTGCGTCGCAGTCGGGCTGTCGAGCGGCTTCTTCGAGCCTCTCGAAGCGACCGGCATCGCGTTTGCCGAGGTGTCGGCGGGCATGATCGCCAACCTCTTTCCGTGGGGCGGCGATTACGAGACGTCCGCGCGTCAGTTCAACGCAAACATGCTGCGCCGCTACGAACGCGCGCTCGATTTCATCAAGCTGCATTATTGCATCTCGGAACGGCGCGACACGGCGTTCTGGCGTGACAACGTCGCCGACGCGTCCGTGCCGGACAGCCTGTTGGAAATGCTCGATCGATGGCGGTTCCGGCCGCCTAACGAGCTCGATATCGACGGGCAGATCGACATCTTCACCGAAGCGAGCTGGCAGTACGTCCTGTACGGCATGGGCTGGAAGACCGACCTGAGCGCCAAAGCCGGGGTGCTTCGCTATGGCGACGACGCACGCCGGGCGTTCGCGGAGGTACAACGCCAGGCGCGCTATGCGATCGCCAATCTCCCGTCGAACCGCGATCTGGTCGCCTACGCCCAGTCTCACAGCTTCGGTGGACGGGCGGCGGCGTGACGGACACGCGGCCCGGGCAAATCACCAAGGTCGTTATCGTCGGTGGCGGCACCGCCGGCTGGATGGCCGCGGCGGCGCTGTCCCGGCTTGTCGCCGGTGGCGTTTCGGTCACGCTGGTCGAGTCCGAGGAGATCGGCACCGTCGGCGTCGGCGAGGCGACGATCCCGTCGCTGCTCGACTATAACCGCATGCTCGGGATCGACGAGGATGCGTTCGTCCGCGCGACCGGCGCGACGTTCAAGCTTGGGATCGAGTTTCGCGACTGGCGGCGGCTGGGCGAGGCCTATCTGCACCCGTTCGGCACGCATGGCCGCGATATCGACGGCGTTTCCTTTCACCAGCTCTGGCTTCGGCAGGCCGCCTCGGGCACCCCCGATCCTGGCCCGATCGGCGACTATTGCCTATCCTCCGTGGCGGCGCGGCGCGGGCGGTTCACCCGGCCAAGCGCCAACCCCCAGTCGGTCCTGTCGACCTTGTCCTATGCTTTCCATTTCGACGCAGCGCTGTACGCGCGGTTCTTGCGCGACATGGCGGAGCAGGATGGCGTGGTCCGCGTCGAGGGACGCGTGGTCGCGGTGGACCGGGACGCCGAAACCGGTTTTATCGAGGCGGTGCGGCTCGAAGGCGATCGCCGGATCGAGGGCGAATTGTTCGTCGACTGCAGTGGTTTCCGGTCGCTGCTGCTGGGTGAAACGCTGGATGTTTCGTTCACGAGCTGGAAGCAATGGCTCCCCTGCGACCGCGCCTGGGCGGTGCCGAGTGCGCGACAGGGGCCGCTGACGCCCTATACGCGGGCGACCGCGGATACGGCGGGGTGGCGCTGGCGCATTCCGCTCCAGCACCGCGTCGGTAACGGCTATGTCTATTCCAGCGCGCACATCGACGACGACGATGCGAAGCAGGCGCTTCTGGCGGGGCTCGATGGCGCGGCGCAGGGCGAGCCCCGCCAGTTGCGCTTCGAGGCGGGGCGGCGTGAACGCCTGTGGGACCGGAACTGCGTGGCGATCGGGCTTTCCGGCGGTTTCCTCGAACCGCTCGAATCCACCAGCATCCACCTGATCCAGTCGGGGATCACGCGCCTGATGAGCCTATTCCCCGATCGCGGGTTCGGCAGTGCCGAACGCGACGAGTATAACCGCGTCATGCTCCGCGAATACGAGCAGGTGCGCGATTTCATCATCCTGCACTACCATGCCACCGAGCGCTCGGATTCGCCGTTCTGGGACCATTGCCGGACGATGACGGTGCCGGAGTCACTGCTCGCCAAACTCGGCTTGTGGTCGGGGCGGGCGAGGGTGTTCCGCGAACAGGGCGAGCTGTTCACGCCCGACAGCTGGGTTGCGGTGCTGCTCGGCCAGGGCGTTCGCCCGGACTCGTTCGATCCGCTCACGGCGGGCCTGCCGCCGTCCGAAACCGCGCGGTTCATGGCGCATATCCGTGACATGATCGACAAGACTGCGGCGGCGATGCCAATGCACGAGGATTTTATCGCCCAGCACTGCGCGGCACCGTCGCGGCGGTCCGCGTAATCCCGATGACGCGCAACCAATGACGCGCATGACGCGATTCTGGCGGCCAATCATCGCGACGCTGCTGATGGCGCTCACCACCCATGGTTCGGCGCGGCCGCCCGAGGTGGTTCCGTACCACTGGACCAACGTGAAGGTGGGGGCAGGCGGATATGCTCCCAACATCGTGTTCAGTCCGGCGGAACGCGGGCTCGCCTATCTGCGGACCGACATGGGCGGTGCGTATCGCTGGGACGACACGGCGCGCCGCTGGCTGCCGCTGCAGGACGGCAATGCAACGCCGAGCTATATGGGGATCGAAAGCATCGCGCCCGATCCACGCGATCCCGATATCGTCTACATGGCCGCGGGGATGAACGCCGGCCAGCCCGCGGCGATCCTGCGATCGGCGGATCGCGGACGGGTCTGGCGGGTCACGCCGGTCCCGTTCGCGATGGGCGGGAACGAGGATGGTCGCGGGTTCGGCGAGCGGCTGGCGATCGACCCCAACCAGACGCGTCGGCTGTTCTTCGGCTCGCGCCACGACGGGCTGTGGCGCAGCGACGATGCCGGCGCGACGTGGAGCAAGGTGACCGCCTTCCCCGTTGCCGGACTCGGCCGACCGGCGTGGCGCCGGACGCATGGCGGCGTGGCGTTCGTCGCGATCGACCCCATGAGCGGAGGCGCGGGTAAGCCGTCCCGGCGGATATGGGCGGGCATCGCGGATCCGGGCGCGGTGCATCTCTACCGCTCGGACGACGAGGGCGAGACATGGGGCGCGGTTGCGGGCCCGGCGCTGCTGGCCGCCAAGGGCGTGATCGATTCACGCGGCGTATTGTGGGTCGGCTATGCCAGCGGGCTCGGCCCGAGCGGCATCGCGACGGGGGCAGTGTGGCGCTACGATCCCGGTGGACGTGGCCGCGACGTTACGCCGCGAACGTGGCGCCAAACCGGCGCGGAGGGTGCGTTTCTCGGCGTCGCGGTATCGCCGATGGCTCCTGGTACCGTGGCGGTCTCGACGGTCGATCGCTATCGCCATGGCGACTCGCTCTGGCTGAGTCGCGATGATGGCCGCACATGGAACGATGTCGGTACGCGCAGCCGCCGCGACGTGTCGAAGACGCCGTTTCTACTGCATGAAGGCAAGGGTGCCGATTTCGGGCACTGGATCTCCGGGCTGGCCATCGACCCCTTCGATCCGACGCATGTTGCCTACACGACGGGCGCCACGGTCTATGCATCCCGGGCCTTGCGCGCCACGGGAGGGGTGGATTGGGTCCCCTGGACCGAGGGTATCGAGCAGACCGCGGTGATCACGCTCGCATCGCCGACCGGTGGCGCGCCGTTGCTCTCCGGTTTTGGCGATCTCGCCGGCTTCGTCCATGACGATCTCGACCGCTCGCCACGGCCAACCTTCGTCAATCCCTATATGTCGAATACGAACAGCATCGATTACGCAGGCCTGGCGCCGAACGTGATCGTGCGCAGCGGCAGCTTGTATCTCGACCGGCCCCGGCAAGCGTCCATGGGCCGGTCCGACGATGGCGGTCGCACATGGACAGAGATTGTTTTGCCACCGATGGGCAACCCGGCCAGGCGTGAAGACCTGAATGGGGATTGGCCGATCAGTGTATCGGCGGACGGCGCGACGATGATCGTGGCGACCCCGGTCGCACAAGTTTCGCGTGATGGCGGACGTCTCTGGTCGGCGGTTCGCGGCTTGCCGGGCAAGACCCGCGCTGTGGCCGACAAGCGCGATCCGCGGATCTTCTATGCCGTGGATGTTGGCCGCGGGAAGCTGTTGGTATCCCGAGACGCCGGGGTCAGCTTCGCACCGCTGGCTAGCCATGGCCTACCTGCGGATCTCGCCCCGCTAGGCAGGCAGGGCCGCGAGGCGCAAAGTTCACTCCTTTCGGCCCCCGACCGTACGGGAACCCTGTGGCTGCAGGCAGGCACGCAGCTGTTTCGCAGTTCCGACGGCGGCATTAGCTTCGTATCGGCCACGGACCGGCTCAAAGTCGAACTCTTCGGTCTGGGCCGAAACGGCGTGTTTGCGGTCGGGACGCTCGGCGGCGTCAGGGGGGTGTGGCGCTCGATGGACGCGGGGCGGTCTTGGGTGCGTATCGACGACGACTCGCATCGGTGGGGCGGGCGCTACCGCGTCGTCTCAGGCGATCCCCGGCGCGAAGGTCGCGTCTATCTCGGCACGGATGGACGCGGCGCGTTCTATGGCGATCCCGCAAAGGCGCGGTGAGTTTGTTACTTCGCCATCCATTCCGAGCCGTGCCCCGCTGCTGGCCTTGCCACGTTCGTTGGCGATATGTTTCGATGAACGAACGGTGGAAGTCGGGAACAGGGAACCTCGCTCTGCGCGTCCGAAATTGGGGGCGGCTGGAGAGGCCGAATTCAGGCCGGTGTGCGGCGCAGCAGGAGCAGGCACGACACGCAGCCCAGCACCGGTAACGCCAGCGCGGCGACCACGATGGGGGAAATACCGCCGAGGCACGCGGTGCATGCACCATCCTGCAACGCGACCGCGATCGAGAGGATCGCGCCGCCGACGCCGGCCGCGCCCTTGAGCGTCGCGAGAAACAGGCCGATCGGCAGCGCTTCGGACCCGCCGCCTTCATCCTTGCCGGCACGGATGCTGCGCGCGAGAAGTGCCCAGATCGCCATGTTGGCACCGGCGTTCGCGATGCCGATGACGATGAGCGGCGCCAAACCCGCGCCCTTGTCGAGCTGCCAGCCCAGCAACGCGACACCCGCAACCATGAACCCATAGGCCAGCCGCAGGACGGTCTGTGACGAGCAGCGCTGCGACAGCAGGATCCAGCCGGGCAGCGACAGCGCCTGCGCCAGCGTCATCGTCGACAAGGCGGGTCCCGCCCAGGCCGCATCGCCATGCACCACCGTGCCGAAGAATGGCAGCGCGCGACTGAAGATCGGGATCAGGCTCGACTGGATCGCAACGAGCATCAGCACGCGGCGATAGGCGTGGTTGCGCCACAGTCGGGTGAGCAGAGCAGCGGAACTCGCACGCACGGGAGCGACTGCCGCAACTGGCAGCGTGCTGGTCACGTGCCGGGCGAGGGTCAAGGTCGCGAGATACAGGAGGCCGCCGCCAAGCGCACACAGCCCGAACGCCGCAGGCCGCTCTGCGGCGCGTGGCACCGCCAGCAGGTAGGAGGAGGCAAGGCCCACCAGCCCGGCCCCGATCGCGCTGAAGACGAGGCGGAGCCCCGACACCATCGATGCATTCCGCGCGTTGGTCGCGACCCGGACGAGCAGCGTGTTGTGCCCGATGTCGCACAAGGTGTAGCCGATCCGGCAGGCCGCGACCGCCGCAACGACGAGCAGCGGATGCGATCGCGCCGGGATCGCGAAGATCGCCCAGAAGGCGAGCCCGCACAGCGGCGCGCCGATCTGGATCAGCCGGCCGAGCAGATCGGGCCGGGCATAGCGGTCGACGAGATGCCCGACCACGACATCGGCGCACGCGTCCCAGAACATCATCCCCGACAGCAGCGCCCCCGCCCATAACGGCGGGAGATGCGCGGCGGTGACGAGATAGAACAGCAGGAAGCTCTCGAACGTCGTCCAGACGACGCTCTTGCCAAGGTTGCCCGCCGCATAGCCGAGGTTGATCCCGCGCCGCGGCACGGACTCATCGCGAATAGGCGCAGGGGTGGGCAGGGGAGCGGCCATCGTGCGAGCGGGTAGCGGTGTCGCCTTTCATTTTCTTGACATGCTGCAAATATATACGGTCGCGATGATGAACCGACATCGCCCGCAGATCCTATTGACCGAGCAGCAGAAGCGCATCCTCTGGCAGCTCCGCATCGGTCGACCGAGCCCTCGGATCCAGCTCGCCGAGACGCTCGGCATGAACGGCGCCTCGATGACGCGGATGACGCAGCAGATGATCGCGCTCGGGGTGGTCGAGGAGCAGGATTCGCAGGGTGCGGCGACACGGGGGCGGCCGATGGTGCCGCTCGCGATTTCGGGGCATGGCGGATGGGCGGTCGGCGCGACGGTCCATCCGGGCTGGCTCGAACTGGTGCTGGTCGATTTCTCGGGCAAGCCGTTGATCCGCGATTCGCTTCGGTTCGACAGCCCCGATCCGCTGGTTTTCGCGCGGACGCTCGATGCGCGGCTGCGTGCGCTGGCCGCCGACCATGGCTTCATGCGCGGGCGGTTCCTCGGGGTGGGCGTGGCGGTTCCGGGTTACAGGATCCGTGGCGATCGCAACCATCGTCAGGTCGTCGACCGGCTGTCCGGCTGGAGCGACGTCCCGCTTGCCGAAATGCTCGGCGACGTGCTCGGCATGGCGGTGTGGATCGAGAATGACGCGACCGCCGCCGCGCTCGCCGAATTCTACCAGAAGGATATCATCGGGCGGTATCGCTCGGTGCTGGTGCTGTTCCTCGGGCATGGCATTGGCGCGGGGCTGATCGCCGAGCGCGATCTGTTCGCGGGCGAGCATGGCAATGCGGGCGAAGTCGGGCGGCTGTTCCCGACCGGCCAGCCGCGACCGTCGGGAATCGACCTGCTGCATCTGTTGCAGGCTGCCGGCGAAGCGATCGAGTCGCTGTCGGAGATCGACGCGTTGCAGGTGCGGCAAGCCCCGCTGATCGCCGACTGGATCGAACGCGTCGCCCGCCAGCTCGAATATGCGGTCATCACCGGCACGGTCTGGCTCGACCCCGGCGCGGTCGTCATTTCGGGTGCGCTGCCGCTGGCGATACTGGAGCGGCTGGCAGTACGGATCGATCATCTCGTAGCGGCGCGCGACGCGGACTATCGCGGGGAAATTCCCAAGGTTCACGCGTCGCCGATCGGCAGTTCCGCGGTGGTGATCGGTGCCGCGCTCGCACCGATCCATGCGGTGACCGCACCCAGTAACGGGGGCTGAACGGCGTCATCCATACAATTCTGGTAGCGATTATTTAATTACGTGAAAGTAATTAAAACTGTCATGACCGCTGATCATAGCGCGCCCCATCGTGACCTTTGGGGGGTATCAACATGCATAAGAATCGTTTCCTGAGCAGCACCGGCCTGTGGGCCTTCGCCGCGCTTGCCACCCCGGCCGTCGCGCAGCAGCCCGCGCCGGTGGCGAGCGCTGTACCGCAGGCCGCTGCCCCCGCCGCCGAGCCCGAGGCCGTCCCGAGCGACATCGTCGTGACGGGCTCGGCGCGCGCGCAACGCCGCTTCGACGTTTCCTACGCCGTCAACACGCTGTCGAGCGACGACATCAAGAAGCTCGCGCCGCAGAGCATGGCGCAGCTGCTCAGCGCGATCCCCGGCGTCCAGGTCGAATCGACCGGCGGGGAGGTGCAGAACATAACGCGCGTCCGCGGCATCCCGACCGATCGCGGCTATCTGTATTTCCAGCAGGACGGCCTGCCGCTGTTCCACGATCTCGACGGCTATTTCTTCAACGCGGGCGACGGGATGAACCGCAACGACCTGATGACGCAGCGCGTCGAGGTCGTCCGCGGCGGCCCCGCGCCGATCTATGCGAGCGGGGCGGCGGCGATCGCCAACGTCATCACGCGCACCGGCACCGACACGCCGCACGGCGAGGCCAAGCTCACGCTCGGCACGTCCGGGCTGTACCGCCTCGACGCGTACCAGTCCGGGCCGCTCAAGCATGACACCTATTATGCGATCGGCGGGTTCATCCGCCAAAACGACGGCTACCGCGACGCGGGCTTTCCGTTCGATCGTGGCGGGCAGATCCGCGGCAATCTGAAGCACGATTTCTCCAACGGCTCGATCAAGCTGTCGGGCGAATATGTGAACGACCGCAACGGCTTCTATCTGTCGCTGCCGACCGCGGACCCGCGCAACCCGTCGGTCAGCCTCAACCCGTTCCTCAATTCGCTGACGGGCACGTTGAGCACGCCCGCGCTGCGCTCGGTCAACATCGCGTACCGCAATGGCGCAGGCGTCATCCAGAACCGGAGCGGTGATCTCGCCGACGGCCGTCACATGCGGATGGGCAATGCGCAGCTCGATTACGAGGGCGATTACGGGCCGTGGCACGTCTCCGCCAAGGCAGGCTATACCTCGGGCCGCTCCACCCTCGACGCGCTCTACACGACGTCCAACCCGCAGGATGCGACGACCTTCGCCAATGGCTTCCGGTCGGCGGCGCAGTCGGCGTTCGGCAATGTCGCACGGCTCGGCTACGCGATCGCGGGGACGAACGGCGCGACCGTCTATGACCCGGCGAGCCAGTCCGGCCTGGTGCTGAGCGCCCAATATCGCTCGACCGAGGCGAAATTCTATTCGGGCCAAGGCGATCTGAGCGTCACGCGCAAGTTCGAGACGCCGATCGGCACGCACGACATCCGCGTCGGCGTCTATGGCGCGGACTGGGGCAGCACCGTCTTTGGCGTCTATCAGAACTATCTGGTCCAAGTCGCGTCGCAGCCCAAGACGCTCGATCTCATCGCCTATGACGCGCAGGGCGCGGTGCGGGGCTATGTCACCGACAATGGCGCGCTCAACGACGCGTCCTCGCTGGTCGGCGGCAAATATGATGCGCAGATGGTCGCGGTCTACGGCACCGACACCTGGGACGTGACCGACAAGCTGCGGATCGACCTCGGTTTGCGCCAGGAATATTACAGCTATACTGGCTTCTCGCAGACCACCGCGGCCTATAACCTCGGCAGCGCGACGACGCTCGCGGACAACAGCACGCGCGGCTTCACTGGCGCGATCGTCAACACCAAGCTCAAGCCCAAGGCGACGAACTGGACCGTCGGCGCGAATTACGATCTGAGCCGCAGCTTCGGCGTCTACGCGCGCGCGTCGCAGCTCGAAGTTCCGGCCTATGCGTCGTCGGTGGCGATCGCGGGATCGTCGTTCACCGCGTCGAAGGCCAAGCTGTACGAAGCCGGGGTCAAGGCGGTGTCGGGGCGGTCCTATCTGTACGTCACCGGCTTCTACACCAAGTTCGATCCGCTCAACGCGAGCTTCACCACCTTCAACCCGACCACCGGGCGAAGCGACCAGGTCGTCAACTTCGTCGGCTCGGCGGAGGACAAGGGCATGGAGGCGGACGGCCAGCTCCGGATCCGCGGCCCCTTGTCGCTGTCGGGGGCGCTGACGGTGCAGGACCCCAAATACATCAACTTCACCAGCAGCACCGGGGCGAACGCCGGGGCGGTCGCTGGCAAGCAGATCGTTCGCCAGCCCAAGGTGTACGGCAACATCCGCCCGAGCCTCGATTTCAACGCGGGCGGTAATCGGGTGAGCGTCTATGGTCGCTACGATTATGTCGGAAAGCGTTTCGTCGACGTGACCAACACGACCGCGCTGCCCGGCTACGGCTATTTCAGCGCAGGGCTGATGGTCGATCGCGGTCCGTGGAGCTTCCAGGTCGCGGGCGACAACATCACCAACGCGCATGGGCTGACCGAAGGCAATACCGCTGGCGATACGCTGACCGGGCAGGGGGTGCCCGACGCGATCTTCGGGCGCCCGCTATGGGGCCGCAACGTCCGCTTCTCGCTCGGGCTCAAGTGGTGAGCGTGATGGACATGCTCATGAAAGTCCTGCCCTGCGCGGTCGGCGGGCTGTTGCTCGCCACCGGCACCGCGAGCGCCACCACGACCGACGGCATCATGGCGAACATCCGCAACCCGCAAGGCCGACTCGTCGTCATCGCGCATCGCGGCTGCCACGAGCCTGCGCCACGCCATGGGTTCGGTGCCGCGCCCGAAAACGGGGTGTCGGCGCTGGAGCATTGCGTTGCGATCGGGGTCGACATGATGGAGACCGATGTCCGCGAGACCAAGGACGGCTATCTCGTCATGGTGCATGACGAAACCGTCGACCGCACCACCACCGGCACCGGCAAGGTCGCCGATCTGACGCTCGCGCAGATCAAGGCGCTGCGGCTCCGCCAGAATGAGGGCGGTCGCGACGCCCCGGTGACGGCGGAGCAGGTGCTGACGCTCGACGAAATCCTCGCGCTCGCCAAGGGACGCATCACGCTCAACCTCGACGTCAAGGATGCGATCTACCCGCAGGTGATCGCGGCGGTGCGCGCGGCGGGGGCGCAGGACCGCGTCACGCTCAAGACGCGGGTCGGCATCGGCTCGCCGCCGATCGCAGCGATGGCGCCGTATGACGAGGTGCCGTTCCTCGTCATCCCGATGGAGGGCGACGACAGCGGCGCGACCATCCCCGACATCATCGGGGCGCAGATGGGGGGGCGCACCAAGCCGGTCGGGATCGAACTGCCGTACCATCTGCCCGAGGCGGCGCTCCCGGCGATTGCGGCGCGCGCGCGCGCTCTGGGTGTGCGGCTGTGGGTGAACATGCTCGACGGCAGTTTCGTACTCGGCGCGGGCAGCGACAAGGATGCGTTGCGACTCCCCGATGCGGTATGGGGCAAACTGGTCAGGGAAGGCGCATCGATGCTGCTGACGGACGAGCCCGAGGCGATGGTGACGATGCGGGATACGGCAAGGAAATAACGTCACGCAAGGCTTCCGCCTATGTTGCGCAGGCAGCCGGCGGCGTCTTCTGGACCAGTCGCTCGGTTCGGACTCTTCAAATCGCCGCCCGCTTGATCTCCTGGCCTTCGCCGGATCTCAAGCGTGGCGGCGGTGCGGTTGGTCAGCGCACGCCCTGCTTGCGCGCCCCCGCGATCATCTTCCGGGCGACCAGGCGAACCGCGTCGTCATCCTTGGTCGCGTCGGTTGCCGGATCGCCGAGGTGATCGAGGCTGTTCTCCATGAAATCGAGCAGGCCGCTGTGACGGTCCTCGACATATTCCATCAGCTTGAACAGCAGATGCTCGGTCGCGATTTCGCGCTGGCGGGCCAGTGTCGCGGTATCCGGCGTCGGGGTATCCGGCGTCGTCACTTTGCTGCCTGCTCCGACGCGTCGAACTCGGCGAACGCGGCACGAACCTCATCGGCGGTGGCATCGTCGGCGACGTCGACGGTCACCACGACCTTGCCGTTCAGCTCGGCATCGTCGCGCGGCTCGGGGCTCGGCGCGCCTGCAGCGTTGTCGGAGCCCGCTTCCTCCATACCCGCCGAGTTTGCGGCGCCATCGGGTGCGACGACGACCTTGGACCGGTCGATGTCGAATTGCTGGACCAGCCGCTCGACGGTCATCTCGGCTTCGCGCCGCGTATCGAATTTTCCGATCAATTTCATCTTGGTTTCTCCCAGCCGGGGTGGCGTGGAGCATCAACACGCGAGACCGTCCGCGGTGCCATGCGCGCGGCGTCACGCAGGACCGGTCCGCCGCAATTGACGCATTCGGGGGCGGACCATAAACATTCGTGCCAGAGCAAAGGCTTTCGAGGCCGAGGTCCTCCGGATGGGAATGGTGTATGCCGCAACGCGCGCTGAAACCCGAACAACGGCTGTGCGAACATCTCGAAGATGCGCTGGCCGAAGCCGAGGCGCTCGGCTGGATCGTGGTCGCCGCGCTGATCTCCGAAGCGCTCGAGGCAATGGCCCGGCCAGAGGTCTGACCGGGCGACGCTTAGCCCAAAGACGTCGCCACGGCCACGTCCTGACCGTGACTCGCTGGCCGTAGCGACAGGCCGCGATCATCCCCCAGCAGGCGGCGATATTCCGCCTCGGCATGGCCATAGGTGTCCGCGGCGAGCCGCATCAGCTTGGCACGGTCACGCACGGTAATGCGGCCGCGACCCGCGCGGATCGCCCGTTCCTCCTCGAGCCGGTGGAGCGCATCGGTGACGCTGCTGCGACGGACGCCGAGCATCAGGCTGAATTCCTCGTGCGTCATGCAGATATCGTCGTCGCGGACCCGGTCATGGTAGAGCAGGATCCAGCGCGCCATGCGCCGCTCGATCGAATGCGCGAGCGACGAGACGATCGTCCGTCCCATCTGGATCATGAAGACGTTGACGAACCGCAACAGCGACAGGCGCAGCGTCACGCTCTGTTCGACGGCGGCGACGAAATGCTCCGCCGCGATGCGCAGCGCCTCGCCGCGCTCGGCACGCATCACCACGTCGTAGGGCGAGCGGCTATTGCCGAGGAGGAGCGGCCAGCCGACAAAGCCTTCCGCCCCGATCAGTCCGACGGCGTAGCGATGATCGCCGTCGAGCGCATCGAGCACGCCGGCGATGCCCTCTTCGGGAAAGCACAGGCTGTCGATCGCATCGCCCGCATGCGACAGCGGATCGCCGATCGAAAACGGCACGCGGGTCAAATGCGGGGCCAGCAGCGCGAAGTCCTGCGCGCTCAGGCTCCGCAGC
This sequence comes from Sphingomonas aurantiaca, assembly GCF_003050705.1. Lineage (GTDB taxonomy): Bacteria > Pseudomonadota > Alphaproteobacteria > Sphingomonadales > Sphingomonadaceae > Sphingomonas > Sphingomonas aurantiaca. The sequence continues at coordinate 117,166 of NZ_QAOG01000001.1, read as the reverse complement.
AACAGGTTCTTCGTATCGCACTGTCGAAACTGCTCGGTCAGGACATCGGGCTCGGCTGTTCCGAACATCTTCCACGTCATCGTCGTTTCCTGAAAAAGGTCTGGACCTCAAAGGGATCAGGGCTCTGTCCGGTTCCGTACCGCAACCATTGTATCAAGATCGGGGTTGCTGCCTGTGAGACTAGAGGAGTCCCCATGACCGTTTCCCTCGAACAGGCGCTCGACGGGCACGCGGTCATATCGCGCGCGGGACTCCAGGGCGCTGGCGGTTGCGCGGGTTAGGGCCGCGTTCGCCTGCACCTCGCGCACCCGCCGACCTCATGACGATCACTGGAAAGGCAAACACATGGCCAACGAACCGATCCGCTACAGCCCCGACGTCGAGCAGGTGCAGCCCGACGAGCAGGATACCGTCGTCGAACTAAACGAGGCGTTCGATGTCATTCTCGAGCGCACGGCCGAGGATTACGGTCATGCGGTTCGCTCGGTCCATGCCAAGTCGCACGGGCTGCTCGAAGGCGAGTTGACGATCGATGCGGGCCTGCCCGCCGAGCTGGCACAGGGGCTGTTTGCGACGCCCGGCGCGCACAAGGTGCTGATCCGCCTGTCCACCAACGCGGGCGACATCCTGCCCGACGTCATCAGCCTGCCGCGCGGCCTGGCGATGAAGGTGTTCGATGTCGAAGGCGAGCGTCTGCCGGGCTCTGAGGGCAATGCGCAGGATTTCATCATGGTCAACGGCCCGGTATTCCAGGCCAAGACCTCGGCAAAGTTCCTCGGCAACCTGAAGCTTCTCGCCAGGACGACCGACCGGATCGAGGGCACCAAGACCGTCGCGTCGGCCGTGTTGCGCGGTGTCCGCCACGCGTTCGAGGCGGTCGGTGCCGAACCGCCGACGGCGCTCAATTCGCTCGGCGGCGCGCCCAATTCGGAGCCGCTCGGCGATACCTATTACAGTGCGACCGCGTTCCGGTACGGCGATCATATCGCCAAGTTCAGCCTGGCACCGGTCGCGCCGGGCATGACAGTGCTCACCGGCAAGGAGATCGACGTCGACGGTCGCGAGAACGCGATCCGCGAGGACGTCCGCGACGAGGTCCGAGGCATGAATCTCGAATGGGAATTCCGCGTCCAGCTGTGCCGTGATCTGGAGGCGCAGCCGGTCGAGGATTCGACCGTGCAATGGGACGAGCAGGCGGCGCCGTTCATCCGCGTCGGCACCGTTCGCGCCCCGGCGCAGGACAGCTGGAGCGACGATCATGTCCGTCGCATCAATGAGGAAAGCCGCTTCAGCGTGTGGACCGGGATCGCCGCGCATCGCCCGCTCGGCAACATCAACCGCGCCCGCAAGGACACGTATCGCCATTCGGCGGACTTCCGCGCACGCACCAACGGCTGCCCCTATCACGAGCCGTCCGCGCAGGACGCCGGATCGGAGCGCATCTGATGCGCGTCGCACCATTTCCACCCGGAGAGATGCCCGCCGAGCTTCGTCCGCTGCACGACGAGATGGGCGCGTATATCGCCGAGCATCTCAAGGGTTTCGTCTCGCGGCGCGACGATGGCGCGCTGATCGGTCCGTTCGCGCCGATGTTGCGCTTCCCGGCCTTTGGCCGCGCCGCCTGGATCTATACCAAGGCGCTGATCGACAATGCCAGCTTGCCCAAGCCGGCGCACGAGGTCGCGATCCTCGCCACGGGGGCGGCGTTCAACTCGCGCTACGAACTTTACGCGCATGAGCGGGTAGGGGCGGCCGTTGGCCTCAGCGACGCGAAGGTCGCGACGATCGCGGCGGGGCAGCGTCCCGCCGACCTGACCGAGGAGGAGGCCGCAGCCTATGACGTCGCGGTCACGCTGGCGGGCGGTCGGCAACTGCCCGCGACGACCTATCGACGCGCGGTCGACGCGTTCGGCGAAGACCGTACCGCCGAGCTGATCTACCTCGTCGGCGGCTATTGCCTCGTGTCGGTGCTGCTCAATGCCTATGACATGTCGGTACCCGGTCGGGAGGAAAGTCTTCCTGACGATCGGGGAGAGGCGGCATGAGCGCCCGGCGCACCACCGGCGCGGTGGCGGGCGGGATCGTCGCCGGGCTGGCGATCACCGTGCTGCTGATGCGGGGGGAGAAGACCAGCGGCACGCCGTCGGAGCTGGTCGATCTGGAACGCACGAGCGCGCGCAAGCTCGGCATGGCGACACCGCCCGCCGACCGGCTCGCGGCACCCGGCGAACAGGCGATCGTCCAGGGCGGCCATTTGCTGCTCTCGGCAGGCGCGGCGCTCGTCTATGCCGCCGCGACTGACGAGGACAGCGACGTGCTGGTCTCGGGTATCGGGTTCGGCCTGGCCTTTTACACGGCGATGCACTGGCTGACGGGGCCGTTGCTCGGCGTGAAGCCGCCCGAATGGAAGGCGGATGCCGGGACGATCGGCATGCATACGCTCAACCATGTCGGCTTCGGTCTGGCGACCGCTGCGGGCGCCAGGCTGGCGGCGCGCGCATGAGCGCGATGCGGCGCGTCGCGCAGCCGGACGGTGCAGTGCCCGTCATGCCGGAACCCTATGCACCTACGCCTGTTTGGGAGCGCTGACATGCCGATCATCACCACCGATACGCTGGCCGTCGCCTATACCGACACGGGGCCGCGCGATGGGCAGCCCGTGCTGCTGATCCATGGCTGGCCCGACGATGCCTCGACCTGGGACTCGGTCCTGCCGGCGCTCCATGCCGCGGGACTGCGGACCCTCGTGCCGACGCTCCGTGGCTTCGGCGAGACCCGATTCATTGACGCAGATACCCCACGCACCGGCAACAGCGCGGTGCTGGCGATGGACATGATCGCGCTGATGGATGCGCTCCACATCGATCGCTTCATGATCGCGGGGCATGACTGGGGCTCGAACACTGCCGAGGCGCTCGCGGTCGGATGGCCCGACCGGGTCGAGCGGCTGGCGATGCTCGCCACCCCGCCGCGCCTGGGGGGCATGCCGACTCCGCCGTTCGCGCAGGCGCAGCGGCAATGGTATCACTGGTTCATGGCGACTGCGCGCGGTGCGCAGGCGGTCCGCGACGATCGCACCGGGTTTGCGCATATCCATTGGGAGAATTGGGCGCCGCCGGGCTGGTTCGACGAAGCGACGTTCCAGCGCGTCGCGCGCGCGTTCGACAACCCCGACTGGGTCGACGTCACGCTGCACAGCTACCGTGCGCGCTGGGACGAGGCGGAGCCCGATCCGCGCAGCCAGTGGTTGGAGGACAAGGTCAAGGCGACCGCCACGCTGTCGTTGCCCGCGATCTACATCCAGGGCTCGGTCGACGGCGTGAACCCGCCGTCCGCGAGCAAGGCCGTGCCCGGCAAGTTCGCGGGACCTTTTGCGTTCATCGAACTCGCCGGCGTGGGTCATTTCCCGCAGCGCGAGAACCCGAACGCGGTCGCGCGCCATCTCATCCAGCTTTTCACCGGCAATCCTGCCGACCTGTCCGACACCATCGACCGGAGCCTGTTAATGTCAAAGACCAAGCCCTTCCTCGCGGGCGCCGCCGCCATCGCCGTCATCGCCGCCGCCGCGATCGGCGTCGCGCAGGCCCAGCCTCGTGGTGCCCAGCCGCGTGGCGCCACGCCGCTGACTCAGGTCGCGCAGTTCGATCACCAGGCGACGGGCGTCGCAGTCACCGCCGACGGCCGCCGCTTCGTCAATTTCCCGCGCTGGACCGACGACGCGCCGATCTCGGTCGCCGAAGTGATGAAGGACGGGTCGCTCAAGGCCTATCCGGATGCCAAGTGGAACAGCTGGCGCAACGCGCGGGCGAGCGAATTGCCGGTCGACGACTATTTCGTCTGCGTCCAGTCGATCGTGCCCGACGGCCACGGCAATCTCTGGATCCTCGATCCTGGCGCACCGGGTAACGAAAAGATCCTCGAAGGCGCACCCAAGCTTGTGAAAGTCGACCTCGCGACGAACCGCGTGACGAAGGTCATCAAGGTGCCGCTCGACGTCGCGTTGCAGGGCACCTACCTCAACGACATCCGCTTCTCGCCCGATGGCAAGACCGGGTACATCACCGATTCCGGTACGCGCGGCGCGATCATCGTGATCGACCTGGAAACCGGCAAGGGCTTCCGCGCGCTCGACGGGCATGGATCGACGCAGATCGACAAGGCCGTGAAGGTGATGACCGACGGCAAGCCGCTCGTTCGCCCCGACAACCGCCAGCCCGCCTTCGCCGCCGACGGCATCGCGATCTCCAACGACGGCAAGACGCTGTATTACCAGGCGCTGACCGGCAAGACGCTCTACTCGATCGACACCGCGCTGCTCCGCGACGGCGTCAGCGAGCAGGATCGCGCCGCGGGCGTGAAGACGGTGGCGCAGACTCACGTCGCCGACGGCCTGTGGATGAGCAAGGCGGGCGTGCTCTACATCACGTCACCGACCGACAACGGTATCACGCGGCTCGTCGGCGATCATGTCGAGCCGGTGCTCACCGATCCTCGCCTGCGCTGGCCCGACACCTTCGCCGAAGGCCCCGACGGTCGCATCTACGTGACCGCCAGCCACATCCAGGACACCAGCTGGTTCAAGCCGGGCGCACCCGCCTCGCTGCGCACCGAGCTGTTCTCGTTCGCACCGGCCAAGCGTTGATCGGCTGACCGGGATGTTTCCGCCCGGTCGATGCCCGGCGGGGCGGCTGCCAACACGCATATTTAATATTGGCAGCCTGCCTCGCCCGTCATCGCTATGTTCATGTTCGCATGTTATATATCGCGCGTGACAACAGCCATTCCCCATAACTACGCCATCGGCATCGAGCCGGCTGACATCGACTTCATGGGTCACGTCAACAACGCGAACTATCTGAAGTGGGTGCAGGCGGCGGTGATCGACCATTGGCAGCGGCTCGCGCCCGCCGATGCGGTCGCCGGACACCTGTGGGTCGCGCTCAAGCACGAGATCACATACCGCAAGCCGGCCTTCCTGAACGACGACGTCATCGCGACGGTGCTGCTTGAAAAGGTACAGGGCGCGCGCGCGTTCTACGAGACGATCATCAAGCGCGGCGAGGACGTGCTGGCCGAGGTGAAGTCGAGCTGGTGTTGCCTCGATGCGGAAACGCTGCGGCCCTCGCGACTCGCGAGCAACGTGGTCGAGCGGTTCTTCCCGAAGGACTGAGGCTGCCACCCCCCCGGCGAAGGCCGGGGTCCAATTGGTGAGGTGGCAGTAAGGGCGCGCAGTCCCTTGTTATTGCCGTCCCCCAATTGGGCCCCGGCCTCCGCCGGGGTGGTGCGTTGGTGTAGCGCGTCACACCACCTCATAGGGCACCGCGCCGCGCCGATCCGGATCGACGCGGATTTCGCTCGCGGCTGGCGGAAACGCGCGCTGGTCGCAGTCGGTGCGCAGGCAGATGCGGCACGAAGACCCGATCGGCGTCGCGATTCCCCCGGTCCCCAGCGCATCCGCATAGATGAACTCCGACGCATTCGCCTCCTCGCAGCCCAGCGCCACCGCATAGCGCCGCGCCGGCCGCGTGTAGGTCTCGGACGGTTTCACCAGCCCCTTCGCCATCGAGACATAGCGGATCCCGTCGGTCGTCTCGATCAGCTGCGTCAGGATCCGGTCCGGAATCGCGACCGCCTCGTGCACGATCCACAGCGGACACGCCCCCCCGAACCGCGCGAACTGCAACCGCGTGGCCGAATGCCGCTTGGTGATGTTGCCCGCCATGTCGACGCGGCAGAAGAAGAACGGGATGCCGAGCGCACCGGGGCGCTGCAGCGTCGAGAGTCGGTGGCAGGTCTGTTCGAAGCTCGTCCCGAAGATCCGGCGCAGCCGGTCGATGTCATGGCGCACGCTGCGCGCCTCGGCGCGGAAGCGGGTGTAAGGCATCACGATCGCGCCGGCCGCGTAATTGGTGAGCCCCGCGGTCAGCAGCGCGCGCGCGGTTTCCGACACCATCTCGGATGCGGCGACGATCCCGCCGATCACGTCGCCGAACTCGTGCCGCGCGACCTGGTGCGCGAGTGAGAACAGGATCGTCTCGCCCGGCTGCGATCCGTCGAGCCGCAACGTCGCACCGTCATACTCGCGCAAGGGTGCTGCGAGCGCGCCCGAGATCGCCACCGATACGCCGCACGCCGCGAGCCTTGCCTCGAGCGCGGCGATCCGGTCGCTCCCCAGCGTCTCCCCGATCTCTTCCGCGCGGCGGTCGAGCGAGTCGACATAATTGCCCGCCGCGTGAAACCAGTCGCGCACGTCCTCCCACGGCAGCAGCCCGGGTGCGCCAGACCCCGCGACCAGTCGGTCGTCGAGCGCGCGCAACTGCTCCTGCGCACGGCGATACGCGTCATGCATCGCGACGAGCCGCTGCGCGAGCAGCGGCTGGTGCTTCACCGCGCGGCGGATCGCGCGCTCGTCGAGCGTAGGCGCCGCAACGCTCGTGTCGGTGACCGCCTCGAGCGTCGCGACGAGCAGCGCGGTGTCGTCTGCGGCGTCGATGCTGCCCCAGTCGGCGGGAAATTCGCGCGCGAGCGTGACGAGCACGGCTTCGCTGACCGGGCGATCGCCATTCTCGATCTGCGAAAGATAGCTGACCGAGATACCGATCCGCACCGCCATCGCCGCCTGGCTGATCCCGACCGTACCGCGCAAGGTCCGCAGCCGGTGTCCGACAAAGAGGCGGCGAGGGGGCGTGGTCATCGCACGAGTCTAGTTTGCAAATATGGGCGGCACAAGTTTGCAACATTGCATTTGCGCGAAGCGTCCCGCTCTGTGAAGGCAACCAGCAGGACGGAGAGACGATGTCATCGACGATCGAAGAGCTTGAACGACGCCGCGAAGCCGCAAGAGTGGGCGGGGGTATCAAGCGGATCGCAGCGCAGCACGCCAAGGGGAAGCTCACCGCAAGGGAGCGCCTTGACGTGCTGCTGGACGAGGGATCGTTCGAGGAGCTCGACATGTATGTCGAGCATAACTGCGTCGATTTCGGCATGCAGGACCAGGTGATCCCCGGCGACGGCGTGGTCACCGGATCGGGCACGATCAACGGCCGCCTCGTCTTCGTGTTCAGCCAGGATTTCACCGTCTTCGGCGGCAGCTTGAGCGAACGTCATGCGCAAAAAATCTGCAAGGTGATGGACAGCGCGATGAAGGTCGGCGCGCCGATCATCGGGCTGAACGACAGCGGCGGCGCGCGCATCCAGGAGGGGGTCGCCTCGCTCGGCGGCTATGCCGAGGTGTTCCAGCGCAATGCGCTCGCCAGCGGCGTCGTGCCGCAGCTGTCGCTGATCATGGGCCCGTGCGCGGGCGGTGCGGTCTATTCGCCCGCGATGACCGACTTCATCTTCATGGTGAAGGATTCGAGCTACATGTTCGTGACCGGCCCCGACGTGGTGAAGACAGTGACGAACGAGGTCGTGACGCAGGAGGCGCTGGGCGGCGCGGTGACGCACACGACCAAGACGTCGGTCGCCGACAACGCGTTCGAGAACGATATCGAGGCGTTGCTCGCGGCGCGCGACTTCTTCGATTTCCTGCCCGAATCGAACCGAGCCGGCGTGCCCGAGCGGCCGACGGCGGACGAGTGGGACCGGATCGAGGACAGCCTCGACGCGCTGATCCCCGCATCGGCGAACCAGCCCTACGACATGCACGAGCTGATCCGGAAGGTCGTCGACGAGGGCGATTTCTTCGAGACGCAGCCGGCGCATGCGGCCAACATCATCACCGGCTTCGGCCGGATCGAGGGGCGCACGGTCGGCTTCGTCGCGAACCAGCCGATGGTGCTGGCCGGCGTGCTCGACATCAATTCGTCGAAGAAGGCGGCGCGGTTCGTGCGCTTCTGCGACGCGTTCGAGATCCCGATCGTGACGTTCGTCGACGTCCCCGGCTTCCTGCCCGGCACCGCGCAGGAGCATAACGGCATCATCAAGCACGGCGCGAAACTGCTGTTCGCCTATGCCGAGGCGACCGTGCCCAAGATCACCGTCATCACGCGGAAAGCGTATGGCGGCGCGTATGACGTGATGGCGTCGAAGCACCTGCGCGGCGACCTCAACTATGCGTGGCCGACCGCCGAGATCGCGGTGATGGGCGCGAAGGGCGCGGTCGAGATCATCTTCCGTGGCAAGACGCCCGAGGAGATCGCCGAGCGGACCGCGGAATACGAGGCGCGATTCGCCAACCCGTTCGTCGCGGCGTCGAAGGGCTTTATCGACGAGGTGATCCAGCCGCACTCGACCCGCCGCCGGATCGCGCTCGGCCTACGGAAACTTCGCGGCAAGAGCCTGGAGAATCCGTGGAAGAAGCATGATAACATTCCGCTGTGATCCCGCGTGTCATGCGGTCCGGCTCAGCCTCCGTCACCCCAGCGACCGCTGGGATCTGACGCGGCCGGGCGGCGGTTCGCGTGCTGAAACTTCGGCATCCGCTGGAGTGATGACGTGCCGGGGGACGGAGGTATCATGCTAGCGTTTCTCCTGCTTCTCCAGGCCGCCGCACCCGCGCCAGCCGCCCCCGCCTGGAAGCTCGCCGACCGCACCAATCCCGCGGGCGTGCGCAGCATCTCTGCCTCGGTTACCGGCAATGACGGGCTCTCGCGGTTCGTCGTGAAGTGCGACGTCGCGTCCGAACCGATCGTGTCGATCCAGTTCATCCAGCCGCAGCCGCTCGGGCCCGGCGCGGACAAGCCCGTCGCGGTGCGGTTCGATGGCGGGCCGGCGTTCACCTATAACTGGCAGTTTCCGGGGACGGGGACCTATGTCACCGATCCCGAGGCGATCACCAGGCTGACCAGTTTCCTGGTCAAGTCGAAGACGGTGCGCGTCGAGACGACCAATGGCGCGAGCTTCGCAGTGCAGGCGAACTTCGCCGCACCGGCCAGCGATGCGATGGTGCGGCAGGTGCTCGGCGTCTGTGGGTACACGCTCGGGGTCGTTCCCCCGGTGCCCGCCAAGCCCGCCGCGGAGCCGGCCGAATGACGCGTTGTATCGCTGCCAGCCGCACATTATCATGTCATGATAAGGAGTCGTGACATGCAGACCGAACGCGTGACGTTTCTGACCTCGCCCGATCACAAGGCGGCGCTTGATGCCTTTGCCGCCAGCAACGGTAAATCCGTCGGCCACGTGCTGCGCGAGGCCTCGACCCGGTACCTCGTCGAAGGCGAAGCGGACGAGGAAGCTGCGCTGGCCCTGCTCGTCCGCGAAGTCGAGGCTGCCGTTCCCGTGATGCGCGCCGATATCCGCGACACGATCGCCTCGATCCAGCGCGCCAACGACGCCGTCGATGCGGTGCTTGCCGGCGAGCGACCCCGCGCATGAGCGTGGTCGGCGATGCGTTGAAGGCGATGCGCACCGTCCTGCTCATGCAGGAGGATCTGCGCTTGATGAAGGACGCCGCGCACGCACAGAGCGATCGGCTCGCGCGTCTCGCTGAAGCGCATGGCGCGCTGCGCGACCGCGTCAGCCGGCTTGAAGGCATTATCGAGGGCGCTGCGATGGCTCGTCGCATGCCCGACCAGCCGAGGATCGAAGGATGACTGCCAATCTTGGCCGCCTCAACCATGTCGGCGTCGCCACGCCGTCGATCGCGCAGTCGATCGAGACGTATCGCACGCTACTGGGCGCGACCGCGATCGGCGAACCGTTCGATTTGCCCGCGCAAGGCGTGAAGGTGTGCTTCATCGATGCGCCCAACACGCAGATCGAACTGATCGAGCCCTATGACGACAGCTCCCCGATCGCGGGGTTCCTGCGCAAGAACCCGGCGGGCGGTCAGCATCATGTCTGCTTCGAAGTCGCGGATATCGACGCGGCGGTCGCGGATCTGAAGGCAAAGGGCGCGACCGTGCTCGGCGAACCGCGGATCGGCGCGCATGGCACGCCGATCGTGTTCGTGCACCCGAAGGACTTTGGCGGGATGCTCGTCGAACTCATGGAAACACCGAAGGGCGCGCACTGATGGCCGAGCATATCCTGAGCGAACGGCGCGGCGACGTGCTGGTGCTGACGCTGAACCGCCCCGACCGGCTGAACGCCGCGCCGCCTGCGATGTTCGAGGAACTGGCCGCGGCGCTCGCCGATCTCGACGGTGCGCGCGCGGTGCTGATCGCCGGCGCGGGGCGGGCGTTCTGCTCGGGCGCGGACGTCGGCGGCGGGGCGCTCGGGTCGGACAATCCGGGCGAGGCGACCTATGAGGCGCTCACCCGCAGCTATAATCCGACGATGGTGGCGATCGCCGACCTGTCGGTGCCGGTGGTCAGCGCGGTGCGCGGGCCGGCGGCGGGGATCGGCTGCAGCCTCGCGCTCGCCGCCGATTTCTGCGTCGCGAGCGAGAGTGCGTATTTCCTCCAGGCATTCGTCAATATCGGGCTGGTGCCCGACGGCGGCGCGTCGTGGATGCTGCCGCGGCTGATCGGCAAAGCGCGGGCGACCGAGATGATGATGCTCGGCGAGCGGGTGCCCGCGGCTAAGGCGCTCGACTGGGGGATGGTGCACAAGGTCGTCGCGGACGACGCGCTCGACGCCGAGGCGTTCGCGCTGGCCGAGCGGCTGGCGGCGATGCCGACGGTCGCGCTCGGGCTGATGCGGCGCGCGATCACTGCGGCGTATGCGAGCGATTACGCCGGCGCGATGGAGGCCGAGGCGGTCAACCAGCGCGCGGCGCGCGGGTCGGCGGATTCGATGGAGGGCGGCATCGCCTTCCTGACGAAGCGCAAGCCGGTGTTCACGGGCAAGTGACGACTCGCTCTTCTCGTTCCCCGGCGAAGGCCGAGGCCCAGTCTCGATGCGCAGCATCGAACGCGCTCCCGCGCGCGATTTGTTTGAGGGGCTGGGCCCCGGCCTTCGCCGGGGAACTAGGTAATGACTGATAAATCCAATCCAACGATCGCCGACTGGCAGGCCGCCGCCGCCAAGGAAGTCAAAGGCGCCGACCTTACCTGGGCCACCCCGGAAGGGATCGACGTCAAGCCGCTCTACACCGCGGAAGATGTCACCGCCGACCCTGGCCTCCCCGGTTTCGCCCCCTTCACCCGCGGCGTCCGCGCATCGATGTACGCCGGCCGGCCGTGGACGATCCGGCAATATGCGGGGTTCTCCACTGCCGAGGCCTCCAACGCCTTTTACCGCCGCAACCTCGCCGCCGGCCAGAAAGGCCTGAGTGTCGCGTTCGATCTCGCCACGCACCGCGGCTACGACAGCGACCATCCGCGCGTCACCGGCGACGTCGGCAAGGCAGGCGTCGCGATCGATTCTGTCGAGGACATGAAGATCCTGTTCGACGGCATCCCGCTCGACAAGATGTCGGTCAGCATGACGATGAACGGCGCGGTGATCCCGATCCTCGCCTTCTTCATCGTTGCGGGCGAGGAGCAGGGCGTGCCGCGCCACCTGCTCGACGGGACCATCCAGAACGACATCCTCAAGGAGTTCATGGTCCGCAACACCTACATCTACCCGCCCGAGCCGAGCATGCGGATCATCTCGGACATCTTCGGCTACACCAGCCGCGAGATGCCCAAGTTCAACAGCATCTCGATCAGCGGCTATCACATGCAGGAGGCGGGGGCGACGCAGCTCCACGAGCTCGCCTTCACGATCGCGGACGGCATGGAATATGTGAAGTACGGCGTCGCGAGCGGTCTCGACATCGACAAGTTCGCCGGACGCCTCTCGTTCTTCTTCGCGATCGGCATGAACTTCTTCATGGAGATCGCCAAGCTGCGCGCCGCGCGCGTGCTGTGGCACCGCGCGATGACGCAGCTGGGCGCGCAGGACGAGCGCTCGAAGATGCTGCGCACGCATTGCCAGACGTCGGGCGTGTCGCTGACCGAGCAGGATCCGTACAACAACGTCATGCGCACGACGATCGAGGCGATGGCGGCGATGCTGGGGGGCACGCAGTCGCTCCACACCAACGCGCTCGACGAGGCGATCGCGCTGCCGACCGACTTTTCCGCCCGGATCGCGCGCAACACGCAGATCGTGCTCCAGGAAGAGACGGGGATGACCAAGGTCGTCGATCCGCTCGGCGGCAGCTATTATATCGAGAGCCTGACGCAGAGCCTCGTCGACGGCGCATGGACGCTGATCGAGCGGATCCAGGCCGAGGGCGGGATGGCGAAGGCGGTCGCGGCGGGCTGGCCCAAGGCGATGATCGAGGAAGCCGCGGCAGGTCGCCAGGCGCGCGTCGATCGCGGCGAGGACGTCATCGTCGGCGTAAACAAGTACAAGCTTGCCGAACAGGACGCGATCGAGATCCTCGACGTCGACAATGTCGCGGTGCGCGCAGGCCAGGTCGAACGGATCGCGCGCGTAAAGGCGACGCGCGACGACGCGGCGTGCCGCGCCGCGCTCGATGCGTTGCGCGAGGGCGCGAAGGACTCGGGCAATCTCCTCGCGCTTGCGGTCGAGTGCGCCCGTGCACGCGCCACGCTCGGCGAGATCTCCTCGGCGATGGAGGACGTGTTCGGGCGCTACGGCACGCAGCCGACGCCGGTATCGGGCGTTTATGGCGGCGCGTATGAGGACGACGCGCGCTGGACCCGGCTGACCGACGGTGTCGCGGCGACCGAGCGGCGGATGGGCCGCAAACCACGCATGCTGGTCGCCAAGATGGGCCAGGACGGCCATGATCGCGGCGCGAACCTCGTCTCGTCGATGTTCGGCGATCTGGGGTTCGAGATCGTGCCGGGGGCGCTGTTCCAGACCCCGGCGGAGGTCGCCGCGCTGGCGCTGGCCAAGGACGTCGACATCGTCGGCGCCTCCAGCTTGGCGGCGGGGCACAAGACGCTGATCCCCGAGCTGATCGGCCACCTGCGCGAGGCGGGACGCGCGGATATCAAGGTGATCGCGGGTGGCGTTATTCCCGCACAGGACTATCAGGCGCTGCGTGATGCCGGGGTCCAGGCGATCTTCGGACCCGGCACCAACCTGATCCAGGCCGCCGAGGACGTCTTGAAGCTCCTCGGCCACAATATGGGCCCGCAAGAGGAAGCCGCAGAATGACCGATACCATGGCAAATCTTCTCCCCTCCCGCACGCGGGAGGGGCCGGGGGTGGGCTCGCGCCATCAGCCGGACGCGACGCCGATAGCGCGTGCCCACCCCCCGACCCCCTCCCGCGAGCGGGAGGGGGAGGTGCGCATCGACTGGACCCGCCCGGAAATCGCCGCGCTGTTCGATCTCCCGTTCGACGAACTCATGTACCGCGCGCAGACCGTCCACCGCGCGCATCACGCGGTCAGCGAAGTGCAGCTGTGCACGCTCCTGTCGATCAAGACCGGCGGCTGCCCCGAGGATTGCGGCTATTGCTCGCAGTCCGCCAGCGCGGACACGCAGCTGAAGGCCGAAAAGCTGATGGACGTCGACGCGGTCCTCGCCGACGCCGCGCAGGCCAAGGCGGCCGGCTCGCAGCGCTTCTGCATGGGCGCCGCCTGGCGCAACCCTAAAGCCCGCGACATGCCGAAGGTCGTCGCGATGGTCGAGGGCGTGCGCGCGATGGGGCTGGAGACGTGCATGACGCTCGGCATGCTCGACGCGGACCAGGCGAAGCAGCTCGCCGACGCCGGCCTCGATTACTACAACCACAATATCGACACCTCGCCGGAGAATTACGGCAACGTCATCACCACGAGGACCTTCGGCGATCGGCTCGAGACGCTGGCGAACGTCCGCGACGCGGGTATCTCGGTCTGCTGCGGTGGGATCGTCGGGATGGGCGAGACGCGCAGCGACCGCGTCGGCTTCGTCCACGCGCTCGCCACGTTGCCGCGCCACCCCGAGAGCGTCCCCGTCAATGCGCTCGTCCCGGTCAAGGGGACGGTGCTCGGCAACATGCTCGCCGACACGCCGCTGGGCCGAATCGACGACATCGAATTCGTCCGGACCGTCGCGGTCGCGCGCATCACGATGCCGCTCAGCATGGTTCGGCTGTCCGCCGGGCGCGAGAGCATGTCCGAGGCGACTCAGGCACTGTGCTTCATGGCGGGCGCGAACTCGATCTTCACCGGCGACAAGCTGCTCACCACGGGCAACGCCGGCGACAGTGCCGACGCGACGCTGCTCACGAAGCTCGGGATGACACCGATGGTCGGCCCGGAACCGATGCGCGAGGCCAAGACATGCTGCTGATTGCGCTGCTGCTGACCGCCGCCGCGCCGATCCAGACGCAGGCCGACATGAACCGGTCCGCGGGCACGAGCTACACGCAGGCGGATGCGGCGATGACCGCGCAGTGGAAGCGCACCTATGCCTATATGAAGCAGCGCGACGGGCAGGACGGGTCGCGCGGCGGCGGGTTCGGTTATGCCGCGGCGTTGCTCGAGAGCCAGCGCGCCTGGCTCAAGTTCCGCGACACGCAATGCGTGATCGAGGGCGGGCAATATGCCGGCGGTTCGGCGCAGGGCATGACGACCGCCGGGTGCCGCACCGATCTGACCAAGGCCCGGACGGCGCAGCTCAAATCGATGATTTGGTACCAGTAACCCCAAGTCCGCACCCGGGCCATGTCCGGGGAGACGGCACAGAGTAGGGCGAGAGATGTTCAAGAAAATCCTGGTCGCCAATCGCGGCGAGATCGCGTGTCGGGTCATGCGGACCGCCAAGGCGATGGGCATCAAGACCGTCGCGGTCTACTCCGATGCCGATTCGCGCAGCCCGCACGTCCTGATGGCGGATGAGGCGGTCCGGCTCGGGCCGGCACCCGCCGCCGACAGCTATCTCAAGGCCGAGCTGATCCTGCTCGCCGCCAAGGAGACCGGCGCGGACTGCATCCACCCCGGTTACGGCTTCCTGTCCGAGCGCGAGAGTTTCGCGCTGGCGTGCGCCGAGGCGGGCATCGCGTTCGTCGGGCCACCGCCGGCCGCGATCGCCGCGATGGGCGACAAGATCGAATCGAAGAAGCTCGCCAAGGCGGCGGGCGTCAACGTCGTGCCGGGCTATCTCGGCGAGATCGACAGCACCGATCACGCGGTCGAGATTGCGGGCGGCATCGGTTACCCGGTGATGATGAAGGCGTCGGCCGGCGGCGGCGGCAAGGGCATGCGCCTTGCCTATAGCGAGCAGGACGTCCGCGAGGGCTTCGAGGCGACCAAGCGCGAGGGCCTCGCGTCGTTCGGCGACGACCGCGTGTTCATCGAGAAGTTCATCGAAAGCCCGCGGCATATCGAGATCCAGCTGATCGGCGATCAGCACGGCAACATCGTCTATCTCAACGAGCGCGAATGCTCGATCCAGCGGCGGCACCAGAAGGTCGTCGAGGAGGCGCCATCGCCATTCGTCACCCCGAAGATGCGGAAAGCGATGGGCGAGCAGGCGGTCGCGCTGGCGCGCGCGGTCGGCTATTATTCCGCCGGGACGGTCGAGCTGATCGTGTCGGGCGCGGACACGACGGGAGAGGGGTTCTACTTCCTCGAGATGAACACGCGGCTTCAGGTCGAGCATCCCGTGACCGAGGAGATTACCGGGCTCGATCTGGTCGAACTGATGATCCGCGTCGCGGCGGGCGAGCCGCTCGGGTTCGGGCAGGACGAGGTCAAGCTCAACGGCTGGTCGATCGAGAACCGGGTGTATGCGGAGGATCCGTATCGCGGCTTCCTGCCGAGCATCGGGCGTTTGGTGCGGTATAACCCGCCCGAGACAAGCATTCCCCTCCCGCTTGCGGGAGGGGTTAGGGGAGGGCGTGACATACACGCCGACCACGACGCCGCCGGGTCGGCCCCTCCCCCGACCCCTCCCGCAAGCGGGAGGGGGGATGCGTATGTCCGCGTCGACGACGGCGTCCGCGAGGGCGGCGAGGTCAGCATGTTCTACGACCCGATGATCGCCAAGCTCATCACCTGGGCCCCCACCCGCGACGCCGCGATCGCCGCACAGATCGCCGCGCTCGACGCGTTCGAGCTCGAAGGGCCGGGCAACAACATCGATTTCCTCTCGGCGATCATGCAGCATCCGCGCTTCCAGTCGGGTGCGCTGACCACCGGGTTCATCGCCGAGGAATATCCCGACGGCTTCCACGGCGCCCCCGCCGATGCCGAGCTGCTCAAGACGCTCGCCGCCGTTGCCGCGTTCGCCGCGACTGCGGAGGCCGATCGCGCCCGCCGCATCGACGGCCAACTCGGCAAGCGCCTGCGCCCGCCCGCCGACTGGTCGGTGACGATCGACAAAATCGACCATGCGGTAAGCGTCTCGACCGACGGCATCGCGGTCGACGGCGAGGAGCTCGACCTGGCGCTAGAATACACGCCCGGCGACCGGATGGTGGTCGCCGACGGCCACGGCGTCGATGGCGACGAGCATCTCACGATCCGCATCGCCAAGGCGCGCGCGGGCTTCAAGCTCACCACCCGCGGCGCGAGCCATGTCGCGCGCGTGCTGCCGGCGCGCGTCGCCCCCTATACCGCGCACATGATCGAGAAGGTCGCGCCCGATCTGTCGAAGTTCCTGATCTGCCCGATGCCGGGGCTGCTCGTCCGGCTCGACGTCGCGGCGGGCGACAGGGTCGAGGCGGGGCAGCCGCTCGCGGTGGTCGAGGCGATGAAGATGGAGAACATCCTGCGCGCCGAGAAGACCGGCACGGTCAAGTCGGTCGCGGCGAAGACCGGCGACAGCCTCGCGGTCGATCAGGTGATCCTCGAACTCGACTGACCGCGCGCGACCGGGCCGGTTGGCCCGGCCTCGGCCAGCATGACGGGGGCGGCAAACTGTTTCCCCGCGAAGGCGGGGACCCAGTCTGGGCTCCCGCCTTCGCGGGAGAACAATGCGGGGCGTCTGTGTTTTGCGAACACCTTCCCACAGGTACACCACCCCGGCGAAGGCCGGGGCCCAAATGGTAAGGTCGTCGTAATGGCACGCGGACC
The DNA here is from genome assembly GCF_003050705.1 of Sphingomonas aurantiaca. Lineage (GTDB taxonomy): Bacteria > Pseudomonadota > Alphaproteobacteria > Sphingomonadales > Sphingomonadaceae > Sphingomonas > Sphingomonas aurantiaca. Next base: position 100,314 of record NZ_QAOG01000001.1, on the reverse strand, counting down.
TCGATCATGATTGGCCCCCAATTGGGCCCCGGCCTTCGCCGGGGTGGCGTCTATCGGGGGGAGCGACGGGCATACCGACCCGGTGATTCCGCCGCCCCCTCCCGTTTACCCGGCCATCGCTGTACAGCGCCGCGGATGACACTCCTCCGTTACCTCGCCGCGCTGCTCCTGGCGGTGGCCGCGATCACCGCGCTCCCCGCCGCCGCACAGGACGAGGCGAAGGTCGCGACCGTCGCCGCCGGTCTCACCCAGGCGTCGGCCGAGCTCCAGGCGATCGACGACGCCACCCCCGCGGCGCGCGACGACAAGGCGCGGCAGGCGTTGCGCGACCGGGCGCAGGCGGTGCAGACCACCGCCGCCGACGCGGTGCGCACGCTCACGCCCGAGATGGCGTTGGTCCAGGCGCGCGTCACCGAGCTCGGCACCGCGACCCCCGGCGTCGTCGAGGCCCCCGAGATCCGCGCGCAACGCAAGCTCCTCGCGCAAAGCCAGTCGGCGATCGACTCGGCGATCAAGCGCGCGCGGCTGATCGGGATCGAGGCCAAGCAGCAGATCGACGATATCGGCGCGGCCGAGGCGGAGGAACTCGGCCAGCAACTGTCCGAGAACACCGGCTCGCCGCTGTCGCCGACGTTGTGGGCGGCGATCGTCGATCACCTGCCCCGCGATACCGCGCGGCTCAAGCGGTTCGCCACGACCGAGTTTCGCCAGTTCGCGGCGCGGTTCGATACGCGCACGGGCACCGGCCTGCTGGTCGGGCTGCTCGCCGCGCTCGTCCTGCTCATACCGCTGCGGCGCTGGCTGCACGGCGTCGGGCGTCGCTATGCGGCCAATCACACGCCGGGCGGTCGGCTGCGGCGCTCGGCCTATGCACTGTGGCTGGTCGTGATTGGCACCGCGCTGCCGGGGCTCGCCGCCTGGGCAGTCGTTGCGTCGCTGCGCTGGGGCGGGCTCGTCTCGCCCGCGTTCAGCCGGTTCGGTGCGATCTTCGTCGGGATTTCGTGGTTTGCAGCCTTCGTCTCGTCGCTTGGCGGCGCGCTGCTGCTGCGGACCCAGCCGACGTGGCGGTTGCTGCCGATCGGCGATGCCGCCGCGTACGCGCTCAGGCCGTATAGCTGGATGGCGGCCGCGCTGATCTTCGTCGGCCAGCTGCTGATCGCGACCAACCTGCTCATCGGCGTCAGCGCGCCGGCGTCGAGTGCGGCCAACGCGGTCGTCGCGCTGCTGCACATCGTCCTGCTCGGCGCGATCCTGGTGACGCTCGGGCGGCTGCGCGCCGCCGCGCTGCCCGATCCGGCCAAGCCCGCGCGCAACACGCTGCTCGCGATCGTCGCGACTTTGGTCTGGCTGGTGCTGATCGCGGCGCTCGTCGCGGGGCTGATCGGCTATGTGAACTTTGCACTCAAGGTTGCGACGTGGCTGGTCTGGGGCGCGATCGTCGGGGCGAGCCTGTACCTGATGATGACCTTCACCGAAGACGCCTGCCGGACGCTGTTGTCGAGTGGCAACCGGCTCGGCCGCTCGGCGAACAGCGGTTTCGGGGTCGACAACAAGACGGTCGACCAGATCGGCGTGCTGCTGTCGGCCGTATTGCGGCTGTTGCTGATCATGCTGGCGGTGGGCGCGGTGATGGCCCCGTTCGGCGCGGGAGTCGGGTCGGCGTTCGAGCTGTTCGGGACGGTCGCGAACGGAGTCACGATCGGCCAGATCACCATCTCGCCAGGGGCGGTGCTGCGCTCCATCGCGGTGCTGTTCGTCGCGCTGGCGATCATGCGCGGGCTGCAGCATTGGCTGGTGAACAGCTACCTGCCGACCACGTCGATGGATGCCGGCGCGCAGAATTCGGTGACGATGGTCGCGCGCTATGCGGGGATCATCGCCGCGGTGCTGTGGGCGCTGGGCGCGCTCGGCATCGGCATGGAGAAGCTCGCTGTCGTGCTCGGCGCGCTGTCGGTCGGGATCGGCTTCGGCCTCCAGGCGATCACGCAGAACTTCGTCTCAGGCCTGATCCTGCTCGCCGAACGCCCGGTCAAGATCGGCGACCTCGTCCGCATCGGCAACATGGAGGGCGACGTGAAACGGATCAACGTCCGCTCGACCGAGATCCAGGTCGCGGACCGATCGACGCTGATCGTGCCCAATTCCGAGCTGATCACAAAGACGATCCAGAACATGACGCTGGCCGCGCCGCTGGGCCGGATCCAGCTGCAATTCTCGGTTCCGCTCGAGGAGGATCTCGATGCCGTGCGCACCATGTTGTTCGCCGCGTTTGCCGAGAAGCACGAGGTGCTCGACGACCCGGAGGCGAAGGTGTTCATCGATTCGATCGACGCCGGCCGCGCCAAGTTCAACTGCTTCGCTTATGTGGCGAGCCCGCGCGATGCCTATCCGATCCGCAGCGAATTGCTGTTCACGCTGCTCCGCCAGTTTCGCGAGGCGGGGATCGAGGTCGGATCGACCGCGACCAAGATGGAGCTGGTCGGGTCGTTCGCGCCGACCCCGCAGCCCGGGGACGATAATTCCGGCTAGAACAGCGCGTAGGGCAATGACACGCTGAAGCTCGATCCCGCCGCCATCGTGCCACGCGGGCGGACGCGGACGTTGGTGACGGCCTTCGGCGCGGTCGTCGGATCGTAGGTCCAGGTGGCGCCGTTGTCCGACGAGAAATCGACGTCGTCGGTCGTGCTTCCCGGCGCGGTGTAGGTGGCGCCGAGCGACGACGCGGGCGATCCTTCCGTGGGGACGAGATACGCGGTTGAGGCGGTCCCGTCGCCGTCGAGCGCAACCGTGGCGCGAGCCGGTGTCGGCAGCACGACGGCGACCGAATTGGCGTCGACTGCGACGATATCGGTGTTGGTGAGCGTGATTGTCGTCCGCTGTCTGCTGCCGGGAATCGCGCGCGGATTATTGGTGGTCGAGATCGGATCATAGGTCGTGCGGGTGGTGATCACGACTCCGACCGGCCTCGCCGAGACGACCATCGTCACGTCGACCCTCGCCGGGGTGACGCCACTGCTCTGGTCGAGCGTACCGGCACAGACGCCCAGCGCGCCGAGCAACGAGCAGAATCGCCACTCCCAACCGATCGTGAAGCTGCCCGTATAGGTCCCCGGTTTGACCGCCGTCAGCGACGACGGGCGGACATAGACCTGGACGTTGCGCGCCGCTCCGCCCAGCAATCCGAGCAGGTTGATGACCCCGCCGTTCATGTAGACGAACGGTGTGCCAGGCGTGAACGGATATGCGCCCGCGCTGTCCGCGGCGATCACATAGCGTGCGGTGACGGTGTCCGCAGCGTTGGTCGAGGTCAGCTTGAACCCGTCCGCGCTGGTCACCGTCGCGCGCAGGAAATTGCCCGTCAGCAGCGATATCACCGTTCCCGGGCAGTCGAAGCCGCCCGGTACCGCACCGTATGGCGGCGCACCATTGACCAGCGCCGGGGGCGAATAGGTGCCGAGCGCGGTCGGGCCGGTATTGGTGACCGCGCAGGCTGCCCATGCCGAGGACGGCGCGCAGGCAAGGAGGGCGAGGAACAGTTTCGGCAGTCCGGTCGTCAACGCTTCGCCCCCTCGATTTAGGTCTGCGCGAGCTTGGCCGGCATTCGTTAATGCGCTTTGAAGAACCGGATTCGGGTGTTTGCGCACGCCGAAATGGTCTGCGATGGCCTTGTCCGCCGCGTTGAACTGTTCGAAACAGCAAGGATGACGTTCCCCCACTCCGAAATCTGCCGCGCATGAGTGCGCACGCCGAAACGCCACGCGCCAGCAATGTCCTGATCGCCAGCGTCGTCACCGCGGCACTCGCCGGGCTGTTGTTCGGCTTCGACACCGCGGTGATCGCGGGCGTCACCGGTGCGCTGAAGGCGAAGTTCGCGCTCAGCGAGGCGTGGCTCGGCTTCACCGTGTCCTCGGCGCTCTGGGGGACGCTGATCGGCGCGCTGTTCGTCGGCATGCCCGGCGATCGCTATGGCAGCCGCAACGTCCTGCGGATGCTCGCCTTCCTGTACGTCGTCACCGCGCTGGGCTGTGCGCTGGCGTGGAACTGGCACAGCTTCATCGGCTTCCGCTTCATCAACGGCATCGCGATCGGCGGATCGTCTGTGCTGGCGCCGGCCTATATCGCCGAGCTCGCGCCGCCGGCGCAGCGCGGCAAGATGGTCGGCGGGTTCCAGTTCGCGGTCATACTCGGCATCCTGCTCGCCTATGTCTCGAACGCGATCATCGGGTCGCTCGGGCTCGGCGATGTCGAGTGGCGGTGGAAGCTGGGGATCGTCGCGCTGCCGTCGCTGGTGTTCTTCGCGCTGCTGTTCCGCATCCCCAATTCGCCGCGCTGGCTGCTTGCCAAGCGGCGCGATGCGGAGGCGAGGGGCGTGCTGGCAATGGTCGGGATGAGCGCCGACATCGCGCGCCGCGAACTCGACGCGCCCAAGGGCGACGCCACGCTCTCCTGGACGCGGCATCGCAAGCCGATCACGCTCGCCTTCCTGGTCGCGATGTTCAACCAGTTTAGCGGCATCAACGCGTTCCTCTATTACCTCAACGACATCTTCAAGGCGTCGGGGGGCAGCCTGTCCCCCGACCTGCAGGCGGTGATGATCGGTGTCGCCAACATGGTGTTCACGCTGCTGGGCATGCTGCTGATCGACCGGATCGGGCGGCGGACGCTGTTGCTGTGGGGTTCGGCGGGCATGACCGCGGCGCTCACCGTCGGCGGGCTCGCGTTGCTGGGCGTGCTGCCGAGCTGGCTGCTGCTGCCCTCGCTGATCGTGTTCATCATGTTCTTCGCCCCCGGCTCGGGCGCGGTGATCTGGGTGTATATCTCGGAGGTGTTCCCGCAGAGCGTCCGCGCGCGCGGATCGAGCATCGGGTCGTCGAGCCATTGGGGCTGGAACGCGGTGATCGCGCAGGCCTTCCCGATCGTGGCGGCGTGGTCGGCGGGGGTGCCGTTCCTGGTCTTCGCCGCGATGATGGCGGTGCAGTTCGTGACGGTGCTGTTCTACTTCCCCGAGACCAAGGGCGTACCGCTGGAGGATATGGACGCGCATCTGGCACGGTGAACCGGCATAATCCTGCGACAATTGCCGCTTAGTCGAGCAGCTTGGTCGACGGCGATCATCGGGAATTGACGGTTATGCGTACACTGGGTCTGGTTCTGGCGGTAAGCGTGCCCGCAATGGCGGCGGCGCAACAGGCGCCCTCGACGCCTGCCACGGCAGCGCCCGCGGCGCAGGCTGCGGAGCCGGACGAGGCCGCCGAGTCCGAGGACATCGTCGTCACCGGATCGCGCAAGCTGCCGGGGTCGGTGATCGGCGACATTCCGCCCGACCAGAGCCTCGGCCAGGCCGAGATCCGCTCCTACGGCGTCAGCTCGATCTCCGACCTGCTGAGCGAACTCAGCCCGCAGACCACCAGTGGGCGCGGCAGCGGCGGCGCGCCGGTGGTGCTGCTCAACGGCCGCCGGATCTCCAGCTTCAGCGAGATCCGCGACATCCCGACCGAGGCGATCCAGCGCGTCGAGATCCTGCCCGAGGAGGTCGCGCTCAAATACGGCTATCGCGCCGACCAGAAGGTCGTGAACTTCGTCCTGCGCCGCCGCTTTCGCGCGGTCACCGCCGAGGCGGTCGACACGGTACCGACCGAGGGTGGCACCAACGCCCCGAACGCCAAGCTCGATCTGCTCACCATCGCCCGCGATCGCCGCGTGAACCTGCACGTCGAATATAGCGCGGCGTCGGCGCTGACCGAGGCCGAGCGCGACATCGATGCAACGACGCCGACCGCGCAGAGCCCGCGCGGCGCGGACAATGCGATCGTCGATCAGCGCCCGTTCCGCAGCCTCCAGGCGGCGACCAGCACCTTCACCGCGAACAGCGTCTATGCGCGCAACATCTTCGGCAACATCGGCGCGACGATCAACGGACGGATCGAATCGACCGACAGCCGCAGCCTCAACGGCCTGCCCAGCGCCACGCTGACGCTGGCGGACGGCAGCACCGTGAACCGCGCGCTCAACGACGACGGCTTCCTGCCGCTCGCGCAGCGCGTGTCGTCGATCGCCGCGCATCTCGGCACCACGCTGAACGGCGATATCGGCACGTGGCGCTGGAACGTCACCGGCAATTACGACCGCAGCGACACGCAGACCTTCACCGATACCGGCGTCGACGCGACCGCCTTCCAGGCGCGCCTGACCGCGGGCGATCCGACCGCCAGTCCGTTCAACCGCCTCACCGCCAGCGATATCGGCGCCGCCCCCGGCAACCGCGCCTATGCCTCGCAGAGCACCGGCGGGCTCGACGCCGTGGCGAACGGCAACCTGTTCAACCTGCCTGCAGGCGCGATCTCGACGACGCTGAAGCTGGGGGCGGAAACCGCCGATTTCAGCAGCCGCTCGTACAGCTCCAGCCTGTTGCAGGACGGGCAGACTCAGGTCGGACAGACCGAGCGGCGCGGCGCGGTGTCGCGCGATACGCTCAGCAGCCAGGTCAATGTCGACGTGCCGCTGACCAGCCGGTCGAAGGACGTCCTCCCGTTCCTCGGCACGCTGTCGGCCAACTTCAACCTGGCGCAGGATCATCTGTCGGATTTCGGCACGCTGACCACGCTCGGCTATGGCGCGAACTGGTCGCCGATCGAGGGCGTGCGCGTGATCGCCTCGGTGACCGACACCGACGAGGCGCCGACCGCGCAGCAGCTCGGCAACCCGTCGATCACCACGCCCAACGTCCGCGTGTTCGATTATGTGCGCGGCACCACCGCGACGGTCACGACGATCAGCGGCGGCAATGCCGGGCTCGTCGCGGACAACAACCACGTCAAGAAGGTCGGGGTGACGCTCAAGCCGTGGAGCGCCAGGGACCTTTCGATCACCGCCAACTATGTCGAGAGTCGCGTCGATAACCCGATCGCCGCCTTCCCGGCGGCGACTGCCGCGATCGAATCGGCGTTTCCGGATCGCTTCGTCCGCGATGGCGCGGGCACCCTCGTGCAGGTCGACCGTCGCCCGATCAATTTCGCGCGCAGCGACCGCTCCGAACTCCGCTGGGGGATCAACTTCTCCGCACCGCTCAAGTCGAAGATCCAGCGCGAATTGGAGGCGTATCGCGCCGGCACCGGCCCCAATCCATTCGAGGGGATGCAGCCCCCCGGCGGCTTCCGCCGTCCCGACGGCGCGGGCGGCGATGGTCCGCGTGGCGGACCCGGTGCTGGCCCAGGTGGTGGCCGAGACGGTGGTCCGGGTGGCGGCGGCGGCGGCGGTCGTGGCGGCGGCGGTGGCGGCCGCGGCTTCGGCGGTCGTGGCGGGCAGACCGGCGGGCGCGTCCAGTTCGCGGTCTATCACACCTGGCACTTTACCGACCGCGTGCTCGTCGCGAACGGCGGTCCGAGCCTCAACCTGCTCGATGGCGACGCGATCGGCAGCAGCGGCGGCCAGTCGCGGCACGAACTGGAGGCGCAGGCGGGCTATACCAACAACGGTCTCGGCGCGCGCATCTCCGCCAATTATGCGACGGGCACGCGCGTCAACGGTGGTACGATCGCTGCACCCGAGACGCTCAACTTCGGCGGCCTCGCGACCGCCAATGCGCGCCTGTTCGCCGATCTCGGCCAGCGGCTCGAATGGGTGAAGGCGCACCCGTGGCTGCGCGGGATGCGGATCAGCCTGTCGGTCGACAACGTCTTCAACACGCGGCAGCGCGTGACCGACGCGACGGGCGCGACGCCCAACACCTATCAGCCGGACTATCTCGACCCGCTGGGCCGCACCGTCCGGCTCAGCGTCCGCAAGCTGTTCTTCTAGCGCCTAGAGCCCGACCTTCGCCGCCAGCCACCGCGCGGCGGCCTCGGGCGTCTGCTTGTCCGCGTCGCGGTCGACCTGATAGTTCGCCGCGCGCATCGCCTCGACGGGAATCCGCCCGACCAGCGGCGTCAGCGCGGCGCGGAACATTGCGTCCTTTGCGCGCGACGGCGCCACCATCAGGATCGCGTCATAGCCCGGGATCGCGTGGCGCGGGTCGGTCAGCACGGTCAGCGAATCCGCCGCGATCCGTCCGTCTGACGAGAAGGCGGAGATCACGTCGACATTGCCGCTTTCCAGCGCGCGATACATGAAGGTCGGGCTGTACGGCGTGGTCTTGGCGAACCGCAACGGATAGGCGCGCTTCACCGCCGCCCATTCGGGGCGCTCGAGAAATTCGAGATCGCTGCCGAGCGTCATCTGCGGTGCCACCCTGACCAGATCGTCGAGGCTCGCGATCCGCTTGGCGCGCGCGTCGGCGCCCTTCATCGCGAACGCATACGCATTCTCGAAGCCGAGCGAGCCGATCAGCCCGACGCCGTGTTCGCGCGCCGCCCAATCGGCGATCGCCGCGACCATCGCGCGATGCTCGGGCACGTCGCGGCGCTTCATCTCGTTGGCCCAGATTGTCCCGGCATAATCGACATACACGTCGATATCCCCGCCCGAGAGCGCCCCGAACACCACCGCCGAGCCCAGCCCGTCGCGATACTCGACGGTATAGCCCGCCCGTTCGAGCCGATCGCCGATCAGCCGCGCGAGGATATATTGCTCGGAAAAGTTCTTTGCGCCGACCACGACCGTCCGATCGCCGCCGCTCTTCGGCCACAGCGGCAGCGTCGCTATCGCCGTGCCCGCGACCAGCACCACCGCGCTCGCGATCCACAGCCAGCGGCGACGTGCGCGGATGCCATATTCGATGCCGCCGATCAGCGCATCGACCGCCAGCGCGAGCGCCGCCGCCGAAAGGCAGCCCGCCAGCACCAGTGCCCAGTTCTGCGTCTGCAACCCGGCGAAGATCATGTCGCCCAGGCTCGGCTGGCCGACCGTCGTCGACAGCGTCGCCGCGCCGATCGTCCACACCGCGGCGGTGCGGATGCCAGCGATCAGCACGGGGGCGACCAGCGGCGCTTCGACCAGTCGCAGCTTCTGCGCGGGCGTCATCCCGACCGCATCCGCTGCCTGGATCACCGCCGGGTCGATGCCGTGCAGCCCCGCCACCGCGTTGCGGATGATCGGCAGCAGCGCATACAGCGTGAGAGCGATCAGCGACGGCAGGAAGCCGAGCGCGGGTATCCCGCCGCCGACCAGCGCGGACAGGCTGAGCAGCACGGGGTAGAACAGAGCGAGCAGCGCGAGGCTCGGGACCGTCTGGACGAGGCTGGCAAAGCCGAGCGAGACGCGCGCCACGGTCGCGTTGCGCGCCGACCAGATGCCGAGCGGCAGGCTGATCGCGATGCCCAGCAGCAACGCCGATGCCGACAGCAGGACATGCGCGGCGAGCAACGGCGGTACGCGGCCGAGCGCGTCGACGAACGCGCTCATGCGACCAGCGCCTGCAGGCGTTCGGCCTGCGCGCGGGGGACCTGCACCAGCGCCTGCGCATCGCCGCCGCCCTTGCCCGCGACCAAATCCGCCGGGGTCGCGTCGGCGACGATCCGCCCCGTCTTCATCACCAGCACCCGGTCCGCCAGCAACAGCGCCTCCGCCATGTCGTGCGTGACGAGGATCGTGGTCAGCCCGAGCCGGTCGTGCAGCGCGCGGATCCGCGTGCCCAGCGCATCGCGCGTCACCGGATCGAGCGCGCCGAACGCCTCGTCGAGCAGCAGCAGCTTGGCGCCGGGCGCGAGCGCGCGTGCGATGCCGACGCGCTGGCGCTGGCCGCCCGAGAGCGCGTCGGGCATCCGGTCGGCGATCGCGCGCGGCAGGTCGACGAGATCGAGCAGCTCGGCGACCTTCGCCTCGTCGCTGCGCCCTGCGATCTTCAGGCCGATCGCGATGTTCTGCGCGATCGTCATGTGCGGGAACAGGCCGATATTCTGGAAGACATAGCCGATCCGGCGACGCAGCATCGGCGCGGGTTCGGCCGTGACGTCGGTACCGTCGATCGTGACGTGCCCCTCGCTCGGCTCGACGAGCCGGTTGAGCGTTTTCAGCAGCGTCGACTTGCCTGATCCCGACGTGCCCACCAGCGCGACGAAGCTGCCGCGGGCGATCTCCAGCGAGACCGAATCGACCGCGATCGTCGCCCCGTATCGCTTGGTGACGCGGTCGAAGGCGAGCGCTGGCAAATTGTCTGGCATGTTGCGGTAGGATGCGGGAAACATACCGGAAAATCAAATCAGGAGCGGCGCCATGACCCAGCAGAGCATTTTCATCACCGGCGGTGGGTCGGGGATCGGCCGCGCCACCGCGATCCTGTTCGCAAGCAAGGGCTGGCGGGTCGGGCTGGCCGACGTCAACGCGTGCGGGCTTGCGGAAACCACGGCGCTGCTGCCGGCGAGAATGGCGAGCGCCTACCAGATGGACGTCCGCGACCGCGAGGCCTGGGTGACGACGCTCGATGCGTTCGTCGCGACCACCGGTGGACGGCTCGACGTGCTGTTCAACAATGCGGGCATCGGCTCGGGCGGGCCGCTCGCGGAGACCGACTTCGCCGAGATCGACCGGGTGATCGCGATCAACCTGGTCGGCGTGCTCAATGGCGCGCGGATCGGCCATGCCTATCTCAAGCGGACGCCCGGATCGTGCCTGCTCAACACTGCCTCCGCCTCGGCGATCTACGGGTCGTCGGGCCTCGCGCCCTATTCGGCGACCAAGTTCGGCGTGCGCGCGCTCACCGAGGCGCTCGACGGCGAATGGGCGGCGGACGGCATCAAGGTGCGCTCGATCGTGCCGAGCTTCATCGACACGCCGCTGCTCGACACGGGCGCCGGCGGCAGCAACCGCTCGATCCGCGAGACGGTGACAGGGGCAGGGCTGGAGCTGACCGGGGTCGAGAAGGTCGCCGAGGCGGCATGGGCCGCGGTGCACGGCGACAAGGTCCATACGCTGGTCGGCAAGACCGCGCACCGCATGGCGTTCGCCGCGCGGTGGATGCCCGGCAGCTTGCGCAAGCGGATGCGGCGGACCCTGCGCGAGCCGCAGTAACGCCGCGCCGACGCCTCAGCGCAACGCGCGCGTCACGCGTCGCCGACGATCGCGTCGATCGCTTCGGCCATCTCGATGTCGCGCGGGGACAGGCCGCCGGCGTCGTGCGTGGTCAGCAGGATTTCCACCCGGTTCCACACGTTCTTCCATTCGGGATGATGGTTCGCGCGCTCGGCGATCAGCGCGACCTGAGTCATGAAACCGAACGCCTCGACGAAATCGGCGAACACGATCGTCCGCGTGATCGCGTCGCGCGCATCGTCATAATCCCACTCGTCGAGGCCATCGAGGGCCTCGGCCCGTTCCGTATCGTTCAGCGCTTCGATCATCGGGCTCTCCCTTGCCGCCTTGGTTCGCCAACGACTATGGCTGGCGGGATGAGCGGGCAAGCACCATTCCGGGGGGAAGCCCCCGATGCCGACGCGATCGAGGCCATCGCGCGGGCGACGATTGCCAGGCTGCCCGCGCAGTTCGCGCAGCATCTCGGCGACATCGTCTTCGCGGTCGAGGACTTTGCCGACGACGAGACGCTCGCCGCGCTCGGGCTCGAGCACCCGCTCGACCTCTCGGGCCTCTATCATGGCCGCCCGCTCGGCGAGAAATCGTCGATGGATTCAGGCGCGATGCCCGATCGCATCGTCCTCTACCGCCGGGCGATCCTGGAGGAATGGATCGACACCGGCGTCCGCATCGACGATCTCGTCGCGCATGTGACGATCCACGAGATCGGCCATCATTTCGGCCTCAGCGACGACGACATGCACGCGCTGGAGGACGATGTGGAAGATCCGGCGGCGTGAGCCTGGGCTTTCGCGACGTCGCATGCGTGCGGGGCGGACGGTTACTGTTCTCGCATGTGTCGTTCGATCTTGCCGCCGGTGATGCCGCGATCGTCACCGGCCCGAACGGGGTCGGAAAATCCAGCCTGATCCGGATCGCCGCCGGCCTGCTCGCGCCGTTCGAGGGGCGTGTCGCCTGCGACGGGGACAAGGCGCTGCTCACCGAAGCGGCAGCGCTCGACGCGGAGCGCCCGCTGGTCGCCGCGCTCCGCTTCTGGGCCAGCCTCGACCGCGCACCCGATCCGGACGCGCGCGTCGCCCGCGCGGTACGGGCGCTCGATCTCGATGCGCTGGCGGACATTCCCATTCGCCTGCTCTCGACCGGTCAACGCCGGCGCGCGTCGATCGCGCGCGTCGCGGCCAGCGAGGCGCCCGTCTGGCTGCTCGACGAACCCGCCAACGGGCTCGACTCAGTCTCTGTCGCCAGGCTGGAGGCGGTGATCGCGCGGCACCGTGCAGGCGGAGGCATCGCGCTGGTCGCCACCCACCTCCCGCTCGGGCTGCCGGGCGCGCAGGAGATCGCGCTGTGATCGCGCTCATCCGCCGCGATCTGCGACGCAGCGTGTCGAGCGGGGGCGCCACGCTGGTCGTCGCGTTCTTCCTGCTGGTGGCGACGCTGTTCCCGTTCGCGATCGGCCCCGATGCGGCGTTGCTCGCACGGATCGGCGGCGGCGTGATCTGGACCGCGGCGCTGCTTGCCGCGCTGCTGCCGGTCGAGCGGCTGGTCGGGCCGGACCTTGAGGCGGGGATCTTCGACCAGTTCGCGGTGCGCGGGCTGTCGATGGTGTCCGTCGCGATGGCCAAGACGATCGCGCATTGGCTCAGTTTCGGGCCGCCGCTGATGCTGGCCGCGATCCTCGCGGCGGGGCTGCTCAACCTGTCGGCGGAGACGCTGCTTCGGGTCGAGATCGGGTTGGCGATCGGCACGCCGGGATTGGCGGCGCTCGCGGTCGTCACCAGCGCGCTCGTCGCGGGCGTGCGGGGCGGTGGTGCGGTGACCGGGCTGGTGATGCTGCCGCTCGCGGTGCCGCTGCTCATCTTCGGCGCGGGGACGCTCGATGCGGCGGGCGGGGCCGGCGCGATCAAGCTGCTCGCGGCGGTCAGCCTCGTGCTGGTCGCAGGCGCGCCGTTCATCGCCGCGGCGGCGATCCGGGCGGCGCTAGACTAACTGGGGGGCGGCCTGCCCATCGCCTCTCCCATCCTTGGATGGGGGCAGGCGATGGGCGCGACGGACGCTCAGTTGAGCGTCGTCATCTCCACGGCCTTGCCCTTGGAGGTCGGGTTCGACGCGTTTGCCTTGGGCGCTTTTTCGGCCTTGGGCTTGCGGACTTCCTTGTTCGATTTCTTCTGGCTCTTGGCCATGACGACACCTCGTGAGGCGGGAGGCCTCGACCCGGTCCTACACCCTTATAGGGCGAGGCGCGCCTGTTATCGCAGCAGGCGCAATGTCGCCGCGTCCTCGACCCCGTCGAAGAACCGCGCGAGCGCCGCGCGGAACGGCGCCGGCCCTTCGGCGACCGCGGCGAACAGCGTCATCGACGAGCGCAGCTTCACCGCATCGATGCCCCCGAGAATCGCCTCTGCCGAGCCCTGCGCTGCGGTCACGACCTCCGTCGCCTCGATCAGCCGCGGCCCGAGCACCGGGTGCGCCAGATACGCCCGAGCCTCGTCCGCATCGGCGATCGCATAGGTCCGCGCCATCGCGCTCTGGCCAAGCCCTGCGATCTGCGGAAAGATGAACCACATCCAGTGGCTGCGTTTGGCGCCGGCGCGCAGTTCGGCGATCGCCTGGCGGTACACGCCGTCCTGCGCGGCGACGAAGCGGGTCAGGTCCTGCGACATGCCCGCGAGATGGTCGCGATCGCGCTCGACGCAACCCCTGGAAGCGCCGATGCGTTGATCGACGAAGAAGAGGATGGCGCATGAAGACGATGATGATGGTCGCGATGCTCGCCCTCCCGCTGCTGGGTGGTTGCGGGCAGAAGGACGATCCGACCGACACGTTGGCCGCGGGCAATTTCACGCCGCCGCAGACGCGCGCGCCGACGCCGCTCCCGGGGCAGGCGCAGACCACGCCGATCACCGCCTATGTCGGCAAATACCCGCATGACGCGGTCGGCGGGGTCGCGTTTTACGATCGCACCGATGTCGCCTCGGGGCTCGTGACGGCGGTCGGCGATGCCAAGCTGCGCGAGACGATCCGGGGTCGGTCGGGACCCGCCACACCGGTGTTCAGGATGGGCGAGCGAGTCGCCGCCTGGGGCTGCGAGGAGCATAATTGCGGCGATCACAACTGGACGGTGATCGTCGACAGCAAGGCGGCCAAGACCCAGGTCTGCTACCACGATGCCGCGACGATGGGCACGCGCAGCGACTGGTATGACGGCGCCGCCCCCGTACGCCGTGCCGAAACCTGCCCTTCGGAAGGATAGAAGATGCTCGAGCATATCCCGGCCTGGCTCGGCCACGCGATGAGCGGTCTGCGCGCGGGCGCCGACAAACTCGCGATCGCCCAGCTCGGTACCAGTTTCGAGACGCTCGACCTGAACAGCCCGGCGTTCGCGCACGAAGCCCGGATGCCACCGCGCTTCACCGCCGACGGCGAAGGCGTCTCACCACCGCTCGTCTGGAACGCACCGCCGGCCGGAACCGCGCATATGGTGCTGATCGTCGAGGATGCCGACGCGCCGACTCCGCAACCGCTCGTCCACGCGATCATATGGGGGCTCGACGCCGATGCAGGGCGCCTGCCCGAGGGTGCGATCGTCGCCGATGGCGCTGGTGACGCGGCGGGCGCCGAGTCCGCCGGGAGCGACGTCGGTCGTAATTCCTATCTGCGCGAAGGCTGGTTGCCGCCCGATCCGCCCAGTGGGCATGGCGAGCATCGCTACGCATTTCAGCTGTTTGCGGTCGATGCGGGCGCCGGCGCGGTCGGTGAGACCCCTGGACGCTCGGCGGTGATCGACGCCATAAGCGGGCATGTCCTGGCGGCGGGATTGTTGATCGGGACCTACTCGCGCGAGACCGAGGCGCCGGTCGGTCCGGTAGGCGTGACTGCGTCGGCGTAACCCGACGCGCTGACGTCAGACCAGCGCCGCGCCGCTATGCGTGACGATCAGCAGGATGGTGGTCGAGAAGGCGGCAAGCCCGATAAGGATGCTGCGACCCATGATGGCTCTCCTGTGAAACGGGATCAGGCGATCGGGATGATCGGCGTGGCGGAGGTGACAGCGATCGCGGCGAAGAGGACCGCGCCGACGAACGAGACGGCGATGCGCTGGGCGGCTTCGAAACGGAACGACATGGTGATTATCCTCGATTTTCAGGCTCCGGACCATCCGGTTGCCGATATCGAGGGATTTGCATGCGCCGTGCCAATTTCGGAACGCGCTGATTTACTTGATTTTTCCGTTATGCTCGACCGCCAACTGGTGAAATCCACCAGTAAATGATCGTAGATTCCACCAACTACCGGGATCAGCCCGCGCAAATCTGGTCGCGGCCATGCTCCTTGGCGGCATAAAGCAGGCGGTCTGCGCGCAGGAACGCAGCTTCGGCGGGTTCGGCGGCGTGGATCGCGGTAACGCCGGCCGAAAAGGTGATGGTCCCGAGCGGGGTATCGGTCTCGCGGTTGCGGAACCGCTTGGCCGCGACGACCGCGCGCACCGAATCGAGCAGCGCCGCCGCGTCGGACAGGCTCAGCCCGGCGAGCAGCACGGCGAATTCCTCACCGCCGTGGCGCACGACCAGATGCGGCGCGCATTCGGCCGCCATCGCCTGGCCGATCGCGGTCAGCACGCGGTCGCCGACGCTGTGGCCGTGGATGTCGTTGACGCGCTTGAACCGGTCGATGTCGCAGACCGCGAGGCAATAGGGCCCCGCCTTCGCATCGCGCGCGGCATAGGCCTCCTCGAACGCGCGCCTATTGGGCAGGCCCGTCAGCACGTCGCGCCGCGCCGTGTCGCGCGCCTCCGCCAGTTTCGAGCGCAGCGCATCGGTTTCGGCGGTGGCCAGCGCCAGCCGGACCTCGCTGTCGTGGATCCTGGCGATCATCGAGCTCGTGATTCGCGTGATCTCGTCCAGCTCGGCGAGCTGCGTGAGCGCCGCCGCGCTCTTTGCCAGGTCATGCCCGAAATCCTCGGTCTCGGCCTGGATCGTCCGGACGATCTGCGCGAACCCGTCGACCTGTTGCTGGGTCTCGATCACCAGCGCGATCGCCGAATCGGTCCGGTCGGCAAGGCTGGGTCCGGCGGTATCCGCAGCCGACCGCGCAAGGGCAGGGGGCGGCCCCTCGACCACCCGGCCGCCGAGCCGTTCGATATCCTGCCTGGTCAATCGCAGGTCGAGATCGGTATGCTCCCGTACCGCCTTTGCAAGCTCGCTATCGGGTGCCGACAGGACGGCGAAGGCGAACGCATAATGCGCCGGATCGGGGCTCAGTTTCTGCTCGTCGAGAAACCGGCCGATCCGTTGGAACAGCGAGGCGTCCTGCAATGACCCGGCCATCGGTCTGGCCGCCTGTACGTCGCGCATTACGTCCCCCGCCTTTCCAGATCGCCCGATACACCCGAAAGCGTTAGGATTACGTCACCAAACCGGCAAGTATTTGCCGGTTTGGTTGTAATTGCCCGGTCATTACCAGCACATGCCGGACAGGCGGGCATTCCGAGAGAGCGACGCTGCCGCTTACTTGCCCGTCAGTTTCTCGACCGCGGCGAGCGTCGACGACACGTGCGCGGCGGGGTTCATCTCGTCGTGCACGAATGCGATCCGGCCGGTCTTGGCGATGACGTAGCTGGTGCGCTTGGTCACGTCGCGACCCGCAATCTGCTGGCCGAGCGCGACGTCATAGCCCTTGACCACATTGGGGCCTGCGCTGGCGACCGCGAACTTGCCCGCGCACTTCTCCGCGGAGAACTTGCTGAGCGTCTCGACATTGTCCGCCGACATGCCGATCACCGTCGCGCCAGCCTTGGTGAAGGCGGGAATCGCCTCGGCAAACGCGTGCGCCTCGGCGTTGCAGCCGCCGGTATAGGCCGCGGGGAAGAAGTAGAGCACGACCGGGCCCTTCTTCAGCTGGTCGGCGAGGTGCACCGTGAACACCTTGCCGGCGATCGCGCCGCGCGTGGTGAAGTCGGGCGCCTTGGCGCCGGGGGCGAGCGCCGCGAACGCCGGCGTTGCGGCGAGAAGAGCGGCGGTGGCGAGGGTCGAGACGAGGCGCATGGACGATACTCCGGTTGGATTGCAACGGCCTACGCCGCCGCGGACGATCCGTCCATTGCTCGCGCCATTGCTCCTGATGCCGGTCGCCGATAGGCAGGGACAATGCCAGTGACCCAAGCCGATATCGATCTCGCGCACCGCCTCGCGGATGCCGCGGGCCACGTCATCCGACCCTATTTCCGCCACGAGCACGGCGTCGAGATCAAGGACGACCAGTCCCCCGTCACGCGCGCCGACCGCGAAGCCGAAGCCGCGATGCGCCGGCTGCTCGATGCCGAGCGCTCGGGTGACGGCATCATCGGCGAGGAATATGGCGAGAAGGCTGGCGTCACCAACCGCAAATGGGTGCTCGACCCGATCGACGGCACGCGCAGCTTCACCGTCGGCCGCGCGATCTTCGGGACGCTGATCGCGCTGGTCGAGGACGGCTGGCCGGTGCTCGGGATCATCGACCAGCCGATCCAGCGCGAACGCTGGGTCGGCGTCGCGGGCCGTCCGACGACGCTCAACGGCGTGCCCGTGCGGACGCGGATGTGCCGCGAACTGACGGGCGCGACGATCGCCACCACCAGCCCGCACCTGTTCGACGAGGTCGACGTCGCGCCGTACCTCGCGCTGGTCGCGGCGATCTCGGGCGGCAATCCGCGCCAGGGCCCGGTCTATGGCGGCGACTGCTATAATTACGGGCTGCTCGCGAGCGGGCATCTCGACGTCGTGTGCGAGTCGGGTCTCAAGATCTACGACTTCGCCGCGCTGGTGCCGGTGGTCGAAGGGGCAGGCGGCATGATGTGCGACTGGAACGGCGACCCGCTGACCGCCGACAGCGAAGGCCATGTGCTCGCGATCGGCGACCCGGCGCGGCTCGACGACGTGCTCGAGGCGATGCACCGGCAGCAGGACGGGCATGACCACGGGGCCGACCACGAAGGACACGGGCACGAAGGACACGGGCACTAACTCCCCCCCTTCCGTCATCCCGGCGAACGCCGGGACCCACGGACACGCAGCGCCCGCTAACGGTCCAAACCGCAACCATGGGCCTCGGCGTTCGCCGGGGTAACGGGGGTGGTAGAGCAAACCCCGTCGATCGCCCCGCGAGCCTCGCGCATAATTCAGAAGATCCCGAGGAACTTCTTCTTCTGCGCTTTCCCCTCGGCAGTGGACGGCTTCCCATCCTCGGCCTTGGCGGTGGTGCCGTGTCCCACGTCGTCGCGCGGCTGGCCCTTGGTCGTCCGCTGCGCCTGCGCGGTCGCCCCCGCCAGCACCGGGCCGCAGGCGGTCGACTTCGCATCGCCGACATCGACGAACGCCAGGATCCCCGCCACCGGCGTCGCCACCAGCGCGAGCCCGAGCCCGGTCCCTACCCGCGCCAGCAGATCCTTCGAGATCACGTTGAGCTGCGGTGCGGCGAACATGCCGCCCACTCCCACCGGCGACTGGCCCGCGAACAGGCTGAACTTCTTCGAATCGGCGCGGAAGGCCAGGTCGACCGCCTCGTTGCGGAAGCTGAACCCGCCGCGCCCGACGATCACGTTCTTGCGCGTGTCGATCAGGATCGGATCCGCCGCCGCGACGCCGCCGCGCACGGTAAAGCCGATCAGCCCGCAATTCACCTGCACCGGCTCCTTGAGCTTCCCCTGGAACATCCGCTGCGCAAACGTGCCGATGTCTAGCTCGGCGAGCTGGACGTTGCGCACCGACAGCGCGCCCGACGGCATCACGAACGCGATCCGCCCGCGCGACGACGCCAGCGACTCGTGGATCGAATCGCCGCGCCCCTTCAGCTCGATCCGCCCCTTGATCGTTCCCGTCGTCCCCGCCTCGGCAAGGCCATAGCCCTTGAGCAACCGCCCCAGCGGCGTCGGCGCGAGGCGGATGTCGTAGGACACCGCGCTCGGCCGCGACCGCGTGTCGAAGACCACGTCGGAGGCGACGTTGCCGCGCGCCATCGCGAACGTCAGCGGCGACAGCGCAAGCCGCCCGCGCTCGAGATCGAGGGTCAGGTCGACGTTCGAGATCGGGATGTTCTTCGACCGGACCACGCCGATCGTCCATTTCAGGTCGGCATCGAAGATCTGCATCGTCTCGATCGGGAGATTTGCATTGGGCAGCAGGCGCTGGGCGCCCGCACCCGTCGCCGCGGCGGCGGCCACCGCGCCCTTCGATTCGACGATGTCCGGATTATAGCCGATGAACGGCGCGGCATCGACGATGTCGAGGCTCTTGGTCGCCAGCACCGAATCGAGGTGGATCCGCTCGCCATTGGTGATGGTCAGCGTGCCCGCCAGATCGGTCTTGCCCGCGATCCCGGTGATCCGCGTGAAGCGGTATTCGTCGCCCTGCTTCACGAGCTGCCCGCGCAGCCGATAGGTCCGCGTGTTCGGGATCGCGACGTCGATCACGCCGAGCAGCGTCGACAGATTGGCGCCGCGTGCGGTTACCGCGAGCGGGACGTTCTCGATATCGGCGATACTGGGCAGCGTGCCCGCGACGTCGATCACGTTGCCCGCCGCGCGCATCCGCGCGACCAGCTTGTTCTGCCCCCGATTGGCGGTCGCGTCGGGCGACAGCAGCTGCGCCGTCACCGTGAACGGCGTCTCGCGCAGCCGGCCGGTGCCTTTGAGGCCGACCGCGCGCCCGATCGTCGCATCGACCGAGCGGATGTCCGCGACTTCGAGGTTGGCCAGCACGCGCATCCGCGGATCGAGATAGCGCACCGTCGTGCCCGTCACCGTCGCCACGTCGATCCGCGGAAATTCGAGCGGCTTGCCGCCCTTCTTCTCGCTGAACGTCCAGGTGTTGGCGGTATGCGCGGCATTCCACTCCAGATCGACCGCGCCGTTGACGAGATCGAGCCAGTACAGCCGACGTTTGCCGAAGAGCAGCGACAAGGGCGCGATCCGCGTGTCGAGCTTGTCCGCCTTGAACAGGTTGGGCCTGCTCGCCCAGTCGGGGTTCGAAAGCGTGAAGCGCTCGGCGTAGAACTTGATTCGGAACGGCGCGAAATAGAGCTGGAAATCGCCGCCGACCGTCACCGTGCGGTGCGTCATCGACCCGACGATCCGCTCGAACGGATGCTTCAGGAAGCGGCCCTTGGTGATGTAGAGCACCAGCCAGATCGCGGCGATCACCGCGACGATCCCGATCAGAATGTTGCGGGCGATCCGCCGCTTGCGCCTCGTCTGCGCCGCGGCGGGCGGGGGGGCGTCGATCGGCTGCGTCGGGCTGGCGTCCATGGAAAGCCTATCGCACGGGGAAGACGCCAGTTCCACACGCGGTTGCGTCTTGTCGCACATCGGTCTATGCGCCCCGCTTCCTCGAAGGGATACGCGTTCGACGAATCGCCCGGCCAGTGTGGGCTGCCGCGGCGATTTCAGCGTTTTCCTTCGTCAACCGAAAGGATAAAAATGCCCAAGCTGAAGACCAAGAGCGGCGTCAAGAAGCGCTTCAAGCTCACCGCCACCGGCCTGCTCAAGCACGGCGTCGCCGGCAAGCGTCACCGTCTGGCGCATCACAACGGCAAGTACATCCGTCAGAACCGCGGCACCAAGCTGCTGTCCAAGGCCGATACCGCAGCAGTGAAGGCCTGGGCGCCTTACGGCCTGCGTTGAGCTGAGAAGGAATTAGACAATGGCACGCGTAAAACGGGGTGTTACCACCCGCGCCAAGCACAAGCGTATTTTGGTTCAGGCGAAGGGCTATTATGGCCGTCGCAAGAACACCATCCGCATCGCCCGTCAGGCCGTCGAAAAGGCCGGACAGTACGCCTATCGTGACCGCAAGGTTAAGAAGCGCACGTTCCGTGGCCTGTGGATCCAGCGTATCAACGCCGGCGTCCGCGCCGAGGGTCTGACCTATTCGCAGTTCATGCACGGCGTGAAGCTGGCGGGTATCGAACTCGACCGCAAGGTCCTGGCCGACATCGCGATGCACGAGGGCGCAGCCTTCAGCGCGATCGTCGCCCAGGCGAAGGCGGCACTGCCCCAGGCCGCGTAATTCGCGACTGAGGTTGGGTTTCGGAAAGGGCGCCGGTGGGAAACCACCGGCGCCCTTTTTCGCATTTGGCGGCGATGATTTGCGCCGCTCCCACTTTCGTCATTCCCGCGAAGGCGGGAATCCATATTGGCAAGCCGTTGTGATTATCCGCACGGTCCGCCACTATGGGTACCCGCCTTCGCGGGAATGACGGGAGAAGTGATGGACCGGCAACCCTGCGTCTACATCCTCGCCAGCGGCAAGCACGGTACGCTCTATATCGGCGTGACGTCGAACCTGCTCGGACGGCTGCAACAGCATCGCGAAGGGTTGATCAAGGGGTTCACGTCCCGCTACGACGTAGTGCGGCTGGTGCATTATGAGATGGCCGACACGATGGACGCTGCGATCGCGCGCGAGAAGCAGCTCAAGAAGTGGAACCGCGACTGGAAGGTGACCCTGATCGAGCGTGACAATCCGGACTGGGACGATCTGGCGATCGGCCTGGGATTGGACCCCGTTTCAGGTCGTAGTTCCCGCTAGGCGGGGGGCTTCGTCTCAAGGGCCAGGTATAGAGGCGCTACGGCAGCCAGTATGGATCCCCGCCTCCGCGGGGATGACGAAGTTAGGATTTCGACACAGTGACGCAAGACCTGAACCAGATGCGCGAACACATGTTGACGGCGATCGCCGCGGCATCCGGCCTCGACGCGCTGGAGGCGTGCCGGGTCGAGGCGCTCGGCAAGCAGGGCACGATCACCGCGCTGCTGAAGACGCTCGGCAAGATGACCCCCGACGAGCGCCTCGTGCAGGGGCCGATCATTCAGGGCCTCCGCGAAGCCGTCGCGAACGGCATCGCTCAGCGCAAGGCAACGCTCGAACGCGCCGCGCTCGACGCCCGCCTCGCCAGCGAAACACTCGACATGACGCTGCCCGCGGACGCCGCGCCCGCCGGCACGATCCACCCGGTCAGCCAGGTCATGGACGAACTCGCCGAGATCTTCGCCGACTTGGGCTTCGCGGTCGCGACCGGTCCCGAGATCGAGACCGACTGGCACAATTTCTCCGCGCTCAACATCCCCGAGACGCATCCCGCGCGCGCGATGCACGACACCTTCTATATCCAGCAGGGGATCGACGCGAAGGCCGCGGGCACCGCCGACGAGAAGACGACCTTCTCGCTGCTCCGCACGCACACCTCGCCCGTCCAGATCCGCACGATGCTGTCGCAGAAGCCGCCGATCCGCATTATCGCGCCGGGCCGCACCTACCGGTCGGACTCGGACGCGACGCACACGCCGATGTTCCACCAGGTCGAGGGCCTCGTGATCGACAAGGGCATCACGCTCGGCCATTTGAAGTGGACGCTCGAAACCTTCGTGAAGGCGTTCTTCGAGCGCGACGACATCGTGCTCCGGATGCGCCCGAGCTACTTCCCGTTCACCGAGCCCTCGGTCGAGATCGACGTCGGCTACACGCTGGTCAAGGGCAAGCGCGTCGTCGGCGGCGCCGAGCCCGATGGCTGGCTCGAGATCCTCGGCTCGGGGATGGTTCACCGCAAGGTGATCGAGGCGTGCGGGCTTGACCCCGACGAATGGCAGGGCTTTGCGTTCGGCTGCGGGATCGACCGGCTCGCAATGCTCAAATACGGCATGGACGACCTCCGCCCGTTCTTCGACGGCGATATCCGCTGGCTGAAACATTATGGTTTCTCGAGCCTCGACGTCCCCACTCTGTCGGCAGGAGTCGGCGCATGAAGTTCACGCTCAGCTGGCTCAAGCAGCACCTCGACACCAATGCCACGCTCGACCAAATCGTCGATGCGCTCACGCGTATCGGCCTCGAGGTCGAGGGCGTCGAGAATCCCGGCGAGAAGCTCGCCGCGTTCAAGGTCGCCAAGGTGCTCAGCGCCGAACGCCATCCGCAAGCCGACAAGCTCCAGATCCTCTCGGTCGACGCCGGTGACGGCCCGCTCCAGGTCGTCTGCGGCGCGCCCAATGCGCGCGCCGGGCTGATCGGCGTGTTCGGGGCGCCCGGCGCCTACGTCCCCGGCCTCGACGTGACACTCAAGCTCGCGAGCATCCGCGGCGTCGAATCGAACGGCATGATGTGCTCGACGCGCGAGCTGGAGCTCGGCGAGGATCATGACGGCATCATCGAACTGCCCGCGGACGCGCCGATCGGCACGCCCTACCCCGATTATGCCGGGCTCACCGACCCCGTCATCGACGTCGCGATCACGCCCAACCGCCAGGACTGCATGGGCGTGCGCGGCATTGCGCGAGACCTCGCCGCTGCCGGCATGGGCACGCTCACGCCGCTGATCTTCGATCCCATCGTCACCGAAGGGGCAGGGCCATCGGTCCGCACCGACGACACCGCGGGCTGCCCCGCCTTCTTCGCCCAAACCGTCACCGGCGTGACGAACGGCGAGTCGCCCGAGTGGATGCGCCGCAGCCTGCTCGCGATCGGCCAGAAGCCGATCTCCGCGCTGGTCGACATCACCAATTACCTGATGATCGACCTCGGCCGCCCGCTGCACGTCTACGACCGTGCCAAGCTGTCCGGCGGCCTCGTCGCGCGCAAGGCCAAGGACGGCGAACAGGTCGTCGCGCTCAACGGCAAGACCTACACGCTCGACGCCAGCATGACCGTCATCGCCGACGATGTGGCCGTGCACGACATCGGCGGCATCATGGGCGGCGAGCATTCGGGCGTCTCCGCGGACACCACCGACGTGCTGATCGAATGCGCCTATTTCGATCCCGACCACATCGCGCGCACCGGCCAGAGGCTCACGCTCACCTCCGACGCGCGCAGCCGCTTCGAACGCGGCGTCGATCCGGCGTTCCTCGACGATGGTCTGGCGATCGCGACCGCGCTCGTACTGCACGTCTGCGGCGGCACGGCGAGCGATGTCACGCGCTCGGGCGAGCCACCGCTCGAACCTCGCGTCGTGCATTATGATCCACGCCTCAGCGCAGACCTGGGGGGCCTCCACGTCGCCCCCGAACGCCAGGCGCGCACGCTGTTGTCGCTCGGCTTCACGATCGGTGCGATCAAGAGCGCGGATGCGTTCAGCGACGCGCTGTTCTCGACGATCGAGGGCAAATGGCCGGTGACGGTCCCGAGCTGGCGCCGCGATGTCGACGGCCCCGCCGACCTCGTCGAGGAAGTCGTGCGGATCGAGGGCATCGACAATATCCCCTCGACCCCACTGCCGCGCCTGCCGGGCGTCGCCAAGCCGACCGCCACGCCCGAGCAGAAGCTCGAACGCCGCGCGCGCCGCGCCGCCGCCGCCCGCGGGCTCGACGAAGCGGTGACGTGGAGTTTCCTCTCCGACGCCGAAGCCGCACCGTTCGGCGGCGGCGCGTGGACGCTCGCCAACCCGATCAGCGAAGACCTGAAGGTCATGCGCCCCTCGCTGCTCCCCGGCCTGCTCGCCGCGACCGGCCGCAACCTCAAGCGCGGCCAGCAAAGCGTCCGCCTGTTCGAGATCGGTCGCCGCTACCTCGCCGACGCCGAACGCGCGACGCTCGGCGTGGTACTGGCGGGCGACCGCCGCCCGCGCGGCTGGCGCGACGGCAAGGCCGCCAGCTTCGACGCGTATGATGCGAAAGCCGAAGCGATCGCACTGCTCGCCGCCTCGGGCGCACCCGTCGACAATCTGCAAGTGATGGGGGAGGCGGGCGATGCCTGGCACCCAGGCCAGTCGGGCACGTTGCGCCTCGGGCCGAAGACGGTGCTGGCAAGCTTCGGCATGCTGCACCCGTCGGTGCTGAAGGCGTTCGACCTCGATGGCGCGGTCGCGGCCGTCGAAGTCTATCTCGACGCGATCCCACCCAAGCGCGCGTCCGGCTTCGCGCGTCCCGCCTACACGCCGCCCGCGCTCCAGGCAGTCCGCCGCGACTTCGCGTTCCTCGTGCCGGCGGCGCTCGCCACCGACACGCTGGTCCGCGCAGTCAAGGGCGCCGACAAGGCCGCGATCGTCTCGGCGCGCGTGTTCGACGTGTTCACCGGGCAGGGCGTCGAGGACGGCCACAAGTCGGTCGCGGTCGAGATCGTCCTGCAACCCACCGCCAAGAGCTTCACCGACGAGGAGATCAAGGCGGTGGCCGACAAGGTCGTCGCCGCGGCGGGCAAGCAGGGCGCGAGCCTGCGCGGGTAAGCGTGCCCCGAACGGTACCACCCCGGCGAAGGCCGGGGCCCAATTGGGAAACGTCGCTAACGGCGCGCACCGCTCCGTTACCATGGCTTTCCCGCTTGGGCCCCGGCCTACGCCGGGGTGGTGTGGGGTGAGCCTTATTAACCCTCGTGCGTTCGAGCCCAACGGAAGGAACCCCATGACCGACCTGATCACGATCGCCAACGACCAGCTCACTGCCAAAATCAACCCGCACGGCGCCGAGCTCACGCATCTCCACGACGCCGCCGGTCGCGAGCTGATGACCAACGCCGACCCCGCCTATTGGACCGGCCACGCGCCGATCCTCTTCCCCGTCGTCGGGGTCGTCAACGAAGGCGTCATCCGCCTCGACGGTCAGACCTACCCGATGCAGAAGCACGGCTTCGCCCGCCACGCGACGTTCGACGTCGTCGCGCAGACCGATACCTCCGCCACCTTCCGTCTAACCGACAGCGCAGATACGCGCGCCGCCTACCCGTTCGCCTTCGCGCTCGACATCGTCTTCACGCTCGACGGCGCGACGCTCGGGATCGAAGCGCATATCCACAACCGCACCGACGCCGCCATGCCGGCGAGCTTCGGCTTCCACCCCGCCTTCGCCTGGCCGCTGCCGTACGGCGAGCCCCGCGCCGACCACCGCATCACGTTCGACGCCGACGAGCCCGGCACGCTCAAGGCGATCAGCCCCGACGGCCAGATCGCCGTCGACGAGCGCCCCTCGCCGGTCGAGGACCGCGTGATCGCCCTACGCGACGAGCTGTTCGCCAAGGACGCGCTCGTCTGGGACCCGATCCATTCCGACTCGGTCACCTACGGTGCGAAGACCGGCCCGCTGTTGCGGATCGCCTTCCCCGACACGCCCAAGCTCGGCATCTGGACCAAGCCCGGCGCAGCCTATGTCTGCGTCGAACCCTGGCACGGCATCGCCGACCCCGAAGGCTATACCGGCGACTATCGCGCCAAACCCGGCGTGTTCGAGGTCGCGGCGGGCGACACGAAGATCATCACCATGAGCGTGACGCTGGTCCCACACGAACGCTGACCCCAACGATCCTCCCCCGCCAGGGGGAGGTGGCTGGCGCTAGCCAGACGGAGGGGGAGGTAAGGGAAGCCTCTGTCCCGTGTCCTCCCCCTCCGTCACCTTCGGCGCCACCTCCCCCTGGCGGGGGAGGATAAGAGTATGGTCACGGACACCCCTGTCCTCCGCGCGCTGCATCTGCCAAGAGCGGCAGCATGACAGCCGCCCCCCGGCCTAACCTTCTTTGCGAGCCCCGACTCGGCTCCCCGGATCCACGCCATGACCCAATTTCCCCGCCGCACCTTCGCGATCATCTCGCATCCCGACGCCGGCAAGACGACGCTGACCGAAAAGCTGCTCTATTTCGGCGGCGCAATCCATCTCGCGGGCGAGGTGAAGGCGCGCGGCCAGAACCGCCGTGCGCGCTCGGACTGGATGAAGATCGAGCAGCAGCGCGGCATCTCGGTCACCTCGTCGGTGATGACGTTCGAGCGCCAGGGGATCACCTTCAACCTGCTCGACACGCCGGGCCATGAGGACTTCTCCGAAGACACGTATCGCACGCTGACCGCGGTCGACTCGGCGGTCATGGTGATCGACGCGGCCAAGGGCATCGAGCCGCAAACGCGCAAGCTGTTCGAGGTCTGCCGCCTGCGCAACGTGCCGATCATCACCTTCGTCAACAAGGTCGATCGCGAGGGGCGCGACCCGTTCTCGCTGCTCGACGAGGTCGCCGAAATGCTCCAGCTCGACGTCTGCCCGATGAGCTGGCCGGTCGGCATGGGCGGCGAGTTCGAGGGCGTGTACGACCTGTACGCGAACACGCTCAGCCGCCCCGAAGGCGACAGCCGCGAATTCATGGGCAAGGCGATCCCCTTTGAGGGCATCGACGACCCCAAGCTCGCCGAGATCCTCAGCCCCGAAGGCATCGTCCGCCTGAACGACGAAGCCGAACTCGCCCAGGGCGGCTATTCGAGCTTCGACGCCGAAGCCTATCGTGCGGGCAACCTGACCCCGGTCTATTTCGGCTCCGCGCTCAAGGATTTTGGCGTCGCCGAGCTGATCGCCGCGCTCGCTGACTATGCCCCGCCGCCGCGCGCGCAGCCCGCCGAGCCTGCCCCCGTCTCGCCCGACGAGCCCGAAGTCACCGGCTTCGTGTTCAAGGTGCAGGCGAACATGGACCCCAACCACCGCGACCGCATCGCGTTCATGCGGCTGTGCTCGGGCGTGTTCAAGCGCGGCATGAAGCTGACCCCCACGGGCCACGGCAAGCCGATCGCGGTCCACTCGCCGATCCTGTTCTTCGCGCAGAATCGCGAGCTGGCGGACGAGGCGTTCCCGGGCGACATCATCGGCATCCCCAACCACGGCACGCTGCGCGTCGGCGATACGCTCAGCGAACGCGCGGCAATCCGCTTCACCGGGCTGCCGAACTTCGCCCCCGAAATCCTGCGCCGTGTCGTGCTCAAGGACTTCACCAAGACCAAGCAGTTGCGCAAGGCGCTCGACGACATGGCGGAGGAGGGGGTGACGCAGGTCTTCTACCCCGACATCGGCTCGAACTGGATCATCGGCGTCGTCGGGCAGCTTCAGCTCGAAGTGCTGCTCTCGCGGCTCGATGCGGAGTACAAGGTCGCAGCCGGGCTCGAACCCGCGCCCTACGAGACCGCACGCTGGATTTCGGCGGAAGACCCGCAGGAGCTCAAGACCTTCGCAGAGATCAACCGCGGCGCGATGGCCAAGGACCGTGACGGCAACCCCGTCTTCCTCGCGAAAAGCGCATGGGAAGTGAACTACATCGCCGAGCGTTATTCCAAGATCCGCTTCGCCGCCACGCGGGAACGGTAAGGGACCGCGACCGCAATCGGTCGTCATCCCCGCGGAGGCGGGGACCCATATGCTCAAACGCGTGCGGATCGATTGCTAAGGTTAGCCAATATGGATCCCCGCCTGCGCGGGGATGACGAACCCGGTGGTCTTAAGCTCAGTCCGCCGCCAGCGCCTCGGCGAGCATGTCGCGGATCGCGCGCAGCGCGGGCATCGGCGATTCGGCCTGCGCGACGATCTCGGCGGGGCCGGGGATTGCAGGCGGCGTGGTCTTCTCGCCCGCCAGCAGCTGCTGGACTCCGCGGACGGTATAGCCCTCACGGTTCAGATACTGGTCGATCCGCCGCACCAGCGCAACGTCCTCAGGGCGGTAATAGCGCCGGTTGCCCGCGCGCTGCAGCGGCTTGAGCTGGGGAAAGCGCGTTTCCCAATAGCGCAGGATATGCTGTGGCAGACCGGTATCGCGCGACAATTCGCCGATCGTCCGGAACGCTGCCCCCGCCTTGGTCGCCGACGGCGGGGTATCGTCGTTCATCGAGACGGCATCGGCGTCGTCAGGCACGCGGATCGGTGGCGCCGACAATGCGCTCGCGCATCATCTGGCTCGCCCGGAACGTCAGCACGCGGCGCGGTGCGATCGGCACCTCGATGCCGGTCTTGGGGTTGCGCCCCACGCGCTCGCCCTTGTCGCGAAGCACGAACGTGCCGAACCCCGAAATCTTGACGTTCTCGCCGCCGGACAGTGCACCGCACATCTCGGCAAGGATCTGTTCAACGATCTTGGAGGAATCAGCACGCGACAGCCCCACCTCGCGGTGGAGGGATTCGGCCAGATCGGCCCGCGTCAAAGTACCGGTCATCGTCATTGCAAGCTCCCACACCCGGCGCTTCTCCTACACATGCGCGAAGGCGAGCGGAAGAACTTTTGTTCTACAAGCGGCCCGGCATGTTTGGAAACGATTAGAAGCGGATAACCGCAGCGCCCCAGGTGAAGCCGCCACCCATCGCTTCGAGGATGACGATCTGTCCCTGCTGGATGCGCCCGTCGCGGACCGCGACGTCCAGCGCGAGCGGCACCGACGCCGCGGACGTGTTGGCATGCTGGTCGACGGTGACGACGACCTTGGCCGGTGCGAGGCCCAGTTTGCGCGCGGTCGCATCGAGAATCCGCGCATTGGCCTGATGCGGCACGACCCAGTCGACCTGGTCCGCGCCGAGCCCCGCCATCGCCAGCGACTCGGTCATCACCGACGCCAGGTTGGTCACCGCATGGCGGAAGACCTCGCGGCCCTTCATGCGCAGCTTGCCGACCGTCCCGGTCGTCGAGACGCCGCCATCGACGTACAGAAGCTCGTTGTGCCGCCCATCGGCGTGCAGCTTGGTCGTCAGGATCCCGCGCCCGTCCGCGTCGGCGGTGTCCTGTGCCTCGAGCACGATCGCGCCAGCGCCATCGCCGAACAGCACGCAGGTCGTCCGGTCTTCCCAGTCGAGGATGCGGCTGAACGTCTCCGCGCCAATCACCAGCGCGCGCTTGGCGACGCCGCTGCGGATCATGCTGTCGACGACCTGGACCGCGTAGAGGAAACCCGAGCACACCGCGGCGACGTCGAACGCGACGCAGTCGTCGATCCCGAGCATCGCCTGCACCTTGGTGGCGCTCGACGGAAACGTCTGGTCGGGAGTCGCGGTGGCGAGCACGATCAGGTCGATGCTCTGCGCGTCGATCCCGGCTGCGGCCAGCGCGGCCTTGCACGCGTCGGCCGCCAGCGTCGCGGTCGTCTCGCCTTCGCCGGCGATGTGGCGAAAGCGGATGCCGGTGCGCTCGACGATCCACTCGTCGCTGGTATCGACGGTCTCCGCGAGTTCAGCGTTCGAGACGCGACGGGCGGGCAGGGCGGAGCCGGTGCCCATGACGACCGAACGGATCATGCCGCCTTCTCCACATTGCCGAGATCGTCGGCGATCCGCCGTACCAGGTCGTTGCGGACCATCTTGGCGGCATTGCCGATCGCGGTCGCGACACCGCGCTCGTTGGCGCCGCCATGGCTCTTCACGACGATGCCGTTGAGCCCGAGGAAGACCGCGCCGTTGTGATTATTGGGATCGAGGTGATCGCGCAGCAATTCGGTCGCGGGCTTCGAGATCAGGAAGCCGAGCTTCGACCGTACCGAGCTGCGGAACGCACGCTTGAGCAGGTCGGCGACGAATCGCGCGGTGCCCTCGGCGGTCTTGAGCGCGATGTTGCCCGAAAAGCCGTCGCACACGACGACGTCGACCTCGCCGCGCGACAGCCGGTCGCCCTCGATGAAGCCGTTGAACTGCATGTCGACCGACGGCGTCGCGCGCAGCTGAGCTGCGGCGTCGCGAATCTCGTCGGTGCCCTTCATGTCCTCGCTGCCGATGTTCAGCAGCGCGACCCGGGGGTGCGGGATGTCGAGCGCAGTGCGCGCATAGGCGGCGCCCATGATCGCGAACTGGACGAGGTTGCGCGCATCGCACTCGGTGTTCGCACCGAGGTCGAGCATCACCATGTCGGTATCGCCCAGGGTCGGCAGACGCGCCGCGAGTGCCGGCCGGTCGATCCCGGGCAGCATCCGCAGCGACAGTTTCGCCATCGCCATCAGCGCGCCGGTGTTACCCGACGACACCGCAGCGGCGGCGCGACCCTGTTTCACCAAGTCGATCGCGATGCCCATCGACGTCTTCTTCGCCCGCCGGATCGCCTGGCTCGGCTTTTCGCTCGAGCCGACGACCTCGGGGGCGTGGACGATCTCGGAATTCTGCGACAGGTTCGGATGAGCCTTGAGCTCTTCGCGAATCGCAGCTTCGTCGCCGACCAGTATGAAGCGCATGCCCTCGAATCGATGACGCGCGCGCGCGACGCCGGCGAGCATTACTGCCAGCCCGTCGTCGCCACCCATCGCATCGACCGCGATCCAGCCGCTGTCGGGCATCGTCAATCCTTCGTTCAAGTTAGAGGTTCCGGACGGAAGCCTCAGCCCTCGATCGAGAGGATTTCACGACCGTTATAGTGACCGCACGACCCGCACAGATTGTGCGGACGCTTCAGTTCGCCACAGTTGGGGCATTCCTGGAACGACGCGATCGTGAGCGAGTCGTGGCCACGGCGCATGCCGCGCTTGGAGGGCGAGGTTTTTCTTTTGGGGACGGCCATTTCGGCACCTTGTTCAATCTAAAGGTCGGGGCTCCGAGTACGCCTGGACACGGAACTCGGCAACCGACATGAATGCCGGCCGCCTGAAGCAACCCATGCGGCCTGACGCTCGCGAAGCGTGGCGCTATAGCGATTTCGTCCCGCGTTGCAAGCATTGGCCCCCCGCGTTGCAACCATTGGTCCGGGGTGGCAGGACCCGATCCGACATCCAACGAGGGGCAACGCCGTGATATTACCCGTGACGCTGACGATCGCAGCGGCTGCTGCCGTCGTCAATCTATGGCTCGCGTTCCGAATCGTGCCGATGCGCGTGAAGGGGAACGTCCTGATCGGCGACAATGGCGATGCGCTGTTGCAGGGCCGGATGCGCGCGCATGCGAACTTCACCGAATATGCGCCGTTCATCCTGATCCTGATCGGCCTTATCGAACTCGCGGGCGGGTCGACGACCTGGCTCTGGATCGCCGGCGCGGTGTTCGTGATCGCCCGAGTCGCGCACGCGTTCGGGATGGACCGGCCGACGTCGAGCATACCGCGCGCAGGCGGCGCGCTGGCGACCTGGGCGCTGATGGCGCTGCTCGCGGGCTGGGCGCTGACGATCGCCTATCAGGCCAACACGGTCCCGGCCGCCAAGACCTTCCAGGTCGTGCCGTCGGGAGGCCGCGCATGAGCGCGCTTCGCCTGTTTGCCGCCGCAGCGCTGCTGACGGCATCGCCTGCCGTCGCGCAGATTTCGCCCGAGCGCCTGTCCGCCGACGTGAAGACGCTCGCGTCCGACTCGTTCGAAGGCCGCGCCCCCGGCACGCCGGGCGAGACCAAGACGATCGACTGGCTGATCGCGCAGTTCAAGGCGATGAAGGCGCAGCCCGGCGGCCCGAACGGCAGCTGGACTCAGCCCGTACCGCTCGTCCACACGCGCATGGGCACCGGCACCGTCCGCGCCGGCACCACGACGCTGGTGCAGGGCCGCGACGTCTATCTCAGCACCGTCCGCGGGGTCGACCGCGTCGCCATCGCCAACGCGCCGATGGTGTTCGTCGGCTACGGCGTCAGCGCGCCCGAACGCGGCTGGGACGACTTCAAGGGGCTCGACCTCAAGGGCAAGGTCGCGGTCTTCCTCGTCAACGATCCCGACTTCGAGGCGATCGCCGGTGACGATTCGAAGGGCAAGTTCGGCGATCGCCGGATGACCTATTACGGCCGCTGGACGTACAAATATGAGGAGGCGGCAAGGCGGGGTGCCGTCGCGGCGCTGATCGTCCACGATACGCCGGGCGCCGGCTATGGCTGGTCCACGGTGACGGCGCCGGCTGGCGAGAATTACGACATCGTGCGGAAGGATCCCGAATCGCGGGTGATGCTCCAGGGCTGGCTCGAGGGTGGCGCTGCGACTCGGCTGTTCGCCGCCTCCGGCCTCGACCTCGCCGGCTTGCGCAAGGCGGCACGCCGCAGCGACTTCCGCCCGGTGCCGCTGAAACAGGCGTTCACCACCGACCTGCCGGTCAAGCACGACACCGCCGAGAGCCGCAACGTGCTGGCAAAGCTGCCGGGGAAGACCCACCCCGACGAGGTCGTGATGTTCGGCGCGCACTGGGATGCCTATGGGATCGGCGCGCCCGACGCGCAGGGCCGCACGATCCGGCCCGGTGCCAACGACGATGGGCTCGGCGTGGCGGGCGTGCTCGAACTCGCGCGCACCTTCGCCAAGGCGCCGCGCACCGACCGCAGCCTCGTCTTCGCGCTCTGGAGCGGCGAGGAGCGCGGGCTGCTCGGCTCCGAAACCTATGCGGTGAACCCGGTCTATCCGGCGGCCAAGACGGTCGCCAACCTGACGCTCGACATCCTCCAGACCGCGGGTCCCGCAAAGGACGTCATGCTCGTCGGCGCAGGCCAGAACAGCCTCGAGGACATGCTGGGCGATGCCGCCAAGGCGCAGGGCCGCGCGGTAACCCCCGAAGCGCTCCCCGAACGCGGGCTGTTCTACCGCGCCGATCATTTCTCGGTCGCGCGCCGCGGCGTGCCGACGCTGCTGCTGATGGCGATCAGCGGTGCGCCCGATCTGGTGACGGGCGGGCGGACGGCGGGGCAGGCGTGGCTCGACGGCTATATGAAATGCTATCACCAGACGTGCGACGCCTGGGGCCCGGACTGGGATCTGCGCGGCGCCGCGCAGGATGTCGGGCTGTTCCAGACGATCGGGTCGAAGCTGGCAAACAGCCGGTTGTGGCCGGAATGGCGCGATGGCTCCGAGTTCAAGTCGGTGCGCGCCGAGACGGCGGGCGAGCGGAAGTAGGACTTAACCCACACTCCCCACCACCCCGGCGAAGGCCGGGGCCCAATTGGAAAGGGTACTGTGACGGAGCGCCACCTCCGCCAATCGTCGCCCCCCAATTGGGCCCCGGCCTTCGCCGGGGTGGGGCGGTAGGGAGGCGGCGCTTCTCCAGCCCCTTCCTGTTCTCCCGCAAAGGCGGGAGCCCAGGATCACGAACGCTACCGCCCGGTACCCTGACCCCCCGCCTCCGCGGGGGAACAGGTAAGCATAGCGGTCAGGCCGCCAGCGCCCGATCACTCACGAACATGTTCGTCGCGCGCTCATGCGCAAACGTGCTCGCCGGCCCGTGGCCCGGAATGAAGCTCGTATCGCTCCCCAGCGGCCACAATTTCTCGACGATCGACTTCACCAGCACCTGGTGATTGCCACCCGGCATGTCCGACCGCCCGACCGACCCCTGGAACAGCACGTCGCCGACCTGCGCGAACTTCGAGGGCGCATGGTGGAATATCACATGCCCCTCGGTATGCCCCGGCGTCTCGTACACATCGAGCACCAGATCCCCGACCGACACCGTGTCCCCCTCGACCAGCCACCGGTCGGGCTCGAAATTCACGCCGGAAATCCCGTATTTCGGCCCATCCTGATCAAGCCGCTGCAACCAGAACCGGTCCGCCTCGTGCGGCCCCTCGATCGGCACGCCCAGATCGTTCGACAGCCGCTTGGCGCCGCCCGCATGATCGATATGGCCATGCGTCAGCAGGATCTTCTCGACCGTCACGCCCGCCTGTTCGACCGCCGCCATGATCCGCGGCAGGTCGCCGCCCGGATCGATCACCGCCGCCTTCATCGTCGCGGTGCACCAGAGGATGGTGCAGTTCTGCTGGATCGGCGTGACGGGGACGATCGCGGCGCGGAGGGGAGGATTTGTCATGGCCTCGAAATAGGATAGCGCATCGGTTGGAGCAATCGCCGCTTGCGATTTGCCCCGCGGCCCGTGCAACAGTCGCAACGATGTGGACTGCGCCCTTCGTTTTGCTCGACGACGCCCGCGAGGGCGGGGCTCCGGCACGGCTGTACCGCGATCCTATCCGGATCGTCCGCGCCGACACGCTCGCCGAGGTCCGCCCCGCGCTCGACGCCCTGCGCGCCGCCCGTGCGGACGGTCTCCACGCCGCCGGCTACCTGACCTACGAAGCTGGCGCCGCCCTCGCATCGAAGCCGCTCGACGTCCGCACCGAGGGGCCGCTGCTCTGGTTCGGCCTGTTCGCCGGGTACGAGACGATCGCCCCGCACGACGTCGCCGCTTTGCTCCCCGATCCCGCCGGCGCATGGACGGGCGCGCCACGCCCACTCATCGACCGCGACACCTACGACGCCAGCCTCAATCGCGTGCTCGACCTCATCGCGGCAGGCGACATCTACCAGGCGAATCTCACCTTTGCGGCGGCCGTGCCGTTCGTCGGCGACCCGCTCGCGCTCTACGCCCGGCTCCGCCGCCAGGCCCGGGCGGGCTATGGCGCACTAATCGATACCGGCGAGACGCGCTTCCTGTCGCTCTCCCCCGAACTCTTCTTCGCGCTCGACGGCGACACGCTCACCTGCCGCCCGATGAAGGGAACGGCATCACGAGGTGAAACGCCCGATACCGACCGCATGGCCGCCGAGGCGCTCGCGGCCGATCCGAAGCAGCGCGCCGAAAACCTGATGATCGTCGATCTGATGCGCAACGACCTGTCGCGAGTCGCGACCCACGTCGCGGTCCCCGACCTGTTCACCGTCGAGACCTATCCGACCGTCCACCAGATGACCTCGACCGTCACCGCCACGCTCAAGCCCGATTGCGACGCGGTCGATGTGCTCGCCGCGCTGTTCCCGTGCGGCTCGATCACCGGCGCGCCCAAGCAACGCGCGATGGAGGTCATCGCCGAGGTCGAACACGCCCGCACCCGCGGCATCTACACCGGCGCGATCGGTCGCTTCGATCCCAGTGGCGATGCGATCTTCAACGTCGCGATCCGGACGATCGCGATCGCAGACGGTGCGGCGACGATGAGTCTCGGCTCGGGGATCGTCGCCGACAGCGCGGCCGACGCCGAATGGGCGGAATGCCACGCCAAGGGCGCGTTCGTCACCGCCGGCCAGCGCCCGTTCGACCTGATCGAGACGATGGCGTTCGACCCCGACGACGGGCTCACCCGCCTCGAAGCGCATCTCGCACGCATGAAGGCCAGTGCGGAACGGCTGGGCTTCACCTTCGATCGCCATACCGCGCGCAACGAGCTGCAGGCCGCGACCTTCCGGTTGCGCGGCCCCCGCCGGATCCGCCTGCTGCTCAGCCCGTCGGGCGCGATCGCGATCGAGGCGGCACCGCTGCCGCATTCGCCGCCCGAGGCGCACGTCGCGATCGTCCCGCTGCCGGTCGCGCCCGCCGACTTCCGCCTCCGCCACAAGACGAGCGCGCGCGGCTTCTACGACGCGGCGCGCAAGGCTGCCGGCACGTTCGAGGTGCTGTTCGAGGATGCCGACGGCTTCCTCACCGAAGGCAGCTTCACCTCATTGTTCGTGCCGCGCGGCGACGTGCTCGTGACGCCGCCGCTACGGAACGGCCTGCTCCCCGGCATATTGCGGGCCGAGCTGGTCGAATCGGCGCGCGCGATCGAGGCGCCGCTCACCCGCGCGGACCTTGCCGGCGGATTCTTCATCGGAAATGCGGTTCGTGGCCTCATTCCGGCGATTGTTGCGGTTGCGAAATCGGTGACGCGGGGCGTATAGCCCGCGCGAATTCCGCAGGCGAAATCTGCGGACAACCGCAAAGGTTCCAGCATGCACGCATCTGCCGCGCTCGGTCGCATCAGCCCTTCGCCGACGCTCGCGATCACCAGCCGCGTTCTCGAACTGAAGCGCGCGGGCGTCGACGTGATCGGGCTGGGCGCGGGCGAACCCGATTTCGACACGCCCGACTTCGTCAAGGAAGCCGCGATCCAGGCGATCCGCGACGGCAAGACCAAATACACCAATGTCGACGGCACGATCGAGCTGAAGCAGGCGATCGTCGCCAAGTTCGCGCGCGACAACGGCCTGACCTACACCACCGATCAGATCAGCGTGAACGTCGGCGGCAAGCACACCTTGTTCAACGCGATGGTCGCGACGATCGATCCGGGCGACGAGGTAGTGATCCCCGCGCCCTATTGGGTCAGCTATCCCGACGTCGTGCAGTTCGCCGGTGGCGTGCCCGTGATCGTCAAGGCCGGCCCCGATGTCGGCTACAAGCTCGATCCCGCAGCACTTGACGCAGCGATCACGCCCAAGACCAAGTGGGTGATCCTCAACTCGCCGTCGAACCCGACCGGCGCCGGCTACACGATCGACGAGCTCAAGGCGCTCGGCGCGGTGCTGGCGAAGCACCCGCATGTCTGGATCTTCGCCGACGATATGTACGAGCATATCGTCTATGACGGCTTCAAGTTCGCGACGATCGCCGAGGCGTGCCCCGAGCTGTTCGAGCGCACGCTGACCGTCAATGGCTGTTCGAAGGCCTATGCGATGACCGGCTGGCGGATCGGCTATGCCGGCGGTGCGGCGTGGCTGATCAAGGCGATGGCCAAGCTCCAGTCGCAGTCGACCTCGAACCCGTGCTCGATCGCGCAGGCCGCCGCCGTCGCCGCATTGAACGGCGACCAGTCGTTCCTCGCCGAGCGCAATACCGCGTTCCAGGGCCGCCGCGACCTTGTCGTGTCGATGCTGAACGAGATCCCCGGCATGCACTGCCCGACGCCGGAGGGCGCGTTCTACGTCTACCCGTCGTTCGCCGAACTGATCGGCAAGACGACGCCGAACGGTCGCCTGATCGACACCGACGAGGCGATGGTCGGCTATCTGCTCGATGATGCGAAGGTCGCGGTGGTGCAGGGTGCTGCGTTCGGCCTCAGCCCGGCGTTCCGGATCAGCTACGCGACCTCGGACGCGCTGCTGCGCGAGGCATGCACGCGCATCCAGACAGCCTGCGCCGCGCTGAAATAACTGCCTGATCCTCCCCCGCAAGGGGGAGGTGGCTGGCCCTTGCCAGACGGAGGGGGAGGAAAGGAATAACCTCTGCTCCGTGTCCTCCCCCTCCGTCACCTTCGGCGACACCTCCCCCTGGCGGGGGAGGATTTGAGGTTGGAGCAACATTTCGGAAACGCGGCGACATCGCCCGGCAATCCTGCCGGGCGATGCCTGCTGCACGATGAACGCATCGGCCACGCCGCGTTAATCGAGAGTTTCTAAAAACGACATTGTGGTTGGCCGGCATCTCCACGACATGCCGGTACGTAGCTGATGCTGACCTATCCGGTTGGCATCGTCATTGGTTTCATTGGGATCGCATCATGCGCAGCATCGTAAAGTCGAGTTTCTTCTGGCAGTTCAGCGGCGGTTTCGTCCTCGGCGCCATCGGCTTGCTCGCGCTGCAGCCAGCCGAGGCGCGCCAGACCTTCGCAAGCCATTTCGAACACAGCGCGTCCATCACGCGATAAACACCCGGACGGCTTGGCGAAACGGAGCGGCAACCCCATGTATCTAAACATGAAAAAGCCGCTCATCGCCACGCTCGCCGCCGTCGGTATCGCCGGTGCGATTCTCTCCACTGGTGCAGCGCAAGGCGCCCGCGCCGTCGTCATCCCCGCCGTCAAGACAGACCTGCCGCCCGCGCCCGGTATCCAGACCGCGGTGCTCGCCGGCGGCTGCTTCTGGACGATGGAGGCGGTGTTCGAGCATGTGAAGGGCGTGAAGACGGTCACGACCGGCTATGCAGGCGGCACCAAGGCGACCGCGACCTATGATCAGGTCTCCGCCGAGACGACTCGGCATGCCGAAGCGATCCGGATCGCCTATGATCCCCGAGTCATAAGCTATGGCACGTTGCTCCGCGTCTATTTCTCGATTGCGCATGATCCGACGACGCTGAACCGCCAGGGCCCCGACAGCGGCACCAGCTATCGCTCGGCGATCTTCCCGCAGTCGCCCGCGCAGGCGCAAGTGGCTCGTGCGTACATCGCCCAGCTGGGGGCGGCGCACGTGTTCTCCGGGCCCATCGTGACCAAGCTCGAGACCGGCGCCTTCTACCCGGCCGAGGCGTATCACCAGAATTTCTACGACCGGAACCCGACGCATCCGTATGTCGTAACGTGGGACAAGCCGAAGGTCGCCGCATTCCGCGCGGCGTTCCCGACGATTTCGAACTGACAGCGTTCGACGCCCCCCCCCCCCCCCCCCGTCATCCTGACGAAAGTCAGGATCCAGAGCCAATAGGGGCTACGCTCGTGATCCTGGATCCTGACTTTCGTCAGGATGACGGTGCTTCTTTGTCATGGGGCGTCAGGATGACGGACGCGGTCAGGCCGCGACCGGAAACCGCAGCATCCGGTCCGCCACCGGCACCATCGCCTCCGCACCCGCCCCGACCGCGCGGACGATCTCGGGGTGGTCCACATCCAGCCCCCCGGTCAGCGATCCGAACGCGGGCAGGATCAGCTTCGTCGCGGTCGCCACGAAACACCGCCGCGCCACCGATTTCCCGCGCACGCGCAACCGCAGCTTCGGGTGGAAATGCCCCGACAGCTCGGGCCTAGTCTCCGCACGGTCCGCTTCGTGGCGCAGCATCAGCCCATCGACGACGACCTCGTCCACCACGGTCCCGCCGCACCGGTCGAGGATCGCCGGATCGTGGTTGCCCGTGATCCACGTCCAGCGCGTGGCCTGCGTCATCGCCTGGAGCATCGCCTGCGCCCGCTGCGGCAGCCGCTCGCACCCGTCGCTGTCGTGGAAGCTGTCGCCCAGGCACCAGACCTCGCGCGCACCGGTCGCCGCGACCAGCGCGGTCAGATCGGCCAGCGTCGCGATCGAATCATAGGGGGGCAGCATCTGGCCGGACCGTGCGAACCAGCTCGCCTTCTCGAAATGCAGGTCGGCGACCAGCAGCGCGCGCCGCTCCGGCCAGAACAGCGCGCCTTGCGCCAACGCCAGAAGCGCATGTCCGCCGAACGAAAAGGGAACCATTTGCCTGCCATGCCGCTGCGCGCGCAGTGAATCAACCCGCCTTCGCCGCAAAGTCGCGAGAGGTCGGCAGGACTTGCGCATGCCCCCAATCGGCGTAAAGCGCGCCGTCCCATCAGGAGGAGCGCTCTTCGCGCCATGACGTCCGTAGCCGGAACACCCCAAACCGCAGTTGTAACCGAACCGACCGCCGAGCAATCGGCGCCGGCCGATCTGTCCGCGGCGCATCTGCATCCTCATCCGGCGCTGGCCGCGCTGACCGTCGGCGCGATCGGCGTCGTGTTCGGCGATATCGGCACCAGCCCGCTCTACGCGTTCCGCGAGGCGCTGGGCCAGACGTCGGCGGGCGGCATCGACCCGAGCGAGATCCTCGGCGTGCTGAGCCTCGCGCTCTGGTCGCTGTTCCTCGTCGTCACCGTCAAATACGTCATCTTCCTGATGCGCGCGGACAACCAGGGCGAGGGCGGCGTACTGGCGCTGGCGGCGCTGGCCCGTCGCGCGCTCGGCATGCGGTCGCGGATCGCGATCGTGCTCGGCGCGGCAGGGGCGTCGCTGTTCTACGGCGATGCGATCATCACCCCGGCGCTGTCGGTGCTGTCCGCGATGGAGGGCCTGCGGACGATCCCGAGCGCGGCGCACATCTTCAACGAAGGCGTCGTGCGCGCGTTGACGATCGGCATCCTGATAGCGCTGTTCATGATCCAGGCGCGCGGCACCGCACAGGTGTCGAAACTGTTCGGCCCGGTCTGCATCCTCTGGTTCGTCACGATCGGCGCGCTCGGAATCTGGCACATCGCCGACGAGCCCTCGATCGTCCGCGTGTTCCTGCCGACCTATGGCATTTCGTTCCTCGCCACGCACGGCGTCACCGGGCTGTTCGTGCTCGGTGCGGTGTTCCTGACCGTCACCGGTGCCGAAGCGCTGACCGCGGACATGGGCCATTTCGGCAAGCTGCCGATCCGCATCGGCTGGTTCTTCCTCGTGTTCCCCGCGCTCGCGCTCAACTATCTGGGGCAGGGCGCGTTCGCGCTCGCCAAGCTTGAGGATGCGGCGCGGCAGGGCATCCCCTTTGTCAATCAGGACTGGTTCTTCCTGATGGCGCCCGAATCGCTGCGCCCGGCGCTGATCATCCTCGCCGGGTTCGCCACCGTGATCGCCAGCCAGGCGGTCATCACCGGCGCGTTCAGCCTCACGCAGCAGGCGATCCAGCTCGGCCTGCTGCCCCGCCTGCGCATCCGCCAGACCTCCGCGGTGTTCGCCGGCCAGATCTACCTCCCCGCGATCAACTGGCTGTTGCTGATCGGCGTGCTGGTGCTCGTGGTCCAGTTCAAGACCTCGTCGGCGATGGCCGCGGCGTACGGCATCGCGGTGACCGGCACGATGGTCGTCACCACGTTGCTCGCCTACATCGTCGTGCGGCATCGCTGGAACTGGTCGCGGCCGCTGGCGCTGGCGGCGATCCTGCCGTTCCTGACGCTCGACCTGATCTTCTTCGGCGCGAACATCCTCCGCGTGATCGAGGGCGGCTGGGTGCCGCTCGTGATCGCCGCGTCGATCGGCCTCATCATCTACACCTGGGTCCGCGGCAAGAAAATCGTCAGCGCGTTCGAGAAGCGTCAGAGCATCCCGCTCAGCGACCTCGCCGCCGCGCTGGAGAAGCGCCCGCCCGAGCGCGTCTCGGGGACCGCGGTGTTCCTGACCGCGAACCCGCATGCGACGCCGGGCGCGCTGCTGCACAACCTCAAGCACAACAAGGTGCTGCACGAGCGCAACCTGATCGTCAGCATCCGCACCGCCGACCGCCCGTTCGTCGACGAGGCGAGCCGCGCCAAGGTCGAGCGTGTCGACGAGAATTTCTCGATCGTCGTGCTGACCTACGGCTTCATGGAATCGCCCGACGTGCCGCGCGATCTCGGGGTGGGCAACAAGACCGAGCAGCTCGGGCTCGACCCGATGCGCACCTCGTTCTTCATCGGCCGCAACACGCTGAAGCCCGATGCGGAAAAGGGCATGCCGCCCTGGCAGGACCGGATCTTCCTGTTCCTGCAGCGCAACGCCAGCGACCCGACCGACTTCCTGAAGATCCCGCCCGGCAAGGTGCTCGAGCTAGGCGAACAGGTCACCGTCTAACCTCCCTCGCCCCTCCGGGGAGAGGGAAGGGGCCCGCACGGCGAAGCCGGGTGGGAAGGGAGAGGGGCGTGAGGCTCGGGAGCTCGTCCCAACTCCCCCTCACCCTTCCGTCGCCTGCGGCTCCTCCCTCCCTCTCCCCGAAGGGGAGAGGGACGTAACAATTACCCCGCAAACGCCTTCACCAGATCAAACAGATAATCCCGGCCGTCATAGAGCGACGCCACGCGGATCCGCTCGTTCAGCCCGTGGATCCCGCCCATATCCTTGTCGATGAACACGCCGGGCGCGCCATAGACGGGTATCCCGATCGCCTCGAAGAAGATCCCGTCGGTCGCGCCGGTCGACATCAGCGGCAGGATCGGCAGCCCGGGAAAGTGCTTGGCCGCGACCTTGGTTATCGGCCCCATGATCTTCGGGTCGAGCGTCGGCGGGATCGCGGTCGGGCGGACCGGCTGGTTCGCGGTCACCGTCACCTTCGCGCCCGCCAGCTCCTTCAGCTTGGCGAGCGTGCCGTCGACCGTCTCCCCCGGAAAGATCCGGCAGTTGATGTTCGCGGTCGCGCGCTGCGGCAGCGCGTTCTCCGCGTGCCCTGCGTTCAGCAGCGTCGCCACGCAGGTCGTGCGCAGCGTCGAATGCATCGCCTTGTCACGGCTGACGATCGCGTCCGCCGCCTTGTCCTCCGGATTGGTGAGCAGCTTCGTGATCGCGGCCCCCATCTCGCCCGGCATCGCCTTTGCGCTCGCCGCGAAGAACGCCCTGGTCGTGTCGGTGAACTTCACCGGGAATTCATAGCCCTGCACCGCCTTCACCGCATCAGCGAGTTCGTAGATCGCGTTCGCCGGCGTCGGTTGCGAGCTGTGCCCGCCGGGGTTGGTGGCAAGGAACGTGTAGTTCTGCGCGGCCTTCTCGCCCACCTGGATCGCGAGCAACTGGCGCTTGCCGCTGTCGTCGAGCCGCCCGCCGCCGCCTTCGTTCAGCGCGAACTCCGCCGCGATCAGGTCGGGCTTCGATTTCGCCAGATATTGCGCGCCGTTCCACGCGAACGTGGTCTCCTCGCCGCAGGTCAGCGCCAGCTTGATCGTGCGCTTCGGCTTGTACCCGGACATCTTGAAGCGGATCATCGCGTCGGACCAGATCGCCGCCTGCGCCTTGTCGTCGACGGTGCCGCGCGCGTAATAATAGCCGCCTTCCTCGATCAGCTTGAACGGATCGCGCACCCAGTCCTCGCGCTTGGCCTCGACCACGTCGAGATGCGCGAGCAGCAGCATCGGCTTGACGCTCGCGTCCGATCCTTTGAGCACCGCGACCAGCCCGCCGTCCTTGGGATGCTCGGGCACCGAGAAATAGGTGATGTCGGCATCCGCATAGCCTGCGCTCTTCAACCGCGCGCCGATCTGCGCCGCGGCCTGCGTGCAGCTGCCCGCCGACAGCGTCGTGTTGGTCTCGACCAGTTCCTTGTAGAGCCCGAAAAACGCCTTCTGGTCGGGCCGCGATTGCGCCTGCGCGGAGATCGGCGTGGTCAGTATCGCCGCCGTAAGTAGCCAGCCCGTAGCGCGCATCATCGTCCCCTTTTTCGTGTCGTGCAGGAGAGTTGCAGCGAATGCGCGGTTACGCAACCTCAGCGGCGTCGGGTGTCGCGCGGCAGCGCCAGCCGCACCTCGCGGTTGGCGAAATCGATGTCGACGCGGCGGAACAGTTGCAGCACATCCATCCCCAGCAGCATCGCGGGCCGCTCGGCCAGACCGAACACCGCGAACGGCGGCGCGTCGACCGCGGTGAACGCGACGGGTAGGTCGCCCAGCGACAGGCTGCCGATCGAGACCCGGTCCATCGTGGTATAGTCGGCCACCACCGTCTCGCCGGTGACCCCGGTCAGCGAGACCGTCTGAGTCCGATCCGCGCCCCCCAGCGCCTTGCGAGTCACCCTCCGGCGCAGCGCGCCATTGGCCATGCTGATCGAGGTGCCGGTATCCAGGATCACGCGGATGCGGATGCCGTTGCAATAGGCGTCGGTGACGACAAGCTGCCCGAACAGGCTGCGCGCGCGGATGACGATCTCGTCGGGGGCGGCACGCTCGCGGATGCGGCGTTTGCGCGACGGGGTGACCGTCATCACGTTGGTGTCGAAGTCGATCGTCACCGCGTGATCCTGCAACGTGTCGATTCCGAGCAGCCCACGCGCGCCCAGGTTGATCGCGCCGATCGCCGGCGCCTCGATCGGCGCGCTGCCAATCACGCTGACCTTGAGCGAGGGGATGACGACGGTGGCGACCCGCTCCGATCCGGTCATTCCCGTCACGCGCACCGTCCGGCCCGGCGCGAGGCCGAGCGTGGCGGCCAGCTCGCGCGCGATGACGGTCCGCTGCGCACCGGTGTCGACGATGAACGGAAAGGGCCCCGCGCCGGCGATTGTCACCGGCACTGTCATCCGCGTCTGGTCGTCGCCGAACAACAGCGTCGCGGCATCGGGGTCTGCTGCGGATGCTGCAGCCGTTGGTGGTG
The DNA here is from genome assembly GCF_003050705.1 of Sphingomonas aurantiaca. Classification (GTDB taxonomy): domain Bacteria; phylum Pseudomonadota; class Alphaproteobacteria; order Sphingomonadales; family Sphingomonadaceae; genus Sphingomonas; species Sphingomonas aurantiaca. Next base: position 56,185 of record NZ_QAOG01000001.1, on the reverse strand, counting down.
CAGCATTTTGGCGCGGGAGCACGGCGTCCTGGGCGCTCGCCTGGGCGGTGATCACGAACAGCAACGGGCCCAGCCACCTGCGCATGCCGCAAATGCTGCGCCGGATTTCATGCGCGCGCAACTGTGGTTATTCGGGGAGAACGAACCTGTAAATGTCACCACCCCGGCGGAGGCCGGGGCCCAGTTGGGGGACGTCGCTAATGCAGCGCGGATCTCTGTTACGACCCCCTTTCCAACTGGGCCCCGGCCTTCGCCGGGGTGGTGGGTTGTGAGCCCGGGGTGGTGGGTTATGAGGAGGCGTCCCCCCTCAATCCGGCCGCATCGCATCGGCGATCATCGCCTCCGCCTCGATAAGCAGCGCGTCGTCCGAACTGCTCGTCGCCACCTTCTCGCGCCCGATCAGCGTCAGCACCGGCACCGCCAGCGGCGTCACGCGCTCGAGATCGACATGCACCATCGTCGCCGCCGCACGGTCGAGCAGCGACGCCAGCCGCCCGACATCGGTCATCCGCGCGCGCGCATCCGCCCACGCCGCCTCAAGCAACAGATGCGTCGGCTCGTATTTGCGCAGCACGTCGTAGATCAGGTCGGTCGAGAACGTCACCTGCTTGCCGGTCTTGCGCTTGCCCGGATGTTGCCGCTCGACCAGCCCGCCGATCACCGCCACCTCGCGGAACGCGCGCTTGAGCAAATGCGATTGCTGCACCCATTCGACGAATTCATGCTCGAGGATATCCGCCGAGAACAAAGCCGCCGGATCGGTGATCTTCTCCAGCCCAAACACCGCCAGCGCATAGTCGTTCGCGACGAAGCCGAGCGGCTTGAGCCCCTGCGTCTCCATCCGCCGCGTGATCAGCATCCCCAGAGACTGGTGTGCGTTCCACCCCTCGAAGCTGTACGCGACCATGTAATGCCGCCCCTCGCGTGGGAACGTCTCGACCAGCAGCTGGCCGGGCTCGGGCATCACCGATCGATACGCCTGCATCTCGAGCCATTCGCGCACGTCGTCGGGAAACCGCGCCCACTCGCCGGGATGCGCGAGGAACCCGCGGACCCGGTCGGCGAGGTTGGTCGACAGCGGCATCCGGCTGCCGCCATAGGTCGGGATTCGCGCCGGCTTCGACGTCGCGCGCACCACCAGATCCTCGAGGTCGATCTTCATCACCTCGAGGCTGAGCCCGGCAAAGAAGAACGTGTCGCCGTGGCTCAACTGCGCCGCGAACGCCTCCTCGACGCGCCCCAGCACACGGCCATTGCCAAACCGGACGTTCAGCATCGTCGCCTCGACGATGATCCCCGCGTTCAGCCGGTGCTGGCCGATGAATTTGGGGTGGCTGACGCGCCACGTGCCATCCGCGTCCTTGGTCAGCCGCTTGAACCGGTCATACGCCTTCAGCGAATAGCCGCCGTCGCTGATGAAGTGCAGCACGCGCTCGAACGTCTCGGTCGGCAGCGCGGAATAGGGGAGAGCGGAGCGGATCTCGTTCAGCAAATCCGCTTCACGAAACGGCGCCGCACACGCGCACGCCATCACATGCTGCGCCAGCACGTCGAGCGCACCGACGCGGAAGATGTCCGAATCGAGCTCGCCCGCCTCGACCGCGTCGAGGGCTGCTCGCGCCTCCAGATATTCGAACCGGTTGCCCGGCACGACGATCGCCTGCGACGATTCGTCGAGCCGGTGATTGGCGCGCCCAATCCGCTGCAACAGCCGAGACGATCCCTTGGGCGCGCCCATCTGGATCACGCAATCGACATTGCCCCAGTCGACCCCCAGATCGAGGCTCGAGGTGGCGACCAGCGCGCGCAGCTTGCCCTCGGCCATCGCATTCTCGACCTTGCGCCGTGCCTCCTTGGCCAGACTCCCGTGATGGACGCCGATCGGCAGATTGCCCGCATTCACCTTCCACAGATCCTGAAAGATCAGCTCGGCGAGGCTGCGCGTGTTGCAGAACACGATCGAGGTCTCGTGCGCCTCGATCTCCGCCATCACCTGCGCGGCGGCATAGCGGCCCGAATGCCCCGACCACGGCACGCGGCCCTCGGGCAGCAGGATCGCGATGTTGGGATCGGCGCCCGCCTCGCCGCGCACCATCGCGACCTGGTCGATATCGCCGTCGGGGGCCAGCCATGCGCGATAGCCATCGGCATCCGCGACCGTCGCCGACAGCGCGACCCGGCGCATCCCCGGCGAGATTGTCTGCAACCGCGCCATGCACAGCGACAGCAGGTCGCCGCGCTTGCCGGTCGCGAACGCATGCACCTCGTCGACGACGATCGTCCGGAGGTTCTCGAACATCGTGATGCTGTCCGGATAGCTCAGCAGCAGCGACAGCGACTCCGGCGTCGTCAGCAGGATCTGCGGTGGCTTGATCCGTTGCCGCGCTTTGCGGTCCGAGGGGGTGTCGCCGGTGCGAGTCTCGACGCGGATATCCACGCCCATCTCGTCGATCGGCGTCAGCAAATTGCGCTGCACGTCGACCGCGAGCGCCTTCAACGGCGAGACGTAGAGCGTGTGCAGCCCCGCGGTCGGCGCCTCGATCAGCTCGGCGAGCGTCGGCAGGAACCCCGCGAGCGTCTTGCCTGCGCCCGTCGCCGCCACCAGCAGCGCGTGATGCCCCGCCCGGCCTTCCGCCAGCATCTCGCGCTGATGCCGCCGCGGACGCCACCCCCGCGTCGCGAACCAGTTTTCCAAGGGGAGGGGAAGGTCGCTCACGGCCTGTTCACGCATCGTCGTCATATGGGGGCATCGCGCCGCACCGCCATGGACCGCACGCGTAACGACCGGCATTTCAGCCAAAGCTCTGTTGTGAAAGACAATCGGTGTCGCTTTTTCGCTATCTTCTGCCGCTACCGTTGCTTGCACTCCTGCCCTTCGCCAATGCCACCGCCGCCAACAAGTCGTTCGTCGGCGCAGGCGGCAATGTCCGCCTGTCCTATGCCTCCAGCCTCACGCCGACGCGCAATTTCGCCGGCCGCCCGCTGATGAACCGCGGCTGGCGGCAGATGTGGGACGGCGCCCCGATCGGGCGCGGCGTCGGCATCGTCCGCTTCTGGGAACTCGCCAAGCCGACCGACGGCCAGGGCCAGGTGACCGAGCTGCTCCAGGTCGGTTTCAGCCGCAGCGCGGCGGTGGTCGCGACCTGCGGCACCGCGGGGATGGTCTCCGGCAATGTCCGACGCCTGCCCAACCGGATGCTCGGCGGCCACCGCTGGACCGTCTACGCCAGCGGCGACGCCGGCATGAGCCAGCAGGTGAGCGCAACCAACCTGCGCAGCGTCATCAACGGCGCCTGCTACGCGATCGACCGCGTCACCTACGCGGTCAAGGCCGCCCCACCCGCAGGCCGCAACGCGCCGATCCAGGTGGTCGCGGCAGCGCGGATGGACGCGATCCTGGCGACGATCAAGGTCGGCGCGCGCCGCTGATCTGAGCGCGACATCCGCCACGGCGCGCGCCGCCAACTCCCCTATCTTCCGTCATCCTGACGAAAGTCAGGATCCAGGGTAACAGGCGCTGCCGTGTACGGCTCTGGATCCTGACTTTCGTCAGGATGACGGAGCTTGGGTGGTACGCCTTCCTGGAGTCCAAACCCGTCTCACCCCAGCGCAACGCGATCACGGCACCGCACCCCGGTCCACGCGTTACCCCCGCATGGCAAAACTCGGCGACTGGCTCGAACCGCATCCGCACGGCATCCTCGTCAAGCCGATCGACGCGTGGATCGACCCCTCGATCCCGAGCGCGAAGGCGCTCGTCACGCACGGCCATGCCGATCACGCGCGCGGCGGTCACGAGGCGGTGTGGGCGACCCCCGAGACGCTCGCAATCATGGACGCGCGCTACGGCCCGCAAGCCGGCAATCCGGTCGCGTACGGCGAGACGATCCGGATGGGCGAGGTCGATATCGGCTTCGTCCCCGCCGGCCACGTGCTCGGCTCGGCGCAGATCGTGCTCGATTACCGCGGCGAGCGGATCGTCGTCTCGGGCGATTACAAGCGCCGCGCAGACCCGACCTGCACGCCGTTCGAACCCGTCAAATGCGACGTCTTCATCACCGAGGCGACGTTCGGCCTGCCGGTGTTCCGCCATCCCGACACCGGCGACGAGATCGACAAGCTGATCGCCGCGCTCCACGCCAACCCCGATCGCTGCGTCGTCGTCGGCGCCTATGCGCTCGGCAAGGCGCAGCGCGTGATCGCCGAACTGCGCGAGCGCGGCCATCACGCGCCGATCTACATCCACGGCGCACTGCAACGTCTGTGCGATCTTTACGCGGATCACGGCGTCCGGCTCGGCGAACTGCTGCCCGTCGCGGACACGAAGAAGGCGGACATGGCCGGGCATGTCGTGATGTGCCCGCCCGGCGCGCTCAACGATCGCTGGTCGCGGCGGCTGCCCGATCCGATCACCGCGATGGCGAGCGGCTGGATGCGCGTCCGCGGCCGCGCGCGACAGAAGAATGTCGAGCTGCCGCTGATCCTCAGCGACCACGCCGATTGGGACGAACTCATCGCCACGCTGACCGAGATCGCACCGCGCGAAGTCTGGGTGACGCACGGCCGCGAGGACGCGCTGGTCCACTGGTGCATGACCCGCCAGATCAAGGCGCGCGCGCTCGCGCTGGTCGGCTTCGAAGACGAGGACGACTGACCTGAAATCCTCCCTCTGGCTGGGGAGCATCAGGCGAGGCTTGCGCTTCCGACCAGCTTCGGCAGGATAGGGCATTACCCCTGTCGCAAGGATGATCCGTGGCCCGTTCGACCAAGTTCGCCGCTCTGTTGCTGCTCGCACTCTCCACGACTGCCCCCGCGCAGGACTCGCCCAAGAAGGACAAGGCCGAGAGCAATGCCGATCGGATGAAGGCCGAGGCGGAGGCCGACTACGCCAACGCGCCCGTCGCCGAGCAGGAGGTCAAGACGAAGGGCCGCGTCACCGTCGGCGGCAAGTCGCTCGCCTATACCGCGACCGTCGGCACGCTGACGCTGCGCGATACCGAGGGGAAACCGACCGCGAGCCTGTTCTACACCGGCTACACGCTCGACGGCACCAGGCCCGGCACGCGGCGCCCCGTGACGTTCTTCTACAATGGCGGTCCGGGCTCGCCCAGTTTCTGGCTGCACATGGGGTCGTTCGCCCCCGTCCGCCTCAAGACCGCCAACCCCGAATATATCAAGCCCGCGCCCTATGACTTCGGGCCCAACCCCGACACGCTGCTCGACAAGACCGACATGGTGTTCATCGACGCGGTCGGCACCGGCTATTCGCGGCCACTCGGCGATACCAAGCCGTCCGCCTTCTACGGCGTCGACGAGGATGCCGACGCATTCGCCAAGGGCATCCTGCGCTACGCGACCAAATATGGCCGCTGGAACAGCCCCAAATTCCTGTTCGGCGAAAGCTATGGCACGACGCGATCGGGGGCGCTCGCCTATCAGTTGCAGGATCGCGGGATGGCGCTCAACGGCGTCGTGCTGCTGTCGTCGATCATGAACTACGGGTACCGCCAGCCCGGGCTCGACGAGATCTACCTCAACTACCTGCCGAGCTATGCGGCCAGCGCCTGGTATCACAACCGCCTGCAGAACCGCCCCGCCGACGTCGCCACGACGGTGGCCGAGGCGCGCGCGTTTGCGACCGGGCCCTATGCCGCGGCGCTGTCGAAGGGGCAGACGATCTCGGACGCGGAGCGCGATTCGGTCGCGACGCGGATGAGCCAGCTGATCGGCATCTCACCCGACTTCATCAAGCGCGCCAATCTCCGGATCGACCTCGCGCGCTTCCAGAAGGAGCTGCTGCGCGACCAGCGGCTGACGCTCGGCCGGTTCGATTCGCGCTATACCGGCGTCGACAGCGACGCGGCGGGCGAGCGGCCCGAGACCGACGCGTCGGACACCGCGATCGCGGGCGCGTTCATCGCCACCTTCAACGATTACGTGACGCACACGCTCGGCTACAAGACCGAGATGCCCTACCGCCTCAGCGCGCGCGACGCGCCCGGCTGGACATGGAACTGGAAACACGACGCCCCCGGACGCGGCGGCCAGTCGCAGAACAACCCCAACACCGCGGTCGACCTCGCCGCCGCGATGCGCGAGAATCCGTATCTCAACGTGCTGTCGATGAACGGCTATTACGACATGGCGACGCCGTTCTTCGGGACGGAGAACGATCTCGGCCACATGATGCTCGATCCCTCGCGCCAGCGGAACCTGGCGTTCCGCTATTATCCCGCGGGGCACATGACATATCTCAACCCCGAAGCGCTGCACCAGATGAAGGCCGACCTGTCGCGCTGGTACGACGTTGCAGTAGGGGAGGCGCGGAGTGCAACGCCACCGGGCGGCGCGAGCGTTTCCGGCGCGGATGGGGCAGGGCAGGTACCGAACTGAGCGCTTCAACCCACGCCACCCGAAACCAGACCTCCCCCGAAACTATACCTCCCCAGACACTATACCACCCCGGCGAAGGCCGGGGTCCAGTTGGGAAACGTCGCTGAGGAATGGTGCGCGTCGTTACTCCGGACGCTCCAACTGGACCCCGGCCTTCGCCGGGGAGGTGTGCTTCTGAGGACGGACTGGCGTTCGAGCCGCGCGCCACTAACGCGCCCCTACCTTACCCCTTCCAGCGCCTTCGCCCGGCGCCGCTGCACCGAACTCCCGATCCCCAGCGCCTCGCGGTATTTCGCCACCGTCCGCCGCGCGATGTCGAAGCCCTTCGCGTTGAGCAGCTCGACCAGCGTATCGTCCGACAGGATCTTCGCGCCCTCGGTATCGATCAGCGCGCGGATCGCCGATTTCACCGCCTGCGCCGACACCGCCTCGCCGCCGTCCGCCGACTGGATCGCGCTCGTGAAGAAGTATTTCAGCTCGTACAGCCCGCGCGCGCACGACACGTATTTGTTGCTCGTCACGCGGCTGACGGTCGATTCGTGCATCTCGATCGCGTCCGCCACCTGGCGCAGCGTCAGCGGGCGGAGATGCGCGACGCCCTTCAGGAAGAACGCCTCCTGCTGCTTCACGATCTCGGTCGCGACCTTGATGATCGTCCGCTGGCGCTGGTCGAGCGCCTTCACCAGCCAGTTCGCGCTGGCGAGGCAATCGCTCAGCCACGCCTTCGACGCCTTGTCCTGCTGCCCGCCCGACAGCTCGGTATAATAGCTCCGGTTGACCAGCACGCGCGGCAGCGTCGCGGCGTTGATCTCGATCGCCCAGCCCGCCTTGGTGCGCGCGACGAACAGGTCCGGCGTCACCGACTGCGCAGGCTCGCCACCGTAGCGGCAGCCGGGCTTCGGATCATACCCGCGCAGCTCGCGGATCATGTCGGCCATGTCCTCGTCGTCGACGTCGCACATGCGCTTGAGCCGGGTCAGCTCGCCGCGCGCGAGCAGGTCGAGATTGTCGATCAGCCGCGCGATGCACGGATCGTAGCGATCCGCCTCCTTCGCCTGCAATGCGAGGCACTCGCCGAGATCGCGCGCGCCGACGCCGGTCGGATCGAACGTCTGGATCGTCGCGAGCACGCGCTCGACGCGCACCAGCGGCACGCCAAGACGGTTCGCGACGTCGAGCAGCGACGCGGTGAGATAGCCCGCCTCGTCGATCTGGTCGATCAGGTGCGCGGCGATGAACGCGTCCTCGTGAGGGATTGCGGGGCCCGCCTGTGCGAGCAGATGGTCCGCCAGGCTCAGGCTGGTATCCGCGAACGCCTCGAGATCGGGGCCGTCTTCGCCGCCGAGCCCGCCGGTGCTCGCACCGGTCATCGACAGAGCGCCGTCCATCCCGCTGCCGCCATCGGCGACGCTGTCCTGCTGGTGGCTTTCGGTCGCATAATCGACGTCGAGCGCCGGTTCGCCGCCGTCGCCCGTACCGGCGACCAGTTCGTCGGCGGCCACGCGTTCATCGCGAACCTCGGGCACGGGCTCGCGGTCCGGCGCGTCGCTATCCTCCGCCGCGCTCGATTCGAGCAGCGGGTTGCGTTCGACTTCCTCGGCGATGAACCCCTCGATCTCCAGGTTCGACAAGGCCAGCAGCTTGATCGCCTGCTGGAGCTGCGGGGTCATCACCAGCGACTGCGACTGGCGGATGTCCAGGCGAGGGGCGAGGCTCACTGGCGCGCGCCCCCAATCCCGTCACCCCAGCGAACGCGGGGGTCTCCCGCGGCTAGCACGCGCGCCCTCACCGGGAGATCCCAGCGTTCGCTGGGATGACGGATGGAGGGCAGGGCGGCGTGCATAGGCTAAAGCGAGAAGCCTTCGCCCAGATACAGGCGGCGCACGTTCGCATCGGCCACCAGTTCTTCCGGCGATCCCGAGAACAGCACGCGTCCGTCATAGATGATGTAGGCGCGGTCGACGATTTCCAGCGTCTCGCGGACATTATGGTCGGTGATCAGCACGCCGATGTCGCGGCGCTTGAGGTCCTTTACCAGATCGCGAATGTCGGCGATCGAGATCGGGTCAATGCCAGCGAACGGCTCGTCGAGCAGCATGATCGACGGATCCGCCGCGAGCGCACGAGCGATTTCTGCACGCCGCCGCTCGCCACCCGACAGCGCCATCGCCGGTGCTGCGCGCAGCCGGGTGAGCCCGAATTCCTCGAGCAGCGTGTCGAGCTTGCGCTGGCGTGCCGCCTTGTCGGGCTCGGACAGCTCGAGCACCGTCAGGATGTTCTTCTCGATAGTCAGCCCGCGGAAGATCGACGTCTCCTGCGGCAGATAGCCGAGCCCGAGGATTGCGCGCCGGTACATCGGCAGCTTCGTGATGTCCTCGCCGTCGAGCATGATGCGGCCCGAATCGGGCTTCACCAGCCCCATCACCGAATAGAAGCACGTCGTCTTGCCCGCACCGTTCGGCCCGAGCAGCCCGACGACCTCGCCGCGCCCGACCGACACCGACACGTCGGTCAGCACGACCCGCTTGTCGTAGGATTTGGCGATCGAGACGACCTGCAGCCCGTTGCTGACGGGCGGCTCCGAGATCGGCTCTACCGCTTCGATCGGGGGCAGCGTGGTGGCGTCCATGGGATCAGGCCCTCGCAAAATTCAGCTGCCGGACGTCCGGCATGGGTGTCGCCGCGAAAGTCCGGCGGGGGATTGGCAGGAAACATGCATGACCATGCCGCCGGAGGGAAGCCCCCGCGGCATGCCGATGCGTCAGTTGCGCTTGGGGACGGAGAAGGTGCCGGTCACGCGACCGCCCGACTGAGTCACGGTGCCGCCACCGGTGGTCGCCCCGGTGCTGCCGCCGACCGACGAGCCGTCGATGACCGCGCGACCCGTGTCGAGATTCATCGTCAGCCGGCCGCCATTCACGACGTTGCCGCCCTGGTTCAGCGTCACCGCACCGAGCATCGTGATCACGCGCTTGTTGAGGTCGTAGATCGCGTACTGGCTCTTGGCGGTCTGGTCGGGGCGCCGCACCGTCACGCCGCCCGATGCGTCGAGCCGCGAGACCTGCGGGTTTCCGCCAATCACCTGGCCCGTATAGGCCACCGTCATCCGCGCCGAGTTGAGCGTCATCTCGGCCTGCTTGACCGCGACGTTGCCCGACAGCACGGCGCGATTCGCCTTGTCCTGCAACTCGATATGATCCGCGCCGAAATCGATCGGGGCGTTCGAATTGTGCGATTGCTGCGCGACCGCGGTCGACGACAGCAGAACCGCGGACACGCCGACAACGACGCGGGTGGCAAGAATATGGGGGACGCGCATGGCTGTTATTTCGGCCCTCTGGGGATGATCCGCAAGCGGGCATTGCCATCGAGCGTCACGGTGCGCTCTTCCAGGTTCGCGCGCAGCTTGTTCGCGCTGAACGTGCCCTGCTGCACGGTGCCGGTCGCCGCCCCGCCGCTTTCGAGCGTGCGCGCCTTCATGTCGATCGTCGCGTTGGTGGTCTTCAGGTCGTAGCCGCCCGCCGCGGTCGCGTTGAGCGGACCGAACAGCTGCACCTTCTCGGTGTCCATGTCGTACCGACCGGTGTTCGCCTTGATATTGGCGGGGCCGTCGGTCAGCTGGATCTGCGCGGCGAGCTGGTTGAGCTGGACGATCGGCTCGGCCGAGCTCTTCTGGATCGCGGAGGCGGCGTCGAGCGTGAACGCCTGTCCCTTGGCATCCTCGCCGCGATAGCGTGCCGCCTGGATCTTCATCCGCTCCTGCGCGACGTCGACCTTGTTCTTGTCGAGCAGGAACGACACGTCGCCGCCCGCGGTCAGCGGCGCCATCACCAGGAACGCCGCCAGCACGCCGATCGCGGTCGGCAGCGCGACGCGCGCGATCGCCACGAAGCGATCATGGCTGCCGCCGGGCGCGGCCCAGTCCTGCCGCGCAGTGCGTGCGCGGCGGGCTACCGGAGAGGGCGGCGGCATCTGCGTCATGCGTGCGCGAAGATGTCGATTTCGGGCCAGCCGGCGAGATCGAGCGCGGCGCGGGTCGGCAGGAAGTCGAAGCACGCCTGCGCGAGCTCCATCCGGCCTTCGCGGATCAGCCGCTTGTCGAGCTCGGTCCGCAACCGGTGGAGGAAGCGAACGTCGGACGCGGCATAATCCTTCTGCGCGTCCGACAGCTCGGGGCTGCCCCAGTCGGACGATTGCTGCTGCTTCGAGATGTCCTGGCCGAGCAGTTCGCGGACCAACTCCTTCAGGCCGTGGCGATCGGTATAGGTCCGCACCAGCCGCGAGGCGATCTTGGTGCAATAGACCGGCGCCGCGACGACGCCGAGATAATGCTGGACCGCGGCGATATCGAATCGTCCGAAATGGTACAGTTTAACGCGGGCCGGGTCGGCCAGCAGCGCCTTCAAATTGGGGGCGTCATAGCCGGCGCCCGCGGCGAAGCGGACGAGATGCTCGTCGGGGCCGCCATCGGACAGCTGGACCAGGCACAGCCGGTCGCGCGGGGTGATGAGACCCATCGTCTCGGTATCGACGGCGATCGCGGCGCCCGCCGCGAACAGATCGGCGGGGATGTCGCCTTCGTGGAGATAAACTGTCATGACCGTGGCCGTAGCGGCCCGCGGCTGAACGCTCAATGGCTCTGTCATGCGCTGCCGTACGGAATCGGGCAATAAGATGGCTCGCCCGGCGCGGGTGCGACGAGCCGTGGCGCACAAGCGACACTTGCGTCAGTATCGGTCCAATTCGCTGGCCGCCGCATCAGATTCTATTCGCGACCGCTTGTATTTTGCGCTAAGGGTCCCCTCAAGGCGCAAAAGGTTTCGCGCTGGAAAACCCGCGTTCGTCGTCCGGCACAAGGGTTTTGAGAAATTTGCGGGCGAACCGGGAAGACGAACAGAGCTTATGGGTTTCGATAAAGGTGGCCGCGGGAACCGTGGCGGGCGTGGCCGCGATAAGCGCGACAGCTTCGGCGGCGGCGACAACGAGTTCGGCGGCGGCAGCAGCTTTGGTGGCGGCGGCGACCGGTTCGGCGGCGGCAACAGCTATGGCGGCGGCGGCGGTTCGAGCTACGGTGGCGGCGGTGGCAGCAGCTACGGCGGCGGCAGCAGCTTCGGCGGCGGCGGCGGTGGCGGCGGTGGTTACCGCGGCGGCGGCGGTGGCGGCGGCTTCTCGGGCGGTGGCGGCGGCGGCGGTGGTCGCGGCATGCCTCCCCAGGTCGTCGGCGAAGGCACCGGTGTCGTAAAGTTCTTCAACGCGCAGAAGGGCTTTGGCTTCGTCGTTCGCGATGACGGCGGCGAGGACGTGTTCGTCCACATCAGCGCTGTCGAGCAGGCCGGCATGGTCGCGCTCGCAGAGGGTCAGCCGCTCGGCTTCACGCTCGTCGATCGCGGTGGCCGTATCTCGGCAACCGACCTCAAGATCGACGGCGAGCCGATGGCCGTCACCGATCGCGGCCCGCCGCGTGACCGTGATGCCGGCCCGGGTGCACCCCGTGGTGGTGACCGTGACGGTGGTGGCGCACAGCGTCAGCTCACCGGCGAGAAGGCAACCGGTACGGTCAAGTTCTTCAACGCGATGAAGGGCTTCGGCTTCATCCAGCGCGACGACGGACAGCCTGACGCATTCGTCCACATCTCGGCCGTTGAGCGCGCCGGCATGGCGACGCTGAACGAGGGCGACAAGCTCGAGTTCGAGCTCGAGGTCGATCGTCGCGGCAAGTACGCAGCGGTGAACCTGAGCGCAGGCGGCTGATCCAGCTGACTGAAGCAGAACGCTGATCCATACCATGTTTGGTAGGATAACGATCGCGGCCGGCCTCGCTTTTGCGGGGCCGGCCGTTCTCGTTTCATCGTCGGTGCTGTCGTCGGCAGCGCCCGCCCGCGTGCAGGCGGCCGCGGCGCCGGACGCGCGCGTGCCGATGCTGTCCGCGACGATCGTTGCGCGCTATCCGCATGATCGTACCGCGTTTACCGAAGGCCTGCTCTGGCACGACGGCGCGCTGTACGAGAGCACGGGGCAGGAGCGGCAATCCGACGTTCGCCGCGTCTCGCTCGCCGATGGCAAGATCCTCGCCAGGGCGCGAATCGATCCCGCGCAGTTCGGCGAGGGGCTCGCTTTGTGGAAGGACCAGCTCGTCAGCCTCACCTGGCATGACGGCATCGCGCATCGCTGGGACGTCCGCACGCTGAAGCCGAAGGGCCGGAACCGCTACACCGGCGAGGGCTGGGGGCTGACCAGCGACTCCCGCGGCTTCATCCAGTCCGACGGCAGCGACAGCCTGATCCTGCGCGACCCGCTGACGCTGGCGGAACGCAGCCGGGTCGCGGTGACGATCGACGGGCGGCCCTTACGCGACATCAACGAGCTCGAATATGTCCACGGCGCGGTGCTCGCCAATGTCTGGCACACCGGCTTCCTGGTCCGCATCGATCCCGCCACGGGCAAGGTGACCGCAATCATCGACCTCCGCCCCCTGGTCGCCGAGATCGCCGCGACCGACCGCGAGGCGGTGCTCAACGGCATCGCCTGGGACGCCAAGGCCGACCGTCTGTTCGTGACGGGCAAATACTGGCCCACGCTGTTCGAGATAAAGATCAACACCCCGCGCTAAGCCGCCGCTGGCGCGCTCCGCTACCCCCTTGTTCTCCCGCGAAGGCGGGAGTCCAGTCTGGACTCCCGCCTTCGCGGGAGAACAAGGTCGGGACCCGGGACGTGCCACCCTGCCACATCCTAATCCCGTCCCCGCACCTCGTCCGTCACTCCGCCTTTCCCGTCACCCCAGCGAAAGCTGGGGTATCCACGTGTGGGGTGATTCCGCTGCCAGCGTCGGGGACCCAAACACAGGCCAGCGCCCCCTCAAAACCCGCGCTTCGCCCCCGGCGCCACCGCCGCGATCGCCGCCAGCACATGCCCCAGCAGCCCATCCGCATCATGATGGATGTTATGCCCCCCAGGCATCCCGACCTTCCGCACGCCAGCCACGCTCAGCAACGGACACAGGCTGTCGGTTTCCTCGACCCCGTAGATGCACGTGAGCGGCGCCCAATCGAGCCGGTTGCCCGTCGTCACCCCCATGCTGTCGGGCGTCCCATGATCGTAGAGAAGACCCGACGGATCCGCGCGGTAGAACACCGTGTCCCCCGGCAGGATCAACACAATCCCCGCGACACGCGGCCGCAGCGACGAAGGCAGGTCCGCCAGCCCGGTCTGGACGATGTCCGCGCCGTAGGACTGGCCCATCACCACCACCCGCTTCGCCCCGGTCCGCGCCAGCGCCGCGCGAACCCCGTCCGCAACGATCGCATCGAGTTCCCCCCGCGTCCGATGGCGCGCGAACAGGGCCGGCGTGGTGATCCCGACGACCGGAATCCCATGCTCGGTCAGCCCACGCGAGGTCGATGCGCCGAGCAGAAATCGCAACCCCATGTCGCCCGAGAAATTGACCACCGCGATCGGCGGCGCGCCCGACGCGCGGACGCCGATCGCCGGATACACATGCACCGGATCGCGGTCGAAATAGCCCGCGAGATAGACGAACAGCACGACGATCGCGGACAGGATGCCGCTTACCCATGCGCCACGCCGCCACCGTCGTGCCGCCGCCGTGCGGGGATGCTTCGTTGTATTCACCGGACCATCCTCACGCTCGCCAAGATCGGCGGCGATACCCTGCTATGCCGCCCGCTTCGATGACACACGGATTACGTAATCATCCGCTTCAGCGTTTCGATCCGGTCGGCTTCTGCCGCGGGCTTGTCGGTCCGAATCCGCGCGATCCGCGGAAAGCGCATCGCCACGCCCGATTTGTGCCGCTTCGAATCATGCAGCGAATCGAACGCGATCTCGAGTACCAGCGTCTTCTCCACCTCGCGCACCGGCCCGAACCGGTTCTGCGTATGGTTGCGCACGAAGCTGTCGAGCATCTTCAGCTCCTCGTCGGTGATCCCCGAATAGGCTTTCCCGACGGGGAGCAGCTCGCCTTCCTCGGTCCAGCAGCCGAACGTATAGTCCGAATAATAGGACGATCGCCGCCCCGAGCCACGCTGCGCATACATCATCACGCAATCGGCGGTCAGTGGATCGCGCTTCCATTTGTACCAGAGCCCCGCACGACGCCCGCCGACATACGGCGAGTCGCGCCGCTTGAGCATCACGCCCTCGATCGCCGCGTCGCGTGCGGTGGCGCGAATCGCCTCGAGCGCGGTGAAGTCGTCCGCCTCGATCACCAGGCTCAGATCGAACCGCTCGCCATCGAGCTGCGGCACGAACGCCTCCAGCCGCGCACGGCGCTCGGTCCACGGCAGCGGCCGCAGATCCTCCTCACCATCGATCAGCAGGTCGTAGAGCCGCACGAACGCGGGATACTCCGCCAGCATTTTCGCCGACACGGTCTTGCGCCCCAGCCGCTGCTGGAGCGCGTTGAAGCTGGCCGCACCGCCGCCATCCTCCAGCGTGCCGCCCTGATGCTCGCCCTTCACCAGCAGCTCGCCATCGACCGTCCCCGGCGTCCGGAACGCGGCCGCGATCTCGGGGAAGCTGGCGGTCACGTCGTCCCCGGTGCGGCTGTAGAGCCGCGTCTCCCCAGCGACATGAACGATCTGCACGCGGATCCCGTCCCATTTCCACTCGGCGGCATAGTCGGCCAGATCGACGCGCAGATCCTCCAGGCCATGCGCGAGCATGAACGGCCGGAACACCGGCACATCGGCGGGCGTCGGCTGCTCGCCCGTCCCCTCGGCCCAGGCAAACAGGCTCGGATACGGCGCATCGAGCCCGTGCCACACCTCCTCGACCGCATCGACATCGAGCCCGAACGCATCCGCGAGCGCGGTCTTCGCCAGCCGCGCCGACACGCCGATCCGCAGCGCGCCCGTCGCCATCTTGAGCAGCGCGAACCGCTCCTCGGCATCCGACCGGTCGAGCATGTCGGCCAGCGCGGCGGGGGCATCCGCGCGCGACAACGCCGCCAGTCGCTCGACCACGTCGGTGATCGACAGGGGAGCGGGATCGACCGGAACCGTCGGTTCGGGCCAGAGCAGCGCTACCGTCTCCGCGGTATCGCCGACATAATCGCGGCTCATCCGGAACAGCACCGGATCGACGCGTTCCTCGATCAACCCGCGGATCACCGCCGACTTCACGCCCTTGAGATCGAGATCACCGGTCAGCGCCGCCATCGCCCAGCCACGGTCTGGATCGGGCGTCGCGCGCAGGTAATCCGCGATCAGCTTCAACTTCGCGTTGCGCGACCGGGTGTAGGTGAGCGAGTCGAGCAGGGCGGCAAAGGCATGCATCGTCGTTGAACGCGCATGCCACCCGAAGGGATGCAGACACGAAACGACCGCCGCCGGAGGATCCGGCGACGGTCGTTATGGGGCGATCGAAGCGAGGCGCGTCAGTCGATCGCGTTCTTGATCCCCTTGCCCGCGAGCAGGCCGAGCACGAGGAAGATCACGAACAGCGCGATCGCGATGAAGAACAGGATCTTGGCGATGCCGATGAACGCCCCGCCGATGCCGCCGAAGCCGAGCAAAGCGAGCACGGCGCCGATGACGAGAAAGGTGATTGCGAGCTTCAGCATGACGGCCTCCTATTTGGTAAGGGTCACTCAACCGGCGTTGCAACCACTTGGTTCCTGATCCGTAACGATCGGACCGGCACAGCGCAGCGGTCGAGCGCCCGGCTCGGGTCAGACGAGCCGCAATGCGCCGAGCGCGAGGACGAGGCCGAAGAGCACGAACACCACGCCGATCGCGATCCGCAGCGGCTTGAGCGGCAGCTTCAGCCACGCGGCCTCGCCCATCAGCGCGGCTGGGACGATCACGACCAGCGATCCGATCGTCGCGCCGACCGCGGCCAGCGCGGGGACGGGCGTGCGCGCGGCCAGCGTCAGGACGATGAACTGCACCCCGTCGCCGAACGCGAGGATGAACAGCCCGAGCACCGCGGTCGCGACCGCGCCGATTCGCCAGCGATCGAGCCGGTCGGGCGTCTTGGCCGGGAAAAACGCGCCGCCGCCCTGCAGCAGCAACGCGAGCGCCAGCATCAGCTGCTGTGCATTGGGCGCGAGCTTCGGGCCGATCACGGTGCCAAGCGCGGCGGCGAGCCCGCTGGCGGCGAGCAGGGCGAGCGCCGCCATCGCGATGACCAGCGCGGGTTTGCCATACCGGTCCGACAGGATCGCGGCGAGCCATGCGGTGCGATCGCCGACCTGCGCGAGCGCCGCCGCGACGAAGGCCGCCATCAATGCGTCCATGGATTATCCAGCAAGTCGTACCGAGCAGGCGGCGGCGAACGCGTGGCACGCCTGGACGTCCTGCCGCTCGCAGCCGACCGCATCGCGCAGGATCGCCAGCCAGCCATGCACCAGCGCGCCATGCTCGCCGCGCGACAGCGCCGAATCGACGAAATGCGCGACGGTGACCGCCGGGTTCAGCCCGTTGCTGTGCGCGATCACGCGGATCGCGTCGATCTCGGTGGCGATGTCGCAGGGGCGCGAATAGGGGGCTCGGACGTCGATCGCCGCGATTCGTGCCGCCAGATCGGCCTTCACCGCGGTCATGTCGTCGATTCGAACCAGCGCCTGCCCCACGATCCCGCTCCTGTCTTTATTGGAGGCTACAATGTGCGGATGGTCGTGAATAGCAGGTTAAATACGTATGATTCCCCCGCAATGACGGGGTAAAGCTTGACTTCGCCGCAGCCGTCCGCCATGCGCCGCCCCTGATGGAGCGGCGGCGCGAGTTCGCCGCTTTCGCATTTTCAAGCCATAGGAATTGGGCTCATGGCCAAGCCGACCACCGTAAAGATCAAGCTGCTCAGCACCGCTGACACCGGCTTCTTCTACGTCACCAAGAAGAATCCCCGTACCAAGACGGAGAAGCTCTCCTTCTCGAAGTACGATCCCGTCGTGCGCAAGCATGTCGAGTTCAAGGAAGCCAAGATCAAGTAATCCGGCCGGCGGTGCGAGCCGCCGACTGATTGTGACGATCCGAAAAGCCGCGGGCATCCCCCGCGGCTTTTGGCGTTTGTGCCTCCAAGATTCCGTCATCCCAGCGAAAGCTGGCATCTCCTGCCGCAAGCGCGCGCCCGTAACGGGAGACCCCAGCGTTCGCTGGGGTGACGGCGTGGGCGCGCGGTCCCCCACCCGTTCGTCCCCTCTGCCGTTCGTCCTGAGTAGCCGTCGAGTAGTCGCCGCAGGCGGCGTATCGAGACGGCGTATCGAAGGACAGGTTGGGGCGCGGAACCCATGTTTCGATACGAGCCCTCGATCCGCTCCCTGCGGAGCTACTCGGTCTCTACTCGGCACGAACGGAAAATAGGACGGTTCGGCTGCTCAGACCAGCGCCCCGACCGCATCCATGAACCGCGCCAGGCTGATCGGCTTCGACACATACGCATCCGCCCCTGCCGCGCGGATTCGCTCCTCGTCGTCGCGGCCGGCATAGGCGGTCACCGCCATCACGGGAATCGCGCGCAAACCCTCGTCCGCCTTCAGTTCGAGGATGATCTCATAGCCGGTGACGTGCGGCATCTGGATGTCCATGATGATCAGGTCGGGCGTGAAGTCGCGCGCGCGCGCCACCGCGTCGCGGCCGTCGCGCACGGGTTCGACCGAGAACTGGTGCGCACGCAGCAGATCGCAGAATAGTTTGAGGTTGAGTTCGTTGTCCTCGACAACGAGCACCTTCTTTGTCACCGCCGCACCTTATCCGGAAAGAGGGCACGATAGGCAATGCGCGACCGCGATTCAAACGAAGACGCCGAGGCGCTCGCGCTGCGCGCGCTGGTATGGACTCTGGTCGAGCCCGACCGCGCGATGCGGCTGCTGTCGGTCACCGGCCTCGAACCGCACGACCTGCGCGCGCGGGCGAGCGACCCGAGCGTGCTGTCCGCCGCGCTCGGCTTCCTCGAAAACCACGAGCCCGACCTGATCGCCTGCGCCGAATCGCTCGGCGTAAAGCCCGAGGCGCTGGTGCGCGCGCGGATGGAGCTCGAAGCATGAGGCCGTTGCTGATCAGCGATTGCGACGAAGTGCTGCTGCACATGGTCAAGCATTTCGGCGTCTGGCTCGACGAGCGCCACGATATCGATTTCGCGATCCAGCACGGCGATTTCTCGACCGCGATGACCCGCCGCGATGGCGGCCCGCCGCCCTCGCGCGAGGATATGTGGGCGATGCTCGGCGAGTTCTTCCCCGCCGAGATGCACCGCCAGACGCTGGTCCCGCATGCGGTCGAGGCGCTCGAGCGGCTGGCGCAGGTGGCGGACATCGTCATCCTCACCAACCTCCAGGACGAATGCCGCCAGCCGCGGATCGAGCAGCTCGCCAAGTTCGGCATCGCGCACCGGGTCGAGTGCAACCAGGGCGGCAAGGGCGCGCCGGTCTCGCGGCTGGTCGCGGAATATGGCAACCCGGTCACGGTGTTCGTCGACGATCTGGCGGTGCATCACGAATCGGTCGCCAGGCACGCGCCGGGGGTACACCGGCTGCACATGGTGTCCGAGCCGACGCTGGCGGTGAACGTCCCCAAAGCGCCCGAAGCGCACGCGCGGATCGACGACTGGCGCGAGGCGGCCGACTGGATTGCGACCCGGTTCGAAGCGGGTCTGCCCGCAGACGCCTGAGCCTTTCTAGTTCCCCCGCGAACGCGGGGGCCCAGGAGCCAAGACCGCTATCGCCCGTAACCCTGGACTCCCGCCTTCGCGGGAGAACAGGATGGGGCGTAACAGTGCACCCGTCATCCCCGCGGAGGCGGGGACCCAGACGCGTTACCGCTTCGATCATGCGCGACAGCCAGTCTGGATCCCCGCCTGCGCGGGGATGACGCAAGCAGGGTGGGGGCTCGTGTAGATGTACGGGGGGCGCCGCCCACTTGACCCATCCCCCACCGCTGTGGTGATACCACCCCCATGACCGATCGTATCGACCGCAAGCTCGAAGAGCTGGGCCTCACCCTCCCGCAGGCTGCCGCACCCGTGGCGTCCTACGTCCCGACCGTGCTGGCGAACGGCATGCTCCACATCTCGGGCCAGTTGCCGTTCAAGGACGGCCAGCTCGTCACCGGCCGAGTCGGAGACGGCGTCTCGCTTGACGACGCGCAGGACGCGGCAAAGCTCTGCGCGCTGATGCTCGTCGCGCAGATGAAGGCGGCGCTCGGTACGCTGGCGCGCGTCGAGCGGATCGTGAAGCTCGGCGTGTTCGTCAACTCGACCGGCGACTTCACCGACCAGCCCAAAGTCGCCAACGGCGCCTCGGACCTGATGGTCGCGCTGTTCGGCGACGCCGGCAAGCACGCACGCTCGGCGGTCGGCGTTCCCGTCCTCCCGCTCGGCGCCGCGGTCGAGATCGACGCGATCGTCCAGGTTTCCGCCTGACCTTCCCGGAGGCGCGTCCGCGCGTCTCCGCCCACGGCCCTCTTGGAGGCGCGCCCCCGCGTCTCTACCTAGGCGGCAATGAACGCCGTCACAGCCCGCATCGCCCAAGGCGTCACATCGATCGCGGCCGAGGACTGGGAGGCCTGCTCCGGCACCGCCAACCCGTTTATCGGCCACGCGTTCCTCGCCGCACTCGAAGCATCGAAGAGCGTCGGTGGCCGCTCGGGCTGGCAGGCGCTGCCGGTGGTGGTCGACGGCCCCGACGGCAAGCCCGCAGGCATCGCACCCGCCTACGCCAAGAGCCACAGCCAGGGCGAATATGTCTTCGACCAGGGCTGGGCCGACGCGTGGGAGCGGGCAGGGGGCCAATATTACCCCAAGCTTCAGATCGCCGCGCCGTTCAGCCCGGTCCCCGGCCCACGCCTCCTTCTCCGCGATCCCGAACAGGCCCCCGCGCTGATCGCCGCGCTCGAAGCCGTCACCGACCAGAGTGGGCTGTCCTCGGCGCACGCCACCTTCATCGCCCCCGACGAGGTGGAACTGTTCGAGTCGGCAGGCTGGCTGATCCGCCAGGGTACCCAGTTCCACTGGAAGAACGACGGCTATGCCGGCTTCGACGATTTCCTCGCCGTCCTCGCCAGCCGCAAGCGCAAGGCGATCCGCAAGGAGCGCACCGCCGCCGTCGAAGGCCTGACGATCCGCCACCTCGTCGGCGCGGAGATCACGCCCGCGCACTGGGACGCATTCTGGGTCTTCTATCAGGACACCGGCAGCCGCAAATGGGGCCAGCCCTACCTCACGCGCAGCTTCTTCGACCGGATCGGCCAGACGATGGGCGACCAGGTACTCCTCATCCTCGCCGAGCGCGACGGCGTCCCCATTGCGGGCGCACTCAACCTGATCGGCGCGGACACGCTCTACGGCCGCTATTGGGGCGCGACCGAGGAGGTGCCGTTCCTCCATTTCGAACTCTGCTATTACCAGGCGATCGATGCCGCCATCGCGCGGGGCTTGCAGACCGTCGAGGCGGGCGCGCAGGGCGAACACAAGCTCGCGCGCGGTTACGCACCCGTCGCGACCTATTCCGCGCACTATATCCCCGACCCGAGCTTCCGCCGCGCGATCGCCGACTATCTCGTCCGCGAGCGCGAGGCGGTCGCCGAGCAGCAGGAGTATCTCGGCGAGCTTACTCCGTTCCGGCGGGGCGAACAGCAGGTCGGTTGACGCGGTACAACAGGCTCGTCCCATCGCGGCGGATCAGGGTGAGGTCGCGGACCAGTGCCGGATCGAACTTCGGCGGGTGGATCAGCCAGACATAATCGAACGCATCGCGCGGGAATTTCTCCAGCGCCATCGCGACCGGCCGCCAGAATTGGCCGCGACACCGGATGTCGCTGACGATTTCTGACGGATCATGCGCAAAGCCGCGCGCCGCGGGATATTGCGTCGTCATCAGCTGCGCGCCCGCCATCGACCATTGATCGTTGGTAAACGCCAGCCGCCGCTCGAGCAGCAGCGCCGGGACATGCTCGAGCCGTGAATAGGCCCAATCGTCGCGACACCGGCGCCCGACGAACGACACGACGCGGGAGCGCTCGGGGACGGTATCGATCGCCGCGATCGCCTGGTCGTAGCTCCGGTCGTAGATCAGGTAGCTGACCGTCGTCCCCGCCAGCCGCACCCCGAAGAACGCGAAGCCGAGCACCGCCAGCACCGCCGCCCCGCGCAGCGACACGCCGTGCCGCGGCCGCAGCGCGATCACCGCGATCGCCAGCACGAACGGTGCGAGCCGCATATCGGCATAGGCCGATCCGAACACGATCCGCGGCAGCAGCACGTACACCGCCGCCAGGAACAGCGCCGACAGCCCCAGGTTGCGCGAATATTCGATCGTCTGGTCGCGCACGCCGCGGAACAGGATCACGAACAGCACGGTGACCGACGCGATGTCGAACGCCATCCAGCGATCGCGCAGGACCATCGTGATCCAGTTCATCTTCCAGCGCCAGTTGAACCAGTCCTGCGTCTTGCCGCCGACATGGTCGCCCGATCGCCACACCACCATCATCACCATCGGCAGCGCGAGCGGCAGGCAGTTGACCCCCGCCTGGACGAACGCGCGGAACCAGCCATGCGCCCAGCTCTTGGGGTCGCTGTCTCGACGGATGTCGTGCTGGCGGATCAGCTCGGCGGAGAAGGCGAGCACGCCCAGCACGCCCCAGCCGAACGTATGGCAGATCCACAACAGGCACGAGATCGGCACGAAGAGGAACGCGCGCAGCCGCGTCCGCCTGAGCCGCCCCATCCGCAGCCACAGCGCGAAAAGATTGAGCGCGATCGCCATCGATAGCGCGAAATTCACGAATCCGAACTGGAACGGATAGCTATAGGCGAGGGGGAGGGCGAACAGCGCGGTCGCCGGGATTCGCCCATGCACCTCGCGCGCGATCCAGAGCAGCCCGGTCACGGTCAGCGCCGGAATCGCGATCACGATCAGCTTGACCGCCAGCTGCAACCCGACGAGCGGCGCGAGCGGCACGATCAGCAGGTCGATGCCGAGATTGCCGATCATCTGCCACTGGAAGTTATACCACTGGGAAAGCCAGGGATTCTCGCCGATCGCCAGCTGGACGCGGTAGCGCCCCATATGCCCCGGCAGATCGACCAGCGGCGGGATCTCCGGCCACAACAACGGTATCATCGACGCGATCGCAACCGCGACGACGAAGCCGCGCGTCTGCCACCAGTGTAATGCTGTGTCTTGCCCCCGCGTCATTGATCGACGCCTAGCGCCGTAAGGGGGCACTCGACAAGCACCCAGGGCGCCGCGATGCGACGGAATAGACCGCCGATCGTCCGTCGGACCAGATCGGGATCAGGTCCGCGGCGCGGGCGCGGCCGACCGGGAAGTCGATCGTCCACACGCGCGAGAAGGTGCAGCGATCGAACCGCGCGATCGCCGTGTCGAAATCGATCGTCACACGGTGATCTTCGGGGGGAAGGACGATCTGCGTGGGATCGCGGTCGAACGGCATCGCGCTCGGGTGAAGCGGGTGGATCAACTGCTGCCCCGGCAGGACCCATTGTTCGTTGTCGAACACCCGCTTCCGCGCGATCGCGAGGCCGGCGATATGCGAGAGCCGCGGGCCCGCCCATGTCTGGAAGCTTGGCTCGTTGACCAGGACGAGCACCGCGGCGCCGCGCGGCAGCGCGACCGTCGCCTTGGCCGCGTCCGCCTGGCCCTGGCTCAGCACCGCAAACGCGATCGTCGTCGTCGCGAGTCGCATCACGAAGAAGGCCGTGCCGAGCGCAGCGATCCTCCGCGCCAGCCCGTCATGGCCGGGCCGGGTGTGGATCGCCAGCAGCCACAACGCGGTGGCAAAGGGCAGCACGCGCATGTCGACGCCCGCGCCGCCCTGCAGCGTCAGCGGCAGCACCAGAAACGCGATCAGCCCGAACAGCGCTGGCAGGCGCAGCACGCCGACGACGGCGAGCCGCGGCGACCGGATCGCCGCCCAGGACAGGCAGGCGATCAGCGTCACGCCGGCAATGTCATACGCCTTCCAGCGCTCGTGCAGCATCGATGCGATCCATACCGCCTTGGTGGACCAGTTGAACCAGTCGCCGGTGGCGCCCGCCAGCCGATCGCCGCCGCCCGCGATCACGATCGCGACCGGCCACGCCATCGGCAGCGCCATCGCCCCGGCGCGGATCGCTGCAACGTGCCACGGTTCGCCGCGCTCCATCCGCTGCGACCATTCCGCACCGATCACGAACAGGCCGAGCATCGCCCAGCCGAAGGTATGGCAAAGCCACGTCAGCCCGGCATACGGCACCAGCACCGCGAGACGGACCCAGGTCGGCCGCGTCCGCGCGAGCCGGATCCACAGCGCCAGCCCGGCGAGCGCCATCGCCGCGGAGAGGCAGAAGTTCACGAAGCCCAGCTGGAACGGATAGGCGAAGGCGAGCGGCAGCGCGAACCCCGCCGCCACCGGGATGCGCCCATGCGCCTCATAGCCCACCCACAGCATCGCCGCGACCGTGAGCGGCGGGATCGCCATCACCACCAGCCGTGTCGCGGGTTCGACGTCGAGGATCGGGTGCAGCGCGAGCACGATGAGATCGACGCCCAGATTGCCGATCACCGCCCAGCGGACCGCATAATGCTGCGCAAGCGGCCCGATGCCCGCCTCGGCGAGGATCCGGTAGCGGCCGATATGGCCGGGAAGATCCGTCAGCGGCGCGACGTCGGGCCACAGGAGCGGGATGAACGCGGCCAGTACCGCGATCGCGGCGAACCAGCGCGTCGTCCACCAGGCGCGCGCGGCTTCGGTCATCGGCGTCTCAGCCATCGGCGGGATCATCGCGCAACCTCGAACAGGATCGGCTGGCGGCGCGCGTCGAGTGGTCGGAGCCATCCGGGAGCGCGCCCCTCCGTCAGGGCCTGCGCGAGGCTGGCGGGCCTTGGCCGGACGCCGCCCATGGTCCCGTCGCAATACAGCACGTACCGCACGCCCCAGCGGCGCGCGATCCGCTGCGCCTGGCCCCTGTCGCCGAGAAAGAATCGATACATTGCGAGATTGCCCTCGATATTGCGGTGATAGGGGCCCGCGACGAAGCGGTGTGGTGTCGCGGCGATGCCCCAGGCGCCGGTGTCGATCGGGGCCATCACGACGCCGGGCGACAGCCGCGCGAGCGACGCCATCATCGCCGGCGTTGCGCACGCCGCGTCGTCCGCGACCGACGACGGCGCCTCTGCGTGCCCGAACGCCGAGGCACAGGCCGCCCCGACAAGCGGATAGAGCATCCCCGCCGAGACGGTCCACGCCGCCACGACCCATCCCGTGCCGCGCCGCCGTGCCGCGCCGATCATCACCGCCAGCGCAGGAGCACCCAGCATCGCCCCGCTATAGGCGCCGCGCGGCTGCACCAGCGTGATCAACAGCGCGGTGACCTGAAGCGCCAGCAACAGCCCCGCGATGCGGCCGGGATACCGTCTTGCCACCCATATCGATGCGGCCAGCCCCGCCAGCATCACGCCGAGATAGCCGACAACGACGACA
The DNA here is from genome assembly GCF_003050705.1 of Sphingomonas aurantiaca. Taxonomy (GTDB): domain Bacteria; phylum Pseudomonadota; class Alphaproteobacteria; order Sphingomonadales; family Sphingomonadaceae; genus Sphingomonas; species Sphingomonas aurantiaca. The sequence continues at coordinate 31,352 of NZ_QAOG01000001.1, read as the reverse complement.
GGCGCGGCGCTGAACGCCGATTGCGCCTCGCCGACATGATCGAGCCATAGTCGGCGCAACGGCATCGGCACCTGTCCGTACGGCGACAGGCAGGCGGGCGACTGCGCGCGCACGATCACGAACGCCGCGAGCGACAGCATCGCGGTCGCGATCGATCGCGCCCGGATCGTCGTCAGCCGGGGGGCCGCCACGCCAAGTGCCAGCGGCACCAGCGCAAGGATCGCCAGCCCGGTGGCCGCCTGCGCGGTAAAGCCGTCGCAGGCAGGATAGCGCCACTGCGCGCTGGCAAATAGCGGTATGCCGACCGCCAGCCCGGTCAGCGCCCCCACGCCAACCCCGACCATGCGGGCCCCGGCGATGCTCGGCTGCAGCACCCAGGCCAGGATCGTGGCACCACCCAGGACGATAAAGAACGGGGTGGTTTCCAGCCCGACCATCAGGCTGACGGCCGCCAACCCGCCGAGGATCGCGCCGTTGCGGAGCGTCGGCATGGCGATCCCGACGCGAGTCGCGGCGAGCAACAGGACGAGCTGCAGCCCGTGATGATCGATCCGACCGGGCGCGAATATGGTCGTGGCGGGATAGGCGATTGCGGCGATCACCATCGCCGTCCGCGACGCCTCGGGCTCCAGCGCCCGCGCGATCCGCCCGACCAGCGCCAGCGCGGCGGCGAACAGCATGATCGGCCAGGTGACGACCATCAGCCGCTCGGCATCGTGGATTCCCAGCAGCGGCGACGCCAGCGTCAGCATGGCGGCGGGGCCGAGATCGGCGACCCGGGTCCAGTGCATCGGCGTCCCCATGCCGAGCCGATGCTGGACCAGGTCGCTCCACGCCTGTCCGCCCAGCCAGTCGCGAACCTGCTGGAGGCGCATGACATCGTCGGTATCGGGCAGCCGCAGCGCCGCCAGCCCGGCCCAGTTCCGCGCCGCCCAGATCAGTCCCAGCACGACCGCCAACGCGATCGCGACGACGAGGTCCCCCTGGATGATTCGGGGCGGATCAGGGCTGGTGCGTTCCACCGTCCCGTCCTAGCGCGCTATGGTTAATCCATTATGCGACCGGCCTCGAAGACCGGTCGCTTGTACGGATCCGATTACCGGTCGCGGCGCCCCAGCAACCGCAGCCGCAGCGCGTTCAGCTTGATGAAGCCCGCCGCGTCGCGCTGGTCGTACGCGCCCTGGTCGTCCTCGAACGTCACGACCTTCTCCGAATACAGCGAGTTGGGCGATTTCCGCCCGACCACGTACACCCCGCCCTTGTACAGCTTCAGACGAACCGTGCCGGACACCTTCTCCTGGCTGTGATCGATTGCCGCCTGGAGCATCTCGCGCTCGGGCGAGAACCAGAAGCCGTTGTACAGCAGCTCGGCATAGCGCGGCGCCAGCTCGTCCTTCAGATGCGCGGCGCCCCGGTCGAGCGTCAGCTGCTCGATGCCGCGATGCGCGAGCTGATAGATCGTGCCGCCCGGCGTCTCGTACATGCCGCGGCTCTTCATGCCGACGAAGCGGTTCTCGACCAGGTCGAGACGGCCGATCCCGTGACGGCGGCCATAGCCGTTGAGCGTCTCGAGCAACGTCGCCGGGCTCATCCCCTCGCCGTTGATCGCCACGCCGTCACCGCGCTCGAAATCGATCGTGATATATTCGGGCACGTCGGGCGCGTCCTCGGGGTTCACCGTGCGCGAATAGACATAGTCGGGAACCTCGTCCCACGGATCCTCGAGAACCTTACCCTCCGACGAGGTGTGCAGCATGTTCGCGTCGGTCGAGAAGGGCGACTCGCCGCGCTTGTCCTTCGAAACCGGGATCTGGTGCTGCTCGGCGAACTCGATCAGCTTGGTGCGGCTGGTCAGGTCCCATTCGCGCCACGGTGCGATCACCTTGATGTCGGGCGACAGCGCGTAATAGCCGAGCTCGAAGCGGACCTGGTCGTTGCCCTTGCCGGTCGCGCCATGGCTCACCGCGTCGGCGCCGACCATCTTGGCGATCTCGATCTGGCGCTTGGCGATCAGCGGCCGCGCGATCGACGTGCCGAGCAAATACAGCCCCTCGTACAGCGCGTTCGAACGCATCATCGGGAAGACATAGTCGCGCGCGAATTCTTCGCGCAGGTCGTCGACGAAGATGTGCTCGGGCTTCACGCCCATCATCTCGGCCTTGGCGCGCGCGGGCTCGAGCTCTTCGCCCTGGCCCAAATCCGCGGTGAAGGTGACGACTTCGCAGTTATAGGTCTGCTGGAGCCATTTCAGGATCACGCTCGTGTCCAGGCCACCGGAATAGGCGAGCACGACGCGATTGATTCCGGCGCTGCCGGCGGGGTTGATCGGATCGGTCACGGGCAGGGTCCTTCAGGCAATATCCAATGCCCGCGCCCCTATGCGCTGGGGCGCCGCCATGCAACCGCCCCGCGCCTCCTGCATTCATGGCGCGTACAACCAAACCGGTCTATCCGCGCCGCAAATCTCTGGAGGTTACCGCACCGTGCTACGCCAAACGCTTACCGTTCTCGTTCTCGCAGGGCTTGCAGGCCCGGTGCTCGCGCAGGAAACCCGCGCGTCCGCCTCGGCCAAGTTCAAGGCCGAATTCGCCGCGTCGGATACCAACAAGGACGGCGTCCTGACCCGCGCCGAGGTCCAGGCGCGGATCGGCAACATGAAGGTCGGCGGGCAGGGCCGTCCCGATCCGGTCCACGCCAAGCGCCTGGCGGACCTGTGGTTCACCAGCGCCGACAAGAACAAGGACGGCAAGGTCACGCAGGCCGAAGCCCAGGCGCTGCTGGCCGCGACCTTCGCCAAATACGACGCCAACAAGGACGGCAAGATCGGCGGCGACGAGCGCGCCGCGGCGAAGGCCGAAGTGCAGGGCCCGCGCTGAGTCCCGCCCCTCTACCGTCATCCCCGCGCAGGCGGGGATCCAGACTGGCTGATCATCGCGGCTCCATCGCCAAGGTCTGCCAGTCTGGGTGCCCGCCTCCGCGGGCATGACGCGGGGGGCATCACCCCTCGCGCAACGCCCGCTCGCCCTCGATCATGTAATCGCGCGTCAGCGGCAGCGTCATCCGGCTCTTCGACAGCTGGATCTGGTAATTGACCATCCCCCCGGTGCGGAACGCCGCCGCCGCGCCCGCCAGATAGAAGGTCCACATCCGGTAGAATCGCTCGTCGTACAGTGCGACGATCGCATCCTTCGCCGCCACCGTCCGGTCGTACCAGAGGTCGATCGTCAGCGCGTAATGCACGCGCAGCACCTCGATATCGGTCGGGAACATCCGCAGCCCCTCATAGCCGCGCACGATCTCCGACAGCGCAGGGTTGTAGCCGCCCGGGAAGATATACTTCGTCGTGAACGTGTCGGTGACGCCAGGGCCACCCATCCGGCCGATCGTGTGGAGCAGCATCACGCCGTCCTCGGTCAGCAGGTCGCGGCACTTGCGGAAGAACGTCTTGTACTGCGGCGGGCCGACATGCTCGAACATGCCCACCGAGACGATCCGGTCGAACGTCCCCGTCAGCGCGCGATAGTCGATCAGCTCGAACGTCACCTTGTCGGCGACGCCCGATTCCTCGGCCCGCCGCCGTGCGACCTTCAGCTGCTCCTCGCTCAGGGTGACGCCCAGCACCTCGGCACCGGTCTTCGCGTGCAGGTACAGCGCCATCCCGCCCCAGCCGCAGCCGATGTCGAGTACGCGCATGCCCGGCTGAATCGCCAGCTTGGCGGCGATATGCGCCTTCTTGTCGTTCTGCGCCTGCTCCAGGCTGTTGCCCGCGTCGGTGAAGTACGCGCACGAATATTGCCGGTCCGCGTCGAGGAACAGGTCGTACAGCCGGTCCGACAGGTCGTAGTGATGCGCGACGTTCTTCTTCGACCGGCGCGCCATGTTCACCCGGTCGACGCGGTGGACGACCTTGTCGAGCAGTTTGATCGGCAGCGACGGATTGAGCCCGCCGCCGCGCTCCCACGGGCTGTTGCCCTTGAGCAGGTTGACCAGGTCGCGAATGTCGCCGCGCTCGATCACGAGCCGCCCGTCCATGAACGCCTCCGCCGCGCCGAGCGCGGGGTGACGGATGATCGCGCCGGCGACACCCGGCTTGGTCAGGCGGATCGTGACCGGATTATAGGCCGGGTCGGGCTTGCCGAACTGCTTGGTGGTGCCGTCGGCATGGATCAGGGTGAGTTCGCCGGTTTTAACCTGCCGGGCCAGGAAACGATCGAAAAGAGCCATGCCGCGTTAGCTAACGACTGGTACGGAAGTGCGCCACCCCCCGCAGGGGGTCAGATCCCCGCATACCAATCATAATCGACGTTATCTTCCCAATAGCCACCCTTGCCCTTGCCGATCCCCGCTAGGCTGTCGACCGCGTCGATCCGCATCACATATTTGGCGTGCTTGTAGCCGAGCTGCCGCTCGACCCGCAGCCGGACGGGCGCACCGTGCGCGACGTCGAGCACCTGGTCGTTGAGCGCCCAGGCCAGGATCGTTTGCGGATGGAACGCGTCGACCAGATCGACCGACTCGTAATAGGGCGTGCCGCCGTACAGGTCGGCGCAGGTGAACACGACGTAGCGCGCCGAGTCGCGGATCTGCGCGGCCTTCAACAGCGCGCCGAGCTTGGGACCCTGCCATTTGCCGATCGCCGACCAGCCCTCGACGCAGTCGTGCCGCGTGATTTGCGCGCGCGACGGCATCTGGCGCAGCTGCGGCAGCGTGACTGACAGCGGTCGATCGACCAGCCCGCCGACCTGCAGCCGATAGTCCGCGAAATTGTTCGCGACCATCGCGGTATAGTCCGGCGTCCCCGGATCGCGCGTGCCGTTCGACCGGAAGATCGGCGACATCTGCGCGGGGCTGAACTCGGGCACCAGCGCATTGCGGTTGGTCAGCGCGCGTTGCAGCCCGCGGTTCATGTCCTCGCCCATGAACAGGATTTTCCGCGCCTCGGGGTTCGCGGCGATCTTGTCGCACCCGGTCAGTAACACGCCTGCGCCGACCGCGGCCCCCGTCACGAGCGCACGGCGGGTTATGATCGAGCTCATGCGGCGTCCTCCGGTGCGTGGGGGGGCACGTGCCCCGGAACTTGCCAGCGCCCCGTGATCATCGACCGCAGCTCGTTCCAGGCGCCTGCCAGGATCACCAGCGCCAGATGGACGATGATGAACAGCACGAGGCCCGTCGCGGCGATGAAGTGGATCGAGCGCGCCGACTGCCGCCCGCCGAACACGTCCAGCAGCCACGGCCACGCCGCGTCCATGCCCGGCGACATCGTCAGCCCGGTCAGGATCATCACCGGGATCAGCACGAAGATCGTCACGACATAGGACAGCTTCTGCAGGATATTGTACGCCCCTGGCCGCTTCGGATCGTGAAAGCGGAACGCGAGATGCTCCTTCACGTCATGCGCCACTTCGCGCGGCGACAGCTCGGCCGCACGCACGCGCAGGTCGCGCTGGAAATGCCTGTTGATCAGGCTCACGATCATGAACCCGAGCAGCGCGAAGGCGAGCACCAGCGCGAACAGCAAATGCCAGCGCCGCGAGATCGCCAGATTATAGCTCGCCGGGATCGTCAGCAGGTTGAGCAGCGTCACCAGCCAGCTCGGCCACTGGTCGAGCGTCGTCCACGCGCTATCGAAGTTCGCGCCATACGCGCCCCAATAGAGTCGCGGATGCGCCTTCAGGATGCCGATGCCGCTGCCGATCATGATGAACATCGTCACCACCGTCACCCAGTGCCAGACGCGTGTCGCCATCCGGTGGCGCTTGATGATCATAGGGGCAGTGGGATCGTTCATGCTCGACCTTCGCTATAGGCAGTCGAACGGCGATATAGCAGGATTAAGTACATGACCGAATGGCATTCTTACGAACCCGCAAATGGCCATCGCCTGCCGCATGATCCCCTCAACGCGATCGTCGCGCCGCGGCCGATCGGCTGGGTCAGCACGATGTCGGCAGACGGCGTCGCGAACCTCGCGCCGTATAGTTTCTTCAACCTGTTCAACTATGCCCCGCCGCTGATCGGCTTCTCGTCGATGGGCTGGAAGGACAGCGTCGCCAATATCGAGGCGACCGGCGAATTCGTCTGGAACCTCGTCTCGCGCGATCTCGGCGAGGCGATGAACACGACCGCCGCCAACGTCGCCGCCGACGTCGACGAGTTCGCGCTCGCCAAGCTCGAAATGGCCGCCTCCAACAAGGTGAAGCCGCCCCGCGTCGCCGCGTCGCGCGCGCAGTTCGAGTGCAAGCTCACCCAGCTGATCCGCCTGGAAACCAAGGAAGGCCGCGAACTCGACCAGTGGCTCGTGCTCGGCGAGGCGGTCGCGATCCACATCGACCCCGCGATGCTCGAGGACGGCGTCTACCAGACCGCCCGGGCAAACCCGATCCTGCGCGGCGGCGGGCCCGCGGATTACTTCACGATCACCGAGGACGCCCTCTTCAAGATGCGCCGACCGGGCTGAGCCGCATTGGCGCCCGCGCCTAACCCCAACGCCGTCATCCCAGCGAAAGCTGGGATCTCCCGGTAACGAAGCGCACCCCTCACCGCATGAGACCCCAGCTTCCGCTGGGGTGACGAGCGAGAGGGGCCAAGCGTCTCAGCCGTACGCGCGCCAGAAGAACACGATCGTCGTCGCGATCGTCACCAGCAGCGTCCACACGCGAATGACCCTGGCCGACATCACCAGCCCGAGCTTCGCACCGAAATGCCCCCCGACGATCCCGCCGAGCAGCATTGGCACGCACAGCGCCCAATACACCATGCCCGTCGCGATGAAGATGATCGTCGCCGCCAGGTTGGCGACCGCGAGCATCAGCGTCCGCGGTGCCGCGAGTCGGGCGGGCGTCGCCCCCGACAGCAATCCCCAGGCCGCGGTCAGCATCAGCCCGACCCCACCCCCGAAATAGCCGCCATACACCCCCAGCATCGCCTGCACCGCGACGAGCGACTTGGGCCCGATCTCGACCCGCGACCGCAGCCACAACGATGCCTGCGTGCCGAACGCGATCGCCAGCGTCGCAAACAGCAGCAGCCACGGCACGATCAGGTCGAACGCGCGCGCCGACGTCGCGACGAGCAACAGGCTGCCGATGAGCCCGCCGACGAAGGTGATCCCCGCCATCGTCCGCATCCCGACGCCCGACACCGGCTCCAGCCCATGCCGATACGTCCACGCGCTCGCCATCGCGCCCGGCTGGAGCGAGACGTTGCTGGTCGCGTTGGCGAAGGTCGACGGCACGCCGAGCCCGATCAGCGCGGGCATCGTCGCGAAGCTTCCGCCCCCGGCGAGCGCGTTCATCGCCCCGCCGAGAACCCCAGCCCCTGCCGCCAGCGCAACCCCACTCCACTCAAGCAAAAGCGTCGGACTCGGCAGCGGCCTCGCGATCGAGCTGCGCGCGGCTCTTCTTCTCCGACGCGGTCTTCAGCTGCCCGCACGCCGCATCGATATCGCGACCGCGCGGGGTGCGCACCGGCGCCGAAATGCCCGCGCCGAACACGATGCTCGAAAACGACTTGATCCGCTCGGGCGTCGAGCATTCATAGACGGCACCCGGCCACGGGTTGAACGGGATCAGGTTCACCTTGGCGGGCAGCTCGTATTTGCGCAGCAGGCGGACGAGTTCGTGCGCATCGGCGTCCGAATCGTTCTTGTCCTTCAGCATCACGTATTCGAACGTGATGCGCCGCGCATTGTTGGTGCCCGGATAATCGGCGCACGCCTGCAGCAGTTCCTCGATGCCGTATTTCCGGTTGAGCGGCACGATCTCGTCGCGCACCTCCTTGGTCACCGCATGCAGCGACACCGCGAGATTCACGCCGATCTCCGCGCCCGCGCGCGCCATCATCGGCACGACGCCGCTCGTCGACAGCGTGATCCGGCGGCGGCTGAGCGCGAGCCCCGCACCGTCCATCACCAGCTTCAGCGCATCGCGGACATTCTCGAAATTATAGAGCGGCTCGCCCATCCCCATCATCACGATGTTGGTGAGCATCCGCCCCTCGGGCTGGCTCGGCCATTCGCCCAGCGAATCGCGCGCGAGCATCACCTGGCCGACGATCTCGGCGGGCGTCAGGTTGCGCACCAGCCGCATCGTGCCGGTGTGGCAGAAGGTGCAGTTCAGCGTGCAGCCGACCTGGCTCGACACGCACAACGTGCCGCGATCCGCGTCGGGGATGAACACCATCTCGTAATCCTGCGCGTCGTCGCTGCGCAGCAGCCACTTGCGCGTGCCGTCGGTCGACACCTGCGCCTCGACCACGTTGGGCCGGCTGATCACGAAGCGCTGCTCGAGCCACGGGTGCATCGTCTTCGAGATGTCGGTCATCGCCGAGAACTCGGTCGCACCGCGATTGTAGATCCAGTGCCACAGCTGCTTCGCGCGTAGCTTGGCCTGCTTTTCCTCGAGCTGCGACGTCTCCAGCGCCATCCGCAGATCGGCGAGCGACAGCCCGAGCAGGTCGATACGCCCATCGCTGCGCGGCACGAAGCTGCGGGGAACGGGCACGGGATCGATGTGCCCGGGGATGGGCATGAGGTTCGCGGCGGTCTGCATGCGGCGGCGCTTAGCGGAAATTTCCCGATTTTTCTACAGGGTGCGGAAGAAGGGGGTTGGGCGACGATGTAATGCAGAACGCCCCCCGACATCAGCACCACCCCGGCGAAGGCCGGGGCCCAATTGGAAAGGTGGTGGTAACGATACGGGGAGCGTCATCACGCACGTCCCCCAATTGGGCCCCGGCCTTCGCCGGGGTGGTAGAACGGGGAGCCTACCCCCCGCTACACGCCAGCACCGCCGCATCGATCGCTGTCGCCGCCCCGGACAGCGCATACACATCCGCAAACGGCCGCCCGCCGACGGCGACCGCCTCGACGCTCATGCTGCGCCCCGATCGCAACGCCGCGACGATCGCGCGGTCGCTGGGGCCATCGCTCGCCCACGCATCCAGCCCGCTCGCGACCAGCGCGAATCGGCGTTCGCCCACCGTCAGCGTCACGCCCGCCGATCGATCGCGCTCGCGGCTGAGGCGAATATGAAGCGACGCGCGCAGCCCGCGCTTGGGCCAGGTCGCGATGCTGGCGAACCCGCTCGACCGCCCCCCCGCCATCACCGGCCGCGCGATCGCGTAACAGCGGTCGGGCGTCGAGTCCCGAAAGGCGCCCCAACCCTTGTAGATGCCGATCGTGTCGCGCGCCGATGCCGGAACGGCGATCGCGAGGATCAGCAGCGCCGCCAGTCTCACGCCGGGGCGAAGCCGGTGCCGCGGTGCGGAACCGACGCGCGCCCGGCCTCGACCAGCGTCACCGACCCCTGCGGCAACCCCGGCGCGATCGGTGCCCCAAGTGTAGGATCGACCGCAGCGCCGGTCATCACACCCAGCATCACCCGGCTCGAAATCCCGTGCATGATCACCAGCCGGTCGCCCGCATCGTCCGCGGTATCCGCCAGCCAGCCGCCGACGCGCGCCGCGATCTGCGGATAGGTCTCGCCGTCGGGCGCGGTCTTCAACAGCCCGCCCGGCAGCATCACCGGCCCGACCTCATCGACCACGTCCGCATAATAGCGCCCGCCCCAGGAGCCCATGTCGATCTCGACCAGCCGCGCATCGGTCCGCGCGCCATGCCAATCGAGTTCCAGATGCTCGCAGATCACCGCCAAGGTCTGCAACGCACGCCCGGTCGGCGACGCCCACAGGGTCAGCGCAGGCTTCGGCCCGAGCAGATCCCGCAGAGCACGGCCAAGCTCGTCCGCCTGCGCGAATCCCGCGCGCGTCAGCGGCGTGTGCGCAGCATCGCCCTGCAACCGGTGCGCGGCGTTGAACACGGTTTCGCCGTGCCGCGCGACGAAATCCCGGCCCAGCCTGACGGGTGGTTCGCCGGTTGGAACGGGGTCCGTTGCACTTTGCCGAGGGCTTGGAATCATGGCCGGCATTTCAACCCCCTGTGGCGCAAAAGCAACGGATTTCCGTGTTTATCTGGCGTTCATGCAACGCATGGCGGACTGGTCCATTGGGGCTGTCCATCCCGCGTTCGGGGATGACGAAGAGACAATGGAGTATCCCAATGCGTAAGCTTATCGCCGCCTCGCTGCTCGCCACCACCGCGGTCGCAGCCCCCGCGCTCGCCCAGACCAACCCGACCTTCACCGGCCCCCGCATCGAGGGCACGCTCGGCTATGACCACACCGGCGCCGGCAGCAGCGTGTCGAACAACAACGGGCGCGACGACCAGAAGATCGACGGCCTGCTGTACGGCGGCGGCATCGGCTACGACATCGCGACCTCGAGCAACATCGTGCTCGGCGCCGAGGCCGAACTGACCGGCTCGACCGCCAAGAGCGACCGCAACGACTATACCAGCGACTTCGGCTATGGCCGCGTCAAGCAGGGCCGCGACATCTATGTCGGCGCGCGCGCCGGCTATGTCGTCGCACCGGCGACGATGCTCTACGTCAAGGGCGGCTACACCAACTCGAAGCTCGAAGTGCTCGCAGGCAGCACCAGCCAGACGACCGACACCAACTTCAAGCTCGACGGCTGGCGCGTCGGCGCGGGTGCCGAGCATGCGGTCGGCCCGAACAGCTATGCCAAGCTCGAATATCGCTATTCGAACTATGAGCGCGGCAACATCGACTATGCGACCGGCGGCACGAGCCAGCGGTTCGACGTCGACACGGACCGTCACCAGGTCGTCGCAAGCTACGGCTTCCGCTTCTGATCGCGTTTTAACGCGACGTTTACCGTGATCAAAGAAGGGTCGGGGCGCTTGCTCCGACCCTTTGTTGTTGGGTAAGCCATCTGCGGATTGCCCCCAGCCCCGAGTCCGGCTGTGGAGGCCGGGGGAATTTTGATGAAGGCGACGATCGAACGCGCAACGCTCCTCAAGGGGCTGAGCCATGTCCAGTCCGTGGTGGAGCGGCGCAACACCATCCCCATCCTGTCGAACGTGCTGATCGAGGCGACCGCCGAGGGTACGCTCAAGCTGATGGCGACCGATCTGGATCTCCAGATCAACGAATCGATCGCCGCCGCGGTCGATCAGCCCGGCGCGACCACCGTGTCCGCGCACACGCTGTTCGACATCGCGCGCAAACTGCCCGAGGGCAGCCAGGTCCAGCTCGCCGCGTCGGAAGGCCGGATGAGCATCGTCGCGGGCCGCGCGCGCTTCTCGCTCGGCACGCTGCCGCGCGACGATTTCCCGGTGATCGCCGAAGGCGAACTGCCGACTCAGTTCGAACTGCCCGCCGAGACCTTGAAGCAGATCATCGACAAGACGCGCTTCGCGATCTCGACCGAAGAGACGCGCTATTATCTCAACGGCATCTTCCTGCATGTAGCCGACGGCGACAGCTCGAACCCCGTGCTCAAGGCCGCCGCGACCGACGGCCACCGCCTCGCGCGCGTCACGCTGCCGCGGCCCGAGGGCGCCGAATCGATGCCCGACGTGATCGTCCCGCGCAAATGCATCGGCGAGTTGCGGAAACTGCTCGACGAGGTCGACGGCTCGGTCGGCGTCTCGCTGTCGCCCACCAAGATCCGCTTCGACCTCGGCCAGGCGATCCTGACCTCGAAGCTGATCGACGGCACCTTCCCCGATTACAGCCGCGTCATCCCGACCGGCAACGACAAGATCCTCAAGATCGACCCCAAGAGCTTCATGGAAGGCGTCGACCGCGTGTCGACGATCGCCACCGAGAAGACGCGCGCGGTGAAGATGGCGCTCGATCGCGACAAGATCACGCTGTCGGTGACCTCGCCCGAAAACGGCACCGCCGCCGAGGAGGTCCCCGGCGATTACGTCGCGCTCCCGTTCGAGATCGGCTTCAACAGCCGCTACCTGATGGACATCCTCGCGCAGATCGACGGCGACATGGTCGAAGTCCACCTCGCCGACGCCGCCGCCCCGACGCTGATCCGCGAAAACGACAAGTCGCCCGCGCTCTACGTGCTGATGCCAATGCGCGTCTGACCGTCACGCCCTGACGATCGATCGAAAGGCCATCCTGCGGGGTGGCCTTTTTCGTTTGAACGCAGCGCCGGATCTGATACTAACAGCAATGTCAGTAAGGAGTCGATTCGATGGCGAAGCTTCCTCCCTTTCCCGGTACGACGGGTCGTCGCGATTGGCCGACGGCGTTCGACGCGATCAAAAAATTGCTCGCGAACGGTGACGACACGACTCAGGTGTTCCGGATCATGCGCGCGCTGAACGTCGGCAATGCGCCGATGAACTACGCCCGGCTGATCGCCACCGAACAGGGCGGGCGGATCGCCTATGACCAGGTCGAGCTCGCGCGGCGGTTTTCCGATCCCGCGTTCGTCGCGAGCTTCGCGCCCGGCACGGTCGGTGCGGCGTATCGCGACTTCCTCGAGACGACGGGCTATTCCGCCGATGGCCTGGTCGAGGTCTCGCGCCTCGTGCCGAGCGAGGACGATCTCGCGCACCCATACGCCTGGTTCGGCCGGCGGGTGCGCGACACGCACGACATCTGGCACGTGCTGACCGGCTACAAGGCGGACGAGAGCATGGGCGAAGCCGCGCTGGTCGCGTTCAGCTATGCGCAGGTCGGCGGGCTCGGCTGGGCGCTGATCGGCTCGGCGGCGGCGCTGAAAAGCATCCGCGTGACGGGCAGCCGGCTCTTCGCCAAGGCGGTCTGGGAGGGCTATCGCCACGGCCGCAAGGCGAAGTGGATTTCGGGCGAGGACTATCTGACGCTGCTGCACGAGCCGCTCGACGCCGCGCGCGCACGGCTCGGTATCGCGACACCGGTCGCATATCTGCACGCGCAGCGCGAACTCGGACCCGAACTCGCCTCGTATCTCAGCACGCAGCGCGCCGCGAACGCGGCGGCCGTCGCGCCGCAGCAGATCGCCGCCTGACGCGAAGGTCGACCAGGCCAACCCCTTACCCCATTCGTGCTGAGCGAACGGAAAAGGGCGATGCAATCGGCTCCGAAAGTCCTTTAAGGCGGGGGCAATGCTCTCGCGCCTCGTCCTCACCGATTTCCGCAATCACGCCGACCTGACGCTCGTACCGGGCGCCGGGTTCGTCGTGCTGACCGGCGAGAACGGCGCAGGCAAGACCAACATCCTCGAGGCAGTATCGCTGCTCGCCCCCGGCCGTGGCCTGCGGCGTGCAGCGCTCGGCGAGATGGCGCGCCAGGGCGGGGCCGGCGGATTCGGCGTCGCGGCGACCCTGTCCCCTGAGGCGTCGGCGCAGGCCGCCTCGCGTCTCCCCTCCCGCTTGCGGGAGGGGTTAGGGGAGGGCGCGACGTACGTACCGGCGTCCGGCATCGAGGAAAACGCGCCCCTCCCCCGACCCCTCCCGCAAGCGGAAGGGGAGGGGAAAACGCCCTCCGCAGCCGAGGTCGACGTCGCGACCGGCACGCTCGCCTCCGCGCCCGAGCGCCGCATCGTCCGCATCCAGGGCGCCACCACCACCGCGAACGCGCTGGCCGAGTGGCTCACGATCCTGTGGCTCACCCCCGCGATGGACCGGCTGTTCGTCGCCCCCGCCGGCGAGCGCCGCGGCTTTCTCGATCGCCTCACGCTCGCGCTCGCGCCTACCCATGCGCACCACGCCGCCCGCTACGACGCGGCGATGCGCGCGCGCAACCGGCTGCTCGCCGACGAGGGCCGCCCCGATGGCGACTGGCTCTCCGCGCTCGAGGGGCAGATGGCCGAACACGGCGCCGCCGTCGACGCGGCGCGGCGCGAGACGGTGGCGTTGCTCGGCGCGCGGCTCGCGGATCAGGACGACGGCCCGTTCCCGCGCGCAGGGCTGGCGCTCGACGGCTGGAACGGCGACACGACCCGGCTGCACGCCGATCTCGCCCAGGCGCGCGCGCGCGACGCCGCCGCCGGGCGCACGCTCGCCGGCCCGCACCGCGTCGACCTGATCGTGACGCATCTCGACAAGGCGCGCGCCGCCTCGCTCGCGTCCACCGGCGAGCAGAAGGCGCTGCTCCTCGGCATCGTCCTGGCGCATGCCGATCTCGTCGCCGAACGCACCGGCACCCCGCCCGTGCTGCTCCTCGACGAGGTCGCCGCGCATCTCGATCCGGCCCGCCGAGCGGCGCTGTTCGCCCGGCTCGCGGGCCGCGGTCAGGTGTGGATGACGGGTACCGAGGACGCGCTGTTCGACGCGATCGACGGCCGCGCAACGCGGATCGCGGTCGGGCGTTAGGCTGAACGCGCGCTGTCGATCGACGTCACCGCGCGTTCAAGCGGACGCGCCCAAAGCTCCGTCCATCGAAGACCTGGAGAGACAATAATGACCCGGACATTCACGCGCGCCGCCTTCGGCGTCCTGATGATCGCAGCGACCACGGCTCCCGCCCTTGCCCAAGCAGGCGAGGGCGCGCGCGACGGCGGCCGCTACGACATGAGCCGCGCGCCCTGGTCGCGCCCCGGCTATCGCCTCGAGGGCGCAGGCGTGCCGATCCTGTTCCCCGAACTGCGCAATACGCCGCGCGGCCGCGCGTTCGTGATGCCCAATTTCGACGCCAACGGCGACGGCCGGATCAACCGCCGCGAAGCCGACGACGCCAACCGCGAGTTCGCGCGGATCGCCGGCCCGCGCCGCGACCGGTTCGACTGGGACGCCTATGGTCGCGACCCACGCGGCTATCGCGGCGGCACGACCGTCGTCGAGACCACCACGACGTGGGACCGCAGCGCGATGCGCAATTACGGCTTCCGCCAGACCCCGCGCGGTGCGACGCTGACGCTGCAGGAGGACGTGCTGTTCCGCACCGACAGCGACGTGCTCCGCCCCGGCGCGATCGAGAAGCTGCGCCCGCTGGCGCGCTATCTGCGCGGCAATCCGGGCGTCCGCGTCGCCATCGACGGCTTCACCGACTCGCGCGGCACCGACGCGCACAACCAGGACCTGTCCGAGCGCCGCGCGGCGAGCGTCCGCCAGGCGTTCGATGACATGGACGTCGTCCGCGCGCGCTTCAGCGTCGTCGGCCACGGCGAAAGCCAGCCGGTCGCGACGAACACGACCGCGGCCGGTATGCGCCTCAACCGCCGCGTCGAAGTGACGCTGTTAGGCCAGCGCGCCGACCGCTTCTGACCACCAACGCCCTCTCCCCCCGGGGGAGAGGGAAGGGGCCCGCGGCCGCTTGGCCGTGGGAAGGGTGAGGGGCGTGAGGCTCGCGACGCATCCGCCAAAGCCCCTCACCCTTCCGTCGCCTACGGCTCCTCCCTCCCTCTCCCCGTGGGGGAGAGGGACATGCCAACCCAAGCGACACCACCCCGGCGAAGGCCGGGGCCCAAATGGGGGACGGTGCTGACGGAAGGTGGCGCTACGTTACGACGACCTTTCCACCTGGGCCCCGGCCTCCGCCGGGGAGGCGCCATGTTTGGAGCAAGGCCAACCCCCTGTCCTACACGCCACCACCCTGCCACCCTCCCCGCATGGCGATCCACCCCCCCCTCGCACCCCCCACGCTCGAAACCCAAAGTCCACCCGCCCCGCAAAACGCTCCCAGCGTCTATACTTCCTATACTTCACTCCCCCACGCCCCAGTCCCCGCAGGCCATTTCGCTTCCGTTTCGGCCGTCCGATGCCTATATGCTGGGCATGGCATCCAACCCCGAAACCAATAATCCCAACCTGCCCAACCAGGGCGACTATGGCGCCGACTCGATCAAGGTCCTCAAGGGCCTCGACGCAGTGCGCAAGCGCCCCGGCATGTATATCGGCGATACCGACGACGGGTCGGGCCTCCACCACATGGTGTTCGAGGTCAGCGACAACGCGATCGACGAGGCGCTTGCCGGGCATTGCGACCGGATCGACATCGTCCTCAACGCCGACGGTTCGGTCAGCGTCACCGACAATGGCCGTGGTATCCCGACCGGCATCCACACCGAGGAAGGCGTCTCGGCGGCCGAGGTCATCATGACCCAGCTCCACGCCGGCGGTAAGTTCGAGAACACCAACGACGAGAACGCGTACAAGGTCTCGGGCGGCCTGCACGGCGTCGGCGTCTCGGTCGTCAACGCGCTCAGCGAATGGCTCGACCTGACGATCTGGCGCGACGGCAAGGAGCATTACATGCGCTTTGCGTTCGGCGACGCGGTGATGCCGCTCAAGATCGTCGGCGACGCGGCCGAGGGCCAGAAGGGCACGCGCGTCACCTTCTTCCCGTCGCCCGCGACCTTCAAGATCACCGATTTCGACTTCGACAAGCTCGAGCATCGCTACCGCGAGCTCGCCTTCCTCAATTCGGGCGTCCGCCTGTTCCTCTCCGACGCGCGGCACGAGGAGATGAAGACCGTCGAGCTCTATTACGAGGGCGGTATCGCCGCGTTCGTGAAGTATCTCGATCGCGCCAAGGTGCCGTTGATGCCCGAGCCGGTCGCGATTTCGGGCACGCGCGACGACGTCACGATGGACGTCGCGCTCCAGTGGAACGACTCTTACTACGAAAACGTCCTCGCCTTCACGAACAACATACCCCAGCGCGACGGCGGCACGCACATGGCCGCGTTCCGCGCCGCGCTGACCCGCACGCTCAACAACTATGCCGAGAAATCGGGCCTGTTGAAGAAGGAGAAGGTCCAGCTCACCGGCGAGGACATGCGCGAGGGGCTCACCGCGATCGTCTCGGTCAAGCTGCCCGACCCGAAGTTCAGCAGCCAGACCAAGGACAAGCTCGTCTCGTCCGAAGTCCGCCAGCCCTTGGAAAGCCTGATGGCCGACAAGATGGCCGAATGGCTCGAAGAGAACCCCGCGCACGGCAAGGCGATCGTCGCCAAGATCATCGACGCCGCCGCCGCGCGTGAAGCCGCCAAGCGCGCGCGCGAACTGACGCGCCGCAAGGGCGTGATGGACATCGCCTCGCTGCCCGGCAAGCTCGCCGATTGCCAGGAGCGCGATCCCGCCAAGTCCGAGCTGTTCCTGGTCGAGGGTGACTCGGCCGGCGGTTCGGCGAAGCAGGGCCGCGATCGCCATTTCCAGGCGATCCTCCCCCTGCGCGGCAAGATCCTCAACACCGAGCGCGCGCGCGAAGACCGCATGCTGTCGAGCCGCGAGATCGGCACGCTCATCACCGCGATGGGCACCGGCATCCGCGACGACTTCAACGCGGACAAGCTGCGCTACCACAAGATCGTCATCATGACCGACGCAGACGTCGACGGCGCGCACATCCGCACGCTGTTGCTGACGCTGTTCTACCGCCACATGCCCAAGATCATCGAGGGCGGGTATCTCTACATCGCCCAGCCGCCGCTGTATAAGGCGACCAAGGGCCGGTCGGAGGTGTATCTCAAGGACGATGCGGCGCTCGACGAATATCTGGTCGATGCCGGCGTCGGCACGATGGTGCTTGACGGCCCCGGCGGCGGCCGCTCGGGTCGCGACCTGAAGGATCTGGTCGATCACGCGCGCCGCATGCGCACGCTGATGCGCTACGTCCCCAAGCGCTACGATGCCGGCATGATCGAGGCGCTGGCACTCGGCGGCGTGTTCGATCCGGAGGCCTCGGTCGCGGATCGCACCTCGCGGCTCGAGATCGTCACGCGTCGCCTCGAACTCGACGACGGCGATGCGCGCTGGACCGCAGTGCTGACCGAAGACGGCGGCATCCATTTCCAGCGTGCGTGGCGCGGCGTCACCGATCATCACATCATCGAGGCGAGCTTCCTCGTCTCGGCCGAGGCACGCAAACTCCATGCGCTGTCGGGCGAACACGCCGACAGCTATGCGCAGACCTCGAACCTCGTTCCCGCCAGCAAGGCATCGCAGGCGGACGAGCCCGAGGCCGAGGACGGCGCCGCGGAGGCTGGCGCCGGTGTCATCGGTTCGGTCACCGCCGTCGCCGCGCGCGGCTCGACACAGGTGTCGCGCCCGAGCCATCTGCTCGACGCGATCCTGACCGCCGGGCGCAAGGGTCTCGCGATCCAGCGCTACAAGGGTCTGGGCGAGATGAACGCGGAACAGCTCTGGGAAACCACGCTCGATCCGTCGGTCCGCTCGATGCTTCGCGTCACCGCGGTCAATGCCGAGAGCGCGAACGAGATCTTCACGCAGCTGATGGGCGAAGTCGTCGAACCGCGCCGCGAGTTCATCCAGGACAACGCGCTGAACGTCGCCAATCTCGACGTCTGAGGCGGAACATCGAGTGTCCAACCGCGCTTAACGGCCATCTATCTAGGAGTGATACGCATGGCCGAAGACCGGTTGGACATCGATCTGAAGACGCTCGAGGACAATAGCGACCTGCGCCAGGTCGAGTTCGAGGGCGAAGTGAGCGACGAGCGCTATCAGTTCGCGGTACAGTATGACGTGCTCGAAGCGCTGAGCACGGTCGCCCCCGAGGGCGATGCCGTCGCGATCTTCAAGCAGCATGCCGAAGAGATCGCCGATCTCGGCGTCGTGGCCTTGGCGCGTGATCCCGATCAGGAGATCGTCGTGATCAGCGAGAACGACCTCGAATGACGTCCGCCCGCCCGAACCGCGTCAAGCCTCTGCTCGGCCGCGACACGCAGATGTGCATGTCGCTGTCCGCACGCCCGAGCAATTTCGGCACCCGGTTCCACAACCGCCTCTACGAACTGCTCGGGCTCGATTACGTCTACAAGGCCTTCACGACGAAGGATCTGGCGGGTGTCGTCGGCGGCATCCGCGCGCTCGGGATCCGCGGCTGCGCGGTGTCGATGCCGTTCAAGGAGGCGGTGATCCCGATGCTCGACGCGCTCGACCCCTCGGCCCGCGCGATCGACAGCGTCAACACCATCGTCAACGACGGCGGCGTCCTGACCGGGTTCAACACCGATTACACCGCGGTCCGCATGCTGCTCGACTCGCACGACGTCGATCCCGCGATGCGCTTCATGCTGCGCGGATCGGGCGGGATGGCGAAGGCGGTCGCGACGGCGTTGCGCGATGCCGGCTTTGCGAACGGCACGATCGTCGCGCGCAACGAAACCGCGGGCCGCGCGCTCGCCGACGCGCATGGCTATGCCTGGACCGCGGAGCCCGATCCGGCGGGGGCGCCGATGCTCGTCAACGTCACTCCGCTCGGGATGGCGGGCGCGGACGCCGATGCGCTCGCGTTCGACTCGCCGCTGATCGCGGGGTGCGAGGTCGCGTTCGACGTCGTCGCGCTCCCCACCGAAACCCCGTTCCTCGTCGCCGCCCGCGGCGCGGGCAAGCGTATCGTCTCGGGCGGCGAGGTGGGGATTTTGCAGGCGCTCGAGCAGTTCGTGCTCTATACCGGCGTCCGGCCGGATCCGTCGGAGGTGGACGACGCAGCGGCGGTCGCGCGCGCCTGACCCTCGCCCGCGGCGCGCGCACGACGCCCGCGCCACAGGCGGAAGCCGGCGATGATCAGGGCGGCGACGCCGACCAGTATCGCGACGCCAACCAGCTTCTGTCTCGGCATCACCCGCCCGACCAGCTCGATCAGCCCGTCGCCGAACACATAGCCGATCCCCGTGAAGACCACGCCCCACACAAGCGCGGAGATCGCGTTGAGCACGACGAAGGTGCGCGCGGGCACGTGCGACGTGCCGACCGCGATCGGGCTGATCGTCCGCAACCCATACAGGAAGCGAAAGCCGAGGATGAAGATCGTCGGATGCCGGTCGAGCGTGTCGAGCGCCTTGGCAAAGGCGGGTTTCTCGGCGATCCGGCGCACGCGCTTGGTGTCGCGGTACTTCCGTCCGGCGAAGAAAAAGAGCTGATCCGCGAAGAACGACCCCGTCACCGCCGCCGCCGCGCTGCCCCATAACGGCAACAGATGCTGGTGCGCGAGCAGCCCGCCGGTGACGACGCTGGTCTCGCCCTCGAACGCCGCGCCAAGGAAGATCGCGGCGAGGCCGTATTCGGCGATGAAGCTTTCGATCGACATCCCTTGCCCTTGCCGGACCGCGCACCGTTTAGCCAGCCGTCGATCACGCCTGCGCGTGGGCAACGTCACCCGGATATCACGCTAATCCCTTGTCGAGGCTCAGCTAATCCGCCTGCGCCCACGGGGTGCTACAGCTGCGCGTCGCGCAGGAACGCGGCGAGCGCCGACCATGCAGGCTGCTTGGCGGCGAGACCGATCGTGTGCAGCGGGCTGCTCGACGGCAGCGCGACGATCTCGGGTCCGCGGAAATCCCGGCCGAGCAGCTTCAGGCCCTGTTTCAGCGCGGTGCCACCGTTGAACGCGATCGCGCGCAGATCGGGCAGCGTCGCGACCAGCCCGGCAATGTCGTTGCCCGCGATATCCAGGATCGCGGCGTCGGTGCTCCCCGCGCGTCGCGCCGATCCGATCACGTCCCACAATGCGACCCGCTGCGCACGCAACGCCGCCAGCCGGTCGTCATAGTCGAGCGCAGCAAGGTCGCACCCGACGACCGGCGACATCAGCTGCCAGAACTGGTTCTGCGGATGCGCATAATAACGCTGCGCGGCGAGCGAACGGTCGCCCGGCAGGCTGCCGAGGACGAGGATTCGGGCATCAGGGTCGGCGACGGGCGGGAAGGAGTGCTTCAGCGGCATGAGCGCGTCTTAACGCCATCCCGTTCTCCCGCGAAGGCGGGAGTCCAGCGTTGCGGACGGCAGCGTTCGTGGCTCCTGGACCCCCGCTTCCGCGGGGGAACCATAAACGGACGGGCGCATCGACCACGCCGCCAATTCCCGCGATTGCGCGCGATCCCGCAAGCGTCCTATCACGCACGCCATGAAGATCATGCTCTCCGCCAGCCTCGCCGTGCTCGCCCTCGCGAGTGCCCCCGCCGCCGCCCGGCAGCTCACCATCGACGACGTGACGATGCTCAGCCGCGTCGGAGCGCCGACCGCCTCGCCGGACGGGCATTGGCTCGTCTGGGCGCAGCGCGAGACCGATCTCGCCGCCGACAAGGGGCGCTTCGACCTCTGGCGGCTCGACCTGACCACGCCCGGCGCGAGCCCGGTGAAGCTGCTCGCCGATCCGCAGGTCAACGAGAACGACCCGCAGATCGTCGGCACCACCGTCTATTTCACCTCCGACAAGGGCGGCGATGACGCTATCTGGTCGGTGCCGATCACCGGCGGCACGCCGCGCCGCCTCACGAGCTTCAAGGGTGGTTTTGGCGGCTTCAAGGTCGCGCCGACCGGCGACAAGCTGCTCGTCTGGGCGGATCGCAAGCCCGGCGCGCCGAGCCTCGAGCCGGCGATGGTGAAGAAGGATCCGAACGCCGGCGCCGGCCGCACGTACGACCAACTGTTCGTGCGCCACTGGGATACGTGGGCGGACGGGACGCGCTCGCAACTTTTCGTGCTGCCGCTGACCGCCGCGGGTGCGACCGGCAACGGGGTTCCGCTGGTCGGCACGCTCGTCGGCGATGCGCCGTCAAAGCCCTATGGCGGCGCCGAGGAAGTCTCGTGGAGCCCCGACGGCCGCACCGTCTATTTCGCGATGCGCGAGGCGGGGCGGATCGAGTCGCTGTCGACCAATCTCGACATCTTCTCGGTCCCTGCCGATGGCTCCGCGGCCCCGGTCAATCTGACCGCGGCGAACAAGGCGACCGATAACCTCCCGACGGTATCGCCCGACGGCCGCAGCCTCGCCTATTTCGCGATGCGCAGGCCCGGGTTCGAGGCGGATCGCCAGGTGCTCACGCTGCGCGACATCGCGACCGGCAAGACGGTGTCGCTGACCGAGCGCTGGGACCGGTCGGTCGGCTCGATCGCCTGGGCACCCGACTCCAAGTCGCTCTACGTCACCGCCGACGACACGCAGGAAACG
Source organism: Sphingomonas aurantiaca (assembly GCF_003050705.1). Lineage (GTDB taxonomy): Bacteria > Pseudomonadota > Alphaproteobacteria > Sphingomonadales > Sphingomonadaceae > Sphingomonas > Sphingomonas aurantiaca. The sequence goes on along the minus strand of NZ_QAOG01000001.1, from coordinate 9,627 downwards.
CCGCTGTTCCGCGTCGATGCAGCCACTGGCGCCGTGACGCGGCTCACGCAGGAGGGGCATGTCAGCGCGGTCGCGATCACCCCGCGCGGACCCGTGGTGGCGATCGACAGCCTGACCGCACCGGCCGATTTCTATCGGATCGCGGGTAGCGGTGCGCCCCAGCGTCTGACCCAGGTCAACGCGGCCAAGCTTGCCGGAATCGAAATGCCCACGGTCACGCGGTTCAACTTCAAGGGCGCCAACGCCGACACCGTCTGGGGTTATGCGGTGAAACCGTACGGCAGCACGGGCAAGGTCCCGGTCGCGTACATGGTCCATGGCGGGCCGCAGGGGTCGAGCAACAACAGCTGGTCGTATCGCTGGAATCCGGCGGTGTTCGCCGGCGCGGGCTACGGGCTGGTCGCGGTCGATTTCCACGGGTCGACCGGCTACGGGCAGGGCTTCACCGACGCGATCAGCAACAACTGGGGCGGCTGGCCGCTCGAGGATCTGCAAAAGGGTCTGAAGGCCGCGACCGACAAGTTCGCCTGGCTCGATGCCGACAATGCGTGCGCGCTCGGCGCGTCATATGGCGGCTATATGATGAACTGGATTGAGGGGCAGTGGCCCGATCGTTTCAAGTGCATCGTCCAGCATGACGGCGTGTTCGACGCGCGCGCGATGGCGTACGAGACCGAAGAGCTCTGGTTCGACGAGTGGGAGCATGGCGGGAAGGCCTATTACGAGGACCCGCAGGCGTTCGAGAAATGGAACCCGGTCAATTACGTCGCCAAGTGGAAGACGCCGATGCTGGTGATCACCGGCGAGAAGGACTTCCGCATTCCCTACACGCAGGGGCTCGCGACGTTCACCGCGCTCCAGCGTCGCGGAATCCCGTCGCGGTTGCTGGTCAACCCGAACGAGAACCACTGGGTGCTCAAGCCGAAGAACTCGCGCCAATGGTATGGCGAGGTGCTCGGCTGGATGAACAAGTGGACCGCCAAATAATCGTTCCGCCTCGTCACGCCGGACCCGGTCCGGCGTGACGAAGCTGCCCTGACGGAAAGGGGATAGCTCAGCCGCTGCCCAGCACGTTGATCGTGAACGCCAGCACGCCGATGTTGAACACGAACGCTGCCATGCACTGGCCGAGCGCGGCTTTCCGCACCCGGCGCGACGTGATCTCGACGTCGGAGGTCTGGAACGTCATCCCCAGCGTGAACGCGAAATAGGCGAAGTCCCAGTAATCGGGCTCATCGCAGCTCGGGAAATCGAGCCCCTTCGCATCCTTCCCCGCAGGATCGTCGACATAATAGAGATGCGCATAGTGCAGCGTGTAGATCATGTTCGAGAACAGCCACGCGAGCGCCAGCGTGGTGATCGTCAGCACGATCGCGACCGCGTCGTTCTTGCCCTGCAGCTCCTTCGCCACCGCGACCAGGATGACGAGCATGATCGTGCCGCTGAACCCGAGCAGCACCGCGCGGTTGGCGTCATTCTCCTGCGCGGCGCGGCGCATCCGCTCGGCACTGGCGTTGCGGAACAGCGTCGCGACCGCGATCAGGAACACCGCGGCGGCAAGGTCGAAGGCCCCCATCGTGCCGCGTCCGAGCCCGAAGCGCGGGATCATCGTCACCAGCCCGATCACGAACACCAGCACGAACAGGACGAAGCGTGGCGGGGCAACGCGTTGGCCCAGGCCCCAATATCTGGCTTTGCTAGTCATGGCACGGCGCTAGCGCTTCGCGGTCACGTCGCCTAGATACGCGCGCATCATGGCAAGAATAGAAACCCCGCGCCGCATTCGTGGCACCCAGGACATTTTCGGTGACGAGCAGCGCCGCTTCGCGCACGTCCTGTCGACGTTCGAGCGCGTGCGGGCGCTATATTGCTTCCAGCGCATCGACATCCCGGTGTTCGAGTCGACCGCGGTGTTCGCGCGCTCGCTCGGCGAGACGACCGATGTCGTGTCGAAGGAAATGTACACGTTCGAGGATCGCGGCGGCGATTCGCTGACGCTGCGCCCCGAATTCACCGCGGGGATCGCGCGCGCCTATCTGACCGAGGGCTGGCAGCAGTTCGCGCCGCTCAAGATCACGACCAGCGGCCCGGTGTTCCGCTACGAGCGTCCGCAAAAGGGGCGGTTCCGGCAGTTCCACCAGATCGACGCCGAGGTGATCGGCGCGGCCGAGCCCGCGGCGGACGTCGAACTTCTGGTGCTTGCGGACCAGCTGCTGCGCGAACTTGGCATTGCCGAAGGCGTGACGTTGCAGCTGAATACCTTGGGCGACGCCGAGACGCGCGAGGCATGGCGCGCGGCGCTGGTCGCGCATTTCGAGGCGCATCGCGGCGCGCTGTCCGAGGACAGCCTGACCCGGCTTGAGAAGAACCCGATGCGGATCCTCGATTCGAAGGATCCGCGCGACCGTCCGATCGCCGACAGCGCGCCCGATATCGACGCGTATCTGACGCCCGAGGCGCGCGCGTTCTTCGACGCGGTGACCGCCGGGCTCGACGCCGCGGGCGTCGCGTGGGAGCGCAATGCGCGGCTGGTGCGCGGGCTCGATTACTACCGCCACACCGCGTTCGAGTTCGTGACCGACCGGTTGGGCGCGCAGGGCACCGTGCTGGCCGGCGGCCGTTATGACGGGCTGATCGGCTCGCTCGGCGGTCCGGAGACGGCGGGCGTGGGCTGGGCCGCGGGCGTCGAGCGACTGGCGATGTTGCTGGACGAACCGGCAGCGGCGACGATCGACGCGGTGGTCGTGCCGATGGGCGCGGACGCCGAAGCGCGCGCGATGGGTATCGTCGCGGACCTGCGCCGTGCAGGCGTTGCGGTCGAGATGGCCTATAAGGGCAAGATGAAGGCACGCATGGCGAAGGCCGACGCGCTCGGCGCACGCTTCGCGATCATCCTCGGCGACGACGAACTCGCGAAGGGCGTCGCGGCCGTAAAGACGCTCGGCGCGGGCACGCAGGCCGAAGTCGCCTTCGCCGATCTCGCGGAGGCGCTGCGTTGAGCCTCCCCCGTCATCCCAGCGAAAGCTGGGATATTCCGGTTGGCGGGCTCGGCACTCGCCCCATTGAGATCCCAGCGTTCGCTGGGATGACGGGTGGGGAGGGCGTGCCCGCATGACCCAGATCTCCCCCGACCGCATCCGCGCGATCGAGGCGCGGCGCGACGAGTTGCAGGCGCTGATGTCGACCGGCGACCTCCCGTCCGACCGCTTCGTCGCGGTGTCGAAGGAATATGCAGAGCTCGAACCCGTCGCCCAGGCCGCTACCGAAGTGCGCCGTCTGCGACAGGAGGCGGAAAGCCTCGCCTTCATGGCCGAGGATGCCGACGACGAGCTGCGCGCGATGGCGTCCGAGGAGCTGCACGAGAACCGCACGCTGCTCGAGACCGCGGACCGCAAGCTCGCGCTCGCGCTGCTGCCGCGCGATTCCGCCGACGAGCGCTCGGCGATGCTCGAAGTCCGCGCCGGCACGGGTGGGGACGAGGCGGCATTGTTCGCGGGCGACCTGTTCCGGATGTACCAGCGTTATGCCGAATCGCAGGGCTGGCGCGTCGAAATGATCTCCGGCTCGTCGTCCGACGCGGGCGGCTTCAAGGAAGTCGTCGCCAGCGTCACGGGGCAGGGCGTATTCGCCAAGCTCAAATACGAAAGCGGCGTCCACCGCGTCCAGCGCGTTCCCGCGACCGAGGCGGGCGGCCGGATCCACACCTCCGCGGCGACGGTCGCGGTGCTGCCCGAGGCGGAAGAAGTCGACGTCAAGATCGACGACAAGGACCTGCGCATCGACGTCTATCGCTCGTCCGGACCGGGCGGGCAGTCGGTCAACACGACCGACTCGGCTGTGCGGATCGTCCACATCCCGACCGGGCTGACGGTGATCCAGCAGGACGAGAAGTCGCAGCACAAGAACAAGGCCAAGGCCCTGCGCGTGCTGCGGACGCGTCTCTACGAGGCGGAGCGCGACCGGTTGCATGCCGAGCGCGCGGGCGCGCGCAAATCGATGGTCGGCTCGGGCGACCGCTCGGAGCGGATCCGGACGTATAATTTCCCGCAAGGCCGTGTGACCGATCACCGCATCAACCTGACGCTGCACCGCCTGCCCGAGATCGTCGCGGGCGAGATGGACGAGCTGATTGGCGCGCTGGTGTCGCAGGACGAGGCGGATCGGCTGGCGCAATTGGATGGGTGAGGGTGCCCCGGCCACGACGGCGTTCCCCTCCCGCTTGCGGGAGGGGCTAGGGGAGGGGCGTCCCACAAACGCCGCCGCCCGGTGATAGCCCCTCCCCCGACCCCTCCCGCGAGCGGAAGGGGAGCCGTAAACGCCGGTATCGCCGCCGCCGCCGCGCGCTTCGCCTTTTCCGCCACGCCGCGGCTCGACGCCGAACTCCTGATGGCGCACGCACTCGGCGTCGAGCGCAACGCGATCCTCCTCGACCCGACGCGCTACGCCATCCCAGCCGCCTTCGCCGCGCTCGTCGAACGCCGTCTCCGCCACGAGCCAATCGCCTACATCACCGGCACGCGCGGCTTCTGGTCGATCGATCTCGCGGTGGGCCCCGGCGCGCTCGTCCCCCGCGCGGACAGCGAAACGCTGCTGATCGCCGCGCAGGCGCATTTTGCGGGTCGCGCGCCCGGCACCGTGCTCGATCTCGGCACCGGCCCCGGCACGCTGTTGCTCGCCGCGCTCGACGAATGGCCCGCACAAGGTCTCGGCGTCGACTTTTCTTCCAAAGCGCTCGACTACGCCCGTGACAACGCCGCTACGCTCGGCATGACCGACCGCGCCCGCTTCATCCGCGGGAGTTGGGCGAGCGCGATCGCCGGCCAGTTCGACCTGATCCTCGCCAATCCACCCTACATCGCCACCGACGAAACACTCCCTGCGGAGGTCCATGACCACGAACCGCACGCGGCGCTGTTCGCCGGTCGCGACGGGCTCGACGATTACCGCATCCTCGCCCGGCAACTCCCCGCGCTGATCGCGCCGGGTGGCGCAGCGGTGATCGAGATCGGCGCGACGCAGGCTGAACCCGTCACCGCCCTGCTCGCCGCGCAGGGTTTGCACGTCGCGCTCCACCATGACTATGGCGCCAACCCGCGCGCGCTGGTCGCGACCAAAGTCCTGACCCCCTGCACCGCGCCTTGAACTATATGGCGCGAAACCGCATATTTCGCTTGTAGTAGGTCCCTTGCGGACGCTATCACGTGGGCAGGGGCACGCAATCTCGACACATTGGTCGTTTTTGGGCGTTGACCCGCATCCTTCGCTTTGAGGTCGCTGCAGTCCGGTGGCCCTGGCAAGTTCGACGCACCGATCTCGTGTAGATCATCGGTGCGCGGCGGGGGGTTTGCACCGCATTTCGGAGCACGACCAGATTTTGGTTCGACGACTGAGGACACAAGCTTGATCAACAACCGGCAAGCCGGCCGCCGTCGCGGTCGTGGCAACAATAATAATGGCGGCGGCGGTAGTGGTGGCGGTCAACGCCAGGGCGGCGGCGGTGGTGGTGGCCAGGGCGGTCGCGACACCGGCAACCGCATCGACAGCCGTGCGCGCGGCAACGCGAGCCAGCTGTACGAGAAGTACAAGAACCTCGCGCGCGACGCGCAGATGCAAGGCGACCGCGTCAACATCGAATATTACCTCCAGTTCGCGGACCATTATTTCCGCGTCCTGAGCGAGACGCGCGCGCGCTTCGAAGAGAGCCAGCCGCAGGCGCAACAGCAACCGCGTCGCCAGCAGCCCTTCGATCTCGACGGTGACGACGATTATGGCGACGAGGGCGAACCGATCCGTTCGGGCGAGCAGCAGGGCGCGCCCGAGCAGGGCCGTGGCGATCAGCAGAGCGGTGGCCAGCAAAATGCCGGGCAGCAGAACGGTGGCCAGCAGAACGGCCAATACCAGAACGCACCCCGCCAGAACCGCGAAGATCGGCCACAGCGCGAAGACCGTCCGCGGTACGAGAACACCCGCTACGAAGGTCAGCGTAACGAAGGTCAGCGTAACGACGGCCAGCGCAGCGAGGGCCAGCGCAGCGAAGGCCAGCGCAGCGAAGGCCAGCGCGAAGATCGCGTCCGTGGCGACAGCCCGCGTAACCAGCGCAATGCGAACCGCGACGCCCAGCCCCGCGACGCCCAAGCGCGCGACGAGCGCGGCAATGAAGAGCAGGCTCAGGCTCGCGAAGCGCAGGCGCGTGATACGCAGGGTCGCGACGAGCAGGTTCGTGAACCCCGCTCCGACTACCGTGATGCGCCGCCGCGCGAGACGATCCGTCGCGCGCCGCGCGCCAACGCGCAGACGGCGAACGCCAACCAGGATTCCGAAGCCGACGCGCTGCGTTCGGTGACCGAGTCCGCCGATCCGGTCGCGCAGTCGACCGACGCCGTCGACAGCGCGTCGCCCGTCGCGGCCCCCGCCGTCGCTGCGACCGAGGAACAGCCTCGCCGTCGTGGTCGGCCGCGTCGCGATCGCAGCCTCGACGCACCCGTGGCGCAGGACGAGGGCGCACCGACCGCGTTCGACGCGGATCGCCTGCCGCCATCGCTCGGGATTTCGGCCACCGTCGCACCGGCACCAACGCCGGCGCCGGCAGCCGACGCAGCCCCCGCCGCGGACGCGTCGCCCGAGGAAAAACCCCGCCGCCGCCGCGTTCGCGCGGTACCCGATGAGGTCCAGGCGGGCTGATCCCCATGGGTCACCCGGATTCATGTCCGCGTTGAAGAGAAATTGGCCGGTACCGCAGCGCGGTGCCGGCCTTTTTCATGCCGGTACGCAGCAGAGCGCGGGGGCCAGCAACTACGCCGATACGTCCGCTTCAGTCGGACGGCGCGTTCGCAGGGACTGCCCTCGCGGCGCGAGCGCGTGTCACTCGATCCGCGTAACGTCCTCGTCGTGCCCGCTGCCCGAACTGAGAAACACCAGGCCCATCAACAGCCCGGCCATCATCACCGATCCGCCGACTCCGCCAATCACCGCGAGCATCGTCACCAGGTGCAGCGGCCCTTGCAGATGCGCCATGCCCGCGATCACCCCGGCGACGCAGATCGCCGCCGCCAGCACCATCCACGCCATGATGGCGCGGAACCGCGCCCAGGCGAACGCGGCATAGTGCGGATCGTCGAGTCCGGTGGGCGTTCCGGCGGGGTGATCGGGCAGGCGATCGGTCATCGCTTCACATTGCCCTGCAAACATGGTTTCCTCAACCCACGCGCAACAGACGCAATTGAGGAGAGGCGAAGATGACGATCGCGGCGATCCTGAAGAACCGGGAGGGCGGCATCCTGTCGCTCACGCCCGACGATACCGTGGCGCAGGCGGTGGCGCTGCTGGCGGGCAAGCGGATCGGTGCGGCACCGGTGCTCGATGGCGACCAGGTGGTCGGCATCTTCTCCGAACGCGACGTCATCCATTGCCTGCAAGCCGACGGTGCCGCCGCGCTCGATCAGCGGATCGGCACGGTAATGACCACCGCGGTGAAGTCGGTCGGCCCGGGCGAGTCGGCGATCGGTGCCTTGTCGCTGATGACGCAGCGCCGGATCCGCCATCTCCCGGTGATCGATGGCGACACGCTGGTCGGGTTCGTCTCGATCGGCGATCTCGTCAAATACCGCATCGACCGGATTGAGGCGGACGCGGCCGCGATGCGCGAATATATCCAGTCCGCGTGAGCCTTCGCGCCGCTTGGGTCATTCAGGCGTAGGCTGTTTCCGCACGACCGCGATCAACTCGCGGATCGTCGGCCGCGCGAACAGTCCCATCCAGCTCGCATAGACCGCGGCGCCAACGGGCACGAGCACGGCGAGCCGCCAATGCGCGTCGAGCGGCGGCAGGCTGCGGTCCACCAGCGTGACGATCGCCGCCATCGCGATCGCCGCCACCGCCGGCGATGCGACCGCGCGCACGATCTCACGCGCGCGCACGCCGATGACCGGCAAGGTCCGCCACGCGCTGATCGCCAGATATAGCGGATATGCCGCGATCCACGCGATCCCCATCCCGGTCGGGCCCCATCGCACGCCGACCAGAAAGGCGATCGTCAGGATCAGCGCGCCGGTCGCACCGTTCCGCACGCCGATCCCCGGTCGCCCACGCGCATCCGAGGCCGGCGTGAACAGCACCTGCAGAGTCATGAACGGCATCGCCAGCGCGAGCAGCTGCACGACCGGCGCGGTTTCGCGCCATTTGTCGCCCAGCACGGTCAGCACCAGCGGCTCGGCGGTCGCGGCGAGCCCCATGTAGAACGGCATCGCGACGATCATCACCATCCGCACGCCCTTGACGAACGCGCGCCCGATCGCGTCCGGATCGGCCTGCATGCGTGCATAGGCGGAGAAGGCAACCTCGTTCAGCGGCGGCACGAACTTCGACACGAAGATCTGCGTGAGGAACAGGCTGGTGGTATAGATGCCGAGCGTATGCGGCGAAAAACTGCGCCCCGCGATGAACACGTCCGCCTGGCTCTGCAGGAACCAGAACAGCTGCCCCGCCGCCATCACCCCGCCATAGCGCGCGATCGTCCCCGCGCCGCGAAAGTTGAAGCTCGGCCACACGAGCGACCGCGCCGACCATGTCATCATCGCGCCGCGAACGCTGAACAGCACGATCGGCGCGATCACCAACGTCCACACGCCAAGGCCATAAAGCGCACCGCCCAGCGCCGCGCTGGCGGAGGCGATCGAAGCAGTGATGTTCGCCTTCGCCTGGTGACGGAAATCCATCGCCCGCGACAGCAGCGCATAGGGAAGCGCGATGAACGGTGTGGTGAGATACAGCAATGCCTGCACGCGAAGCATGTCGCCGACGATCGGCTGGCGGTAATAAGCGGACGCCAGTGGCGCGAGCGATAGCTGCGCGATCGCCAGCGCACCGTTCAGCACGATCAGCATCCCGAACAGCTGGCGCACTTCGCGCTGGCTGATCTCCTTCTGCTGGATCAGCCCGCTCGCCAGTCCATAGCCATTGAGCATCGCCATGAAGGTGAGGATCACCTGGCACATGGCGAAAAGGCCATAATCGGCCGGTGCGAGAATCCGGATCACGAGGAAGGTCGCGCACCACTGCACCATCTGCGCGACGATCTGGCTGCCCGATCGCCATATGAGCGCGCTGCGGACCTGTCCCGCGAGCGAGGCCGGTTCGGCCGGCGCGCCCGGGACATCCGCCGAGGCCGGTGGCGGCACGGTTTCGGGTCCATTCGCCGGCGTGGGGGCGGGGATCGCGGTATCCATCGTATCGGGCATGTAGCGGTATGGGCCTTCACAAGCGCTTAAGGCGGGACTCTAAAGACGTATGATGCGTGTCACAGGACGCCGTCGCTATACCAGCTAAGGAATGCGGTGCGTTAACAAGCGCTTGGCTGGCGCCCGCGTGGGTGGGTTGGGGGCGCAGAACGCGTGGGCGGGCGAAAATTGCCACAAATATGCAAGAAAGTGTTTGACGGGTCTGCGGGGTGGCCGTAGAGGGGTGTCACCGCAGCGGAGTGCCTCACCGGCTTCTGCAGCGGTCGCAAAAAACCAGATGCTCCAAGCTTCCTGCAAGGGAGGTTATGCGAGTGTCGGTATTTTTGTCGGCTCTTTGACATTGTAGGTTTAGATGAAGGGACATGTGGGCGGCGGCTTGCGGTTTCCGGGC